>NZ_JBBOXT010000001.1:4702500-5274035 GCF_038007725.1 Bacillus sp. FSL W8-0640
GTTTTCAAAGAACTACTTGGTCGCTCATTTGCGACTTCCTTATGTTAACATCTTCGTTTTTCGATGTCAACTAAGTTTTTCAATTTCTTTTTTGTCGTTTTCTGCGTTTCCGCATCAGCGACGGTTATTAATATATCATGGTGAAAAATGAAATGCAACACCTTTTATAAACTTTTTTTAAAACTGCCCACATTTCTTTTTTTATATCATATACTTAAACGAAATATCTCTTTCATGTATGAGCAATTCCTACATATATTTTATATAAAGTTACTCTATCAAAAGACGTTTCTTTCTATAATAAGCGTTTTATTCATATAGCATATCATACAAGGAGGAATATATATGGACTATACCGATTTATTAATCAAACTAGGTCTCTCGGCTATTTTAGGATTTGCCATTGGTTTAGAACGCGAATTAAAACGGAAACCACTTGGTTTAAAAACGTGTTTAGTTATTTCTATTATTAGTTGCCTCCTAACGATTGTTTCTATTAAAGCAGCTTATAACTTACCACATACCGATCATATGAATATGGATCCACTTCGACTTGCCGCTCAAATTGTATCAGGAATTGGTTTTTTAGGTGCTGGCGTAATTTTAAGAAGAGGCAACGATAGCATTGCAGGGCTCACGACTGCCGCTATGATCTGGGGTGCTTCTGGTATTGGTATTGCTGTTGGGGCCGGATTCTATATTGAAGCGATATTCGGAATGTGTTTCCTTATGATTAGTGTTGAACTTATACCACTCGCGATGAAATATGTAGGTCCTAGATCATTTCGTCAACGTGATATCGCTGTGAAACTTGTTGTACGAAATATGGACAATATCCCAATCGTAATTGAAGAAATAAAAGAAATGGATATAAAAGTTAAGAATATGAAGCTTAAAACATTAGAAAACGGTTCTCACTATTTACATCTTAAACTGTCCATTGATCAAAAAAGACATACCGCTGATGTTTACTATGCTCTCCAGCATCTTGAAAGTGTCCAACAAACTGAAGTGGAAAGTATGTAACGTAAAACAAACTCTCTTTAATTAGAGAGTTTTTCTTTTTTCTATAATGGCAACAATGAATGTAGTCCTACAAAGTAAGGAGGAATAGGCAATTGAAATCCCGTCCGAATTTAGTAGATACATTTCGTGATTCCATTATTTTTCGTTTAATTTGTTTTATTATTGTACTGACTGCTTTTTCCGGTTTTCTTATACATAGATTAGAACCTTTTCATTTCACTACATGGTTTGACGGAATTTGGTGGTCAATCGTTACCATTTTTACAGTTGGATATGGCGACTTTGCTCCCCATACGACGATAGGAAAACTAATAGGTATAAGTATTATTTTATTAGGAACTGGCTTTTGTTCTTATTATATGGTGCTGTTTGCTACTGAAATGATTAATAAACAATATATGAAAATTAAAGGTGAAGAAGCCGCTACTTCTAACGGTCATATGATTATCGTTGGCTGGAATGAGCGCGCAAAACATGTTGTAAAGCAAATGCACGTATTACAACCAAACCTTGATATCGTTTTAATTGATGAAACACTTTCTTTACTCCCAAAACCATTTCATCATTTAGAATTTATAAAAGGTTGTCCGCATCACGATCAAACTTTATTAAAGGCTAATATTGCAACGGCACACACCATATTAATAACAGCTGATAAAGAAAAAAACGAAAGCTTAGCGGATACACAGTCCATTTTAAATATTTTAACTGCAAAAGGGCTCAACCCAAACATTCACTGCATCGCTGAACTTCTTACTTCTGAACAAATACAAAATGCAACGAGAGCTGGCGTGTCAGAAATTATAGAAGGAAATAAATTAACGAGCTATGTATTTACCGCTTCTCTTTTATTCCCTTCCATTTCAGGTGTACTATTTTCACTTTACGACGAAATCTCTGATAATAAATTACAACTGATGGAGCTTCCATCGTCCTGCACCGGACAAACTTTTGCCAATTGTAGCTATACTCTTTTAAAGCAAAACATTCTCTTACTAGGTATAAAGCGCGACGAACAATATATGATTAATCCAGTTCATTCCTTTGTTCTCATTGAAAGCGACATACTCATTGTTATTCACCATTAGTAAAATGACGCTCTAATTCTTGCATGAGCACTTTCCCAATATTGATATGTTTTCTTTTCACATCTCCATCTGGATCTTTCGGCTCAGCAAATTGATCCATTCCACTTGTTCCAGCTGTTAAAGTATTCACATTATCATCTAGTTCGTCTTGATATACGTGCGAAAGAATATACGGCGTTCCAAGACGAACTATTACGCCTGGTACATCTAGTTCTCCATCAATGGCTGTAAATGGAACTCGTAAAAATTGATACCCATCTTCTTCATCGATTTTGTAATCGAAGCATCCTTTATCATAATCCCAATTACCACCAATGCTATATCCAAGTGGTTTCATAATCTCTTCTAACTTATATAACGCATATGTACGTCCTTCTAAATTTGATTGAATCGGAATCAAGCCCATCCCTCCTAGACTTTTCCTTTAGCATACCCACTTTAGTTTGAATATACTGATGGACTTTTCGATAAAATAATAAAAAGCGACCGGATTCCGGTCGCTTTTTATTATTTTAAACGCTCTTCTAATTCTGCTTTTAATTCTTCAAATCCTGGTTTACCAAGTAAAGCAAACATGTTTTTCTTATATGCTTCTACTCCAGGTTGGTCAAATGGATTCACGCCTAATAAGTAGCCGCTCATCGCACATGCTTTTTCGAAGAAGTATACAAGGTAACCGAATGTGTACTCATTTAATTCAGGAATATTGACGATTAAGTTTGGTACTCCCCCGTCGCTATGTGCAAGTAATGTACCTTCGTATGCTTTTGTGTTTACGAAGTCTACGGTTTCACCAGCAAGGTAGTTTAATCCGTCTAAATCGTTTTCTTCTGATTCGATTGTTAGTTCATGTGTAGATTTACCTACTTTAAGAACTGTTTCAAATAAGTCACGACGACCTTCTTGAACGTATTGACCTAATGAGTGTAAATCAGTTGAGAAGTTTGCTGAAGATGGGAAAATACCTTTTTGATCTTTTCCTTCACTTTCACCAAATAACTGTTTCCACCACTCAGCGAAGTATTGAAGTGCTGGTTCATAGTTAACAAGCATTTCAATTGTTTTTCCTTTATTGTATAAAGCGTTACGAACTACTGCATATTGGTAAGCTGGATTTTCTTCTAGTTCTGATGTTCCGAAGTCATCACGACCAGCAGCTGCACCTTTCATCATCTCTTCAATATTTAAGCCACTTACTGCGATTGGTAATAAACCAACTGGCGTTAATACAGAGAAACGACCTCCAACATCATCTGGAATAACAAATGTTTCGTAACCTTCGTTATCAGCTAATGTTTTTAATGCACCACGCGCTTTATCTGTAGTTGCATAAATACGTTTGCGAGCTTCTTCTTTTCCATACTTTTCTTCTAATAACTTACGGAAGATACGGAATGCTAGTGCTGGCTCTGTTGTTGTACCTGATTTGGAAATAACGTTAATAGAGAAGTCTTTACCTTCTAATACGTCCATTAAATCTTTCATGTAAGTGGAGCTAATGTTTTGTCCAACAAATAGCACTTGTGGAGTTTTACGTTGTTCTTTAGAAAGCGTGTTGTAGAAAGAATGGTTTAACATTTCGATTGCTGCACGTGCTCCTAAGTAAGAACCACCGATACCTACAACAAGTAAAATGTCAGAGTCATTTTTAATTTTTTCTGCGCATTTTTGAATGCGAGCAAATTCTTCTTTGTCATATTGAAGCGGAAGGTCTACCCACCCAAGGAAATCGTTCCCAGCTCCAGTTTTTTCGTGGATTGCGTGATGTGTTACTTTCACTGCATCACGTAAATAAGTGATTTCATGTTCACCGATGAAGGATAACGCTTTAGAATAGTCGAACGTTACATGTGTACTCATCTTTTTCCCTCCAATTATGGATATGTATTTCTGTATTCACTTTAGCGAAACTGAAGTTGTAAATCAAGCGATTCAAACATTGTAAACGTAACCAATATATATTTTTTAGAAAAAGTTCATTTTTTGCATAAAAATTCGCGTTTTTCGGTATAGATGTATATACATCTTCTTTCAAACATTTTTTATGTATAAAAACAACATAACTACCCCATTCTATAAAAGAGTTAATTAACTCATCGCTTGCTCATGCTTCACAATTAAGGGGGGCTTTTTCATGAGTACTTTACAACGTATCGCATTAGTCTTTACTGTAATTGGCGCTGTGAACTGGGGACTAATCGGGTTTTTCCAGTTTGACTTAGTAGCAGCCATTTTCGGTGGACAAAATTCAGCTCTTGCACGTATTATTTACGGCATCGTTGGTATATCTGGGCTTATCAACCTTGGTTTACTGTTTAAACCATCTGAAAATCTTGGTACGCACCCAGAAACAAACGAAATTCGATAATCAGTATGTCCTTTCACCTCCGACATACGAATATGATTGCATGCAATCATATTTGCAAATATATATCATAAGATAAAGTAAAAGAGGAACGCTCATATGCGTTCCTCTTTTACTTTGTTAACTCGGACTCTTCAATCCATTCTGCCAACTTTTCTCGCAGCGTATTAAATCCGTTTTCAGATGGGTTCGGTATAAGAATCCTTCCTTGTTTTCTTTTCGCCGCTTTTAACGATAAACTCATTTTTCTGTGCTCTTCATCAATTGAAAGTACCTTTACTTCTACTGTATCGCCGACCTTTAAAAAGTCATGAATATCCTTTACATATCCATTTGTAATTTCAGATATATGCACAAGCCCTTGTGTTTCTGCATCTAACGCTACAAACGCACCGTAATCTTGAATTCCAGTCACTTTCCCTGTTACAACCACTCCTGTTGTATATTGTTCTGACATATGAAACACTCCCATACGTTTACCATTCTCTCTACAATTATAGAGAGCAAAGCAGATATATTTATTTTAAATATCCGATTGGTTAGTACGCATTCTAGATAACGTTATCTAGAATGCGTATACCTTATATTAGTAAATTATACCACTATGACAGAACTCATTCAAAATTCATGAAAAATTTCCCTTAAAGAAGTATAATTATCCAATATTGGGATAGAATACTAACACATGGCTTTCTAGTATTCCCCCCCTTTTATGGACAAAACGTATTACGTTTTGTCCTTTTTTTATTCTCTACAAACCGTTCCATTCTCTTCATTGCTTCCATAAGTTGTTCAAGCGATGTTGCATAAGAACAACGAATAAAACCTTCACCACTTTCGCCAAATACGCTACCAGGGACAACAGCCACTTTTTCTTCCAGCAATAACTGTTCTGCAAATTCCGCTGAAGATAATCCTGTTGAAGATATAGAAGGGAAAACATAAAATGCTCCGCCTGGCACATGACACGTTAAACCCATTTCATTGAAAGATTTCGTCATGAAGTTACGACGCTTCTTATAACTATCTCTCATTCGAATCACTTCATCGTTCCCTGCCCGTAACGCCTCAAGTGCTGCAAACTGAGACATCGTCGGTGCACACATCATTGAATACTGATGGATTTTGAGCATTAATTCTGAAAATTGAACAGGAGCTGCAATCATACCGAGACGCCATCCTGTCATCGCAAACCCTTTTGAAAATCCCGAAATTAAAATCGTATGTTCACGCATATTTTTAATACTCGCGAAACTTGTATATACTTCGTCGTATACAAGCTCTGCATAAATTTCATCAGATAATACAATTAGATTGTACTTCTCAACAATCACTGCTATTTCTTCAAGCTCGGATTTATTTAGCATTGCACCTGTCGGGTTATTTGGTGAACAAAGCAAAATCGCCTTTGTTTTCGCTGTAATAGCTGCTTCAATTTGTTCTGGTAGTACTTTAAACTCATTTTCTAAAGTAGTCGCCACAGGAACTGGAACTCCTCCAGCTAATGTCACAAGTGGTGCATAAGAAACGAAGCTTGGTTCAATAATGAGCACTTCATCATCAGGATTTATAATGGCGCGCATCGCTACATCTAACGCCTGGCTCGCTCCAACTGTAACAATGATTTCATCACTTGGGTCATAAGATACTGCAAATTGTTTTTTTAGATACTTTGCTATTTCTTGACGGAGCTCTAATAATCCTGCATTTGCTGTATATGACGTATACCCTTGTTCCAAAGAACGAATACATGCTTTCCTTACATTCCAAGGGGTAACAAAATCTGGCTCTCCTACCCCGAGGGAAATAACACCTTTCATATTTGCTGCTAAATCAAAAAATTTTCGAATACCAGATGGTTTTAAAGATTCTGCTGATCTAGATAGTTCAAATTGCTTCATGGTGTCACCACAATTCGCTTATCATCATCGTCTTTTTCATAAATAACACCCTCATGTTTATACTTCTTCAAAATGAAATGAGTAGTTGTAGAAACGACAGATTCAATTGTTGCTAATTTCTCAGAAACAAACATCGCTACTTCCCCCATCGTTTTCCCTTCTAATGTAATAGAAAGATCATATGTCCCTGACATTAAATAAACGGATTTCACTTCTGAATAACGATAAATTTGCTCAGCAACCGCATCAAATCCAACGCCGTGCTTTGGCGTAACTTTCACATCGATCATTGCCGTTAAACCTGTATGTTCTTTCACTTTCGTCCAATCGATATGTGTTACATAATCCACAATAATCTTTTCATTTTCTAATCTCGCAACCATCTTCTTTACTTCTTCTACTTCTATATTTAACAGCTTCGCTAATGTATCTACAGATAATCGACTACTCTTTTCAAGACAAGCTAATAATTCTAATTCTTTTTCTGTCACCATATAAATCATCCTTCCTTTTCGTTTGTGTCTAAATTATACAAATACCCTTTCAAGTTTGAAAAGAAGATTTTTCTATTGAATTATGTCAAAATAAAGTGAAACTTTAATCAGCGGAAAAATGCGGGATAAAGCGAAAGGGGATGGAACCGTGAAACCAAAAGTTTATATTGCTGAACCAGTTCCAACATTTGTAGAAAACTATTTATCAGAACACTGTGATTATGAAAAATGGGATCAAAATGAGAAAGTACCTCGTGATGTTCTATTAGAGAAAATACAAGATAAAGATGGGTTATTAAATTTCGGATCTGCTATTAATGAAGAATTACTGACAGTAGCTCCTAACTTAAAAGTAGTGAGCAACATTTCTGTTGGTTACGATAATTTTGATTTACAAGCGATGAAAAACCGAAATGTTATCGGAACGAATACACCATACGTATTAGATGATACAGTAGCTGATCTCGTTTTCGCCCTTATGTTATCAGCTGGGCGCCGCGTTTGCGAACTCGATTCTTACGTGAAAAATGGTGAATGGAACGCTGAAATCGGAAAAGAACACTTCGGACTAGATGTACACCATAGCACAATTGGTATTATCGGTATGGGCCGAATTGGAGAAGCCGTTGCAAAACGAGCAAAATTCGGATTTGATATGAATGTTCTTTACTATAACCGCCGTCGTAAAGAAGAAGCTGAACAAAAATTCGATGCTACATATTGTGATTTACAGACGCTACTGAAGCAGTCTGACTTTATTGTTCTTCTTACTCCATTAACAGATGAAACATATCACCTTATCGGAGAAAAGGAATTTTCATTAATGAAAGACACAGCAATCTTCATTAATGCTTCTCGCGGCAAAACAGTAGATGAAAAAGCGTTAATCCATGCTTTAACAGAAAAGAAAATCTTTGCAGCAGGTATCGATACATTTACACAAGAGCCGATTCAAAAAGATAATCCACTCTTATCATTACAAAATGTTGTGACTTTACCACATATCGGATCTGCAACATTAAAAACTCGTCAGCAAATGGCCATGACCGCCGCTGAAAATTTAGTTGCAGGGTTACAAGGAAAAACACCGCCTAATATTGTTCGCGGGTAATACTGAATAAACGAAAGGCAAGATGACATCGTCATCTTGCCTTTTTTTGTTAACATATTTTCTTCTTCCTTGGAGATGATATGAACAAAAATCAATGGAGTGACAAAAAATGAATCATAAATATACTTGTCCTTATTTCACTTTTTCCACTCGCGGCACTACTGTTCATTACGAATTGTATGAACATGATAATAAAACAGAACGTCCTACTTTCATACTCGTTCACGGCTTTTTATCTTCCTCATTCAGTTACCGCCGTCTAATTCCTTTACTATCGAAGGAAGGAACAGTCATTGCTCTTGATTTGCCACCGTTCGGAAAAAGTGATAAGTCTCATCTGTTTAAGTATTCTTATCACAATTTAGCAACGATTATTATTGATTTAATTGAACATTTATCTCTCTCAAACATTGTATTAGTTGGGCATTCTATGGGTGGGCAAATTTCTCTCTATGTAAACCGTATACGTCCTGAACTCATTTCAAAGACGATTTTACTATGTAGCTCGAGCTATTTAGCTCGCGCAACCTTACCTTTACTATACTCTTCTTATTTACCGTTCTTTCATTTATACGTAAAGAACTGGATTATAAGGCGCGGCATTGTTCATAACTTAATGAATGTCGTTCATGATCACTCATTAATTGACGATGAAATGAAAAAAGGTTACTCCGCTCCTTTTTATGACGACCGTATATTTCCCGCTTTAACTCGCATGATACGAGACCGTGAAGGTGACTTATCTTCAACTGAATTACAAAAAATCGAAACACCTATCCTACTCATTTGGGGTGAAAAAGACCGCGTCGTCCCTGTACATGTAGGTCATCGTCTACACAAAGATTTACCGAATTCAAAATTTATTTCTTACGAAAATACAGGACATTTACTACCTGAAGAAAAGCCTGAACATGTTTATGAAGAGATTATCGCTTTTTCCGCGCAATAAAATGAAGCTTTAATCAGCCCCCACCTAACTTCTTTGCTTCCGCTGAATTTTGAGGTGAGGGTCTTACTACCCAGCAAATAGCGGGATAATATAAAAAAGGCTGTCGGAAATCCCGACAGCCTATAATGAACAGCTTCCGCCTTCTTTTATTACAAGTAATTCCACAGCTAATTTCTCACATTTTTCAAGCGCAGGTACTTCCTCAAAAGACATAAAGTATATATGTTGAATCTTCTTTGCGATGTATTTTGGATCGTCAAACACACTTATGACGCTCACAACATCGCTCGCTTCTGTTTCATAAAACTCCGGTCCCATTTGAAACGGATCCCAATTCTTCACAACCTCTATCATCTTTTCATATGTACCCATTCGCTTCCCGCCTTTTCACTTTTTAATACTTTTCTTTATCCTATCACATCAGCTATTCTATAAGAAGAGAGAGAACTTTCATAACTTATTGGTTTTACAGAAGAAGGGAGCAAACTTATGCAACTATTTCATAAAGCAATCAATCGACGTGGAACGCATAGTATAAAATGGGATACATATAAAAACGAAGAACTTATCCATGCTTGGATTGCTGATATGGATTTTGAAGTACCAAAACCAATTCAAACTGCCTTAAAACAACGAATCGAACATCCGATTTTTGGCTATACACTTCCTCCCGAAAATATTGGAGATATTATTTGTAACTGGACAAAACAACAATACAACTGGGATATTCAAAAAGAATGGATTGTCTTTAGCGCCGGAATCGTTCCAGCTCTTAGTACGAGCATACAGGCTTTCACCAAAGAAAACGAATCTGTTCTCGTACAACCACCTATTTATCCTCCATTTTTCGAAATGGTCACAACAAACAACAGGCAGTTATGCGTGAGTCCATTACAGAAACAAAATGATACATATGTGATAGACTTCAAGCATTTAGAAAAGCAGTTTCAGCAAGGCATCAAACTCATGCTTCTTTGTAGCCCTCATAACCCAATCGGACGCGTTTGGACGAAAAAGGAACTTGTGCAGCTCGGATCGTTATGTACTAAATATGACGTAATCGTTGTGGCGGATGAAATTCATTCCGATATCATTTATGCAGACCATACACATACACCGTTCGCTTCTTTATCTGAAGAATTAGCAGCTCGCACGATTACTTGTATGGCTCCAAGTAAAACATTTAATATCGCTGGATTACAAGCGTCGATCATTATCATTCCAAACCAAAAACTCCGTCACGCCTTTACTGCTATCCAGTATAGACAGGGCTTCCACGGGTTAAATATCTTCGCTTATACAGCGATGCAAAGTGCCTATACAGAATGTAATGATTGGCTAAACGAAATTCGATTATATATAGAAGATAATGCTCAATTTGCTTATGAATATATTAAAACTCACATACCTGCTCTTTCCGTAACGAAGCCAGAAGGTAGCTTTTTATTATGGATTGATTGTTCTCGTCTAAAGCTTTCTCAAAACGAGCGTACCGCACTACTTGAGGAAAAAGGAAAAATCATCGTTGAACCTGGTGAGAAATACGGGTTAGGTGGCGAAGAACATATTCGAATTAACATCGGCTGTCCACGATCTGTTTTAGAAGAAATTTTAAACAGACTGCATCATACGTTTTCATAATAAGAAAGGAGTCTGCCCCTAATCATTCTTGGGGCAGACTCCTTTGTCATATTTTGTCGGTAAGTCGATATATTTCAATAATCGCTGATATATTTCAAGTTACGGTCGATATATTCCAATAATCGCCGATATAATTTGAGTTACAGTCGATATATTCCAATAATCGCTGATATATTTTCAATTACATTTCACAAAGAAAGCTACCATTCACGGTAGCTTTTACTTTTTCTTCATATCCGATGCTTTTTTTACAATTACGCCACAAGCAATTCGATCCCCTGATTTACCTGTCGGTTGTGTCATACCATCATCAGGGGTTTCTGTAATAATAATAGACGCTCCATCTTTTCTATGAATCGTCGTTTTCCCTTCTTCAAGTGTAATGTGAGGTGCATCGATTTCTGCTTTAATCTTTCCAGAACCATCTGCAACTACGTTCGGTAAATCACCGTTTTCTGCACCCTTCGGATTAAGGAGTCCATGCTTTTTATTATCAGGATTAAAATGATTCCCAGATGATTCAAATCGTGGTGCTTTACACTCACCAATTTCGTGCACATGTATGCCGTGCGGGCCTGGCGTGAAACCTTCCCCTTTAATCTTAATTTTCACTCCGCTTGTTTGCTGAGTTACTTTCGCAGTCCCCACTTCATCACCTGAAGCATTATGTAATTTCACGTCAATTTCTTTCGGCTTTCCTTGGTCACAACCTGCCATCAGAAATAGTAAACAACAACTGAAAAAAAGCCGTTTTTTCATTTTATTCCCTCCAAAATATATTCTGCCCTTAGATTGTCCGAGCATAGAAGGAAACATACAAAAATGAGTTACTGTTTCTTTTCAGCTAATAGTTTTTCTTCAACTTTCTGTAATCGGTCTGCTTCTCTTTTTGATATACGAATAAACATGCGCCACGTGGCAATAGCACCGATAATAAATAGAACGCAAACAATCCCTGGAATAATATATTCTGTTTTATCTTCCGGAAAATATAAAGGCATCATATAGAACACTCCTTATTATAGGATTTATAAAACATCAGAATTTTCTGTTATATCATTTTAAATTATAGTGCAACCTACCCATATTCTCAAGGGGCGTTCTGAAAACGAAGGATTTCTTTGACTCCTTCCCTCACTTTCCTTACTATAAACTTGAGGTGAAAAATATGAGAGAAACATTTGAAATTGGTGAAATCGTTACTGGTATTTATAAAACAGGAAAATACATTGGCGAGGTTACAAATAGCCGCCCTGGCAGTTACGTCGTAAAAGTATTAGCTGTTTTAAAACATCCGGTGCAAGGTGACTTACATAACGTAAAACAAGCTGACGTACCATTTTTCCACGAAAGACGTGCTTTAGCTTTTCGTGAGCAAACGAACATTCCAGAACAAATGGTGAAGAAATATGAAGGAGAAATTCCGGATTATACAGATTCACTAAAATTAGCATTAGAAACTCAAATGAATTCATTTTCTGAAGATGATTCACCTTTTGCAGAGCGTAGTCTAGAAACATTAGAACAGTTAAAGAAAGACTACAAACTCTAAAAAACAAAACGACCAAATTACATAATGTGCAATTTGGTCGTTACTGTGTGCTCACTTTCTTTAACACTTTTGAAAAATCAACAAGTTCTCCTAATGTTGGAGGTGCTGGTTTTACTAAATACTCTTTATCTTTTTCTACTAGTTTAAAAATGTTGTACGTCGTCATTGCATCATCAAGCGCACAATGATGCTTCCCTGTCCCTACTTTTCCATACGCCTCAATTGCTTTCCATAATCCTGTTTGATTTCTTTCTCCAAAAAACTTCTTATACTCAAGCGATAAATCACGACACTGTCCGAAGAATGGAAAAGCTATCCCTGCCATTTCACAATTATGCTTCAGCACTTTCATATCCATATTTCCCCACGTTACAATTGTCGGTTTACATTTCGTTTCGTATTCTGAAAGCTTCTTAACGAGTTCAGGAAATGAAATCCCTTTATCCACGACTTCTTGTTTTATTCCTAAAAACTTCTTACATCGATCCGTTAAAGAGGGAAATGTTTTCGGCCTAACATGTGATGAATACGTATCTTCTACCTTACAGCCAGCAACTGAAACGAGTCCTACCTCAATAATCTCTGGAAAAAATCCTTTCGGTTTCTTTCTATGCTGGGGCATCGTAAACTCAAAGTCTAAAAATAAAAATCGTTGTTCATCCATACGATCCCTTCCTTATCATTTTTGTCATTCCTTTCTATTTGACACTCCTACACGAACAAGCTCGAATGCTAATTCCATTTTAAATATTCAGATTGGATGTATCTTATATATATGTCAAATGCCCACAAATATTTTAAAAAATAAGAAAAAATGACCTATGCAGAAAATATGACAAAATCTCTCCTTTCATTTACATCCGCCATTTTCCTACTTTATAATGACGTTATGTGTGTTTCTTCTAGAGCATTTTTGACACACTAAGAAAAAGTGAATGAAAGGAGATGAGATTTTTGCACGAAACAACGCAAGAACTCGCTAACTGGCAGTATTATTTTGCTATCGCAGTCTTTTTAATTACATATGCCATTATTATTTCTGAAAAAATTAATCGCGCTGTCATCGCACTTCTTGGTGCGGCACTCATGGTAATTGTGGGGGTCGTCGATTTACATAACGCCTTTACGAAACATATTGAATGGGGAACGATTACGCTACTCATCGGTATGATGATTTTGGTGAACATTACGAGTAAATCAGGTGTCTTCCAATACGTTGCCATTAAAGCGGCAAAAGGAGCGCAAGGAAATCCAATTAAAATTTTAATTTCACTTTCCTTACTTACCGCGCTTGGCTCCGCATTTTTAGATAACGTTACAACTGTACTTCTTGTTGTTCCAGTTACTTTATCTATTACGCGCATACTGCAAGTAAATCCTGTTCCTTATTTACTTTCTGAAATTATTTTTTCAAACATTGGAGGAACAGCAACATTAATTGGTGATCCACCTAACATTATGATTGGTTCTGCAAATAAGCATTTAGACTTCAATGCTTTCCTATTGAATCTAGCACCAATTGTAATTATTATTATTGCAGTTACAGCGATAATACTTTACTTCATGTATCGCAAACAATTAATTGCCGATCCTGTACAAGTTAAAAAATTAATGAGCTTAGATGAAAAACAATACATTAAAGACCCAGTATTAATGAAAAAATCTTTAACGGTACTTGGACTTACGATTGTAGGTTTCATGACTCATTCTATTTTCCATATCGATGCCGCTATTATCGCCTTAACTGGTGCTACTGTACTTATGTTAATTGGTGTGAAAGAGCATGAAATTGAAGAAGTATTTGCAAGCGTAGAGTGGGTAACAATCTTCTTCTTCGCAGGGTTATTCGTACTTGTTGGAGGACTTATCGATATCGGTCTTATCAAAATGTTAGCTCAAAAAGTAATTGGTATAACAGGCGGAGATATTTCTTACGCATCCATCCTTATTTTATGGGTATCTGGTATCGCCTCTGCAACAATTGATAACATCCCATTCGTCGCAACAATGATTCCACTTATTAACGATATGGCAGTTGGGCTAGGCTTATCACCATCTGACGCACAAATCGATGTATTATGGTGGGCATTAGCACTAGGTGCTTGTCTGGGCGGAAACGGAACATTAATCGGAGCTTCTGCTAACGTAATCGTTGCAGGTATCGCGAGCCGCGAAGGACATAAATTTAGTTACATGGACTTCCTAAAAGTCGGTTTCCCAATTATGATCGTTTCATTAATCATTTCTCACATTTATATTTATTTACGCTACCTTATGTAGTAGAAAAAGCGCTCTGATAATCAGGGCGCTTTTTTACTTATAGCTACTTATCAACAAAAATGAAAAATCTACCCTTTATATCTCACCGGTTCATTTCGAATAATAAATAAGTGAATCGGTAAGAACACCGAAAATGTGATTACATGAATAATCGTAAATAATATAGAGTTCGTTCCGTATCTGTCTAAAATAGCGTAGATAAGATAAATGGACAATACAATCGATACAGCTGTTGCTAGTAAACTTATAATTGGTACGAAATTAAAAATGAAACATGCAACATATATGCCGAATACTTTCCACCCTGCTTCTTCTTTCAAAAAATCTGGTAATTTATCTTTCGCTAAGTCCCCCCACGTCTTACTATTCAAAAACGGAATAAACGCAAGCACCCCGTCCGTTGCACCATCATTTTTCGCCATCGAATAAAGTGCAAAAGCCGTTAACAAATATGAAATAATTGCCCAAATCAATATAACAAGAATAAACGCAAAACTAAGAGCAAAGAAACCTGCTAGTACGCCTTGATCCTCCATCTTATCCTCTCCTCTCTACTTTCAACATATTTCATTACATTGCAAGTTATGTTTTAAAATTTATCCAAACTCTTTGTATAATAAGAGAAGAAAGAGAATAAGAGAGGAGAAACACGTATGCATCCATTTGTAAAAGCATTACAAGAGCATTTTACAGCTCATCAAAATCTTGAAAAAGCAGAACCCATGGCTCGTTATATGAAAAATCACTTCCCATTTCTAGGTATTCAAACACCGGAAAGACGCCAATTATTAAAAGACATCATTCAAATACATACTCTCCCAGATAAAAGAGACTTCCAAATTATCGTACGTGAACTTTGGGACTTACCAGAACGTGAATTCCAAGCGGCTGCACTTGATATTATGCAAAAATATAAAAAGCATATAAACGAAACACATATCCCCTTCTTAGAAGAATTGATTGTAACAAAATCTTGGTGGGACACTGTCGATAGCATCGTACCTACATTTTTAGGTAATATCTTTTTACAACATCCAGAATTGATTTCTGCCTATATCCCAAAATGGATTGCATCAGATAACATTTGGTTACAACGTGCCACTATTTTATTCCAACTCAAATATAAACAAAAGATGGATGAAGAACTTCTTTTCTGGATTATTGGACAACTACATTCTTCAAAAGAATTTTTCATTCAAAAAGCAATTGGCTGGGTCCTTCGTGAATATGCAAAAACAAATCAGGATGTAGTTTGGGAATACATGCAAAACAATGAGCTCGCTCCATTAAGTAAGCGTGAAGCAATTAAGCATATTAAGCAAAATTACGGAATAAATAATGAAAAAATAGGCGAGACTCTATCATAGATAGACGCGTTCCTCTATTGAGATTTAAAAAAGAACGTGTTAGAATATGTTCATTATTATTAATATAAGTAGCGATGACGGACTTATAAGTACTTGCATAAAAAGCGATTCAGGGATAGTGAAAGCCTGAAGACGCAAGGAAACGGCAGTCTCGAGCAATACATGATAAAGTGGATGCACCTTTTGTGTATCAACTAGGGTGGAACCGCGGGCAAACGCTCGTCCCTAGGCAAATAAGCCTTTGGATGAGCGTTTTTTTATGTTCTTTTTAACATATACTGCCCGTTTCCAAAGTATCAGAGTATGTCATCGCCAATACGTTAACTTTCAAAAGGAGGATTTTCTTATGTATTCAATGGAACAAGTTGTAAACTTAGCGAAACATCGCGGTTTTGTTTTCCCTGGTTCTGAAATTTACGGTGGTCTTGCAAACACTTGGGATTACGGTCCACTTGGAATCGAATTAAAAAATAATGTTAAAAAAGCTTGGTGGAAAAAATTCATTCAAGAATCTCCACACAACGTTGGTTTAGACGCAGCTATTTTAATGAACCCTAAAACTTGGATCGCTTCTGGTCACGTTGGTAACTTCAACGATCCAATGATCGACTGTAAAAAATGTAAAGCTCGTCACCGTGCTGACAAATTAATTGAGGATGCTTTAGATGCAAAAGGCATCGAAATGGTTGTTGACGGTCTTACTTTCGACCAAATGGCTGACTTAATGAAAGAACATGAAGTAAAATGTCCTGATTGCGGTAGTGAAGAATTTACTGAAATCCGTCAGTTCAACTTAATGTTCAAAACATTCCAAGGTGTTACAGAGTCTAGCACAAACGAAATCTTCCTTCGTCCTGAAACAGCACAAGGTATTTTCGTAAACTTCAAAAACGTTCAACGCTCTATGCGTAAAAAGCTTCCATTTGGTATCGGCCAAATCGGTAAGAGTTTCCGTAACGAAATCACACCTGGTAACTTCACATTCCGTACACGTGAATTTGAACAAATGGAACTTGAATTCTTCTGTAAGCCTGGTGAAGATTTAGAGTGGTTCGCATTCTGGCGTGAAACTTGTAAAAACTGGTTACTTTCACTTGGTATGTCTGAAGAGAGCATGCGTCTTCGTGACCACGGTGAAGAAGAGTTATCTCACTACAGTAATGCAACAACTGACATTGAATTCAAATTCCCATTCGGTTGGGGCGAACTTTGGGGCGTTGCATCTCGTACAGACTTCGACTTAAAACGTCACATGGAACACTCAAACGAAGACTTTAACTATATCGATCCACAAACGAATGAGCGTTACGTACCATACTGCATCGAGCCATCTTTAGGCGCAGACCGCGTAACATTAGCATTCTTATGTGATGCATATGAAGAAGAGCAATTAGAAAACGATTCTCGTACAGTTCTTCGTTTCCACCCTGCTTTAGCACCATACAAAGCAGCTATCTTACCATTATCTAAAAAGCTATCTGAAGGTGCTACTGAAGTATTCGCAGAATTAGCTAAAGACTTCATGGTAGACTTTGATGAAACTGGTTCTATCGGTAAACGTTACCGTCGTCAAGACGAAATCGGTACACCATTCTGTATCACATACGACTTCGACTCAGTTGAAGACAAAGCTGTTACAGTACGTGACCGTGACACAATGGAACAAGTTCGTATGCCAATTAGCGAACTAAAAGGTTTCTTAGAGAAGAAAATCCAGTTCTAATTATAAGAAAAAGAGGCTGCTCATAAGAGCGCCTCTTTTTTATTTTTCACGTTTTTCTTTAATTGCTACTGTACATCTTGATATACATAGTAAATCATCATTTTCATCAATAATGCGAACATCCCAAACCATTGTCGATTGTCCTCTATGTATTGGTGTTCCAATCGCTGTTACAATTCCATCTTTCTTTGAGCGAATGTGGTTCGCATTAATTTCTAATCCGAAACAAATACATTTTTCTTGATCAATTAAATTATATGAACCAACACTTGCCACTGTTTCTGCTAATGCAACCGATGCACCACCATGTAAAAATCCAAATGGCTGATGCGTACGCTCATCAACAGGCATCGTAGCAACCACCTTATCTTCTGTCATCTCTAACAACTCAATTCCAAGTGAATCCATTAAAGTTTTTGCCATATCGCTTCCCCCTTCTCTTACTTTAATTAAATGTATAATTTTACCTATTTATTTTCAAACTACTTATAACACTTATATAAGGAGGCTTCACCTAAATGAAACAGAAATTTTGTATATTACTGCTTATGTTCTCCTTGCTGACTATTGTACCAAATTGTGCAATAACAGCCAAAGCATCTAACCTGACAATCGATGTTAAGACTGTAACGCAAAAAGGTAAGAAACCTTATATAGAATATCAAATAAACAGGCCTTCTTTTCACGAATTTTCTGACTCTAAATTTCAAAATAAACTCAATTTATACTACAAAAAATCCACTGACAAATTTAAAACCAAATTAGAAAAAGAAGCAAAAAAATATTATAAAGAGACAGAAGGATCTAGTACACCATTTCATCCGTACGTAGCAAATGTTGATTATAAAGTCTCTTTAAACAAACCACCTTTTCTTAGCCTATATGTGAATTACTATCAATATACTGGTGGAGCACACGGTCTTTATACGTGGAAGGCAAATACATTCGATTTAAACGAAAAAAAGGTACTGCACTTAGACGATTTATTTGAACAAAAGGATAAATATAAAGATGTAATCCGTGCGGAGATTGTACGACAAATTAAACAAAATGAAAGCATTTATTTTCCTGATGCAACTGAAAAAGTAATGAGTATGAAAAAATTCCACTTCTTTTTAGAGCCAGACAATCTCGTCATTTATTTCCCTTTATATGAGATTGCTCCCTATTCAAGTGGAATTCCGCAATTTCGTATTCCATATACGTTGCTAAGAGACTATTTAAAGCCTTCTTATCAAAATATTTTGATTGACAACAAGTAAATATTTTCGCTACGATAATGTTAACCTAAAAACAACAGGAGGTTAACATTATGAGAAGATTTCATGTTTTAGATTTAGCATTAGCTGCCATGTTCGTTGCTCTTATGGCAATCGGTGCAAATATTGTATCTTGGGCACCATTCCTTCAAGTAGCAGGCATCCCATTATCTATGCAACCATTTTTCGCAATTTTAGCAGGTCTTCTTCTTGGAAGTAGACTTGGTGCCTTATCCATGACTGTATATATGCTCGTTGGCTTAGCCGGCGCACCAATCTTCGCTAACTTCAAAGCTGGATTTGGAGCACTTTTAGATCCTACTGGTGGTTTTATTATCGCATTTATTATCGTTGCTTACGTATCCGGAAAACTAGTAGAACAAAAAGAAAGACCAACATTCATTACATTTGCAGTTGCCTCTTTCACAGGAATTATTTTAACTTATATAATCGGTACTACTTACATGTACGGGGCAGTCAATCTCTTTATGGGCGGTAATATGAGCTATAAAGCTGCTTGGATGATTATGATGTGGTTTGCAGTAAAAGATATTGCATTTACAATTATCGGTGCTATTATCGCACCTCGCATATATTATGCTGTGCGTCGTTCTGCTTATCAGCATTCTCATTCGACGATTTCATAATAAAAAAATGAGTTATTTCAGTATACTGAAATAACTCATTTTTTATTATGACTCTTGATTCGCTTGTTCTTCTAAAATTTTCTTCATCATCGCAACCATGTCATCACGTAATTCTGGGTGTTGCAGAGCCATTTCGATTGTCGTTTGAACGAATCCTAGCTTTTCACCTACGTCGTAGCGCTTTCCTTCGAAATCGTAGGCAAATACACGTTGGATTTCATTTAAACTTTGGATTGCATCTGTTAACTGAATTTCACCACCAGCACCGACATGTTGCTGTTCTAAGAACATAAAGATTTCAGGCGTTAAAATGTAGCGCCCCATAATCGCTAAGTTTGAAGGAGCTGTACCTTGTGCTGGTTTCTCAACGAAATTGCGAACTTGGTAACGACGACCTTCTTGTTCTAATGGATCGATAATTCCATAGCGATGTGTTTCCGACTCTGGAACAGTTTGTACACCAATAACAGAAGAAAGTGTTTTTTCATACTCATCCATTAATTGACGTAAACACGGTTTCTCAGCTTGGACAATATCATCACCTAGTAACACTGCAAATGGCTCATCACCAATGAATTTACGTGCACACCAAACAGCATGTCCTAGTCCCTTCGGCTCTTTTTGACGGATGTAATGAATATCTACCATTTTTGAAGAAGCTTGTACTTTTTCAAGCAACTCATATTTTTTCTTCTCTAATAAGTTTTGTTCTAGTTCAAATGCGTTATCAAAATGATCTTCGATAGAGCGCTTTGTTTTACCAGTAACAATAATAATATCTTCGATTCCCGATTTCACTGCTTCTTCTACAATGTATTGAATCGTTGGTTTATCTACTATCGGTAACATTTCTTTCGGCATTGCTTTCGTTGCTGGTAAAAAACGTGTTCCTAATCCAGCTGCTGGGATTATCGCTTTTCTTACTTTTTTCATCACAAAATACCCTCTCTCCTGTCGGAATCAATAGCAAGCATTTCCTACATAAAACAAAAGGGAGATTTCGCTCCCTTTTGTTCCTTACTACTTAAAATTACTTTGTATTATAAACGATTCATAATGTCTTCTTTAATAGTAAGTAACTTTTGTTCACTATTTTGTAAAGAACTATCTTTTACACCAAAGTAAAACTTAATCTTCGGCTCAGTTCCAGATGGGCGTAGGCAGAACCATGAACCATCCTCTAATTGATATTTTAACACATTTGATTTCGGTAAGTGAATCTCTTCTTTATGTCCATCTTGTAAAGATGTAACAACGCTCGCTTTATAGTCTTCAACTGCTACGACTGTTAAGCCCGCCACTTCTTTCGGAGGATTCTCACGGAACGTTGCCATCATCTCTTGGATTTTTTCCGCTCCATCTTTTCCTTTTAACGTTAACGATACAAGGTCTTCACGGAAGAAGCCGTACTTCTCAAATACTTCTAATAGACCGTCATATAACGTTTTCCCTTGTGATTTGTAGTATGCAGCTACTTCACATGCAAATAGAACAGATTGTACTGCATCTTTATCACGGCAGAATGGGCGGATTAAATAACCATAGCTTTCCTCATAACCGAATTGGAATTCATATTGTCCGCTTTCTTCATACTGTCTAATTTTCTCACCGATAAATTTAAATCCAGTTAGCGTATCAACTGTATCTAAACCGTATGCTTTTGCAATTGTACGACCAATTTCAGACGTTACGATTGTTTTTAATACGACACCGTTCTCTGGAAGCGTTCCGTTTTCTTTCTTTTGAGATAGTAAGTAATCAAGCATTAATGCACCTGTTTGGTTTCCTGTTAATACTTGGAACTCACCATTATGATTACGCACTGCTACACCAAGACGGTCTGCGTCAGGATCAGTTGCGATTAATACATCTGCGCCTACCTTTTCACCGTCACGAATTGCATACTCAAACGCTGCGTGCTCCTCTGGGTTCGGTGATTTTACTGTAGAGAAGTTTGGATCTGGTAACTCTTGTTCTTTTACAACTGTTACATCTGTAAATCCAACTTCTTTTAAACCACGGCGTACAGAAATATTTGATGTTCCGTGTAATGGTGTAAAGACGATTTTTAAGTCTTTACCGACCTTTTCCACCATTTCTTTATTAATGATGACATTGTTCAATTCTGCAGCATATGCATCATCTACTTCTTGTCCAATAATATGTAATAAACCGTCAGTTTTTAATTGCTCTACATCAGCGACTTCAACTGTTAATTCATCTTCTACTGCATTTACGTAGCTAATTAACTCATCTGCCTCTTTTGGAGGTAACTGTCCACCATCTTCACCGTATACTTTGTATCCGTTATATTCAGGTGGATTATGGCTTGCCGTAAGAACGATTCCACTTACTGTATGTAAATGACGAACTGCGAAAGAAAGTACTGGCGTTGGACGTAAGCTTTCAAACACATATGTTGTGATACCACATGCACCAAGTGTAGCAGCAACTTCCATTGCAAACTCAGGTGATTTATGACGAGAATCATAGGCTACAACAACACCGCGTTTTTTCGCTTCCTCACCTAACTTTTCGATAAAGCTTGCTAATCCTTTTGTTGCTTTACGAACTGTATATACATTTAAACGGTTCGTACCAGCACCAAGTTCACCACGCATACCACCTGTGCCAAACTCTAGATTTTTATAAAAGCTATCCTCGATTTTCTTCTCATCTTGCTTCATATTTTCTAGCTGTTCTTTTAATTCTGCATCTAATTGTGCGTAAGAAAGCCAGCGACTAAATTCTTGTTTCCAATTCATTCTTCTCTCTCCTCTCGCTCGTCATACCTTTATTATATGAAAAAAACATGCTGTATCTCAATATTTTATAAAATCTAACAGGATTTTACTAGGAATATTTGTATACACTATTATTAAATACTCCACTAAAGGGAATGAGGATTATGCACGAATGGGGCTTGTCAGAAGAGCTCAAAATACAAACAAAGCAAATGATTGAAATTGCTGAAAAAGAACTATCGATTATGAGGAACGCAATCGATAAAGAAGACGAATGTATTTTATGCAAAATGGAAGATATTCATCATATGTTAGCAAATGTACAAACATTGGCAGCTACATACTATATTCAGGCATATTTATCACCTTATACGGAAAGTTCATCTTTTATTACGACAGCTATCCAACATTTAAGCGCCAGAAAACATGGTGCTCTTATCGTCGTGGAACGAAACGAGACGCTTGAAGCTCTCATTCAAACTGGAACGACATTAAACGCTCATTTAACTGCGCCATTACTCGAATCAATATTTTATCCAGGTAACCCTCTTCATGACGGTGCCGTTCTCGTAAAAAATAATCATATTGTCTCAGCTGCTAATATTCTTCCTTTAACGAAAAGTACAGAAGTTGATCCTGAGCTAGGAACACGTCACAGAGCTGCAATTGGCTTATCTGAAAAGAGTGATGCACTTATATTAGTTGTCTCTGAAGAAACGGGCCGTACTTCTTTTGCTTTAAATGGGGTTTTGTATACGATTTCTTTATAAAGTGAAACTTTAATCAGCCCTCACCAATCGAGCGTTTACCGGCAATCCGACCTAACTGCTTTCCTTTCGCTGAATTTTGAGTTATGGGTCTTACTACCCGGCAAATAGTGGGATAAACAAACCTATAAAAAAGAAGACTGTTCCAAAATATCGGAACAGTCTTCACTTATACTCTTATTCTTCTCCAAAACGCTCCACAAGTGTTGCAAGTGTACGTACCATTGCGCCAGTTGCTCCAGCTGGACCTAAGTCGTGCGCACCTTTTGTTTCTGATGTTCCAGCGATATCTAAGTGTACCCATGGTGTATCTTCAGCGAATTCGCCTAAGAATGTACCTGCCATAACCGCATGTCCTTCACGGCCTGGTGAGTTATTTAAATCAGCAAACTTACTGTTTCTCACACGTTCTTTATCACGATCAAAAATCGGTAGTTGCCAAATTGGCTCATCTGTTTCCATAGAAGCCCCTAGCACTTGCTCAAATAACTCTTCATTATTTGTCATTGCGCCTGTCGTATAGTTTCCAAGTGCAACAATTACACCGCCTGTTAATGTTGCAACATCAACAAGGTAGTTTGCACCAAGTTTTTTCGCATACGTAATACCGTCAGCTAAAGCTAGACGACCTTCTGCATCCGTATTTAATACTTCAATTGTTTTTCCGCTCATAGATGTGATTACATCGTCTGGCTTAAATGCCGTACCACTTACAACGTTATCAGTTGAAGGAATAACAGCGATCACATTTTGTTCTGGGCGAAGTTCACCGATAATTTCCATCGCACCTAATACAGCAGCTGCACCGCCCATATCACCTTTCATACCAACCATGCCTTCACGTGGTTTTAAAGAATAACCACCAGTATCGTATGTAATACCTTTTCCAACGAACCCAATGACATCTGTCCACTCTTCTTTTCCTTTATAAATAAGAGCAATCATTTTTGGTGGCTCTACACTACCTTGGTTTACTGCAAGTAACGCACCCATACCAAGGTCTTCCATCTCTTCTTTCTCAAGAACTTTATAGTCCATATCATATTTCTCCGCTAATTCAACAGCATACTCAGCAAGCTTTGTCGCTGTTAATACGTTTGGCGGCATATTTACAAGTGTACGAGCTGAATTTGTTGCACGTCCATGTACGTAGCCAACTGTTAATGCTGCTTCAATTTCTTGTGCATCTTCCGCTGTAATAGCCGTGAACTTCTCTAACTCTACACGATCCTTTTTATCTGATTTATACGTTTGTAACTCATATGTACCAAGGCCTTGTACCTCTGCCGCAATATGAGCGACATCAATCGCGTCTAATTTCTCTGTTACGAAAGAATCAAGTAAGATTGCTGCATCTCGTACTTTTGCTGCTTGCAGTGTTTTAAACGCCTTACCAAGAGCCGCACGTAACGTTTCTGTCGTGTAAGATTCTTTCTTTCCTAAACCAACAAAGTAATAACGTTTCACATTTGTTTTCCCTAAGCTATGTACTTTCGAAATGGCCTTTTTCTTCGTAGATAATTCTTTCTCTTCTAGTAAAACTTGTAATTGCCCTTCAAACGCTTTGTCCAGTTCTTGTACAAAACTACTCATTTTCTCTTCTTCAAATAAAGCAACAATTACCGCTTCATGACCTGCTAATTCTTTTTGTACTTGAAACATGTTCAGACCCCCTAAATTTCTCTACCACCATTATAACTTTATTTTCGATAAAATGCGATAATTCTAACTACAGTTATATGGCGTGTAAAATCGCAGATCCAAAATCTCCTCTATCATGAAATAAGCCAAGAAAAAAAGTCTAGCGTAATTACGACTAGACTATCTTTGTTTTAAATATTGACCACGAAACACTTGCATCGTTTCGTCTTGATTTAACATCGTTAACTCTTCTTCTGTAAACTTACCATTTCCTACTTTTACTACGTACACATTTACTTTTTTCTTACCCCATTGGCTATAAACATCTTTCACCGTATCATAATATAGATCAAGACGGTTTCCTTTTATTGCACCGCCCTTATCAGCTACTACACCATACCCGTAACCTGGCACGAAGAGAATCGTTCCAATCGGGAATACGCGTAAGTCCGCAGCAATTGTGGAATATAAATCCCTTTTCACTTTGACACCTGAATATGTAATACCATACTCTGGATGCCCTGGCCTCTTACCAGTTGACTCAATCCCCGATGTATAACCTGTTGCAGTCATTTCAATTGAACGATATTTAGACCAGTCGTTTGCCTGCTCTAAAGCATTTATCACTTCTTTACTCGGAGCAACATTTCTCTTAACTTCTGCTGCATGTACTTCTTTTGCACTCATTCCTTCATATATCTTTACAATCTCTAATAAAGAAACTCCTGTGAAAGCATTCCATGTTACGCATAATGCAATTGCAAGTAAACAAGTCATCATAATGCGAATACAATATCGTTTTAACATTTTTATATTCCACACTCCTTCATCGTTAATCATTCCCTATACGATGAAGGAATATGCAAAAAAATAATCTCCAACTTAATTGGAGATTAAAACATTTGATATCCGCTTTTCCGAAGTTTCTTGATTACGACTCCTGCTAAAGCAGCCCCTACTAATCCAGTAGATAGAATAAATACGTCTGCTTGTCCTAAGTGCGATACACTTGTCCCAAATGAAGAAAATGTTTCTTTCGGTTTTGAAAAATAATCCCACATACTCGCTTTATTAATAATAAGCATACAAACAATCGGATACACAATAACCATTACCCAAGTAGCTCGCAAAATCATGTTGAGTAAAAATCCAATTCCAAAGAACAAAATAAAGAATAACATCATTGAAATAAGTAGTACCGGTATACTCACTCTTTTCCCCTCTCCTCCGCACGTGCCGTAAATACGTGATAAGCTGTATAACCAAATGGTTCACCTGGATTTAATGTTTTGTCCACTTCAAGATGTAGTTCTGATCTTCCTTCTAACAAATATTTAATAAGCACAGACGTATTCGGATCGTCTACAATCTTATTCGGATGTAAGAACGCCACTTCAGACAATTCTTTCTCCTGTACAATAATATTTTCTCCTTCAGGTTCCAAAAGGAAAATAATCATATTATCACTAATCTCATTACGAATAACACCCGATCGAACACCAATAATCCCCTTCACATGAGCGACAATGCCTGTCTCTTCTAACACTTCGCGTTTCACAGCTTCATCAACCGTCTCACCTTCATTTACAAAACCAGCCGGTAAAGACCATTTCCCTTTTAATCCACTGTATTTCTTCTTAACAAATAGCCACCTACCATCTTTTGTAGCTACTAAACCACTAACAGCTAGCCATACCTTCCCTCGTTTCTCCATGATGTAATAACCTCCTCCATCAGAACGGACAGAATATTCTTTCTTTTTTATATATTATACTATATTTTTAATATGAAAAAAGCAGAAACAGCTCTTAGCCGTTTCTGCTTTTTCTACTATATATTAAAAGAACTTTAATTTACCTTTTTTAAGAACTAATAAAGGTCCACCTAATAAGAATAGGTAACGGTTATCGATTACTTTCTTCATGAAGGAAGCTTTCCAACCTGTTAACTTTTTACCCATAACAACGCCCATTGCATCGTCATGACCTAAAGAACATACAGATCCTTTATTATCGAATGCGAATTTCTTCATTTCGCCCTTGCCACGAACTAATACAGTTAAGTTGTGTGCAATATTGTAACCTTGTTGAATTGCAATTTGTGCTGTTGGTGGGTAAGGACGGTTAATTTCTTCATTAATGATTAACGCTGCGTCACCAACCATGAATACATCTTCGTATCCTGGAGCGTGCATGTACTCATCAACTTTTACACGTCCGCGCATTGCTTCAAAGCCAGACTCTTCCACAATACCATTACCACGAACACCTGCAGCCCAAACTACTGTTTCAGACTTAATTAATTCAGTGTCATCGCCATTCGCAACGATAATACCTTCTTCAGTTGCTTCTTTAATTGCTGTACCGATGCGGAATTCTACACCTTTTTTCTCAAGTTGTTTTACAGCGTATTCTACTAACGCTGGATCGAAACCTGGAAGTGCTGTTGGAGCAGCTTCTACACAGATGATACGTGCTTTTTCACGTGGTACATTATACTCTTTGCAAAGTTCAGGAACACGGTTTGCAAGCTCACCTACGTACTCGATACCAGTAAATCCAGCACCACCAACAACGATTGTTACTAACTCATCGCGTTGTTCAGTTGCATATTTAGAGAAACTAGCTTCCATATGCTCACGAATTTCACGAGTTGCATTAATGTTAGCGATTGAGAATGCATGCTCTTTTAATCCTGTAATTCCGAATGTTTCTGATTCGAAACCAAGACCAATTACTAAGTAATCATACTCTAACTCGCCATCTTTTAAGATAATGCGTTTTTCAGCAGCTTTAATTTCTACTACTGTGTCTTGTACAAAGTTCACTTTATTTGTATCAATAACGTCTTGAATATCTAGACAGATTTTTTCATCTTGTAATGTACCAGCTGCGCTCTCATGTAACCAAGTCGCTTGGTAGTGATAGCTGTTGTTGTTTACTAGCGTAATTTCAGCTTCATTTACAGATAATGCTTTTTGCAGACGAACAGTCGTAATCATCCCGCCATAACCTGCACCTAAAACTACGATTTTTGGAGTCTTCACCAAATCACAACCCTTTTCTTTATATAATAGTAATAAAAAATAATACCAAGTACTAAAAACTCTATTTGTCAAGAATGTGGAATTTATCACATTCTATATCATAACAAAACGCAGTCAAAAAATCGTACGAATTTTGTCATAGAAATTTAACATAATACTTCCCTATATTAGTCGGTTTTATTCCAGAATTCAAGCGTCTGGAGAATTATCAATATTTTAAAATAACATAGCGTTTTCAAGGGTTTTTTAGCCTTTTTTTCATGTATTTTCCTTTCTGTATATTTTATACAATAAAAAAGAACCTATGCGAAAACTTACACACAATTCAGTCGTTTTCAGAAGTATTATGAACTCAAATATGCTATCATTTATTTGAAAGTGTCATCATTTGCAGGATTTTCGTGTACATATGAACAATATATGAAATCAATATCAAAATTCCATCTATAGGGGGAATGAAAGTGGCAGAAAATCAAAAAGTTTACGACATAACAATTATTGGTGGTGGTCCAACGGGACTGTTCACAGCATTTTATGGCGGTATGAGACAAGCAAGTGTAAAAATCATTGAAAGCTTACCTCAACTTGGCGGACAATTATCCGCACTCTACCCTGAAAAATACATTTATGATGTGGCTGGATTTCCAAAAGTGCGCGCACAAGAATTAGTTGATAACTTAAAAGAGCAAATGAAGAAATTTGACCCAACTGTTTGTTTAGAAGAAGCTGTCGATACGCTTGAGAAACAAGCTGACGGTATATTTAAACTTGTTACGAATAAGCAAACTCACTATTCTAAATCAGTTATTATTACTGCTGGCAATGGTGCTTTCCAACCACGCCGCTTAGAATTAGAAGGTACAGCGAAATACGAAAAGAAAAACTTACATTATTTCGTTGATGATATGAATAAATTTGCTGGTAAGCGCGTCGTAGTATTTGGCGGTGGCGACTCAGCAGTAGACTGGACAATGATGTTAGAACCGATTGCTGAAAAAGTTACAATCGTTCATCGTCGTGATAAATTCCGTGCGCATGAACATAGCGTAGAAAGCTTAATGAATTCTCGTGCAGAAGTAAGTACACCATACGTTCCAGTAGAACTCATTGGTGATGACAAGATTGAACAAGTCGTTCTTCAACATGTAAAAACGGAGGAAAAAATTATCATCGATGTTGATGACGTGATCGTAAACTACGGCTTCGTTTCTTCTCTTGGCCCAATTAAAAACTGGGGCTTAGATATACAAAAAAACAGCATCCTTGTAAATTCAAAAATGGAAACAAATATTCCTGGCATTTACGCTGCTGGTGACATTTGTACATATGAAGGAAAAGTAAAACTTATCGCTTGTGGATTTGGCGAAGCACCGACAGCAGTAAACAATGCAAAAGCTTACTTCGATCCAAATGCAAAACTTCAACCGATGCATAGCTCAAGTATGTTTTAATATGCAAAAATAAAGCTCCTTCCATACGTGGAAGGAGCTTTCCTTTTATATAACATAAAAGCACACTGAGTCCAATAAACTATCGAACTCAGTGTGCTTTTCGTCTAAAAAATTATTGTTTTCTTCTTCTACCTAATACGAATAATACTCCGCCAACTAAGAATGAAATTCCCGCACCAACTGACATCATCCATGAATGTGCTGCCCCTGTTTTCGGTAATTCTTTTTCTACTTTTACTTGCGGTTCTTTAATTAACTTTTCCAGTCTTACTTCCGGTTTCTCCGGTTTCACTTCTGGTTTCTTCAGATCTTTCGGTTCCTCCGGTTTCACTTCTGGTTCCTTCGGCTCTTTCGGTTCCTCCGGTTTCACTTCTGGTTCCTTCGGCTCTTTCGGTTCCTCCGGTTTCACTTCTGGTTCCTTCGGTTCTTTCGGCTCTTCTGGCTTCACTTCTGGTTCCTTCGGTTCTTTCGGTTCTTTCGGCTCTTCCGGCTTCACTTCTGGTTCCTTCGGTTCTTTCGGCTCTTCCGGTTTCACTTCTGGTTCCTTCGGCTCTTTCGGATCCTCTGGTTTCACTTCTGGTTCTTTTGGTTCCTTCGGCTCTTCTGGTATCTTAAGATCTTCTTTTGTTTTCGGTAAAATTGTAACTGTAGGCTCAAGTGGTGGATTTATTTTATCGTCCACTACCGCTCTATTTGTTATCCCTTTACTTGGTGCTGCTTTTACCTTCACTTTAAAAATAATACTACGTTCTTTCGTATCTGTAATTTCTAGATACTTTGCTATTACTTTTCCAAACTCCATTTTTAACTCTATTGGATTTGGTTCAGCCCCTTCAAATCTAATGCTATCTTGCACGTACTCTAAACCGGCTGGAATTTCATCTTCTACCTTTACCTCTGCTAGTTTGCCGTTTTCTACCGTATTTTTGAAACTAATTCGGTATTCTACTTCTTCTCCTAGCTTCGGTTCTTTATTATTTACTGTCTTCGTCGCTTTTAACTTACCATCTTTATATTCTGGCTTTATTGTCGCTGTCGGTTCCATAACTGGATGATCTGGATCATCTACATGAATGATCGCTTTATTTGTTATTTCCTCTCCAACTTTTACTGATTCTTTTACCTTTACTTTAAAGATGATACTTCTTTCTTTCGTATCCATAATTTCTGGATACTTCACTGTTACTTTTCCATTCTCGACTTTAAGTTCTGTTGGCACAGGCTTATCACCTACGGCCTCCAGACTTTCTTTCACATACTCTAAACCAGACGGAATTTCATCTTCAATCTTTACATCAACTAACTTCCCGCCATCTACTGTGCCGTTAAAAGTAATTCGATATTCGATTTCTTCCCCTAGCTTTGGTTCATGGTTACTTACTTCTTTCCTTGCCTCTAGTTTCCCATCTTTATATTGAGGTGTAATTGGTATAAGTGACTCAACTGGTGGATTTGTCGGATTATTATCATCCACAACCGCCTTGTTTATAATTTCTTTTCCTACTTGTACCGTTTCTTGTACTTTCACTTTAAAGATGATACTTCTTTTTTTCGTATCCGTAATTTCTGGATACTTTGCTGTTACTTTTCCATTCTCAACTTTAAGTTCTACTGGATTTGGTTCCGGCCCATCAGACTTTATACTATCCTGTACGTATTCTAAACCAGCTGGAATTTCGTCCTCTACTTTTACCTCAGTTAGTTTGCCGTTTTCTACTGTATTTTCAAAACTAATTCGATATTCTACTTCTTCTCCTAACTTCGGTTCATGGTTACTCACTGTCTTTTCAGCTTGTAATACACCCTCTTTATGTTGAGGTTGTATCGCGACATTCGGTTTCTCTGGTGGATTTATAGTATCTTCCACAACCGCCGTATTCACAATCGCTTCTCCAATTTTAGCTTTTTCTTTCACTTTTGCTTTAAAGACGATACTTCTTTCTTTCGTATCCGTAATTTCTGGATATTCTGCGAGTACTATGCCGTTTTTCACTTTTACATGCAACGGTTTTGGATTATCCCCCTCAGCTCTTTCGCTACCTTCTACAAACTCTAAACTGTTTGGTAATTCATCCTTAATTTTCACCTTCGCTAATTTTCCGTGCTCAACTACGTTACGGAACGTAATTCGATACTCTACTTCTTCTCCTAATTTTGGAGCTGGGTTATTTACTGTTTTCTCAGCTTTTATTTTTCCATTCTTATACTCCGGTGTAATAATCGCTTCTGGTTTTTGCGGAGGATTCTTCGGATTATCATCATCCACAATTGCCGTATTCACGATTTTCTTCCCGACTTTTACTGCTTCTGTTACTTTTACCTTAAAGATAATGCTACGCTCAGCTGTATCAGTAATATTTTCATACTTCGCTGTAATTTTTCCAGCTTCTTCTTTTAACTCTACCGGATTTGGTTCATTACCTTCTGCTTTTAAACTATCCTTCACATACTCTAATCCATTTGGTAGTTGATCCTCAATTTTCACTTCTGCTAGTTTTCCGTTTTCTACCGTATTTTTAAAACTAATTCGGTACTCTACTTCTTCTCCTAGCTTTGGATCTTTTTTACTTACCTTTTTATTAGCTTTAAATTTACCATCTTTATGCTGCGGTGTAATATCTACTTCTGGTCGCTCTGGTGGATTTTTTGTATCATCAACAATTGCTTTATTTACAATTGCCTTGTCCACTTCAACGGAATCTTTCACCTTCACTTTAAAGATAATGCTTCTTTCTTTCATGTCAGTGATATTTTCATACTTCGCACTAACCTTACCAGCTTCTTCTTTCAACTCTACTGGGGCCGGCTTATCACCTTCTGCTTTTAGACTATCTTTCACATACTCTAAACCAAACGGAATTTCATCCTCAATTTTAACCTCTGCCAGTTTTCCATCTTTCACCGTATTATTAAATGAAATTCGATATTCGATTTCTTCACCTAGCTTCGGTTTATGATTATTCACCTTTTTATGAGCAGCAATTTTACCATCTTTATATTGTGGTGTAATTTTTGCTGTCGGATCAATTACTGGATGGTTCGGATCATCAACATGGATAATCGCTTTATTTGTAATGTCCTTCCCTATTGTAACCGAATCTTTTACCTTCACTTTAAAGACAATACTTCTTTCTTGCGTATCCATAATCTCTGAATACTTTGCCATTACCTTACCATTTTCTACTTTCAACTCCACTGGTTTTGGCTCTTCACCTTCAGCTTTTTCGCTTCCTTCTACAAACTCTAATCCAGCTGGAATTTTATCTTCTATTTTTACCTCTGCTAGTTTTCCATCTTTCACCGTGTTATTAAAAATAATTCGATATTCGATTTCCTCACCTAACTTCGGTTCATGGTTACTTACTTCTTTTCTTGCCTCAATTTTCCCATCTTTATATTGTGGTGTAATCGGTACATAAGGCTCTTCTGGCAGATTCTTTGTATCATCTACAATTGCCTCATTTACGATTTCTTCTCCCACTTTTACGCTTTCTTTTACCTTCGCTTTAAAGACAATGCTTCTTTCCTCTGTATCTGTAATTTCTGGATACTTTGCCATTACCTTATTATTTTTCACATGTAGCTCTACTGGTTTCGGTTTAGAACCTTCTGCCGTGATACTGCCTTCCACATACTCTAAACCATTTGGTAATGCATCCTTTATATTTACCTCTGCTAGTTTTCCGTTTTCTACCGTGTTTTTAAAACTAATTCGGTATTCTACTTCTTCTCCTAGTTTCGGTTTATGATTATTCGCCACTTTCTGCGCAGCAATTTTACCATCTTTATATTGCGGAGTAATTTCCACATGAGGCTCTTCGGGCTCATTTTTTGTATCTACTACGATTGCTTTATTAACAATCTCCTTGCCTACTTCTGCCTCTTCTTTTACTCTCACTTTAAAGATAATACTTCTTTCTTTTGTATCCGTAATTTCTAGATACTTTGCCATTACCTTGCCGTTTTCAAATTTCAATTCTACCGGACTTGGTTTAGAACCTTCTGCTTGTAAACTGTTCTCCACGTACTCTAATCCAGCTGGAATTTCATCTTCTACTGTAACCTCTACTAGTTTTCCGTTTTCTACCGTGTTTTTAAAACTAATTCGGTATTCTACTTCTTCTCCTAATTTCGGTTTTTTATTGTTTACAAATTTCTCTGCTTTAAGCTTACCGTCTTTATATTCTGGCGTAATTGTTACTTCTGAAGTTGTTGGATCTTTTGTATCATCAACAACCACTTTATTGACAAGGCCTTCACCAACTTTAAATTCTTCTTTTACTTTCGCTTTAAAGACGATACTTCTTTCTTCTGTATCCGTAATCTCTGGATATTTGGCGATTACTTTTCCATCTTTCACTTTCAGTTCTACTGGATCCGGCTTAGTACCTTCCGCTCGTAAACTATCTTTCACATACTCTAATCCATTTGGTAAATTGTCTTCTATTTTTACCTCTGCTAGCTTTCCGTTTTCTACCGTGTTTTTAAAACTAATTCGGTATTCTACTTCTTCTCCTAACTTCGGCGTTTCATTATTTACCGTCTTCTTCGCTTCCACTTTTCCGTCTTTATGCTGCGGAGTAATTTCTGCCGTCGGTGTTTCTGGTTCATTTTTCGTATCATCAACAATTGCTTTGTTAACGATTTTTTTACCGACTTTCACTTCTTCCTTTACTTTCACTTTAAAAGTGATACTTCTTTCTTCTGTGTCCGTAATCTCTGGATACTTCGCCATTACCTTACCATTTTCCATTTTCAATTCTACTGGATCCGGCTTAGTACCTTCTGCTTTCACACTGTTTTCTACATACTCTAAACCTTCTGGTAAAGTATCTTCTATTTTCACCTCTGCTAGTTTTCCGTCTTCTACCGTGTTTTTAAAACTAATTCGGTATTCTACTTCTTCTCCTAACTTCGGCGTTTCATTATTTACCGTCTTCTTCGCTTTCACTTTTCCGTCTTTATGTTGCGGAATAATTTCTGCTGTCGGTGTTTCTGGCGGATGTTTCGTATCGCTCACAATCGCTTCATTAACAATTGAATCGCTCACTTTACCTTTTACTTTCACTTTAAAGGTAATACTTCTCTCTTTTGTATCTGTAATCTCAGGATACTTTGCCATTACCTTACCGTTTTCAAATTTTAATTCCACTGGATCTGGCTTAGAACCTTCTACTTTTAAACTATCTTTCACATACTCTAATCCATTTGGTAAATCATCTTCTATTTTTACCTCTGTTAGCTTTCCATGTTCTACCGTATTTTTAAAGCTAATTCGGTATTCCACTTCTTCTCCTAACTTCGGCGTTTCATTATTTACTATCTTTTTTGCTTCAAGTTTTCCATCTTTATACTGAGGAGTAATTTCCGCTGTCGGATTAACTGGCTTATTTTGCGAATCATCAATAGTTGCTTTATTAATGATTTTTTTACCGACTTTTACTTCTTCTTTTACTTTCACTTTAAAAACGATACTTCTTTCTTCTGTATCCGTAATTTCTGGATATTTTGCCATTACTTTACCGTTTTCAAATTTCAGCTCTACTGAATCTATTCCGGCACCTTCTGCTTTCAAACTATTTTCTACATACTCTAAACCTTCTGGTAAAGTATCCTCTACTGTCACGTCTGTTAGCTTTCCGTTCTTTACCGTATTTTTCATACTAATTCGGTATTCTACTTCTTCTCCTAACTTCGGTGTTTCATTATTTACGATTTTCTTCGCTTTAATTTTTCCATCTTTGTGTAATGGTGTAATTTTCGCTTCTGGTTCTTTCGGATCTTTCATATCATCAACAATTGCCTTATTGATGATTTCCTTCCCCACTTCCGCTTCTTCCTTCACCTTTACCTTAAAGACAATACTTCTTTCTTTCATATCCGTAATATTGTCGTATTCAGCAATAACTTTTCCATCTTTCACACTTAACTTTAATGGAGCTGGTTTATCACCTTCAGCCTTTTCGCTGCCTTTTACATACTCTAAACCGTTAGGAATTGTATCCTCTATTATTACCTTTTCTAGTTTTCCGTTTTCTACCGTGTTCTTAAAGCTAATTCGGTATTCTACTTCTTCTCCTAGTTTTGGTGATGGATTATCTACTGTCTTCTTCGAATCAATTATTCCATCCTTATGTTGCGGAGTAATTCTTTCCTCCGGTTCAATCGGTGGATTTTTCGTATCATCAACAATTGCTTTATTGACAATCTCTTTATCTACTTTTACTTCTTCCTTCACCTTTACTTTAAAGACGATACTTCTTTCTTTCATATCCATAATATCGATATACTTAGCTTTGACTATCCCATTTTCAACAGCTAATTCTACTGGTTCAGGTGCTTCTCCTTCGGCCTTGATGCTATTTTCTACATATTCAAGACCTTTTGGAATTGTATCTTCCACTCGCACCTCTTCAAGTTTTCCGTTCTCAACCGTATTATGAAAACTAATGCGGTACTCGATTTCTTCGCCTAACTTTGGCTTCTTATTATTAACTACCTTTGTAGCAGCAATTTCACCTTTTTTACTTTGCGGTGTAATAACAACCTTTGATTCAACAGGCTCATTTTTCGGATCTTTTGCAATTGCTTTATTTACGATTGCCTCCCCTACTTTTACCGAATCTTTTACTTTCACTTTAAAAACAATACTTCTTTTTTCTGTATCCGTAATTTCTGGATACTTGGCCATTACTTTGCCATCTTCCACTTTTAGTTCTACTGGCTCTGGTTTTATACCTTCAGCTTTCAAACTATCTTTCACGTATTCAACACCTTTAGGTAGTGTATCTTCTACTAGCACCTTTTCTAGTTTTCCGTTTTCTACCGTATTATAAAATGTAATTCGGTATTCCACTTCTTCTCCTAGTTTTGGTGTTTGATTCGTTACGCTTTTTTCTACATCCACTTTACCGTATTTATAATCCGGCGTAATCTTTTCCTCTGGATGCTCAGTTTGTCCATTTGGCTCACTCACAACCGCTTTATTAACAATCGTTTCTCCCGCTTTTGCCTCTTCTTTTACTTTCACTTTAAAGGCAATGCTTCGCTCTTTTGTATCCGTAATCTCTGGATATTTTGCGATTATCTTACCATTTTCTACTTTTAACTCTACTGGATTTGGTGCAGCACCTTCAGCTCTCACACTGCCTTGAACAAATTCTAAGTTAGCTGGAATTTCATCTTCTATTGTAACTGCATCTAGTTTTCCGTTTTCCACCGTATTTTTGAAGCTAATTTGATATTCAACTTCTTCTCCTAGCCTCGGCTTCTTATTTGTTGCTTTTTTCTTTGCAGCAATTTTACCGGCCTTATGCTGTGGTGTAATCTTCTCTTCTAGATTCTTTGGTGGATTTGTTTTATCTCTAACGGTTGCTTTATTAACAATTTCTTCACCAATTTTTGCAGTTTCTTTTACTTTTGTTTTAAAGACGATACTTCTTTCTTCCATATCCATAATTTCTGGATACTTTGCAATTACTTTTCCATTTTCAAACTTCAGCTCTACTGGCTCTGGTTTTGCACCTTCTGCTTTCAAACTATCTTTCACGTATTCAAGACTACTTGGTAATTCATCTTCAATGGTCAATACATCTAGACGTCCATCTTTTGTCTTATTTTTAAATGTAATACGATACTCTACCTCTTCACCTAACTTCGGTGTTTTATTAGAAGCTATTTTTCTCGCCTCTATTTCCCCTGGAACTTCTTTTGGGGTAGTAACCGTAACATTTGCATCGTCCTCAGTTTCATACTTTATCTCGGCACTATCTTGTCCCTTTACAACAACGACATTTTTTACTGTTGTATCTGATTGTACAGAATCTTTCACTTTTACTTTGAATGTAATAACGGTACTTTCACCAGGCTTTAAAACACCACCGTTTTTAGCATCTGCACCCTCACCAACACGGAAATCAATTTGATTATTTACAAACTCTGCTTCATCATCGCTTGCATTATCTGTTTTATTTCCTTTATTACTTCCAGAAACATATTGTATAGACCCTGGAACATACTCTAAACGATCATCTAATTTATCAAAACCTTTTACATTTGATACCGGCGCTTGGTTATTTTTCGTATCATTTTTCACTTCAATTTGATACGTAAACTCTTCACCAACTTTAACGTCCTTAATTTCTTTTCCGGCACTATCTAATGCCTTTTTATCAACTTGTAAGTTTGGAGCATTATGTTCTGTAACGAATGTAGCGTTATTTAATACGTAAATATCACCGCCACCACCATATGCTCTAAAACGCATTTTTGCTTCTTTTAAATCATTTTTCACTTGAGTGGGTCCTTCAAGGTGATACGTATGAATATCTGTACTGAAAGAATTTGTCCAATCTGGATTATATCCTGGGTATTTTTTCGTAACAAATTCGTTAGTACCATCTACTTGTACTTCTGTCATAGATGAGTCATTAACATCATTATCTTTACCTTTAATATTTTTAAACTTTTGATACCCTAACCCAAAATCATACTCTCCATAATCATAGGCATATCCATCATTATCAGCTGGATCACCTTGCGATGAAAAATAACTAAATTTCGCCTTAAAAGCACCTTCTTTTGGTGTGTTTATTTTATTAACATTAATATCTGTCCAGGCTGTACTTTTTTGAGAGACTAGCCCTTCCCAAATCTTCATGTCTTTTACTGTTTCTTTATAGTTTTCATAAACTAAGATAAGATTCCAGTTACCCCAGTAATAGCCACTGCCTTTTTCAAATTTAATTTGTGGCACATTTGCAACTGTCACCGTTTGAGAAATACCTTGCTGTGCAATTACATTTGTTACATCTGCATACGCTACGTATCCTGCACCACTGCCATAGTGATTTGCAATATACGGTAAAGAATCCGCTTTTCGTATACTATCAGCACTTACTTCAGCGTATTGCTTATTTCCCATCTTCATTTTAACGGGTTGTCTTACATCTTCATCGCTAACTCTATAATCTGTCCTTGCATCACTCGGAGTCCCCATAGCAGCTGTCCAAAACAAATACGCCTTTTTCACTTTACTTCCAGCAGGAATGTTAGGAAATGCACCTGTTGACGAATTAAATGTAGTATCATCATTATCAACATCTACAGCTTTTTTATTGGTTTTGCCACCAACACTTTGCCTAGTATAATGATTATCTGTTAAACCAAGCGTCACATTACCAGTCTGTACTAAATTACCAGGAGCAATTGTAGAATACAACGGGTCTCCAAATCCTTGTTTATCTCCTGTTTGGATTTGAACCTTCGAAGCATTTTCTGATGCAGCTTGTACTTCTGCATCACTCTGCTTTACTGCTAAAGGTGATTGCTTTTTCTCTTTTTCTAGTTGCTTCTCAGCCTCAGGTTGTTTTATCTTCTCTATTTCTGTTTTTTGTGCAGATGTATTTTTATCTTCTACAGATACTTTTAATTTTCCATCCACTTCTTTAGTTTTTGAATCAGTTGTTGATCCGATAGCTTTCTTACTACTGTCAGCCTCATCATCGGTATTAGCTTCTAACTTCTCTTCAGAAGGAAGCCCTTCAACATCTACAGACATGTTTCCTATTTGTAGTTGATCCTTTTGCACACTAATTTTTTGCTTATACTCTTTATTAAAATGTTGCGCACGACGAGCTTTTATTAATACAGTCATTTTTTCATGTGATTTTAAATCTTGAATTTTAAGATTAGAAGAAAGAACCTTTCCTCCATTATCTTTTTCCTCTACATAGAAATCCGCTACCTTATTTTCAAGTAACTTCTCTCCGTTTACTTTCACAGATTGCGAAAGAAACTCAATTCCATTGTCATTATTTTGTTTAATTACTAATTCTCGGATTGGTGTATCTCCCGTATTTTCAATCTTATATTGAAATACGTGCTCCCTCTCCGCTACTTCTCCCTTATACATTTCAGCATTCACTTGATCTGCCTTAATTTTCACATCATTTCCTTGTAACTCATCCCAGCTTTTTTTATTTATCTCTGTAGCAAAAGCACTGGGCGAAGGCAATATGATGGATAGAAGAAGTGTGATCATTGTTACGACATTAAAACACTTCAATACTTGCTTCATATTTTCTACCTTTCTCCTTTCTATATACTTGCTATCCGCCTACTTCATTTCAGTAACCCTTTCATTTAGTAGCCGAATACATAGCAATATATATCCACTCGCAACAATCCGACCTACGAAAATGTATCGTTGAAATCCCAATGTCAACAATATAAATCTCATAGAATATTACTATTTTAATTTATCAAAAATAGCATATATACCGGACACTTATACAAACCTTTACCATACTTTTAATATAGTAAAAACACCGTGCTGTATAGGTTTATATAACAGTTAAAGGATACTTAAAAATTTTAACATACTCCTCATCCTATTTATACATACAATAGAAAATTTACCATTTTTTAGTTATTTTCAGTTTGTTTTTTATGATTAAAATTTTCTAAAAATAACAACCGTTACATGTAAAAATATGTTATATTAAAACAAGAACAAATGTTCTTTTTTTTAAAAAAAAGGAGGAATTTTTTATGCTACACGAACCTATTATCGTAAAAAAAGAAGCTTTCCACGCAATCGGCGTTTCGGTTACGACGACTAATGAAAAAGAGGCATCTACTGAAGGAAACATTCCACAACTTTGGAACCGATACTTTCAAGAACAAATGATGCATCACATCCCAAATCAACAAACGAAAGAAACATTCGCTTTCTACTCAAACTACGAATCAGATGAAACCGGTACATATCAATTTACAATCGGTATGCCTGTTTCTTCATTAGAAGACGTTCCTGAAAATATGACAACTTTAACAATACCTGCCGCTACATATGCGGTATTTACAACAAGAAAAGGACCAGTTGCTGAAGTCGTTTGTGAAGCTTGGGAATATATTTGGAAATGGTCGAAAGAAAATAAACGTGCCTTCACAACAGACTTTGAGCTTTACGATGAAAGAGCGTTAGATCCAAACAACGTTCAATTGGATATTTATATTGCGTTAGCCTAAAAAAAGATGCCCATTCGGCATCTTTTTTTGTCGTTAAATAGCTACTGGGCAAATTCATTATTATTGTCTACAATGAGAAAGTGCAGTATAGAAATATTAGAAACTGTATAAAACGATTGTTAATAAGTTTTTTAGTTTAAATTCGTCACATAGAAAGGAAGCAATATGGAGGAACTACAACAAAATAAAACTGCTTTAGAAGGAAGCGGAAAACCGTTATTAAAAAATACGAATTTCCTTTTTCTTTGGGCAGCTACTCTTTTTTCAAGCTTTGCTTTAGCCTTTTTTACTTTTTCACAAACGTGGTACATAGCAAAAACATTAAACCTTGAAGCTTCACTCGGTGTTGTTTTCGTAGCCCTTAGTGTTCCAAGGCTTATTTTTATGATTGTCGGCGGCGCTGTAGCTGATAAATTCCCGAAAAAAAACATTATGTTTTACTCCAATATCATTCGAGCGATTCTTGTCGCAACCATTCTCACATGGTTCATTGTCGGTGATGTAACACTATATACATTTGCTTTATTCGCTTTATTCTTTGGACTTGCTGATGCTTTCTTCTGGTCAGCGGATGGATCTATCTTACCGGAATTGGTAGAAAAAAGCCGGTTAACACAAGCAAATTCACTTACACAAATGACGAACCAAGCATCGGTCATCTTAGGCCCTGTACTTGGTGGTATTCTCATTAAATTTACGAACTATGAGACAATCTTTTCCATTACGATTTTATTACTGATTGTCGCTGCCATACTCGTTCAAAAAATACAATTTACGATGCCAGAACAAAAAGATACAGATAAAGGTATGTTCACTTCCATTAAAGAAGGAATCTTATATGTAAAGGAATCGCCATTCCTTTCAACTTTCCTTATTTGTAGCGCTTTTTTAAACTTATTTTTAATCGGCCCGATGCAAGTTGGTTTCCCGCTTTTTGTTAAAAACGTTCTGCATGGTGATTCGCTCCATTTTAGTTACTTAGAAGCATCTGTAGGTGGCGGAATGGCAATCGGTGCTGTCATTGTCGGTTTAAAAAATATTAATCGTAGACGCGGTCTATTTTGTATTATCATGATGCTATTGTCTGGTATATTCTTCTTAGCTATCAACTTTAGTACCGTACTTTGGCAAGCACTATTAGCCGGCATGTTTTATGGTATTACAATCGCAATGGCGATTGTACCGCTTATGGCAATGATTCAATCGACAGTAAAAGAAGAAATGATGGGACGCGTAATGAGTTTACTTATGCTATCATCAATGGGCTTTATCCCGCTCTCTTATGCATTCACATCACTTGCACTTGCAATGGGAATTCCAATCGTAACCGTTATGAAAAGTGGTGCAATAGCTGTTATCGTCTTCGTACTATTTGTAGCGATTCGTGTTCCAGTTGTAAGGAAGTTCGATTAGCCACTTAGAGTCATGTATTATACGCATGGCTCTTTTTTGAATGGATCAAATAGTGATATTCCCTTACTTCTCCTTAATGCTGCTCCCCATTCTAATCCAACCTCTAAAAATAAATCTCGCACTGTACTGTATAAAAGTGCCCCAATGTCTTTACGAATTTCCCCATATTTATATGCTCTTACAACACTTTTCACGCGCCAAATTAAATTTCCATACACTTCTTCGTCAGCTAATATTTGCTCCAGTAAAACACCTTGTTCTAGTAACCCACTCTTTTTATACGCAAGCTCGACCTTACTCCAAAATATATTAATTTTCTTCGGATTACTCGTCATCGGCACCAGTGCGTATATAAAAGGCTTCGGTATATCATGACGGCAATACGTCTCATCAAGCTCATACGTTCCTTTTCTTTTCTCTTTTATTTGTGAAATGTTTTTAGAAAGAATTGTTTCCCCAGCAATTTTTTGCTCATTTTTACTACAGCCAGTTGCATTATCCTCAGTTTTACAAGCGGACATTTTCATACGGTCATCCATGCGGTCAATCGCAGATGTAAGAAATACATATAAGTTCGCACTATACCCGCCGCGTTTATGCCTTTCTTTTGTTGCAACACGCTTTATAATTCCTAGTTCCTCTAACTTTGCAATTGAACGGCGTACTGTACGAATACTCTTTCCAACATTCGTCGCAATCGTCCCCATTAATGGACAAGCGACTCCTACTGTTTTTTGTTTCTCATTCACCGCATATTTTCCTAAAAAATGAATAATGATAGAATCAGTTTTATTCAATTGAAATCGGTAGCACTTCAAAACTTGTTTTTGATATGTATTAAACTCTTCTTTACTTCGAAATTCACTATATGGTTTCATTAAATTATATAAGCTTCCCATTTATATCACCTCATTTATAAGTAAGAGGCAGGAAGCGAAATTGGCGTGATAGTTAATATTTTTTAATGGAGATGAAAATATGATCGTAATTAGCGCTTGTTTAGGTGGGATTGCTTGCCGTTATGACGGGAATGACAATCTCGTTTCAAAAATAGAGGAGCTTCTGCAAAAAGAAGATACAGTCCTCATTTGCCCTGAAGTATTAGGAGGACTACCAACACCTCGTCCTTCCGCTGAAATTATTGGCGGGAATGGCGACGACGTTTTAGACGGAAAAGCGAAAGTGATAACAAAAAATGGTGAAGATGTCACAGCAGCTTTCGTAAATGGTGCTTATAAAGCATTAGAACAAATTAAAGATTTACACCCAGAATATATTATTTTAAAAGAACGCAGCCCATCTTGTGGTAGTTCTACGATTTACACTGGAGAATTTAACGGTAATAAGCAAACTGGTTTCGGAGTGACAACTGCTTTATTTAAAAGACACGGATTTAAAGTCATTTCAGAAGAAGAATTTGAAAACAAAAAAAGGAATTGACCCTGTTCGTCAATTCCTTTTTATCTGTCTTATTTCACACTTAGTTTTTCTTTCACTTTCGCTGGAAGCTCGTCTTTTTTCACTTCTTCCCAAGCTGTTACACCTTTTTTATCTGAGTGGTATACGCGTAGGAATGCTTCTTTACGAAGATTTTTTTGAGCTATGAATTCTAATTCTTTCTCTTTACCGTCTTTATCAAAGCCAGTCAGCTTATATTCATAATCTTTAAATTTCTGCCCATTACTAGCTTTACTATCAAATTCTTTTCCATCTACTGTAATTTGAACATAATACTCATCTTTACCCATACGGTTTAAATCACAACCAACTAACAAACTTGCAAATACAACTAAAATACTAAATAGTGCAATGTATCTTTTCATTTCCTTCACCTCATATGTTTTTTCTTATATTCTTATCTTAAAGCCCGGAGCTTAAAGAAGAAATTCAAAAACATGACATGAACATTACACTTTTGTAAGATAATAATTATTTCTTCACTTTAGAAATTGTCATTCCATTAAGCTTCTGTATAACGTTTTTGTTTCTCACGCTCATCAGCTACACTACCGCCAATAACGTCTTTCACGCCAATTTCGCCACTTATCACGTAATTTCCTTATACCGTTTATTACGCCTTCTATTATGCCCTCAATTATAATCTCTATTACAAGATATCTCACTAAACTAATAATAGGTTTAATTACGTATCTCCCTATAAATTCAAGAATATCCTCCATCATATTTTCCTCCTTCTTTTAAAAGGAAGCTGCTACTCCTCCGCGTCCAGTTACAATTTCTGCCCTACTGCGGTATATATCAACAAAGATAATACGACAACAACATCCACGATAACGCTATTGAATTTGGAAGAAACTTCGGTAAATACTAATACTATAGTTAACATGGCTAAGAGAATTATTTTTTCACCTATATTCGGAGATGCTCCCAAAAACTTTATAAAATCAAAGACAACTTTACTACAATTCTTCCCGTAACTAATTTATTATCGTGGTAAACCGTCTTCCACTACATCCGTAACAGTTCCATTCGGTTCAAAGATTACACGTAATGATCCTTCTCCACCATAACCAGTATAGTCATATACTGAATAAGATTTATATTTCTCAATCACATGTGGCTGTCCAATTGCAGCTTTTACCTGATTCGCGGGCATACCTTTTTTGATTTTCAAATAATGATTGTAACTTACTGCTGCCGAATTGTTATTTACATCTTTATACCACGGTACACGATCGTTTTTTTCTTCATATTCCTTTACAGGCTCTTCACTACGTTTCGTAAATACCTGATTCTCTTTATCTGTATCTTTATCTTCATCCTTTATAGCAGTACGTTCAATGTTTACAACATAACCATATGTATTTAATTCAACCATAATTTCATATGTACCATCCGTATCTTTTTCAGTATAAAATACGCGTTTTTCATGGTTATTATAATGTTTTATGTTCTCACCACCATAGTCAATCGTATTAAGAATATCCGTATACGTCATCCCTTCCTCAATCTTTTGAGATTCATCATGAGAAATATAACGCTTTTGTGATGATGGTGCATCCTCATTTTTAATACTTTCACGTTTGCTCGTAGTCATAGGTGTTTTCTTCTGATCTTTTAGTACTTCACCTTCCGCCTTCGCTGGTTGCTTTGCTCCTGCTTTTGTTAATACGTCTGTATCGCTAGAACAAGCTCCCAAAATCGATACTGTAGTCAACGCCATCCCTACTATAAGTACTCTCTTAAATGACTTCACTCTAATCCCCCCGGTGTTTTTTATATCTAATAATCAACGTATTTTAATTAATACGGAACTATTCAGTTCTATACAATTTGCTATAGCCTTCTCGCTCATGCACCTTTTTTGTATAAAGTGAAACTTTAATCAGCCCTCGCCAATCATCTTCGTTACAAATATTAACATTAAATATAACTAATAAATAGTATATTTTTGCTAATCATTTACATTTTTTCTACATAATCTTATCTTAAAATGAACAATATGAATCTCGAATTCACAGCATTAATCATATATACCATATATAATAACATTTAAATTAAGATCTAAAGTAACTTTACATACATTTCCTGTTTTAACGCAAAAAGAAAAGACCTTTCTAACGATTTTATTCTATCGCTAAAAAGGTCTTTTCTTTTTTGGCTAAAAACTTAGCACTCTTCTGGCTTACCAGCATTCGATGCTGTACGGAAAGATGATCCACATCCGCATGATGCGATTGCGTTTGGATTGTCGATTGTGAATCCGCCGCCAAGCATAGATTGTTTATAGTCAATTTTTACTCCTTTAACAATTGGAGCACTTTCTGTATCGATAACAAATTCAACACCGAAAAACTCAAGCACTGTGTCGTCTTCTTTTGGTTCTACTTCAAATCCTAAGCCGTAAGAAAGACCGCTACATCCGCCGCCGTGTACAGCAAGGCGCACATACTTCTCTCCATCTTCAGCATCTTTTAACATATCTTTAATTTGAAAAGCTGCTTGTTCTGTTACTTCAATCATGAAATACACCTTCCTTTCTGTTCTTAGTCCATTATACATCTTTACGCTTCTATCTTGTACTCATACACTCCGCGGCAAATTACTTCCGCAGGTCCTTTCATCAACACGTTTCCTTCTTCAGTCCACGCAATCATTAAATCGCCGCCAGCTAAATGGACTGTAATTTCCTTACCACGTTCCATCTTTCCATTTAAAATAGCAGCTACAACTGCAGCGCACGCTCCTGTTCCGCAAGCTTGCGTTACACCAGATCCACGTTCCCAAACGCGGAAGTTCATCTCGTCATTATTCAAAATTTCGATAAACTCAACATTTACTCGCTCTGGGAACATTTCATGTGTCTCGAGAACTGGTCCAAGTGTTGTAAGAGGTGCTTTTTCTACATCATCAACAAAAATAACCGCATGCGGATTTCCCATTGAAACAGCTGTAAATGCATAACGATGATTATTGTATAAGAAGTTTTCACGAATAAATGGTGTTTCACCTTCACCAAGCATCGGTATTTCTGCACGTGTTAGACGAGGTGCTCCCATATCGATTTTTGCTAATGTCACGACACCATCTTCTACTGTTACTTCAGCCGTTACAATACCAGCTAACGTTTCAATTGTGAAAACTGTTTCTTCTACTAGTTTATGCTCATACGCATATTTCGCTACGCAGCGTAAACCGTTACCACAGCTCTTTCCTTCAGAACCATCATTATTAAACATACGCATCTTCACCGGAGCTACGTCTGAAGGGCAAATTAAAATCATCCCGTCTGCTCCAATACCAGTATTAATATTTGAAACCTTTTCGGCCACAAGGGCTAAATCTTCTTCAGGAATTTGCTCTTCAAACATATTTACATATATATAACTATTGCCAAGACCATGCATTTTTGTAAAAGAAAATTGGCTCATTTATATTCACTCCAAAAATAATTTGTTAGGTTAAGTATAAAATGCATGCTTTTAGAACACAATATGAATGTCCCCCGTTTCTCATATTTGACAACGTTTGGCGATGAGCCACTCTTACACAATTTGTGTAAGAAAAAAGCCCTTCTAAAAAGGGCCTTTTTTTATTTATCCTACTATTTTCGATTGGGGAAGACTAATACTCAGTATTAGTCTTCCCCACGAAATAAAGTTTTATCTAATGAAAAAGGTGCTACTAATTCGCAACACCTTAAAACATTGGATTTTCATCCAAATACTCATATACATTATTAACAAGCTCTTCTACTGTTGCACCTTGTACAACTTCACCATTTACAAGTGCAAATGGTCCTTCAAAACAAATGCCACAATATCCTAAACAACCATACTCCATTACATCTAAATTCGGATCTTTTTCTAATTTTTCTAGAGCTGCTTGTGAACCACTTGCAAGGTTACCTACACAAAATTCAATTAATGGTTTAATCAAAATTCTCCCCCCTGTACTACAAAACAAATTACCTTTTCACTTTATCTATAAGAAGAAAACTAAGCTGTTTCTTGTTGTTTTCGTTACACAGTCTAAACTATTTAGTTACTTCATTACTTCACTTCAAAGTAGATGATTTCTTCTATATAACATGCTACTTACAATGAAAGAGTAACTTAAAAAGAAAAACAGTTTACTTTTCTTCTTATTGTACAACAGAGTATTCATTCATGCATTGTTATTTGTTCACAAATTCGATATAATTTGATTGAGTAAAGTCAAAATATTTTATTAATATAAAATTTTATGATTAGGGGATATTTCAACAGAAAAGGGGTAATCCATCATGAAACACCTCGTAATACTAGGTGGGGGCTACGGTGGAATGAGAATTCTGCAAAGGCTACTTCCAAGCAACCAACTTCCGGATGATGTACAAGTGACATTAATCGACAAAGTACCATATCATTGCTTCAAAACTGAATATTATGCATTAGTTGCGGGTACTATTTCAGAAACGCATATTCGTATACCGTTTCCTGAACACCCACGCCTCAATATTCAATACGGCACAGTAACAAATATTGACCTCGAAGAAAAAGCTGTTCATCTTGATGGCGGCGAAGCGATCCAATATGATGATTTAATTATCGGACTTGGCTGTGAAGATAAATATCATAACGTTCCTGGAGCTAGAGAATATACACATAGTCTACAATCAATTGAACAAACACGTAAGACATATGAACAATTAAATAGTCTAGAACCAAATGCAACAGTAGCTGTCGTTGGTGCTGGCTTAAGTGGCGTTGAAGTAGCAAGTGAACTTCGTGAAAGCCGTTCTGATTTAAAAATCTATTTATTTGATCGAAAAGATAGAATTTTATTCCCATATCCAGAGAAATTAAGTAGATACGTAGAAGAATGGTTTGTAAAGCATAAAGTTAACATCATACGAAACTCTAACATTACAAAAGTAGAACCAAATATTGTGTACAACCACGATGAACCACTTGAATGTGATGCAATCGTTTGGACAGCTGGTATTCAAGCCAATGAAGTTGTTCGAAACCTTCCAGTTGAACAAGATGGTAGCGGACGGGTTGTCTTAACTAAATATCATAATATTCCAAATAACGATCATGTTTACGTTGTAGGAGATTGCGCAGCACTTCCACATGCACCATCTGCCCAACTGGCTGAAGGTCAAGGAGAACAAATTGTCCAAATATTATTAAAACGTTGGAATAATGAACCACTCCCGGATGAACTACCTGTTATTAAATTAAAAGGTGTTCTAGGATCTCTTGGTAAGAAGCACGGCTTTGGTTTACTAGCAAACCAACCATTAATGGGACGTGTACCGAGATTATTAAAATCTGGTCTTCTTTGGATGTACAAATATCATAAAGGTTAATACCTTACAGGCTGTCTACTATGTAGGCAGCCTCTTTGCATCAGTTTTTAAAAATTATCAGACACATCTTTCTCAATATTTATAATGATTTATTTTTCATTTTTATATTAAAAAATATTGATAAACATTGTATGCTATTTGTAAGTTGTTTTATTCTTTCCTTTAAGACCGAATTCATTCGGTCTTATTTTTTATGTGATAAATAAGACCGAATTCATTCGGTCTTATTTTTTATGTGATAAATACTTTTGTAGGAGGCATTACATTCCACTTATGAACTTATCGAAACTAAACAATCGAATAGAAGCGAAAAAGAAAGAGTTAATCTATCTCGTTGAACGATACGGATTCACTCATGATAAAGTGATTTCTTTCAGCCAAGAATTAGATCGTTTACTTAACTTATTAATAAAACTCAAGACGAAGAAAAAACGTTGTTCGTTATAACCATTTTCCCCTCTTTTTTTGATACGATATAACTAGAATCAGAAAGGAGCGATTTATGTTTATATTAAAAGACGTTATATATAAAGATATACTACACATTCCTTATTTACAGATTCAAAAAGAAAAGATTACTTGTATTATCGGTGAAAGCGGAAGCGGAAAAAGCACATTACTTCGCATGTTAAACGATTTACAATCCCCAACATCCGGTACAATTGAATATAACGGAAAATTAATTTCTGATTATTACCCTATTCAATTACGTCGTGACGTAGTTATGCTTGGGCAAACTCCACCTATTTTTGATGGAACCGTTAAAGACAACCTATTAATGGGACTTCGTCTTTCTGAAAAACCATTTCCAAATGATGATGCCCTGCGGAGTGCATTACAAACCGTTAGCTTAGACAAGCAATTAGAAGATAGCACCTCCTCATTATCCGGCGGTGAAAAACAAAGACTTGCCTTTGCACGTATCGTACTTATGGATCCGCCTGTCTATTTATTAGATGAACCCACTTCAGCATTAGACAGTGATACAGAACGCCGCGTTATGAAACAATTTACTGAACTAGCACGAAAAAAGAAAAAAACAGTTATCTTCATCACACACTCGCAACAACTTCCAGAAGAAATTGCAGATGATATTATTGAAATTAGCAAAACAAAGGGTGCAACTAGAAAGGAAGTGCTCTCAGTTGAAGGGCGTTATTGAACTCCAAATTTGGCAACTTGCAGCTGCCTATATTTTCATTCTTATTTTAATTGGACTTGTAAAATTAAAAGGAATACCTCGCGAAAAACAAATCGCGCTCGCAACATTCCGTATGACCATTCAGCTCGTACTTGTTGCATATGTCCTTACATACGTATTTGAAAACAGTAATCCATTTTATACAATCGCTCTCATCACTTCTATTACTACCTTTGCAATTTTTAATATTTATAAACGAGTTAACATCCCAATGTCTAAAGAATTAAAACGAGTAGCCGCCCTTTCCATGGTCGCCGGATCAATTGGGCCACTTCTACTATTTATCTTTGTTATTATCGGTCATGACCCTTGGTATGCTCCGCAATATATCGTCCCTATTACAGGAATGTTAGTTGGGAATGCCATGACTGGTGTTTCTCTTGGTGCAAATACGTTCTTAAATAATATGAAATCGCAAAGAGGTCAAATTGAAGGTGCACTTATGCTCGGCGCAACACCGAAAGAAGCTGCTGCTCCGCTCATTCGAGACGCTTTTGACTCTGCTATTTTACCAACAATTAATTCTATGGTCGGAATGGGAATTATAAGCTTACCAGGCATGATGACTGGTCAAATATTATCCGGTGTATCACCATTCACAGCCATTCAATATCAAATCGCCATCATACTCGGTATTTCTGGAAGTACTGCCTTTGCTGTCATTATCTTTTTACAGCTTGGATATAAAACGTTCTTTAATAAGCGATGTCAATTGAAAGAGGTTGACTATGATGCGAGGTAAATGATGCATCGTTCTCGGTGAGTGAAATTATATTAACGATTTTTTCAATATATCTATCATAACTTGCAATATATCAACGATTTTTCAAATATATCTATCATAACTCAGAATATATCAACGATTTTGTACGAAATATCGATTTACCGACAAAAAGTGACATAATAAAAAGAGGAGGCTATTCGCCTCCTCTTCTATTTACTTACGCCTTCTTAACGAACTGTGATTTTAACTTCATAGCTCCGAAACCGTCGATTTTGCAATCGATATCGTGATCGCCATCAACTAGACGGATACTCTTTACTTTCGTACCGATCTTCACAACTGAAGAAGTTCCTTTTACTTTTAAATCTTTAATAACAGTAACAGCATCGCCATCTTGAAGAACGTTTCCGTTCGCATCTTTTACAACTTTTGCACCATCATTATTTTCAGCTTCTGCTTCTTGGCCCCACTCATGAGCACATTCTGGACATACGAAAAGAACGCCATCCTCATACGTATATTCTGAATTACATTTTGGACAATTTGGTAAAGTAGCCATAAATTCATTTCCTCCGTTCATTATTTATACGTAAAAATCAAAATTGATGTTTACATCTCGATAAATAAAATTTGTATAGCATTTCTTTATAGTGCCATAGTCTCACGTTATTGACAACCCTACCTCAAATTCTCATTTTTTATTGTATTTTACAAAATTTCAATTTGTATGCCGTTTTTCTATTTGCTCTTCTACTAATTTTAAAAATCTTCGTTGTGCATTTTTATTTTTTACGAGCAATCGAACTCTTAGCTTACTTTGTAAATATGAGCGAACTTTGTAGTTCGTAATAAATAACTTTCGATACTTCTCGTCTTCATATGTCATTCGAAACCATTCATACTGCCGCAAGTAACGTATGTAACATCAATCTTTTTCGTGTGTAAACCCGTACTTAAACTAATAGATCCTATTAGAGCTTCTATTCATGCTGAAATCATTTCTCTCCCCCTAATAAACAAAAGAAGAACCTTCACAAGATTCTTCTTTTCAAAATGAATGAGTTCCCTCTAGAACCCCCAATTATTTTCTTCAATGTAAATTTGATATTCTTCTACTTCTTCTTCACTTAACTTCTTATTATCTTCATATATCTCTTGCCACTCGAAATAATCTTCATCGAAATAAACAGCAAATTTAATTTTCACGTTTTTCTTCTCTGTATAATCATAACCAGTAAACTCTACTACGTCATAATCTTTTTCTTTCTTCACAAACTTCCAAGTTGGATTATCAGTCATAATCTCTAACGTAACCCCTTCACCACTTGAACGAACAACGTTTTTAATATTCGGTTCAGTTGGTAAAAAGGACAGCCCGAACGCAGCTAACCCAAACACAATCCCGACTATAACTTGTAAACCAATCATACCAGCAATACTCACGCCACCCTTTGATTGTAAGAAATACGCCTTCTCATGATCAGACGCATCTTCTCCCTTACGAAAAACACGAACAGCATGCTTGTAATATAAACGGTTTCCTTGCCATCCAGTAAATATCATCATTCCTAATTGAAGAGCTAAATTAAATGTTACATAAATCCCACCTGGAATATCTATAAAAGGGGGTATAACTATACTAGGTATAGCCAATAACGCAAATATAATAAATAACTTATACATTTTTCGATAAGCTAACCAAAAAGTTGGGAAGAAAAAGGCTACCCAATTCCATGTATTCCCTTGCGCTGGATTTTCTACTTTCCCCCACTTAAAGTCATAATAAGCTGTATTCTTTTGAACAACTTTATGTAATTCTTGTGGAGAAATCGTTTCTTGTAAAACAGTGTCCTTCACGTACATCATCCTTTTCTTATTTCTATATACATTTATTGTATATGCACAAAATGAAGGAATCTAACAAAAAGTACACATATTTCATAAAAATGAACGGAAATCGAATATATTCCGACAATTATCCGTTTCTTATTTCATTTTACTTTTAAATATATTAAAATAATCATGTATCATATCTTTAATACACTAAGTTAATTATTTTATATATTCACTAAAAAGGATGCATCAAAATCATTTTTATACATCTTTTTTAGTGAATATATACTACATTTCCTCCCTCTTAATCACATTGAAATACTATTTTATTTCTCGCACATTCCCCTTCACTTTCTCAATAATATCTTCTATACGCTCCGCTATACATTCCGGCTCCCATTCTCCCTCACCGTGCATAGCTGTATAAACTGGACAGTTCTCATCATTACTATCTACAAAAATCGGGTCTCCAAGATATGAATCTATCCCTATTACAATCCATCCTTCTTTCCAATCTCCTTCTTCATTCCCGACTAAGCTTTGTCCTTCTTCATCAAAACTATAACCAAGTTGCCCTTCTTCTATTTCTTCACTATTAAACAATTCTATCGTCATAGGTTCAGATTCATACTCTAGCTCAATTTCATTATCATCAGCACGATCTACATGTGCTAAAAGTTGTTTAATTTTATTATGGTTAATCAAGATATCTTCTCCATTCTATCTTTTAAAAATCTAATTTTATTCATAATGAGCTGCCGCAAGTAACATTTGAGCAATAAACTTCCATGAAATATTTTCTGGAAACTTCTCTCCTTGATTTATATAAACCGATTCACAAGAACCTAACCAACTATTTAATGCCTCTAAATAAGTCTCTACCTCTACATTCTCCCATTCATCTCTATTCACTTTAAAATCCTTTTGGAGGTATACAAGAAATTTTAATAAATCTTCTTTAGAATTTACGTGATCGAGGTATTCATACACATCCATACTCCGTCCCTCCCTCTATTGCATGTTATCTAAACTAACTATAATATATGACATAAGATTCTTAAAACTATTATTTGAGGTGATCGAATATGAAGAGTACAATTTGGGCAGACGATGACTATTTAAAACTAGCACCCATTAACGATGAACTAATCAAAAAAGCAGAAGAAGTACTGAACGTAAAGCTTCCAGAATCATATATAAACCTTCTAAAAGAACAAAATGGGGGAACTCTTCGTCTCGATGTTCACCCTACTTCAAAGCCAAATTCTTGGGCAGACGATCACGTTAATGTATCTGGTTTATATGGTATTTCTTTTGATGAAAATGAATCTAGTATTTTAGAGAGCCGCTATTTAATTCGAGAATGGGAAATGCCTGAGAATATCATACTTTTATCTGGTGATGGACATACATGGATTGCATTAGACTATCGAAATGTAGCTGAAAATCCTCCAGTTATATTTATCGATAATGAGTTTGAGGAAATTATTGAATTAGCACCTAACTTTGAAAGTTTCTTACAAAACTTAACTACTTATGGATATGACGAAGAATAAGCCTGGCTCTAAAAAGGAGCAAGATTTTATTACAAATTTACACGCCACTTTAAAACCACTCGGCTTTAAGAAAAAAAGACATACATTTTTCAAAGCTGAAAACGGATTTTATAAGCTCATTAACATACAAAAAAGCCAGTTTGGAGATGACTTTTATATAAATATAGGAGTCCACCCTATCGGTCTCCCGCAGCTTATTACGCACCAATTACAAATAAAAGAAAACATTTCAATATTCGATTGCATTCTACAAACGAGAATAGAGCCTATACATATCAAACAGAACCAGCTATTGCATAATGTTTCACATGAAACTATCAACATTCCGAATTACCTTTCTACTATTTTCGACTGGTTTCAAACGTGGACATCTTATGAAAATTTAGTGGAAATAAATATACATTCCATTACTCCGGTACTAGCTGTCGTTCCAATATTAGAAGAAAAAGCGTTTCTACTTCTTACTTGTTTTTCTTTCTACAAATTAAAACAGTACGAACAAGCTAATCGCTACTTACAGCAATATTTACATTGCACCGTGCATCTGAATACTAAGGAAAAAGAGTCCATATTCTTTCACGAAGTTGATATGTATATGAAAAAACTAGTAGAAAGTGCAATGTAATTTCACATTGTTCTTTCTACTAGTCCTTTATCACAATTTTATATCCTATCCTACAACTCCCAAGTAATATTCATTTCTGCAAATGACTCCTTACTAGCTTCCAATCCTTCGCTATCTTCCGTTCCAATCATTGCTACTTCTTCTTTAGACAACTTAATTTCCTCATTTGGCCTTTGGATTTTTTTCTCATACACGAGTTGTAAAAGCTCTATTTGTTCCTCTGTCAGTTCATACTCTTCTTCCAGTCTTTCCATTGCTGATTCTGTATCAAGTAATGGAATTTCTAATAAGAATCCGCCGTGCTCTTCCATCTCTTCAAATGAATCAATTGAATACGCACCACTATCCTCAATCCAAAATGCAGTTGTAATAAAAGGAACTGTTTCGCCTTCTACTTCTTCTAATACGTATTGAAGTGCTTCTTCTTTCGCAATATCTATTACTTCCGAAGGTGCCCCTTCAAAATAACTTTTCGCATCAATCCACTCATCCATTCTCTCACTATTCACATCTTGAAGACATACAATCGTGTAATTCGGATGAAACGTAATTACCCCTTGTCCGCCTTGGCTATCTTGCATACTATAGTTAAATCCATCCCATGAACTTTCATGTGAGAAATCTGGACAATGCGCTACATTAATTGCATGGGCAATCGAATTTAAAACGCATCCTTTCCATAATTGTTCTCTATCTATATGTAATTTATATTTACTCATCATCTTCCCCCATGCACATATTTTTTCTATTATCTTTCCTCTACACAATACTTGTAAATACTTTTCTATCTACTACAAAATAAAAAAGACAATACACCACACTGTATTGTCCATTTTCTTCCCTACCATTTCTCTCTACACATCTCAATTAAATGTAGTAAGTACCTCTTCGTCATATCTGCCCTTCTCCACCTTGAGAGCATTCGCTTTTCTTTTGGGTTCTGCCGTATTCTCGCTACTTCTTTTAATAAAAGCTCCCATTCTTCCGCTGAACGTTCTGACAAGTATTGCAAGCCTCTATCTTTTGAAACGATTGTTTTATGATCTAGTGTATATAAAATACGTCCCATCGTAACGACAGCTGATTCTACCCACTCTTCTATAAAAAATAAATATGGCTTCTTCGCCTTTTCACTCCAGTACTGTTCTACGTTGTATTTCATCGTATTTACTACATCATTCCATTGTATTTGCAGTGGAAGATCTTCTGCTTCTTTTCCGGTAACTGTAATGCCTTGATTTTTCAACGTCCACCATGTGACCGCATTAATGTCCCAATGACCAACATTAGCTTTACCATCTGCACAATACACGTACTCGTTCATTTCATCATTGTATTTCCCTAAGTCAGCAAGCGGAATATACATACCGTCCATTCTTTTACCTAGCATATTATCACTAAGTTTCTTATGTAGTTCCACAAGCTGCTGTTTTTCAGCTTCATTCACGGAATCATTTATCACTGTAACAAAATCAACATCGCTCGTTTCCTTATGAAATGCACCTAGTGCGATGGATCCGTAAATATATACCCCGACTATTTTTTCATCCAAAAAAATTTCTTTTAATTCTACTGTGTACCGCTCCATTAACTGCTCTACTTCCGTTGGTAACGCATGCTTCACTCCATTTTTCATATCTATCCCTCCAATAAAAAAAGCCTTTGCAAATTCGCAAAGACTTCTTGTTTTATAAATATTTCTCGATTTCTTCGTAAACATCCTTCAAACGAGGATTTCCTTCTCCAACAATTTCTCCATTTACAAGAACGACCGGATAAAATAAATCTTCTTCCACTACGCGCTCTGCGAATGCTTTTTTATCCGCATCTTCTTGTTCTTCTTGGAAATCAATATACTCGAAATTAAATTTATTTTCTTGTCCTTCATATTTACGACCAATTGCCGCTTGTAACCACTCAAACGTTTCTGTTGAAGATGGCATTCCAACGCAGCTCGCACAAATTACTTTCGTCCCATACACTTGAACATTAACCATTTCTTCTCCCCCACTTCTTGTCCCAACAGTATATTCAGATGTCTTATTACATAAGCACATCATTTTACAAACTTATTCCATACCCCTATACTGAAAAAACACGATACAAAATTTCGACAATAAAACAAGAAGAGAAAAAATAGATTTTCCCCTCTATCTTGATTATAATAAAACTGATGAAAGGAGTCGATAAAAATGGAAAACCCACATATGCAAGAACAAGTATTAGAAGTATTAGATAAATTACGTCCATTCTTACTTCGCGATGGCGGAGACGTTGAATTAGTAGACATTGAAGAAGGTATCGTAAAACTACGCCTTATGGGTGCATGCGGAAGCTGCCCAAGTTCTACAATCACACTAAAAGCTGGTATCGAGCGCGCGTTACTTGAAGAAGTACCAGGCGTTATCGAAGTAGAACAAGTATTTTAATTAAAAGCGGAAGCGGCTCGTTCAGAACAGGAGGTCATTGGAGCTCCTGACGAAGAGGCGCTTTTTGCCTCACAGGAAGGCGCGAAATGGCCGACTGTTCTAGCCGCTGGAGCTAGATACTAATCTAAAAGCGGAAGCGGCTCGTTCAAAATGTGAGGGGGATGGAGCTTCTGACATAGAGGCGTTTTTTGCCTCGGCGGAAGAAGCGAAGCCACCGAACATTTTAGCCGCTGGAGCTGGATATTATCTAGCGGCTCGTTCAAAGTCACTTGCTAAAAGGAGACCAAATTTGGTCTCCTTTTTTTATTCAAATCGCATTTATCCGTTAACATCATAAAACAAAATTGGAAATCCCTCTCAAAAAATGCGATAATTAATACTATATAGTGAATCGTTCACACATATAAAGTAAAAAACATAGGGGGACGACAGATGCCAAAAATGGGGAACACTTTTTTAACAATTCAAGAACTAGAAAAGAAAAAAGAATATTTATTAGGCCTTTCATCCGTTATACCAACATGGAATACAAGCTATCAATTTTTATTTAAAGAAATCCAGCAAGAATTATTGGGTAAAGTAAATGAAAAACTCGAAGGGCATCAGTTCGTTTTAAATATATGTGCAGATCAGCAGGTAGGGGCATAATGTATTACATAAAATTGTGGTATAAAAAAGAGACCTCCATCGGTCTCTTTTTTATACTTTTAAGATAGCCAATCTAATTTTCTAATCCCAAGCTTATCTACTGGTAAACGAAGCGAGCCATAAAAATGCTTCATAAATTGCTCTGAGCGGTTCACATCGTGTAAAATGGCTTCTAAGCGATCTCTATATATGCTTTTTTGTTCTTCGTTTCCAGTTTGGTAATATCGTTCGACCGTTTCAAAATAGTGAAGCGGGAACAGGAGCCTTGCAAATAATAAGCGCCAGCCAAATGAGGATAGCGAATAATTCCGTTCATAATCCGTAACAAATTGAACGATTGTTTGCTCCCAGTCTTTCTTTTTTTCTATCGTCATATGGCGGATCCATTCTGCAATATCTCGACTCGGGTGATCATACACCCAATCAAAAGGAAGTTTGAGACGCTTCGTTTGATGCCATAATAAAGGTGTGAATCGTTCTTGGCAAATTGTTGCTGCATCCGTTAGTTGCGGCGTATCATCCATTTCTGTATCGACAACATATTGAATGGCATTTTCTGCAACTCCTAAGTAATACGGGAAGGATTCAATAAACAATTGATCGAATACATCTGAAGGGTGGTTCATCACTTGTGATTGCCAAAACTTTTCTAATTGATCGAGCCTTTTTTCCCATAACGCTTTCCATTCACCAATTCGGCTTAATTGCTCAATTTCTTCTGGAAAGAATGCACCTCGTTTATGGAATATAGAAAGCTCACTTCCTAATGACATAGCATGTCGTTCTAACGTGCGCATACCTTTTAATAAGCAATAATTTTGTTCTTCTATCTCACTTACATAGTAGCCGTGTATAGTCGGAACGAAAGTCGCTACAGTTATATCCCCTTGCTGGTTCATATAATCACTGAGCTTTTTCATCTCTACAAGTACTTCTTCCTCCATTTCTCCAATTGGAACAAGTACATAAATTTTGTTGCGAATCCAAAAGCTTTTATAGGGGCCAAGGGGGATTAATTCTTTAACATGCATGTGATAATGCTCATAAATATGCTGAATCATCGCAGTCGCCACCTATGGTTTTTCTTTATATATATGAGCTTGTGCTCGCCTTTCATTCCTATGCACATGATAAAGCAACGAAACGTATACAAATACTAAAAAGAAAAAAAGGTGATAAACATGAAAGAATCAAATCAACTACAAGAAAGAGCATTAAAACTATTACAAGAACGCGGTGTAACAATTGACGATATTGCTGAACTTGTTCATTTTCTTCAAAAAAAATATCATCCAAATTTAGAGATGTCAGAATGCCGTTACAATGTAGAACGTGTACTATCAAAACGTGAAGTACAAAACGCACTGATTACTGGTATCGAGCTTGATGTCCTTGCTGAAAAGGGAATGCTAAGTGAACCGTTACAAGATATTGTAAAACGTGATGAAGGCTTATACGGAATTGATGAAGTTATCGCACTTTCTATCGTGAATGTGTACGGCTCTATCGGTTTCACGAACTTTGGATATATTGATAAATTAAAACCTGGTATTTTAGAATACTTAAATGATAAATCAACTGGAAAGGTGCACACGTTCCTTGATGATATCGTTGGCGGAATCGCTGCCGCTGCTTCAAGCCGTTTAGCGCACCGAGCTGAGCACTCAGAATAATAGTGTTTTCTAGGCCGTCAGGTTCATGCTGACGGTCTTTCATATTCCATCAGCATAAATTCTCTTCCGCGACTCAAAAAAATAGGCCCTTGCTTAAATCCGATATTTTTATATAACGTAATCGCTCTTGTATTAAATGTCGCTACGCTTAATCGAAACATTTTTGCATTAAACTCTTTCGTGGCAAACGCTATTCCAGCTTGGAAGAATTCTTTCCCCATTCCTTTCCCGGTTAACGCCGGCTTCATGCCAAGTCCGGTATCAATCACATCTTCTCCACCATATAAATGAGCATCTCTTCCACCTGGTACTTGTGCATTTGCTCCAAAACAAAAATAACCGATGAAGTCTCCTTGATCATCACAACAGCCATAATACGTTCCATCTAATAGCTCTTCCATTACTTCTTTCTCGCCTGAAAAACTATATAAATTATATGGTTCCTCGTACGTCCAAGTATTTATCTCATTTGCTTCTTCCTCTGTTAATTTATGTATATCCACTTTCTCTTTCCCCCTATTATATTTCTATTAACAATATTCGATATTCATCTTATAATTCATCTTTCTCAATATATTTTTTTAATTTCTTGCTTCATTTTTATGGAAGATTTTTCTTATTATGTTACGATTAAACAGAATCATTATAAATAAGGTGGTGACAATTTGAATTACTTTTCTTATCTCTCCTCAGAAGAACGGCAAAATTTTTTCTATAAAGAACCTCTTAATTTTTCAAAAAATATAGGAAAAGAACAACTAGCTTACGCACTAGGCGCTACACTATATACTCCTGGCACGAAAGAAACGATTGCGGAAGATATAATTAGAAGGAAACATGTGGATGCTATCTCAATTATTCTTTGTCTAGAGGACGCTATAAGCGATGAGGAAGTAAAACTTGCAGAGCAAAACATCGTCGTTCAAATACAGCAAATCGCTAACTTAGTCAGTGCCAACATACTAAATCAAGCAGACATCCCACTCCTTTTTATTAGAGTTCGACAGCCAAGTCAAATGAAGAAAATTGTTACTGAATTAGGTAGTGCCGTTCATTGTTTATGTGGTTTTGTCTTTCCAAAATTCACACCGATTAACGGAAAGACTTATATCGATCAGCTTGCATATATAAACGAGTTATACTCATTATCGCTATATGGCATGCCGATTTTAGAATCACCCGAAATTATGTATAAGGAAACACGGGCAGAATCATTATTACAAATAAAGGATTTACTAGATTCTTATCACGATTACATCTTAAATGTACGTATTGGTGCTACTGATTTTTCAAGTATATTTAGTATTCGGCGTAATAAATACACACCTATCTATCATATTACTGTTGTCCGTGATTGTATTTCAGACATTATTAACGTTTTCTCAAGGGCAACAAATGAATATATTATTTCAGGATGTGTATGGGAATATTTTTCTAATGATCATGAAGAAGGGCTTATTCAAGAGGTATCACTTGACCATGCAAATGGCTTAATCGGAAAGACAGTTATTCACCCATCTCATATTAAAGTTGTACAGGCAATGCACATTGTCACAATGGAAGATTATTTAGATGCGAGATTAATTTTACAAAATGCAGATACGTATAATGGAGTGCTAAAAAGCAGTTTTTCTAACAAAATGAATGAAGTAAAACCTCATTATGGGTGGGCTCGCAAAACCATTTTAAAATCTAATATTTACGGGGTGCTACATGAAAACAAACAATTCACCGATCTCCTTATTACAAACGCAAAGCAACACGTATAACGTTTTAAATAATATACAAGTTCATGTAGAAGTACGTGATAATCCATATAATTTAGCGCTAGACAATCTTTTTCAAATGGCTGCGAGAATAAATAAGAAACGTAGTTTTTTATTTGTGAGTACAATCCTTGGAAAGCATCTTCCTATTAAACCTGCAGTCTCTCTATCAAGTGGAGTTGCTCTCGCTGCAAGATATATGGAAATACTACATAATATTTCTCATCCATTTCAAAAAGAAATTTTAAATCTCATTTCATTAGAAATTGATGAAATCCCAGAGGAAGTATTTCGTTATCAATATCCTCTGCAAGAAGAAGTTTTGTTCATCGGATTCGCTGAAACAGCGACATCACTTGGTCATTCTATGTTTCAATGCTTTCAAAATGCAAAGTATGTACATACAACTAGGGAATCGATACCCCACCTAGAATCTGTCATTACATTTGAGGAAGAACATTCTCATGCAACATCACACCGTTGTTATGTAGATGAAAGCTTTTTTCAAAACAACAATCCAATTGTTCTCGTAGATGATGAGATGACAACAGGAAAAACAGCATTAAATATTATTAGATCTATTCAAAATAAATTCCCACGAGAAGAATATATAATTGCTTCTTTGTTAGACTGGCGTTCTCATACTAATAGAAAACAATTTAAACAATTAGAAGAAGAACTTCAAATTAAGGTTCATGTTATTTCTTTATTAGAAGGCAGTATTCATACAACTGGCCAACCATTAAATATTGCAAAAAAAGAGATTCAAATTGAAGAAACAAAACCTGATTTCAAAAAACATACCCTTACCTGCCTAAAATCACCCTATACATCAAATTATATAAAATATACTGGGCGATTTGGCATTTCAGCATATGAACAAAAGCACATTCATTCTTTCGCCCAAGAAGCAGGAAAAACTTTAAAAAGAGAAAGAATTGGAAAACGAACACTCTGTCTCGGAACGGGTGAATTTATGTATATCCCAATGAAAATTGCTGCTGAAATGGGTGAAAATATTTTATATCAATCTACAACAAGAAGCCCTATCCATTCTGTTTCAAATGATGTGAACTACGCCATTCATAATCATTTCTCATATCCAAGTCCTGAAGATTCTACTATTACAAATTACTTTTATAATATTTCACCTCATGATTACGATGAAGTATTTGTTTTCATTGAGCGTGATTTAGGGGAAGAAGCCCTATCTCCTCTTCTACAGCAGTTACAAACAGTTATTCCTTTTATTCATATCGTCTCATTTTCAAATAGCATAGAAAAGGAAGGTTGATAATTATGGTAAAATTAAATTCTCATATTAGTAGTTACAATCCAAATGATGCTATTTTTCTATTAAAAGATATTAGTGATTTAATGAAAGAAAGTTCCACGGAAACTAGAGAACAAGCAATTCAAGCTGGCACACATTATTCCGAAATGTTACCAATGGAATATAAACCCTCTAAAGCGTATATGGATTTATTCTTTTCTTCCCTGCAACAATACAAACACAAACTAGCCATCGCTGTTGGAGTTGTCGCCGAACAGATTATACAAACTAAAGGAACTAACCTTGTCCTCGTTTCATTAGCTCGTGCTGGTACACCTATTGGCATTCTTATCAAACGCTACATACGCTATCAATACAACCTTGATGTACCTCACTATTGTATTTCTATTGTTCGCGGACGCGGTATTGATGAAAATGCACTCCATTATATTTTGGAACATCACCCTAAAGAAACAATTCAATTCATTGATGGGTGGACTGGAAAAGGTGCAATAAAAAAAGAATTAGAATATGCAGTACACACATTTAACGAACGAAATAATACACACATTTCTCATTGTATGGCTGTGCTTGCTGATCCCGGTTACTGTACTTCAATTTACGGTACACGTGAAGATTTTCTTATTCCTAGCGCTTGCTTAAATGCAACAGTCTCTGGACTCATTAGCCGCACTGTACTAAATGACACCTATATCGGTCCAAATGATTTTCATGGTGTTAAATATTATAAAGAGCTAGAACAAGAAGACTTATCAAATTTATTCATTGATGAGGTAACAGATTTATTCCCTTCTGTTCATTCTCATATAGATAATCAATTACGTTATATTACTTCAACTTACACTGATCCCTCTTGGCAAGGATTAAAAGATATACAGTCTATCCAAAATCACTTTGAAATTGACGATATTAACTTAATCAAACCAGGAGTGGGCGAAACAACTCGTGTATTACTCCGGAGAATACCATGGAAAATTTTAATACGGAAGCAAAACAATCCCGATTTAAAGCATATTTTACTTCTTGCTAAAGAAAAGAATGTCCCTATTGAAATCTATGAGAATATGGCTTATTCATGTTGCGGGCTCATTAAGCCTCTTAAGAGGGAAACGATATGATTTTCGCCAGTGATCTTGATCAGACGCTTATTTATTCCCGGAAATCGTTTCGTGCCCCTATAGAAGATGAATCAATTCAACTCATTGAAACTTTAGATGGGAAAGAAATTTCTTTCATATCACATAAAACCATTTCACTACTAAAAAAATTGCAACTGCACTCACATTTCATCCCAGTTACAACAAGAACTATTGAGCAGTTTCAGCGTATTTCTTTATTCCAAGACGAAATCATTCCCGAATACGCCATTACAAGTAACGGCGGTAATATCCTTCATAACGGTAAACAAGATGGTACTTGGAACAGGATAGTAAAAGAAAGACTATCGTTTGAATGTATAGAGGGAAACGACATACTAAAGGAATTTGGACAAATAGCTCATAAAGATTGGGTTATATCACAAAAAACAGCTGATGATCTATTCCATTATTGCATTATTAAACGGGAGAACATTCCTTATGATGAATTATCATCCTTCACTTCCTGGTTAGACAAACAAGGCTGGAATCATTCACTTCAAGGTAGAAAGCTATACTTTGTACCAAAACCAATTAACAAATGGGACGCCGTGCAATATATAAAAGAAATTTTGCAAATAGATACGATTATTACAGCTGGGGATTCTTTACTTGATTTATGCATGCTTGAAAAGGCGAACCATGCCTTTGCACCACTTCATGGTGAGTTAGGGGCAATGCATGATAACTTACAACCTCATATTTTAAAAACAGACGCAATCGGCATATATGCCGCAGAAGAAATCGTAAATAAATCACTTCAAATTATTCACAGTTCATTACCTACCTCATGATCATAATATGCACAATTGCATACGCACCACAATTAAACAAATGGTACAATCTATTTGAATCGCTGTTGCTACACTTCTTGATTAAAGAAAAGGCGTTAACACGGAAATTAGCGTCTTATCAACCTCAAGCAATTGGCACATTTTGTCATCTTAAAAGACACTCCACGAGTGTCTTTTTTTCTATATCCAACAAGGACTTACTCATTTCAAAGTATAAATACATAAAATAATGTAAATCATTACACGCATGAATCACTTTCTAAAAGTTATAAAGTAGATTCAAAATAAAAAAGCACTCTTAACTAGAGTGCTTTTTACTTTCAAACAAGGAGGCTACATATATGGATAGTACTCTCGTATTTAACTTCGGCATTGGTATTGTCATTATTTTATTTGTCTTTTTTGTACTTTGTATGAGCGGGGTATAAAAAGGCGATTTTCGGGCGTCTTTTTATACATACATATGTATTACTTGACTTCTATAAAGGTAGTAACCATAATAGTTACAGATATACAAATAACTATTCACATATCCACAAATAGGAGGAAGAAAAATGAAACATGTAATCGTTTATGCACACCCGAATACAGAAAGCTTCAACCATGCGATTTTAGAAACGGTAAAAAGTGAATTAGAAGGAAAAGGTCACGAAGTACGCGTTCGCGATCTATACGAATTAAACTTTAATCCAGTATTAGGCGCTTCCGATTTCATCTCATTTTCTAAAGGAAATACACCAGAAGATATTAAAGAAGAACAAGAGCATATCTCTTGGGCTGACAGCATTACATTTATTTATCCAGTTTGGTGGGCGGGACTTCCTGCTATTTTAAAAGGATACGTTGACCGTGTGTTTAGCCATGGATTTGCTTATGCTTACGGTGAAAACGGTATTGAAAAGTTATTAAGCGGTAAAAAAGGATTGTTATTATCTACAATGGGTAATACGAAAGAGGCATACACAGCAGGCGGCATGTTTGATGCAATGAAGAAAACAGCGGATGTTGGTATTTTTGAATTTACAGGCATTGAAACAATTGAGCATACATTCTATACAAGTGTTCCTTCTGTGGATGACAGTGTGCGTAAACAATATCTTGAAGAGGTTAAAGACGTTGTGAATCGTGCTTTTTAATAAAATTATATCAGCGATTTTCTAAATATATCGGCGATTTTTCAAATATATCGACTTACCGACAAAAATCGACACTAGTCACAACTGAATGTTAGCCTACACCAATCGGGCTGCCCGCAAATATTAGAAAAAAAGCTGTTCCAAAGTTTGGAACAGCTTTCTTCATTACATCTTCTCAATCCACTCCGTCAAGTTATGCACAACTTGCGTTGGTTGTACTTCGTATTCTGTTAACTTCTCCACAGTTGTGACTCCAGTGTGGACAAGAAGGGTATGCATGCCAGCATTTATTCCTGCTAAAATGTCTGTATCGTAGTTATCCCCAACCATTAATGCTTCATTTTTTTCTATGCCAAGTACTTTTAAAGCTTGTTCCATAATGATTGATTCTGGTTTTCCGATAAAGATTGGATCCACACCTGTTGATACTGCTACAACTGATGTTAATGAACCATTACCTGGTAATAATCCTCGCTCAGTTGGGATGGCAATATCCCCATTTGTAGAAATAAACGTCGCGCCATTACGCACAGCAAGACACGCTTTTGCTAACTTTTCATATGTGATGTCACGATCTAAACCAACAACAACGAAATCAGGATTTTCATCCACAAGTTCAAATCCTTTTTCCACAAGTGCATCGTGTAAGCCTTCTTCACCAATCATATATACAGTTGCGTCTTGTTTACGTTCATAAATGAAGTTCGCAGTCGCCATACTCGTTGTGAATACTTGCTCTGCTTTCGCTGGAATATCGAAACGAACAAGTTTTTCTGCCACTTGTTCTGGTTTACGCGTTGAGTTATTCGTAACGAATAAATAAGGAATGCCGCGCTCTCCTAATGCTTTTACGAAGTCGCTTGCCTCTTCAATTTGTTCTTCTCCGCGATACATCGTACCGTCTAAGTCAATTAAGTAACCTTTATACATCGATTATGTCTCTCCTTCTATGCTAACGTTCTCACCTTATCATACCACTCTTATATTACCCGCTTTTTCCAAAGAAAAAAACGCTTTACCTAAAAGCGCCCCATAACGTTCATTTTTTCTCTTTTACTTGGTAAGAACAACTACAATCGCCCTCACACATATTTGCTAACGTCTTTACATCTGCTCCTGCAAATAAACGCTTATACATCTCTTTTTCATCTTCACATACTTGCGGGAATCTCTCTGCAATTTCCTTTAACGGACAGTTTTGTTTTTCAATTACGAAAGAATTCTCTCCATCTCTCTTTATTTGAACCATATAACCGTTTTTCTCTTGCATAGCTGCTATCTCTTGCACTTTATATGCTAAATTCTTTTGATTACTCACTCTCTTTTGTAACTGTTCTTCCATTCGCTTCGTTCTCTCCTTTAAAACGTAACGAAGTATTTTTTCATCACCCATTCGAGCTAAATCTTCTAGCATATCAATCGCAAATTGCTTATACTCTTTCGGGAATGTATCTTCTCCCTTTTCACTTAATCCATACAAATAAGTTGGTCTTCCGACATGTTGCCTTACCATCTTAGAATAAATGAGTCCGTCTTTCTCAAGATTACTTAAATGTCTTCGGATCGCCATTTCTGTAATCTCTAAAACGTCAGCTAGTTCAGCTACCGTGTGCTCTCCCTTTACTTTCAACAATTGTACAATTTCGTCTTTCGTCGTACGTGCTTCCCCCATACTTCACCCTTCTCCCTTTTCTTTCTCACATACAATATAAGATCCCCAAAAGGCATTCTCTGGGGATCTTATAAGCATAATTATTCTGGTACAAATGCAGATACAGGTCCTAATTCCTTTTCTAAATAACTGCGAATATTTGCTGGGTATTTCTCTACCACTGCAATATGTTTTTGAATCGTCTTATATAATTCATCATGATTCATTTGAATATAGTCTTGCGTAAGCATTTTTCGAAGAAGGATAATTTCTTTCATCCCTTGTCCATCTTCTTCACTTATCACTCGCTCGTCCATTAAAATATCAATAATATCTTCATAGCTTCCTGGATCGCGCATAATAAATCCATCAATCATCGCATTCCCGGCATCTAATACACAATCAATAATAAGATGGGCTATGCGCTCTAATGCGTAAAATTCAAACTCGGTTTCATATATCTTTTTCTCTTGAAATGTACTTGTTGCTCGTTCTAAACATACTAGCATTTGTTCTATTTTCTTTCTGTCTACAAAATACATGAATGTCACCTACCTGGAAATTAAAGCATTTACATTTTAATTGTAACGCTTTCTTCTGAAAAAATCGACAATTTTTCGAATTCACCTTTTCTCCGTTATTTGTTATAGTTATATTTGTATGATTTTTGAAATTGGAGGAATGGAATCTTGGAACGTGAACTCGCACTAGAAATTGTCCGTGTAACAGAAGCAGCAGCCTTAGCATCCGCACAGTGGATGGGCCGCGGAAAGAAAAATGAAGCAGATGATGCAGCAACTACAGCAATGCGTGATATGTTCGATTCAGTAAACATGGCAGGTACAGTTGTAATTGGTGAAGGAGAACTTGATGAAGCACCGATGTTGTATATTGGTGAAGAACTAGGAACAGGTAACGGTCCAGAAGTAGACATCGCCGTTGATCCATTAGAAGGTACAAACATCGTTGCAAAAGGTCTTGCAAATGCAATGGCAGTTATTGCAATCGCAGACAAAGGGAACCTTCTTCATGCTCCTGATATGTACATGGAAAAAATCGCGGTTGGTCCAAAAGCAGCTGGTAAAATTAGCTTAGATGATCCAATTGAAAAAACAATTGAAATTGTAGCAGAAGCTAACAATAAAAAGATTCGCGATCTAACAGTTATCGTTCAAGAACGTGAACGTCATCAAGATATTATTGACCGTGTTCGTGCAAAAGGTGCACGCGTAAAATTATTTGGTGACGGTGATGTTGGTGCGTCAATCGCAACAGCACTACCTGGAACGGGTATCGACTTATTCGTAGGTATTGGCGGAGCTCCAGAAGGTGTTATTTCTGCAGCAGCATTAAAGTGCCTTGAAGGTGAAATGCAAGCTCGTTTAGTTCCAATGAACGAAGAAGAAGAAGCTCGTTGTCGTGAAATGGGATTAGAAGATCCTCGTCAACTTCTTATGTTAGATGACTTAGTATCTGGGGATGATGCAATCTTCTCAGCAACTGGTGTATCTGCTGGTGAGTTATTAGACGGTGTTAAATTCCTTGGTGGAGATTTAGCTGAAACATACTCTATCGTAATGCGTTACAAAACAAGAACAGTACGATTCATTAAAACGCATCACCATTTAGATCATAAACCACACTTAAACTTAGATATTTAATAAAGGAGCCATGTGTATGGAAGAACGTTTCTTTCTGTACGACGATACTGTCGCTACAAAAACTCGTTTCGTTAGCTTTATGGGAGAAAATGAGCGTCACGATTTAGCGCTATTATACTCCGATCGTCATTACGGTAAAACAATTGTCCTTGATATGCAACGCAATAAATTTGCAATCATCGGTGCTGACGATTTAAACGAACCAGGCTACTTAGAGCACGCATTTTCTATGACTGAAGAAATTGCAGAAGAATTACGCTCATTTTTATTTGAACTTATATAATTTATCGTATGCACCAGCTATTTTAGCTGGTGTTTTTTCATTGTAAGTATTTTTAATTTTCAAACTAATATGTTATAATTAAGAATAAATCTATTTGGATAGAAAAGACGTTATCTACGTATGCCAACATTTACTTTGTAATGGACCAGCAATTGGATAGCATTACTCTCAAAAAAGCACCACGCTTTTTCAAGGGAGTAGTCTGCCCATTCCCATTACAAAGGAACGTAACGCATCTGTAGTATGATGTTTACGGAGGTTCCTAAGGGAACCTCCTTTTATTTTTGTCTTTTTCTCATGTCTTCATACTACAAGACATCCAAATAGCTGTATTACGTTCCTTTGCCACTACTATAAGAGGTGAAGGAAAATGCAGAAAGTACAACTTTCTTGGAGTTTATATGAAAATGAACAAAACACAATCGAAAAGTATTGTAAAAATTGCAGACGCACTACCCTATTTACCGACACAAATATTCGTAGGCATAACGCCAACGGAAAAAACATATACCGCTTTGCCATTTATAAATGTCCGAAAGATCATACGTGGAATCAAAAACTGCGTATTTATAAATCATTTACTGATCACGTTGAAACAGTCGATATGACGCAGCAAGATCAAGCCGAAACAACTACTACTATTTCCATTATGCAACATAAAGAAAACGGCATAGCTAAAATCACGATCGTATTAGACATCGTTTTCGGTTCCCACCGCATCGATAAAGCCTTATCCACATATATTTCCGACTGGAGCCGTACACGCATTGTGGATAAAATTAAAAATGGGGATATTCAATTGAATGGACAACAAATGAAGCCAAATACAATACTATCTGAAGGAGATTATATCTCGATTTGTTTATAATGCAAAAAATCCTCTTACAATCGTAAGAGGATTTTTTTATTTCTTCACTTTTCGCAATACGAAGTGTGCACAACCGAAGTTACAGTACTCGTATAAATACTCCGTTAACGTACTAATTTTCGTATCATATGTCGCACGTTGGTTACTATCATCAAAGAATCCGCGCAGTCTAAGTTGCTCATATCCCCAGTCTCCAACGATATAATCATATTTATTTAAAATTTCTGCATAGCGCTCTTTAAATGCTTCTTCACTAAAACCGTCACGAAAGTTTTTAATTACTTCGTACTGCACATTATTAATGCTCACCGTAGCATGAATCTCTTGCTTTTGCTCCATCATTAACTTCCTCTCTAAGCATTCTTCTTTTTATCGTATCACAAAGCATAACAACCAACAATTTCAAATACAAAAAATTGAAAATTAGTGCATGCTATGGAGAAGGAGGTGATACATCGTGAAAAAACAAATTATACTCTCTCTCCTCACTCTTTCCTTATTTGCAGGCTGCCAATCAACGAATAAAGCCGAAATGGAACGTGAAGAAGGAAGCCGTGTTCTTGTTTCCAACAAAAACGACATGTATCATACGGAAAATACAAATACACGATTAACGAGAGTCGGTTATTCATCTAAACAAAAGCATGAAGTGTCTAACAAACAAGTAGGGGCCATTAACCGTGAGAAAGTCGCTGAAATGATTACAAGCATGACAGTCAAACTTCCTGACGTTACAAACGCTGCTACGCTCGTTACCGATGATGAAGTATTTGTTGTATACCGTGCAAACACAACGGATCCAAAACTCGTAGCGGATCAAGTATATAGAGCTGCTTTGTCCATCGTCCCTCGCTATTATAAAGCATATGTATCAACAGACCAAAAGTTGATTTCCCAAATTCAAGGTCTTCAATCTGGCGCATTAAATGATACAGAATATACGCAAAGCCTCGATATGCTAAAACGTGAAATGAGTAAAAATCCTCATTTGAACAATACGGGAGATCAGACTTTGAATGATATGATTAAAAAGTAAAACAGGTGGAGAAAATCTCCACCTGTTTTACTTTTTATTTTTTATTACGATCCGCATAAACCTCCATCGCATCACACATAAACTGCGCTAACCCTTCACCAAACTTATCGATATTTTTCGTAAAGCGCTCATCAGCGACGTACATTTGACCAAGTCCTTTAAAAGCATCTAATGAATATTCACCGAAGTTTTGCAAGTAATCGTACCACACCCCAATTGCTTCTTGTGCCTCTTTAGAATCTGGTGCTCCGTGTCTAAGCGCTGCTAAATTTCTATAAATAGCATTAAACTCCTCTTGGTTCTCTTTTGACATACCTTTTGCATATTCATTTGCTTTATCTACAGCTGCGTCTCCCCATTTTTCACGTGCTTCTTCTTCATATGGGTTATGGCTGAAATCGAATCCTTCAAATTTCTCTTTGTTCGTCATTTCAATCTCTCCTTTTGTATGCTGAATTGTTTTATCAATCGTCGCAATCACCTTATCTAATCTAGCACGCTTTTCAAGAAGCATTTTCTTATGAAGCTCTAGTGCCTCTTCGCGATCAAATGATGGACTCATGATAATCTCTTTAATTTTTTTCAAAGGGAAGCCAAGCTCTTTAAAAAACAAAATTTGCTGCAATGTCTCTAAATTTTCATTGGAATACAGACGATATCCAGACTCTGTCGTCTCGTCTGGGGTTAACAACCCAATTTCATCGTAATGATGCAGTGTGCGCACACTAATTCCAACTAAATCAGCTACTTCTTTTACTCTCATTGTCATTTGTATCTCCCCCTTAGTACATACGATAAAGTATGACGCAACGTTAGAGTCAATAAGTAAATTCATTTTATCTTAAAAAGTTTCATCTCTCCTATATTTGATGCATAATAGTTATGTACATATATTAGAAAGCGGTGAAAGTATGGTTTCAAATACTGTAATTGCCAGCATCATCTTTCAACTCATTGTCTCGATTCTGGTCCCAATTATTGTACTCGTTTATTTCCGTAAAAAATATAATATGAATTGGAAAGTGGTCGGCATTGGTGTTCTTATCTTTATCGGATTTACCCAAATTCTTGAAACACCATTCCACCTATTTATACGCGGTAATCCAACAATCGCTCCATTTTTAGAAAATCCGTTTGTCTTCGCAATTTATGGCGGATTGACTGCTGGTATTTTTGAAGAATTAGGACGCTTCGTTGCCTTCTTCTTCTTACTAAAAAAATATCTAGAATATAAAGATGGCTTCGCTTATGGAATTGGTCACGGCGGAATTGAATCTATTTTAATTGGCGGTTTTTCTGCATTACAAGCATTAATCTTTGCTAATTCTATTAACGATGGTAGCTTCGCTCGACTGATTGAACAAAAACCCGAGCTGAGCATTTTACAGGACATGTTAATTCAGCAACCTGCCTACTTATACTTCCTTGGTAGCTTAGAAAGAATTATGGCACTCGTGCTTCAAATTGCCTTTACAATGCTTGTTTTATACGCAGTAAAACAGAAGAAATATATCTTCCTAGTATACGCTATACTATTCCACGCATTTGTAGACTTTTTCGCGGCACTTTACCAAACAAAAACAATCAATATCTTCGTTGCAGAAGGAATTACACTTCTTTGTACAATTGGCGCTGTCGTTCTTATTCGCAAAATGAAAGCGAAATTAATGAGTGTACCGGAGTAAAAAATAAACCACCAATTGGTGGTTTATTTTTTATGGATTGTCGCAATGATGATAGCTTTTTCCTTCTTGCAGCTCCCTCTTTGTTTCTGCATCTATAACGATATATTTATGAAACTCTTCTACTTCATTTTGAGAAAAGGAAGCAAAAAAATAAACTTGGCGATCAGGATGAACAAAAAAATCTTGAAGCATCACACTACTCCGACAACCCACGGCTGTTTTTTGTAGGAAAGAAAATTCTTCATCGGGCACTTCTTTAAATAAGATTTTTTTCGAACACTATATGCTGCATTATTGTATTCTTTATAGATTTTCTTATCTAACTGTTTATAAAAAATATCCTCACTCACAAATGACTTATTTCGATTGCTTGGATAATTTACTTTTTGATTCGACTCTGCATAAGTTGTGGACAAGTGTATAAAAAAACAAAGACTAACTACAATACATATCATTTTATTCATGATTGCACCTCAAATGTTCATTATCCACATTACTTTTCCACATATTTAAATCCATATGCCGTTTTACAAGAAAAAGGAATTATTTCCACATTTGTCGAAGTATATAGCGTCAACTTGAAAGATGGGGATGAATTATGAAGAAAATTATTGTAATACGACATTGTTCAGCAACTGGGCAAAAACGTGATGCTGAATTAACGACCGATGGAAAAGACCAAGCAAATACCCTTGCTACATTTCTCTTAGAAAATCATCTACAAATCGATCATATTATTTCAAGCCCATTTGTCCGAGCTATCGATTCCATTCGGCCCTATGCGCTCCAAGCTAACTTATCTATCCAAGAAGATGAACGATTAACTGAACGCATATTGAGCAACGTTCCAATGGATGATTGGATGCAAAAACTAGAATCTACTTTTACAAATATAGATATTGCCTTTTCAGGCGGAGAGTCAACAAAACAAGCAACAGACCGTGCCATATCGCTTATTCAAGACGTTTTACAATTAAACCATACAACAACACTACTTGTTACACATGGCAATTTACTTACGCTCATTTTAAAGCATTTTAATCATACGATTGGCTTTAATGAATGGAGAACTTTAACGAATCCTGATATTTACGAAATTACAATCGACGAACAATGTATCATAAAACGCTTATGGGAAGCATCGTCTAAGTAATATCCCTTTCCAAAACATTCAGTTGACGCCACGAGAAGAAACTGTACTAATAATAGAAAGGGGTATCACTCCATATGTACGAAGATGTACTTGCTCTACTACATAAAACAAATGTTTCTTATGAAAAATTTGAACACGAACCAGTACTCGATTATGAGACAGATCGGATTGTACGTGAGAGACTCGGCTTACAAGGCACTCCAAGTAAAAGCTTATTTTTAAAATCAAAGTCTGGAGATTATTACGTATTTTTTACGTTAGAGGGCACAAGGCTCAACCGGGGAGAGATGAAAGAACTAACAGGAGAACGCTTATCTCTCTGTTCTCCTGATGAACTGCGAGACAAAACTGGTTGTACGCCGGGATGTGTGGCTCCTTTCGGATATTCACACGATGTAACAATTATTGTGGATAACGCTATTTATACGTACGATAAAATTTTAATTACACCTGGTGTACCTGAATTTACAATTGAATTATCCACAGAAGAATTAAAAAAGATTTTATTAACATGTCCAAATACCGTTTTAGAGTATAAACAAAAAGAGAGCTAATCGTTAGCTCTCTTTTTTCATTATTTAGCTTCTGCTGTTTTTTCTTTTGCAGAACGTACTTGCTCGTCCGCATGGTAAGAAGAACGCACAAGTGGGCCAGCTTCACAGTGGCTAAATCCTTTGCTAAGTGCAATTTCTTTAAGCTCTGCAAATTCTGCTGGTGGGTAATATTTAAGAACTGGTAAGTGCTTCTTAGATGGTTGTAGGTATTGCCCAAGAGTTAAAATATCCACATTGTTTGCACGTAAGTCATCCATTGCTTCAATTAAATCTTCTCTCGTTTCACCTAAGCCCACCATAATGCTCGATTTAGTTGGAATATCAGGCTGCATTTCTTTCGCTCGACGTAAAAACTCTAATGAACGTTCATATTTTGCTCTAGCGCGAACTCGGTCAGATAATCGACGTACTGTTTCAATGTTATGGTTTAAAATATCTGGTTTTGCATCCATTAACATTTTTAAGTTTTCTTCTACTCCACCCATATCAGATGGTAATACTTCGATTGACGTAAATGGATTTTTACGACGTACAGCGCGTACTGTTTCAGCAAAAACAGCTGCTCCCCCGTCTTTTAAATCATCACGTGCAACCGCTGTTATAACAACGTGCTTTAAGCCCATTTGTACTACTGAATCTGCCACGCGTTCTGGTTCTTGTAAATCAAGCTCAGTTGGTAAGCCTGTTTTAACCGCACAAAAACGACAAGCACGTGTACAAACCGCACCTAAAATCATAAATGTTGCTGTTTTTCTTACAGCCCAGCATTCATGAATATTCGGACATTTTGCTTCCTCACAAACGGTATGAAGATTTTTAGAACGCATCATTTTCTTTAAGCCTGTATAGTTTTCATTCGTGTTTAACTTAATTTTCAACCATTCGGGCTTGCGCTTATATTCTGTTTGTTTTGTCATGGTTATCAACTCCGCACAATATGAAATAGTTTACCGTGTTCGCTTCTTTCAATGTAACATATCTATTCTAACGTATGAAAGCGATTTGCTCAAATGAAGATTCTAAGATTTTTTCCAATCGTTCCCTATAATGAAATACTCCGTATATCCCACACTAAAAAGAGTGATGTTGTGAAAGGAGTCTATTTCATGCTTCGAAAAATTTCTCTTTTGCTTTCTATTTGTTTTCTTCTCCACCAAAACATCGCTTACGGTGAAGATAATCAGCAAAGCATATACGAAAAGCGCATGGTACTATATAAAGAAACCGAGCAGTCTTCAGGCATTCCATGGTATTACTTAGCTGCAATGGATCAATATGAAAGAAATATACGGAGCGTAAGAAAAGATATTCCGAAAAAACCAGATGCCATCATTTCCCTTTATTTCAAACCAGAAATATGGGCTGGACCTATTAATAGTAACGATACTCTTCCCCATACAATTTCTCTATTTGGCGGAATAGGTTTAGATGGTGACAAAGATGGATTTGCAAATGCAAATAGCGACCGTGATCTTCTGCATACCGCAGCGACTATTTTAAGGAAACAAGGAACATCAGAAGACCGTATTAAAATTATGCTCTGGGAATATTATAGACGTGCCAAAACAGTTGATTTAATTAGCGAATACGCCCAAATTTATAAACATTATGGACGTATTAATTTAGAAGGAAATGCTTTTCCTCTTCCGATCCGTAGTGACCATAGCTACCGTAGTACTTTCGGCGCTGGAAGAAGTTTTGGCGGCAGAAGGATTCATGAAGGAACCGATATTTTTGCCGGATATGGCGTGCCAGTAAGATCGACTTGCTATGGCATTATTGAAACGAAAGGTTGGAACCGCCTTGGTGGATGGCGCATTGGTATTCGCGACCTTCATAACAATTACCATTATTACGCTCATTTAGGCGGGTTTTCAAAAGAAATACAGCTTGGACAAATTGTTGAGCCAGGGAAAGTAATCGGATTTGTTGGTAGCACTGGTTATGGACCTCCTGGTACAGCCGGAAAATTTCCGCCCCACTTACATTTTGGCATGTATAAAGACAATGGCTATACAGAATGGGCCTTCGATCCATACATGCATTTAAGCCTTTGGGAGCGCAAAGAACGAGCAAATACAAAACGATAACCGTAGCTGCATTGCTACGGTTATTTTTTATCCAGTAAAAGTCTGACTGAGCCGGGTTTCACTTTATTTACAACTAACTATCTGTTTTCTTTTTATCAGGTACAGCAACACTTCCGCTTCCATAATACGTAGGCACTTCCCCTTGAACGATACGCGTCGCAATCGGAACATTTTGTTTCACCTTTATCTCTTTCGTATGAAATGGAATAATCACTTGCAATGTTACTTCCATTTCCATAACAATTTGAATCGCTGTAGTATTAATCCCATGCGGCTCAATTTTTTGTTTAATATCTGTATTCACATGTCCAACTGGCGTGAAATGAATCGGAATATCTGGTCCTATATTACCAAGAAGTGCATTATCAGTTACACGCCCAAAAGGAACTGCCATAGTCGCGCCGTTTTTTTCAGCAAAACCTAGCTCCTTCAACTTCCCTTGTTCTACTTGCTGCAAATATTTTTCTATGTACGTGGTCGTTGATGTTACGATTTCATTTACTTGCTTTGTATTTAAATTAATTGTGGATACTTTTCCGTTTTTATCATTCTGTACTTTCATTAATGAATCTACATCGAATCCTTCATTAATTCGATCCTTTACTGCCTTCGTCATAATTGCCGTCGCCATTTTATGTGTCTCTACTTCCCCATATTTAATTAAGGTCGGCTGAATATTATTATTCACAATCCACAACCCTTGCGTAAGTAATATAACAAAAAGAATAAACGACATAAGCAGTATATACCGAAAGGCAATAGGTCCCCTTCGAAACCGCGAGTTTTTCGAGCGAAATATACTCATAAAAAAACCTCCTTCTTATATCATTTCTATGCAAGAAGGAGGGACGATATATGCTTATCTCATTTTTAATAATGCTTCTTTTCCAATCGTACCTGCTGGAATGCCTAATGCTTCAGCTCCAGTCGTTACCGATTCTAGTGGCGCTTCAAGAAGTTGTTCAATCGTTCTTACACCAACCGCACGGCCAGCAATAATTCCTCGATCACCTAATTTCTCATTTAAAAGACCTACATCTAATGCACCACACATAATATATCCTTTATCGCTCATTACAGCTAGCAAATTCGTCTTTGGAAGTTTCACGCTAACTGCAATAAACGTATAATTATCAATTATAATTGGCTCCACATTAACCATAGTTCACACTCCTCTCTTTCTTATCTGTATGACAAGAGAAAAATGAGTGTTACAAGTTAACTAGCCTATAGTTTAACGGAAGATGTATAAGTTATTAACATATCTGTTAACACATCTCTAAGTAGTTCTGGCATATAATATTGTTTGTCAGAAAGTGTGGATAGCTCTGGGTATAAGTAGCCAAATGTAAACATATCAATCGTTCCTACTGTATATATACGATCTAATTCCAGCGATTCCCCGTTAATTAATACATCTTCGAGTAAAATTTTATTCCCGGGAATCGTATCTGGAATGACTTCTACACCAGCGTAAATCATTTTCCCCATCACTTTTCCCCGAAATCCAAATCCTTTCACCTCAAGATTCTCCATATTCGGCTTACGTGCTTTCAAAATAACTTCTCTTAATATCTTTCCTGGAACTTTCAAAGCACACGGATTAATTGGATGTGGACAAATTCTGTGAATATCTCCGCGCGTTACAACACCCTCTTCTAACCCTTCAAGAAGTACACCAGCGTTCACCATGCCAATCTCTGCATTGCACCATGTTTTCAGCGCACTTGCTAACATGTGAGAAAACGGCGTCTCATGAAACCAATCAACCGGTAATGACTCTTTTAAATGAACGACAGACTCTGCCATTATATGCTCACTTTCTTCCTGCAGTATTTCAATTGTGGATAACGGCTCGCTATAAGCACCTAACCGTTCCGTCTTAATCGCCCTACCGTCTTTTTTCAGCAATTTCTTCATCTCTATATCCACAGTAAGCTGCACGTGACCAACGTAACGCCCCCACTTTTCACAACAACAAAGTAAAGTATTATTCAGTAGAATACCACGCTCAAATAAATGATGCGTATGTGCTCCTAAAATAACATCTATATCATAATGCTCTGCCATATACTCATCCATACTTTTTCCAAGGTGAGAAAGGACAACCGTAATATGAGCCTCATCTTTCACTTCTTCTAAAATAGACTCTAAATGAATAATGGGATCTTCAATATGCCAATCGAGCATCTGATAAAACTCTGGATAAGCTACCGTTAATCCGATAAAAGCAATGGTAATCCCATCCGTCGTTGTATGCAATTTATAAGGCCTTGCCCATGACGGACGTACCCCTTCTTTTTCAAATAAATTTGCGACAAGTATTTCAAATCCAGCATCATCATAGAGCCGATTCAAATGCTCCTTCGCTAACGTAATTCCTTCATTATTTCCGATCGTTACATAATCATATAACGCCTCATTCAAAAGCTTCGTATTCCCAAGTCCATTCGTCGCTTCCGAAATACTATGAAAACGATCCACATGATCGCCGATATCAACCGTCAAAACAGTCTCTCCCGCTTCCTGTCTTCGCTTTTTCTCCCCTAGAACAAACCGAGAAATTTGCGGCCAATTTTCAAAATGACTATGTATATCGTTTGTATGATAAAGGTGGATGATTGTTTCTTTATTTGTATTCAGAGAAAAAACCTCCTCTCAGTTCCTTACTGCCATTTACGCTATGCGCACACAATAATCCTGTAAATACTTTTCGTCTTTTCTTGCTATTTTACATTGTACTCGCATTGTGAGAAAAAGCAAAAGATTGTCCTTTTTATATGAGAAACTTTATTTTTGCCAGTGTGGGGATTTGTTGGTAGAGCGGGGATTTGTCAGAAAGTTAGCCGTGGGGATTTTCCCATAAGTTCTTTGCTGCATTTGTCAGTATTTTAATCTAAATTACTTTCAGTTGCCCTCTTTATGTATAAATGCTCCTTTCCTTTTTGAAGGGTACGGGGTATTCGTTCCTCTTGCTATGTCGTAATTTGTTGATAAGTCGATATCCCTTGTCGAATCGTCGATATATTGAAATAATCGCTGATATATTTCGAGTTATGGACGATATATTTGAAAAATCGCTGATATATTTAACTGAACACCCACCCGGGTATCCTCTCCCAAGCCAAGACAAATCCGCAAAACAAAAAAGCGCCCTGCACAGCAGGGCGCTTTCTTCATACATATATTATCCAGCTTTGCCTCCTAGACCCTCATGTCTAAGAACCTTCCGCACGAGAAGATAAAAAGCATCTTCTGTGCGAAAGAACCTCAGCCAACGGGTCTGAACAGTCGGCTCCGCATTTCTATTTAACCAATAGAACCTTCCATCTCAAACTTGATCAGGCGGTTCATTTCAACTGCGTATTCCATTGGAAGTTCGCGAGTGAATGGCTCGATGAAGCCCATTACGATCATTTCTGTAGCTTCTTGCTCAGAAATACCGCGGCTCATTAGGTAGAATAATTGTTCTTCTGATACTTTAGATACTTTCGCTTCGTGCTCAAGTGAAACGTAATCGTTTTTGATTTCGTTGTAAGGAATTGTATCAGATGTAGATTGGTTATCCATGATTAACGTGTCACACTCGATGTTAGAGCGAGAGTTTTTCGCTTTTGGTCCGAAGTGTACGATACCACGGTAAGTTACTTTACCACCATGCTTCGCAATCGATTTAGAAACGATTGTTGAAGACGTGTTTGGTGCTAAGTGAATCATTTTCGCACCAGCATCTTGGTGTTGGCCTTTACCAGCAATCGCGATAGATAATGTTAAACCACGAGCGCCTTCGCCTTTTAAGATAACTGCTGGGTATTTCATCGTTAATTTAGATCCGATGTTACCGTCAATCCATTCCATCGTTGCGTTTTCTTCACAAACCGCACGTTTTGTAACTAGGTTGTATACGTTGTTCGCCCAGTTTTGGATTGTTGTATAACGGCAATAAGCATCTTTTTTAATGATGATTTCTACTACCGCACTGTGAAGTGAGTTAGTAGTGTAAACAGGTGCTGTACAACCTTCTACGTAGTGTACGTGTGCGCCTTCGTCTACAATGATAAGCGTACGTTCGAATTGTCCCATATTTTCAGAGTTAATACGGAAATACGCTTGAAGTGGTGTATCAACTTTAACACCTTTTGGAACGTAGATGAATGATCCACCAGACCAAACTGCAGAGTTTAATGCAGAGAATTTGTTGTCTGTTGGTGGGATTACTTTTCCGAAATGTTCACGGAAAATATCTTCGTTCTCTTTTAATGCGCTATCTGTATCTTTGAAGACGATTCCTAGAGCTTCTAGGTCTTCTTTCATGTTGTGGTATACAACTTCAGATTCGTACTGTGCAGATACACCAGCTAAATATTTTTGCTCAGCTTCTGGAATACCTAATTTATCAAATGTTGCTTTAATTTCATCAGGTACTTCATCCCAAGACTTCTCAGATTTCTCAGATGGTTTTACGTAGTACGTAATTTCATCGAAATCTAAGTCGTTTAAGTCGCCGCCCCATTGTGGCATTGGCATTTCGTAGAACTTATCCAGTGATTTTAAACGGAAGTCTAACATCCACTGTGGTTCTTCTTTCATACGTGAAATTTCTTCAACGATTTCTTTTGTTAAACCGCGTCCAGCACGGAAAATCGAAACGTCTTTGTCTTTGAAACCATATTTATAATCGCCGATATCTGGCAGTTGCTTCGCCATGTTGGTGTGTCCCTCCTTAGATAACCTCGTTTTTAGGAACCTTTAACATTACTTATCTTCGTTTAAGCCCTTTTCTAACGCTTTCCACGCTAATGTTGCACATTTAATACGTGCAGGGAACTTGCATACGCCTTGTAATGCTTCAATATCTCCTAAATCGATGCTGTCATCGTACTCTTTTCCTAGCATCATGTCAGAGAAAATTTTCGAAAGCTGAAGTGCTTCTTCAATTTTCTTACCTTTTACTGCTTGTGTCATCATTGAAGCTGAAGACATTGAGATTGAACATCCTTCGCCTTCAAACTTCGCCTCTTGCACAATACCTTCTTCTACTTTCATCGTAAGTTGAATACGATCGCCGCAAGTTGGATTGTTCAAGTTAACGGTAACACTATCTTCTAATACGCCATGGTTACGAGGATTTTTATAATGATCCATAATAACTTGACGATATAACGTATCTAAATTATTAAATGACATTTGTGAAATACTCCTTTGTCTTGATTAGCGAGTCAACAAATGTATCAATTTCTTCTTTTGTATTATATAAATAGAAGCTCGCACGTGCTGTTGAAGAAGCTTTTAGCCACTTCATAAGCGGTTGTGCACAGTGATGTCCTGCGCGAACTGCAATGCCTTCTACATCTAATACAGTCGCTACATCGTGAGGATGTACGTCTTCAATATTAAATGTAACAAGACCAGCGCGATGCTTTGGACCATAAATTATAACGCCATCTACTTCTGATAGTCTTTCTAAAGCGTATTGCGCTAATTCATGCTCATGCTTTTCAATATTATCAAGACCGATTTCTTCTAGGAAATCAATTGCCGCACCAAGTCCGATTGCATTACCGATAATCGGTGTACCTGCTTCAAACTTCCACGGAAGCTCTTTCCAAGTAGATTCTTGTAAATCTACGAAATCAATCATTTCACCACCAAATTCAATTGGCTCCATATTGTTTAGCAATTCTTTTTTACCATATAATACGCCGATACCTGTAGGGCCACACATCTTATGAGCAGATAATGCGTAGAAATCACAGTTTAAATCTTGTACATCTACTTTCATGTGAGGTGTACTTTGTGCACCGTCAACGACCATAATTGCGCCATTTTCGTGTGCAATTGCTCCGATTTCTTTTACAGGGTTAATCGTTCCAAGTACGTTAGAAACATACATGATAGAAACGATTTTTGTATTCGGTGTAATTGTTTGACGAGCATCTTCTATTGAAATTGTCCCATCTGGTTGAAGCGGAAGATATTTTAAAGTTGCACCAGTTTTCTTCGCAACTTGTTGCCACGGAATGATATTACTATGGTGCTCCATGTAAGAAATAACGATTTCATCGCCCTCTTTTACATTTTCAAGACCATAGCTAGCCGCTACTGTATTTAATGCAGTTGTCGTTCCGCGCGTGAAAATAATCTCTTCCATTGATTTCGCATTGATAAACTTGCGAACTTTCTCACGTGCACCTTCATACGCGTCGGTAGCTTTCGTACCGAGCGTATGAACACCGCGATGCACGTTAGAATTATATTCTTTATAGTAACGTTCTAACGTTTCAATGACTTGAATTGGTTTTTGAGAAGTTGCTGCACTATCGAAATAAACAAGTTGTTTGCCGTTCACTTTTTGATCAAGAATTGGAAACTGTTTGCGTATTTCATGAATATTCATTAGCGAACTTTCCTTTCAATTACCTCAACAAGCTGTGCCTTTACTCCTTCAATTGGAAGCTCATTAACTACAGGTGCTAAGAATCCATGGATGACTAAACGTTCTGCTTCGCGTTTTGGAATACCACGGCTCATCAAGTAGTATAGTTGGACTGGATCTACGCGACCTACTGAAGCTGCGTGACCTGCCATTACATCATCTTCGTCGATTAAAAGAATTGGGTTTGCATCACCGCGAGCTTTTTCATCTAACATAAGAACGCGAGAAGATTGTTGTGCATTTGATTTAGATGCACCGTGTTCAATCTTACCAATTCCGTTAAAGATAGATGTTGCACTATCTTTTTGTACACCGTGTTTTAAAATCCAACCTTCAGAATGTTTACCGAAGTGAACAACTTTAGTTGTAAAGTTTTGTGTTTGGTTACCACGGCCAATTGTTACTGTTTTCGTATCAGCATATGAACCGTCGCCCATTAAGTTCGTAACGTTCTCTGAAATTGTGTTTCCGTCATTCATAAGGCCTAGAGCCCAATCAATACGGCCGTCGCGTCCTACAACGCCGCGGCGGTTAACGTAAGTTGTTACGTCTTTTGCTAATAGATCAACCGCACCGAATTTCACTTGTGCGCCTTGTTCCACGATTACTTCTGCTACGATATTTGCAATACCTTTAGCATTTTCATTTGCAACATAGTTTTCTACATAAGTTGCAGTACTGTTCGCATCAGCTACGAATAGTACGTGGTTATATACGTTAGCTTCTTCGCCGTCTACTAAGAATACAGCTTGAAGTGGAGTTTCAAGAACAACGTTTTTCGGAACATATACGAATGCACCACCGTTGATTAATGCAGCATGAAGTGCAGTTAGACGATGCTCGTCTACTTTCACGCCGTCTTTCATTAAGTACTTTTGTACTAGTTCAGCATGCTCAGTTGCTGCTGTTACGATGTCTGTAAAAATAACACCTTTTTCTTTTGCTTCGTCTGCTAAAGAAACGAATGCAGTTGTACCAGTGCGTTGTACTAATACGCTGTTATTTTCATCGATTAAGTTTTTCACTGCTTCTGGAAGTTCAGTTAAAGAACTTACAGGCTCTTGCTTAGCAGCGTCGCCTTTTCCGATAAAGTCCCATTTGTCAATTTTCGTTTTATCAGGCGTTGGCATTGGAAGTTCAGTTGCTTGTGCAAGAGCTTGTAAGCGGAACTCAGTCAACCAAGCAGCTTCGTTTACTTCGCTTGCGCGTTGACGGATTGTTTCTTGATCGAAAGGTAATGTACCGATTGTCATGTTTATGCTCCTCTCTTACGCTTCTTGCTCTGTTGTTTCGTCTTCAATACCTAATTCTTTTTTAATCCAGTCGTAACCTTCAGCTTCTAGACGTTGTGCAAGCTCAGGGCCACCAGATTTAACGATACGACCGTTCATCATAACGTGAACGAAGTCTGGAGTGATGTAGTTTAATAAACGTTGGTAATGCGTAATCATTAGGCAACCGAACTCTTCGCCGCGCATTTCGTTAATACCTTTAGATACAACTTTTAATGCATCGATATCAAGACCTGAGTCGATTTCATCTAAGATTGCGATTTTTGGCTCAATCATCATTAATTGAAGGATTTCATTACGTTTTTTCTCTCCACCAGAGAAACCTTCGTTTAAGTAACGTTGTGCCATTTCTGGATCCATTTCTAGGAATTCCATGTTTTTATCTAATGTACGGATAAATTTCATAAGAGAAATTTCATCGCCTTCTTCACGACGTGCGTTAATTGCAGAACGTAAGAAGTCAGCGTTTGTTACTCCGCTAATTTCACTTGGATATTGCATTGCTAGGAATAGACCTGCTTGTGCGCGCTCGTCTACTTCCATTTCTAATACATCTTCACCGTCGATGATGATGCTACCTTCTGTTACTTCATACTTTGGGTGACCCATAATTGCAGAAGATAAAGTTGATTTACCTGTTCCGTTAGGTCCCATAATTGCGTGGATTTCTCCACCTTTTACTTCAAGGTTTACACCCTTTAAAATTTCTTTGCCATCAATTGATACGTGTAAGTCTTTAACCGTTAATGTAGAACCAGCCATCTCAATACCTCCATTAATCCTATATATACATTTTAAAAATTCCTAAAACGTTCATATTCTCATTTTATTCTCATTCTAATTTTATATCAAATAAAATGATATCGCAAACGACGAAAAAAAGTAACCGTTTTTTCACAAATGTATATAAGTATTTCCTTCACATCTTTCTATGATACACCTTTCTTCTTATTTATATAAAGAAAAAAGGACTGGTAATTTTCCAGCCCTTTCCTTATATTTATTCACTTACCGGAAGTACAGCACCTTTATATTCTTTATTAATAAAATCTTGAATTTCTTTTGAATGTAGCACTTCTACTAGCTCTTTAATTTCTTTTTTCTTCTCATCACCTTTACGAACTGCAATGATGTTTGCATACGGAGAGTCTGCTCCTTCAATCGCAATTGCATCCTTTGTTGGATTTAATTTTGCATCAATTGCATAGTTTGAATTAATAAATAAAGCATCACCTTCATTATTTTCATACAGCTTTGGTGACAATCCAGGCTCTACATCTGTTTTAAACTTTAAGTTTTTCGGATTTTCGACTACATCTTTTACTGTTGCCTTAACAACATCTACTCCGTCTTTTAATTTAATAACGCCGCCTTTTTGTAACAGTGCTAGCATACGGCCACGCTCCGCTACGTTATTACTCATAATCACTGTCCCGCCATCTGGTAAGTCTTTTAAGCTTTTATACTTCTTAGAATAAATACCCATCGGCTCTAAATGGATTTTTCCTGCGTTTACAATTTTATATCCCTTTTCTTGAATTTCTTTATCTAAGTACGGAATATGCTGGAAGTAGTTCGCATCAATTTCTTTATCCGCTAACGCTTTATTTGGCAGTACATAATCCTGAAACTTTTTAATCTCTAACTTAATGCCTTTTTTCTCTAATATCGGCTGTGCCTTTTCTAAAATAACAGCGTGCGGCACGTTAGAAGCTCCCACAACAAGCTTATTCTCTTCCTTCCCTCCGCAAGCAGCTAATGTAAATACAGATAATGCTGTAACAACTGACAATAGAATCTTTTTCATATGACGTCCCCTTCTCCCTATAGTTATGTAGTAAAAAAGGACCGGCATACACCAGCCCTTTTTCAGCAATTATTCTTTTACAGGAACAACTGCACCTTTATATTCTTTAGTAATAAAGTCTTCAATTTCTTTAGAATGTAATACTTCTACAAGCTCTTTAATCGCTTTTTTATCTTTATCACCTTTACGAACCACTAGTACGTTTGCGTATGGAGAATCATCGCCTTCAATTGCAATTGCATCTTTTTCTGGGTTTAATTTCGCATCAATTGCATAGTTCGAGTTAATTAAAACAGCGTCGCCTTCTTTATTGTTATACACTTGTGGCAACAAACCAGGCTCAATATCCGTTTTGAATTTTAAGTGTTTCGGATTATCTGCAATATCTTTTGGAGTTGCACTAACTGGATCTACTCCGTCTTTAATTTTTAAAATGCCTTCTTTTTGTAAAATTGCTAAACCACGTCCATGGTCAGTAACGGAATTACTCATAATAATTGTCGCCCCGTCTGGAAGTTCTTTTAAACTCTTATATTTTTGAGAATATACACCAATTGGTTCAATATGAATTTTCCCTGCTATTTCAAAATCATATTTTTTATCTTTAATTTCTTTTTCTAAATACGGAATGTGCTGGAAATAGTTTGCATCTAATTCCTTATCCGCTAACGATTTATTTGGCAACACGTAATCTTGGAATTTTTTCACTTCTAATTCAATTCCTTTTTTCTCAAGTAACGGTTTTGCTTTTTCTAAAATTTCAGCATGCGGTACGTTAGAAGCACCAACAACAAGTTTCTTTTCATCTTTATCTTTCCCGCCACAAGCAGCTAACCCAAAAATTGAAGTTGAAATAAGTGCCGTAAGTAATAATTTTTTCATTTAAAATATCCTCCCGTTTTTATTATCGTTTATCTATTCGAGTCGTTAAACTATCACCAATCCACTGGATTAAAAATACAACTAGTAATACACAAATCGTCGCAACGATTGTTACATCGTTATTCCCTCTCTGGAATCCTTCTAAGTAAGCAAGTGTTCCAAGGCCACCAGCACCAACAACTCCCGCCATTGCTGTATAGCCTACTAAAGCAATTGTCGTAACCGTAATACCAGATACTAATGCTGGTAATGATTCTGGAATTAACACTTTCAAAATAATTGTGCTTGTTTTTGCTCCCATTGCTTTTGAAGCTTCAATTACACCTTTATCAATTTCACGAAGTGCAATTTCAACCATTCTCGCGTAGAATGGTGCGGCTCCAATAATTAAAGCCGGCAGAGCTGCACTTGCTCCAAGAATTGTTCCAAGAAGAATCTTTGTAAATGGGATTAATAAAATAATTAAAATGATGAACGGTATAGAGCGGAATATATTTACGAATGCTCCAATCACCGTATTAATTGATTTGTTTTCCCATAAATTATCTTTTGCTGTCATGAAGAGTAACAATCCTAAAATTAGTCCTAAAACAAATGTCGCAAGAGCTGCGATTGCCGTCATATATAACGTTTCACCAGTTGCTTCTAACATTTGATTCCAATCAACATTTGCGAGTAACTTATCCATGTGCAATCACCTCCAGCTCTACTTGATCTTGATGAATTCCTTCTATTGCTTGCTGGATCGCTGTTTCCTCACCATTTAAATGAACAACTAAACTACCGTAAGAACCGTTATTCGTTTGTGCAATATTTCCTTGCAAAATGCTAACTTCTATATCACTGCGTTGCATTAATCTTTGAAGCACTGGTCTTTCTACAGCCTCACCGATAAACTGCAAACGAATTACTTTTCCATCTGGATATTTTTCAATTAAACTTTCAATTGTTTCATTTGTATCTTCAGAATCTGTTAACTGCTGTACAAATCGTTTCGTAATATCTTGCTTCGGATTACGGAATACATCAAGTACTGGACCCGTTTCTACAATCTTTCCTCTCTCCATTACCGCCACTCGGTTACAAATCTTTCGAATCACGTGCATTTCATGTGTAATGAGTACAATTGTTAAACCAAGACGCTTATTAATGTCTAATAGTAAATCTAAAATTTGATCTGTCGTTTCCGGATCAAGAGCTGACGTTGCTTCATCACATAAAAGCACTTGTGGATTGTTAGCTAATGCTCTTGCAATCCCGACGCGTTGCTTTTGTCCTCCACTCAGCTGAGATGGGTACGCGTCTCCTCTTCCTTCTAATCCAACAAGATGAATTAATTCATCAACACGTTTTCTTCTCTTCGCTTTATCAACACCTGCAATTTCAAGTGGAAACTCAATATTTTCACGTACAGTTCGTGACCAAAGTAAGTTGAAGTGTTGAAAAATCATTCCGATTTCTTGTCTTGCCTTACGAAGTTCACTTCCTGTAATTGCTGATATAACACGATTCGCAATTGTAATTTGGCCAGAAGTCGGTTTCTCTAACTGATTAAACAATCTGATTAACGAACTTTTTCCAGCGCCGCTATATCCAATAACACCAAATATTTCGCCTTTTTCTATTTTTAAATTGGCGTTATCTACAGCAGTGACATCACCGCTTTTCGCCTTATATATTTTCTTTACGTTCTCTAATAGAATCATGATGTTCACCCCTTTTTTGTTTGGATCGACTCCGCAATTTTTTATTTTTAATGCGTGTAGTCCACTGTTATCATTACTTTTATTATTTGAATGTCCTCCACATTCAAACAATAAAAAAACCTTTCTGCTTTAGAGAAGCAGAAAGGTTTATATGCGTATATAACAACATTATCCCTCTCTCTCATCTCTCAAAGCATTCGCTTTGCAGGAATTGGCACCATTTCAACATAAGTTGACGGTTGCCGGGCTTCACAGGGCACAGTCCCTCCACCTCTCTTGATAAGAGAAATCAGATTCAATTTTCGTCTGATTTGAAATTTATGAAATTGTCTATATTTTATGACTTGAATTGTATCAATATACACTCACCATGTCAACAGAAATTTTCGCAAAAAATGAAACTTCAGAATTTTAAGCACCTACTGACATCGGTTTACATATATGAAACATCGATTCCACTAATAACATCGTTCGGTACGTTCCTGAATATTGTACACGTCCATCGTTCATTAACATTTGCAATCGTACATTTCCATTCACCAATTGTTCTATATCCTTTTCATCTAAGCAAATGATTTGTTCCGTTCCTCTTTCCTCATGTACCAGCTCTATATAATCTCTTGAAATTTGTAACGAACAACTTTCATCTCCAAAGCGAAAATTAACAGTTTTTTCTTCTTGTCTTAAAAGCGGTTCTAAATGATATTGACCATTAGCGTAATTTACAAATGATTGAAGCAAAGAATATAATCTCACCCTAAATCACATCCTTCATATCACTTTCTATTACATACCATTCCCTCTCACTAAAGAGCAATCCTGTTATTTTCGCTCGACAAATACTGTATCCACCCTGCATCTCGACATATTTCCCAAGAAATATGTCGAGGCGGCAAAAATTTTGCCGCCTACTTTAATTCCGTATATAAATATTCAACCGAATGAAATGCGTATATCTTCTTCATCAGTGTCCCATTTTCAAAAACAAGTAAACAAGGTACACTTTCAATCCCATACTCTTTCGCTAAATACGGAGCATAATTTAAATCTAACATCCCAATTTTGAGGCCTTCAATTGTCATCTCAACGACTGTTAACATCTTTTTTGCTAATTGGCATGTTCCACACATTGGAGTATATACATATAATACTGTTTTTTCTTCGTTCTCTATTAGGGCTGTAGCTTCGGCTCCTGTCCAATCAATCACTTCTATCATTCCTTACCGTAAATATTCTGTATAAACGTCAATGTCGGCTCCCCATAATACATTTGCTAAGTGTGTAGATGGCGCAGTTGCCACTTCTCGGTACGAGCGATCAATATAGATATGCTCGGCTTGCGGAAATTCTTTTCGAAATTGTTTCCTTAACTTTTCTCCAGCATCATCAGCATCCACTAGCACATACACTTCCTTATCAAAAAACTGATCAACGAGCTCATCCATTTTCGACAAACCAATTGTACCATTTGTACAAACAATTTCCACCGGTTCACGAATAATAGATTCAATCTTTCTTCTATCTGATGTACCTTCTACAATAATGACTTTTTCTACATAAATCATATGTCATCACCCGATCACCATATACTATATAACCTTGAACTTAGTATATAGTATATTCGTTATTTTCATGTTGTTTCCTGTTTATTTTTGCAAAAGAAAAGCGGAAGCGGCTCGTTTAGAACAGGAGGGCATTGGAACTCCTGAACTAGAGGCGCCTTTTGCCTCAAGTGAAGGAGTGAAATGACCGACTGTTCTAGCCGCTGGAGCTAGACAACGAAAAGCGGAACCGACTGTTTAGCCCTGTTGGCTAAGGTTCTTTCGTACAGAAGACGCTTTTTGTCTTCTCGTACGGAAGGTTCTTAGACATGAAGGGCTAGGAGGTGGAGCTGGACAATGAAAAGCGCAAGCGGCTCGTTTAGATTGTGAAGACTTATGAAACCTTACCACAAAACAGTTTTTCTCATAATAGCTTATTTATTTACATATAACTTGAATTTCATTATTTCACACAAAATAAAAAAGGACAGCACAAAGGCTGTCCTTTAGTCGACTATAATTAGTCTTGGTTTGTCATTTCTGCATATTTTTCTGCAGTTAATAACTTCTCAACTTGGCTTGCATCAGAAAGTTCAACTTTAACCATCCATGCACCCTCGTATGGAGATTCGTTAACAAGTTCTGGTTGGTCACTTAATTCTTCGTTTACTGCTACAACTTTACCGCTTACAGGTGCGTATAACTCAGAAACTGTTTTAACAGATTCTACGCTTCCGAATGGCTCGTCAGCTTCGATTGTTGCACCTACTTCAGGAAGTTCAACGAATACGATATCGCCTAGCTCACCTTGTGCAAAGTGAGTGATACCGATAACAACTTCATTACCTTCAGTTTTTACCCATTCGTGTTCTTCAGAGTAACGTAAATTATTTGGAATGCTCATGACTGTACCTCCAGTGAATGTATTAATTATGTAAAAATACCTTATTGGTACTTTTTCCACACACTTTCAAACTGCTCTTCGTTAAAACCAAGTGTTACATTCGTTCCATCTGTTACAATTGGACGTTTAATCAACATGCCATCAGATGCTAAAAGCTCATACATTTCGTCTTCGCTTGCATCTTTCAACTTATCTTTTAGACCAAGTTCACGGTAACGCATTCCACTTGTATTAAAGAATTTTTTTAATGGTAATTCACTTTTTTCATGTAAATTACGTAAATCTTCTTTTGATGGTGGATTTTCAACAATATGAATCATCTCATATGCTACATCGTTTGCCTCAAACCATTTCTTTGCCTTTTGACATGTGCCACACTTTGGATATGAATAAAATGTTACTGTCATAAATTCACCTACTTTTTTACTAACCTTTACCTTTATCATATAGAAAACGTTTTATTATTTCAAACCATTATTCGCTAAACTTTTACTTATTTCGTGATAATTTTTAATAATCCTGCGAATTTTTCTTATTTTTCCGCCATTTGTTAAGAAAAAAATAAATATATAAATTTTTTAGATTCTGCACCAAACATATATCTTAAACAAGCGTTTGATTAATTCTCCATTTTTCTTTCTTAACCTTTGAACTACAGGAGTTTCTTCCTACCGAACATACAGCTTAAACAAACGTTTGATTAATTCTCCATTTCTCTTTGTTAACCATTGAGTTACATCAGTTTCTTCCTACCGAACATACAGCTTAAACAAACGTTTGATTAAAAAAATAAGAAGCCTCGTTTACAGGCTCCCTCATCATCTATTCAAATAATCTGCGATGGTTTGAAATACGACGATATACATATTATGAATACTTTCTTCTGTATTTCCACCATTAGATAAACCAATTGCCCATTGTTGCCCTTCACCACTTCCGATATTTGCAAAGCCTTGCGTATACATAGCATTTACATCTTTTCGTGCACTGTTATACTCTATTCCTTTTGTAATAAAAATTGAATATGATTTATCTTGTAAACCGATAAAAAACACTGGTTTCTTTAGCGATGAAAATACATTTTTATACTGCTCTGTTGAGGCTTCTTGAAAGTGATCTTTCATTATTAGAAAACCATCCACTTCCTTAGATTTCTTTTCTAGTTCCTCTAACTTCATTTCTTCAAACTTTACATTCCTAAACGTATCTTTCGGCTTTTCTCCAACAACTCCAATTACGAGTGCTCTTCCGTTATATTCTAATTTCTCTCCTTCTTTATCCTTTGCACACCCAGCACCTACTAGGCATATCAATATAAAAAATAAGAAATACGATAAACGCTTCATTTAGCACCCTCTCCTTCTTTTTAGTCAAGTGACAAAAACGTAAGGTTAATTCAAGAAAATGTAAGTAAAATCGATAGCCCAATTCACGTTTCTATATTATAATCAATTGAATTTACTTACATTACTAAACATAGGAGATCAACATGAAGAAATTTAAACTTTCATCTTTTCTTCCGTTAAGTTATATACTTCTACTCGTGCTCGTAAGTCCCCTTTACGACGTATTAAATAAATCGACTGTTCACGCAGTAGACGTTACAACTGTAGTAGATGATTGGATTCCATTTGTAAAAGCATTTATTATTCCTTATTTACTTTGGTTTCCATACTTATACGGCGCACTTATTTATTACTGCTTTGCTGACCGAAAGCAATATTATGTCACTTTAAGTAGTGTTATTTTTGGAAAGCTTGCTTGTTTTTCTATTTATTATTTTTGGCAAACAACTGTACCGCGTCCGACTGTCGTTGGAACAGATGTATTTTCTGAACTAGTTCGCTATATTTATAGTATCGACCAGCCAGTAAACTGTTTCCCTAGCATTCACGTTCTTACTACATTTGTAATTATGTTAGCTGCCTTTAAGCGTAGAGAACAGCATGCTTTTGAATATTACATCCTTACTTTCTTCGGTACACTTATTATTTTATCAACGCTATTTACGAAGCAGCATGCCTTTGTAGATGCCATTTCTGGAATGACGCTTGCAAGTATACTTTACTTCGGCGTTCAGCTCTTATTGGCCAAAGAACCAATAAGAGTTCCAGTAAAACAAAATCATAGAATGTAGCATGACAAAAAAGCAGACTGTGGCTTCTCAGTCTGCTTTTATATATTATTAAGGAGATTTTCAACTTAAGATTGCGGTACAGTCATATCACCAGAGTGAATACGACCTGCTTTTTTAAGAGCAATGTAAAGTATATAAGAAACAGCTACTGGAATGACGATATAAGTAATTACCATCGCCGGGAGAACTTCCCATCCTTGGCTGGAAATTAAATTAATTGGTGCGATAAGAGAACTTAATCCAAGACCTGCAATTTCCTTTCCTGCTTCCAGTTGGAAAATTAATGCGGATACTGGACCGACTATAGCACTGGCAACGACAGTTGGGACGAGAATCATTGGATTTTTAGTGATATTTGGTAACTGTACTTTCGGAGTACAAAGTGCTTGAGCTAATATGCCACCTAAATTATTTTCTTTCGCTGAGATGACAGAGAATCCGATAAACTGAGCGACGCATCCGGCAAGAGCAGCACCACCTGCAACACCGTCTAAGCTAAGTGCAATTGCTAACGCAGCTGATGAAGCTGGAGAGATAAGTAATAGCCCCCAAACTACTGCAATGACGATAGAAGCAATAAACGGACTACCAGCTGAGCTATCTTTAATAAACGCTCCAACTGCATTTAAAACAGGAGTAATATTATGAGATAACCAAATACCAACTAAACCAGAACCTAATATTGCTGCAAATGGAACGAGCATCATATCTAACGCAGTTTTTCCGCTTAAACGTTTACCAATATATACAGCTAAAGTTGCTGTTAATAATGCACCGATTGGCTCACCTGTTTTAATAATTAGACCGGCTTCAGTAATTGAAATGGATCCGGCACCAATTGCTCCGGCTACCATCGCCGAGAAGATTACAAGACCGTTTGCACCGAGCATAAAAGCAATTCCGGCACCAATTGCCGGTGCCATTAGTGATTTTGCAACAACTCCGATTGTAATAAGTAATGGTATATCAACAATTCTTCCTATATTTTCGATCAGTAAACCAATTCCGAGGGATACGAAAATACCTTGTGCGATTCCAGCAGATGCTTTAAATACACGAGACATTATATATTCCTTCATTTGTTTCACCTTCTTCTATAAGTTAGTAACCAATTGTTTTCATATAATCACGTAAAATATCGTTTGATTTTGCGAATCGAGATTCTTCATCCTCTGTTAAATTGAGTTCTACAACTTCTCTTATACCATCTCTAGTAATAATAGCTGGTACTCCTGTACAAATATCATATTCACCGTACTCACCATCTAAAATGGCTGATACAGCAATGACACGGTGATCATCATTAAAGATTGAACTCGCAATATATGCTAGAGAATTTCCAATTCCGTAATAAGTAGTTCCTTTACGTTTATAAATTTCCCAACCAGCTTTTGCAGTCTTCTCAACAATTTCATCTAAATCTATTTTACCAAATCGTTCTTTTTGTTCTTCTAAAATTTGCAGAATTGGCTTTCCACCAACAGTTACGTGAGACCAAGCAACCATTTGAGAATCACCATGTTCTCCTAATGAATACCCATGAATACTACGAGGGTCTACATGTAACATTTCAGATAAAATTGTTCTTAAGCGAGAAGAATCTAATGATGTACCTGTACCGATTACGCGATTTCTAGGTAATCCAGATAATTTCCACACTTCATATGTAATAATATCAACTGGGTTCGATGCAAGTAAGAAAATACCATCAAATCCACTTTCCATTACGCCGCCAACAACACTTTCCATAATCTTCGCACTCGCTCCTAAAGTATCTAAGCGACTTTGTCCAGGTTTTGGTGCTGGCCCTGCTGTAATAATAACAATGTCCATATCTTTGCAGTCTTCATAGCTTCCTGCATATACTTTTGTTCTTGTATTTGTAAAGTTAATGCAATGTGATAAATCCATCGCTTCCCCAACTGCACGTTCATGATTTATATCAATTAATAATAGCTCTTCGCAAATACCTTGATTCACAATAGAATACGCACAACTTGATCCAACTAATCCAGTACCGATAATTGCAATTTTTCTTGTATGTCTTTTCATAGCAATCTCTCCTAATTAATCATATAATCTATTTCTTTTGCTCTTTACACTCCTAATTATAAAGGTTCTCACGATAGAAACCATGGATACTTTGTGAAATATTGAGCAAAGTGTTTGTCCTTTTTGTGAATTGTTATATTCCATTTTCGTCATATTTGTTACAGCTGGAAAAATATTTATTATGTATTTATTGACATATACAAAAAGAAAACGAGCGAATCCATTTTCGCTCGTTTTTTCATCCTATTATTCTGCACTTAACTGACTTTTCAATTGCTGCACAATCATCGGATTGGCAGGTGCTGCCGGTTTGTAATAACTTTTTTGCTTTGCGTACTCATACATATTACGTTGGCGCATCTCATCTTGATTACGAATTTGAATTAACGTTTGATGTAACTGCTCATTATCAGACTGAGCAATATAATTTGCATAGCTTGTTAAACTTGCATTTAATCCTGCTAAATAATCATTTACCATATCTTTTTCATTCATGTTCCGCTTCCTCCTATCCTAGGAAAGTCATTAATTGCTGTTTCGTATTTCGTGCATCTTGCGCATCCTTTTGTAACATTTGTTTCAATTGTGGATCTGTACACGTTTCTGCATACTGCTCCAACTTGTTAATAATTGTTGCGTGTCCACCAATTAAATGACGTAAGTTTTCTACTTCAAGCTCTGTTAAATTTTGCATGGAATACTCCTACCTTTCTTTATTCGTTCACTGTTAGTATTTAGCTATTTTTTGATTGTATACATGAATTAACTTTTTCACGTGCATACAAAATAAAAGATGAATAGCTAAGCCATTCATCTTTTATACTCGTTATGTATTTATTTTTATAGAGATACAATCATACTTATACTCACAAGTAAGTTCCATACAATGTGTAAAATAATACTAGGTATAATCGATTGCGTCTTTTTGTATAACATTGCAAATACCGTTCCCATAATCGTTGCTGTAATTAGAAGACCTCCATGAAGAATTCCAAAAATGAAGGAAGAAATAATGATACTAACTAAAAAATTATATCTCTTTTCTAAAAATCGATATAAAATACCTCGAAATAGAATTTCTTCTTTAATCGGTGTAATGATAGCAACACTTAACACATATATAATACTTTGTATGCTATTTTGAAGCCTTAAACTCCCTAATTGTTCCTTTTGTTCCGCTGCACTTTCAAAACTAAACACATGTAACATTAAATATTGTGATACTGCAATGATAATAAAACCAATTAATAGATATAAATATGTCTTTCCACTCTTCAAAACGGATACATCCCAAATAGATTTAATAAAATGAAAAACCGGTTTATAGGCTAATAAAACGATAGCAACAACAATTGCATCGAATAAGAGTAAATAATATCCTTCTAATTTAGTACTTAATGCTTCTTCTCCATAAATCTCAAAGGCTAAACCAAGAAATAATCCTCCTAGGAGTGAAATCCCTATAATCATTGCTATCATTACAAATAGATTTTTATATGTTATATTCTCGATTTTTCTTTCCACACTATACGCTTCTAACACTGTTTTACTCACAGTATCCCTCCAGTTATTCTCATTTACCTTATTAAAATCCTTGAATTCGAATATAGGGATAATATAACAAAATTTACAAAAAGAATAATATGCAATTTTACATATTATGAAAACTTTATATTTTATAGTTTTAGGAATAGGATTGCTATGCAATAATTATTATATGAAATTTCAAAAAACACTTCCTATCCACCATAACCCTCGCATCATATAAAACTTATTAGTTAAAGGAGCAATGAACATGAAAACACATGACTTCCTTACAGAAATCCAGAAGGGCTCTGAGCCTAGTCCATATCAAGACCCCATCGTATTCAGTTTCGTTTGCTTTTTCTTAGCGATATATACATTTTTCAAACCTGCAAAATAATATCATTTCATAAGAAAAAGCCTACCATTCTTTTCGAATCATATGCACTAAAAAACCTTAGAATCACTTCTAAGGTTTTTGTTTACCTTGCTTCTTATTCACGTAACCCTTTAATAAACGTTTCCAATAATACATGTAAACTTATATCTAGATCTAACGGCAAACCAAATCCGCCTTGCTGTTCAATCGAAGCAAATCCATGACAAATACTTCTGAATCCGCGTGTCGCATGAAGTGCATTCTCTCCTTCTAAGCCATACTGTTGTAATACTTGAAGACAAAGCTTTACAATTCCGTCACCTGCTTTTCTTACTTCTTCATCTCGTAAAAAAGTTGCTTCATATAGTCCAGGATGTTTTCGGACAAATGCTACATACGCTTCTCCTAATGCATGAATTGCTTCATCCATACGTTTATCCTCGGTCGCTTCTTCCAGTCTGTTATACAGCTGTTTGATTCCGTAAATACCAAGATTTTTCCGTACATCTTGTAAACCTTTCACATGATTGTATAGTGAGGGCGAACGTATCCCTAACCTTTGCGCTAATGAAGCTAACGTTACTTCTTGTATTCCATTTGTATCTGCAATTTCTGCAGCTGTTTCTACAATTTTTTGTAATGTAAGTCCGATTCTCGGTGACATAAATTAACCCTCTTTCTTACTTTCTATATTCCGTTTCGCTTCCTTAATAGCAAGCTCTATGACAGTCCCTGGATTCTTTATCATTTCCCCATGCCCTGCCGCAAGTAAGGAAGGCTCATATTCGCTTAACTTCTCTGCACTTTGTAATGATATTTCTTTGCTCCACGTTGCCATCGCAGGAAACGGAAACCAAAATTTCATTTGTCCCGAAACAGCCATACCTCCTCTTGTTTGGAATGCATCCCCAACAATAAGAGCTTTATTCCGTACATCAAGAAACGACATGGATCCTGGTGTATGTCCCGGTGTCATAATTGCAAGAAGCGATCCAACTCGGTCGCCATCTTCTAATAAAACATCAGGTACCGTTTTTACTTTTTTAGGTACACCGCCTTTTATCGGTATATTCGGTTCATCCTTTTGTAACGTCGTATCTCCTTCTAACAGCTTTGCGTCCCGCTTAGAAATATAGACTGGAACATGAGGAAGTACTTCCTTTAATGCGTCTAATGCACCGATGTGATCATCATGCGCATGTGTTAATACAATTTTAGTAATTGGTTTTCCTATTTTCTCAGCCGCCTGTAAAATACCTTTTGCGCTATATGGCAAAGCCGCATCAATTAAAGTTAAACCATCTTCTTCCTCTACAAAGTAACAATTTACAGGAAACGCTCTTGGCAAAAATGACAATTGATATAACGTTTTTTCATGTATCATCCTCATAGTCCCATCCCCCTTTTCACGAAAACTAATACCATTAGTTTTATTGTACTAATGGTATTAGTTTTATGTCACTAAAAAATTTCTTTTTTTCAAAAAAAAGAACAGTAGCCGTATAAACGACTACTGTTCTTTAAAGATATTAAACTGTGTAACGCTCATCTTCTAAAATTTTCGCAGCGATTTCACGTTTCTTCGGAATTACGTTAAGTGGTGTGTGACGAGTTAATTTACGTAATGATGATAACATCATGCGCAGCATGTCGCCGTTTTCAACTGCGATAAGTGTTTCTTTCGCATCTGCTTCGATTTCGTTAAATGCTTCTTGGCAGAATACTTCAGTGTATAACACTTTTTGTTTATTCTTTTCAAGACCAGTTGTTTTGATCGCTTTTTCTGTACGAAGAACAGCTGATTCCATTGCGTATAGATTACTTACGATGTCAGCGATATTCACAAGAATTTCTTGCTCTTTATCTAATGCTTTACCGTATTTTTGAGCCGCTAATCCAGCTACCATTAAGCCGATTTTCTTCGCATTAGTTACTAAATACTTTTGAAGTGCTAATGGCTCATCGCCTACTTCTTCTGGCATCATCATCATTAACTCTTCTTGTAATTTTTGTGCTTTTTGAAGAAGTGGTAATTCACCTTTCATCGCTTTACGTAAGAACGTACCTGGTACGATTAGGCGGTTAATTTCGTTCGTTCCTTCGAAAATACGGTTAATACGAGAATCGCGGTACATTCTTTCAATCTCGTACTCTGCCATAAATCCATAACCACCGTGAATTTGAACACCTTCATCTACTGTATAGTCTAATACTTCAGAACCGAATACTTTGTTTAAAGAGCACTCGATTGCATATTCAGCGATAGAAGCTGCTACTGCTTTACCGTCTTTTACTTCTTCTTCAGATAATGTGCTCATGCGGCTTTCGAATAAACCTACTGTACGATATACAGAGCTTTCAGCTGCATATGTTTTTGCTGCCATATTCGCAAGTTTCTCTTGAATTAATGGGAAGCGAGCGATTGGTTGTTTGAACTGTTGACGTTGGTTTGCATATTGTGCTGAAATTTCTACTGCACGTTTCGCAGATCCAACTGTACCAACACCTAATTTATAACGACCGATATTTAAAATGTTGAATGCGATAATATGACCTTTACCGATTTCGCCAAGTAAGTTTTCTTTCGGTACTAACGCATCTTCTAAAATTAACGTACGAGTTGAAGAACATTTAATACCCATTTTCTTTTCTTCTGGGCTTGTAGATACGCCAGCGTAGTCTTTCTCTACGATAAATGCTGAGAAGTGCTCGCCATCAATTTTTGCATATACAACGAATACGTCAGCGAATGCAGAGTTTGTAATCCATTGTTTTTCACCGTTTAATACATAATGTGTACCTTCTGCATTTAAACGTGCAGTTGTTTTTGCGCCTAATGCATCAGATCCTGAACCTGGCTCTGTTAATGCGTATGCAGCTAATTTTTCACCAGTTGCAAGCAATGGTAAATATTTTTTCTTTTGCTCTTCGTTACCGAATAATACGATTGGTAAAGAGCCGATACCTACGTGAGCACCGTGAGTAATTGCAAAGCCACCAGCGCGAGAGAACTTCTCTGCGATTAACGCTGAGCTTACTTTATCAAGACCAATTCCGCCGTACTCTTCTGGTACGTCAGCGCCTAATAAACCAAGTTCTCCAGCTTCTTTTAAAAGACGAACTGAACGATCAAACTCATGTTGCTCTAAATATTCAAGCTCTGGAAGAACTTCATTTACGATAAAGTCCTCTGTCGTTTTAGCAATCATTTTATGCTCAGATGAAAAATCTTCTGGCGTAAACACTTGATCAATCGTAATCTCATCTACTAAAAAGCTACCGCCTTTAACCGCATTTCCTACTGTTTTTTCCATGAAAATTTCCTCCTTCATATTTTCATGAGCCGCTTCTCTCTTTTTGAAAGAAGCTGGCTCTCCCTTTTTTTATAAACCTTTGTTGCTTCCATTTTTTTCATAATCCAGTTCCAGTGGCTAAAACAGTCGGTCGTTTCACCCCTTCCTGTGAGGCAAAAAGCGCCTCTTCGTCAAGGCTTCCAACGCCCTCCTGTTCTAAACGAGCCACCTGCACTTTTTAAAGTAATTCAAATACTCCCGCTGCTCCCATTCCGCCGCCGATACACATTGTTACGATACCGAATTGTTCGTTGCGGCGTTTCATTTCGTGAATAAGAGATAGTGTTAGTTTTGCTCCTGTACAGCCAAGTGGATGTCCAAGTGCGATTGCACCACCGTTTACGTTTACTTTTTCTTCATCTAAACCAAGTTCACGAATAACTTGGATCGATTGAGAAGCAAATGCTTCATTTAGTTCGAATAAGCCAATATCAGATAACTCTAAGCCAGCTAGTTTTAACGCTTTTGGAATTGCAGCGATTGGGCCGATTCCCATTACTTCTGGTGGTACGCCAGCTACTGCAAATGAACGGAATTTCGCAAGTGGCTTCATGCCATCGCTCACTGCTTTTTCGCGATCCATTAATAATACAGATGCTGCACCATCACTCATTTGTGAAGAGTTACCAGCTGTTACAGAACCGCGAACGTTAAATGCTGGACGTAATTTACCTAAAATGTCTAGCGTCGTCTCTGCTCTTACACCTTCGTCTTGTGCGAAAGTGATTGTTTCTTCTTGAAGTTTATTGTTTGATCCAACCGAGCGTAACGTCACATCTACAGGTACTGTTTCATCAGCAAAGTTTCCTGCCGCTAATGCTTTCGCAGCACGTTGATGGCTTCTTACTGCAAATGCATCTTGCTCTTCACGAGAAATTCCATATTTCACAGCAACTTGCTCTGCTGTATGTCCCATACCCATATAATATTCTGGAGCCGCTTCTACAAGGCGACTATTCGGACGAACAACGTGTCCCATCATTGGAACTAAACTCATTGATTCTGCTCCGCCTGATAATACAGCTTCAGAGTGACCAAGCATAATACGCTCAGCTCCGTAAGCGATACTTTGTAAACCTGAAGAACAGTAACGGTTAATCGTAATAGCTGGAACATCGTAAGAAAGTCCTGCTAATCCGCCGATATTACGAGCCATATTTAAACCTTGCTCTGCTTCTGGCATCGCACAACCGAAAATTAAATCATCGATTGGTCCTTCATAATTTGCACGCTTTAACGTTTCCTTTACTACTAACGCCCCTAGATCGTCAGGACGAACTGTTTTTAATGAACCCCTCTTTGCTTTTCCAATTGGTGTTCTTGCTCCCGCAACAATGACAGCTTCTCTCATGAACGATATCTCCCCTCGTTATTAGTTACGTAATGGCTTTCCTTTTACAAGCATGTGCTGCATTCTTGCTTGTGATTTCATCTCACTTACTAAGCTAATAAATGCTTCACGTTCTACATCTAATAAATATTGCTCATCAACTTCTGTTCCGTACGGCACTTTTCCGCCCGCAATGACATATGCAAGTTTCTTAGCAATGTGAAGATCGTACTCTGAAATGTAACCAGATAAATGCATTGCTTCAGCACCAAGTGCAAGAGTTGCATATCCTGTTTCCCCAACAACTGGTATCTTTTTACGGATCGGCGCTTTATAACCAGCTTCATATAAAGCAAGTGCTTTCTGTTTCGCATCGTATAGTAAGTGATCACCATTCACACTAATACCATCTTTATCACCTAAGAAGTTATGAGAAACTGCTTCTTGTCCTGAAGTTGAAACTTTCGCCATTGCGACTGTTTCGAACACTTTATTTGCAACTTTTTGCAGATCAAACTCTACACCGTTTGCCATTTTGTTTAAGTGTTTAATGTATAGCTCTTTATTACCGCCTCCGCCAGGGATTAAGCCAACACCAACTTCTACTAAGCCCATATACGTTTCACTAGAAGCTTGAATGCTCGCTGCTGGTAAGCAAACTTCTGTACCTCCGCCAAGCGTCATACCATATGGTGCTGCTACAACTGGCTTAGAAGAGTACTTAATTTTCGTCATTGCATCTTGGAAGTTTTTCACAACCCACTCAATTTCAAAGTAGTTGTCGTCTTGTGCTTCCATTAAGATCATTGCTAGGTTCGCACCAACGCAGAAGTTCTTCGATTGGTTACCGATAACAAGACCTTTATAATTCTTTTCTACTTCATCAACAGCGTAGTTAATCATTTGCGTAATATCCATACCGATTGCATTACTCTTCGAATGGAACTCTAAGCAAAGGATGCCGTCGCCTAAATCAATTAAGCTCGCTCCGCTATTTTTCTTTAATACACCATTTTTTGCTTTTAATTGCTTAAGAGAAATTGCTTTTTTATTACGCTCGATTAGCTTATATTCGCCATTATCGTAATAGTAGCTATCGCCGTTATCATGTTTATAGAAAGTAGTGAAACCTTTCTCTAACATTTCTTTCACCCACGTAGGAACAACTACGCCGTTTTCTTCCATCTTTTGAACAGATTTTTCAACGCCGATTGCATCCCACACTTCAAATGGCCCTTGCTCCCAGCCGAAGCCCCACTTCATCGCTTGGTCAATTGCAACGATATCGTCAGCAATTTCTTTATGAAGTTTTGCAGAGTATAAAAGAGTTGGTGTAATGATGTTCCATAATAACTCTCCTGCACGGTCTTTCGCGTATACAAGCGCTTTCAATTTATTCGCTAATCCTTTTTCTTGTTTACTTAACTCTACGGATGCAGCTTTTAATTTTTTACGCGCTTCGTATTCCATCGTTTCAGGATTTAATTCTAAAATTTCTTTTCCTTGTTTTAAGAAGAAGCCTTGCCCCGTTTTACTTCCAAGCCATTTTTTCTCAAGCATGTCATGCATGAAAGCTGGTACTTTAAATACATCACGCTCTTCTTCTTGCACATTTTCATATACGTTATTTGCAACGTGTACGAATGTATCTAAACCGACAACATCTAATGTGCGGAACGTTGCGCTCTTCGGACGACCAATAAGTGGGCCTGTTACAGAATCAACTTCCCCAATGCTATAGCCGCGTTTTACCATCTCTTGAAGAGTAACAAGTAAACCATACGTACCGATGCGGTTTCCAATAAAGTTTGGTGTATCTTTTGCGATAACAACGCCTTTTCCAAGAACGTCTTCGCCAAATAGTTTCATGAAGCTTAATACTTGTGGATCTGTTTCTTTCGTCGGTATTACCTCTAGAAGTTTTAAATATCGTGGTGGGTTAAAAAAGTGTGTGCCTAAGAAGTGTTTCTGGAAGTCGTCTGAACGACCTTCTGCCATTTTTTCAACTGAAATGCCTGACGTATTCGAGCTTACAATTGAGCCCGGTTTACGAACAGCGTCTACTTTTTCAAATAATTTCTTTTTAATATCTAAGTTTTCAACTACTACTTCAATAATCCAATCTACATCAGCTAGACGCTCAAGATCATCTTCTAAGTTACCTGCTTCAATCAGTGCTAGATTTCCTTTCACTGTCAGAGGAGCTGGTTTTTGCTTTAATAGTTTTTGCACAGCCGTATTACTAAAACGATTTCTCACACTTTTATGTTCTAATGTAAGTCCCTTCGCTTCTTCTTCTTTCGTAAGCGCAGGTGGTACAATATCAAGCAATAATGTCGGAATACCAATATTAGCTAAGTGTGCCGCAATTCCCGAACCCATTACGCCTGAACCTAGAACAGCAGCCTTTTTAATTTGGAACATCCAATTCTCCCCCTATTCTTGAATGAATGCTCATTCAATTTTTCGACATAAGTCGCAATCAATGAGTGAGCCTCTACTAATAAATATATGATACTGTTTAAATTTTCGCAATATATTTATTGATAAAATTTTCTGAAATAAATATTTTTCTTTCATTTGGCCATGCTATATATGTATTTTCTTCACTAAAATACACTTTCCCTTTTTATAATCTGACGAAACTGGAGGAATATATATGGCAAAACTTAAGAAGAACCCTTCAAAGGCTGGAATTAGTGCAGCTAGTGTAACTGGAAATGCAGGTCCGCATAACCACGGCGTGGAAAAAGGACGTCAAGGTAATAACCAACAATATAAAAAGCATAATATGGGCGAAAAATAACGCTATATTTTTGGGCAGAGAACGTGGCATAATGATTAATGGCTGCTTTTTCTGCCCAATTTATTTGTAACAAATGAGGGAATTATAATGAAACGAACAATAGTTATGATTGTAATGATTGCTACACTATTTACAGGGATGATTTTCTTCTCTTATGCACAAAGGCAACAATCTGTAAGAGCTGATCAACCTAATATTACTGGGCAATACGGAGTTACAATCGATGCAGACACAGGTGAAATTTTGTATGGGAAACGTGAAGACGAACGCTCTTATCCGGCTAGTATAGCCAAAATGATGACAACCCTTCTTTTACTAGAGAATGTAAAAGAAGATGAAGAAATTACAGTTACAGAAAACGCAATTAAAACAGAAAGTCAAAGCAAGAAAATTAAACTTCGTGCTGGAGAAAAATTAAAGCGTGATGAGGCATTAAAACTTATGCTTATCATTAGTGCAGATCCAATAGCTGAATCAATTGCAGAACATATCGCAGGATCAAAAAATGAATTTGTGAAAATGATGAATGCTAGAGCGAAGGAACTTGGTACAAAGCATGCGACTTTCAAGAACGCAAGTGGTGCTGATGCACTTGGAAATAAAGTATCGCCATATGACATTGCTATTATTACGAAAGAAGCATTAAAGTATCCAGTTGTTTTAGAATATATGAATTCAACGCGTACAACTCTACATACTTCAGAACGCTCTCCAAACATCGCAAACTACGGACGAGAAGAACTATATGACGATCCATATGCGATTGGAAGTAAAAGCGGTCTATCAGCACTTGGCAAATATACAGTCGTAACAGTGGATGAAAAAGACGGTAAACGTGTCATTAATGTTGTATTATCTTCTACCCGCAAGCAACTGTATCCTGATACGAAGAAAATGGCACATTATGCATTTCAGCAATTAAAATAACCAAGGAGTATTTTCTCCTTGGTTATTTTTTAACCATACCTTTTAATACGAACGCAACGTTTGCTGGACGCTCTGCTAGACGACGCATGAAATATCCATACCAGTCGTTTCCATAAGGTACGTAAACACGCATTTTGTAGCCTTCTTTTACTAGCTCAAGTTGACGCTCATTACGAATACCATATAACATTTGGAATTCAAATTGATCCCTTGGAATGTTGTGTTCTTCAGCAAGTTTTTTTGTATATTCAATAATCGCTTCGTCATGTGAAGCAATTGCAGTATAATTTCCATTTAATAAGTGCATTTTAATAATTTTTTTATAATTGTCATCTACATCTTTCTTGTCTGGGAATGCCACTTCTTCAGGTTCTTTATAAGCACCTTTTACAAGACGTAAATTAGGATTATAAGCATTTAAATCTTCAATATCTTTTTCTGTACGATATAGGTAAGCTTGAATAACAGTACCAATATTATCGTATTCAGATTTTAATTGTTTAAAGATATCAATTGTTTTACCACAGCGTGTATAGTCTTCCATATCAATGGTAACGAACACACCATTTTCTTTCGCCGCTTCTAAAATACGGCGCATATTGTTCATTACGATTTCATCAGAGATATCTAATCCCATAGAAGTCATCTTTAAAGAAAGCTGCGAATCAAGACCTTCTCTTCCAATTGCACGGATTGCTTCAATCGATTGGTTAGCCATTTCATTTGCTTCCGCTTCATTATCAACGAATTCCCCTAAATAATCGATTGTTACACAAAGTCCTTGCTTGTTCAATTGTTTAATAGCTGCTGTCGCTAATTCAATTGTCTCCCCTGCGACAAAGCGACCTGCACCAAAGCGTAAACCGTACTTTTTAGCCAGTTTTGTTAGCGCTTTATTTTTAGATAAGAAAAGAAACGAATTTCGCATTAATTGTTCCATGTAATTCACCCCTATGACTTGATTTATCTGTTTTTTACCCCTCTTCAAAATTATATCATTGTTTAAAATTATTGGATACAAATAATTATTTAGATAATTTATAAAATACTATAAAAACATTTAAAACCCTATATTTCCGCTTATAAATATAACTGAAATATTTTTCGACATTTAGAAAAATGGAGTTTACTAGGCATAAAATAGGCATGTCGAAAATATTCGACATGCCTATAAAACCCTTAATATTCCATGTAAATTATATAAGGATATTAATACAGAAAACTTACGATTATATTTCCCTCAAGTTTTTTTATTGCTCATTTCGCTTCTCTTCATTCAGCCTTTTAATATCCGTAATTAACTGCACCATCTCTTCTTTCGCATCGGGATACGTCTCATTCCAATGCTTCACTAAAGCTGGCATCGTCTTCGCTATGTAAGAATAAAGTGCCCACTTCTGTACCTGTTCTTTTCTCTCTTCATTGCTCTCTCCAAGTAACAGTTCCGTGTATTTCTCTAACAACCCGTCAAATTGTTCGTTAAACTTTTCACTCATCTTATTTACCTCCTATATGAAAAAAGCAGCGAAAATCGCTGCTTTTCTTTATAATTTTGATCGAACAGAGTTTAATTTTTTCTCCATTGTGCTTACTTTATCACGACGATCATCAATACGAATTGTTGTTGCAACGCGCTGCGCACCTTTCGTATATGGAACTTCATGCATTTGTTGAATTACTTCTAGAATGACAGGAAGATCTCCTTCAATAATTGTATTCATCGGTGTTAATTGATACTTCACGCGATCCGCATTTTTCTCTAGCACCTTTTGTACTTCTGCTACATATTCACTCACACTTGGATTACCTGTTCCTACTGGAATAATCGATACATCAACAATTGCCATAGTAGTCTTCCTCCTATAATCGTTTCTTATATATCCATTGTCTATTTTACCGAAATCCTCATCATTTTACTAACATGTTACTCTTCCACTTTAAACTGCTCGACTAATCTTTCTAAATCTCTCATATGTTCTGTCAAACTTTCCATCGTGTGAGCTACCTTTTCTAAATGATTCACCTGTGATTCCGTTGCAGCATGTACCTCTTCAGAAACAGCTGCACTTTCTTGACTCGTACCAGCAATTGTATGCATTACTGCTGTAATTTCCCCTTGCTCGTAACCTATGTTATGTACCTCTTCTACAATTTTTTCAACTGAAGTACTAATCGTATTTACGACTGACATAATTGTGCGGAACTCCATTTCCGCCTCTGTCGTCACTTTATTTTGCACATCTGCAATGTCTTTCAATTTACTTACAACTTCTACAACCCTTTTTACTTCTAATTGTACATCACCAATCATCGTTGTGATTTCTCCCGTTGCCTCTTTTGATTGTTCCGCTAATTTCCGAACCTCTTCAGCAACAACCGCAAATCCCTTACCTTGCTCACCTGCACGGGCAGCTTCAATCGATGCATTTAAAGCAAGTAAATTTGTTTGATCTGAAATGCCTTTTATAAGCTCAACAACATTTTGAATCGATCCAACTCTTTGTTCTAACTTATCCGATGCTTCTTCTGTATGAACAACAATCGAAGATGATTGTCCCCTCGTACGGATTAAATTCCTCATTGTATTTAATCCTTGCTTAGATGCCTCTTCCGCTTTGCCAGCCACTCCTTTTATTTCACCAACGGAGCTATTCATTTGTTCCACTGACTCCGCCATATTCTCGAGCTGAGCTGAAACTTCATCCACACTATTCGCAAGAGTAGAAGCTCCTCCACTCACATCATCCATTGCTCCTGAAACTTCTCTACTAGCCGCTACTGTTTCATTCGTTAAGTAATGTAAACTATTCGTTGATTGTTGCACCGTTGATACGCTGTTTTTAATTTTACTTACCATTTCATTCATTTGTTCAACCATATCATTAAAGTGCTTAGTCAACTCTCCAACTTCATCTTTACTTGTCACTTTCATTCGCAGCGTTAAATCGCCTTCTGCTACTTTTTGCACGTGATTCTTTAATAGTTGCAGTGGTCTTGCTAATCTTCTTGAGAACAAGTAGGAAGCTACGATTCCAACTAATAAACTAATACATGCCATTATAATAACTGTATTTCTCGTACTATTTAATAGCCCATCGATCGTTTCTTTCGGATAAAAGATTCCTATCGTCCATTTCATCGTATCAAATGATTGACTGTAAACAACTACATCTTCACCTTTTATTGTAGTGACCGCATATTTTGTTACCTCTTTATTTAAGCTCTTTATAAGTAGCTCTTTAGAAACATCTTTTCCTATCTTTTCTGGATAAACAAGAGCCATATTTTTATCATTTATAATAAACATTTCTCCGTCATTATTGTATTGAATATTGTGAAGCAACTTCTGAATCGTCCCAAGCGATACATCCATCGCAACAACGCCTAATATAGATCCATCTTGAGCTGTAATTGCTTTAGAAACACCTACACTTAACTTTCCTGTTGCAATTTCATAAGAAGGTTGTCCCCAGTGGACCTTTTTTACATCAGCCTCTGAATCTTTATACCATGGTCTTGTCGTTGGATCGTATCCTTCTGGCACTTGCCCACCTTCAGCAAGATTGGCACTTAATGTTTTTTTATCTTTCGTACCAATATATAAATCTAAAATACCAGGATGATTCTTTTTATACTCCGCAAACTCTTTCGTTAAAAACGCTTCCTCTTCTGGAGTAACCCCACCTTGAAGTATATTACGAATCATCTCACTGTTCGCGTAATACCCCATATCTTCATCCGTTCTTTGAACAAATGTCGTAAGTTGCTCTGTTACAAGATCCATCGCATTTTGAGAATACTCGTCTAAGGAACGCACTTCCTTTTCTTTCTGTAATTGATACACAGCTGTACCCAATATTACGAACATCATAGAAATAAGAACTGAAAACACTACCGCAATTTTTAAACGTAAACTTCTTAACATCTTCCCCAAAGCATCCCCTTCGCATTAAATTAAAATCTTATTAATCATTATATTAAGTATAATAGATAAAATTAAAAAATTGAAATTAATTCTCACCTTAATACAATTAGAAAACGGACTACCACTTGTGCAAAAACAAATAGTTCATTATCCTTAAAATATAATCTCATTCGTTCGGAGGGAACTATGTTACAAAAATTCGGTTTCTCACAATATGAAAGCCAAGCTTATGAAGTTGTCGTATCAAGCAATGAACCATTAGATGCTACAACAATTGTGAAGCATTCAGGTGTTCCAAAAGCAAAAATATATGAAGTACTAGCACGCCTAATCGATAAAGGAATGGTAATGGATTCTGTTTCAGAAAAGAAAAAATTGTATACAGCATTACCACTAAAGCTAGCAATTGAAAAATTAACGACAGAATTCCAATCAAATATTAAAGAACTGGAAACAAATATATCAAAAAAATCATTTACAGATGACCGTGTGTGGAGCTTAAAAATGCAATCTTCTATTCGAGTTCAAAGTAAAGAACTCATTGAAAGTGCAAAAGAATCAATCCGCATTTCAGCTTGGAATGATACTCTTTTAGAATATCTTCCTTTACTAGAACAAAAAGCAAAACAAGGTGTTCAAATTGAATCCCTTATTGTTGGAGAAGTAGAGACAGACTTAGAAAACATGCATTTTCTAATCCCAGCTGAAGAACCTAATGCATTAGAGCGCTACTTGCTACTCATCGTTGACGATCGTGAAATTTTATTTGCTGGCGTAGAACAAGAGTCATGGCAAGCGATGAAAACAATGTCACAACCTTTCGTGAAGTTCTTTACAGAATTTTTCTATCACGACGTTGCACTTGCAAAGATCACCCAGAAGCACCATGACCTCTTTATGGAAGATGAGGAAATTAAGAGTTTGTTGATGAAATTAAGATACTAATTAAATAATAAAAAGGAGTCTAGTTTTTCACTTAGACTCCTTTTCGTTTTGTTCCTTTATCTCCATCAACAGCTCAATGATTTTCTCATTTTGCTCTACTTGTTTCTCTGAATTTTTATAGATGAAACGAACCCATCTAAGTGCAAGAATAATAAGAAACAAAGGGAGCATTGAAATTAGAAGACCAATAATTGAAAAATTCGTATACATATACATCACCTCGCTACATACAAATTCTCCACCTTTCTACTAAAACCTACAATTTTTTACAAATAAAAAAAGAACCTATCAAACGATAGATTCTTCTTTCACGAACTGAGTAGAGCGTCCTCTTGTAATCGAGAAAATCGCACAAAGCAGAGCTAATATAATAAAGCCACCGCCTACCCAAGCATTATATATAACAGATGATTTTTCGATAACAACTCCGCCTACTGTTGAACCAAGTGCAATTCCTAAATGAAGGGCAGAGTTATTTAAACTTTGCTGAATACCAGCTGATTCTGGTGCAATTTCAATTAAATAGTTTTGTTGCGCTGGTGAAATCGCCCAGCTCAGCATACTCCAAAGTCCCATCATAATGATGAAGAGCGGGAATGAGAATGTCATTAATGGCAGTATGAAGATTGCACACGCAAATACGATAATGATGGAAATAATACTTTTCTTCGATCCCCATTTATCAGCAAGCCAGCCACCAAAGCCGCCACCAATTACTGCTGCGATTCCGAAAATAAAGTAAAACACACTAATCCAGTTTGCTTCAACATGCATGACATCTTTTAAAAACGGTGTTAAATATGCATACAATGTTAAATGCCCTGTTAAAAACAAAAATGATGTTAACTGTGCACTTACAATTTTTTTATCTTTTAAAGTAGCAAGTTGTTCTTTTATTGATAATACCGATGTCGGTGGTACTTTCGTTAAGAATAATGAAATACAAGCAATTGCCATAACTGTTAATACCGAAATTAATACAAATGGTGCACGCCATCCGTATGCATTTCCGAGTACAAGACCAAGCGGTACTCCAAGTACAAGTGATCCACTAATTCCCATAAAAATGATTCCAATTGCACGCGCACGAAAATGCGGTTCTACTACACTAGAAGCAAGTGTTACCGATAGTGCAATAATTAATGAACCACTGGCCGCACAAATAACCCTTGAGAACATCAGCATTCCGTAATTCACACTAAATGCCGAAATAATATTTCCGATTAAGAAAATCGATAATGCTCCAACATACAATGTTTTTCTTTCAAACTTCCCTGTCAAAGCTAATAAAACTGGACCTGACAAAGCAAATACTACCGAAAATATTGTTATAAGCTGACCAGCTGCACTAATAGATACTCCTAAATCATTGGCAACTAAATCGAGCGTTCCTCCTATAATTAGCTCAACCGTTCCGACTACAAAAGCCGCGATAGCTAAAATATAAACACGAAAATTCAAGTCTTTCCCCACGCTTTCTATTTTGGTTACTACCATCATAGTAACCAAAATAGAAAGTGGAAGCAAGTACAATTTTTTTACAGTAAAAAAGGTAGGCGTATAATACGCCTACCTTTTTATCATTCTGTTTCTTCCTTCTTATTCAAGTACCAATACACCGGCAGTCCCGTAAATACAATTCCAATCGATAAGAAACAACTTACTGGATCGTTAATAATTGCACTACCAATTACAAATAACGAACCTAAAATCGCTACGATTGGTACGATTGGGAATAACGGTACACTATATGCACGCTCTTTATTCTTATTACGTTTTCTTAAAATGAAGACACCAATAAACGTCATTACATAGAAAATATAAATAATGAATACGGAAATCTCAGATAGCTTATTTGGATCACTAATAATCATTAAAATAATTCCTAAAATGATTTCAACAGTAATCGCATTTGCTGGTGTTTTAAATCTCGGACTTTCCTTTGCAATAAACTTAGAAAATGGAAGTTGTCCACGCTCTGCCATAGACATTGGGATACGTGGGAACGTTAAAATCTTTCCATTTAAACAGCCGAAAATAGAAACGATAATACCGATACTAATAATTTTTCCGCCATATTCTCCAAGTAACATGCCTGCAGCTGTCGCTGTTGCATTTTCTCCAAGGTCTACAATTTTCGCTGCTGGTAATACATTTAATAATGCCAAGTTAATTAATACGTAAGCAGCCGTTACGATTAAAATCCCTACTGTCATTGCTTTCGGTAATAACTTTGTTGGATTCTTCATTTCTCCACCAATCGAAGCAAGTAAAATCCAGCCGTCATAAGCAAATAACGTTGCTAAAATTGCCATACCGATACTTTGATTTTCCGATATCGGCACAACTACGTTAAAAATATCGCTATTCCCTTTCCAGAAACCTAGCACAACAATTAACACAATCGGAATCATCTTCCCAATTGTCGTGATTGTTTGAACGATACCTCCGTATTTTGTTCCCATACTATTTACAACGCCAAGGAACACAACCGTTCCAATTGCGATTGGTAAATTCCACACTTTATCTAAATAGAAAAAATTAATCACTAAAGAACTAAAGTATAAACCTAATGTTCCGATAATAGCAGGTCCATAAACAATTGTTTGCATCCAACCTGATAAATATCCCCAAAAACTTCCGTAAATCTCCTCTAAATACGTATACAACCCACCATTTTTCGGGATTTGCGCTCCAATTTCAGCTACTGTTAAACCACTTGCTAGCGTCAACAGGCCACCAATTACCCAAGCAAGAATGGCCATATTAGAACTCCCCGAGTAATCTAATACGCTCCCTGGTTTCATAAACACACCAGATCCAATAATCGTTCCTACTACGATAGAAAGTGCTACTGTTAAACCAATTTTGTTCTTCTCATCATGATGCATGCTGCGTATCCTCCTTCCAATCCTAGTGTGATGCAAAAATGAAATAAAAAAACACTCCTCCCTAAAAAAGGGACGAGTGTTGTATTCGTGGTTCCACCCTTGTTTCAATTCGTAAAGTAATACACTTCACCAATTTCTCAAGTCTAAATAACGGTTTTTGCCGGCAAGCAATTACTAGATGCTCGTTCACTGCTGCAGTTCAGAGGTGGTAATCTATTTTTCCGTATTAGGAAGCTCACAGCCAAAGGCTTCCCTCTCTGGAAATCGTAAAAAATTGATCGTGTCCTCATCATCACTTCTTGATGTCGAATTTTGTAGTTATTGTTCATTATATTGAATTGTTAGAAAAAATCAATATATTTTTTATATAACATAGGAAATATTTATCTTCTTATATTATAACAGAAGCTGTAATATTTCTCTAATTCCCTCGTATCTTTGGAGCAGTGTAGCTGTAAAAATTATATCAGCGATTTTTCAAATATATCGATTTACCAACAAAAAACGCCAACAATAAAAGGAGGTCTTTCAAAAGAAAGCCCCCTCACGCCTGTACCTTTCGGTTGCCCACACGAAAGATACGACTTCATTCAATTATTTCTCATCTTTTTTCATAAAAAACTTATGGTGCGGTAAATCAACATTCAATGCCTCTAATTGTTTCTTTTCATTGTCTAAAATCGCTTTCGCTTTTGTTTTTGTTGCTTCATCTAATCCTGCAAAGATGTCTTCATGCTTCTCTTTCTCTGGAAGTTTCACACCTAATTTTGTTAATTCTTCTTTTGCTTGCTCATGCGTTAATTTTCCAGATTTCTTTTGCTCTAAAATTGACTTTGCTTTTTCTTTTGCCTGTTCATCTAAGTTAGCAAACATGTCTCCATGTTTACCTTTCTCCGGCATTTTCACGCCTAGCTTTGTTAATTCCTCTTTTGCTTGCTCATGCGTTAATTTTCCAGATTTCTTTTGCTCTAAAATCGACTTCGCTTTCTCTTTGGCCTGTTCATCTAAGTTAGCAAACATGTCTCCACGCTTACCTTTCTCCGGCATTTTTACGCCTAACTTTGTTAATTCCTCTTTTGCTTGTTCTCGTGTTAATTTTCCAGACTTTTCTTGCTCTAAAATCGACTTCGCTTTTTCTTTCGCCTGTTCATCTAATCCCGCAAACATTTCTTTACGTTTTTCTTTTTCTGGAAGCTTTACACCTAGCTCCTGTAACTGTTTCTTTGTATCGTCCATAATCGTTTTTACTTTTTGTTTTGTAGCGGCATCTAAATCTTTTTTCACTGTTTTTGTCGCTTGCTCAGCTGTTGGAGTATTTGTTGCCGCGAATGCCGGAACACCGACTCCTCCAATGATTCCGAATGATAAAGCACCTGCAATCGCTAAATAACCAACTGTTTTCTTCTTCATAGGAAATTTCCTCCTTCATATTTCTAAAGCATGTACACTTTCGTATACAACGCCAATAGTAATATTGGTTTCTTAAAATTTCCTTAACGATTCAAATAAAAAACACCGCTCGTAATGAGCGGTGTTTCTCTATGCTTTTTGTAATTGTAACTCTTCACGTTCCATTATTTTTCTTAATACAATTGTTTGTGTCATTGTAAATAAGTTACCTGTTATCCAGTACAACACAAGTCCTGATGGCGCCGCAAACCCCATAAATAGAATCATTGCTGGCATCATAATTTGCTGCATCTTTAGCATCTGTACTTGTTCTCCAGGTGTAATATTCGATTGGAAAACTTTCATCTGAATAAATGTCGTTAACGCTGCAATAATCGGTAATATATGATATGGATCTGCATGTCCTAGGTTCACCCATAAAAACGAAGATGTGCGAATCTCTTCCGTTCTGCTAATCGCATAATACAAAGCAGAGAAAATCGGCATTTGTATAAAAATTGGCCAGCAACCAGCAAGTGGATTCCAACCGCCTGATTTCATTAGTTCTGACATTTCTTTTTGATACTGCTTTTGTTTTTCAAGGTCTTTGCTTACATCACCGTATTTTTTCTTTAGCTTCTGCAATTCAGGTTGCATTTTCTTCATTTTCGCTTGGCTGCGATATTGCGAAACAGCTAATGGAATCATGGCTGAACGAATAACGAGCGTCATAATAATGATAGCAACCCCGAAGCTAGCTCCCGGTATATGATGAGCAACAAATTGAATCATATACGAGATTGGATATACGAAATAATGGTTCCATATCCCCGTACTATGTGAATCAATTGTGCCTGCATTACTGCAGCCAGATAAAACAAAAACAAGTACTACTGATAAACTAATGAGCGCAGCTCGGTATGATTTTAACATGTTCATTCCTCCAATGTTTCGTAATTATTTAGCGAAACATTGGTGTATACGGACCAACCTCATCATTCTCTTCACTTGATTCTTGTCTGCGTACGGAACGAATCATTCCATATTTATAAAAAATTGAAAATAGCGGTACATTTCCCGCACTATCTTCACATGTATCAACTAACGTAAAAGCTCTTTGTCTACCGCTTGATGCTTGTTGACGCACAAAGCGAGAAACATTAGCAAGGAAGAAAACTTCTAATAAGCAAAGTGCTGTCGTTACAAACGATATATATAGAATTGCATCCTGCAATAAAAATTCCATCGCTTCACATCCTTAATAAGGTCATTTTAGCACATCGGGCAAATATTCTCTATTTCCTTTTATTTTCAAAAAAAGTATTTTGCATATTTTCTCAAGAAAACAATAATTAAGAAACGTTGTATTCGCTTTCTTTAGCATATTCACACACATCAATGAATAGGCTTGATTTATTAGAAATTTATAAAATTTTTGCATTATAATAAAACTATTGCCAGTTTTTGAAAAAACCTTTATTCTCTTCTTGTAATCAAAAATGAATATGGAGATGAAACATACTATGGGTCAACTAGGAGACGCCGATTACGTTCCCGACACCGCCTTTTTATCCTTCCCAGCAGCTAAAACATTTCACTTAGAATTTATGATACAGTTGGTTGTTATTTTTATAGCTTCTATTTTGTATGCAATTTCTATGAATATGTTTTTTATCCCGCATAATATGATTAGCGGTGGATTCGCTGGTGTAGGGATGATTATCGGTTATTTAATGCACTACAATATCGGTGCACTTATCTTTTTACTAAACATTCCTCTTCTTATTTTAAGTCACTTTTACTTAGGAAAGAAGACAACCTTTTTAACAGCGTACTTTGTAGCTGTATCATCGTTAGCGATGAACATTATCCCGGTACACCAAGTTTCAGACGATATTTTACTTTCTTCTGTATTCGGTGGTGTTATCTGCGGAGCAGCTTCAGGAATTATATTCCGATTTGCTTCTTCAACAGGTGGTTTTGATGTTGTCGGATTGATTGTAGCGAAATATCGAGATGTTTCAATTGGAGCAATCATATTTGTATTCAACTTAATCTTACTTGTAGCAGCAGGTTTTATTTTCGGATGGGATATTACACTTTATACGTTAATTAGTCGATTTGTAGTCAGCAAAGTTATCGACGCTGTGCATACGAAACATATTAAATTAACGATAATGACTATTACAGAAAAAGGCGAGGAAATAAAAAGCGCACTACTACATCACGGCATACGCGGGGTGACAATGGTAGACGCTGTCGGCGGCTATACAAACCATAAGAAAAAAATGATTTACACTGTCGTGACTCGCTATGAGTTAGGCGAAATGAAACGTATTATCCGTCAAGTGGATAACAAAGCATTTATGAACATTACTGAAACAGTTGAAATTGTCGGCCGTTTCAAACGCATATAAAACAGGTTAACAAATTAAAGGGCATAACATATTAGTCATATATAATATGTTATGCCCTTTGTTATTCAACTAACGTACCTTTTAGCATAATAAAATCACTAAGTTTATTACTACAAATCGGAGGATAGCATTCCATATACAATACTATCTGTCCATTCATCTTTATTCCAAAAATCTTGTATCAAATGGGCTTCCTTTCTCATGCCTATTCGTTCACACAATTTTTGTGAAGCTGTATTACGTGCATCAAGATTAGCCTGTATACGATGTACATTACATTCATTAAATAATTTCAATACCAAACTACTTACTGCTTCTGTTGCCAAACCTCTCCCAGCTACTTCATTTGAAAAACTATAACCAATCTCAACAGTGTCTTTCATATTTGTGTACCATACTGATAAATCACCAACTACTTTAGTTTTGTATATAACTGCCAAACTTAATATTGTTTCTTTAGTAAGTACATTATTTGCTAGCTTCTTATTAAATCTTTTCTGCATGTCTTCATGAGTCCACTTATTATGTAATAGGAACTTACATGTATCAGCACTATTATAAATAGCAAATACATCCTGTAAATCAGTACTCTTAAAAGGTCTAATTATTAATCTTTCTGTTGTGAACTCCAAGTTAGCTCTCCTCCCTTACATTCATGCTATAAAACATTTTTTATAGTATTTAAGCCTCATTCTTAGATCTCACCTTGATTACATATTTCATCATAATAAATTAAAATCCTTCTTCCACTAAACTGCACCGTTAATGGTATTTCCTTAAGCTTTTTATTTTTTACACTTATCACAAAATCAGATAATTCTATTATTATGTCCCTAAATGTGTTATAATGAAAGCAGACTCACAAAAAAAGAGTATATAGACTTGGAAGTTTCTCTTATTTTACAAGCAAAAAGAAACGAGCAGTCGGGTATATTTCAGACACCATACACGTAACGGTTTAAACAACCGATCATCTTAGTTACTCTTCAATGATCTTTTTATAAAAAGATACGTACAATTAAAACTCACTTCAATATACTATACCTACCTTTTTGACTTCCAAATCATCTTATTACATAGGGAGATGAACATATGAATCAATATATACGATATACAATAGCTGTCCTGTTTGCTATTATCGGCGGAACAATCTGCTTCTGGACAAACACTCAGCTTGGAGAGAATATCATCTTTAATGGAATCGAAACGCTTGTAAGCGCTTCAATTTTAGGCGGATACATTTACTTCCTCTTCAATCCAGAAGAAAATGCTCAAAAAACAATGTTATTAACAATGATCGGAATCGTTGGTGGATGTATTTCCTACTCAATGACAAACTATACATTACCACTTCAATTAAGCTCAGCTTTCTTCCACGGTCTATGGACTTGGTTCATTGCATTCTGCCTAGCAGACGTATTCAACCTATTACAAGACACTGAAGAAGATAGCGGTCGTCAAATTGAAAGTAACTCTTAAGCTGGAAGATACTCTTCCAGCTTTTTTATGTTGGTTTGCATACCCCGCATCACGATAAAAAGAAGTTGCCCTCACGGCAACTTCTTTCTCACATACCCCATCCAGTACCAACCGGATTATATCAGCGATTCTCCATATATATCGGCGATTTCTCCACTTATATCAGCGATTTTTTCATTATATCGACCGTTCGACACAGGATATCGACTTACCGGCAATTTTCGGCAACCTATTTATGCTCTATACCCTGCCACTACAATAAAAAGAAGCTACCCAACGGCAACTTCTTTTCCACATACCCCACTTCGTATTCACTAAAATATATCAACGATTTTTCAAATATATCGATCATTTCTCCACTTATATCAACGATTTTTTCATTATATCAACGGTTCAACACAAGATATCGATTTAACGACAACCTTCGACACTCGAAACGCACAATATACCCTATCCCCCAAGCAACTTACTGCCGAACTCTACGATTAAAAAGATAATTAATAGGATCGCGAGTATCTTTAATGCTACATATGCCACTTTAAAAACAACATAAATGAGCAAGACTATCAAAATAATTGATAAAATTTCCATATTTACTTCCTCCAAGCTTTGCTCTTCTTATCTCATTTTACTCGCCCCGGACTATTTATGGAACGGCATAAGATGACATAGAAAAAAGAGGATACCTCACCCATCGTAAGATACCCTCACCTTCAACTGCTCAAACCATTCTCTTTCTAATTGTAAATATCCCATCTCACTCTTCTCGGCGCTCTTTAATTCTTTATCAGCTTTCTTCATATAAGTATGGGAAGCTTCTAGATCATTCTCTAAATATTTGATAATTCCTTGTGTACGATAATATCCGTTTAAGTCCATTTTTGTAATAGCCTTTGCATGTTCCTTTGCTTCTTGCAAAGAAAGACTATCCATCTGATAAAGGGCTTTATATAAAAGATACCAACTATGAAAACTGCTAACGAAAAACTTATTTTCTTGCGTTACAGGTAGTTGAACAATTCTTTCTATATACGGTATCGCTCTTTCCATTCCCTCTTGATCTGCACGAGCAAAAAAGACAAGCATAAGTCTACTCATTATCTCTCTTATCCCTTTATTGTCTTTTATTTTCTCCTCACTCAATTCTACTAATCTTTCATCCCAATCTTTCGGTCTTTTATAACTAAATAACTCACTCGATATTTGAATCTCATATAAATGATTTCTAGCTCTTTCATCATCTTTAATTAAAATAAGAAATTGCATCCCATCACTCATAAGCGTTCCTTTTATCGGCACAATTGTAACCGCAAAGGTTGCAAAATGGAAAAAGGAAAAATATAAAAGATATTGATAATAACTCACCATGTATATGTAACCGGAAGTAATACCAAACAGTAAACTCGTAATTGGTCCACCTAAAGTGAGCCACGCCCATTTTTTCGAAAGATTCGGTGTCTCTATAGAAGGTGGTACTAGTGTTGCAACGCCTCCAAAGTAAGCCCATAATTTATTTTCTCGAATGCGTAATTTTCCCTTTTCTTTTTGAATAGTAATGGGTCCTACTGTCATAAATTTAAATGTTAAACCACCTATTACACCAAATACTACATGTCCTAGCTCATGAATGGCTAACACTAATAATGAAATTCCAACTATTGCCCATAGGTTCAAAATTACTTCTAATTTCCCAGTTCGGATTACTCCGTATAAAATGGACAGAATTAACGCCACTGTCATTGAGCCAGCTGGCCTTCTTAAAATATCCACCTTTTTCTCCCCTTAATAAATCATTTTCCTCTGCATTTCGTACATGAACTTCCCAAGATGCAATATCCAAATAAATGAGATTAAGCCAATTAATACAAAATCGATATTACTAGCAGCTGTATATATAACAGCAGCCCACCATACATATGCCAATATTGTATTCGTAAATTCATATGCTTTATATCCAGCCTCATGCACAATGTGCTTTAATCCTTCATCTGCATTTTTCGTCCACATTTTCATAGATTCCATATACGTTACACCTTGTTCAGGATATAGCTTATTATAACGATTTTTTGTTATGAGTCCGATAATTACTACAGTAGTTAAACAAGCAATAGAAGCTACTAAATTCCACACCGCAAATGAAACATTTGTATCCTGCAACAGTGCACGTCTACATGTAATAACTGCATATACAAACCATGCCTGCGTAACTATATCACCTACACGTAAATATATACTTATAATGCCTAATTTTCTGCCTTGTACGCTCTCTTCTTCATCGCGTGCCTCTGCTAACATACGTGTATTCTTCCAAGTATAGTACATCATTAAAATTCCAAAAATAGTACATATACCTATAAATGTATTGGATGATAATTTTCTCGGTTCATCCGAGAGTAAATTTAAAGCTATATAAGACGTTAAAAATCCTCCTATCATACTTAATGTTATTTTCCCCACAGAATCAAATTGTTTTTTTCGCTTACTCTTCATCGTCCTCTTCCCCCTCTACTAACGTAAATATTTCCTCCACCGGTACATTGAAAATTTGTGCAATTTTTAACGACAATACGATAGATGGTGCATAATCCCCACGCTCAATTAAACTAATCGTTTGCCGTGATGATCCAATCGCTTTCCCTAAATCCCCTTGTGATAAACGATGCTTTGCTCGCAATTCCCTCACTCGATTTTGAAGCTTCATGTCTTCCCTCTTTTTCATTTATTTAATTAAAATTGTAAATAATATCCTTATATTTGTCAATTATATTTGTCATTACGACTATAATAATTGACAAAACACTTATTTCTTATCCTGTATCAAATTCCTATAAAGAATGTAAAATGTGCATTAAACATAGTCTTAAAAATAAAATAAAAAAGGCAGTGCTTTTGCACTGCCTTCCTAAATTCTGACATAGAATGGATTTCATATTAACTTGCGTTTTGTAGTAATACTCGTTTTAACTGCTTACGGAAACGAATACCTAACGTAACCGCTACAATCACAATAACTCCAAAAATAATTTTACCGATATGACCTTCTAGCACTCCAAAGATATCATGTAAGTTTCCACCTAACCAGTAACCACCGATTAAGAAGAATGATACCCAAAATAGAGCGCCTGAATAAATTGTAATGGCAAAACGACGGAATGGTAAATTAATAATTCCTGCAAAGTATCCTGTGAAATGACGTACACCAGGAATAAAGAAACCAATAAAAATTAGGAAGTACCCATACTTATCAAACCACATTCTCGTTAAGTCAATTTTTCTTTGTGTTAAAAATACGTATTTCCCATACTTTTGAATGAAAGGCATACCTAATTTATTTCCTAAAAAGTATTGAATCGTCATTCCTACACTTGTCCCAATAAAGGATAGAATAATTAAAATTGGTAAACTTAAATCACCCTTATGTGCTAAAAATCCCGCATATGCTAATGTTGGCTCTCCCGGAAACGGAAGTGCAATATATTCTAACAGCAAGCCGACAAGTACAACATAATACCCGTATTGCTGAAATAATTCATGAATCCATTCCATGTCATCTCTCCTTTCAATCACGTACAACTTCTTACTATTATTGTATAAAAAAATTGTCGAAATAACTATCACAATAGCTTACATTTTTATTACATTTTTGTAAGGGTCACACTAATGATTTTCGTTCTTTATTAAATAGTAAAAATTATTTTCCAAGTCGCAATAGCGAAAAGACGCATTAATAACATGCAGATTTTATCCATTTTTTAGCACTAAAAAAGCTCTCTTATTTTGTTCTCAATAAAAAACCATCACAAACTCATGCTAACTTCATATTAGCTTCATATACGTATTGTAAGATTATATCGGAATTTGTTGAAAAATTTAACCAATATATGACTAAGCATTAATTTGAATAAATATAAGTCGTTTTTCGAAATTGAAAAAAGGGTGAATACGAAATGGAAGCATATAAAATGCACGATTTTATTAATACAAATGTTGAATCTCATCAAAATGAAACCGTTTTTAATTTACAAATATGTGAAACAAGTGAATTTGACGTAAGTTTAACAAAATCTACAACACTATCTTTTATCGTTTCAAAAAAGAATATTAAAATTGTCACGAAAAAATGGATTAATTCAAATCAAGAAAGCATGATTGGCAAAAGCTACATCATTCCAACAAAAGCTTTTCACTATTTCTTACCAATCATTTCTGAAAATGAAGATGAGCTAAATATTCAAGTTCAAAGTTTTGGACTACGTGGTGAGCTTTTATTAAATGAAAGATTACTTATTGATAACAACAAACACAACAGCAAAATCACTACATTCTTTGAAACATTAGATGAAAATGTAAATAAAGCATTACGAGGATTACAACTTCATTGTATGTAAGACTATTACGATAGTAAAAGGAGAATAACAATGAAAAAATTATTATTAAGCGCACTATTATCATTAGGATTTTTAACTCTTCCATTCGCTAGTGCAGAGGCAGCTACAACGAAAGATCAATTAATCGTAGACACTCAGTTAAATAAAATGGATTATTATCAGGATGGAAAATTTATAAAAAGTTTTACTGTCGCTACTGGAAAAGCTGCAACACCTACACCTAAAGGCACTTTTCAAATCGTAAATAAAATTAAAAACCGCCCTTATTATACAGGCAAAATTAAAGGCGGCGATCCACGTAATCCACTTGGTGACCGTTGGCTCGGATTAAATATGGCAGGAACTTACGGAACAACTTATGCGATTCACGGAACTAACAATAATCAAGCAATCGGCAAATGGACAACACTTGGTTGTATTCGTATGTATAACAATGATATACACTGGTTATTTGAGCGCGTTCAGCAGCAAGCTACTGTCACTGTAAAATAGCCTAAAAACAAGATTTATGTGTAGCCAAGAATTTTATGTCTTGGCTTATTTTATTTATTCATTTACAGTAGCAAAACAACTGTATTTACATATATAATAGGAATAGATTTGATTAGCTAATATCTAAACATTGATAAACGTAGATATTAAAATTATACAGTTATAATGTTTTATAAATTTTATAATACATACTATAATAGAACTACTGTAATTCTGAACTATTCAGTAACACTAAACTATTCCCCTTGCTACCTTCATGATTATTTTATAGCGGGGGCTTATTATATGTATAAACAATCTGAGTCACTCGAAAAATGATGAATTCGAATATTGCAGTAAAAAGCGTTATTTAGGAGGTGTTACTATGACGCATATACTGGTGATTGAAGACAACCCAGATATACAAGAACTTATTCGTGAATTTCTAATGGCACAAAACTTTACAGTTGATGTAGTTGGTGCTGGAACAGAAGGTATTCTTCTTTTCCAAAAAAATTCATACGATCTTGTCCTCCTCGATGTAATGTTACCAGATATAGATGGCTATAGTATTTGTAAAATTATGCGAGGACAATCTGATGTACCAATCATTATGTTAACAGGCTTACATAATGAAGAAAGTGAAATTAAAGGATTTGAGTTAGGTATTGATGACTATATTACGAAACCGTTCCATTACACTGTATTTATTAAGCGTGTAGAGGCTGTATTAAGAAGGGCAGCAACGAAGGAAGCAGAAGCTGCAACTATACTACAATTCCATGAATTGATGTTAAACTCTACAGCATATGCAGCTTATGTTCATGGTAATCAAATTGAATTGACAACAAAAGAATTTGAAATTATTTATACTTTACTGCAAAATCGAGGAAAAGTATTATCAAGAAGTGATTTGTTGAATAAGGTATGGGGCTATGAACATTATGGTGATGTAAGAGTTATAGATACACATATTAAAAACTTAAGAAAAAAATTAGGAATTCCTTATATTAAAACGGTGAAAGGCATTGGCTACAAAATCGAATCGTAGCAAAGACAACATCACCAAAAATATTTTCATCAAAACCTTATTATTTTGTATTCTTTTATCACTTTGTCTTTATCAAATTATTTACTTTCTAGCTTCAAACTACGATAAAGAACGTTTTGCGAAAGAAAATGGAACGCCGACTACAGAACAGGCCGATTCAGATAAGCAAAACGACGGAAGTAAAACGAAGCAAAATAAAGCTGTGTCAAAGGGGAGTATTTCTAATTTCCAATCTTCTATTATAGATTATAAATCTCTTTCTACAGCTATCAATCACCTTTTGCAGCCTAGCCAAACTGCAAAGGCAAAAGAACATACACAAAATCTTTCGGGGAAAAATAGCACTTCTAATCCGCCTACAGAAGCAGAAAAGAAAGCCGCTAATAATGATGCCTTACATACACAAAATGCAGCAAGTAAAACAAATGATACAAATGATAATCCAAAGTTAGCAGATGCGTTGCAGCAATTAGCTCCACATATTGGCGCGACAATGCTTGCATTATCACTACTCGGATCATTAATTTATACAAAACTAATTGCCAAACCTTTTCAATATATGAGTGATGCTTTAAAAGATATTATGAATCTTGATTTCTCCGATAAAAAGCTACTTAACAAAAATGCAGATCAAACAGATTTTAATTTGCAAGTAGCTGCTTCACAAGTACCAAATATTGTGAAGAATTTACATGCAAGCAATCAAGATTTAAGAAACGAGCTCAAGAAGGAACAACAATTAGAACAATCTCGTAAAGAATTTATGTCTATGGTGTCCCATGAATTAAAAACACCAATCGCAGCCGTTATGGGACAACTAGATGGCATGATTCACGGAATTGGAGCTTATAAAGATAGAGATAAGTATTTGAAACGTTCCTACGAGATGATGCAAGACATTAACATATTAACGGAAAAAATGTCGGAATTATCCAAAATACAAAACCCTCAATTTAAACCGAATTTAGAAGTCATTTCTTTATCTAATATTATTGAGGATGTTATGAAGAAAGTAGATTACTTTGTATCTGTAAAACAATTAAATGTACAATCTAATATTAAACACGACGTACAAATTTTAGCTGATCCTAAATTTATTCAAACTGCTATTTTTAACATTATTTCAAATGCAATTCATTATACAATTGACCATCAGCACGTATATATAAAGCTTTATGAAAAACCAAATGGTTACGCATTAGAAGTATTAAATACAGGTTCACAAATTGATGAAGATAAACTTGCTCATTTATTTGAGCCTTTTTATCGCGCAAACCCTGATAAACACGGTTTAGTACAAGGTAGTGGTCTTGGATTATATATCGTGAAACAAATATTAGATAAACATCAGTTTCCTTACGGGATACAAAACACAGCTCAAGGTGTAAAATGCTCCATTGTATTCCCAAAAGCAATGTAACATTCACTATAATTACATACCCCAAACTCATACTTCATGTGTGAGTGGCGGAATTTTGTAGAGTGTCTTACTCTGTTTCGTTCGCCCGTTATCCTTATTTGGATAGCGGGCGTTTTTTATTACTTAAAAGGAGGATTTTTTATGGAAAAGTTTAAATATTCATTGCTCGTTTTATTCGGTGCTTGCAGCTACGGCATACTTTCAACTATTTTCAAACTCGGATTCATAAATGGATTTTCAGCACATCAACTCCTAGGGGGACAATATGTCTTCGGATGGATTGGACTATTTCTACTCGTTCTTTTCTTTTCACATCATAAAGTAACAAAAAAACAATTTTTTTCATTACTAACCGTCGGAACAACAATGAGTATGACTGGGATTTTTTACGCTATTTCTGTAGAAGAACTACCCGCATCTATCGCTGTCGTCCTACTCTTTCAGTTCACTTGGATTGGTGTCATTATCGAAGCCATTGCAAATCGAACATTTCCAAGCCGCGATAAGATCATATCTATCCTTATTTTATTTGCTGGTACATTGTTTGCAGGTGGTGTATTTGAAGGCCTCGGACAAAGTTTTTCTACGAAAGGGATTATCTTTGGGCTATTAGCTGCGGTCTCTTTTTCATTCTATGTTTTTGCAAGCGGGCGCGTCGCTACGGATGTTCCGCCTTATACGAAAAGCTTTCTTATGACAACAAGTGCTACTCTTATCGTATGCCTATTCTTTCCGCCAACCTTTTTAACAGACGGTGCTTTGCAAGCTGGCCTATGGAAATATGCTTTCTTCCTCGGCTTGTTCGGTGTTGTCGTACCTGTCATTTGTTTTTCAATCGGTGTACCAAAGGTTGGAACAGGGCTTAGTACGATATTAGGTGCAGCTGAATTACCAACTGCTATTATTGCTTCAATTACACTTGTACATGAAGTCGTAACGTTCATGCAGTGGATTGGAATTATTTTTATATTGGTTGGGATCTTCACTCCTCAGCTGCTTACGGCTAGGAAAGAAAGGAAACACAATCGCGTGCACAGCGCTTGAAAAAATACAGAATTTATATAAAAGATATAACTGCAATTAAAATAAGTAAATTTATCTGGAGGTATAAATGACTATTTTAAGCATCGTATTTTTTGCTATTATGTGTATCTTCTTCCTAATAAGATATATGAAAGAAAAGAAATTTTACGATTTACTTCTCGTTCCCGTTTGTATATATGCAGGAGCAGTGAAAACTCCTTTCGTAGAGTACTTAAACTTTAATACTACATTTAAAATAACGTATGATATTGCAGCTATTATTCTTGTAATCCTTGCTGTACTTTTCTTTTTGAAAGATAAGAAAGAGAATCATACTGCATAACAAAAGACCTTTCATTTACTTGAAAGGTCTTTTTCTCTATCTCATTTTACCGCTCCATACAGCTTCTCTATCTCATGCTCAATTTGTTTTACATCGATTCGCTCAAATAATGGCTGCACGCTATCAATTCTACTTGGCAACGTATTTTGCGGTTCCCAATTTCGGTTCACAATCGACAATGTGTTTCGAACTCTTTCACTTGAAAATGGTAAAAATGGTTCAAGGAGATGGGCAAAATTAGCGATAAGATACACACAGTTATAAATCGTTTCTTCAGATGAAACTGGATCATCTTCTCTTTGTTTCCAAGGCTGCTTTTCATCAAAATATTTATTTGCAAAACGTACTGTATCAAATATTATTTCTAGCGCCACCTTAAATTTAGTTTGCTCAATCGCCTCTCCTACACGCTTATATAATCCTTCTACTTTATCTTTCAGCTCTACCTCAATACTTCCCTTCGGCACGATACCACCATAATATTTTTCGATAAACTTTAATGTCCGGTTCACAAAGTTCCCGTATGCACCTAATAATTCACTATTATGACTGTAAATAAATTCCCTCCATGAAAAATCAGTATCGCGATTTTCTGGTGCGTTGACGGTTAAAAAGTAACGAATAGAATCTGGATCATAGCGTTCTAATATGTCAGGCACCCATACTGCCCAGTTTTTACTTGTAGATAATTTTCTTTTTTCAACTGTTAAATATTCATTCGAAACGATATGACGCGGGATTGCTTCCTCCCCTATTCCAAGTAATACCGCTGGCCAAATGACGGAATGAAACGGAATATTATCCTTTCCGTGCACATAATATGTTTTCGCTTCGCTATCCCAAAACTCTTGATCATCTTTCCCTGTTTCTTCAGCCCAATGTTTACTCGCTGAATAATAGCCTGTCACTGCTTCAATCCATACGTAAATTTTCTTATCTTCATACCCTTCTACTGGAATTGGTACCCCAATTGGTAAATCACGTGATACGGCCCTATCTAGTAATCCTTCCTTTACATATCTCTCTGTTAGTTGAATCGCATTGTCGCGCCATGTCCCTGTTTGTTTGGCAATTTCTACAGCTCTTTTAATTTGCTGCTGAAATGTATGCAATGCAAAATAGAAATGCTCTGTTTCCTCTACAGATGGCGTACTACCACATAACTTACATTTCTTTTCTAACAAATCGAGAGGATCTAAAATAGCAGAACAAGCATCGCATTGATCTCCTCTTGCTGCTTCATGGCAATGTGGACATATTCCTTCTACATAACGATCCGGTAAAAACTGTGTACACGTTTCACAATACGCTTGTTCCACTGTTTTTTTATAAATATGTCCTTCTTCTAATAAACGTAAAAAAACATTTTGAACCGTTTCATGATGGTGCTCACTATCTGTACGTGTATAACAATCATAAGTAAAACCAAGGCTACGAAAACATCGCTGGAACTCTTCATGATACTTATCAGCAATTTCTTTCGCTGTCACACCTTCTTGTTTTGCTCTAATTGCAATCGGTGTTCCATTACAATCACTCCCTGAAACATACAGCACATTCTCACCTTTTGCCCTGTAATAACGCGCTAAAATATCTCCAGGTAACAAACTCGCAATATGGCCAAGGTGTAACGAACCATTTGCATACGGCCAAGCGCCTCCAATAAAAATACTCATCTTACATTCCTCCTTTTAAATATAAAAAGCCCCGCCCTTATCTTAAAAAAGATAAGGGCGGGGCTGTATAAACAGTCGCGGTACCACCTTATTTCGCTAATTACTCACATAATTAGCCTTAACAAGTACGGAGCAATATGCTCTTATACTGTGGTTTTGATAACGAGTACCAACTCTCGTCGCCGCCTACTATTATCATTTGATAAGTTCAGGACGAAGCTCAAAGGCCATTGTTCAAATGAATATTCTTGCTTCTTCTCAGCTACCGAAGCTCTCTGGAAAGAATGTGTTCATCCTACTTTTCCTTTTCAACGCTTTTACGTATAAAAAGTATTGTACGACTTAATCACGGAAAAATCAAACTTTTATCCAGAAAGAAAAGGAAATCCCATCCCCCTGCCGAATAACTATACGTTCACAAAAGGAGTGATAACATTGAATCAAAAACAACTAAGCACTATAAATGAAAAAAGCTGGAATGCAGCTGCTTATGAAGCTTGGACGAATCGCCACGGGGCACCAGCTGATTATGCGAAAAAAATCATGAAAGATCCCACGCGCGAAGTAGCACATTATTTACCTTACATAAAATCCCCAAAAGGAAAATGTATTATTAATTTACTCGGCTCAAAAGGAAATAAAGCTGTCGCACTCGCCCTTTTAGGCTCTGACGTAACAGTTGTTGATATTTCAGCAAGTAATGCAAAATATGCAAATGAACTTGCGGAAGCCGCAGGCGTCTCTATTCATTACATCGTTTCTGATGTACTAGATGTAAATCTCTCCAAATCATTTGATATCGTATTACTGGAACTTGGTGTACTTCATTACTTTCTAGATTTAAAACCACTTTTCACAACAATCTCTCAACTACTAAAGCCCGGTGGAATACTTATCCTTCGCGATTACCATCCAATATACACAAAGCTATTAGGAGTAGACCATCCATCATTTCGAGCAAGTGGAAATTATTTCGATGAAGAATTAATTGAAGATGATGTTGCTTATAGCATCCTTCTTACAGAAGCACAGAAAGAATCGCTACCTAAAACAGCCATCCGTCGCTGGACGTTAGGAGAAATCATTACAACACTCGCGGAAGAACATTTTAAAATTGAAAAACTAGTTGAAGAACACGGACCTCATCAAAGATGGCTCTTCCCTTCTACTGCACCGGAAAGAATCGAAGAACGTATCCCTGGTCTATATACAATAATTGCGACAGCATGCAAAAAAGGATCCCTTCACGGATAGGATCCTTTTTGCATGCTCACGCATATAAGTTGAGGTTGGAGATTACCATAATTCTGTAGAATAGGACACAAGATATTTCAACATTTCGTCTCTGACTTACGTCGTCAAAAAGGGGTATGACCAACATAACGAAGAGTAATGTTTTAGTTGATACTGATAATCGTTATCAACTAATTAGAAGTATACATGATGTCATTTCAAATTTCAATAGCATTTCTAATATTTATTTATGAATTTTATGATATGCAAATGTATACATTTTAAGAACTTTTTCTAATATCAATCTGACTCCTTCCATTATCTGCTATAATTTTCATTGAACAGATTAATAACTTCATAATAATGTTTTTATTAATTTCGTTTTAAATATCTACAAATCATAATAAACAGTTTAAACGAGGGTAGGGGTAACGATGAAATATGTTAGTATTCGAAAAAAACTACTGTTCACACTCTTAAGCATTTCTTCTTTATTTAGCATTGCTCTTATTGTTATTCTTTCATTCGCCATGAATCAAGCAAGTGAAATCGAAACGTTAAAAAATGATGTATCAAAAAGAGCGACGATTTTAAAAGAACGTGGCGATTGGTTCCAAGCACAAGTTGCTGGTTTACAAGAATATTTACTATCACATGATCAAAAAGGATTAGATAAGTTCAACCGAGAAGGGAAAAAATTAGCTGATACTAGAGAGAAAGTAACAAGTGACAAGAAGCTCCCAGAAGGAATGAAAGAAGCTATTTTAATGGGGGGAAAATGGCGTAGCGTCATAGATAATGAGGTACTACCTCTTGCTCGTGAAGGAAAATGGGACGAAGCATCCAAAATTGCTTTAGCACAAACAGATTATGTAAATGATCTTTTAGGTCGTTTTAATAAATATACAAATGAAGAGAATGAGAAACGTGACGCATTAATTGCTGACGTCGAGTCTTCTTCATCACTTATTCAATATATTATTTTCTTCTCACTCATTACATGTACATTAACGTCTATTTTATTAGCATGGTGGTTCTCTGGTAAACTCGTTAAACCAATTCGACAAATTGATGAGAAGTTAAAAGAATTAGCTTCTCAAGATGGAGATTTAACGGCTAGATTACACGTAACAAGTAAAGATGAAATAGGTGACATTGCAAATTCCTTTAATCAAATGCTCACTAACTTACAGCATATAATAAAACAAGTTCAACAAACATCAACAAGTGTAAAAGAAGCTTCCGAAAATGTATTTATCGAAACGACTGCTTCTATGGAAAATACCGCAAGGACCCAAGAAACTATGAATGCTCTTGAACACAATATTCGTTCACAAGTTTCTAGCATTGAAGAAAGTTCAACTGCAATGGATGACATGGCAACAAGTGTTCAGCGTATCGCTGAGTCCGCCTCTTCTGTTACTAGTTTAGCTGTCACAACTTCAGAAAAAGCAGATGATGGGAATAAAGTCATTGAGAAATCTATTACACAAATGCACACAATTAACGAAGCTGTTAACGCTACATCACAAGTAGTTGAGCGACTCATTACACATACAAATCATATCGATACTGCACTTCAATCTATTTCGAATATCGCCGAGCAAACAAATTTACTCGCTTTAAATGCTTCTATTGAAGCAGCTCGTGCTGGTGAACATGGAAAAGGATTCGCTGTTGTTGCTGATGAAGTTCGAAAACTTGCTGAACAATCTCAACTAGCCGCAACTGACATTAACCATTTACTGCATCAAATTCAAGCCGATACTAAAATAGCAAATGACATGATGACACAAGGTCAAGCAGAAGCTTCTGAAGGAATTACTGTTATTCGTACTGCCGGATCTTCATTCTCAGAAATTGTTAACCACATTAACAAAGTCTCTACGCAAATGCAAGAAATGTCTGCAACTGCTGAAGAGATGGCTGCAAGCTCTGAAGAAATGAACGCAGCTTTAAATAATATCGCCTCTATTTCAAATGAAGTTGCTGCAGAAACATTACAAACAGCACATTCAGCTGGTGATCAAGTAAACAAAATGAGTATCGTGGCTAACAAATCATCTGAAATGAAAACAATCGTACAAGAACTTGAAGTTCTCGTCTCTCATTTCAAAACAAACGCTTAAAGTGAACCTTTCGCTTGTAATGACACAAGCCCAAAGGTATAGGAAAGAAAATTTTACAGTCTCTCTTTTTTCAATTTAAAATATCTCTTTCTATCTCTCATTCCGTCTGCTATAATTCCTAAAGGAAATAAGAAAGCTTTATTCCAACTGGAGTAAAGCTTTCTTTCAATTTTTTACATTTATTAATTCTAATACTAAGATTTCACAAAGGAGGCTTTTAATCATATGAATTTTGTAAGTATCAGAAAAAAACTTATGTTCATGATGGGAACGATTTGCGCTTTATTTGGCATCGCCTTAGCTTTTATTTTATTTTTTGCTATTGACCAATCTCGTAAAGCTGAAACATTACAAAAAGAAATTTCTCCACTGGCAACAGAATTGAAAGAGCGTGGAGACGCTTATCAAGTACAGCTATCTGCTTTAAGAGGTTATTTACTACAACATGATCAAGTCGAATTAGACAAGTTTAATGAGATGAGTAAACGTCTTGAGGATTCAAAAGATAAACTTCTTTCTAATCCAAATCTTTCTTCGTCCGTAAAAAGTACAATGGAATTAGGGTCTACTTGGAGAAAGTTCGTTGAAGAAAAAGTATTCACTCTTGCAAAAGAACAAAAATGGGAAGAAGCTTTACAAGTAGCTTCTTCAGAAAACGGAACGGTCTATAAAGTAATTGGTGACTTCACAAATTACAGTAATGAACAAGCTAAATTACGTGAACAATCTATTGAACAAATTGATCAATCTTCACTAGGAATTGAATATGCAGTCTTTCTATCACTTGTTATTTGTATTGTCGTTGCAATTATTCTTGCATGGTGGTTCTCTGGTAAACTGGTGAAACCAATTCAACAAATTGACACGAAACTAAAAGAATTGGCCTCTCAAGAAGGTGACTTAACGGCACGTCTACAAGTAAATAGCAACGATGAAATAGGTGCTATCGCAACATCATTTAATAAAATGTTAGAAAACCTACAACATATCATTAATCGTGTTCAAAAAACATCAGTGGAAGTGCAAACCGCTTCTGAAAATATGCTAGAAAAAACGAATACATCACGTGAGGCGACATTAAGAGTCCAAAGCTCAATGTCCAACTTAAATGCAAGTATTCAATCACAAACTTCTAGTATAGAAGAAAGTTCAACTGCAATGGACGATATGGCAGTAAGTGTTCAGCGTATTGCTGAATCTGCTTCATCTGTAGCGGAACTTGCTGTTGCCACATCTGAACATGCTAGCGATGGAAGTACCGTTATCCAAAAATCTGTTTCACAAATGACAACAATACACGAAGCTGTAAATGCTACGTCAGAAGTGGTTGAACGTCTAATCACTCATACGAAATATATTGATACTGCTGTACAATCTATTTCTAATATTGCTGAGCAAACAAACTTACTTGCTTTAAATGCTTCTATTGAGGCTGCTCGTGCTGGCGAGCAAGGAAAAGGATTTGCTGTCGTAGCTGACGAAGTTCGAAAACTTGCTGAACAATCTAAAACAGCTGCAACAGACATTAATCAATTACTACATCAAATTCAAAATGATACAGAAACTGCTAGCTCTATGATGTCTCAAGGCCGTTCTGAAGCATTTGAAGGTATCAATGTTATTCGTGAAGCTGGTACTTCTTTCACAACAATTGTGGAACAAGTAAATAAAGTATCTACTCAAATGCAAGATATATCAGCAACTGCTGAAGAAATGGCTGCAAGTGCTGAAGAAATGAATGCTTCACTTAATAACATCGCTTCTATCTCTACTGAAGTATCCAGCGAAACTGCCGCAACGGCACAATCTGCTGAACAGAAAGTTATTGTTATGAATGAAATGACAGTAACTGCTAGAAAAATGAAACAAACAGTTGAAGAGTTAGATCAGCTCGTATCTCATTTTAAAACAGAATAGATGTTCAAAAAATATCCCTCTTGCGAAGAGGGATATTTTTTTGAGCTCATTTCCTGCACATTATGCTCATTTCCGTTATAATGAGAATCGATATCATTAAAGTGTAGGAGGGGCTGCTTATGTCACAAGAAGCATTTGAAAATAAATTACTTGCCAATTTAGAAGCTGTTATTGACCCTGAACTAGGTGTTGATATCGTTAATCTTGGATTAGTTTATGATGTTACAGCAGATGAAAATAATAATGCTGTCATTACGATGACTATGACTTCTATCGGTTGTCCAATGGCTGGGCAAATCGTATCAGACGTTAAAAAAGTATTATCAACAAACGTACCTGAAGTTAATGAAATAGAAGTAAATGTCGTTTGGAATCCACCGTGGTCGAAAGAACGTATGTCACGTATGGCGAAAATCGCATTAGGTATTCGCGACTAAATAAAGTGGAAATTTCATCATTTGGGGATAGCGGGATAAAGAAAAGACCTGACTAGGATGTCAGGTCTTTTCTCTTATTATTTTACACCTACTGCATCATAAGCTTTCGTTACAGCTTGTACAGCTTTAGAGTTTTTACCGTATAAATCTTCAGCTGACTGAAGTGCCGCTTGACGCATCATTTTGAAGTCAGAGTTTGCAGTTAAATATTTCGTAAGCGCACGGTAGTAAATTTTTTCTGTCGCTTCACGGCCCACTCCAGTTACTTTCACGCCGTAATGATCTCCGCCTTCAGAAACTAAATAAGCAGCTTTATTATTAATACTACTGTTAATATGAACGCCGCCATTATCAGCTGTTCCAGTATAACGTTTACTATAGTGATCTGGGTAACCTTCACTTGGTTTTAATGGGTTTGGAATAGATGCTGGATCTTTTAGTGAACGAAGCGCATCACCAGGTTTATCAGGTGTATAAATGTCAGCACCTAAATCCCAGCTCTTCTTCTCAACCATAACACCCATAATATCAGATAACGATTCATTTAACGCCCCTGACTCATTTTTGTAAACAAGGTTTGCTGTATGTTCAGTTACAGCATGCGTTAATTCGTGACCGATAACATCAAGTCCAGCAGATAATGGAATGAATGTTTTTCCATCGCCATCACCGTACATCATTTGCACACCATTCCAAGCTGCGTTATTCCAAGCTGTACCTACGTGAACAGTTGAAATAAGCTTCGCACCTTTATCATCGAAAGAGTTACGATTAAATGTCTTTTTGTAGTAATCATATACTTTTCCTGCATTTACATGAGCATCAACTGCAGCTTTATCTTCGAAGAACTTAGATTTACTTTCAACTTCTTCTCCTGTATATCCAAGCCATTGTGAGAATAAATTAAACCAGTTCTCGTCCATATTTTCTGCATCAAATGTATGAACACCTTGTCCTCGTTTACCATCAAACAAGTTGAATTGTCCTGTTTTCGTATCTTGAGCAATTTCAAATGATTGTCTAGCACCTAATACTCCGTAACCAAATCCAGTAATGTTATCTACAGCGTTATATTTCTCAATAACATTTCCATTCGTTGCATCAACAAAATAATGCCAATACCCTGGAGCTGGTTTTGAAATCGATGCCTTAACTAAGTATGCAAGGTAGTAATTACCGTCCTTTTCATATACAAATAAATCTTTTTTCACACCATCATAACTCTTTACTTTACCAATTTCTTTCTCAATATCTGCCTTTGCAATTGTTTCTGCTTGTTCCGCAGTAATGCTTGCAGCTGCAGGAATATTTTTATCATCTAAATTCGGAATAACTTGTCCGAAGAATGCTTTTACATTATTCTCTTTATCAAGTGTAACAGTTTGATCAGAACCGTACACAGGAATGTTATTATGTTTCTCAACTAGCTTCACATGTGTCGTATCAGATTCAGCGTCTTTTTCTTCCCCAACGATATTAAAATGCTTTTCAATATTTCCTGCTAATTTAAACATATCTTTCTTACTCTCTAAGTATTGAAAGACTGTCTCTTTTTTATCTAGTCCTTCCGGTGCTTTCCATTCTTCACCTATGTATGCAGGTGTTTTAAATTCTTGATGATATTGAATTTTTTGTTCTTCCGCTTTCGTTGTCGTTGCCCCAAACGCTCCAAATCCCCCGGCGATAACAGTTAACGCTAATGCTGATGAAATGACTTGCTTTTTCACTATAACATTCCCCATTCCCATAAAGATTTTTGACACTTTTATACAATTCTTATTTTCCCAGCCAATACCTCTACCGAAAATTTGAGAAACATTTTTCAGACAATTCCAATCAAAAAAAGAGGACATCTATCGGATGTCCTCTTTTCTATAAACCTTTTATTGTTTTTTCAATTCAATTGCTAAATAGTGTGATTGCTCTTTCGCTTGAATGTGAATATCTTCTTCTACAGATTCTGCCGCATCCCGCATAACAAACGTTTCACCATTGATTACACTGCTTCCTTCAATTTGTACAAGATACAATTGACGGCCTTCTTTCACTGGAAAATGAATTTCTTTTCCAGCCTCTAATGATAAGGAGTATAAATTCGCATCTTGGTGAATTTGAATTGGTGCATTTCCTTCTACTGAAGATACCATATGGAACCATTCATTTTCGCGCTTGCTCCAATCAAATTTAAACTCACCATAGTTTGGTTTATGATCCGCACGGTCTGGTAAAATCCAAATTTGTAATAAACGCAGCGTTTCATCGCCTAAATTATGCTCGCTATGAAATACACCCGTGCCAGCACTCATATATTGAACATGTCCACGCTCAATCGTTCCGCGATTTCCCATGCTGTCTTCATGTGTTAAAGCACCATCTACAACGTAAGAAATAATCTCCATATCACGGTGCGGATGCATATCAAAACCAGTTTGCGCCGCTACTAGATCATCATTAATAACACGTAACGCTCCGAAGTTCATTTTATTTGGATTGTAGTAATTGGCAAAAGAAAAATGAAAATGTGTATTTAACCAACCATGATTTGCTCTGCCCATATTTTTATGATCAACTTTTCTAAACATATCCTTCACCTCATACTATCTCGAATTCGAGATTTATTTTAAAATTTTTTCTTACTGTAACTTTTTTAATAGTGTTAATAACTGCTTTTGTTCCTCTATATTTAAATTATGAAACTTCTCTGCTTGGAACGTTTCTTGAGGTGGGACGATTTCCTCATATAAAGCTCTTCCCTTTTCTGTTAAAGAAATATATTTCGTAGTACCCTCTTGTTCACGCAAAATCCACTCAAGCTGCTCCATTTTATTTAAAAGCTGCGTTACATTTCCTTTCGTAACAAATAGCTTATTTCCAAGTTCTTGCTGCGTTAAACGATTATGTCCTCCAACTTGAGCTAACACATCAAACTGGGCGGCAGATATATTCCATTTTTTCAAATGCTGATTCGTCTCACGAATACTCTTATTATAAAAGCGTGACAAACGAAACCATAATAGTAGCCCTAGTCTATCTTCTGTTTTCATTTCATCACCTCGCTCGTTTCATATCATTAGTTTAGAACTAAACTTTATAAAAGTCGAATACTTATTTTTAATAAGTGAAAAAGCACAGCGCTATTTCTCCACTATGCTTTACTTTAACTTTCTACTCTTATATTCATCCAATTTCCTCTCCGCGAACTTCCTCGCATCTTTTTCAATCCACCGCTCTTCGTACCGTTCACTTCCCACATACAATATATCTCTCTTATGTTGCATCGCATGGCGAAATTCATGCAGTAGCGTTTTGAGAACTTGCTCATACTCTTCCCACATACAAACGAAAATTAATTTCTTTTCTTTATGATAAAAACCACCTACTGGGAATAGGAACTCTTCTTCCTCTTCCCCTAATGATAGAAGTACATCATTTGCATCACACGTATCACAAAAAATAACGGGCGTTTTACATACTTCAATAAGAGAACACAAATCCTCTCTCAGCTTTTTGACATCCCAAGGAAGCTCCGAATCCAACACATACCAATTCTCTACCTGTTGATATACATTTTGAAACTGGAGTTCCATTTCTCTTTATTCCCCTTTCCAAACTCCCTTTTCCTATATGTATGCCACAATATAGTAAATATTAAACGTATTCTTTCATCCTTGAAAAAATGCCAATAAAAAAAGAATCTATGTCGACATAGATTCCCAGGCTGTGGAGAAAGTCTTCTCCACAGCCTGTTTTTGTGTCTGAACCTCTTTTTATGTGTCAACACTGATAAAAAGAGGTAAAGGAGAGATTTTTTATGATGGGTGCTTTAAAAAATCATCGTGATGAACGTGTATCTGTTTCTGTAGAAGAGTTGGTTCCACAAGATCATTTCCTTCGTGCGATCGAAGCGACAATTAGTTTTGATTTTATTGAAGAGAAGTTACGCCCTTATTACTGTGAAAACAATGGACGTCCTTCAATCCATCCTATCGTTTTATTTAAAATGATGTTTATTGGATATTTTTACGGTATTCGTTCGGAGCGTCAATTGGAAAAAGAGATTAAAACGAATATCGCCTACCGTTGGTTTTTAGGGTTTTCTCTATCAGATACTATTCCGGATCATTCTACAATCAGTTGGAATCGTCGTACTCGCTTTATTCATACAAATATTTTCGAAGAAATTTTTGATGAGATCGTGAGGCAAGCGACAGAGCACCGGATGGTGGGAGGACGTGCGCTGATGACAGATTCTACGCACATTAAGGCCAATGCTAATAAAAATAAGTTTGTACATAAATATAAAAAAGAAAAGGCAAAGTTTTATATAGATGAACTAGAAGCTGCGGTAATTGAAGATCGTGAGGTACACGAAAAAAAGAATTAAAACCCAGAAAGGAAAGTGATACTCCCACTAAAAAAACTCGTATAAGTACTACGGATCCAGATAGTGGATTTTTAATGAGAGATGGAAAACCAAACGGTTTTCATTTCTTAGACCATCGTACGACTGATGCGAAGTACAATATTATTACAGATACTTATGTAACGGCTGGAAATATGGCAGATTCCGAGCCATATTTAGCGCGTCTACAAGCTCAAATTGATAAATTCGGATTTAAAGTGGAAGCTGTAGCTCTTGATGCAGGCTATTTTACAGGGTATATCTGTAAGAAATTATCGGAGAGAAATATATTTATGGTGATGGGGTATCGCCGATTTGGAAAACGAAATAAAGAAGTACCAAAAAGCCAATTTAAATATGTAGAAGAAATGAATGCATTTGCTTGTCCGATGGGGTGTATTTTAGAGTATGCGACAACGGATCGTGAAGGATATCGTCACTATAAATCCAACCCAGAAGACTGCGCTGTTTGTCCGCTACGTGAGGTATGTTTTTCAAAGAAACAAAAACAAAAAGTTATCACTCATCATATATGGGAGAAATATAAGGATATCGCTAGAAAAAACAAACTAACAGTTACAGGGAAAAAGTTGTACAAAGTACGCTGTTCAACTATAGAGCGAAGCTTTGCGGACGCCAAAGAACTACATGGCTATCGATATGCTCGATTTCGGGGGCTGAAGTCTGTCCAAATGCAGGCTTATCTCACCGCAACTTGTCAAAACATGAAAAAAATAGCCCTCCATCTGACCAAAAAAGGTCTGGTGGAGGGCTATTTTTTTGAAACTCTATTATTTTATGTTGTTTTTATTCGCTAAAATCAAAATGATTCCAGAGTGTGGGGAACCCTAAAGGGTTTCCCAACACTCTGAGAATCTATGTCGACATAGATTCCTTTTCTGTAATCACTTTTTTTTCATCATTTTTTTTAATACAAAATAACCAATTGCACAAACAATAGCAGCAAGTGCAAAGTATTTCACATATGGCCCCGCAACTTTATTAATACTTTCCCACTCTGTTCCTAATTTAAAACCTAAATATACAAACACAATTGACCACGGAATAACAGCTAATGTAGTTAGCGTAATAAACTTAGCATGTGACATTTTCGCAATACCCGCTGGTATCGAAATAGCATGACGCACAACCGGAATAAAACGTGCGGTAAAGATAACGCCAGTTCCATAACGATTAAACCAATCTTCAGCATAATCAATATGTTTCTTCTGAATTAAAATATATTTTCCATATCGCTCAAGAACAGGTCTTCCTCCATATCGACCAATCCAATAAATGAATAGTTGTGCAATTACACCACCAATTGTACCGAACGCGACAGCGCCCCAAAATGTAATGCTTCCTGTTGATACTAAATAGCCTGCATAAGACAATACGATTTCACTTGGAATAACCTCTAGCATTAATCCAAGCATAATTCCCCAATAACCAAGTCCTTCTAAAAAAACTAAAACCGAATGAATCAACTCTCCTAACATCATGTACCTCTCTTTACTGTTTTCATTACAAAAATAAAAGTACAAGCAGGTAATATCTTGTACTTTTATTTTTTTAATTTAGTTAGTCTTCGTATCCCACTTAAAGATTTTATTTAAGAATTTATATACATTCTTCGACTCTTTTGTCAGAAGTGGGCCTAAAATGGATAGTATAAGCACGTATAGTGCTGAAAATGGTTTCAGTACTGACATTAAACCACCGGCGATGCCGATATTAGCCATAATGATGGAGAACTCTCCTCTTGAAACGATTGTTAATCCGATATTTGTTGATGCCTTATGAGATAATCCAGCTTGTCTTCCTGCGATCATTCCTGCTACAAAGTTACCGATTATCGTAAGAAGGACAGCACCTAACGTTAACCATATCGCTCCGCCTAATGAGAACGGATCAATACTTAACCCGAAGCTGAAGAAGAAAATAGCTCCGAAAAAGTCTCTAAATGGAACAACAAGATGTTCAATTCGGTCACTATGCTCTGTCTCAGAGAAAACTAATCCTAGAAGAAGTGCTCCAATTGCTTCTGCAACGTGAATTGTTTCTGAAAAACCAGCAATGAAGAATAACGAAGCAAATACTACAATAATAAAGATTTCATCTGAGCTAATATTGAGCAATTTATTTAATAACGGCGTAGCCTTTCTAGCTACTATAAAGAATAGAAGCATATATCCTAAAGCAATTCCAATTGAAGTAAGGGCACCTAAGAAGGAAGCGTGATCTCCAAGTACTAAACCAGAAACAACTGATAAATATACAGCAAGGAATATATCTTCAAACATAATAATTCCTAAAATTAATTCGGTTTCATTATTACCAGTTCTTCTTAAGTCCACTAACACTTTAGCAACGATAGCGCTAGAAGAAATCGTAATAATACCCGCAATAATTAAGATTTCTAGTAATGGGAATCCCATTATAAATCCGTATAACAAACCAAGTGAAAAGTTAATTAAAATATAAATCGTTCCGCCAATCGCAATAGAGCGTCCAGATTTAATTAGTTTTTTCATTGAAAATTCTAATCCTAGATAGAATAGAAGGAATAGAACCCCAATTCGTCCAAGGAAGGAAATTACACTTGCACTTTCAATAAATTTGAGATCGATAACACCTATTGTCGGTGCATGCGGTCCTACTAACATTCCAAGAACGATTAGAAAAGGAATTACTGAGAATTTAAATTTTCCAGCAATTACTGCTGCAATTGCCACTAAAACTAAAGCTGTACCAACTTCAAAAATTAACGTATCCATCTAATCAGTCCCCCCTATTTGAAAGTAATTCATTAATGATTTTTTTAATTTCTTCTCTCTCACCTGAAACTACAAGCATATCTCCTTCTTCAATTACTGTTTCTGGTCCTGGATTAAATAGCTTCTTCATGTTCTTCTTCATAACCGCGATTATTGTTACGCTATATGTTTTTCTTATTTCAAGATCGCCAATTGTTTTTCCGATTGCTGGAGCTGTATTCTCCACTTTGAACCACTCAATCGCTAAACCTTCAAAAACCATCTCAACATTTTCTAACGCCCTAGGCTTATATACCATTCCACCTAATATTGCAGCGATTTGTCTTGCCTCTGAGTCACGTAGTGAAATACTTGAGATGCTTTCTTCATGGTCTGAATCAAAATGATACATTTCTCTACGACCATCATCATGAATGACAATTACCATCTTTTCATTGCCTTTCGTAACGATTTGAAACTTATAACCAATACCCGGAAGTTCACTTTCTCTAATATTCATTTTTAGCTCCTCCATAACTTGTTTATTTTAATTTTCTGTTTTTCTGTCTTTTATTCATCCAATCAACTTTAGAAATTCTAACCACTCAGGATATTTGTGATTTGGAAATCTTTTATTGTAATAATAAGTGGACCCTAAAAAGATACTTAAAGATGTAATGATAAAAAATATATTACTTCTCATTTTCAAACTCTCAAGGCTTACTTTCCATAAAGAATCTTCTTTCAAATTATCCCCACCTTCTCGCTTTAAATTTAGTTTTTTAAAATGTAAATAATTCTAAAAATATTACGATGTAACATAATCATAACATAAAAATGTTTTAAGTAACATAATTTTTTAGAAAAATTGATTCTCGTATATTTTTTGCATATAATTTTCTTATTACGAAAAAAAGGAAGTGTATTATATGGTTGATATCTTTAGCAGATTCCTTGAGGTAACGAATAATATTTTATGGTCATATATTCTTATTGCAATGTTAATCGGCTTCGGTCTTTACTTCTCTTTTAAATTAAAATTTGTCCAAATTACTCATTTCAGTGAGATGGTCAGCTTAATTAGTAAAGGGTTTAATCGAAAAGAAAAAAAGAAAGATAGCATCTCACCATTCCAAGCATTTTGCTTAAGTGCAGCAGCACGTATCGGTATCGGAAACTTAGCTGGTGTAGCATTAGCAATTTCAATGGGTGGACCTGGCGCAATATTTTGGATGTGGTTTATCGCAATTATCGGAGCAGCTACTAGTTTTGTAGAATGTACACTTGCGCAAATTTATAAAGTAAAAGATGGAAGTAGGTTCCGTGGTGGACCAGCATATTACATGGAAAAAGGGTTAAACAAACGCTGGATGGGCGTCTGGTTTTCACTTCTTATTACAGTTGCGTACGGATTAATTTTCAATTCAGTGCAAGCAAATACAGTAACAATAGCGTTTGAAAATGCTTTTGGACTAGAGCGAACAATCGTAGGAGCTCTATTAGCCTTATTAGTTGCAGTTATTATTTTTGGTGGCATTAAGAGCATTTCACGTATTACAGAAATGATTGTTCCGCCAATGGCAATCGTTTATATCGGCGTGGCTATTTTTGTCGTTATTAACAACTTCAGTATGTTACCAAGCATTTTCATGGAAATCTTTAACGGTGCATTCGGTTTAGACCAAGCCATCGCTGGTGGTATTGGAGCAGCAATCAAGTTCGGAATTCAGCGCGGTTTATTCGCTACAGAAGCGGGAATGGGTAGTTCTCCTAATGCAGCCGCAACATCTGATGTATCTCACCCTGTAAAACAAGGGCTTGTTCAAGCGTTAGGCGTTTTCGTAGATACATTCTTAGTATGTACATCAACAGCATTTATCGTATTATGTTCTGGACTTTACAAAGGATCAAATTTAGAAGGTATCGAATTAACACAAAACGCATTAAGTTCACAAATTGGACCGTGGGCAAGCACTTTCTTAGCGATTATTATTTTCCTATTCGCTTTCAGTTCACTTCTAGGAAACTACTATTATGGTGAAACAAATATCGCATTCATTAAAGAAAGTAAAACATGGTTAATGATTTATCGTGTTGCAGTTGTCGGAATGGTATTCTTCGGATCAATCGCTGCTCTTAAAACAGTTTGGAGTTTAGCTGATTTATTCATGGGACTAATGGTATTCACAAACTTAATTGCCATCTCATTCCTTAGCAAATTTGCTTACGCTGCATTAGTAGACTATTTGAAGCAAAAGAAACAAGGAAAAGATCCTGTCTTCGTTGCAAACTCTATCCCTGGCTTAAAGAATACAGAGTGCTGGGATGGGCAAGATGTAGAAGAAAAACAAAAGGCTGTTTAACAAATAAAAGCGGAAGCGGCTCGTTCAGAATCTCAGGACACTTCAAGCTCTCGACCTTGAAGCGCTTTTTGCTTCGAGCGAGAGAGCGAAATGACCGGAGATTCTAGCCGCTGGAGCTGGATATCAATTAAAAGCGGAGGTGACTTGCTCAGAACAGGAGGGCATTGGAGCTCCTGACGAAGAGGCGTTCTTTGCCTCACAGGAAGGCGCGAAATGACCGACTGGTCTAGTCACCGGAGCTGGATATCATTAAAAGCACAAGCGGCTCGTTTAGAACAAGAGCCATATCTCAAACAAAGGCCCTATTACTTCACCGTAATAGGGCCTTTTATTTACAACAGTTCATAATTTGTTCAAATTAATTCCAGCAAAAGGGTTGATTTATAGAGATTACTAGATTATAATGATTATAAATTAGTAATTGATATCACATAACAACTCAAAAGGAGATTGATCATAATGAACAAACAAGTAATCGAAGTATTAAACAAACAAGTAGCAGACTGGAGCGTTTTATTCACAAAACTTCACAACTTCCATTGGTACGTAAAAGGACCTCAATTCTTCACATTACACGAGAAATTCGAAGAACTTTACACAGAATCAGCTACTCACATCGATGAAATTGCAGAACGTATTTTAGCAATTGGCGGCAAACCAGTAGCAACAATGAAAGAATACTTAGAACTATCTTCTATTCAAGAAGCAGCATACGGAGAAACTGCAGAAGGGATGGTCGAAGCAATCATGAAAGACTACGAAATGATGCTAGTCGAACTGAAAAAAGGCATGGAAATCGCTCAAGACTCTGACGATGAAATGACATCTGACCTACTACTAGGCATCTACACAGAACTAGAAAAACACGCTTGGATGCTACGTGCGTTCTTGAATCAATAATAATTAAAAGCGGAAGCGGCTCGTTCAGAATCGCAGGGCATTGGAGCTCTCGACCTTGAAGCGCTTTTTGCTTCGAGCGAGAGAGCGAAATGACCGGAGATTCTAGCCGCTGGAGCTGGATATCACCTAAAAGCGGAAGCGGCTTGCTCAGAATGTGAGGGGGATGGAGCTTTTGACGTAGAGGCGCTCTTTGCCTCGCAGGAAAAAGCGAAGCCACCGAACATTCTAGCTACCGGAGCTGGATATCATTAAAAGCGGAAGCGGCTCGTTCAGAGTCGCTTTTTTCTATAGATTGGTCGCGCATGCTGGTACATGAAATTTATATCAGCGATTTTTCCAATATATCGGCGATTCCCCCCAATATATCAGCGATTATCCAATTATATCGGCGATTCCCTCCAATATATCAGCGATTTTTCAATTATATCGACTTATCGACAAATCACGACAATATTAACAAACACCTCTCCCCTACTTTTATCAATATATTACAATCTCATCTATGTTAAAATATAGGAAACACCCTTTAGTATCATAGACCCAAAAAGCTTTTCCAAATTCATCATTTACTACTTAAATGACGGGAGTGGTTCAGTTGAAAGACTACTTAATTAGAGCATTTTTTGCGTTAATAACAGTTGGGATTCTCTTACTTATAGCTAATATTTTCAATATACGTGTCGAGGTTAAGGACTATGCTTTCCTCGTTGTCGTAGCAATTGGTGGCGGCTGGGGTGGCTGGTACCTGTATAAAAAACAAAGCAATCAAAATAATAAAGGCATTCCAAAGTAATACGGAATGCCTCTTTTTATTGCCTTCTGTAATAAATAATGAAATTCAGACCACTAATACAACCAATCGCAATAAACATACAAAACGATTGTGGATCTCCACCTAGATTATACTCATCAACGATAAATCCAGACATAAACAACGTTATCGCGGAAACACCGATACATAATACCGAAATAAACCAAAGCGAAAATTCATTAATCAACTCTTTCTTCTGTCTCAAAACAATTAGCATAACAAGAATAGACGCTGCTAAAATACTTTTAAAAACCGGACGTAAATATACGAACTCCTCCATCTATTTCTCCTTTCCCAAAAACATTACATCTAAACATTAACATATTTAACCAAATTAAAAACACATGCCATCTTAAATTAAAACGACATGTGTTTCCGTATTTGCTATGATAGTTGCTTCCACTTCGTTCCCAAAACAGGACGCTCATAATTTTGGATTGCATGAATTAGTTTATCTGCTGTCTCTGCTGAAACGATCAATTCTTTATTTGATGGATTCATAAATCCTTCTTCTGCTGCACGTTCAACCATTTGCAAAATTGGTCCGTAAAAACCTTTTATGTTTAATAAACCAACCGGCTTATTATGTATACCAATTTGTGACCAACATACAACTTCAAATAGTTCTTCAAACGTTCCGTATCCACCTGGAAGCGCGATAAAAGCATCCGCAAGCTCTGCCATTTTCGCTTTACGTTCGTGCATTGTTTCTACTTCAATTAATTCCGTTAATCCTGTATGCACAATCTCTCCTCTAAATAGACCGCGCGGCATAACACCTGTTACACGTCCACCTAAACGAAGAACTTCGTTTGCTACTTCTCCCATTAATCCGACACATGAACCACCGTATACGAGCTCATAATCGTTCTCAACAAACATTTTACCTAACTGAATTGCCTGCTCTTTAAATTCCGGTCTCTCCCCTAAATTAGAACCTGCAAACACACAAATCTTTCTCATCCCTACACCCCAAAACTATATATTGTTATGATACAATGAACATTGTACAACATATTGAGGAGATGAGGAAGAAATGGATATCGTTGCATTTCAAAGATGGGTTGAGGAATTTTACGAAAAACGAAGCTGGTCACAGTATAATGCCTTTATTCGCTTAAATTTCTTAACCGAGGAAGTTGGGGAAGTTTCACGAGTCGTTCGTGCTATTGAAATTGGCCGCGATCGCCCTGATGAAGATGCGAAAACAGAAGAAGAGCTAAAACAAGAACTAAAAGAAGAACTTGGCGATGTACTATCTAACCTTATTATTCTTTCGCAAAAATATGATTTAGACTTACAAGACATTATGGATGCACACGTCACAAAGCTTTCGAAAAGGTTCGAAGTATCTAAATGAGAATATTATCAATTATGGTATAATATTATTGTCACAATACTAAGGGGGATTTTATGTTATCAAAAAAATTGCACGACGCATTAAATGAACAAATGAACTTTGAATTTTACTCTGCCCATGCTTATATGGCAATGGCTGCTTACTGTACAGCTGAGAGCTATGATGGATTCGCTAACTTTTTCCTTGTACAAGCTGAAGAAGAACGTTTCCACGCAATGAAGCTTTACAACTATATTAATGACCGCGGAGAACGCGCTATTATTACTGGATTTGATAATCCAAATAACGAATACGAATCTGTATTAAACGCTTTTGAAGTCGCACTTGAGCACGAGCGTGAAGTAACGAAACGTATTTATAACTTATCTGATATCGCTTGGGACGAGCGTGAACATGCAACAATTACATTCTTAAAATGGTTCGTTGACGAACAAGTTGAAGAAGAAGCTTCATTCGATAGCATCATTCAAAAATTAAAACGTATTACAAGCGATTCAAACGCACTGTTTATGCTAGATGCTGAATTAGAGAAACGTACATTTACGCCTCCAGCTGAATAATATTTCAATCACCTTAATACATGAATTAAGGTGATTTTTTTGTTTGCTCTCTATCTTAAAATCACCTTAAATTTCCTCATATTTGACATAGTGCCAGCTATAAAATGGTATTATTTTCAATATAAAAACGAATATACGAGGAGAGGAAAAATGAATCAACGTGTAGAAGCTGTTGATGCAATTCGTGGTTTCGCTTTGTTTGGCATTTTACTAGTCAATATGACATTAATTCAATTCGGGTTCTTCACCAGTGAAAAACCAACTTATCTATTCGGCGATCTTGATAAAGGCGCTAATTGGTTTATTCAATTCTTCGGCACACATAACTTTATATCCCTATTTTCTTTTCTATTTGGACTTAGCATTATTTTGTTACAAAAAAGTATTATCGCAAAAGGAAAAAAATTCTTCCCCACATACATAAGACGTATTATCATTCTTTTACTACTCGGCTACATTCACGGCACTTTTGTTTGGGAGGGCGATATTTTATTTGCATACGGAATAATCGGGATTTTCTTAATGATGTTCATCAATCGAAAACCGAAAACTTTGCTCATTTGGGCGATTATTCTACTCGCACTTATTACACTTATGTCTTATCAAACTGATCCATCTACAAATATAAATGATTTTGCACCTTATACTGAAAAAGAACATAAAGTCCATCAAACTGGAAGCTATATGGATCACGTCAACTTTAGATTGACTGAAAATCCTTTTGATTACATGGGAATTGACGGTGCATTCGGATTATTTTTCATATCAGTTTTCGCAATAATTTTTATGTCTCCACTGTTCCTACTCGGAATGTATGTAGGGAAAAAAGGCTGGCTATTTGAGGTCAGTAAACATATACCTGCTGTCAAAAAAATATGGTTTGCCACCGGTCTCTTCTCTTTTACAATTAAAATCTTAGCTATGTTCGTAAAGCACCCGCTTTTAATTATGTTACAAGATGGCCTTACACCAGTAACTATGACCTTCTTTTACGGAAGCACAATCATTTTATTATTCCATTACAAAAAAGCAACCCGTCTACTAACATACATGGCGAACATGGGGAAAATGTCCGTTAGTAATTACTTAGCTCAATCTATTATCGCAACAACCATTTTTTACGCATATGGATTTGGCTTATACGGGAAAATCGGCTATTTCTTCGGTATTCTTTTAACCATCGGAATTTATACGATTCAATTATTCGTTAGCACCTATTGGCTCCAGAAATACCGAATGGGGCCAGTGGAATATGTGTGGAGACTGGGAACTTATTTAGAGAAACCACGTTTTAAAAGAGACTTGGATAAAGCAAGTTAAACAAAAAAAGCAATGAGCCTACGCTCATTGCTTTTCTTAATTTATTAAAGCATAACCCCAACGATAATCGCTGATAATATACTTACTAATGTTGCACCGTATACAAGTTTTAAACCGAATGATGATACAACGTTTGCTTGTTTGCCATCGATACTCTTCGTTGCACCTGCGATAATTCCGATAGACGAGAAGTTCGCAAATGATACAAGGAAGATAGATAAAATACCTACTGTACGAGCTGATAAATCACCAGCTACTTTTCCAAGGTCAAGCATTGCAACGAATTCGTTCGTTACTAATTTTGTTGCCATAATTTGTCCTGCTTGTAGCATCTCTGATGTTGGAATACCCATTACGAATGCTAATGGTGAGAAGATGTATCCTAAAATGCTTTGGAATGTGATTCCGAAAATTGAATCGAATACACCGTTAATTGCTGTAATTAATGCTACGAAACCGATTAACATCGCCGCTACTGTTACAGCGATTGAGAAACCAAGCATAATATATTCGCCTAACATTTCAAAGAATGTTTGTTTCTTGTCTTCTTGTAATTCTAAAATATCGTCTTCTTCTTTTACTTCATATGGATTAATGATATGAACGATAATGAATCCACTGAATAAGTTTAATACAAGTGCCGTTACTACATATTTTGGATCAATCATTTTCATATAAGAACCGACGATTGACATCGATACTGTAGACATTGAAGATGCACAAAGTGTGTATAAGCGATTTTTCGGTAATTTGCTTAGTTGATCTTTTACTGTAATGAATACTTCCCCTTGACCAACGATTGCAGCTGCTACCGCATTATATGATTCTAGTTTTCCTAAACCGTTAACTTTACTTAATAGAAAACCGACTGCACGAATGATAATCGGTAAAACTTTAATATGTTGCAGAATCCCGATTAGTACTGCTAAGAAAATAATCGGTAATAATACTGTTAAGAAGAATGGTGCTTGTCCATCGTTTGCTAGACCACCAAATACGAAATTAACCCCAGCTTCCGCAAATTTTAAAATAGCGCCAAATCCATCTGCGATTCCTTTTACTAATACGAATCCGACCTTTGTATTTAGTAAGAAATACGCAAGTACCAATTGAATGACAAGCATAAGTGCAATTGGTTTATATTTAATTTTCTTACGATCTGAACTGATAAGGAAACCTAGTACAAACACTACAAGTAAACCGACTAGAAACATTACGAACTTCATATGTGAATCCTCCACTTCTCCCACGAGTTATTGGTCGTATAACGTATAACGAATGACGTCTGACCATTGTTGTTAAAAAAATTTAAAACCCCTAAAACTATTCAACTGTCATCTAAAATCAGTAAGCGTTTACATAAATTGCAATTTATAAAAGGTAGCTTCTTCTCTCCTACCATAATTGAAAGTCTGAAATTGATACCACCTACAAATCAAATTGTAAGCGTTATCTAGACGAAATGCAATATAAATTTTAAAAGATTTTTATATGTTAATATATTCCTAATTAATTGGTTTTTTCATGCAAATTTACCATAAAAATAGCCCTAGCTATGAGCTAGAGCCATCTTTTTTATAACATAACACCAACGATAATCGCTGATAGAATACTTACTAATGTCGCACCGTACACAAGGCGTAGACCAAATGATGATACAACATTTGATTGATTTTCATCGATACCTTTCGTTGCACCTGCGATAATTCCGATAGATGAGAAGTTCGCAAATGATACAAGGAATACAGAAAGGATACCAACTGTACGAGCCGATAAATCACCAGCTACTTTTCCAAGATCAAGCATCGCAACAAACTCGTTTGATACTAATTTTGTTGCCATAATTTGTCCGGCTGTTACCATCTCAGCTTCCGGGATACCCATTACGAATGCTAATGGTGAGAAAATATATCCTAAAATAGCTTGGAATGTAATACCGAACATTGAATCAAACAAGCTATTAATTGCTGTAATTAATGCTACGAAACCAAGTAACATAGCTGCTACTGTAATCGCAATCGTGAAACCAAGCATAATGTACTCGCTTAGCATTTCAAAGAATGATTGTTTTTTCTTATTTTCTAATTTCAGTGTATCTTCTTCTTCTGTAATATCGTACGGGTTAATAATATGAATGATAATGAAACCACTAAATAAATTTAATACAAGTGCTGTTACTACATATTTCGGTTCGATCATTTTCATATAAGAACCAACGATTGACATCGACACTGTCGACATAGAAGATGCACATAATGTATATAAACGATGTTTTGGGATTTTACTTAATTGATCTTTTACTGTAATAAATACTTCTGCTTGTCCAACAATGGCAGCTGCTACTGCATTATATGATTCTAGTTTTCCTAGACCATTTACTTTACTTAACAACGTACCAATAGCACGAATAAATATCGGTAAAATTTTAAAGTGTTGCAGAATTCCGATTAAAACCGCAAAGAATACGATTGGTAATAGCGCTGTTAAGAAGAATGAAACCTCTCCTTTATTAACAAGACCACCAAATACGAAAACGATTCCAGCTTCCGCATATCCAAGAAGTGCGCCAAATCCATCTGAAATTCCTTTTACTAAAATATAACCAACTTGCGTATTTAATAAGAAATAAGATAATGCTAGCTGAATAATAAGCATAATTGCGATTGGTTTATACTTAATCTTCTTTCGATCGGCACTTATAAGAAAACCGAGTACAAATACAACGAGTAATCCTACAAGGAACATAACAAACTTCATTAATAAAATCCTCCATTTAACTCTTCATTAACGTTGAACGTCTGACCATTCAAAACAAGAAATAATCCGAACTTTCCATTTCTCCTCCGTAACCTTCGATTGGATAGGAAATGTCATAAAAACTCTTGTTTCAAAGGCATTTTCCATTCTAACATAAATCACAACTCATATCCGCACTTTTCTTTAAAAAATTACATTTAATTATGAAATGCTCATAAATGTTCGTCTTTTACCATCTATAAACAACTGGATAAAACAAAAAATGAGCATCAAGTTTCACTTGATGCTCACCTCATTATACTGCTTTTTCTTTATCAGCTACTGCTGACTTATCCCAGCACTCTGTATTTTTCAAACCTGGAATAGAATCCGCATAGAATACCGGATCTTTCCCTTGTTTCTTTTGATTTACGTAATCTGATAATGCCGCAAAAGCATACTTAGAGAGGAATACAATCGCCACTAAGTTAATAACAGCCATAATACCCATGAATAAATCTGCTACATCCCAAACGATTTGAATTGTCGCTACAGATCCTAACATAACCATACCAAGTACAGCAATGCGGTACGCTGTTAATAGCACTTTACTTCCATTTAAGAATTCAATATTTGTTTCACCATAGTAGTAGTTACCTACTAATGAACTAAATGCAAACAAGAAGATTGCAACTGCTACAAATATAGAAGCCCATGGACCGATATGTTGACTTAACGCCTGCTGCGTTAATTGAATTCCATTTAAATCAGCTGCATTATGCACATCTGATAAAAGAATAATAAATGCTGTACAACTACAAATTAATAATGTATCTGTAAATACCCCTAAAGTTTGAATAAAACCTTGTTTAACTGGATGCGTTACGTTTGCAGTCGCTGCTGCGTTCGGCGCACTACCCATACCTGCTTCATTTGAGAATAATCCGCGTTTTACCCCTAGTAAAATCGCGGCTCCTAATCCTCCACCTACTACTTCTTTAATTCCGAAAGCATGTAAGAAAATCTCTTTAAATACATACGGAATTGCCGTAATGTTTGTTACAACAACGAATAATGCCACTGCTACATAAATAATTGCCATTACTGGAACAATCATTTCAACCGCGCGAGCAATTCGTTTTACTCCGCCGAAAATGATAACGGCAAGTAAACCAGCCATAACAAGACCTACTAATCTACTATCTGTTTTGAATGCCCCATCAAAAGCTGCCGCTACAGTATTAGACTGTACAGCATTAAAAATCAATCCGAAACTTACTGTTATTAGAACAGAGAACACAACACCTAACCAGCGTTTATTTAAACCCTTTTCCATATAATACGCTGGGCCCCCACGGAATGCATTCCCATCTTTCACTTTATAAATTTGCGCTAATGTGCTCTCTACAAATGCAGAAGCACCCCCAATTACCGCGATTAACCACATCCAAAATACTGCTCCTGGACCACCCGCTGAAATTGCGATAGCTACACCAGCTAAGTTACCAGTACCTACACGAGAAGCTGTACTCATACAAAATGCTTGGAATGATGATACGCCGCTCTTCTCTTTTTGTGCTTTCCTCGTTTTCGAGCTTGCTCCATCCCCAAGCAATCGAATCATTTCACCGAAGTAACGAACTTGGACAAATTTCACACGAAATGAAAAATAGAGCCCTAACCCAATTAACATCGCAATAATGACATATGACCAAAGGATATTATTTACATCCCCAATTACCCTAGCTAAAAAATCCATATTTGCATTGCCCCCTCTTCCTAACAATAAGAAAATTATATTCTAAAAACTTTTAGTAATCAAGAACTTTATGTTAGGTTTCATGACATGAATACGTTAACTATCTTAACATATGTGTTTTTTTCATAAAAATATAGCTATTACATGCATTTATCCAATACTCAATCTCTTATCCTCTTCGACCAGCCATACTTTTAAAACAGTACGTTCCCCACAAATAACGAGAGGAACAAACAAAAAAGTTATATTAATAATTACCCCTCACCCTTTTCATCATTTACTACAACAAAAAAGGCGAGCATCAAATTTACCTCGATGCTCGCCTTTTCAATTACACTGCTTTTTCTTTATCTGTTACCACTGGCTTATCCCAGCACTCTGTATTCGTTAAACCAGGAATAGAATCTGCACTGAAGACTGGATCTTCCCCTTGTTTCTTTTGCCTTACATAGTCTGTTAATGCCGCGTACGCAAATCGGCCAAGAAGTGTAATCGCAATTAAGTTCGTTATTACCATTAGACCCATAAATAAGTCTGCCATATTCCATACAACTTGAAGCGTCGCAACAGAACCGAATAATACCATTCCAACTACCGCAACACGGTAAATTGTTAACCACGTTTTACTTTGCTTAATAAATTCAATATTTGTTTCACCATAGTAGTAGTTTCCTAGAAGTGAACTGAAAGCGAATAAGAAAATAATAATCGCTAAGAAACTGCTCGCCCACGGGCCAATTTGTGAACTTAATGCATTTTGTGTTAGTTCAATACCTTCTAAATTCGTTGCTTTATATGCACCAGAACATAGTACGATAAATGCTGTTGATGTACATACTAAGAATGTATCTACTAAAACCCCGATTGTTTGAATAAAACCTTGTTTGGCTGGATGCGTTACATCAGCTGTTGCTGCCGCGTTCGGCGCACTACCCATACCTGCTTCGTTCGCAAATAATCCGCGCTGAATACCATATTTCATCGCAGCACCGATACCACCGCCTACAGCTGAATCTAAACCAAATGCACCTTTAAAGATTTCTGTAAACACATCTGGTAGTAAATAGAAGTTTTTAATAACAACGAAAATCGCTACCGCAATATAAAGAATTGCCATTGGCGGAACAATCATTTCCGACATACGTGCAATACTTTTTACACCACCAAAAATAATAACCGCAACTAATACTGCTAATACAATCCCAACAACGTAACGCTCAATACCAAATGCATTTTTAAACGCTAATGTAACTGTGTTTGCTTGTACTGAGTTGAAAATTAAACCGTAACTAATTGTAATCAGAATAGAGAACCAAATCCCCATCCAACGTTTATTTAAACCTTTTTCCATATAATAAGCAGGACCACCACGGAAGCCACTGCCATCTTTTATTTTATAAATTTGTGCAAGCGTACTTTCTACGAAACTTGAAGAAGCCCCGATAATCGCAATAACCCACATCCAAAATACAGCTCCAGGTCCTCCCATAGAAATAGCTAACGCTACACCAGCTAAGTTCCCGATACCAATACGAGCTGCAGAACTCATACAAAATGCTTGGAACGATGATACGCTGCCCTTTTTACGTGTCTTTCCAGTTAGTCCATCACTCATTAAACGAATCATTTCACCTAAATGAGTAATTTGTACAAATTTCAATTTAATAGAAAAATAAAGACCTAAACCAATTAACATTGCAATAAGAATATATGACCAAAGAATTGTATTTGTTGATGAAATAAATTGCTCTAAAATATTCATACAATTAACCCCTCCTTTTCTCCATAAAACGAATTATATTTAAAAAACATTCAAAAATCAACATTTTTCGACAATTTGCAATTTCCAAATATTAGCCAGGTTCACAGTAACAATATCTTTATGACTGACTACCCTCCCTCTAACTGTGCATACTAAAACAAAAAATAAATTCACAAACAACCCTATTGACAAAAATACCAACCTGTAACTATAATGATTACAACAAGTTGTAACAAACCTAATTACAACAAATTCATTTACTTTCAGATATACACTTTAACAAAACACTTTGGAGGGATTTATTATGAAAATCGGAATTATCGGAGCAACTGGTAAAGCAGGAAGTCGTATTTTAAAAGAAGCATTGAATCGCGGACATGAAGTAACTGCAATCGTAAGAAACGCTGCAAAAATTACAGAAGAAAACGTAAAAGTTTTAGAGAAAGATGTATTCTCTCTTACATCTAACGACCTGCAGGCATTTGACGTAGTTGTAAATGCATTCGGTGCTCCAGCAGGCGAAGAACACCTTCACGTAGATGCAGGAAACGTACTTATTGAAGCTATGAAAGGTGCACCAAATACAAAATTACTTGTAGTTGGAGGCGCTGGAAGCTTATTTGTAGACGAAGAGAAAACAACACGTGTATTTGAGACACCAGGTTTCCCGAAAGAATATCTTGCAACAGCTCAAAACCAAGGTAAAAACTTAGAAATTTTACAACAAACAAATGATATCACTTGGACATTCATCAGCCCTTCTGCACTATTCGCATTAGGAAAACGCACTGGTTCTTACAAAGCTGGCAAAGACAATCTTCTTGTTAACTCAAAAGGTGATAGCTACGTAAGTTACGAAGACTTCGCAGTTGCAGCACTTGATGAGATTGAAAACCCAAAACATGTAAACGAACGCTTCACAGTAGTTTCTGAAGCTGAATAATAAAAAAAGCTCGTAAAACATAATGTTTCACGAGCTTTTTCTTATTATTGCACTTGCTCTAAACCATTTGGAGTAATCTTAAAGGAAATTTCTTTAAACTTTTTCTTATCTCCTTTTCCAACTAACTCACTCTTTTTATACCAATTCAAACGATCTGATTCCGCATGATACACTTTCACTACGTCACCATACTCGAACGCCATACCATTTACTTGTTCTGCAAAATTCTGCGAAGTTTCTTGTCCTTCTGCGGTTACATGCTTTTTCTCAGTTCCATTTTGATCATAAATCGTAAGGCCTATATACTGTTCATTTACAAAGCGATAATGAATCTCATCATTTGTAAATGTTGCATGTAATTTCTTTTCAGCGTGGTTTAACGTAATAATTGAACGTGTAACATCGGACACACCTTGATAGACTAGACTATCCCCATATGTCACTTCTACAGGAACTTCCGTCACTTTCTTATTTCCAAATCGATCTTTCGTTTCTACTTTCACTTTTTGCTGACCAATTTTTGTCGTATCTATTTCCCCTACAAAACCTACTACTTCTCCACCCTGTACTTCAACAAAGTTCTTCGCGTCTAGCGTTTCGCTATTTGTTCCGATTACTACTTGCTGCGGATTTGCTTTTACTGTTTGCTCACCGTCTAATCTTTCAAATCCATTTTCAGTTATTTTGAAGACTAATTCCTTTATCTCTTTACTTTTTCCTTCGCCCACATATACATCTTTTTGATACCAATGTAAACGAGAAGATTCCGCATGATATACTTTCACTACATCTCCATACTCAAATGCAATTCCATTTACTTCCTTAGCAAATTCTTGCGTATTCTCTAAACCTTTTACTGCTATATTTTTCTTCACTCTTCCTTCTTTATCGTACAATGTGAATTCAAAATACTTTTCATCTTTAAAGTAATCATGAATTAGGTTCTTTGTATCTGTCGCACTCAGTTTTTTCGTATCATGATGCAAAGTTACAATTGATTTCAAGTCACCATCTCTATAGCTCAGCCCATATACAAGTAGGCTATCTCCATATGTTACTGTTAGAGGAACTTCTGTCACTTTCTTATTTCCAAATCGATCTTTCGTTTCTACTTTTACTTTTTGTTCTCCGATTTTTGATGTATTTGGTTTTTCTGCAAAACCAACCACTTCTCCATATTTTACTTGTACAAATTCTTTCGGATCTAGTTTCTCTACATCCATTCCAACTACTACTTTTTGCGGTTTCGCCGTCACTTCTTGTAAACTATCTTTTAATTCGAACCCTTGCTCAGTGATTTGGAATAATTTCTCTTTTTTATTTTTAGCCTTCCCTTGATCTACAAGTGTATTATTTTGGTACCACTTCAGACGATCCGGTTCTGCATGGAATACTTTTACTACATCACCATATTCAAAATCCAATTCATTTAGTTCCATCGCAAATCTTTTTCCCGTTTCTTGTCCTTCTGCAGATACACGTTTCTTTTCAATCCCATTTCGATCATATAGCGTTAAGCCCATATATTCTTCTTTTTCAAAACGGTAATGTATTTCATTATTAGTAAAGTTTACATTTAATTTCTTCTTATTGTGGTGAAGTGTCACTGTCGACATTACATCATCTGAAAGTCCTTGAAAAACTATACTGTCATCATAAAATCCGTTAACTTGGACAGGAATTGAATTTTTATTTCCTTTCTCATCCCCAATTTCTACTAACACTTCCTGTTTACCATTCTCTAATTTAGGCCATACAATCTTTCCTGTTACTTTTACATTCTCACCTAAATTTCGAACAAGTTTACTTGCTTCATTCTCGTCAGAATCTGTACCAACTAAAAGATTTTGTACTTCATTAGCAGGTTCACCATATGGAACCTTATACGGTTCAACTTGCTTCTCACGAATATCATTACTATCTGTAGCTTTCCAGATTTCCTTTTCTAATTTAGGTAACTTTGATTTTTCTATTTTCTCTCTAATATCATCATTTGGTGTTAATCCCCATTCCTCAAAGAAAGGAATTAAATTTTGCCCTGCCACTTGCGATGTCATATAAATAAATAGCTGCTTTTTCTCTTCATCAGAATGAGGCATTTCACTCTGAGGTAACAAACGATAAGCTTGATGTAACCTAGGATAAAAATGTTCTCCATACACTACATTTAATTGCCAAAACATTGTAAGAGGATTAATGTCATCAATGAATCTTTCTGCTTTAGGCTTCTCTAAATACTCAAATGAGTTTTTATAGTGCTCATCCATTTCTAATTGATTCCCTAACGCCTTTTGAGCAGCTAATGAGTAAATATTTACTGTTACTTCCCTTACTTTAGACCACTTCCACGGTTCTTGCTGATGTAAATGACCAACTTCATGCCACGGTCCCCATCCATCCTTCTCAAGTACCTCTATATCTAAAACTCTATTCATTGCAGTTGGAATATATCCTGTATGATAATGTTTTGCAAACATAAAGTCCCCTTTAGCAGGCTTCCGTTTTTCAACAAACTGAACATAATGAGTTGGAGATTTTGCAAACCCAACACTGTCCTCAGATAATCCTGCCACTGCGTTTTCTAAACGGATAATCTTATCATGCAATTTCATTAAATCTGTTGGATCCGTATTCTTCATATATTTCTGCACAGAATCGTAAGTAGTAGTAATTAAGCTTCTCTCACCTTTTAATTCAACTGCATAAGGATCCTTATATTTTTTTAACATTTCATCCCAATCTTTTTTTGTATGCTTACCTAAAATAAATAAAGGAAAGTGACTACCACCATTTGTAACGGAAGCTGTTACTTCTCCTTCGTTATTCATATTATAAAAATATAAAATACCGCCTCTTGAAGATGAAATAACATTTTTCCCTGGTTTTAAATTAAACTCCTCTGGGTCCTTTTCATCATAAGATCTCGTTCCAATAAAAGCTTGGATAGACTGCGTTCCTTTTATGTCAATTGTAATCTCTTCATTTGGCTCTGCATAAATTCCAGTCGGTTCATTAGCGGAAAGTTTCCAAGTAACTCTTAAACGATTATTTTCTTCTTCTACGCTACCTTTCCCCGGCAACTGAAATACTCTCTGCTCAAACTTATTCTCTTTTACCTCTTCTAATTTCCCACCTTTATTTTCTTCCAAAGGTGCTGCATATCCTTTCGATGCTTCGAAAGCTACTGGCGATAATAATGTAGATATACATATTCCAGCTACTAATACCCTACTCGTCTTTTTCTTCGACATAATCTGTGTCCCCTGTTCCTTTATTTAGATAAACTACCCTATATATTCATCTAATAAGTAATCCTATTATTCCTATAAAAACATTTGATGAATGGACTAACACCTCGCGCACCTGTATATATTACTACCGCATTTCTCTCCATGCATTCGCTTTCTTACATTGTAAAATTTATATGTAATATGCCCTCCTCACTTCTCTCTATTTGTGATGAGTTCTCTTGCTACATAAAAAAGAGAATAGTAAAAGATATTTTTCAGTATTGTCATCTATACATCTAAAAATAAAAATAACAATAAAAACTTACATTTTCTTCATATATGACCATCTATAGGTAGTTTTTCCAAATGAATTTTACACGCTTTACACTTTGTTTGATAGCCTCTCTAATTAGAATAATGTTACAATTTCGTGAATAAAATCTATTTATTGCAACGTTTAGATTTTGTCACATTTTATTATTTTTAAATACTTTTTAAAACGTTAAAATAGTGTTTCACTCGATTAATTATTATCTTGATATACCTTTAAAGAATTCATATGAAAAAGCATTGGCATACGCCAATGCTTTTTCATTATCTCTTTTGATTCGGTTTATGCGGTTCATTTGGAGTATATGGCTTATTTGGTTTATTTGGAGCCTCAGCCTTTTTCCAACTTACCGCTAACTCTGGACTTGTTTTTTCTTCACTACGCTCAAGTAATACTACTGCATTTTGAATAGTCGGTGTACCTTTATGCGCAATCCCTTGTAATTTCGTTAAATTTCCTGATACTTTAAAGCTAAATCCACCAGCTGGTGTTTGTTTCGGAATTAAAATGCGGAACTTTTCTCCTACATTAAATTCTGTTTTTGTTTCGCCTTTTTCATTTGCAAATTTCACGCCCGCTGGCGCACCTGTTGCTTGCACTTTATACGTTCCGCTTTTTGCATTTGTTTCTACTGTATATAAACCTGTTTCAAAGAAATCATTTTTTAATACTGCTTCTTGTTCTTCTGTAGGAGTTACACTCATCGTAATTTCTTGTAACTCTTCACTAGCGCTTGCTTTTGCAACGATGTCTTTCGTTACTTTCTCTACATTTTTATTGCGGAAATCTAAATCATTAATATCGATTTGTTTTAACGCATTCCACACTGCAAGCTGCGTTGCGTAATGTGCTTCTCTCCAATCAGAAACACCTAATTCTTGTGGACTCTTTTGTGGATATCCATTCAATAGTACACGGTATACGTTAATATCCACTTTCCCCATTTCCGGTAAATCTTGACCGCTTGGAGATTTCAAATCTACATTTAAGCAAAAAGCAATTTTGCCATCTGCGGTTTTAATAAGCTCTGTTCGAATTGGTTTCTTCTTTGACTTACTATAACTCCAATTCATTTCATACTTTGTATGGTCCATAACTTCTGCAAATGCTTTTTGAAGCGGGAATAACACAAATAAAACACTTAAAAACATAGCTAAAATCTTGAACGATTGCTTTATATTCATGTTTACAGCCCCTTATCACAAACTTAATACTAAGTAGTATTTATTTAGAAACTATTTTTATGCACAAAAAAAGAGTGCTTTTACGCACTCTTCTTTCTTACTTTAATCTTAGAAATCGAAGTTATCAGGATCCGGACCAACGCGGTGATTTTGATTTAACGCATCGATTTTTTCCATATCTTCTTTCGTTAATTCGAAATTAAATATATCGGCATTTGCAATAATGCGGTGTTCTTTCGTTGATTTTGGAATAGTGATTACTCCATTTTGAAGATCCCAACGTAAAATAACTTGCGCTGTTGTTTTACCGTGTTTCTCAGCAATTTCTTGTAATTTTTCGTTATCTAATAATTGACCTTGCATAAGTGGTGACCATGCTTCCATTTGAATACCTTGTTCTTTACAGAAAGCTTGTAATTCTTTTTGTGTTAAACGAGGGTGGTATTCTACTTGGTTAATCATTGGTTTAATTTCTGCATCTTTCATTACATCTTGTAAGTGATGAATTTGGAAATTACTTACCCCAATTGCACGTACGCGTTTTTCGTTATAAAGTGTTTCTAACGCTCTCCACGTATCTTTATATTTCCCTTCTACAGGCCAATGAACAAGGTATAAATCTAAATAATCCAGCTCTAATTTTTTTAAGCTTTCTTCATATGCAGCAAGTGTCGTTTCATATCCTTGATCCGAATTCCACACTTTTGAAGTAATGAATAAATCTTCACGAGAAATGCCTGCTTCTTTTATACCCGCGCGAATTCCTTCACCTACAGCTTTTTCATTTCCGTAAATTGCAGCTGTATCAATGCTGCGGTATCCTGCTTTAATCGCCGATTTCACTGCTTCTACAAGTTCTGGTCCATCCTCTACTTTAAATACACCTAAACCGAACCAAGGCATTTCTACACCATTATTTAATACTGTTTTACTTTGTAAGTTTTTCATTTTATTTTCTCTCCTTTTATTTTACTTGATCTCTTTTTTCTAATGTCATACTCCACGCAGTTAAAACAACAGCACCTACTACCATAATTCCACCTACCCAAGCCGTATGAATTAATCCTAACGAGTTCGTTACAATACCGCCCAAGTAAGCACCAAGAGCAATTCCTGCGTTAAATGCTGCAATGTTAATCGCCGATGCTACATCAACAGCGCTAGGTACAAACCTCTCAGCTAATATAACAACATACACTTGTAGCCCTGGAACATTCATAAATGCGAATAGTCCCATGAAAATAATTGTGATGAATCCAGCGACTTTAAATGGCGCTGTAAATGTTAAAACAAATAATACAATCGCTTGAATAAAGAACATGTAAAATAACGCTCGAATCGGATTATGGTTTGATAATTTTCCCCCGACCATATTCCCAATCGCAATTGCAATTCCGTATACTAACAAAATAATTGTAACGGTACTTGCTTTAAATCCTGTTACTTCTTGTAATAACGGAGATAAATACGTAAATGTTACGAACGTTCCCCCGTATCCTAATGCAGTAATAATAAATAAAAGTAACAGTCTTCCATTCGTAATCAGCTTAAATTGATCGCGAAATGATACAGACGTACCTTTTTTTAAATTAGGAGGAATTAGCATACTATTGGCGATTAAAGCAACGATTCCAATGGCCACAATAACAATAAACGAGGCCCTCCAGCCAAATTGTTGACCGATAAATGTTCCAATTGGTACACCTGTAATAGTCGCAACAGTTAAACCAGTAAACATAAATGCTATTGCACTTGCACGTTTATTCTCAGGTACAAGCGCAGCCGCAATTGTAGATCCAATTGACATAAAAACACCATGCGCAAATGCAGATACAACCCTCGCAATAAGTAACACAGTAAAACTTGTTGCTACCGCCGCAATTCCATTACCAATAATGAAAATAATCATAATCCACATTAATAACGTCTTTCGCGACATACTAGCTGTTAATGACGTTAATACTGGAGCACCAAACGCTACTCCTAATGCATATAAAGAAACAGTTAACCCCGCTGTTGTAACAGAAACATGTAAATCCTCTGAGATAGATGGTAATAAGCCGACACTAATAAATTCAGTTGTACCAATTCCAAACGCACTAATTGCTAGTGCTAATAAAGCAAACATACTTCTCCGATTCGTCTGCATAACCGAAGAAGATACTGTATATGAATTCAATTGAACTCCTCCTTAATGCGAGAAATCCAATCATAATAGTATGATAAAAAGGCCTTTTTATCTTCTACAAAAATAACTTTACTGTTGATATACGCTATTATGAATGGCTTTACTCTTTTTTTGAAGAACGCACTTAAAAGTACGATAGGTACCTAAAAGTAACATAGGCACTTTTTAGTACCGTACTACTCATTTCCCTCTTACGTATGCTATTATGGAACATATTCAACATGATAAAAAGTACGTACTTTAAAGTGCTATAGGCACTTTTTAGTAACATTTAATTATTTAGCTTCTTTTGTTGGAGAACTTAAATCTACATTCATCAAAGGAGATTTTTATATGAAGAAATACAATATTCCCGTTGAAGCGACTTTAGAGGTTATCGGTGGAAAATGGAAGGTTGTTATCCTTTGTCATCTAACGAAAGGCACAAAAAGAACGAGTGAACTAAAACGTTTAATGCCTGGGATTACACAAAAAATGTTAACTCAGCAATTACGTGAATTAGAAGACGATGGGGTTATTCAAAGAAAGGTATACAATCAAGTACCACCAAAAGTAGAATATTCACTTACAGAATACGGTTGGTCTTTAGAGTCCATTCTTGATTCTCTTTGTACTTGGGGCGAATGCCATCTTGAAAAAAGCGGTAACACATCGATGCTAATTGTAGAAGGTGAATAATAGGAAAAAGGAAAAAACGAACATGAATTTGTTCATTTTTTCCTTTTTTTCTTTATATGTATATACATTTCTAACTGGAACAAAATATTTTATACGCTTTCATACCTTGTCAGCACTACGTTATACACTTAATATCAAATAATTAGGAATCATTTTTATGTTAACATAGGTGTATATAGTATATAATATAGGATATATATTATATACACTTTCCGGTAACGGAGCTTTTCCATTATGCGGACAAGCCATGTATCGGACAGTTCATAAATAATAAGTAAGACGTTATGGTTTTAGATTTATGTTTGCAGCTTACTTGCTGTCATAAATTTAAAGGCATTTTATTGTGTTTTGTGAAACTTTGTATAAAGTTTCGTAAACGTTTACTATCTTACTTATAAAAAATAAGAGTATTGCTATCGTAAAGGAGAATTGGAGATGCCAGAAACTATGACTCAAACAAAGCCAGAACAAGAAACTGTACAAATTTCTGCTAGCCAAGGACAACTTGATGTACTTGATCAGTTGTTAAAACCTGAGGTACAAGAATCATTAACAACACTAGTAGAACAGCTTCCAAAATTAACTGAGCTTGTTAACATTTTAACTAAGTCTTATGACTTCGCTCAAACTGTTGCTACTGATGAAGTATTAAAAAGCGACACTGTTGGTGCAATTACAGAGCTTGTAGAACCTGTAAAAGATACAGTGAAAAGCATGGCTGCAACTGCAATCGAAGCGAAAGATCGTGCTGAAGAAAGCAACGAAGTTATCGGCCTATTCGGTCTGTTAAAATTACTAAAAGATCCACAAGCACAAAAAATGTTCCGCTTTGTGAACGCATATCTTCAAATTAGTGCAGAACGTAACAATAAATAATTTAACTTATAACAACAATTAGTAAAGACGGGGGATATCATACTATGTCAAAACAAATTGTCATCTTAGGCGCTGGTTATGGCGGTCTTCTTGCCGCTTTAAACGTACGTAAATATTACAGCAAATCAGAAGCACAAGTTACAGTGATTAACCAATACCCAACACACCAAATCATCACTGAACTACACCGACTTGCAGCTGGTAACGTGTCTGAGCAAGCAGTTGCAATGCCACTTACAAAGCTTTTCAAAGGGAAAGACATCGATCTTAAAATCGCAACAGTTGAGTCATTCTCAGTTGATAGCAAAGAAATCAAACTAGCTGGTGGCACTACTTTATCTTACGATGCACTTGTAGTTGCTTTAGGAAGTAAAACTGCTTACTTCGGTATTCCAGGACTAGAAGAAAACAGCATGGTATTAAAATCTGCTGCTGATGCAAACAAAATCTACAAACACGTTGAAGACCGTATTCGTGAATACGCGAAAACGAAAAACGAAGCTGATGCTACAATCGTAATCGGTGGTGGCGGATTAACTGGCGTTGAGCTAGTTGGTGAGCTTGCTGACATTATGCCTAAACTTGCAAAAAGCCACGGCGTAAATCCAAAAGAAGTGAAACTTCTTCTTGTTGAAGCAGGTCCAAAAATCCTTCCAGTATTACCAGACCACTTAATCGAACGTGCAACTACTAGCCTAGAAGCACGCGGTGTTACATTCTTAACTGGTCTTCCTGTAACAAACGTTGCTGGCAATGAAATCGACTTAAAAGACGGTCAAAAACTTGTTGCTAACACATTCGTTTGGACAGGCGGCGTACAAGGTAACCCATTAATCGGTGAATCAGGTCTTGAAGTTAACCGTGGACGTGCAACAGTTGATGCATACCTACAATCTACTTCTCACAAAGACGTATTCGTTGCTGGAGACAGCGCTGTTGTCTTCGCTCCAGACGGACGTCCATACCCACCAACTGCACAAATCGCTTGGCAAATGGGTGAGTTAATTGGATACAACTTATACGCAGCACTAGAAGGCAAAGCATTAGAAGAGTTCGCACCTGTAAACTCTGGAACACTTGCTAGTCTAGGACGTAAAGATGCGGTTGCTACAATTGGAGCAAGCAATACTCCACTTAAAGGCTTACCAGCATCATTAATGAAAGAAGCAAGTAACGTTCGTTACTTATCACACATTAAAGGTCTATTCAGCTTAGCTTACTAATCTGAATATAAGCCCGAATCATGCCCTGCATGGTTCGGGCTATTTTTTATCCGTAATTTTCTCTAACTTATTTATTCGTCAAAAAAATTATATACCCTTTAAATTTATCTAAATATACTGACTTTTTATAATAAAAGCTGTCCCGTTCGGAACAGCTCTTATTGTCGCTTTTTGTCGGTAAATCGATATATTGGGAAAATCGCTGATATATTCGGATTTGCGCTGATATATTTCGAAAATCGCCGATATAATTTGAGTTACGGTCGATATATTCGAAAAATCGCCGATATATTTTCCAGCCTTACTTATTATCCTAATTTCACAAGACTGTAGTTCTTCTTCCCTTTACGAATAATAATAAATCTTCCATCAAATGAATTTTCTACAGTAACATCTGTACCCACATCTGTTACTTTCTCACCATTCATAGAAATCGCACCATTATTAATGTCCTCGCGTGCTTGTCGTCTAGATGGTTCAATCCCTAAATCGACTAGCCACTCTACGATGTTTTTCGTCTCTTTTGAAGACTGGAATGTTGGCATTTCTTTAAAGCCTTGTTCAATTTCATCAGCTGTTAACGATTTAATATCTCCGCTAAATAACGCTGCTGTAATTTTCTCAGCTTGCAGGAACGCCTCTTCTCCATGAACAAATTTCGTCATTTCTTCCGCTAACACTTTTTGCGCTTCACGTTTATGAGGCTCTGTTTCTACCTTCGTTGCTAATTCATCAATACGCTCTTTCGTTAAGAACGTAAAGTATTTCAAGTATTTAATTACGTCACGGTCATCTGTATTTACCCAGAACTGGTAAAATTCAAACGGTGTCGTTTTTTCAGGATCAAGCCAAACCGCACCACCCGCTGATTTACCAAACTTCGTACCGTCCGATTTTAATAATAACGGAATCGTTAATCCGAATACTTTCGCCTCATGACCTTCTAACTTACGAATTAAATCTAAACCACTCGTAATATTTCCCCATTGGTCACTGCCACCAATTTGAAGTTGAACATCCTCTTTCGTGTATAAATGATGGAAGTCCATCGCTTGCAAAATTTGGTACGTGAATTCTGTGAAAGAAATACCTGTATCTAAACGGCTTGCTACAATATCCTTCGCTAACATGCTATTGATGCTAAAGTTTTTCCCGTAATCACGTAAAAACTCAATAATATTTATTTCATGTGTCCAATCATAGTTATTTACCATCTTCACTTCGCTATTTCCACCAAAATCAAATAGCTTTTTCATTTGTGCTGTTAACGCATCTACATTATGCTGAACCACTTCTAACGTTTGGAGCTGACGCTCTGATTGTCGTCCACTCGGATCACCAATTGTTCCTGTTGCCCCGCCAATTAAAATAACAGGATGATGGCCAGCTAATTGGAATCTCTTCATCATCATAAACGGAATCAAATGTCCGATATGCATACTATCACCAGTTGGATCAACTCCGCAGTATAGTGAAATCTTTTTCTCTTCTACTAGCTTACGTAAGCCTTCTTCGTCAGTCTGCTGATTAACGGCGCCGCGCCATTCTAATTCATCAATAATATTCATCTTTTGTCATCCCCTTTATTTTTTAAAAACAAAAAAGCCCCTATGTCTACGATAGACATAGGGACGATTATTCACCGTGTTACCACCCAGTTTGCATAAATAGCATAGCTACTCATACCACTCTTAGCAATAATATCGATTGCTAGTCCGCTTAGCATTACCTAAGATACTCCAGAGTGTAATTCGCAAGTTTGTTTGTGCTAGGTTCCAGCAACCCCTAGCTCTCTCGTTAACAGTGACAAACTGCTACTGGGCTCTTTCAACGTATGTTATTTGTTAAATTATTAGCCATTATATTGAATTGAAAACAAATTGTCAACAATACCCAAATGTTATTTTAAAATAATTCATATCTTCATACGTATTTCGTTATTCTTTATCTTCTCCAATAATCCTTACTTCTCGCTCCAACTTCACGCCAAATTTCTCTTCAACTGTCTTTTGTACGAAGTGAATTAAATCGATGTAATCTTGTGCTGTTCCGTTATCAACATTCACCATAAATCCAGCGTGTTTTAAAGAAACTTCTACTCCACCAATTCGCTTACCTTGTAGTCCTGAGTCTTGAATTAACTTACCAGCAAAGTTATTTGGTGGGCGCTTAAATACGCTACCACATGAAGGATATTCTAGAGGCTGTTTTGACTCACGTTTAAACGTTAAATCATCCATTTTGGCTTTAATTTCTTCATGTACACCTTCTTCAAGTTCAAATCTCGCTTCAAGAATAATGTAATGGTTGTTCGCAAATACACTCTTACGATATCCAAATTCAAATGCTTCTTTCGTCAAAGTACGTAGCTCTCCATCACCTGTCATTACGACAGCTTCTGTTAATACAAACGAAATTTCACCGCCGTATGCACCAGCATTCATATATAATGCTCCGCCAACTGAACCTGGAATACCACAAGCAAACTCAAGACCCGTTAAGTTATGGTCTAAGGCAATACGTGATACGTCAATAATTGCTGCACCGCACTGTGCTACAATCGTCGTTCCTGTTACAGTAACACCTGTAATATGAATTAAACTTACTGTAATTCCGCGAATTCCACCATCTTTAATAATGACATTCGATCCATTTCCTAAAAACGTAACTGGAATATTATATTCGTTCGCATATCTAATAACTTCTTGAATTTCATCATAATTTGTAGGCGCAACAAAAACATCTGCTTTTCCGCCAACTTTAATATGCGTATGATTCTTTAACATTTCATCTTGTTTAACATGTCCTTCAGGCAATACCGTACTTAAATATTTATAAACCTCTTGCATATTCATTTTACGATTCCTCTATTTCTATATTCATTTTATCCCGTTATACGGGCCCATAATATCCCCACGTACATGAAAGAACCTAAAGTGGTGGATACAGTGTACCCAAAATCAATTCGAGACACCTATAAACCTCTTAATTTATAAGAGGTGCCACTCATATTAAAATATATATTGCATAATAAAGCAACCCAAATGGACTACTAAACTTGACATGTCATCAGAAAGACAACAATTTGTAAAATATATGACTTTTTCAAAACACTATCCCTCAGTATCTTACTATACCACACAAAAAGAAAGTGGTATTTTTTTGTACTTTTTACTTTATTTACATCAATAAAAAAGAGCACATCCCACAGAATGTGCTCTTTCTATACTCTTTATATTACTTTTCGTTCTCTTCTTTTTCTTTATCAAACCATAACAGCTCATCGTTATCAACTTCACCATTATAATTGATTAAAATTTCTTCTCCTGCTTTTATATCTTTATAAGCATAGAAGTTAAATGTATGATTCTCAAAAACGATGTCATACGTTGCATTCGGTGTATATGAATGATTAAATAACATACCATATCCTAAAAGGATTGCCGTATGATTGATTCCATACTCAAATGCGTAATCAGCAAGTAACGTTTTCTCAATATGTTCATGCTGTTCATTCGGATAAGAGATAACTGGTGCTGCGTGTATCAGCTCACCCTTTTTAATATCACGAGTTGCAAATACACCTCTATTAAATTCTCCATCACTAAGTTCAGAAGTCTTAACTTCGATCATATGCGTCACCTATATAATTCTTTCTTTGAAGTATTTTATTCCGCTATTTGCGGATAGCTTGATTGGTGAGGGCTAATAATCAGTATGTACTAGTCTCACTTTATCTCCTTAAGCTTGGCAGAAAACGCGCAGAAAAGCAATTAAATTCCTATCAAGTATTCGTTTCAATGAAAAAAGAGCACATCATTCGTGCTCTTTCCAAGCAATATTACTTTTCTAAAATATCTTCTAACAACTTCACTTGCTCACTAACAGTTTGTAACGTCTTCACTGACGTATCATTTCGATGTTTTTCTTCTTCCACACTCGCTAGCACTTCTTCTGTAGCTGTAGAAGTTTGCTGAATTACGTTAGAAGCATGCGTAACATCCTTTACAATATTCGTCGTTTTAACTTGGAAACTTTCTTGATGAACAACAACCTCTCGCATTACTTTATTAATCGCATCAATAAACTTCCCTAAATCAGTTACATTTGTTAAAACACTTGCTAACATCTCGTTACATTCTTCTTGCACTCTTTCTGACTTCTCTACCTGCACTTCTACCTTACTTGCTTGATTACTAAACTCCTTCAAAATCCCTTGAATTCTTCCCGCAGAACGATTTGATTCTTCAGCAAGCTTTAACACTTCACTCGCTACAATAGCAAAACCTTTTCCATGCTCGCCTGCCCTCGCAGCTTCAATATTTGCATTTAAAGCTAGCAAACTCGTCTGACTTGAAATATTCGTTATTACATCTACAATTTCATTAATTTGTTTCGATTGCATCATTAAATCTCTAAATATAATTCCAGACTGTGAAACAACATCATTTAAACTTCTCATGTTAGTTTCAAAATTTCTTAGAGTATGTACACTACCTTTTGAAATTTCTAAGCTTTCATCCACATGAGCCGATGCAGTTCTTACTTGAGAGATGATTTGCTCAATATTTCCCTCCATATCATTCAATACTTCTACCGAACGATACATCATCTCTGATTGTGATTGCGTACCAACTGCCACCTCTTCAAAGGCAAAATTAATTTCACTCATCGATTCCATCGACGTGTTCATATTTTGTCTTAAATGATTGAAATTACTATCTAGTTTCACAACTGTTTCTTCAATAAGTCTTTGCGTCTCTTCTAACTCCTGAGCTTTTCTCATTACTTCTTGCTTCTCATCACTTAAACGAAGGAGCAGATTAGAACCGATTTTCGTGACGCCCCACATAGCGATTGTTACAATCGCTAACAAACTTGCGAAATTAGCAGCTTCAGATGAGGCTGTATAAGCAAAAAATTGCTCCGGCCAATAGCTACAAAGGATAAATGTGATCACAACAGCTACCCCGCCAATAATTAAAATGAGGCGCTCGCTTAAATAAATAAGTGAAACAGCTAATGTAAAATAGACCATTTGAAATACAGCCGGGCTTTCATTAAAAGCTTGTACCATAATGTAAGACATTGTAAGCAACATAAATGTCATGATATATTTATACGCTGATTCCATACTTTTTATAAAAGTAAAAAGCGTTCCAAATGCAACGACAGAAATACCACAAATCCAAAATGCTATGGCTCTCTCTGTAAAAATATATCCATAATACCCAATTGCGATTATCCCAAGGAAGAAACTACAAATCGTTATAAACAGTAATAAATGATTTTTCTGTGATTCTTTCTCAAGGTTAGAAAAACAAGTCCTCTTTAACCACTCCATATGAAGCCCCACCTTCTACTTATACATATCAATTACTTCAGTTTAAATACCGCACTTACTGGGTTATGATCGCTATTTTCAAACTTTAAATCTTTCCCTTGTACATTTACAATCTCTACATTCGGTGAAACGATAAAGCCATCAATAATAGTGACGAAATTTTCACCTTCTACATATTTCTTTACATCATCTCTTACAGTCATAACAGACGGATCTACAGCCCACTTAAAGCCACCGTCTGTAAAGTCCTTCGGTAACTCTACTAACCACTCAGGACGCTCTTTCACGAACTTCGGATCACTTAATTGAGCGTTCGAAACCAATTGATTCCAATCTCCACCCATTATTACGTAATCACCATTTTCATAATGCTTGTTCATATATTCTTTTAAATACTCTACTTGCTGTTTTCTAATTTTCCCGCCTTCATCATAAGCAGACAAATGTAAATTTACGAGTCTAACATGTTTTCCATTATTAACAGGAATTTTATATTCCACAATTGCTCGATCTAAATCAAACAAACGCTTTGGCCAAGGCTCCATTCCAGGCAGCTGGAACCTCTTCGCTTCTTGAACAGTGTATTTAGAAAACGTACTTAATCCAGCCTCCGCATATCCCATTGGATTTGTTATTGGCACTGGAACCCATTTCGTATCGTAGTTCTTGCCAAATGACGAAACATAATTAGGTAATCCTTTTTTCAAAAATTCATGTTCATTTACATCAAATGAACGAAGTGACTTTATATCAACTTCTTGTAATAGCGCAAAATCACTATTCTCATTTTGTAAAAACGAAAGCATATTCTTTAAATTAGTTTCCGTTTGCTCTTTACTACTTGAACCAGATCCCTTTCCACCATCCATAAAGAAATCTTGATCCTTATCTAACCCAGCATATCCAATATTAAATGTTGTAACTTTAAACTCATTTCCAGTCGCTAATACGCGCTCCTTATTATTCTCTACCTTCAAGCTTATAACATCAGCAGGCTGTTCTTTAGTAAGTGTCATATAAGCTAGAAATCCTCCTACAATGCCCGCTACTACTAAAACACATGTAAATACGATTTTTAAAAATTTCTTCAAATAAATGACTCCTTTTCACGCAAATTTATTTTTCTTTATTTTCAGTCAAATAAAACAAAACGACACACATAAGAAACATTTTATCATAATTAAAACCGTATATCACTATATTTAGTTGATAAGTAATCAATCCCATTTTAATTACTTAAAAAGCCTTCAGACATCAAAAAAAGAAAAGTTACACCCTCCTCCTCACTGGAAATTAAACGGTATATTTAGTACACTATATGTAATAATCATAGGCGATGGAGTTCGCCATAAACGCTGCTTAGCTAATGACTCCTACCAGTATGGATACTGGTAGGAGTCTATTTTTTTGAGCAAGCTATTTAAAGAGGTGAGAAAATTGATTTATATTATCGTTGGCATTGCTGGTATATTAGGAGCTCTTTCTCGTTATTATTTAGGTCTTAATATCAACACATTTTGGCATCATTCATTTCCATTGGCAACATTACTCATTAACTTAATCGGTTGCTTTTTCTTAGCGTGGCTAACTACTTATATCGCTCGGCTAAACATCTTACCTTCAGAGGTTATCACAGGCATCGGAACTGGATTCATCGGTTCCTTTACGACTTTTTCAACATTTAGTGTAGAAACTGTGCAATTGATCAATCATTCTGAGTGGAGCATAGCCTTCTTATATGTATCATGCAGCATACTTGGTGGCCTCATTATGTCTGGCCTTGGCTATACACTTGGAGATTTCTTAATTAAGAAATCTCTTACAGAAGGTGATTACTCATGATAGAAGCTTTATTAGTCGCAACAGGAGGATTTTTCGGTGCGATTACACGATTTGCAATTAGCAATTGGTTTAAAAAAAGAATTAAAACACAATTTCCAATTGCTACATTCCTTATTAATATAACAGGGGCATTTTTACTTGGATATATAATTGGCAACGGAGTCACTACAGGCTGGCAACTATTATTAGGTACTGGATTTATGGGCGCATTCACTACATTTTCTACGTTTAAATTAGAATCTGTTCAGCTTCTCAATCGTAAAAAACTATACATCTTCCTTTTATATTTAAGTGCTACTTACATAATTGGTATCGCCTTTGCCTTCCTTGGAATGAAGTTAGGCGGAATATAAAAAAGCGACTCTATTGAGTCGCTTTTTTTCATAAGAAATATGTCCCGCCATATGGAATGGAAAATAAACCAGCTGGATGTACATCGTAATGTATAATTTGCATCGGAAGTTGTGAATACGGCATATACTGACTTTGCATCATTTGTGCAAAATATGCTTGTTGCTGCATTTGAATAGCTTGATTCACAGCATGAATTGTCCCTTGTGCCCCAGCCAACGTAATAGCAGCTCCTACTTGTCTACCATTATAAAAATAATGATTCATCATGATTCATCTCACTTATTCTTTTTCTTCCATATGGTATGTTTCTATTTCATAGTGAGTGTTTTGTCCCTATCTATTGCCCTTTTTCAGCTTTGAAGTAATAAATCCAAATAGCAATATACCAATACCACTAAGGAACAATATATAACTTATCGGTACTAGGAAAAAGAAAGGTTCTTCAAGAAATCCATCCGCTCCTACTTTACTGTTTGAAGCATGTATCGTTAAAGAAATAATCGCTAAAATCATGAAAGAAATAGCTACTACGTATTTATTTTTCATTTCACATTCTCCTCTACTTATGTAATTCCCCTTAGATTCTTACCATCATATTATCTAAAAAAGAATTAACAGTCAATAATTATTTATTGTTAAACAATAAATAATTATTGACTAAACAAACAACAAAAAGGTTTGCAAAGCATCTTAAATCACTTCGCAAACCTTCTAAATTATAAATATTTACACTTCAAACCTCTTGCTTAATACAATATACATTGCGCAAAATAGCACGAATATCCCAGCATAAATTAACAAAATCTCTACACTAAACATATCCGACAACGGACCAAATATTATCATTCCTAAAGGAAGCGCGCATGAATTCGCAATTTGTACAAGGCTAAACATCCGTCCGTGCATTGATGGTTCTACTTTCTCCTGCAATAACACAGTAACTGGTGTATTGAAGCACGGCATTGTTATACCAATTAAAAAATTAAAGACTAAATACATAATAAATATCGGTGCTATTCCGAGTCCAATCATAAGCAGTCCATATAATGCACAAGCTAGCGCTGTTGTATGCATACGATTACGAAAACCACCCCACGCTGCAATCAATACGCCACCAGCTGCCGCACCCACACTAAAGGTCATCTCACTAGCAGTAAGTCTCCACATTTCGGCCCCGAAAGAACGAGTTACCATTAAAGGTGTTAAAAAAGCAGCTGGACTTATTAAAATCATGACGATAATCAATAAAACGATTAGCCTTTTAATAAATACATTTTCTTTTAAATAAGTGAACCCTTCTTTAATTCCTTGTAGATTAGATTTTTGCTTACTTTCTACATTCACATGTCCTTCCACATGAATGACAAACATAATACTAATTCCAATCATAGCTGTAATAACATCAATAAAAAATGTTGTTTCAATGCTGGCAATAGAAAGAATCGCAGCACTTGCTGCTGGAGAAAGAAACATAATTAAAGATGTAATACTGCTATTTATTCCATTTACTTTCATAAGATACTCTTTCGGAACGATTTGCGGAATTAATGCATTCACAGCTGGCGTTTGTACTCCTGTTCCAGCTGAACGAATGAGTAACACAATAAAAAGTAACCAAATACTTTTATATCCTGTTAAAAATAAAATTGCTAAGACTAACGTCGCAATCGCTATAATTCCATCCGATAACATAATCATCTTTTTACGGTCATAACGATCAATCCAAACACCTGCAAACAAAGATATCGCAATTTGTGGTAGAAAACCGCAAACAGTTGAAATAGTCAACATCACTCCTGATGATGTTGTAAGGGTGATATACCATATAATCGCGTATTGCACGAGAGAGGAACCGAACAACGAAATAGTTTGAGCGGTCAAAAATAATATAATTTTCGTTTTCCAATTGTTTTCACTCATATGTTTCACACCCCCTTAACTAATCCCGTCTCTATATGAAAGATGCTATCTGCCCAATCAAGATAAAAACTTGCTTCGTGAGATACGAGTATAATGCTGCCCTTAAACTTAATTAACGCCTTTTGCAAAGCTTCCTTCGCTTCTGCATCCAAATGATTTGTCGGCTCATCTAAAATTAAGAAGTTACAAGGTGATAGTAATAATCCACACAGTTTCACCTTCGATTGTTCACCACCACTTAACGTACGAATTTCTTGCGAAACGTGCGTATCCTTCACTCCACACGCAGCTAAATGATGGCGTATTTCCTTCATATTCAGTTTAGGAAACTGTTCTGAAATAATTTGAAGCGGCGTTAAAGAATCATTGCTCCAATTTAAATCTTGCTCATAATATCCAATCTTTATTTGCTCTGAAAAGTGAAACTCTCCAGAAATACTAGCAATATTTCCAACGATTGTTTTTAATAAAGTAGATTTCCCTACTCCATTGAAACCTGTAATGACAAGTTTTTGCCCACCCATTACTGAAAAATTCAACTTTGGTAAGAGAGCGAAGTCGTAACCAACTTCAAGATTATTTACTTCAAGAACTGTCTGAACTGAAATGGGAAGTTCCTGAAAATGAATAGACGGTTTATGAGTAAAACTTGGTGGCGCAATTCTTTCCATACGCTGTAATTGTTTTCTACGACCTTGCGCTATTTTTGAATTCACCCCAGCAATATTTCTACGAATATACTCTTCCGTTTTTTCAATTTTCTTTTGCTGTGCATAATATTGGCGAATATAATCTTTTCGCAAATGCTCCTTTTGTCTTACAAAATCTGAGTATTTGCCGTAATACTTCTTAACTGTTCCGAACTCTACATCACATATGCAAGAAGTTACCTTTTCCAGAAAATCAAAATCATGTGATACGACAATAAACGCTCCTTCAAAATTCATTAAATAATTAGCAAGCCACTCCACATGCTCCTTATCGAGAAAATTCGTCGGTTCATCTAGCAATAAAATATTAGGCTCTTCTAATAAGAGTTTCGCTAAAATTACCTTTGCACGCTGCCCTCCGCTTAATTCACCAATCACACGATTCATCCCAATCACATCAATACCTAAACCGGCTGCCACCTTATTCGTAATACTATCTACTGAATAAAAATCACGAGCCTCGAGCAGTCCTTGAATTTCTGCCGCTTTCAATAGTTGATTTTCATCTCCAGTCATCGCACTTTCTTCATATAACTTGTTCATTCTCTTTTCCATTTCATACAAATCATAAAAGGCTCTCTTTAAATATTGTGAAATGGTATAACCCTCATCAATTTCTGCGTATTGATCAAGATGTCCAATTTGAATATTAGGTTGCCACTTTATGTCTCCCTTATCAGGAATAATTTCCCCCACCAATATTTTCATTAATGTGCTTTTTCCTGCACCATTCTGTCCAACAATTCCCATATGCTCCCCTTTATGCAAATCAAAAGAAGCATTTTCGTATAATACTTTATCTATAAAACTATGTGATAAACTTTCCACTTTAAGTAAACTCATTTTTATTCCTCTTTTCCTGAAATTAAAAAAAGCAGAGAGATAGCGTCATTCGACACTAGCCCTCTGCTTCGTGGTTTTTCCTATACTACTCCAATTTATAGTAAAGACTCATCGGAATAATATACACAAAGGGCCATAGACAAAGCATTGTCTATGGCCCCTTAATCTATTTTATACACCAGCTGAAAAACCATAACGAAATAAGCATAGATACACTATACTTTTTTAGAAAAGTTATTCAGCCGATGAATATAGGGGATTTATACCCCTTGATTAAGCTCCGTACAACGCTTCACCGTATACATTTGTGCGGAGCAAAGTTTTCTAATGAGTTTTACAAATTTTATATAAAGCATATTATGCACCTTCCTTAATACTTAAAAAGGATTTTAGCATACGGTTTTACGAAGCGTCAACATTACTTCCGAATCTTTCAACTACTTGTTTTCAAAATATTGCTTCTGAAACATACACATTCTTATTGCATTATGATAGTTACCATCAACGAAAAACTCATCGATAAGCTCACCTTCTACCATAAACCCAACTTTTTTATAAACATGTACTGCCTTTTCATTTTCCTTATCCACAACTAAATAAATCTTATGCATATTTAGTACGGAAAAAGCGTAATCCATTGCTAAACGCGTCGCATCCACTGCATAACCATATCCTTGATAATTCGGATCAATAATAATTTGGAATTCTGTTCTACGGTGAATATAATCGATTTCTACTAACTCAACTAATCCAACCATTTCATTGTCTTTCTCAACGATAAATCGACGTTCGCTTTGATCATGTATATGTTTATCATATAAGTCTTGCAGCTCCACAAATGCCTCATACGGCTCTTCAAACCAATACGACATAATATGCGCATTATTATTCAGTTCGTGTACAAACTTTAAATCTTCTCGTTCTAATGGACGTAACTTCAATTCCTGATTCATTCCTATAACCTCCAAGTAAAAGAAACCTCTTCACTTAATTTCTCAATTTTTTTCGATTTCAAACGCCCTAATTTCATTGTAAACTTTCAAGCAACTTGAAGGTCAAGATGTAAAAAAGTAGTGCTGACTTATGTCTGCACTACTACTCTTTTCTCAAATCTCTCATATTTGATATGTATAAAGCAATAACTAAAACAAGAATTGCTCCTGCGTATAATAACGTCTCCATCGGTTCCTCATGAGACACAATAATTAATCGAATTAAGGCCGTAATTCCGATATAAATAAAATAGCGTAACGGGAAATGATAATTCGATTTAAAATACTTAATAATTAATGCAATGAACTCGAAGTATAAGAAATAGACGATGATACTTTCAACCAATTTATAAGACGTATACTCTTTTGCCGAAAAAATATACTGCACGAACGTAATTGTCTCATTCACTAAGAAAATTGATAACACAATGGATAATATAATTAAGGCTATATTTAATATCCATTGCAAAACACTAGCTATAACATGATCGATATTAAATGACTTCATTTTCTCTTTAGACTCCCCTTCGTATAAGTACTTATTTATTATAGCAAAATTACGATTGGAAAGAAGTTAAATCATATATTCGTCCTTTGTTGTTGCCAGTGAAGGTGATGTTCATTGTTTGGAGGAGTCTTTTAACCGCAGAACTAGATTCCATATTAAGAAATTCCCTCAATTCGCTATTAGTAGTTATCACACTAAACAGAAGTGTGTAATCTTGTACAGCACGTAAATGAGCATGTTTAGACATACTATTGCAATTTGAACAACGCCATCCCTGTCTTTCTTTTAACATTGCCATTGTAAAACATTCCTCACACTGTACACCCTTTAGCAATTCCTCTTTTTTAATTTTATATTGCGCAAGAACATTTTGACGTTGCGGAATGTGCTCATTCATAATCTGGCCTATAAGTCCATTTATATTATCAATCACTTTTTCTTTATATTAATTTTTAATCTGTTTTATTCTATTAGGTAAATTTGCACTGTGGATAATTTTACTAGACAGTATTTCATCTGAAGTTTTAATAATTGTACGAGGGGAACTAATTACAACGAGGGCTTCAATCGGAATATTATGTAAATCATGTAGATTCAGCCATTTTCTCAGTTGCATCTCTTACCGTTTCAGTTGTAAAAGCGGATCTGGGAATCCTTCTTCCGTATTACCATCTACTATTCGAATAAGTTGATTGAACTTTGTATCAAAAATTAATGTACCAATAATATTTTTTATTTCAAGAAAAAGAAGAAAATAAGATGAAACTATGAGGGTATCAATTTGGAAATAATGTTTTTGATCAAATAACCTAATATCATGTAAAATACTGTATTCTGTTTCGGGTAAAGAACTAAGTGGATACTCAATCGCCTGCTCTCCTTTATAGCCGGCCATAAATTTCGCTAGACTTTCAACCACCACATTCCTTTTTGGATGATGAGCAGGCAATCTTCTAAGTAAAGCTTCTAATTGCAGCAAATATACGGGCATTTTCCGCTCTTTCACAATCATTTTTATCCCCCTCCAAAATATATCAGCGATTTTTCAAATATATCAGCGCAACTCCAAATATATCGGCGATTTTCGAAATATATCGGCGCAACTCCAAATATATCAGCGATTTTCGAAATATATCGACTTATCGACAAAAACCGACACAACATACACACATAAAATCTTATACACAGTATAACATCACATCTAAAATCGCAATGTAAGCATAATGTGTATACCCCAATGTGATTACGCCAGTTTCAAAATAAAAAATTCACATTCACCCCATGTAAAAAACCTTTTTATAAGTATGAAAAAAATTTAGGAATTAGTTTATCTTTTTTTAATGTTTTATTTAGAGGCAGTTTATAGTCGAGTATTAACATAAGAAACGTAGCAACTAAGCTCGTATATGACGCACTGCTACTTTAATCGCTAACCGTACTACCTAAAATCATAAAATAAGGAGACGATAAAACATGAACAAAAAAACAAAAACACTATCATCCATACTGCTCGGATTCACATTAGCATTAACAGGGTGTGCTGGTACTAAAGCTGAAGAAAATCATGGGAAACAAAAGCAAGAACAAGTTGCTAAAGAAACAAAAAAGGAAAATAAATTAACTAAAGGGCAAAAAATGGCTAATATTCTTAGCGAGACAAATTGGCAAGGTACACGAGTGTATGACAAAGATAAGAATGACTTAACAAAAGAGAATGCAAACTTCATCGGTCTTGCAAAATATGATGCGAAGTCAGGCAGATATGAATTTTTTGATGCTAAAACAGGTGCAAGTCGTGGCGATAAAGGAACTTTCTTTATCACAAATGATGGGAAAAAGAGAATATTAATTTCAGAATCAATGAAGTATCAAGCTGTCGTTGACATGACAAAACTAAATAAAAATCTATTTACTTATAAACGAATGGGGAAAGACGCTAACGGTAAAGATGTAGAAGTTTTCGTTGAACATGTTCCATATAAAGAAAAAGAACTTTCTTTCACTGATCCGGACAAGCAGCTGAACACGACTACAGGAGATATTGTTAAAAACGTTGATGGAGATAAAATTTTAGGCGGTACCCTTTGGCACGGAACAAAGGTATTAGACGAAACTGGTAACGATGTAACACAGTTTAATTCGAATTTTATAAGTCTAGCAAAATTTGATGACAAATCTAATAAATATGAGTTCTTCAATAGCGAAACAGGTCAAAGCCGCGGTGATTATGGCTACTTCGATGTTGTACACGAAAATAAAATAAGAGCCCATGTTTCAATTGGAAATAACAAATACGGTGCTGCTCTTGAACTTACTGAACTAAATAAAAATAAATTTACGTATAAAAGAACTGGTAAAGACCAAGCTGGTAACGATATAACTATATTCGTTGAACATGAACCTTATAAAGGTGATATGAAACCACAATTTAGCTTTTAAAAACGTTTGATTCTCTTTAAAAAATCATCTCATATCCACCCTCAACACTTCAGCTTGATTGTTGAATATGAAAACTTTAAAAAGCCTTACTACACATAAATTGTAGTAAGGCTCTGACTATTTAAGATAAAAATTAAAAGACTTCATTCCATCTATACAAATAAAGTTTAACAACTGATATTATCATCCCCTCCAAGGAAAAGAAACCTTATTTCAACTTTCCTATTGATAAGTTAACACGATAATTCCCGTATTTTAATAGTCGTCCTAGAAAGTTATCTAAGTCTTCATTGGAAGCAAAATGTGTTTTTAATAAATAACACCCCTCACCACTTATACGGTGTACTTCAGAAACCCCTTCTTCTCCTTGAAAGAAATTCATAAACTCTTGGTGATTGGCTGTTGTTACGAACAAAGTAACAAATGCAGTCACTACTTGCCCTAATTTAATTCGGTTTATTGCAATTGTATACTGTTCAATAATCCCTAGATCCTCTAATCTTCGAATTCGATTTCCCACAGCTTGCCCCGTCATATGTATTTTTTGGCCAAGTTCTTTCCATTGTATTCTTGAGTTTTCTCCTAATAATTTCAGTATCTCAAAATCTGTTTGATCAATGATATAAACCAATCCTTTCACCGTGAAAGTAGAAAGCCCGAAAGTATTTCGCCAACTTATTCTGCTTATCGATACAATTCACTATACTTAGTTTATCCTCTTACATCACATTATTTATCAGCTATATTTACTTATAACACAGAGGACACAACAAAAAAATACATCTAGATTTAAAGGAGGTTACAAATATGTTATTACAAGAAATTCTAGCGTTCAATGAACACTTTGTAGAAAATAAGGAATACGCTCATCGTGAAGCGACAAAGATGCCTAAAAAACGTATGGTTGTTGTTTCTTGCATGGATGCTCGTTTAATTGAGCTACTTCCAAAAGCTTTAGATATACACGATGGTGATGCAAAAGTTATCAGAAATGCAGGTGGTAAAATTGCTTCTGCTTTTGATAGTGTTATGCAAGGTGTTGTAGCGTCAGTATACGATTTAAATGCAGATGAGATTTTCCTTATTGGACACCATAGATGTGGCGCGAGCCAAACGAATCCAAAAGGAACACTTCAAAAAATATTAGATCGCGGAGTAGTTTCACCAGAAATTTTATCAGCGATTGAATATGCTGGTATTGATCTTGAAAAATGGTTATTCGGATTTGATGATGTTTGCGACTCAACGCAAGCTAATGTTGATTTAGTAAGAAATCATCCACTTATCCCAAAAGATGTTCCTGTACATGGTTTAGTTATTGACCCTCACACAGGTAAATTAGATGTAGTGGTTGATGGCTATAAAGCGTTAAATAGTGAAACAAAATAATAATTATCACGTATATGAAAGGAAGTTATGAGATATGAAAAAACAAGTATTAGATATGAATAGACAAGAAGCTACGCAAAAAATTCTAGCAGCAAAAATTAAAAAAGGGTTAACTTGGGAAGAAATTGCAAAAGTAAGTGAAAACTCTGAGACTTGGGTTGTAACAGCATTATTAGGACAAGCTACAATGACACGTCCAGAAGCAGAAAAAATCGGTAAACTATTAGAATTAGATGAAGAAGTAGTTCAAGCATTAACAGTAGTTCCACTTCGTGGCCAAATAATGGAGATGCCTCCTACGGACCCGATTGCATATCGTTTATATGAAATGATGTTACAATATGCACCAACTATTAGAGAATTAATCTTAGAAAAAGCTGGCGAAGGTGTAATGAGTGCAATTAACTTCAACTTGGGTGTAGATACACAAGAAGATCCAAAAGGTGGCGATCCTCGTATCGTGATTACACTTAACGGTAAATTCTTACCATTCCGTGCATGGTAATTAATTTAAAATCTATCTATATAATTAAATTAATTTTATAGATTTACAAAATCCATCCTTTTTAATCTAACTGTGTAGAAAGGATGGATTTTTACTATGAAATTCTTTTTCGGCAAAGGAGAATAATATGAATAAAAAATACTTTAATACGAGCTTTAATATTCTACAATGGTTTGTGTTTCTATTAGCAAATGCAATTGCATTACCTATAATTATTGGTGGCATATTTCATTTACCAATAGAAGATGTCTCAACATTAATGCAGCGAACTTTTTTAGTTGTAGGAGTAAGTTCATTTATACAATCATGGTTTGGGCATCGCTATCCCATTGCGGATGGGCCAGCCGGTTCATGGGTAAGTATATTTGTCATATTGGGACAAGTCGCTATGCATCAGGGACAAAGTGCAAAAGACGTTTTGCAACTTTTAGAAGGTGGATTAATTATTTCAGGCATATTACTCTTCGTTCTTGGTATAACAGGGCTTGTTCATCGAATCTTACGTTTATTTACCCCTTTAGTTACAGGAACTTTTCTTTTAATCTTAGCACTTCAGCTTAGTGGTGTGTTACTAAAAGGAATGATGGGATTACAAGGATCTGCAACTCATCCTGACTATACAACAGCTACTATTGCTCTCTTTGTTTTTGCCCTTATTACTTTCTTATCAATTAAAGGGAGAGGATGGATGAAAAGTTACGCTGTATTACTTGGAATTTCATGCGGTTGGCTTTTGTATGCAGTATTAGGAAAATCATCTCATATGCCTTCGCACACAACGCTAGTTAAGTTACCAGAAATATTTGCTTGGGGCACACCTAGATTCGATATTGGAATGACTCTAACTGCAACTTTATTTACATTTCTTTTAGTTGCAAATACAATTGCTGCTATTTCGGCTGTAAAACAAGTGGCCCCATTATCTAAAGAAAATGAAAGGCAAACACTGAACCGTGGTGTCTGGGTCGGAGGTATATCACATATTATCTCGTCGTTGTTCTCTACAATTGGAATTGTACCATTACCTGCATCAGCAGGATTTATCCAACTAACAGGACAAAGAAAAGTGAAGTCGTTCCTTATAGCAAGTCTTATATTAGCAGGAATTTCTTTTATTCCCTCAATTGTAAACTTTATATCCTTGCTACCAGGACCTATTGCTAATGCTGCACTTTTAGCAACACTTGTCCAAGTAATAGGAATTTCATTTCAATCCATTTTACGCGAAGAAGTAAATCAACGCCGATTAACTATATTAGGAATTTCATTACTAATCAGTTTAGGAATAATGTTTCTTCCAGAAAGTGCATTTAGCGGTATTACTTCTTCCTTACAATATGTTTTAAGTAATGGCTTACTTGTGGGTACCATACTTGTCATTCTATTAGAACAATTTTGGAAAGAGTAAAAAGCGCCCTACTTATAGGGCGCTTGTTTTATACTTAATGACTAATACTAGCTGTTGGGTATAATGTTGTTCCTCCAATTGAAACTTTTATTTCATTTGTTAATGGAACATTTTGTTCATTAATAATTGTTCTCCACCATTCCCATGCAAGACCTGTACATTCTCTTGCTACAATTTTTATATTTTTTGAGTTCGGTGGAAGAGGGATAACTGTAGAGTAATGAGCCGTTTTGTCTTTTCCGCTACCATCCCATGTTTTATGTGTTAATACTTCGTTACCCTTTTGGTCAAATGTGAATTCATCCCAAGATACATCAAATTGAGCAACGTAAGCACCGTAATGATCAAGTGTCATTTTAGCACTTGAATATTCTGTAGTTGTCGTCTCAATATAATCTGTATTGTTATGAACAGCAGCAGTTGCATTATCTTTTAAGAAAGTGCTTGTATATGAAATTGGGTATGCTGGATTTTTAAGACTTAATTCAGCATTATCTTTAATGATATTTCGGATTTCATTGAAATCTTTAGTAACAACCTTGTTATGCTCTTTCGCATCTCCGCCTAATACTACAGCAGTAAAGGTACTTTCTTCAAAAATATCTTTATACTGTCCACTTGTTTCAACGCTGTTATTCTTAAGTAAGGCTTTAAAAGCAGCTTGTACATCTTTGCTCTTAGATGTTGTTTCTAATTTTACATAAATCGTTCTACCATAAGCTACATTTGAAACCATAACAGGTGGAGCCGAATTACTTACGCCTTTTCGAGTTAACTCGTCAAAAGTAACGCTATTATCAAAAAGGTCGGATGGATTGTTAGGTAGTTCAGCACTTACCGTATAAAATATTTGCTTATACGCCGCTACCATCACTTTTTTCTCTCCATTTGCAACCGCATTAAAATCAATGTTTAGACTGTTATCAAGATATTTAGCGTTAACATTAAGAGCACTTGCTATTTGTGATTTACTATAAACCATAGATTCCGTATACTGCATTCTTGCAGGTAACGTATGTGTTGTAGAATACTTTTCATTCCAAGTAGATACTAAATCGTCTACTGCTCCAGCTACATTACCATATGTCGGATTTTGGACAGTGATTGTATTTTCTTTTCTCATGCCCGGTAAGTCTATACTAATATTCAAAGGCTTTCTCTTAGCCACTAATAAACTTGGTTGATTGTCTGCAAAAGCTTTATTTGCAAGTTGTACAGCTCCTGGATACGTGCGATTCACTACAGAATCAATAATTGAAATATCGACTGGTGACGTTGTAAGTGATTTTTTCTCGCGTTCCACTACTACAAATTTACCATTTGAATTGATACTTTCTTTCGGAACAAAACTTTCTACTTTATCACCATTTACAGCTAAAACCTCTTGATTATTATATTTAAGATTTGCTATACCAGTATTAATGCCACTAGCATTTTTGGTTACATCAGTTGCATTACTTGCTTGTGTTTCTGCGAAGGAAATAGATGAATAATTAATAGTGCATAGACTAACTAATAAACATGCAAGGAACTTTCTTCTTTTAGTGTTTTTCTTAATATTCAGAAAAATCACCCCGTTCTTTTTTTAGTAAAATATGATAATGATTGATAAATGATAGCTAACTAATAAACTTACATAAATGCTTTTAAAAGTTCTTGAATTAACGGGATTACGCCACCTACAAATTTTAAAACTGCCATTGCGATTTCCATATTATTTCCTCCTTTTTATTGCTACGAAATTTTGATTTATCTTTATGCCCTCATTATAGTGACCCCTTACACTTTTATCAATACACTCTGATATGCAATATTACATATAAAAAAACAAGCTGAATTCTTTTAAAAAGTTATACAGAGATATTTTTTTCGTTTGGTACATACTTGAAAAGGTGAAGTATTCTTTTGCATTTTATAAGTAATCACATAAAAAAAGCTGCTGCCTATAAAATACAGACAGCAACTTCAACTAGAGTGGCTTGCATAATCTACGCAAGCTACAGTATTTTTTCACATTTTATAACTAATAAACTGCGATTGGCCCATAAGGACCATTAATAATTTCTATTTTTGTTTCAAAAATATCTGTCAAAAGTGTTGAGTCCATAACCTCTTCTACTGTTCCAAAAGCAGCAATTTGTCCATCTTTCATAGCACAAATTTTATCCGAGTATTTAGCTGCAAAATTTATGTCATGCATAACAGTCAAAATTGTTCTTCCAAATTCATTAGCTGCACGTCTTAAATGCTCCATCATTTGAACAGAACGAGCAACATCAAGGTTGTTCAGAGGTTCGTCCAAAAGTACATATTCCGTCTCTTGGCACAATACCATCGCTACATATGCCCTTTGTCTTTGACCACCAGAAAGCTCATCTAAATATCTATTCTCTAAACTAGTTAAATCTAAGAAATCGATATATTTAGAAATGATAACCTCATCTTCTTTAGTCAATCTTCCCTTTGAATAAGGAAAGCGCCCAAATCCAACTAATTGTCTAACTGTAAGCCTAGTTACAAAATGATTTTCTTGTCGCAATATAGTCAAAACTTTTGCTAAGTCTTTCGATTTAGATTCAGAAACATCCATATTTGCTACCTGAATTTGGCCTTCATCCATATCTAAAAGTCTGCCAATCATCAAAAGTGTCGTTGACTTTCCAGCACCATTTGGTCCAATTAAAGAAGTAAAGCCTGCTTTTGGTATTTCAATATCCAAAGGTCCTATTTTTACCTTATCAGTATAGAACTTTTTAACATTATCAATTTTTATCATAAAGCCCTCTTCCTTAAAACTATAGTTAAGAATATGATTCCACCAAATAATTCAATAATAACTGAAACTACACCTTGAGCATGGAATACATGATACATTAAAAAGTATGCGCTCGTCATTATTAAAAATCCTATAGCAAAAGCCATTGGGAAAATATATCTATGATCATAAGTTGACGCCGCCTGATAACTCAAAGTTGCTACTAAAAAGCCGTAGAAAGTAAGTGGCCCAATTAGAGCTGTTGAAATAGACATCAAAATAGCTACTAATACAAGCGTATAAATTACACTAGGTTGATATTTAACTCCAAAAGAAGTAGCAACATCTTTTCCTAGTGACAAAACATTCAAATTCTTAGAATGAGCAAAAATTAATACCGCTACAATTATGATCATAGGAATTACAATAGGAAAATATGCAGGATCTGCATGATTAACAGAACCAAATAATCTTGCTTGTAAAATATCAAATTCTGAAGGCGCAAGTAGTTTTCTCATGAAAGTTGACACAGAATTTAGCCCGGTACCAATAATAATTCCAACTAAAAGCATAAGTTGTAAATTCCCGTATTTACCGGAAAGTAACCATCCATAAAGTATTAAACTCATGAAGACCATAACAACAACTTGGAATAAAAATGATCCAATTCCATTAAAATTTATTAACGCACTAGCACCAAAGAAGAATACTGTACTCGTTTGAATTGCTGAATAAAGTGATTCGAAACCTAAAAGTGAAGGAGTAATAATTTTATTATTCGTAATAGATTGGAAAGCAACTGTCGACAAGCTATGGCAAACCGCAGCAATAATCATTGCAACAATAGCTACTATCCTTCTCTTAACGACTGGGATAAAAGAAGGTGAATCTATCGGAACTGGATTGTTATAAACTAAAAGTCCATATGAAGAAAGAAGACCTAAAGCAATCAATGTTATCAGTAAAATCCAATAACGTCTTGCTTCCTTCTTAGACCGAAAAGCGCTAGCTGATCTACTTTCATTATGAAGGCTAGAATCGATTTCGACATTTTCTTTTTTTCTATATTCTAATGTGATCATCGTAGCCTCCTTGGTTTTCTTTTTCTCAATAAAATAGTAATAAACACGACTGCTCCCACTGTTGCAAGTATTAAAGAAACAGGTAATTCAAAAGGCTGTATAATTGTTCGAGAAATGATGTCACAGGCAGTTATTGATCCCATTCCGATCACACAAACCCAAGGTAAATTACTCCTAAGATCATCACCTCTAAACATTGAAACGATATTTGGCACAATTAATCCTAAGAAAGGTAAGTGTCCAATAACAGCTGCAACAATTCCAACTGCAACAGAGATAAGAGCAGTCCCAAAAAGAACAATTCTATTGTAATTAACTCCAAGACTTGTTGCGACATCTTCTCCTAGTCCAGCTAAAGTCAATCTATTAGCATACATAAAAATAAGAAAAGTAATGATAACAATCAGCCATAAATATTCATATCTTCCCACCTGAATGTTAGCAAATGAACCTACAAACCAAGTTTCAATACTTTGCGTCTTTTGAAAAAGGAGTCCTAAAAAAGTAGACACTGCAGAAATTACTGCTCCAAGCATCAATCCAATAATCGGAACAATTAAAGACGAACGAAGCTTAACTCTTCTTAAAAATAGAAAGAAAATCATAGTTCCTATAAAAGAAAAAATGATTGCACCAGTCATTCTTTGAACTAAAGTCGGGGCAGGAAATAGTAAATACACAAAAAGCAGGCCTAAGCCTGACCATTCAATCGTCCCCGTTGTAGTAGGTTCAACAAAGCGATTCTGTGTAATGAGTTGCATGACGAGCCCTGCCATCGCCATTGCAGCTCCAGTAAGCATTAATGCAACTGTTCTCGGAACACGAGTGATGAAAAACATCTCCATTCCGTCCTCTTGTCCACGTATATCATAAACTCCAGTAAACAGTGATATAATCCCTAAAATTATAACAACTACAATCGCTATTATAAAAGGTTTTGTCCATATTTTATTTTGATTATAAAACTGGGGTTGAGAAATATTCTCAACCCTAGAAATCATATTTTTTGACACTGTTTCGTACCCCTTTACACTACTTAGCTAAAGTTTTTGCAAGATTTCCAAATAACTCTATATAAGTTTGAATTGATTCATTTGTGTAAGTATCTTCTGGTGCATAAATAACTTGTTTTTTAGAAACAGCAGTTGTGTTTTGAAGAGCTGGTGATTTAGAAATAACATCCTTAGCTGGAGCTGACTTAGCTGCATCAGATGTTGCAGCATCACGATCTAATACGAAAAGCCAATCAGGATTTGTTTGTGCAATAGCTTCAACAGAAACGTCATCACCTTTATGACCTGCAGTAGAATTCGAAACTTCTAATGCTGGAGTCCAACCGAAAATGTCATACATAGGTCCCCAAACGCGACCAGAATGTGGAGCAGCAAAGCCAATATTTCCACCAGTAACGATAACACTCATAACTTTATCTTTTCCGTTATAAGCAGATTTTGCTTTTTCAATAGATTTATCGAAATCAGCTACTAATTGTTTAGCTTCTTTATCTTTATCAAAGATTTTTCCTAGAGTAGTTGTAGAATTTTTAAGTCCATCTACTAAATTTTTTCCAGGCGTAGTAGATTTCTCAGAAACATCAAAATTAAGATCAATAACAGCTGCATTTGGCACTAATTTTTTGATTTCTTCGTAATGATCAGCAAATCTTTGACCAACGATTACAAGGTCAGGGTTTGCCGCTGCAATAATTTCAAGATTTGGTTCGCGGTGATTTCCAATATTTTGAACTTTTTCATCCTTTTTATATGCTGAATCAGCAGGCATGATATCCTTTGGAGCAGCCGCTAATTTAATTCCCCAATCAGATAAAGTTTCAAAAGTTCTGTTATCCAAAGCAACTACATTCTTTGGGTTTACAGGTACTTTAACAGTTCCATGAGCATCAGTGATTTCAACCGTTTTTGGCTTATCATTACCATTATCTTTATTATTAGCCTTCGAAGTTTCTTTACTTGAATCTGAGCAAGCCACTAACATTAAAGTAAAAATTGCTAGAATACTCACTAATTTTAAAAGCATAGATTTTTTCATATGTATACTCCTTATAGTGTGATTTATTTCGAAAATGATGACATCCATAGATTGAATTAGAAGGTAACTTTTATTCAATTGAATCGCTATTGATAATCATTTTCATTTGAACATCCTGTTAATTAGTATAGTCATTAATTCTGTGAAAATCTTGTGAATGGTGCGAATTCATAAAATCAGGCATAGAAAGTAATATGTGAAGTCGGGCGTATTGATTAACCTTTATTCTTCAGAGCGTGTCGATTTTTTTCGAGTAGACACTTTCATTAGATCTGGTCTCAACTAATGCGAGCTAGAATCGTCCCCTCCACACTACCCAAAAGATGCTCATTAATAGCTAATGTTTTCATAATCCATTGCCTGATAGAAATATTCTTTTTACAGTTTTCATCTATTAATATTTCTCAGAAACTATTTGATTATCACATTTAACAAAAAAGCGAGTAAAACTGAATGAAACAATTTTACTCGCTTTTCTATTACCTTATTTTATCATTCAATCATTGAATAGCCTCTGCCGTGTATCGTTTGAATATATCTGTCTTTCTTCTCGCACTTTAACTTTTTTCTTACATACCCAATATATAAATCTACTACATTTGGATTTACTACTACGTTATATCCCCAAACTTGATTCAAAAGCATTTCACGGCTCAATATTGTGTTTTTATTCTTGATTAAAAATACAAGTAAATCGTACTCACGCTTAGTAAGTGAGAGATTTTCGCCACCTTTTTTCACAAGATTGCTAGATGCATCAACAAAGAGATCTTTAAACTGAAAAAAGTTTATCTCCTTTTGCTGGTTACAATCACTTCTCCTTAAAATTGCTTGAACCCTTGCTACTAATTCTTCTTTCGCAAATGGTTTTCTAATATAATCATCTGCTCCTGCTTGTAACCCTGCAACGCAATCCTTACTAGAAATATTGTCAGTCACAATAATGATCGGTGTCGTTTTAACAAGTCGTATTTGTCTGCAAATTTCTGGTCCCGATATACTTAATGAATCCCAATCCAATATGATAATATCCCAATCTTGTTCATATATTATATTTAAACCTTCGTTTTCATTGTGAAGTTTTAAAATGAAATAGCCTTCTTGCGTTAGACCGCTTACTATTTTCTTTGCTGAAGACCGTTCATTTTTAATCACCAACACCTGCTTCACCGATGGTTCACCTCTACTTCAATATAAATTATTTAGATAAAAAATTATCCCGAAAAAATAATTTAAGATTTATAAATTTAAAACCCCTAAATAATCCATTAAAACAGTTTATTAGGAGAACTCTATATAATCTTACAATAGGTATGGATAAAAACACAAAACATATGAAGATTCGAATAAAGTAAAAAAATAATAACTACTTAACAATTGAGCGTTTACAATCTGCTATAGTATCTACCCGCTTATCATCAATAACCATTTTTTATTCTCTCTTTCAGGGATACCGTCCCATCAACTTCAGCATTCTATAAAACCACAAACAAAAAGAACCATAACCTCGCCAATCTGGCAAAGTTATGGTTCATATCATACAAAATAAAAAACCACCAAATATGTATTGGTGGAGACGGTGGGAGTCGAACCCACGTCCAAAAATATCGGCACTTAAGCTTCTACGAGTGTAGTCGATATATTAGCATTTCGCGAACTCTTCGGCCTATCGACAGGCTTCCAAGTTGCTAGTCTGGTTATTCTCTTCCTTTGTCCTCAGACGGCGAACTCCGGCGTAGTCCACTTAGTTTGAGTCCCTTACCCTACCACATGGACGATGGAGGGAGGAACCTTTAGTGCAATTAAGCAGCTAAAGAAAGATTGTTTTGTTTGCCAATTATAGGCTTTGACGTTTTAACGAGGCCGATCCCCTCGACTCGCAACCTAAGCTCGAACTATCCCTGTCGAATCCGTAACGTCCCCATGATAAAAATGGAGCATACGAAGAAAATATCGTGATAGCTACTAAGAGCTGTTTTTCAATGTGCAACAACCTTACATAAGTTATTATAACATACGCGCTCCATTTTACAAATGTAAATATCTGTATTACATCTTTTGGCGATCACGGAACGCGCGTGCAATTTCACGTTTAGCTTCTTTCTCTTTTAAATCGTGACGTTTATCGTATTGCTTCTTACCTTTTGCTAAACCAAGTGCCATCTTTGCAAATCCATTTTTTAAATAAATTCTAAGTGGAACTAATGCGTAACCTGTTTCTTTCGCAGCGCCCGCTAGTTTATCAATTTCTTTTTTATGCAGAAGTAATTTTCTCGTACGAAGTGGATCATGGTTGAAACGATTCCCTTGTTCGTACGTATTAATGTGCATATTATGAACCCATACTTCACCATTATGTACACGTGCAAACGCATCTTTCAAGTTTACGCGTCCAGCGCGAATCGACTTAATTTCCGTTCCTTGAAGGACAAGCCCTGCTTCGTATGTTTCTTCGATGAAATAATCATGAAATGCTTTTTTATTCTGTGCAATAACCTTACCTGTACCCTTTGGCATATAACGTCCCTCCTCTATTTTTACTATTGTAACAAATGTTAATAAAAAGCGAAAGTGGCTCGCTCTCAAGCCACGAAGAAAAAAGAAAACGGCCCCGCTTTTCATCAAAGCGAAGCCACTCTTTTCTTACTTACGCTTTTTCTTTTTCTTCTTGAATCCTGGTACGTTTTCGAAGAATGCTTTTTTCTTCTTACCGTTACCATCTTTTTTTCCTGGCTGGCTAGCAGAAGCGGATGCAGATGCAGATCCTCTTCCTTTTCCTTTTCCTTTACCACCACGGTCAAATTTTCTACCTGTGCCACGTTCACCGCCGCGCTCATTACTGCGCTCGCTACGTCCACCGCGTTTCTTTCTGCCTGTTCTTGGCTGCTCGATAACGACTGGACGATCTTTGAACTTACGGCGAGGTGTGCCTTTCATGCCAACGATTTCAAAGTCGATTGCACGCTCGTCTTTGTTTACGTTAATAACGCGAATTGTAATTTCATCACCGATGCGGAATACGTTTCCTGTACGTTCTCCGATCATAGCGAAATGTTGCTCGTCATAACGGTAGTAATCATCCGTTAAGTAGCTAACGTGTACAAGACCTTCAATTGTATTTGGAAGCTCTACGAATAAACCGAAGTTTGTTACAGAGCTAATCATACCGTCATACTCTTCACCGATCTTATCAACCATATACTCTGCTTTTTTCATCTCATCTGTTTCACGCTCTGCTTCAACAGCACGGCGTTCCATATTAGAAGAGTGCTCTGCAATCTCAGGTAATTTTTCACGCCATTTTGCTTGCGTTTCGTTGTCGACTTTACCATTAATAATGTATTCACGAATTAATCTATGAACGATTGTATCTGGGTAACGACGAATTGGTGATGTGAAATGTGTGTAGAACTCAGTTGATAAACCGAAATGTCCTAAACTATCCGCATCGTAACGAGCTTGCTTCATAGAACGAAGCATAACTGTTGAAATAACTACTTCTTCTGGCTGTCCTTGAACCATTTCAAGAATTTGTTGCAGCGCACGAGGGTGCACTTCATTCGCACGTCCTTTTACCGCATATCCGAAGTTCGTTACAAACTCGAAGAAACGCTCAAGCTTATCTTCTTTCGGATCTTCATGGACACGGTACATAAACGGTACGTTCATCCAGTGGAAGTGCTCTGCTACTGTTTCATTCGCAACAAGCATAAATTCTTCAATTAACTTCTCTGATACAGAACGATCGCGCATGACAACGTCTGTCGGTTTTCCTTCTTCATCTACTAATACTTTCGCTTCTTTAAAGTCAAAGTCAATTGCACCACGGCGCATACGTTTTTCACGTAAAATTTGTGCCAATTGACCCATCTCTTTAAACATCGGTACGAGCGGCTCATAACGCTTAATTAACTCTTCGTCCTCATCTTCTAAAATGCTTCTTACGTCAGCATACGTCATACGCTCTGTCGTTTTAATCACACTTTGGAAAATCTCGTGTTTAACAACATCACCTAAGTTGTTGATTTCCATTTCACAAGATAATGTCAGACGGTCTACTTTCGGATTTAATGAGCAAATACCGTTAGATAGACGATGCGGAATCATCGGGATTACACGGTCAACAAGATACACACTTGTCGCTCTTTCCGCTGCTTCAACATCAATTGGAGAGCCTTCTTGAACGTAATGACTTACATCCGCAATGTGAACGCCTAGCTTGTAGTTACCGTTCTCAAGCTTCGTTACTGTAACAGCATCATCTAAGTCTTTCGCATCTGCACCATCAATCGTTACGATCATTTGATCACGCAGGTCGCGGCGATCTTTTAAATCTTCTTCTGAAATCGTTTCTGGTACACTGTTTGCATGCTCCATCACTTCCTCAGGGAATGCTAAAGGTAAATGATGTTTATGAATGACAGATAAAATATCTACTCCTGGATCATTTTTATGACCTAGAATTTGAATAACTTCACCTTCTGCACTTAAACGATTCTCTGGATAGCTCGTAATTTTCACAACTACTTTATGACCTTCTACAGCACCCATTGATGCGCTTTTCAAGATAAAGATATCACTCGTCCAGCGCTTATTGTCAGGTATAACAAATCCAAAGTTTTTCGATTCTGTATATGTACCAACTAGTTCTTTCGTTCCACGCTCTAAAATGCGTACAATTGAACCTTCTTGACGCGAACCGCTCGATTGAGAACTAAGGCGTGCTAATACTGTATCGCCATGAAGTGCACCGTTTAATTCTGTAGGCGGGATGAAAAGATCATCGTCTCCCGTTTTCTTCTCGTCTGGTACAACGAATGCAAAACCACGTGCATGTCCAATTAACTTACCTCTTACTAAATTCATCTTTTCAGGAAGACCGTAACGGTTGCTACGAGTACGAATAACAAGTCCCTTTTCTTCCATCGTTACAAGTGCCTTTACGAAATCTTTAAAGCCCTCAGAACCTTCAATCCCAAATGCCTCTTCTAACTCTTGTATCGTTAGCGGTTTATACGCTTCTTCTCTCATAAATAATAACAACTTATCAATATGTTCTTGTATGATTTCTTCCAAGCAAAAATACCTCCTTTAAAACCTTATATTATTTAGTGTATCCGAAAGATAGGGGATGTATAAAGTGAAACTTCAATACTCCCCTTATGATTTTTACAGTTTTCACAAAAAATTCCTTATGAAAAAAAGAGGCAACTAGATCTTACCAATCTAGTTGCTCCAAGAAGTTATATACATCCTCATGTAGCTCGTCACGTTGTTTATCAAGTGTAATGACATGCGTAGAGTCTTCATACCATTTAATGTCTTTTAACGTAGATTCTACACCGTTATAAATAATGTTAGCACTATCTGTATTAATCATTTCGTCATGACGTGCTTGTACAACAAATGTTGGCGCATAAATCATATCCACATTGTTACGTACGTCAGCAATTAATTGTTGTAATGCTTTTAATGTATTCATCGGTGTCTTTTGGAATTCCAACATTTCTTGTTCAATTTGTTCTGGTGATTTTTGCTCACGTTTTTTATATTCGCGGGCATATGCCAATATACCTTGGTACATCGTTTCTTCACTCTTAATATACATCGGTGCACACATTGGTACTACACCTAAAACCGGTACTGTATAACCTAATTTTAAAGAAAATACGCCGCCAAGTGACAATCCAACAACAGCAATTTTCTCAAAACCTTTATCTTTTAAAAGCTGATATGCCTCCGTTACATCTTGCCACCAATCTGTAGGCCCTGTATGAACAAGCTCTTCTGGTGGTACACCGTGCCCTTTATAAATTGGCGCATGACAAGTATAGCCTTTCTTTTCTAAGAAACGCCCTAACATACGTACATCAGCTGAGTTCCCTGTGAATCCATGTAGTAATAAAACAGCGCGGTCTCCACCCTCAAATGTAAATGGTTTCGGAGATGCTAATTTCATCATGTATTTCTCCTCTTTCTCTTCTGTAATCTAGTCGTATTCTTTCTATATCTAGTGTACCATATTTGTATTTCTATAATCTAATTAGAAACATCTTTCAAATAGCAAAACAAAAAAAGAAGAACCATTAGTACCATTCACTAACGCTTCTTCTTTCAATTCTATAAATTGAAGTACGTAACACCAATTGTTAATACAAAGAACAATACAGCTAAAACAATTGTAATACGGTTTAATACCGCTTCAATTCCACGTGCCTTTTGCTTACCAAATAATTGCTCCGCACCGCCTGAAATTGCACCTGAAAGGCCTGAGCTATTACTAGATTGCATAAGTACCATAACAATCATTAAAATCGATACAATAATAAGTAAAACTGATAATAACGTATGCACTTGGCGTACCTCCTACAAAGATTCAGTTATTGTAACTGTAGCATAAATTCTATAGAAAAGCGAGAGCTATAGAGGCGCTCTCGCTTTTCTTCTATTACATAAACATCATCGCAAATAACGGTCCAAGTAAACATGTCAAAATTGCTGTTAATGTCATTGTTACCGATCCAATAACACCTTCATGTTCGTTATTTTTCATCGCTCTCATCACGCCCATAATATGAGAAGCACATCCAAATCCGATACCTTTACCAACTGAGTTTGTAACACGGCTCCATTTTAATAAAAGGGGTCCTGTAATCGTTCCAGTAATACCTGCGATAACAACGAAAGCTGCTGTTAAGGAAGGTACACCACCAACTTGTTCAGAAACACTCATCGCAACTGGCATTGTCACCGATTTTGGTAATGACGATAAGATTAAGCTTTTATCCGTTCCCATAAGTGAAGCAATCGCAAAATCACTAGCGATTGCAACTGTTGTACCTACTAATACCCCGCCAGCAATCGGTACAACATATTTTTGCAGAACATGACGTTGTTTATAAAGAGGAATTGCAAATGCTACAACACCGGGTCCAAGTAGCTTTGCAATCCAGCCACCACCACTTTCCATATAATGTTGATATGGTATATCAAGCACGATAAATAGGAAAGCCATTAATCCAGTTGCTACAAGCATTGGAATGGTGAATGGTGTTGGAAATAATTTATAGATTTTTTTAGATAATTGATATAATAGCACCGTAAAAAGAACCCAACCGATTCCGATTAATATTTGGCTCATCGCGACTCTCTTTCCTTCCTATTCGCAAGATATTGTCCTGTATGTCCTGCGACAATAATAATTAAAAATGTACTCGCTACAACTGTAATGAAAAGAGAAATTCCTTTACTCATAAAAAAAGCACCGTAATTCATTAGGCCAAGCGTTGGCGGAATTAATAAAAACGGCATAATAGCAACGAGTGTTTCTGCTCCTAAATCGAACCATTTCACTGGAAGAACTTTTAGGCTAAGTAAAACAAGTAAGAGGAACATTCCAATCAAACTTCCTGGAATCGGAATATTTAACATTTCTTGCACCCAAGTTCCAACCATATAAAACACGTAAAGAGCAGCAATTTGGACAAGAATCTTTGTAAATTTCATGTTCATCATCCCTCATGTTTATACGATCTTCTGTTAATATCTTTATCATAGTATAAATTGTAAAAAGCTGCAATTTATCAACTTGACAGCAAAAACAGCCTATGTTATACGCTTACAACCTTGATATGACTGCATTTTCAAACGAAAATTACGTCAAAAACCTTGACCTAATATAAAAAGTTTTTATTTTCTGAATTTAAAAGACTATTATTTCAATAAAATAATCTTTTTATCCTTAAACTTACATATATATAAAGTGAAACTTTAATCATTGAGGTTTTCCTCATCCCCATTAATTATTATCCCTCACCAAGCGGATTTGTACCGGATAAACAAGATAGGTGGTGAACATATGCCCAAAAAAGTTCTCATTTTTTGTGATCCTGGGATTGATGATACGATGGCTCTCCTCTTAGCATTCTTTATCGATGAAATAGAAATCATCGGTATCGTTGCTGATTACGGCAATGTTCCAAAAAAAATGGCCGTAGAAAATGCTCATTTTTTTAATAACGAAACAAAGAATAGAAATATCAAGATATTCGGTGGTTCAGAACGTCCCCTTACAGGTGCCCCACCTGCGTTTTTTACGGATGTACATGGGAAACAGGGGCTCGGTCCAATTATTCCAAAGGTGAATGTGACTAACGGAGAAATGGAGAATTTTTTTGAAGTCATTCCTCTTATTGAACAGTATAAAGATGAATTAATCATTGTAAGTTTAGGAAGACTTACCTCCCTAGCAATTTTATTCATCGTATGTAAACAGTTAATGAAGCAAGTTAAATCTTACTACGTAATGGGCGGTGCCTTTTTACATCCTGGTAATGTTACCCCTATCTCCGAAGCAAACTTTTATGGCGATCCTACTGCTGCTAATATAGTCCTTCAATCTACAGCTAACATGTACATATACCCATTAAACGTTACCCAATATTCCGTCATTACACCAGAAATGGCAGAATACATTGAGGCAAAAGGAAAAGCTCCACTTGTCAAACCGTTATTTGATCATTATTACTACGGATATTATAAAGACGCCCTACCACATTTAAAGGGGAGCCCCTTCCATGACACAATGCCAATACTCGCTTTATTTGATAACTCTATGTTCACGTATCATAAATCACCTATTGTTGTCATGACAGAATCCTCTGCACAAGGAGCAAGCATAGGGGAATTTCGTTCTCTAGTGAACCAGAAGCCATTTATTGATTGGCCGGTTCATCAAATCGCAATTGATTTTGACTATAACCGCTTCTTCAAACATTTCATGTCACTTATGACGGGTGAACAATTTTAGCATAAAAAAACAGACCGTGATTTCTCACGGTCTGTCGTTTATTTTCTACAATTATCGTTTGATGTTATAGAAAGATTTGATACCATCGTAAACAGCGATTTCGCCTAGTTCGTCTTCGATGCGTAATAATTGGTTGTACTTAGCAATACGGTCAGTACGGCTCATAGAACCAGTTTTGATTTGGCCAGCGTTAGTTGCAACTGCGATGTCAGCGATTGTAGCATCTTCAGTTTCACCAGAACGGTGAGATACAACTGCTGTGTAACCAGCACGTTTAGCCATTTCGATAGCTTCGAAAGTCTCAGTTAAAGTACCGATTTGGTTAACTTTAATTAAGATTGAGTTAGAGATACCTTTTTCGATACCTTCAGCAAGTTTTTGAGTGTTAGTTACGAATAAATCGTCACCAACTAATTGTACTTTATCACCGATACGCTCAGTTAATAATTTGTGACCATCCCAGTCGTTTTCGTCTAAACCATCTTCGATAGAGATGATTGGGAAGTCTTTGCAAAGCTCTTCATAGAAATCAACCATTTCTGCAGAAGTTAAGCCAGTACGGCCTTCGCCTGCAAGGTCATATTTACCAGTTTCTTTGTTGTAGAACTCAGAAGAAGCAACGTCCATTCCTAAGAATACGTTCTCGCCAGCTTTGTAACCAGCTTTTTCGATAGCTTCGATGATTACTTCTAAAGCTTCACGGTTAGAACCAAGGTTTGGAGCGAATCCACCTTCGTCACCTACTGCAGTGTTAAGACCTTTGTCATGTAATACAGCTTTAAGTGCATGGAATACTTCAGCACCCATACGGATTGATTCTTTGAATGTTGGAGCACCAACTGGTAAGATCATGAACTCTTGGAAGTCAACGTTGTTATCAGCGTGAGAACCACCGTTGATGATGTTCATCATTGGAGTTGGTAATTGTTTTGCATTGAATCCACCAAGGTAACGGTATAATGGAAGACCTACGAAGTCAGCTGCTGCGTGAGCTACTGCCATAGATACACCAAGGATAGCGTTAGCGCCTAGTTTACCTTTGTTTGGAGTGCCATCTAATTCGATCATAGCACGGTCGATACCAGCTTGGTCAGTTACATCGAAACCAGCGATTTCTGGAGCGATAATTTCGTTAACGTTGTTTACTGCGTTAACAACACCTTTACCAAGGTAACGAGATTTGTCACCGTCACGTAATTCTACTGCTTCGTGCTCACCAGTAGATGCACCACTTGGTACGATAGCGCGTCCGAAAGCGCCGCTTTCTGTGTAAACTTCTACTTCTACAGTTGGGTTACCACGAGAATCAAGGACTTCGCGAGCATAAACATCAATAATTGTTGACATAATAAATTCTCTCCTTTTTATATAAGCAAATTATTTAATAATTGTTTTACCTGTCATTTCTTTCGGTTGTTCCACATTTAAAAGTGTAAGCATTGTTGGAGCGATATCTCCTAAAATACCACCTTCACGAAGCTCTACATCATTTTTTGTAACGATGAAAGGAACCGGGTTAGTTGTATGAGCTGTCATAGGACCGCCATCAGCAGTTAACTCCTGATCAGCATTACCATGGTCAGCAGTAATAAGTGCTACACCATCTTTTGCAAGAATCGCTTCTACAACTTTTCCTAAACATTCGTCAGTTGCTTCTACTGCTTTAATTGTTGGTTCCATCATCCCAGAATGGCCAACCATATCACAGTTCGCAAAGTTAAGAATGATAACATCATGTTTATCATTTTCGATTTCATTTACTAAAGCGTCCGTTACTTCGTAAATGCTCATTTCAGGTTTCAAGTCATACGTTGCAACCTTCGGTGAGTTAATTAAGATACGCTCTTCTCCTGGGAATTCAGCCTCACGACCACCGCTAAAGAAGAATGTAACGTGCGGATACTTTTCAGTTTCCGCGATGCGAAGTTGCTTTAATCCCGCTTGCGCAACAACTTCACCTAAAGTGTTATCAAGGTTCATTGGCTTGAATGCCACGTATCCATCTACAGTTTCACTGAAGTGTGTCATACATACGAATTCTGGAATGTGAGGTACTTTTTCACCACGATCGAACTCACGGAAGTCTTCGTTTGTAAATACACGAGCAATTTGAATTGCACGGTCTGGACGGAAGTTATAGAAGATAACTGCATCATCATCATTGATTGTTGCAACTGGCGTGTTATCTTCGTTAACAATTACAGACGGCAATACGAATTCATCATAGATACCGTTAGCATAAGAGTCTTCTACACACTCTTCTGCTGATTTATAAGTAGGGCCTTCACCATTCACCATAGCACTGTAACATTTTTCTACGCGATCCCAACGCTTGTCACGGTCCATAGAGTAATAACGACCAGAGATAGTCGCGAATTGTCCTACTCCTGTTTCTTTAATTACTTCATTCGTTGCATCGATATAACCTTTTGCTGTTTGTGGTCCAACATCGCGGCCGTCTAAGAATGCATGGATATAAACTTTCTCCACGCCTTCTTTTGCTGCTAAGCGAAGAAGAGCAAACATATGGTTCATGTGACTGTGCACACCACCGTCAGAAAGTAAACCGAATAAATGAAGTGCAGTACCTTTTTCTTTTACGCTTTTAATTGCATTTTGAAAAGTTTCGTTCTTATCGAACTCGCCTTCACGAATTGCAACGTTAACGCGTGTTAAGCTTTGATATACTACGCGGCCAGCACCGATATTTAAGTGACCAACCTCAGAGTTACCCATTTGACCTTCTGGAAGACCTACTGCCTCGCCACAAGCTGTAAGCGTTGTGTGAGGGAATTTGTTCCAGTAACCATCAAAATTAGGTTTCTTAGCTTGTGCTACAGCATTCCCGTAAGTTTCTTCACGAAGTCCGAAACCGTCAAGAATGATTAAAGCTGTTGGCTTTCTCATTTTACCGCCCCCAGAAGACCTAAGAACGAAGCAGGCTCTAAGCTAGCACCGCCAACTAAAGCGCCGTCGATGTCAGATTGTGCCATATACTCTTTAATGTTTTCTGGTTTTACGCTACCGCCGTATTGGATACGAACAGCTTCTGCAGCTTCTGGAGAAACAGCTTCTGCAACAACTTTACGGATGTGCGCACATACTTCGTTTGCATCTGCAGAAGAAGAAGATTTACCTGTACCGATAGCCCAGATTGGCTCATAAGCGATAACAGTTGCTTTAACTTGCTCTTCTGTTAAACCTGCAAGTGCTTTTGTCACTTGACCTGCTACTAGATCAAATGTTTTTCCGCTTTCGCGCTCTTCTAAAGTCTCACCACAACATACGATTGGTGTTAAACCATGTTCAAATGCTGCGATAGTCTTTTTGTTTACTGACTCATCTGTTTCAGCAAACATTTCACGACGCTCAGAGTGGCCAAGTACTACATAGCCAACTTTTAAGTCGCTAAGTGCTACTGGGCTAATTTCGCCAGTGAATGCACCATTTTTTTCGAAGTGCATGTTTTGTGCACCTACTTGTAAGTCAGTTCCTTCAGTTGCTGCTACAAGGCGCTCTAAGAATAGAGCTGGAGAGCAAACTACTGCATCAACAGCTGAAGCTGCTGGGATTTGACCTTTAACTTCCTCTACGAAGCTAACTGCTTCAGATAGAGTTTTATTCATTTTCCAGTTACCTGCGATAATTGGTTTACGCATGCTTTGCACCGTCCTTTTTCTTTGGCTGCTACTTATTTGTCGTTAAGACAAACTACACCTGGAAGCTCTTTACCTTCCATGAATTCTAATGACGCACCGCCGCCAGTAGAAATGTGGCTCATTTTATCAGCCATACCGAATTTTTCAACAGCTGCTGCAGAGTCACCACCGCCGATAACAGAGTATGTATCTTCTGCATCTGCTAATGCTTGTCCTACTGCTTTTGTACCTTCTGCGAATGGAGTCATTTCGAATACACCCATTGGTCCATTCCATACAACAAGCTTAGAATTTTTAATTACATCTGCATAAATTTCACGTGTTTTAGGACCGATGTCCACGCCTTCCCAGTTAGAAGGGATAGAGTCGATACCAACGATTTTAGTTGTTGCAGTTTCAGAGAATTCCTCAGTGATTACAACATCAACTGGCATGTAGAAGTTTACGCCTTTTTCTTTTGCAAGTTGCATAAATTCTTTAGCTAGTTCGATCTTGTCGTCTTCACATAGAGATAGACCAATTTCATGACCTAAAGCTTTAACGAATGTGTAAGCAAGTCCACCACCGATGATTAAGTTATCTACTTTGTCTAATAGATGACGAATTACACCGATTTTATCTTTTACTTTCGCACCACCGATGATAGCTGTAAATGGACGTTCTGGGTTAGAAAGTGCTTTACCAAGTACATCTAACTCTTTTTCCATTAATAGACCAGATACTGCTGGTAGGTGGTCTGCGATACCTGCTGTAGAAGCGTGAGCACGGTGAGCTGCACCGAATGCATCGTTTACGAAGATGTCAGCAAGTGCTGCAAATTCTTTCGCAAGTTCTGCATCGTTCTTTTCTTCGCCCGCATAGAAACGTACGTTTTCAAGAACTAATACGTCGCCTTCGTTCATTGCTGCAACCATTTCTTGTGCAACTGGTCCGAATGCTTCGTCCGCTTTTTTAACGTCTTTACCAAGAAGCTCGCCTAAACGTGCTGCTACTGGAGTTAAACGCATTTCTTCTACTACTTGACCTTTTGGACGGCCTAAGTGACTTGCTAAAATAACTTTCGCACCTTGCTCTACTAAATATTGAATTGTAGGAAGAGCTGCACGGATACGAGTTTCATCTGTAATTTTGCCTTCTTTCATAGGTACGTTGAAATCAACGCGGCAAAATACACGCTTACCTTTTAAATCTACGTCACGAATTGATTTTTTGTTCATTGGATTTCCCTCCGACTACTAGTTAGGATTGACAAAACCCACTCAAAAGCTTAACACATTTGCTTTTAAAACGAAAGAAGAGAGAGAGGGAACAAACCCTCTCCCTCGTTTTGTCATTGATAACTTATATAATTAAGAATTAAAGACCTTTTGAAGTCATGTAAGCTGCTAGGTCTACTACGCGGTTAGAGTAACCAGTTTCGTTATCGTACCAAGAAAGTACTTTAACCATGTTACCTTCCATTACCATTGTAGATAATGCATCGATTGTAGAAGAAGCTGTACATCCGTTATAGTCGATAGATACTAATGGCTCTTCGCTGTATCCAAGGATACCTTTTAATTCGCCTTCAGCTGCTGCTTTGAATGCTGCATTTACTTCTTCAACTGTTACTTCTTTGTCAAGTTCAACAACTAAGTCAACTAGAGAAACGTTAGCAGTTGGAACACGTACAGCGCCACCGTTTAATTTACCTTTAAGTTCTGGTAATACTAATGCTACAGCTTTAGCTGCACCAGTAGATGTTGGGATCATGTTTTCAGCTGCTGCACGAGCACGACGTAAATCTTTGTGTGGTAAGTCTAAGATTTGTTGGTCGTTAGTGTAAGAGTGAATTGTTGTCATCATTCCGCGTTTTACGCCGAATTTTTCGTTTAATACTTTAGCGAATGGAGCTAGACAGTTTGTAGTACAAGAAGCGTTAGATACTACGTTGTGGTTAGCTGCATCGTATTGTTCGTGGTTAACACCCATAACTACAGTGATATCTTCGTCAGAAGCTGGAGCTGAGATGATAACTTTCTTAACTGATCCACCTAAGTGTTTCTCAGCATCTGATTTTTTAGTGAAACGGCCAGTAGATTCTACTACTACTTCTACTCCGTAGTCGCTCCATGGTAATTGAGCTGGGTCACGCTCAGCGATAACTTTAATTTCTTTACCGTTAACAACGATGCTGTTTTCGTTAGCAGATACTTCTGCATTTAAAGTTCCGTGAACTGTGTCATATTTTAAAAGGTGAGCTAATGTTTTAGCATCTGTTAAGTCGTTGATTGCTACTACTTCTACCTCAGAGTTGTTAAGAGCTGCGCGGAATACGTTACGTCCGATACGTCCAAATCCATTAATACCAATTTTAGTCATTTGAATTTCCTCCTTGGGGGATTATATTAAAGGGTAAAACCCTTTGTTAACTGTTTTGCTGCACCTTCATCTGTAATTAGAATTGAAGTGTGCCCTTGTTTAATTACAGCCTGTATTGCTTTTGCCTTTGAAGAACCTCCAGCGACTGCAACAACATGAGATACATTTTGTAAGTCCTCTAGTTGCATACCAACTGTTCTTACTTTATGAACAACATTTCCTTCTTCATTAAAGTAGTAACCGAAAGCTTCGCCAACTGCTTCGCTTGCCTGAATCTTTAACCAATCTGCTTCTGAAGTACTTCTGCGACGTGCCATTGTTAACGCATCACCTATTCCATGAATGACGATATTGGAAGATCGAATCAACTCAAGAATTTCTTTCACGGAAGGCTCTGTCACAATAGACGCATATGCTTCGCTACTAACATGGTCTGGAACATACAATAAGCGATAATTACTCATCGTATTTTGCGCCATCTTGGCACAAATGGTATTGGCTTCTAATTCAACACCTTCTCCAATTCCACCACGTGCTGGGACAAACAGCATATGTAAATCTTTGCAATCAAGTTGCATCATGTCCGCAGCAGCAGCTAGCGTAGTTCCTCCAGCCACAGCAACGATATTATTCGCTGTCAGACGGTCTTTTATACAAGTCACACAAGCACGGCCCATCTCCAGTTTGACCCAAGGTGATTCATCACTATCACCAGGGACAACGAAAACTTCATCCAAGTCTAATGTTTCCTTAAGTTGCTTTTCTAAAACCTTTAACCCGGAAATTTCTTTCATAAAGTCTTCCAAAGCAAGAACTAAAGCTGTTCCTTCTTCTGTCAAAGTCATTCCAGAAGAAGCGACGTGAACTAAGTTTTGTTCTTTCAAAACTTGAACTTCACTTCGCAATACTCGTTCTGTCATACCGAGACTTGCTGATAAGTTTCTTCTTCCAATCGGCTGCATGAGCCTAATGTATTGAAGAATTTGCATTCTCGTTTGCATAACAGGTAGCAGATCAGGTAATAATTTTTTTGTGTTCTGAATCCATGAGCGCATATCTTTTCTCCTCACTACATCGGTTCATTTTCCCTCGTGGTCACTTTACGTCCCGTAGTGACATTTTGTGTCCCACATAGGTTAAAAAAATAATCCCTGCTACGTGTATTATTGTAACAGGAGATAGAAACTTATTCAACTCTTAACTGCATTCTTTATATAGTTTATTATGACACCTTTGTGAATGTTACCATATTCTACTTGTTTTCCGTCCATTTCTACAACCGGAATCATTAAGTGATATTTTTCTAAAAGGTCATTATCTTCATATATATCTATTTCCTCGATTTGAAAAGAATATTCACATTGTACTTCCTGTAAAACTTGTTTTGCCTTCACGCAAAGGCCACAATCTTTTTTAGTATACAGTACAACTTTCATCTTCTTCACCTATCCGATCGTTTTTCGTAATGACGAAGCTGGGATATGCATTTGTTCTCTATACTTCGCCACTGTTCTTCGAGAAATAACAATTTCATGCTCTTCTTCTAATAATTTTGAAATCTTTTGATCTGAAAGTGGCTTTTTCTTATCCTCTGCCCCAATTAGCGTTTGAATAAATTGTTTTACACGTTTTGTAGAAACTGCTTCATCTTCAGTCGTCGAAACGGCATTGCTAAAGAACGATTTCATCTCAAATAAACCGTGTGGTGTTTGCACATATTTATTTCGCGTCGCACGACTAATTGTCGATTCATGCACACTTAACTCTTCCGCTACCTCTTTTAAAGCGAGAGGTCTTAAATACTCTGGACCTTTCCAGAAGAAATCACGTTGTTTTTCCATAATAATAGTCATTACTTGCAGCAATGTCTGTTTTCTCTGCTTCAAACTGCGCATAATCCACTGCACATGCTGATACTTTTCTGATACGTAAGATGCTACTTCACTTTCACTATTATTAAGAAGCGCACTATATTCAGAATGAATTTCAATTCTCGGCATATTTCTCTCATTCATTTGTAAAACGAGGCGATCGCCATCTTTTTTCACCGCCATATCAGGTACAATGTAAAGTGGTTTATCTGAAGAAAACGCAAGACCTGGTTTTGGTTGTAATGACGTTATACAATTTACCGCAATCTGCAATTCCTCATTACTACACTTCAACACTTGAACGAGCTTTCGCCAATCTTTCTTCACAAAATAAGCGAAATGATCTTCTACAACCTCTTCTGCTAATCCATTACGTCTTTGTAAGCGCTTCAATTGTAAGGTTAAACATTCCTGAATATTACGCGCCCCTACCCCTGCTGGCTCCAGTGATTGGACAAGCTCTACAGAACGGTCGACTACATGAATATGTGCAGAAAGGAGCTCTGCTAACTCTTCATTCGTTTCTTGTAAATATCCATTTCCATCCATGTTCATAATAATGAAAGAAGCTACTTTTCGCTCTTCTTCATCTATTTTATAATACTGTATTTGATTTAATAAATGTTGCTGAATCGTTGTAGAATCCACACTGTAGATCTCCATCTGATTCTCGACTTGTTTGCTGGTACTTTTACTGTTGTTAGAGCTCTTTTTCTTCTCCCTCTCAAAACCACCTAACTCAATAAGGGGATTCTCTAACGATTGCTCATACAAAAACTCCGATAATTCTTGTACATTATACTGGAGCATTGTAATCGCTTGCCTTAACTCTTGTGTCATTGCCAAACGTAAGCTTTGTTCTTGTAAAAGACTTGCCTTCAAACTAATCTCCCCCTTGTTTCTATTGTACAATAAGTTTGGTAAAAGGAGAATCCTCACGCAGACACCCATTCCAAAATATTATTAATTTATATGTATTAATGAGATTTACAACTTACAACCGAAATTTGAATAATATTGAAAGAAAATAATAAAATTAAAAATTATTATCAAGTACTAATAGTAAATCTTATTACTAGATATAACAAGAGGTAAATAAAAAAAGTCCTAACCTACAAAACGTAAGTTAGGACTTTTTGACGCGCCCAGAGGGATTCGAACCCCCGGCAGACGTGGTACCGGAAACCACCGCTCTATCCGACTGAGCTATGGGCGCATGATTATAGAAAACACTTCATTTTCTTCTCATAATAATAGCAATAAAATCCATCTAAATCAATAAAAATATCCCCGTAATACCTTATGCATCTTAGCTAAAAGCATATAAAACCCATTCCACCCCTAAATTTTCCAATCATAAATTCTCCCCAACTCACAAATTATAATCTTTGAATTGATATTCCAAAGGGGGCTTCATTCAATGACTGTAATTACAAAATTAAAGCAGACTGTTTCTGGATTAAAAAGTGCACAAGCTAGCTTAGAGGGATTCGCTCTTGATACGGATAACCAACAAGCTAAGCAACTTTTCCAAACAGCTGCGCAGCAAACACAAACGATTATCGATTCTTTAAACCCACGTGTTGAAGAAGTCCAACAAGAAGAACCACAATACTCACAGCAATAACGAATCAATCTTGCTGTGAAATAGAAAAAGGATGATATGCAGTCATCCTTTTTCTATCACATTACATATTGCAATAGAAATGGAATGATGATTATGCGAAAGATTGGACTTATAACCGCGTTATTTATACTTCTATTTAGTTCTTTTACCGGTTGTGATCATAGCCCATTAGATAAAAAGGTAAAGAAAGAAGAAACAAAACGAACAGAAAAAGAAAAGGGTCCAAAATTAACAAAGATGAGTACAGAATCCTTTAATCAATCTATATCGCAAGGAGCTAAGAAAAAGGCCCTCGCTATGGATGAAATTATAAAAAGCGCAGCAGTGAATTCAAATTTAGATCTCTACATAGCGGTTATACCTGAGCATCATGAAAGGTTTGGATTAAAACCTTTGCGCAAGAAACTTCAAAAGCAACTAAGTGATGAATATCCTACTTTCGATGTTCGTGTTAGTACAGATAAAAAAATCTTTATGTTACTCGAAAAGCTTGCAAACAAAATTAAGAAAAAAGAAGTATCTAAAGATGAGATCAAAAAACAGTTAAAGCTAATCGGATCAGAAATGGAATCTAACACTTAACGCTTTCGAATAGAAAAGGAAGGATTGCAATGTCAAGTAAAGATAAAAACTTAACCCCTGTACAACAGGAATACAAAAAATTTGAGCAAGAACGCGAACCGAAACGCCCTGTTCTAAAAAATTGTTTAAAGGCCTTTTTCGTTGGTGGTTTTATCTGCCTAATCGGGCAACTGATATCAACTTTTTATATTACGTATTTCGATTTTACCGAACGCTCAGCAGGAAATCCAACAGTCGCAACTCTCATTTTTATCTCAATGTTGCTAACCGGATTCGGTGTATACGATCGTCTCGGTCAGTTTGCAGGCGCTGGAACAGCTGTACCTGTCACTGGATTTGGTAACTCTGTTATCTCCGCGTGTATTGAACACCGAACGGAAGGTTTTGTACTCGGTGTCGGCGGCAATATGTTTAAACTAGCTGGTTCTGTTATTTTATTTGGTGTATTTTCCGCTTTCGTCATCGCACTTATTAAAACTATTCTCGTTCAATGGGGAGGGCTATAAATGTTACAAGGACACCGAACGTGGGTATTTGAAAACAAACCAGTCATTATTTCAACAGGGGTTGTCGGTGGACCATTTGAAGCAAAGGGGAACATCCCAGAAGACTTCGATATCCTTCATGAAGATTTATGGCTCGGACAAGATTCCTATGAAAAAGCACATAAGATTTTATTCGAAGAAGCTTGTAGTCGCGCTACTGAAAAAGCAGAGCTTCGTAAAGATGATATTCAATTCGTACTCGCAGGAGATTTAATTAATCAAATTACTCCAACAAGCTTTGCTTGCCGCACACTTGGGACTCCTTATCTCGGATTATTCGGGGCTTGCTCTACTTCCATGGAAGGTTTAGCACTTGGGGCAAGTATCGTAAATGCAAAAGGTGCAAAATATTTATTAACTGGAGCTTCAAGCCATAATACAGCTGTAGAAAAACAGTTCCGCTACCCTACCGAATACGGTGGACAAAAGCCGCCTACTGCACAGTGGACAGTAACCGGAGCAGGAGCCGCTATTTTAAGCGATACTGGACACGGTCCAAGAGTAACCTCTGCAACAATCGGCCGAGTGGTTGATATGGGATTAACGGATCCGTTTAATATGGGAGGCGCAATGGCTCCAGCTGCAGTTGATACAATTGAAGCCCATTTACGTGAACGTCAAATTGATGCCTCTTACTACGATTTAATCGTAACAGGCGATCTCGGACATGTAGGACGCGAAATTGCTTATGACTTACTACATAAACACGGAACGAAAGTAACGAGCGAACAATTTCAAGATTGCGGAATTATCATTTATAGAGAAGGACAACCTGTCATAGCTGGTGCTAGCGGACCTGGATGTTCTGCAACAGTCGTGTACGGTCATTTATTAAACCGAATGAAAAGAGGAGAGTTCAAAAAAATACTTGTCGTTGCGACAGGCGCTTTACTATCTCCACTTACATTCCAACAAGAAGAAACGATTCCGTGTATCGCTCACGCCGTTTCGATTGAGTTTGGAGGTGCAACGCAATGATTTTTTTCTGGGCTTTCGTCATTGGCGGACTCATATGTGTAATCGGCCAACTTATGTTTGATGTCGGCAAACTAACACCTGCTCATACAATGGCAACACTCGTTGTTGCTGGAGCTATATTAGATGGATTTAATTTGTATGAGCCATTAATTGATTTCGCTGGAGCCGGGGCAACTGTACCTATTACAAGCTTTGGTAATGCCCTCGTTCATGGCGCAATGGAAGAAGCTGCAAAACATGGCATCGTTGGCGTTATTACCGGCATGTTTAAAGTAACGAGCGCCGGTGTATCAGCGGCTATTATTTTCGGCTTCATTGGAGCATTGTTATTCAAACCGAAAGGATAAGAGGTGTTTATATGACTGTTATCGCTAGCGTAAAAACTTGCCTTGCTAGTGTAAGGGGCGCTCAAGCAAGTTTAAGCTCCCTTTCATTAAATTCACAAGACGAAGAATCAAAACGCGTATTTCATGAATGTATGTTAGAAATGGACAGCGTCATCGCTGATTTAAAGGATAGAATTTCAGTATTAGAACGTGAAGAACCTCAATATAAAGGGTTTTAAGTAGACTGGAGGAAACGACTATGTCTCACCTGCCGGAATGGACACTTGTCATTCTTCGCTCTGTATTCATATTAATTATTTTATTCGCTATTACGAAATGGTTAGGGAAAAGACAAATCTCTCAGCTTTCCTTTTTTGAATACATAGCCGGAATGACGATTGGTGACATCGCTGCCCAAGTATCTACAGGGCTCGATTCAAAATTTTTTCACGGCGTCTTTGCGATACTCATTTTCGCTGTGGTACCTTTTTTAACAGGAATCCTCTCTTTAAAGAACAAAACAGCTCGGGACTTCTTTGAAGGGAAATCTACCGTATTAATAAAAGACGGAAAGATACTCGAAGATAACTTAAAGAAAGAAAAATATACGAGTGACGAATTACTGGAACTTCTCCGTGGAAAAAGTGCGTTCAGCGTAGCTGAAGTCGAATTTGCTGTCTTAGAACCGAGCGGAGAATTAAATGTATTATTAAAGAAAGATTCCCAGCCACTTACAGCAAAAGACATCGGTTTAAAAGTACCAAACGAGAAAGAACCACAAACTGTTATTATGGATGGAAATGTACTAGATGAACCTCTTTCAGCAAGCGGACATAACCGCGCTTGGCTACATTCAGAATTAGAAAAACTCGGTGTTGTTATTGAAAATGTCTTCCTCGGTCAAGTGGATTCATACGGACAACTTACTATCGACATTTACAATGACAAACTCCAAATGCCTTCTCCTCAAAACAAACCTTTATTATTAGCATCTTTAAAAAAATGTCATGCTGATCTTGAACTATTTTCCCTAGAAACAAAGTCGAAATCAGCAAGCGAAATGTATAGTAAAAACGCGAAACAAATCGAAAAGATTTTAAATAAAGTAACCTATCTTTTAAAAGACTAATTATCGAAAGAACGCTTCAGTTAAAAGGCGTTCTTTTCTTTTTTCTCCAGTTTTCATAACGTTTAAATTTATGTAATTCGGTTATGATGTTGAAGATACATAAGCAGGGAATTTCGAAAACATAGCGAATATTTCATGGTACAACTACATATTTTTTTGATTTAAAGTGGTTTCGTTTGACCTTTATTGACCATAATTGTATTATAAGACTAAGAAAGCTTTATAAGGAGGAAATAACAGATGAATTTAATTCCTACAGTAATTGAACAAACAAATCGTGGAGAACGCGCTTACGATATTTACTCTCGACTATTAAAAGACCGCATCATTATGCTTGGTAGTGCAATTGATGACAACGTAGCTAACTCAATCGTTTCCCAGCTTTTATTCTTGGAATCTCAAGATCCAGAAAAAGATATTCACATCTACATCAACAGCCCTGGTGGTTCTATCACAGCAGGTATGGCAATCTATGATACAATGCAGTTTATTAAACCACAAGTATCAACAATCTGTATCGGTATGGCAGCATCTATGGGTGCATTCTTACTTGCAGCAGGTGAAAAAGGAAAACGTTATGCACTTCCAAACAGTGAAGTAATGATTCACCAACCACTTGGCGGAGCACAAGGTCAAGCGACTGAAATCGAAATCGCTGCAAAACGTATCCTATTCTTACGTGAAAAACTAAACCAAATTCTTGCTGACCGCACTGGTCAACCACTTGAAGTACTACAACGCGACACAGACCGCGACAACTTCATGACAGCAGAAAAAGCTTTAGAATACGGTTTAATCGATAAAATCTTTACAAATCGTTAATAACTAAAAGCGGCAGCGGCTCGTTCAGCTCTGACTGGCTAAGGTTCTTTCGCATAAAAGGCGCTTTTTGCCTTCTTATGCGGAAGGTTCTTAGACACGAAGAGCTAGCCGATGGAGCTGGATACAACTAAAAGTGGAAGCGCCCTATAATTGGGCGCTTCTTTTATATATTGTTCCCCGCTCACATACCCCATCCAGTATCTCTCTAAATATATCAGCGATTTTTCAAATATATCGACCGCAACTCCGATTATATCGGCGATTATTTTAATATATCGACGTTTCGACATAACTTATCGACTTACCGACAATTCTCGACAAGCACGTACCCCTTAAATACCCCTCCTCGCTAATTCGCACAGACAACAAAAAAGCTATCGCATATACGCGATAGCTTTTTATTGTACATATGCAGCTAATGCTTCTAAAGCCTCTTCTGCATCTGAACCTTCTGTTGTAATTGTTATCATGCTTCCAGTTCCAATTGCTAAGCTCATAATCCCCATTATGCTCTTTGCATTTACTGTCTTTCCATCTTTCTCGATGAAGATATCTGCATGAAAGCGATTTGCCTCTTGTACAAACAACGCAGCCGGACGTGCTTGTAAACCGTTTTTTAATGAAACCTGAACTCGTTTTTGAACCACAGCTCCATTTCCCCTTTAACCTCTTATTTTTTTGCTACCGTTTCCCCCGCGCGTAATTTCTCTGCAATTTCATCGATTTTACGCAAACGATGATTAATACCCGACTTACTAATCTTCCCCCCGGATACCATCTCACCTAACTCTTTCAATGTTACATCTTGATAATCTCTTCGTAATTGTGCAATCTCTTGTAGTTTATCCGGCAATATATCAAGACCAACTGTCTCATCAATGTAACGAATATTTTCAATCTGCCTTAGTGCTGCACCAATTGTTTTATTTAAATTAGCTGTTTCGCAGTTCACTAAACGATTTACAGAATTACGCATATCACGTACGATTCGAATATCTTCAAATCTTAAAAGTGCATTATGAGCACCTATAATATTTAAAAACTCTGTAATTTTTTCTGCTTCTTTCAAATACGTAATGTACCCTTTTCTTCTCTCCAGCGTCTTACTATTTAAATCAAATCCGTTCATCAGTTCACATATAGCATCATTATGTTCCTTATATAACGAAAAGATTTCTAAATGATAAGATGATGTTTCTGGGTTATTTACTGAACCACCTGCTAAAAATGCTCCGCGTAAATACGATCGTTTACAACACTTCTTCTCAATCAATTCTTGTGATATATTTCGAATAAATGAAAAGTCATCTCGAACAATATGAAGATCAGCTAATATTTCGCGAGACTTCTCAACAAGCCGCACAATATATACATTATTTTTCTTCAATCGCATTTTTTTACGAACAAGTAATTCTACCGTCACGTCATATCCTTTTTTCAAAAGCGTATAAATCCTTCTTGCAATTGCCGCATTTTCCGTTTGAATATCGATAGATAGACGACGGTTTGAAAAAGAAAGCGACCCGTTCATTCGAAGTAACGCTGATAATTCTGCTTTCTCACAGCATTCCTTCATCTCAAGATTCGTCAACTCTTTCTTTGTTTCTGATGCAAATGACACAGTCAACACCTCCTTATACGATTATTATGGAACAAAATTCTTGTCCTATATGAATGAGGAGCGCTACCTCAAACGAGGCAACGCATATTTATAACAATGAATATAAAATGGAAGCTAACTTTAACGTATCATGCCTTACAACATGATCATCATACTTCGCTAATCCCTCTTGAATAACATCAATATTATTTTCAACAAAACGTTCTTCATCCACTACAACTGGTGTAGACATTTCTTCATCATATAACTTACGTAATTCACAAGGAATCTCACGGTTATTTACAATTGCAGTATTGATAAATGGTTGCCCTAAATGATCGTGTAACGCCTGCACATGATCAAAAGCAGTATATCCCATCGTTTCACCCGCTTGTGTCATAACGTTACATACATATACCTTCTTCGCCTTTGCAGCAAGAACAGCGTCTCCAATTTTGTTAACAACTAAATTGGGCAATATACTCGTATACAAACTGCCAGGACCGAAAACAAGTAAATCAGCTCGTTTAATCTCAGCCAACGTTTCATGCAATGGCTCTACATCTTCTGGAGTTAAAAAGACACGATTAATCTTCTTTCCGTAATAAGGAATCTTTGATTCACCTGTTACAATTTCCCCATCTTCAAGTTCCGCATGAAGTACCGCACTTTGATTCGCTGCTGGTAATACACGTCCTCTGACATTTAATACTTTACTTGTTTCTGTAATTGCATGGAAAAAGTCTCCTGTAATCGAGGTCATACCTGCCAATAATAGATTTCCTAACGCATGACCTTTCAGTCCGTCTCCTGTTGTGAAACGGTGCTGAAATAAAGCTTCCACCAGTGGCTCTACATCCGATAACGCAACAAGTACGTTACGGATGTCACCTGGAGGTGGAATTTCTAGCTCATCACGTAATCGACCCGAACTGCCACCATCATCAGCGATTGTAACAACTGCTGTAATATCAACAGGATATTGCTTTAATCCTCTTAATAAAACTGAGAGTCCAGTTCCGCCTCCCATGATGACAATTTTAGGTTTTCTCTCTTTTTTCATCCCTTAATGGCCCTTTCTCTTCTCCACATCACGATGAGATACATGAACACTATACTCTGGTTTCAAATGTTTCCCAAGGTATTCTGTAAGCGTAACAGAACGATGCTGTCCACCTGTACATCCAATTGCAATTACAAGTTGACTTTTGCCTTCTCTTTTATAATGAGGCAGCATGAAAGTAATCAGATCCGTCAACTTCTCTAAAAACTTATGTGTCTCATTAAATTTCAGTACATACGAAGAAACTTCTTCATCTAGTCCTGTTAATGGCTTCATGTGTGGAATGTAATATGGATTTGGTAAAAAACGAACATCAAATACTAAATCTGCATCAATTGGAATACCGTACTTAAATCCAAATGACATAACATTTACACGAAATGCTTGCTCAGTTTCTGTTGAGAACAAGTGAACAATTTTTTCACGTAATTCTTTCGGTTTTAAATCCGATGTATCAAGCACAATATTCGCTCGTGCTTTCATATCTGTTAATAAATTGCGCTCTGCTTCGATTCCCTTTAACGGCAAACCAGTTGGTGCAAGTGGATGCGAACGTCTCGTTTCTTTATAACGAGTTACAAGCGTACTATCTTTCGCATCTAAAAATAAAATATGAGGAATAATCCATGTACGTTCTGATAAATCATCAAGTGCTCCCCATAAATGTTCGAAAAACTCGCGGCCACGTAAATCAATACCAAGTGCCACTTTATTCATTTTCCCTTTTGAATCCGCCATAAGCTCAATAAACTTTGGCAATAACATCGGTGGTAAATTATCTACACAAAAATATCCTAAATCTTCAAAACTTTGTAAAGCTACTGTTTTTCCAGCTCCAGACATCCCTGTAATAATTACCATTTTTATATCATTATTCTCTGTCATCGTATCCTCTCCTTGACGGTTTAACTCGGATCTAATCGATATGAAAGCAACTCAAAATCTGGGGTATATACAAATGTACCGTAGATTATGCCATTTCCTTTAATTAAATAATCAATAATGTGATAATCTCCTGGCGCCATTGCTAAATCATCAATTTTATCAAATGTATGCCAACCAATGATGCCTTCTTCGCTCTCTAGTTTGTTTTCTCCTGCAAAATCTGTCGCTAAAAAGGAGAACATCATCCATTCAGAAACAACTTTATCACCTTCTTGGATGACAAAGGTGAAGACCCCCTTTAACGCTGGGTTTTTCAAATAAATACCTGTTTCTTCGCGATATTCGCGAACAACGGAATCTCTTACAGTCTCACCACGCTCCATTTTCCCGCCTGGTGCAACCCACCAATTCCGGCGAGGTTTTTGGAGTAAGAGTACTTCATTATCTCTAATTAACACACAGTTTGTCACTCTTTGCATGTTTCTTCACCTCAGCTACTTGCAGTAAAATTCCTCACTGCATACTTCTTTCATTATACTATCAAAAACAGTTTGCTACAACGAAGGAGCCAGTCCTCTTTCGCTAAGCATATGCTACTCAGCAATTTTAAAAAAGCTTTCTATAACAAGCAATGTAAATGCTTAGACTTTTAATGAATAGCATGAAAAATCCCCTTAACGATTTTTATCGCCAAGGGGATTAAAGCCCTTATTTCTTACCGAAATAAGTAACAATCGCAAATCCTAAAATAAAGGTAATGATTGAACTTATAATTGAAAATCCACCAGTCGGAATCCCTGGGAATACAATTACAATCGAACCGATTACAAGTCCAATAATTGCCGCAAATGTCATACTTTTATAACGATCTAATAAAAAACTAATGCCTTTACTACTTACAACAAATCCGACCATAACACCAGCACCGATAACCACGATTAAAGGTAAATTAAGTGTAGTTAAAGCGTTAATTGCTGTTGGATACACACCAATAATTAATAAAATAAACGATCCACTAATCCCAGGAAGCAGCATGGCCATACTAGCCATCCATCCTGCGAAAAATAAACCAATTGCATTTAAAATTGTTAAAGTCGTAATTGGATCTGCTGCCTTATCTGGTTTAAAGAAAGCTGTAATCGCAACAAGAATTGCTGCAACTATTAATAAAACGATGTGCTTACCTTTAAACGATGACTTTGCATCAGCTTCCCTCATTAACATCGGTAATATACTAATAATTAAACCGAGGAAGAAAAATTGAGTCGGTTCATAATGATTTGCAAGTAAATATTTAATAACGTGACTTAACGTTAAAAATGCAGCTGCCACACCAGCTGCAAGGGGAATTAAAAATCCTAAATGTTTTTTCCATTCACGACTAAAGAATCCACTAATTGCCGCAAGCAATTGTTCATAAATCCCTAACACAACAGCGATTGTACCGCCGCTCACACCAGGAATTAAATCACTAACGCCCATACAAAATCCACGATATATATTACGCCATTCCATACTGAATAAATTCCTCATTTCTTATAGTGATTTTTTCCGTAAAGTCCAGTATATCAATAAGAAAGCTTATAATCCTTATATTTTTTGACAAAACTTTGACATTTTCACACAAAAAAAGAAGAAAGCTCCTGTCGGTAGCTTTCTTCTCAAAAGGTATATTATCCCTTATTTTTCTGATACAGTTTTTAATTCCTCTAATAATTCTTCTACGTAATGTTGTGCACTTTGCGCTGCAATACTACCGTCACCTGTTGCAGTTACAATTTGACGAAGCATTTTTTCACGAACATCACCAGCTGCGAAAATACCAGGGATTTTCGTTTCCATACGCTCGTTCGTTTCAAGGTAACCATTTTCATTTGTAATACCTAGTTCAACAAATGGTTTTGATAAAGGTAACATACCGATGTATACGAATACGCCGTCAGTTTTGACTTCTTTCTCTTCTCCACTATTTACGTCCACAAGTGTTACACTTCCTACTTTACCACTTGCTTCGTTGATTTCTTTTATAGTGTGATTCCAAATGAAATCTACTTTTTCGTTTTGGAAAGCACGGTCTTGTAAAATTTTCTGTGCACGAAGCGTGTCACGACGGTGAACGATCGTTACTTTTGATGCGAAGCGTGTTAAGAACACACCCTCTTCAACAGCAGAATCTCCGCCACCAATTACGATAAGCTCTTTTCCTTTAAAGAATGCTCCGTCACATACTGCACAATATGATACACCGCGGCCGCCAAGTTCTGTTTCACCCGGTACACCAATTTTTTTATACTCTGCACCGCTTGCAACGATAATTGCACGTGCTTTATATTCTTTTTTACCAGCAATAATTGTTTTGTATTCTTTACCATCGATGACTTCTTTCACATCACCGTATGCATATTCAGCACCAAATTTCTTCGCATGCTCAAACATTTTATTTGATAAATCTGGTCCTAAAATAGACTCATAACCTGGGTAGTTTTCTACATCTTCCGTGTTTGCCATTTGGCCACCTGGAATACCACGCTCAAGCATTAATGTGCTTAAATTTGCACGAGATGTATATACTGCAGCTGTCATACCAGCTGGTCCTGCACCAATAATAACGACATCATAAATTTTTTCTTCTGACACACTATTCACTCCTATCCATTCCTACACAATTAAGTTACCCTCATTATACTGTTAGCATCATTTTTTTCCCAATGATTTGCTTATCTTATGTGTGCGTACGCTTAACAGCTTGCACATACTTTCGGACAGTCGCTACAGATACATTATATACATCTCCAAGCTCCGACTGTGTCATTTTATTTCCTTGTTCGCCGCGTACAATGTATTCAATCGCAGCTGACCAGCCGTACACATTTGTAAATATGTCTCCAGATGTATATAAACGTATGAACGTACAAAACCAAAAGTGTAAACACTCTTCAATTAATTCATCATCTTTTTTCGTATAATTGTATAATGCATCCGCAATTCTCGCGCACTGCTCAAATTGCTGTAAATCAGCTGGAATACTCTTATGACTATTAAGTAAAAAGAAGTACTTTGCAAGTTGCGATACGATGGGAACACCGTTCTTCGCTTGCGTTATATCAAAGAAGAATCCAACCTTCTCCGGCGTTGACAATTCATTCATTAAATATAAAGCTAGCATTTGTTCTTCTAGCGTCGCACTTTGCTGAAATGATTTTCGTAATTCTTCAAATAACACATTTTGCCCTTCATCTGCTAAATTCAGCGCATTCCACGGTTCTTTTCCCTTTTTATCAGGATGTAATTCCACGACATATTGCCACATTTTTTCAGCTAGTTGCTGGTCTTTCACCATATACGCAGAATATGCAAACCAATAATAAAAACTAACGTCTCCCTCATATCCTTGACGCTTTAATAGTTTGAACCACTTATATGCATGCTCGAAATAACCAATTGTTGCGAGTGTAGTTCCCAGTTTCAAACGATGTTCAAATGAAATCGGATATACCGAAACTAGCTGTCCCGCTAATGCCTCTACTTGTTTATGCTCTCCAATTGAATATAGAAAAATAAGCGTATTACAAAGCGCATGTATATTACCAGGGTTTTTCTCTAAAATCATTTCTGTTAACTTCAGTGCTTTGTCTACATTACCAGATTGAAAATGTGCAATGGCTAAATTATTATGACCTGACCAAAATTCCGGATAATCTTTCGTAACAATTTCTAATGTAGCAATTGCTTCTTCCAATTGTCCATTACGAATATAGCGATTCGCTTCTTCCTGCATAACAATTAAATCATCTTCATCTTCAATCTCTTCCGCACCCATTGCTTCTTCTTCCATAATCTCAAGAAGTTCTAATGTATCTTCTACGAATTCCTTCTCTTTTGCAACTTCTAAATAACGATCTGCATATTTCTTCGCCTGTTGAAATAACCCCATATATGCATAATTATTTGCAATAAAATAATAGCACTGTTCAAGTTCTGGATTAGATCTAACTAACTTTAAGAAGATTTGATTCGATTCTTGATATTCACCAGCCTCAGATAATACTGATGCTAATTGACATAAAATAAACGGCTCCTTCTCACTTTGTGCCGCTCTTCGAAAATATTTAATTGCATCTTGCAATTTTTGTCCTTTGTAAGCTCTCATCCCTTTTTTATAAAAGAAGTCCGCTAATTGATTAAAAGAGATAACTTGTCCGTTCTCCTTATATATCCTTTGATTTTTCCCCATATATCCTCCAGTTTTTTGTTTTCTTCGTTCACACATTCTTCTATCTATAAGTATAAACGATTCCGTAAAAAACAAAACAGTATATTATACTCAATTATTTCCTTTTTATTCATAAAAAAAGAGGAGAAATGTTACATTTTCACCATGAACCTTCTCTTGCGGTCATTTGCTCTTTCGTATAAATAATACGCATTGGATTTCCACCTACGAAAGCACCGCTCGGTACATCTCTATGAACAAGTGTGCCAGCTGAGACAGTCGCACCGTCTCCAATGTTCACACCTGGTAATATTGTTACATTCGCTCCAATCATTACTTCATTTCCAATGACGATTTCGCCAAGTCGATATTCACGAATTAAATATTCATGTGCTAAAAGCGTTGTGTTATAGCCAATAATCGAATTCTCTCCCACAGTTATCTTTTCTGGGAACATAATATCCGGCATTACCATAAGCGCAAATGATGTTTTCTTTCCTACTTTCATCCGTAAAAAAGTGCGGTACAACCAATTTTTTACGGATAAAAATGGCGTGTAACGCGCAATTTGGATAATAATAAAGTTTTTCATTACCTTCCAAAAAGACACTGTTTTATACACATTCCATAACGAATTTTCTCCTGAAACAGGATAGCGCGTTGTCCGTCGCACTTAGCTCGCTCCTCTACTAACTTACTTGGACCTTTATGAACGGTTCATGTTAGACAAAATCGGTAGCAAATCACTCATTTTATCTAGCATAAAGTCCGGCTTGTAAGCCTCTAAATACGCTCTACCTTTCAACGTCCATGAAACCGCAGCTGTTTTCGTCCCCGCATTTTGACCACCGACAATATCATGATGATTATCCCCAACCATCAATGCCTCTTCTGGTTTTGCATCTAATAATTCAAGCGCTTTTTGAAGTGGCTCCGGATGTGGTTTCACATGCTCTACATCATCAATTGTCACGACAACATCAAAAAATTCATCAAGCTTTGACAACTGTAATCCCATCTCAACGGTTTGTCTCGCTTTCGTTGTAACAATACCAACTTTATAACCTTGCTTCTTCAACTCTCGAACTGTTTCATATACAGTTTCATATTCTTCTACTAATTCATCATGATGATCATGGTTAAATTTCCGATAGCTAGTAATCATCTCTTCAACCTTACTTTCATCAATCTTGCTGAAAGTATCATGCAAAGATGGACCGATAAATGGCAACACATCTTCACGCTTATATTGATTTGGATAATATGTATTTAAAGTATGTAAAAACGAAGAAATAATAAGTTCATTTGTATTAATTAAAGTTCCATCTAAATCAAATAACACGGTATTTATTCTCATCGCCTTAGTCCTTTCGCCTTCCTGAATATGAAAGAAGCAGCATCTTATAATAAGATGCTACTTGTCTCTAATTTTCTAAATATCTTTTATCAGCTTGCCCCATTTTTCGTCTCACAATAATGAAAATAATAGAAATAACAACAAGTCCAATTGACATTACTTGTGCAATACGAAGTGGTCCTAGCATTAAACTATCTGTACGTAAGCCTTCTACGAAGAAGCGTCCTACTGAATACCAAATTAAATATGTGAAGAATAACTCCCCGCGACGTAAATTCACTTTTCTTAATGCAAGTAGTAAAATTACGCCTGCAAAATTCCATAATGATTCATATAAAAACGTCGGATGATAGTACACACCCTCAATATACATTTGATTAATAATGAAATCCGGTAAATGAAGACCTTCTAAAAACTGTCTCGTTACTTCATCACCATGCGCCTCTTGGTTCATAAAGTTTCCCCATCGGCCAATTGCTTGTCCTAGTAAAATACTTGGTGCAGCAATATCAGCCAACTTCCAGAAGGAAACCCCGCGTCGCTTCGCAAAAAGAATTCCGGTAATAACAGCTCCGATTAAACCACCATGAATCGCCAAACCGCCTTGACGAATATTAATAATTTGACTCGGATTTTGTGCGTAATATTCCCATTCAAAAATAACATAGTACATTCTCGCAAAAAGAATAGCGATCGGTACTGCAATTAATACAAGGTCAACAAATGTATCTTTTGGAATACCTAGCCTTTCTCCCTCGCGAGTTGCCAGCCAAAGACCTAATAGCACACCTGTACCGATAATAATCCCGTACCAATACACAGGAAACGGCCCAAGTTGGATAGCTACACGGTCAAGCTGTGGTACAGAAGCTAACAGCATATGTATATGACCTCCCTCTCCAAAGTTTACTCCTGATTTCCTAACTCAATTGCACTCATTAATCGTTCAGAGAACTGCTGTGCTGCATTGACTCCCATACGTTTTAAACGGAAGTTCATCGCTGCTACTTCAATAATAACAGCCAAGTTTCGACCAGGACGAACTGGAAGTGTAATCTTCGTAAGCTCTGTATCAATAATTTTCATCTTCTCTTCATCAAGACCTAAGCGATCGTAATTTTTCTTTTGATCCCAAATTTCAAGATTAATAACAAGTGTAATACGCTTATAATTTCGTACTGCCCCTGCACCGAATAACGTCATAACGTTAATAATACCTAGACCACGAATTTCTAATAAATGCTCGATTAAATCTGGTGAACTTCCGACTAACATATCTTCATCTTCTTGACGAATTTCTACACTATCATCCGCAACAAGACGGTGACCACGCTTTACAAGCTCAAGAGCTGTCTCACTTTTACCAACACCACTTTGACCTGTAATTAAAACACCAACGCCGTAAATATCTACTAACACACCATGAACAGCTGTTGTTGGTGCTAACTTACCTTCTAAATAGTTTGTTAAACGACTTGATAATCTCGTTGTCGTTTGAGAAGAACGTAATAAAGGCATACCTGATTCACGTGATGCTTGTAATAACTCATCTGGTACATCTTGATTACGAGTTACAATAATACACGGCGTCTCCTCAGTACAAAGCGCTTTCATTCTCTCTTGTTTTTGCTCTGACGTTAACGTGTCAAAGAAAGTAAGCTCCGTTTTACCAAGAAGCTGCACACGATCTGCTGGATAGTATGTAAAAAATCCTGCCATTTCAATTCCAGGTCGTGATAAATCACTTGTATCAATTGGACGATGAATACCTTCTTCACCACTGATTAACTCCAATTGAAATTGTTCAATTAAATCTTTTGTCCTTACTTTCGGCATATGTATAAACCTCCACTCCGCTGCGGGTTCAGTCTCGTTTGATGTAAAATTCCATTCTATCGGATATTGTACCATTTTTTTCTGAAAACAAGAAATACGGTTTCTAATAAATAGAAAAAAACATTTCATACGAATAATGAAATGTTTTTCTTTTTGTCACTTTCTCTTTTTTTCATATAGAGGCTCAACAATTGCCTTTTCAATTATCATATTAAAAATTGAAATACAAATTGCCGCAACAATCGCTACACCAAATCCTGATATATTAAAAGCATCTCCTAATAATGAATCTGCTATTTTTAACGTAATCGCATTAATAACAATTAAGAAGAAGCCGAAAGTTACAACAGTAATTGGTAGCGTAATTAAAATTAAAAATGGCTTTACGAACACATTTAAAACCGCCAATATAATACTCGCAATAATTGCAGTTTGTATATTTGCTACGTAAAATGCATCTGGTGCAATCCCTTTTAAAAGTCCCGATACAGCGATTAACACAACGCTATTTACAAGAAGTGATACAATCCATCTCATTTCGTTACACATCCTTTTAAACATATATATTTCATCATACGCTAATAGATAAGAAACGCAAGTATGATACGAACACTTATATCAACTTATTCTATCTTTCATGCTTGTATACCTACTAACATTTCTTAGTAAAATAAGGGCCGCACCATCTATGTTCATGAGTTTTTACAAAAGTCCAAGTGAACTCCTTATCTACAATATAGATATCACCCTTATACATATCGTCCCTCTCACACAATATATCATCCATATGTAACAAACTCGCATCCTTTATTAACAGTACCTCATCACAGTGTTGGTAGAAAATGTAGCAATCCTTTTTCACTTCATTATGAAACGCGTTCTTTGCTTCTTTACCCTCTAAACACTTCTTTTTCTCATAACTAAATATGTGCCAAAGATACCCACATCCATACTTATCTCCATAAAGAAAAATGTCTTCTTTTTCTTCATCACTTAAATGATTTGCAAAGTGATCCTCCCAGCGCTTTCGAAAATATACACCCCAACTTTGAAACTCTCTTACTTTCATATTTTTCTTCCTTAACACCTCTAAAAACTTCATCTTCTCCCCCTATACAATAAAAACCGAGCGTCATTTCCACCCGGTTTTCATCAATAAACTTATTGCGATAATTCTACTTCTTTTATTTTCTCTTTCATTCTTGCTTTATCACGATTTAAAATCTCTTTTAAATATTTACCTGTGTACGAGCGCTCTTCTTTCACTACTTGCTCTGGCGTTCCGGAAGCAACGATTTGTCCACCTTTATCTCCACCCTCTGGTCCAAGGTCAACTATATAATCAGCTGTTTTTATCACATCTAAATTATGTTCAATTACAAGTACCGTCTCACCGCTCTCAACAAGACGTTGCAACACTTCTAGAAGACGTGCAATATCATGCGCATGCAAACCAGTCGTTGGTTCATCTAAAATGTATAACGTACGTCCTGTAGAGCGACGGTGTAATTCAGAAGCTAATTTCACACGCTGTGCTTCCCCACCAGATAATGTTGTTGCTGGTTGACCTAATTTCATATAACCAAGCCCAACGTCTACAAGCGTTTGAAGTTTACGCTTAATTTTTGGGATATTAGCAAAGAACTCTACTCCATCTTCAATTGTCATCCCTAACACTTCAGAAATATTCTTATCTTTATATTTCACTTCTAACGTTTCACGGTTGTAACGTTTACCATGACAAACTTCACACGGAACGTATACGTCTGGTAAGAAGTGCATTTCGATTTTAATAATTCCATCACCACGGCACGCTTCACAACGTCCACCTTTTACATTAAAGCTGAAACGTCCTTTTTGATATCCGCGCACTTTCGCTTCATTCGTTTGTGCAAACACATCACGAATATCATCGAATACACCTGTATACGTCGCTGGATTAGAACGTGGTGTACGACCGATTGGTGATTGATCAATATCAATTACCTTATCTAAATGTTCAAGACCTTTAATCTCTTTATGAGTACCTGGCTTCGCTTTCGCTTTATATAACTTTTGAGCTAGCGATTTATATAGTACTTCATTAATCATCGTACTTTTACCAGAACCAGATACCCCTGTTACCGCTACAAACGTACCAAGCGGGAATGACATTTTCGCATTCTTTAAGTTATTCTCTTTTGCGCCGACAATCTCTACTTTACGTCCATCACCTTTACGTCTTTCAAGTGGAACTGGAATAAACTCTTTACCGCTTAAATACTTCCCTGTTAATGAATTATCATCTTGCATCACTTCAGCCGGCGTCCCTGCTGAAACGACCTGTCCACCGTGAATACCTGCACCAGGCCCTATATCAAGTAAATAGTCAGCAGCCATCATCGTATCTTCATCATGTTCAACAACAATTAACGTATTACCTAAATCGCGCATTTCTTGCAATGTACGAATAAGACGATCGTTATCACGCTGGTGTAAACCAATTGAAGGTTCATCAAGAATATAAAGTACGCCAGTTAGACGAGAACCAATTTGCGTCGCTAAACGAATACGCTGCGCCTCACCACCTGATAAAGTTCCTGCGGCACGACTTAACGTTAAATAATCTAAACCAACGTTCACTAAGAACCCAACGCGCTCCTGAATTTCTCTTAAAATTAAATGAGCTATTTTTTGTTGCTTCTCCGTTAGCTCTACATTCGAGAAGAATTCTTGTACTTCTTGAACTGAATACTTCGTTACGTCAGCAATCGTTTTATTGCCAACAAATACAGCTAAGCTCTCAGGCTTTAAGCGTCCACCTTTACACTTCGGACAAGCTTGTTCTGCCATATACTTTTCCATTTGCTCACGAATGTAATCGGAGCTCGTTTCACGATAACGACGTTCAATGTTTGGAATAACACCTTCAAATAAAATCTCATTTTCCTTTACTTGACCAAATTCATTTACATAGCGGAAATAAACCTTCTCTTCCCCGCTTCCGTACAACACTTTATCAAATAAATCTTTCGGTATATTTTTCACAGGCACATCCATATCAACGCCGTAGTGATTACATACAGATTGTAAAAGTTGCGGGTAATATTGTGAACTTGTCGGTTCCCAAGGTGCAATTGCATGTTCATTTAATGATAAATCCCAGTTCGGGATAACAAGCTCTAAATCTACCTCTAGCTTTGAACCAAGTCCATCACAAGAAGGACATGCTCCGAACGGACTGTTGAATGAGAACATACGCGGCTCTAATTCTCCGATTGAAAAACCACAATGCGGACAAGCATGATGTTCACTAAATAGAAGTTCCTCTTCTCCCATTACATCAATTAACACTCGGCCTCCGCCAAGCTTTAATGCACTTTCAAGTGAATCAGCAAGACGGCTTGCGATTCCTTCTTTTACAACAATACGGTCAATTACAACTTCAATGGAATGCTTCTTATTTTTATCTAACGTAATATCCTCAGATACATCAAGCATTTCACCATCAACACGTACACGAACATATCCTTCCTTCTTAATATCTTCAAGTACTTTCACATGTGCACCTTTACGCCCAGACACGATAGGAGCTAACACTTGTAATTTCGTACGTTCAGGATATTCAAGAACACGGTCTACCATCTGCTCTACTGTTTGTGATGTAATTTCAATCCCATGATTTGGACAAATTGGCGTACCAATTCGCGCAAATAATAAACGTAAATAATCATAAATCTCCGTTACCGTTCCGACAGTTGAACGTGGATTACGACTCGTCGTTTTTTGATCGATTGAAATCGCTGGTGACAATCCTTCAATCGTGTCCACATCCGGCTTATCCATTTGTCCTAAAAACTGGCGCGCATACGCAGATAATGATTCTACGTATCTGCGCTGCCCTTCTGCATAAATCGTATCAAATGCTAATGATGATTTCCCCGAACCAGACAATCCCGTTACAACGACAAGCTGATTTCTCGGAATGGTTACATCAATATTTTTTAAGTTATGTGCTCTAGCACCTTTTACAACGATAAAATCCTTGCTCTTACTCACTTTTTTCACCCTTCCGCTTTTAATTCTAATAGTAAATCTCTTAGTTCAGCTGCACGCTCGAAGTCTAACGCTTTTGCTGCTTCTTTCATCTCTGCTTCCATCTTCGCAATTGTCTTTTCGCGCTCTTTTTTCGTCATTTTCTTAGAAGGAGTTGCTTCGTATGTTTCTGTCTCTTCAGCAGCTGTCGTTGCACGGATAACATCACGAACGCCTTTTTGAATCGTTTTCGGTGTAATACCATGCTCTTCATTGTAAGCTTCTTGTATACTACGACGACGCTTCGTTTCTTCAATCGCAATCCCCATAGATTTCGTTATACGATCTGCATACATAATAACGCGGCCGTTTTCATTACGCGCGGCACGACCAATTGTTTGAATTAATGAACGTTCTGAACGCAAAAATCCTTCCTTATCAGCATCTAAAATAGCGACAAGTGATACTTCCGGAATATCTAATCCTTCTCGCAATAAGTTAATGCCGACAAGTACATCAAATTTACCGAGGCGAAGATCACGGATAATTTCAATACGTTCTAACGTTTTAATTTCAGAGTGAAGATAGTTAACTTTAATTCCTACATCTTTTAAGTAATCCGTTAAATCCTCTGACATTTTCTTCGTTAAAGTCGTAATTAATACACGTTCATTTTTTGCAATGCGATCTTGAATCTCTCCTAATAAATCGTCAATTTGCCCTTCAATTGGTCGTATATCAATTGGCGGATCTAAAAGTCCTGTTGGACGAATAATTTGTTCTATTACTTCTGGTGACTGCTCTAACTCGTACGGTCCTGGCGTTGCCGAAACATAAATAACTTGATTCGTTTTCTCTTCAAACTCATCAAACGTAAGCGGCCTATTATCTAAAGCCGATGGCAGACGGAATCCATGATCCACAAGCACTTGTTTACGTGCTTGGTCACCGTTATACATCGCTCTTACTTGCGGTACTGATACGTGCGACTCATCCATAACGATTAAGAAATCTTTCGGGAAATAGTCTAATAACGTATACGGCGTTGCCCCCGCTGGACGAAGTGTTAAATGACGGGAGTAGTTTTCAATACCTGAACAAAAGCCCATCTCGCGCATCATTTCTAAATCATAACGTGTACGTTGCTCTATACGCTGCGCTTCTAACAACTTACCGTTATCATTTAACTCCTTTAAACGCTCTTCTAATTCTTTTTCGATATTTTCAATAGCGACCTTCATTTTCTCTTCACGTGTAACGAAGTGAGATGCTGGGAAGATTGCTACATGATCACGTTCTGCTAATACTTCACCTGTTAACGCATTTACTTCACGAATACGATCGATTTCATCACCGAAAAATTCAATTCGAATACAATGCTCATCAAGTGATGCCGGGAAGATTTCAACTACATCTCCGCGTACACGGAATGTACCACGCTTGAAATCAATATCATTACGTCCATACTGTACATCAACAAGTTCACGAAGCAATTGATTGCGGTCTTTTTCCATACCAACTCGAAGCGAAACAACTAGCTCGCGGTATTCTTCTGGAGAACCTAAGCCATATATACACGAAACACTCGCAACGATAATTACATCGTCCCGTTCAAATAATGCAGACGTTGCCGAGTGACGCAATTTATCAATTTCATCATTAATCTGCGCATCTTTTTCAATAAACGTATCTGTTTGCGGCACATACGCTTCTGGCTGATAATAATCGTAGTAACTAACAAAATATTCAACTGCATTATTCGGGAAAAAGTCTTTCAACTCACTATACAACTGCCCTGCTAACGTTTTATTATGAGCCATAACAAGTGTTGGCTTTTGCACTTCTTTAATGACATTTGAAATCGTAAATGTCTTACCCGTTCCTGTCGCTCCAAGCAACACTTGCTTTTTCTTTCCACTATTAATTCCCTCTACAAGCTTCTCTATAGCTACCGGCTGATCACCTTGCGGGGAATACGCTGAGACAATTTCAAATTGACGTTCCAAGAAAATCCGACCTCCTCATAAAAATCTGTATTATTATTTTACCACGAATACCTATAAAAAACCTAAAAAAACGAACAGATATTCGGTAAAGTTTTCGACAATATACACATAGAAAAAGGAAGGAGTAAATACTTCCTTCCTCTACTAATTCTATTTTTTAGGTACATATACTAAGTCATATCCATTGCGCCCAGCTTCATTCATACAATCTATTAACCGATAAGTACTTTCTGATTCGCGCTGCTCTTTAACAATACCTTTACAACTATCTTTATGTAACCCTTTATCCTTCCCAGCAAATTTGTCTTTTCTATTATCTGACACATAAAATATATCGTTCCCACTATACTCTAACGTTTGAAAAATCGGGTCCCCTTCAAGGGTATACTGTACAATTCTTATTTTATCAACTTCCCTTTGCTCGACATTCAAAACGAACTTTTCAAATTTATCTAGATTGAGAATTCCTGCTCCCTTTACAATGACATCATTCTTCTTATCAATTGTAGTGCTAGATGGTGAACATGCTACTAAACTAAAGAGAAATAGACTTATAAAACTGGTTCTTTTTCCTATTGTCATCCTCTCCTATAAAAATTATTTGTATACCAGAAAAGCTACTTTCAATTATGAAAGTAGCTATTCTTTTCCTTTCTCCTTCTTCGGAAAAATCACATATGAAAATGAAATCGCTGTATCAACTAAAAATATAATCGCCCACACTTGACTCACGCGACTTGCAGCTTTATTTAAAACGATTCCCGATTCTAACCAATTACCCCATTGTTCAAATGGAATAAATCCATACGCGAAGAAAAAGAATATGTGCACACCAACGAATAAAACAAGATGTAATACCCAATTTTTTATTTCCTGCTTTGCATAGGCCATACCTGTTAATTCTACCTGTTCTTCAATAATAGGCGCCGGTTCATTACGCCATTTCGCAACTGATTTTTGTACAAATATATCAAGCTTCTTTAAATCCTTTTTCCCGTAGAAAACTGCATATAATAAAATGATTACAGTAATAATCTGAAAGTTAGAGAACTTTCCTGTTTGATAATAGTCCACTACCCCTAAAGTTAAAATAAATACTTCATTTACGAGGAGTACAATCCCCATAATAAAACTCGCTCTTTTCAAACGGAATCCGTAGCGAAGTAAAAAGAAACCGATAGCTGATAACCAAAATACAATTTCTGCCCCAATTAAAAAATACCAACGATATTCTGCGAGTATACTCATTTATCCTTCTCCCTTTCATCATAAATACGAAAAGCCTCATCCATATATGCTAAAAGTTCTTCTTCAATTGGATACATGCTCATTTTCTGTGAATCTTCCTTCGATTTTCTAACTTCCCATAACTTATCTAAAAACGCTTCGTCACCATTAGCCATTTCTAAACATTTCTGCATTAATTTCTTCGTTGCCTCTTGTACTTCATCACTTGCGACTTCTTTACCGTCTTTCATAAAAGTACGTAATTGCTTTAATAAATCTACCCATTCTAAAACATTCGGATCTTCCTCACTCATATTTGGCAAATTCTGAAGCAATTTTTGTTCTTCCTTTGAAAATACTTCATTTTGAAATATTTCACGTATACGAGGAGACTGTTTTGAAAGCTGAATAAGTTCAAACATAACTTTCCAATCAAGTTCTCCCTCTACATCTACCGAATAAACAACTGCTTGTAAAACACGCTCCATTCGATTAAATTTCTTTTGTTCTTCCTGTACAAACCGAAGTTGTTTTTCAAGCGAATTTTTTAAATCCAGCTCACCTTTTACTAACATATTCGCAGCTTCTTTTAATGAAAATCCCATTTCTTTCAAAAATAAAATTTGTTGCAAACGAATAACGTCATTTTCACTATATAACCGATGTCCACCCTCTGTTTTTCCGCTCGGCTTTAATAAATCTATTTGATCATAATAACGTAGTGTACGTACTGTAACCCCTGTTTCTTTCGTCAATTCTTGTATTGAAATCACTACCATCACCTCTTCCCTCTCATTATAAAAGATGACGTTACGTAACTTTCAAGCGTTTTGTAAAAAAAATACAAAAAGCTGTTTATACAAAGTGTATAAACAGCTTTTATGGAAATAACCCCTTTTGTATGGCGCGCCCACAAAATAAAATAAGTGCTCCAACAACAACACTCGTTGCCGTTTTATGATAATGGGCTAATAATAATAAATAATACGATAAACCTACAGTACCAATCATAATACAAATGCTCGGCACTGGATTACGAGAAAAGTTTTGCATTCCCCAAAGAAGCGAAAATATAGCTGTAGCGACACATAACACCGGTAATCCCATCCCAGTTCCCCTTTTTCTATCTATTATTCCTTGTTGCTAACACGCTCGTTGATGCGATACTAATTAATAAATCAAAACCAATCCTTATATATTTAAACGTTTACTCTAATTGAAATCTCTCAAGCTTATCATTTATTTTCTTTCTCCTTACTCCAGCGTAAATATTTCCTCCACCTTCACTCCAAAATACTTGGCGATTTTTAAAGATAACTCTAGACTCGGATTGTAATGATGGTTTTCAATCGCCACTATCGTCTGCCGCGTCACCTGCATCGCCTTTGCCATTTCAACTTGCGTTATATGATTTTGCTTTCTTAACTCTTTTATTTTATTTTTTACACCCATAGGCTCCACCTTCAAAAGTAAAGATATCTTTACTTAAATTATAAATATTTTCCAGTTATAAGCAAAGATATCTTTACAAATTTTAGAAAAACGTTTCACTGAACACCTACTCTAATAAAGTACAAGAGTAATTCAATTTATATCAGCGCAACTTAAATTATATCGGCGATTTCCCAAATATATCAGCGCAACTCCATTTATATCGGCGATTTTTCAAATATATCGACTTACCGACAAATATCGACATCCGTAGCGCTACTATAATCATAAGAAAAAGCTGTCCCCAAATACCTTCGGGAACAGCTTTCTCCTCTACTACATAAATCCTAGCGCATATACAAGAACGTATCCAAGAACCGATAAGCAAACCGAGCCAATCAGCCCCGCCACGAACGCTTTGCTTCCTAACTTACGGAACGTTTTAAACTCTACATTTAAACCAAGTCCTGCCATCGCCATTGCGATTAGCATATAAGCAATGACAACAATGTATCCCGCAACAACTTCTGGAATAATCCCGAGCGAATGCACGGCACTCATCGCTAAAAATCCGAAAATGAACCATGGAATTGGAAGGTCGCGCCACGATCTTTTTTCCTTGCTTCCTTCACTCTTTCCAAACCATAATCCAATTAAAATTGCTACTGGTACGAGCATTGCAACGCGCGTTAACTTCACGATAACTGCGATGTCTACAGCTGTACTTCCTCCTGGCGCCGCAGCTGCGATAACATGAGCAATTTCATGCAGCGTGGCCCCTGAGAATACACCGTAACCATATGGAGATAGGCCAAGCACTGGATATAATAACGTATAAATAAGCGTAAATATCGTACCTAAAATAGCAATAATTGCAGCCCCAACTGCCGTTTCATCATCTTTTGCTTTCACTTGCGGCGCAATTGCCACGACCGCTGCCGCCCCGCAAATTGCTGTACCACATGCTGTTAAAATCCCAAGTTTCTTTTCTACCTTAAATACTTTCGTTAGTCCATATACAACGAAAATCGTAAATGTAATAACAACCGCTGCGATGACCAATACTTTCGGCCCTGCCTTCGCAATATCAACAAGATTTAATCGCATTCCAAGTAAGATGATTCCAAAGCGCAGCAACTTCTTACTCGCAAAGTTCGTCCCTGCAATCGCATCTTGAGGGACTCCAATTGCCGCACGCCAAACCATCCCAATTAGAATAGCAATTACTAATTGTCCCATAATATTTAAAAATGGAAGCTCTGCTAAATATTTCGCGGCAATTGCGATTAATAATGTAATCCCAATTCCTTGCGAAAATCCAAAACGCTTCTTCTTTTGTATAACAAGTGTTTGTTCCATTTTGAACCACTCCAATAATCGTATTGGAACATGCATGTTCTTTCTACTTACATTATAAGAGAGTTTCTATAATAAGTTTAATACCAATACCAAATCTCTATCATTAGAAATACTTATGATAAGATAATAGAAAAAGAAAGGAGCCCATTATATGAACGTAGACATTTTAAAAATTTTTGTTACTGTCGTTGAACAGAAACACTTCTCCCGTGCAGCAGAATTATTAAACCTTTCACAGCCTGGAGTAAGTATGCATATACGCAACTTAGAAAACGAATTTGGCACTACACTTATTCAACGCTCCCCGAAGCACGTCCAAGTTACTGAAGCTGGAAACATATTATATATACATGCAAAGCAAATGCTCTCTCTTTACGAAGATGCTAAACAAGAAATTAATGAACTACATAACGTTGTAACAGGAACACTTCGCATTGGTGCTAGTTTTACAATTGGCGAATACTTACTTCCAAAAATACTGGCTAACTATGCGAATGAAAATCCACACGTCGAAGTTCATACTTTCATCTCAAATACAGAAGACGTTTTGCAAAGCCTTCGCTCTAATCAAATTGATATCGGCCTAGTGGAAGGACAAGTCGTATACGCCGACGTAGATGTTGAAACATTTATGCAAGATGAAATGAAGCTCGTCGTCCCGCCAAATCATCCATTACTCCGCACAAATGAAATAAATGAAAGTACACTCCAAGATCAAGTATGGGTATTAAGAGAAAGTGGTTCTGGTACACGCGCTTATAGTGACCGCTTTATTCATCAACACCATTTAAAAATGAAACGATTCTTTACATTCAGTAGTATCCAAAGCGTAAAGGAAGCTGTTAGTGCCGGGCTTGGCATCGCTATCCTTTCTGATTGGACTGTACGGAAAGAGCTACTAGCAAAAGAACTATTCCACGTCGAAGTTCCAAATGAACAACTCATCCGTCCATTCTCCATCGTGCGCGGCAAATATTTTATTCCGTCTAAAGCTATTCAAGTGTTTTTAAATCATGTAGATTCCTTTGCGAAAAAACAGCATTGACCTTCACATTAGTGTGAAGGTTTACAATACATGTAAAAGGAGTGAAACACATTGCGAATTGGAGAGTTATCAAAAGAAACTGGCATTAGCGAAAGATCTCTAAGACATTATGAAGAAAAGGGGTTACTCCCTTCGAAACGCCTCGCAAATGGTTACCGTGATTTTGATGAAAGTGCCATCGAAAAAGTGGAGCTTATTCAAATGTACTTACAAATTGGCTTAAATTTAGAAGAGACGGCAAGGATGCTGCGCTGCCTTGAAATTGAACCGCACCTGTACGACAATCCGTGCAGCAGTATCCTTACGCTTTACGAAGATAAACTCAATGAAGTAACAAAGCAAATCTCATTGCTTTCCAACATCCAAACGAATTTGCAAAAACACGTTTCACTCCTAAAACATGCAAAAGAAAAGGGATGATTACATGTTTGTTATACATGGCAGTTCAAGACAAAACGGAAATACAGAAGCTTTAACACATATGATGATAGAGGACATTGAAACAGAACAAATTTATTTGCGTGATCATACCGTCTATCCTATTACAGACCAACGTCATGATGCAGAAGGATTCCAATCCGTAAATGATGACTATGAGCAGTTAACGAAACGCATGCTAGAACACGACACGATTATCTTTGCTACACCATTATATTGGTACGGAATGAGTGGACATATGAAAAATTTTGTTGATCGCTGGTCACAAAGCTTGCGCGATACATCCCTTCATTTCAAAGAAAAAATGAAAGGCAAAAAAATGTATGTTGTCATCGTTGGCGGGGACAACCCAAAGGTAAAAGCATTACCGCTTATTGCTCAATTCCAATATATCTTTGATTTTGTTGGCTCTTCATTTGAAGGTTATGTTATTGGGAATGCGAATGGACTGGATGAAATTAAAAACGATGCTGAGGCGCTGGCAAAAGCACAATTGTATAATGATAAATTCAAAAATAGCGAACAGAAATAAGTTTGACAAACCCTTTTGTATGCGCATACAATAAAAGTAATATTATGAAAGGAAGGTACTTTGACCAATGAAGTTCTAATTCTCTTATTTATTTCATCCATCACAAATAGTGAACAAAAATGATGAAAACTAGCAGGGGATTAGTCTGTCCATTTGTCGATACTTTCTTTCGAAACGATCATGTAAAAAATCGTTTATTTATGTACGATTTTTTACATACAAGGGCGACGTTTATCCTCTCTAGTGAAACTAGGGAGGTTTTTTTATGACTATTTTATTCGCAAGTAATATTGAAAAGAGCTTTGGTGATCGCACACTATTTACATTACCATCACTGGAAATTCAAGCACAGGATCGCATAGGAATTGTCGGAGTCAACGGAGCTGGTAAATCTACGTTATTACAAATATTAAGTAAAGAAATAGAAGCTGACAGAGGCATAGTAACTCATCATAGTTCTATCAGCATCATTCCTCAGCTTAGCGAAGAACTACCGGAAACTGCTTCTTCTCTTGCAAAAGGAAAATGGAGTATTTCAAACGTTACCGACGCAATGAGCGGCGGTGAACGAATGCGGCTAAAGATCGCTCATGCTCTCGAACAAAATGCAGGCATTTTATTCGCTGATGAACCAACAAGCCACTTAGATATGGTCGGTACAGAGCAATTAGAAAAGGCACTTTCATCTTATAAAGGAGCACTTGTTTTAATATCGCATGATCGTGAATTTCTAGATAATATATGTACCAAAATTATTGAAATTGAAGATGGTACTATTCAAGAGTATAAAGGGAATTATTCCAACTATCGAAAACAAAAAGAACGTGAACGAATACAAAAACAAGCAGAATATGAGCAATATATACAAGAAAAAAATCGTTTAGAGCAATCCATTCTACAAAGAAAGCAACGTGCTTCTAACATGACAAAAATCCCAACGCGGTTCAGTTCATCTGAATCTAGACTTTATAGGTTAAGTGGGGCTCATGGCCAAGAACAGGTTAGCAAAGCAGCGAAGGCATTAGAGACACGTCTCGAAAAACTAGAAAAGAAGGAAAAGCCAAAGGATCTTTCTCAAGCTCAATTTGACGTGCAATACCATACTCCCATTCATAGTAAGGTGGCAGTACAATTCAATAAAGTAACAAAGAAAATAGGCGACCGCACACTATTTAAAAATATGAATGGAACTATTGCCCCTGGTGCAAAGCTTGCCGTTTTAGGGGCAAATGGAAGCGGCAAAACCACTTTGTTCAACATGCTTCTCACAAACGAGCGTGGCATGCAGCTATCGAAAAGTTGTAAAATTGGATACTTCGAACAAACATTATCTATTTTAAAAACAGATAAAACCATTTTAGAAAATGTTCTAGAAGAAACAAACTATACAGAAGCATTCGTTCGCACAATACTTGCACGACTTCTATTCCGCCGTGAGGATGTTCATAAACCTGTGCACGTTCTAAGCGGGGGTGAACGAATGAAGGTTGCACTCGCAAAAGTATTTTTAGGAAACTATAATATGCTTCTGCTAGATGAACCGACAAACTATTTAGACTTAGCGACGCAAGAAGAATTAGAAACCATGTTACAAGAATATCCTGGCACAATACTTTTCATTAGCCATGACCGTGCCTTTATTCGCTCTGTTGCAGACCATATTCTACAAGTAGATGAGAGTGAACCAAGAATCTTCCACGGTAATTACGAGCAATACACAAAAAGAACCACCGGAGCTTCTGTAAACGTTACTGAGCAAGAATTGTTACGATTACAAACAAAATTAACAGAAGTCATCGGCCGGATTTCCATTCCAAATCATCACGATGACATCACATCTCTCGAACAAGAATACGCAAAATTATTAACTCAAATTCAAAAATGTAAAGAAGCGCTCTAATGTCTTCCCTATATATCGACGGGGCCTTCCACATTTCCCAAGAAATATTGAAACTTCGACATACAAAGTAAAAAGCCGTGCATCAGCACGGCTTTTTACTTTATATGCGGACAGCAGTCCCGCTCACCGCAACCATTAACATACCTTCGCGAACTACTTCGTAATCCACGTCGATACCAACAATTGCATTTGCATTTTTTTGTCTTGCGAAAGTTTTCATCTCTTCCATTGCGATGTCGCGTGCTTCTTTTAATTTACTTTCATAAGCGCCAGCACGACCACCGACAACGTCACGAACAGAAGCGAAAAGGTCACGAACGATATTCGCACCCATAATCGCTTCTCCATTGACGATATCGATATACTCAATAATTTCTTTTCCTTGAATTGTAGACGTTGTTGTTACAATCATACTTTATAGCCTCCCATATGAGATTTTTACCTACTTATGGTGCACTAATTCAGTACAAATTATATTTACGAACTAAACTGAGCTTCGTATAACCTACTGTATCCTCCGCCTTGCTCAATTAATTCATTATGTGAACCTTGTTCTGCAATGCCATCTTTATTTACAACGACGATGCGATCTGCATTTTTAATCGTTGCAAGTCTGTGAGCGATAACTAGCGTTGTGCGACCGACAGCTAATTCAGCAAGCGATTTTTGAATCGCAAGTTCTGTCTCTGTATCTAGTGCAGAAGTTGCTTCATCCAATATTAAAATTGGCGGGTTTTTCAAGAACATACGAGCAATAGCTAGACGCTGCTTTTGTCCACCTGAAAGTTTCACGCCGCGCTCACCGATAACAGTATCTAAACCTTCCGGCTGTGAGTAAATTAAATCTTCTAACTGCGCACGTTTTACTGCCTGCCAAATTTCAGGCTCTGATGCCTTTAAATTTCCGTAAGCGATATTTTCACGAATTGTTCCTGAAAATAAGAACACGTCTTGCTGCACAATTCCAATTTGCTTACGAAGTGAAGATAATGTCATATCTTTCGTATCAATCCCATCAATTTGAATTGATCCAGATGATTGCTCATAAAAACGTGGTAATAGGCTACATAACGTCGTTTTCCCAGCTCCTGATGGTCCAACGAACGCAACCGTTTCACCTGCATGTATTTTCAAACTAATGTCATTTAAAATTGGTTCTTTATTTTCATATCCGAACGTAATGTTGTTATATTGAATATCACCATGTACATGTTTAACTTCCATTGCATCTTTAGAGTCTACAATGTCAGGCTCTGTTTCAAGAAGCTCTACATATCTTTTAAAACCGGCGATTCCCTTCGGATAGCTTTCGATTACCGCGTTAATTTTTTCAATTGGGCGGAAGAAAATATTCGTTAATAGAACGAATCCGATAAATCCACCGTACGTTAATTCTCCTTGCAGAACAAACCATGTACCGCATATTAAGACGAAGAGCGTTACGAGCCGCATGAGCATATAACTAATCGATGAATTTAACGCCATAATTTTATACGCCATTAATTTCGTTGTACGGAAACGAGCGTTGTTGACAGCAAATTGCTCTTTCTCAAACTTTTCATTTCCGAATGCTTGTACAACACGAATTCCCCCAACATTGTTCTCAATGCATGCATTAAAATCAGCAACGTCTGAGAATAAACGTCTAAATGTACCTGTCATTTTTTTATTAAAGTAAAGTGCTAACCATAATAGGAATGGAATGACGAAGAACGTTAATAACGCTAACTTCCAGTTGATCATCATCATAAATGAGAATGCCCCAACTAAAGTCATTACGGCGATAAATAGATCTTCTGGTCCATGGTGAGCAATTTCCCCAATTTCCATTAAATCGTTTGTAAGGCGTGAAATTAAATGACCAGTTTTATTATTATCAAAAAATCTGAATGATAGCTTTTGAATATGATCAAATAATTTCTGCCTCATATCTGTTTCAATGTTAACACCAAGCATATGTCCCCAATATGTAACGACATATTGTAAGCCTGCATTTAACATATAAACTGCGAGTAAACCGAAACAAGCCCATAAAATAAGCGTCCAGTTTTGCCCTGGCAATAACTTATCAATAAATTGATTTACGATAAGCGGGAAGCCGAGTTCTAATAATCCTGCGACAACCGCACAAGAAAAGTCGAGTATAAATAAACCTTTATACGGTTTATAGTACGAGAAAAATTTAAGCAGCATATCTTACCTCCATTTTCCAAAATTAAAAAGACTCCCTAAATGATAACCATTATCAAATAATTATTCAAGTTATCCGTCTATGAAACTGAAAATAAGCTTTGCGATAGTTGTCGTTTTTTGCTGGAAAGTCGATATATTCGAATAATCGCCGATATATTTCGAGTTGCGCTGATATATTTGCAAAATCGCCGATATATTTCAAGTTGCGCTGATATATTCGGATAATCGCCGATATAAATTTCATTTACTAACTACTCTCCCCTCCCCCAAAAACAAAAAAGGTACCACCACAAGGTGATACCTTTCCTTCTATTACATCGCTTCCGAATCCCACTCATGCTCCTGTTCAACGAATACAATACCTAATTCGTGATGCCCACCAGCATATAATGCAGTTTGTGCAAGACGAAGCTCACCATTTGTATCTAATACTTCTAATTTACAAAATGCTCCTGTCGTCTTCGTTTGAAGCGCATCATAAAATTCCTCGGCGCTTTTTGGAATGACTCCATTTACTTTCGTAATAATTTCTCCAGGCAGTAATTTTAGCTCTGCTCCAATTGTATTTGGAATTGTATCTAGTACAACGAGCCCATCATTGCGTGCAGCAAAATATGCTGGTCTTGTTTCATCGGCAATTTTCTCTTGCATCGAGATTGTGAAACGCCCAAGCATTGCGACTCCCATCGCGATAATTGCAAGTACGTGCCACCAATAACTTGCGATTCCTAAAACGAGCACAAGTCCTGCTAATCCATAAACACGTCTTCCTGTAAATAATAAAGCTTCCGTCGGCTCATAACTTTTAATCTTTCTCATAAATCCAATTAAAAATGGAACGAGGAATAGAGAATATGTATTTGAACCGATTGAAACGACAGGCCACCATGAAATAAACTGCGTTACCGCATCACCCGGTACAAGAATAAAAATAGGAACGATCCATAAACGCTTTGATTCGTGTAAACCAATCTTTAATCCACGCTTCCCCTTCCTAATCCTCGGCGTCGAATATCCTACTGCGTTTTTAGAAATCAATAAGCCTTCTACAATAAGCATAACGCCTAGTAAAATAACAAGGGATACAATGGTACTCTCTTCACCTTCTCGAAGCTGTAAAAAGGAAACTGGTAGCTTAGAAGATAATAGAACACATACAATCGCAATGCTAAATGTATAAGCCGCCGATAAATATCGATACATAGCCGTTAATCCAAATAGTAACGTCCAAATTAAAATGGCCCATAAGCTCGCTTTAGAAACAACAAGTCCAAGCCCAATCGTAACAATAGATACTACTAATCCGTATCCAATCCCTGCCAATAGAGAGGTTCGCAGTTCAAACCAAATATCATAAACTTTAAAAGAAAAATCTTTTCGTTCTCTTAACATACGTAAGTATCCAACGAAGATACTACTTATTACAAATATATAGACAGCAGGGTGTAAGAAAAAACGTCCAACTGCCCGCATTATTTCAAAAATCCACGCCTCCATGAACTCATTCACCACCATTTATATCATTCTTTCTTTTTATATTATCATAACTAAACAAACGTTTGTTTAACACAAAAAAATACAGGCAGCAAACTGCCTGTATTTCTTCTTATTTTGCCATTAATTTTAATGCTGACTGTAATTGTAGATCATTTTCTCCAGAACGAATTTTTTCGATAATTTTAGTTTGAATCGCTTCAGCTGTCTTTTTATCAAGCTGTCCTGTCGCTTCCATCTCATTTGCATTTTGGAATGCTTTCAGAGCCGATTCTGTCTCTTTACTAAAGTATCCATCTTCACGACCTGGTACATACCCTAAGCTCTTAAGCATTTCTTGAGCATGTTTTACTTGTACATCATTTGAATTGTATGAAAGTGTTTTTTCAATTTGAATTGGTGTCGCATGATAATAATTTGGTTGCTTCACTTCTACTGTTGGCGCGATTCCTTTTTTATGAATCCAGTTCCCATCCGGTGTTAACCATTTAAACATCGTTAATTTAATGTTGCTGCCGTCTTTAAATGGAACAGCTTGCTGGACAGTACCTTTACCAAATGTCTTTTCACCAATTAAATCGTATCCTTCTCCTTCTTTTAGCGCACCCGCTAAAATCTCTGAAGCAGAAGCACTTCCATTATCAATTAATACTGAAATTGGATATGGTTTTCTCTCTTTCAGTTCCGTAGAGAATTTCTTCTTCTCACCATTTCGCTGCTCTACTTGTAGCATCGGCTTTTTATTCGTCATAATTTCCCCTAGTATATCTTCTACACTATTTAAATAGCCACCAGGATTACCACGTACGTCAATAACTAAGCCTTTTATATTTTTCTTCTCTAACTCTTTTAACTGATCCTTAAATTCTTTCGCTGTATTTTCAGCAAAAGAAGTGATTTGCATATAACCGATATCTTTTCCACTCTCTTGCTTCACAGAACTAAATACTGTAAAGATTGGAATCTTTTCACGCTTAATTTTAAATACGATCGGATCAGTTACTCCCGCACGTTTAATTTCAATTGCGACAGTCGTTCCCTTTTTACCACGAATTTTTAATACCGCTTCTTCACGTGATAAGTCTTTCACACTGTTTCCATCTACAGATAAAATTTGGTCATTCGGTTTAATTCCTATCTTTTCTGCTGGTGAACCTTTAATTGGCGATACGATAATAAGCTTACCGTCCGTCTTGTTCACCTCAGCCCCAATCCCCTCTAATTCGGGATCAAGCGATTCACTAAACTGTTTGGCTGTTTCTTTATCCATATACGTGGAATAAGGGTCCTTCAGCGTAGACAACATACCTTGTATTGCACCTTCAACTAACTTTTCATCTTTCACGTCTTCCACATAACGTGAATCAATTAGTGCATACGCCTCATTAATTTTTGCCAAATTCCCTTGCGCAGTGCTAGCATTCCCACTCGAAATTGTTTGCGTTACTTCTGATGGGTTAACCCCAAATACAGACATGCCTGCAAACATTCCGCCAGCACCAATTAAAAATGCAACAACCATTCCAATAATTGCAACTCTACGTTTCAATGCGGAATTCCCCTTTCCAAAACACACAGGTGGTGTAGCAAAAGGCATCACACAGTGTGTGATGCCTTTACCTATTTCTACTATATGATAAGCTTGTACGAATTATGTTTGCAACTTTTTATACTTTTAAGAAGCGACGAATTGACATTACACTTCCCCACATACCGATTAAAGCACCGATTAACACTAGTAAACCAGCTAATTGGAATACGAACGGACTGTATGGTAGAAGCTCGAAAATTGTTCCGCCAAGTTTTTCATTAAACACACCTTGCAACGAATTATACGTAATTAGAATTAGGCCAATTGGAATAATTGATCCTAATACTCCTAAGAATAATCCCTCTAGCAAGAATGGCCAACGAATAAACCAGTTTGTTGCACCAACAAGTTTCATAATTTCAATTTCTGTACTACGAGCATAAATTGTAATTTTAATTGTATTAGAGATTAAGAACATCGCTGTGAATAAAAGACCAGCAATTAACGCAATCCCAATGTTACGACCAGTTTTTACAGTATCAAATAATCGTTCAACTTGTCCTTTTCCGTACTGAACATTACTAACAAACTGCATTTTTTCAACCTTCTTCGCGATTGTCGCTGTATCGGTTGGTTCTTTTGCTTTTACAACGAATACGTTTTTAAGTGGGTTATCTTGTTCAAATAACTCAAACGTTTTTCCACTATCACCTAAGCTTTTAATTAAACGTTTTAACTCTTCTTCTTTAGAAGAATATTTAATAGAATCTACTTTTGCAATCTTACTCATATCTTCTTCTAATTTCTTTTGATCCGCTTCTTTTGCAGCTGGATCAATGTGTACACGAATCTCTACATCTTGCTCTACTTTCGTCGCAAAATGGTTCATATTCATAATCGCTGTTAAAAAGACACCTACAAGTAATAATGTAACTGTTACTGCACTAACAGAAGCAAATGTCATCCATCCGTTACGTGATAGATTCTTTACACCTTCTCGCAAATGTCGACTAAGGGTCTTAGCCTTCATATCCGTATCCTCCCTCAATCTCATCTCGAACAATTTTTCCGCCTTCAATCGCGATTACACGATGACGGATTGTATTTACGATATCTGCATTATGCGTCGCCATAACGATCGTTGTGCCGCGCTCATTAATGCGAGTAAAAATATTCATAATATCAAGAGCTGTTTCAATATCTAAGTTACCTGTTGGCTCATCGGCAATTACAACCTTTGGTCTATTTACAATTGCTCTTGCAATAGCCACACGTTGTTGCTCCCCACCTGAAAGCTCACTTGGAAGTGCGTCTGCACGATCTTCAAGGCCTACAAGACCTAGAACTTCTGTTACACGCTCACGAATTGCATCCGGTTCTTCTTCAATTACTTCTAAAGCAAACGAAACATTCTCATATACCGTTAATTTAGGTAGCAATTTAAAATCTTGGAAAATTACGCCTAATTGACGACGAAAATACGGAACGTCTCTTTCTGCCAATGTTTCGATAGTAAGTCCATTTACATTAATAGATCCTGTAGATGGTTTCTCTTCACGATACATCATTTTAATAAATGTAGATTTCCCGGCTCCACTCGGTCCAACTACGTATACGAATTCACCTTGTTTAATGTTAACTGTAAGACCAGCAATGGCTTTCATACCATTCGGGTACTCCTTATAAACATTCGTCATTTTTATCATTATTTATCACCCAATACTTAATGATTTTTTTCGAAATACTTTTCTGTACATCTGAAAATAAAAGACATCCTTCATTTTCATTTAGTCATCCTTGTTGAAGGTAGTTTACTTATGCTTTCTCATAAGCAATACCACTCTATGTAATATATTTCAGCAAAATTCTACAAACCCCATTGTAACATCAAACGGTTTCCAATTTGGATACATTTTTGTTACAGTTATGTTACATACCAGAAAAAGGAAAACGAGTTGACTATATTATCAACTCGCCCATTTCACCTTTTTTATTTATGTTCAGCTAACCATTCAGATACTTTTTTTGCATCTTCACCTTGAATAAGTCCTGGTGACATTGAACCACGGCCTTTTTTAATAATCTCTTCGATATCTGCAGCGTCGTACTTACCGCCTACTTTTCTTAAATCAGGTCCAGTTGCCCCTGATAAATCTGTTGCGTGACATCCCGCACAACTTCTTTGGAAAATTTGTTCTGCGCTGTCTGTGCTTGCAGACTGTTTCGAAGACTTACTCTCTTCTTTATTTCCGCATGCTCCTAAAGCAAAAACAACCGATGTCCCTAGCGCAATAGCCAACAATTTCTTTTTCACTTCTATCGCTCCCTATTGTTGATATTCTTTTTATTCCTAACACACTCATTTTCATTATAAGCATTATCTTTATATAGAAAAACTAAGGTGTATTTTATATTCCTCAAAAATACAGTGAGAACCTTGATAAAATAAAGCTTTCATAAGTTGTTTCAATTCTGTGAACAACTTAAAAAACTTCTATAAAGTATCCTTTTTAAAAGGAAAATTAGAAAAGTTCTATATAAATCTTTACCCTATTACCGCTCTATTTTACTATTCTCTACTTTTTACAAAACAATATACAGCATTGTAATCTACATATAATCCCATCAAAAAGAGAAGTTGTCGTTTCCAACTTCTCTTCCTCTTTACTTCATCTATAAAAATAAAATCAAATTCTTTATATCCTCTATTGTCCTCAGCATGCGCCAACAATTTCGTTGGCTTTTTTTCGCTTATTAGATGCGAGAACGTAAGTAAGCATCAATAAATGGATCAATCTCTCCATCCATAACAGCTTGTACGTTACCAACCTCCGTATTTGTACGATGGTCTTTTACAAGAGAATACGGGTGGAATACATAAGAACGGATTTGGCTACCCCATCCGATTTCTTTTTGCTCTCCGCGAATTTCATCTAATTCTGCTTGTTGCTCTTCTAGTTTCTTTTGATATAATTTCGCTTTTAACATTTTCATCGCATGCTCACGGTTTTTAATTTGAGAACGCTCCGACTGACATGTTACAACCGTATTTGTCGGTGTATGTGTAATACGAACTGCTGAATCTGTCGTATTTACGTGCTGCCCACCAGCTCCACTTGCTCGGTACGTATCAATTTTTAAATCTTCTGTACGTACTTCGATTTCAACTTCATCATTGAACTCTGGTACAACTTCACAAGATACGAACGATGTATGACGGCGCCCTGAAGAATCGAATGGTGAAATACGTACAAGACGATGTACACCTTTCTCTGCTTTTAAGTAACCGTAAGCGTTATGACCTTTAATTAATAAAGTTACACTCTTAATACCAGCTTCATCACCTGGTAAATAATCAACCGTTTCTACTTTGAATCCGCGTTTTTCAGCCCAGCGTGTGTACATACGTAATAACATAGAACCCCAGTCTTGTGACTCAGTTCCACCTGCACCTGGATGTAATTCTAAAATCGCATTATTTTTATCATAAGGATCACTTAATAGTAACTGAAGCTCATACTCATTCATTTCTTGAATTAAGCCTTTTACTTCTGATTCTAATTCCTCATGTAAATCTTCATCATACTCTTCTTTTAAAAGCTCATGCGTGATTTCTAAATTTTCAAACGTCTCATCTAACTGACGGAACTTTCCAACCATATCTTTTAACGCATTCGCTTCATTAATTACAGCTTGTGCGCCTTGTTGGTCATCCCAAAATCCTGCGCCCATCATTTTTTCTTCTAATTCTGCAATTTGTTTCTCCTTAGTAGGGAGGTCAAAGAGACCCCCTAAAAGCCGCTAATCGCTTAGCCATTTTCTCTAATTCCTGTCTAATTTCTACTAATTCCATTTCCTTCACCTCTATGTAATTGCTGTTACTTTCGTATGAAAACAAGGGAAACTCTCTCCACTTATTACGGAGAGAGTTTAATCCTTCTTAATTATACATTTTTGATATAAAAGTTTGCAAAACAGCCAAAGCTACCGTCCTATATTACTGAACGATACCACAGCAGTTTTTATATTTTTTACCACTACCACATTTACATAAATCGTTGCGGCCCACTTGGTCACCTTTTACAACTGGCTTTTTCTTTGCTTCTTCGCCATCGCTAGAAGGATGAACAGCTTCACCTTGAACAACTTCTTGACGTTCTAAGTTTTGTTCAATTTCAGCTTTCATAATGTAACGAGAAATTTCCTCTTCAATAGAAGCAACCATTGACTCGAACATCGCGAACCCTTCCATTTGGTACTCACGAAGTGGATCGATTTGACCGTAAGCACGTAAATGAATACCTTCACGAAGGTGATCCATTGCATCAATATGCTCTGTCCATTTCGTATCTACAACGCGGAATACAACAACCTTCTCAAACTCACGCATTTGCTCTTCTGGCATAAGCTTTTCTTTTTCATTGTATCGCTCTATTAATTTCGCGATAATCGGTTCGCTCATTTCCTCAGGAGCAAGGCGACGTAATTCTTCTTCTTTTACATCTCCGTCTTGAAGAAGGTTTGTATTTAAGTAGTCAACAAGACCTTTAATGTTCCAATCTTCTTCAATTTCCTCTTGCGTATGAAGGGCAACAGCACGTTCTACTGTAGATTTCATCATACCTTCAATAATGCCGCGTAAGTTGTCAGACTCCATTACCTCTTGACGCTGTTTGTAAATAACTTCACGTTGTTGACGAAGTACATCATCATATTGCAGTAACTGCTTACGTGCATCATAGTTATTTCCTTCAACACGTTTTTGTGCAGATTCTACCGCACGAGAAACCATTTTACTTTCAATCGGCTGAGAATCATCCATACCAAGGCGGTCCATCATTGCTTTCATATTATCTGAACCAAATCGGCGCATTAATTCATCTTCCATCGATAAGTAGAACTGCGTAACACCAGGGTCCCCTTGACGACCAGCACGACCACGTAACTGATTATCAATACGACGACTTTCGTGACGCTCTGTACCGATAACTGCTAAACCAACGTTTTTCACATCGTCTCCAAGCTTAATATCTGTACCACGACCTGCCATGTTCGTCGCGATTGTTACAGCACCTTTCATACCAGCCTCTGCAATGATATCTGCTTCACGAGCATGGTTTTTCGCATTTAAGATGTTATGACGTACACCTTTACGCGTTAACATTTTTGAAATAAGCTCTGAAGTTTCAATTGCAACTGTACCTACAAGAACAGGTTGTCCTTTTTTATGACGATTTACAATATCCTCAACAACAGCATTGAACTTACCTTCCATTGATTTAAAGATTAAATCGGCACGATCATCACGAATAATCGGTTTGTTGGTCGGAATTACAATAACGTTCATATTGTAAATGTTACGGAATTCCTCTTCCTCTGTTTTCGCTGTACCAGTCATACCAGATAATTTTTCATACATACGGAAGTAGTTCTGGAATGTAATTGTTGCAAGCGTCATGCTTTCATTTTGAATTTCTACACCTTCTTTTGCTTCAATCGCTTGGTGTAATCCTTCGCTATAACGACGACCTTTCATAAGACGACCAGTGAATTGGTCTACAATTACGATTTCGCCTTCTTGTACAACATAATCTGTATCACGGTGCATAACAACGTGTGCACGAAGTCCCTGATTAATATGGTGAAGAAGTGCTACATGTTTTAAATCGAATAAGTTTTCAATATGGAAAGCTTTCTCCGCTTTCGTAATACCATCTTCTGTTAGCATTACATTTTTCGTTTTCACATCAAATGAATAATCTTTTTCATTTTCTAACGTACGAACAAATGCATTTGCAAACATGTATAGCTCTGTTGATTTTTGAGCTTGTCCTGAAATAATAAGCGGCGTACGTGCTTCATCGACTAAAATAGAATCGACTTCATCGATAATAGCAAAGTGAAGTGGACGTTGAACGCACTGCTCTTTATATAAAACCATGTTATCACGTAAGTAATCGAATCCAAGCTCATTATTTGTGCTATACGTAATATCAGCAGCATAAGCCTCTTGTTTCTCTTCGCGTGACATACTATTTAAGTTAATTCCTACCGTTAAGCCAAGGAACTCATGAAGTTGTCCCATTTCGCTCGCATCACGTTGTGCTAAATATTCATTGACTGTAACAACATGAACACCTTTTCCTGTTAAAGCATTTAAATATACAGGTAATGTAGATGTTAACGTTTTACCTTCACCCGTTTTCATCTCAGAAATATTCCCTTCATGTAAGGCAATACCACCCATTAACTGTACGCCATATGGACGCATTCCAAGAACACGAGTTGCCGCTTCGCGAACAACTGCAAAAGCTTCAGGTAGTAGATCATCTACTGTTTCACCTTTTGTTAGACGTTCTTTAAATTCAAGCGTCTTTCCTTTTAATTGTTCATCAGTTAGTGGCTTAATAGATGACTCTAATGCATCAATTTGCTCAACTGTCTTTTGCATACGTTTAATTTGGCGTTGATTTACATCAAACACCTTTTTTAAAATACCGATCATAGGAAATACGCTCCTCTTTTTATTAAAATAAAACTTCCGATTGTTTTCTTTTTCTCTATTACAATCAGTCGTTATAAAAATCAAATGTATGTTATGCCAATTTTTCTCCTAATTAAAAAAACTAAAATGTATATACCTAATGATAATTGTAACACTTGTCTCATAACTATGACAACAATCGGCAAGATGTCGGGCCTTATATTCAGAAAAAGTTTTTATTTCATTTGTTACGTTCCTTTTCTCTGTCTCGCTATTTCAATTTCACGTTACAAATTTCGTATTAAATCTAAGTCATATTCTTTCAAGTTTCCTTTTAAAGAATATGACTACCAGAAATTCCTTAATAAAATCTAAATCGACAATTACAAAAAGCCGGAAACTTTGCAGGTGCAGCATCCATAGATACTTACACCTACAAAAAAACTCCGACTTTAAAAGATATTGTTATGTTGCAAGATCTACAAACACCATTAAAATATAGCTGTATCAATCATAAATTTTATTAATTTATCGGTATTTCTAATTCATGATATTTCCCTTTCTTATCCTTTATACAAGAAATGAATTTCACTTTAGTTGATTCATTTGAAAAGTTTTTATAATTTTTATAAGGGTCATCTCCTATAAAATAATTTGTCCCTATATACCCTCGTACTGTTTTACCAGCAGGTATTACAGGATCAAACTGATATTTTTTAGGTAATTCCATTGAATAAGGGATTAAATTATAAAACTCACCTATTTTAGAATAAAACATTGTATCGGAAATAGACTTATTACTAAGCAAGTTAATATCTCGATTTGTTGTATTTGTAATATCTAAAGGTAAAACATACGTCACTACTTCACGGTCTTCATAGGGATCATAAACTTTTGTAGGATCAAGAGGATTGAGTGCATGAAACGTAACTCCTTGCCCATCTTCAAAAGTTCTATTAGATAAAAACTCATCTTTTACCACTTTATAAGATTCATTATTAAGATTTAATGTTTTAAATCTTAATAAACTAGCAAATATACATAGCAACAGACACAATCCAATACTTATTAAGATATGTTTTCTCGTCACTCTTAATCTACCAACTTTCCATTATTAACATGTACAATACGATCTACCATTTCATTATCTAGAACATGCACATCATGACTGGCTACAACAATAGTCGTTCCCTTGGCTTTTTCTACTTTCAAAATATCTAAAACATCTTTTATCCCATCACTATCTAAAGCATTAGTTGGCTCGTCTAATAACAGTAATTTGGGTTGTTCCATTAAAGCTTGCGCTATCCCTAAACGTTGTTTCATACCTAAAGAGTATCTTTTATACTTTCTCTTATCTGTTTTATCAAGTCCAACCCTTTGAATAATATTATAAATCTCCTCATCGGAGATTTTATTGTTAATCGATGATAAAAATTTCAAATTCTGAAAACCAGTATACCCTGGAATAAAACTTGGATATTCAATCAATATTCCCATAGAATCAGGAAATTGCTTTTGTTTTCCAATTATTTCATTATCTATATAAACAACTCCAGAATTCAAGCGCATTAACCCTGATATAGCGCGTAAAATCATCGTTTTACCAGAGCCATTATGCCCCTTCAAAACTAAAAATTCGCCTTTTTTTACTGACAAACTAATATTATCTAACACAATATTTCCTTTTAATCTTTTCGTCATACATTCACATTTAATATAATTGTCCATAAATTATTCACCTATCACATCTAGTTTTTTAAAACAAAAACTACCTAATAAAATCATTACAACAACAATTACTACTCCTATTAAAAGTAAATCATTATATTGAATAGATTGATTATTACCTAAAGTCAATTGAATTGAACTGTGATCAACAAAATACCAACGATTTGGCATAACAAAAGAGCCTAAAAAATAAATACTATGAAAGAAAATAGACAAAAATAGGTACAACAACATTAGTACAAAAACAATAGTTATCGGTATATAAAAAGTTAAAAACTCAAAAATCAAAGCTAATAAAAAGCTTATAATTATTTGAATTAGCATAGTACCTAATATCTTATAAGGAAATTGACTATATAAATTTAAAAAATTATACTCGCCTAAAGAAAGCAAATAGTAAGCGCTAAACCAAATAAAATACATACCAATCCAAATAATAATTATATAAAAAAACAAAGATAATATTTTCGTTAACCACAGAAAATGCTTCTTCTTAACACGAGGAAATAAATAAACACCATTCTGTTGAATATCTGAAAAAGCAAAATTCCCTACAAGCAACAAAGGAGTGATTTGAAAGAAGATCCAATAAAAAGGGATAGAAAATCGCCCCTCCTTATAAAAATAAAATAAATCCACAAAATCTACTCCATGAAAAAATCGATAAAAGGTAGCATCTACTAATACAGATTCTTTACCATTACTAAGAGGCTGATTGTATAAAAAGGCAATTGCAATAATAGCGTAAATTAAGAATAAAAAAACCATTATCTTGATGGAATCTCGAAACCTTACATATAAATCTCTTTTTAACAAATAATATAAGATCATAATGTAAACTAGACCACCTCTGTCTCATCATTCATAGAAATATAACTTTTTTTAGATAAAATCCATACACTTATAAAAAAGATAAAAAAACAGCCAAATAAGCGTATAAATAAACCAGTAGCATCTTCAAAGACATTTATATAAAAAGCATTTGTAAATAAAAATCCATGTAATATAAATCTATCTAATAAAACAGCAGTAATCATACATATTATTACAAGTAAACTAGGTAAAAATAATTGCAATAAAGCACTTATCATACATATAAAAACACTCGCAAATAATTGAATGCAAAATAATAATGGATAATTTACATCAACACTAGTTACAGCCATCATAGTTGACATCAAAAACAACTGTAAAATCATACTCCCAGCAAAAAAGTAAACAAAAACGAATAATTTTAAATAATATATAGAAACTAATTTCAATGCATTATTCACTCTGTAAACAACATAAATACTAAAAAAGTTCGACATAGAATATACAGAAAAAACAATTGTTAAAGGAATAAATATAGTCGACAAATTATACAACGACATAACCTTATACAAAGCTTCCAATTCGTTCATTTTCTCTTTTACAATTCCGGGTTCAAAATAATTGAACAAGCAACCAATGATACTAACATTAAGTACAAAAAGAATACTTAACCAAACATATTTCATCCTTATAGTTTCTTTCATAACATTATAAAAGAACATGCTTCCTACTCCCCCGTAAATAAAGAACTACAGAACAAAACCAAATACATAACAGTACACTAAGAAAAATTTGTAATTCAAAAAAGCCAAAATCTTTAATTAAATAATCTTTAGGATTGAGAATCCCTTTTCCAATACCAAGCCAAAAAATATGTAAAATAAATGGAACTAAATAAATAAAATAAACTCGTTTTATAAAAAACGAAACTGATAAAGCTAAACTCGAAAAAGCCGCACCGTATAAGCCATTTAAAAATACATACATTAGAAAATATAAAGTAGGGTACTTATAATAAACTATATGAAATTGAGCTGTTGGCGAAACAGTAGAAGCCATATAATTTAATATTGGATGCGGAGCAACTGTTGGATAAGTCATCACATATAAATAAAAATTAAATAGTAAAGGGACACTTATAATAAAAAAAGATACAATAAAATTAATAAAATAAAGCAGCTTAAAATAATAACATGTTCCCATCTTAGAAATAACAGGATAAATAAATCCATAATTTTTATCAATTCTATAAATCCCTGCTACAGCCATTGCGGAAAGCATAGGAAATATAAGTAAATAAAACTCACTATAAAACGATAATCTATTAAAATATTAGATAAATATGGGGATACCTTTATAATCCCAGCATCGTTAAATCCTTTAGTTGTCACAAACATAGCAATATATTGAGCAATAACAATTACTAACATAATAAATAAAGACAACCAAAACATCCTACCTTTTAAAATCCTTCCTAAAAAGTAACTCATCTATAGCTCCTCCATAAACCATTAAATTTAAATCTTTTTTAATATGAACAATTGATCCGCAACACCATAACATTTCTTTTCTTTATTTAACCAAATGTAACGAAAAGAAACATTTGCTCTCTCTCCTTCAAATTTAGGAAACTCAACTTCATACTGATAAACATCATTTGCGCCTTTTCTTTTTACACTCTTAACTTCTTGTTTCCACTGAATTACTTCTCCATCAGTTTGTTCAATCCGTCCCAAGAGATACGTTGGTTTTTTCTTATTCGTAACACCCGTCAAAAAAACATAATAATTTTCTGGTATAACTCCTAATTTCAATTTTTTATTTGAAAGCTTATCCTCTATTAAACTATCATTTTTTTCTATTTGTCCTTGAAAGAAATCATCACCATTTTCACTTTCCAAAAACACTTGTTCAAAAATAGTATTTTTGTTAATCCCTTTTAATTCAATACTTTTCAAATTATCTTTTTCCGTTAAAGTATCTTCAATATGTACAATAGGTTCATCTACTTTCTTTTGACAAGAAACTAAGAAACTAATACTCAATATAAAAAAACAAACTAAAATATATTTTGAAATAAACCTCATTACAGCTCCTCCTATTTTAAAAATGAAATAGCAGGAAAAGTCGTATAATCCGGATTTGAAACTATACCACTTTTTCTAGCACTATAAAATAAATAATTTCAATTTATAATTTCTAAATCAATATTCAATGTAAGGTCCACTAGGTCTTACACTATCAGGACTCCAAGCAGTAGGATAAGCATTATTTTCTCTAGAATAACCACCAAATCTCACAGGCACATTTTTCCGATGGTTTTCATATGCATAATTTTGAAAAAGATATGTTCTACCTGGTATCACTGTTCCTTCATGCTTACCTGAAACATTTACCCATTTTCTATCTTCTGCATTTTTATTTTTATCTGCTTCTGTCCAAACATTGAAAGAACCTCCGCCCTTCTCACTGCTCTTCACACGCATATACATAGAGGTAGGCGTCTCTTTAGGACGTGCATTAGTATAATCATATGGACTCCAAAGTCTAAAGGTAAAATTCACATGGTCATCCCTTGTACTAGCCTTAGCCGGTTCGGTTAAAGCGAAAGTACTAGCTAAAATACCTAACGATAAAACAGATCCAAACATAAAACGACTTTTTTTCTTAATGCCCACTAAAAGCACCTCCGATAATTTGTAGCATTATATTGATTGTATTTTTCGACTGAAGGAACAAAATCAATATAATACAATATTATGGTAACAACACCTCAACACACCTTCAATGGATTTCAGAATATTTAATATTACTTTTACACTTGCGAACATTTCGTTAAATTTTTAAAAACAATACTATATCCCTAGCAAAGAATTACTTGTAAAGGTAGCTACATTCCTATGCCTGTTCCAAATAATAAAGAGTAACTCACCTCTCTAAGTTTCGAATTTTCTCCTGCTGTTTTGAGGAAATACCGCCTAAAAATCACTTCTTAATGAAATCGGCTACTTATAAAACTTTTTTAACCTTGCTGCGAAAAATACAAAAAAAGCGCAGCCATTTCGGCTGCGCTTTCGAATTATTATTTAGTTTCGATTAAACCGTATTTCCCATCTTTACGGCCATATACAACATTAGTTTCGTTTGTATCAGCATTTGTGAAGACGAAGAAATTATGTCCTAGCATATCCATTTGTAGGATTGCCTCTTCAACGTCCATCGGTTTTAAATCGAATCGTTTTGTACGTACAAGTTCTAATTCATCTTCTTCTACCTCATCCAAAACAGCTACTGCTTCTGGAAGGATAAAGTTCGTTTTCATAGAACCTTTCTCACGTAACTTACGATTTACTTTTGTTTTATGTTTACGAATTTGTCGCTCAATTTTATCAACTACTAAATCGATAGCAGCGTACATATCGCTATTAGTTTCTTCTGCACGAAGTAATAAATCAGTAAATGGTATTGTTACCTCGACACGTTGCTTGTCAGAGTATACTTTTAAATTAACTTTAATCTCTGGGAATGTATCAAAATAACGCTCTAACTTACTTAGTTTTTTCTCTACATATTCCTTTAATGCTGGAGTTACTTCAATATTTTCACCACGAATGTTGAATTTCATAGATGAATTCCTCCTTTCAAGCCTATGTATTATAATTTCGACATTGGCTTAAAAACTCCTTCTAACTTTTTTAAAAAAATTAGTGGAATTGCGATTTTTTTATCGTTTTTTGTTGAAATGAAAAGATGCATCGTTTCTATCTTTATTTTATCCTATTAACATCGTGAATAACGAATATTTCTGTGGACAATTCGTTACAGAAAAGAAACAACTTTTTGACAACTTACACTATAACAAAAACCCCTTGCGAAAAACAAGAGGTTCTACTACATATATATAACGTTGCCACAAACGCAGCTTTCTCTTCCAAAAACAATATACCCTACAGTTTCACAACATTAGCTGCTTGTGGTCCACGTGCTCCATCTACAATGTCAAACTCTACTTGTTGCCCTTCTTCTAATGACTTATATCCATCTTGTTGAATAGCAGAAAAATGGACAAATACATCGTCACCATCTTCACGCTCAATAAACCCAAATCCCTTTTCTGCATTGAACCATTTCACTCTTCCTTGCATGTTCATTCCATTCCCTTCACTCTAAAAATCAGGGCATTCGCCCCATATTTTGACTATAACGAATGACAACATATGAAGTCAAAGAAGACTTATCGCCTTTTTATTATCCCTTTCGACACTGCCATATTAACTTCTACAAAGTGTCAAACTAGATACTTCTCTTGCCCCTCTTTCATATAACAAACTTCCGATTTGCCTAACTGTAATCCCTGTCGTATACACGTCATCAACGAGTAAAATATGTTGCCCAGAAAACATCTCTTCTCCCTGAAAATAAAAAGGATTGCTTCCTGACACCCTTTCTTTACGTGTCTTCTTACTTTGCTTTTCTGTTTCCCTTCTTCTTAATGATGGATAAGAAATTTTGACAGGCAAACAAGTTGCTAATAACTCAGCTTGATTAAAACCACGTTCAATTTCCCTTTCCTTACTAAGCGGAACAGCGATAACAGTTGAAACATTGGCAAAATGCTTTTGAAATAAATTTCGAAAAGGACGATAAAAAATGTGCACTAACTCTGCATCCCCCCGAAACTTAAACTGCGCTACTATTTCTTTCATCTCATCATCATACATATATAACGAACGGTTTTTAAAAGAACGATACTTCTCCTCTTTCGTCCACCTTATACAATCTATACAAATACCGTCTTCTTGAAATGAGGCAGGAACAAATTCTAAAGGTCGCCCGCACTCCATGCAAATTTCTCCTATAATATAGGAAAGTTTCTGCTCACATCTATCACATATATATTTTCTATGACACTTTACAAAAAAAGTGTACCAACTAATCTTTTCTACAAAACACTCATCACAAAGTAAACAATGCATTAATCGATCAATCCTTGTTCTTTCGCATTTTTATTCATACCTTGAATATGTTTTTTCGCGCGCACCATCGCCTCTGTCTTGCCATAGTGAAAATAAATGACCTCTCCATACGGTGCTTCAAAGCTCCGCCCTGCTCGGCCCGCAATTTGTACGAGCGCACTTTCTGAAAATATTTCTTCTTCCGCCCCCAAAACTGCGACTTGCAAATTTTTCACCGTTACGCCTCGCTCTAAAATTGTCGTTGTAACTAATAATGGGATTTCTCCCTTTTTGAAAGCCGCTACTTTTTCTTTTCTCCCTGGATCTTCTGCATGTACACCTTCAATTCGATTGTTTAATGGTTTTAACAACAAGCTTATTTCTTCTATATATCGCACATGGGGGACGAATAAAAAAATAGGGAATTTTTTATTTAAGTATGTTTGTAACCACTGTAGTAAAACTCGAGGAATTCTTTTATGAATGAGGTTTTTTTTCCAATTCCCGCACCAACAAAATAAAGGAACTGGCAAAGGATGACGATGATATCGTCCAGAAACAATAACACCTTTTTGTTTACCTTGTTTAAGTTTTCGCTTCCACGTTTCATCTGGAGTCGCAGTTAAATAAATACGCGCCGCTTTTTCTTTCATCGCTTGTTTTACCGCGTACTGTAACATTTGATCTGCACAATATGGAAACGCATCTATCTCATCTACAACCATGACATGAAACGCCCTATAATAACGTAATAATTGATGCGTAGTCGCAACGACTAGTACTTCATCTTTTTCTTTATCCACACTCCCTCCATATAAAGCCGCTACCTTTATATATGGAAATACTTCTTGCAATCTCGGTGCTAATTCCAGAACAACATCCGTTCTCGGCGTTGCGATACAAACTCTTTCTCCTTTTTGAAGCGCTTCGTTAATTCCGTAAAACAACATCTCTGTTTTCCCAGCCCCGCATACAGCCCAAATAAAAAATGATTCTTTTTGCTTAATAGCCTCTATAACTCCTTGCGCCGCCAAATTCTGGCCAGTAGACAACGTCCCGTTCCACTGTAACAAATTTGAATTCTTTTCTCTCTTTCTTTCAGCAATCCCGCGAACAAGTACAGCACATTCACTTACTCTCCCCATCGTTATACACTTCCGGCAATATGCGCACACTTTACTGCACCTTTTACATAAAAACGACGCAAATAGCCGCCGATCTACATTTCCGCAGCGTTGGCACATATATTTAGAATTCTTCTTTTTTACACCTTGTACACATACGATCTCTCCCTTCTTTTTCAAATCGTTTAATTCCCTCTGTAAATCTGAAGAAAGTTCTTCTAATAGCAACTGTTTCCCCGCTAGCATCAACAATCACCTCCAGCACTACTATAAACCTTTCTCATCATCTCGTAAAAACTCAAAAAAGCCGATAACCTACTTATAAAATAGTAAGCTATCGACTTTATACACGTTTTTTATTCTTTTATAAATCCTAGAATCGACCGTATCCTAAGAAATGTTTTTGGTTATACGAACTGTTAATATCACCGTACGCAATTCCTTTATCACTAGCATGGATCATTTGGCCATTACCAACGTAAATACCGATGTGAGATGGACCTGCTTTATAAGTACCTTGGAAGAATACTAAGTCTCCTGGTTGTGGGCTATCTACTTTAGAAACTGAGTTCCAGTAACCCCTAACGTCTTGACGACCTACACCAAAGATGTAAGAAATGAATCCACTACAGTCAAAACCACCGTTTGATGGAGATGCACTTCCCCAAACATATGGTAAACCTAAGTAGCTTTGCGCTTTACCAATTACGCCACCCACATTTGGAGCTGGTTTTTTCTCTTCTTGTTTAGGTGCTTCTTTCTTAGGCTCTTCCTTTTTAGGTGCTTCTTTTTTAGGCTCTTCTTTTTGAGCTTGTCCACCATTGTTTGCTGGTGCAGCTTGCTCTGCAGGTGCTTGTGCTGGTTGAGCTTGCGCAGCTTTAGCAGCTTGCTCTGCTTGTTTTTGAGCAGCAGCTTCTTGTGCAGCTTTTGCTTGTGCTTCTTCTTCTGCAATGCGTTGTAATTGTAACGCTTGTTTCTCAAGCTCTTTCAATTGACCTTCCGTACTTGTCATTGAAGTTACAACTGTATCCATTTTACCGCTTAAATCGTTTACCGCTGTTGCTTTTTTCTCTTTTTCAGCGTCAAGTTCTTTCTTAGCAGTTTCAATTTGAGCTTGTGCTTCTTTTAATTCTTTTTGTTTCTCTTTTACCGTTGCAACATCTTTTTTCACACTAGCTTGATCTTCTTGTTGTGTTTTCATGATATCTTCATCAGACTCAAGAATTTTAGAAACAGAAGTTAAACGATCAACTAAATCTGCAACGTTTTTAGAGTTTACAAGAACTTCTGTTACAACGTTCGTATTTGGTTGTTCTTGAAGTGCAACTAAACGCTTTCTTAATAGCTCTTCACGTTTTGCAATCTTTGTTTGTAATTCTGCAATATCTTTATTTTTCTTTTCAATTAATTGCTCAGTATCAGCAACTTTTTTCATTGTTTCATCAAGCTTTGCAGCATTCTCTTGAACAGATTTATCTAAACCTTGAATTGTTTTGTTTAAGTCATTCATTTGCTTTTGTAATTCATCACGTTCTTGTTGTTGTTTATGTAAAGTGTCATTTTGTGTGTTAATTTGTGATTTCACGTCAGAAATTTTATCTTCTGCAAATACATTTGGTGTTAGCCCAGAAAACATTAATCCTGCAACTAATGCACAAGATGCCATTTTTAGCTTTTTCATTTTATTTTTTACACCGCTTTCTTTTTTCTTTTTCCGTATATAACCTATAAAATTTATACCATAATTCGGGATTTTTTTTGCTAATGTTACGTTTTTGTAAAACAAATGTAATATTATATGTAGCTCTAGCGCAAAATGCGTATATTTTTGTATGTATGTGTAGAAATTTATATACTTTTCTCACTTCTATAAACAAAGAAAAAACGTAAGGAATTCCTTACGTTTTATTAAATATACGAATACAGATGAAATGCTACTTCATCCATTTCTCAGCCCAATTTTGGACCTCATCCATAACACTTTCTAACGCTTTTCCCTTGTCAGTTAAGCCATACTCGATTCGAACTGGTACTTCTGGATAGACATTACGAACTACAATGCCCTCGCTTTCCAATTCCTTCAAACGCTCTGACAACATACGATCGCTCATATTTGGGATAATATCTGCGATTTCTCTAAAACGTTTCGACTCTTCAAGCAAAGATTTAATAATTAAGCCAGTCCACTTCTTACTAAGCAGAGTAAAAGCTGACTCAAACTTTGGACATAAACAAGAATTATGCTCCATATGTTTCACCTCTCTTCCATTATAATATAGTTTCTTGTAAAAAGTAAGTTATAAAACTTTCCTCATTATTTTATTTTACGTACATTTTACCATTTCCAAATATTAACTTGTCAACTAAACGTAACATACCCGTAAAAAAACCCTCTTAAAAAGAGAGCTTTTTATATCTTTATTACTTCGTATACCATCCAAGACCTAATGCACCTTCACCTAAGTGCGTACCAATTACAGCTCCAAAATAACCTGTACGAATTGTGACGTGAGGATATTTTGCTTCTAATTCTTTCTTCCATTCATGCGCTTCCTCTTCACGTTGCGCATGAATGATAACTGCTTCCATAGGTACACCTTTACTTGCTTGCTCATCAAAAATTTCAATGATACGTTTTAATGCTTTTTTACGTGTACGAATCTTTTCAAACGGAATAATGATTTTATCTCTAAAATATAAAACTGGCTTCACTTGTAACAGACTGCCGATGAAAGCTTGCGCGCTATTTAATCGACCACCACGTTGTAAATGATGTAAATCATCAACTACAAAATAGGCGTCCATCGTTTTCTTCATTTCATCAAAACGAGCGATAATCTCTTTTGGATTCTTTCCTTCACTTGCTAACTTTGCACCTTCACGCACATAAAATCCTTGTACTTCACAACTAATTTCAGAGTCATACGTGTATACATCAATACCTTCTACCATCTGTCCAGCTGTTGTTGATGTTTGATATGTACCACTAATTCCACTTGATAGGTGAATACTAATAACTGCATCATAATCTTTAGCTAGTTCTTCATATAGCTCAACAAACTTTCCGATTGCTGGTTGAGAAGTTTTTGGAAGTTCCTCTTGTTCACATACTTTCACATAAAAATCATCTGCTGAAATTTCAGCTTCTTCTTGATAAGATTCTGTTCCAAACACAACGTTTAATGGAATCATATATATATTGAGTTCATCACGAATTTGCTTCGGTATATATGCCGTACTATCAGTAACAATAGCTATTTTCATTTTCGTACCTGCCTTATAAAAAGTTTTATTTCCTAATTTTACACGAAAACTACAAATGGTGCATCCATACATGAAAATGCCGGTTGAAATTATACCTACCATCTCGACAAATTACAACAAAAAGATTAAATACTCACCAAAAACTTCAGCATATTTAGAAAAAATGTTTGAATATAAAAAGGCTCGCTTTTAAAATGGAAAGTACTAGTCATTTTGATAGATAGGGGCGTACACAAGTGCTATTACAATATTTTACAATCAAAGACTACGGCGAACACGAAATCGTCATTCAAAAATCAAGATTTATTTGTTATATTAGCCGAGCAACAACTGAGGAAGAGGCTCAAGAATTTATACAAAAAATAAAAAAACAACATTGGAATGCAACACATAATTGTTCCGCTTATTTAATTGGCGAACAAGATCATATTCAAAAGGCAAATGATGACGGTGAGCCTAGCGGTACAGCTGGCGTACCAATGTTAGAGGTACTAAAAAAACGCGGACTAAAAGATACCGTCGTCGTCGTAACACGCTATTTTGGTGGCATTAAACTTGGCGCAGGTGGATTAATTCGTGCATATGGAAAGTGTACAAGCGAAGGCATTAATCATGTCGGTGTTGTTCAGCGAAAACTAATGCGTGTGATGCAAACCGAGATTGATTACACATTACTTGGCAAAGTGGAAAATGAATTACGCAATTCAAAATATGTCATTAAAGATATTCATTATCTAGAAAATGTCACATTTGATACGTATGTAGAAGAAGACGGCAAACAAGCATTTACAGATTGGATGATTGAATTAACAAACGGGAAATGTACAATTACAGAAGGAGATATGTTGTACTTAGAACAAGATGTTATCTAAGAATAACCCATTTATCACCTTCAAAGATTAATGTAGTGAATTACTTCCCTACAAATGAACTAACGAACTAAGGAGATTATATATGGAAGAACGTTATTATCATCTCCAAAATAGCAGAATAAAAAAGAAGCGAAGAAGGAAACTTTTCTTCTTCCTTATTTTCGCATTTTTATTTGGCAGCATAGGAGTTTATGTGTTAAATTCTTACTCTTCTCTTATGGGGATGTATAGTGGTTTTACTCGTGAAAAATCGGATTTAAGAAACGAAGATGTAGAAATTACAAAGGAACCTTTTACAATTCTCATTATGGGTATAGAAGATTATGCGACAGATGGTCAAAATGGTCGTACAGACTCATTAATGTTTGCAACAGTCAATCCGAAAACTAAAAAGATTTCGCTTATGAGCATTCCTCGTGATAGCCGCGTTCCGATTGTCGGAAAGGGAAAAGAAGACAAAATTAATGCCGCCCATGCTTACGGTGGAGAGGAAATGGCAATCAAAACTGTAGAAGGTTTTCTAAAAGTTCCTGTAGACCATTATATTAAAATTGATTTCCAAGGCTTTAAAGGTATCGTTGATGCTGTTGGCGGTGTTACCGTTGACGTACCCTTCGATTTCTGGGAGCGCTCTGACGTGGATTACTACAAAAAAATTCAGTTTAAGCAAGGACAGCAAAACTTAAACGGTGAAGAAGCACTTGCTTATGTCCGTATGCGAAAGCAAGATCCAAATGGCGATTATGGTCGAGCTGCTAGACAAAGACAATTACTGGCCGCTGTTGCCCAAAAGCTAAACTCCACCTCTACTGTATTTAAAATTAAAGATTTAACAGCTGTCGTTGGAAAATATATAAAAACCGACATTCCTATTTCAGACGGACTTGCTCTTTACAATAAACTTTCTGGATTTGATCCTTCTACAATGCAAACGTTAAAGCTTGAAGGCGAAGACAAAAAGATAGGCGGTATTTATTACTTCCTTCCAGATCCAATCAGTGTAGAAACGGTGCGTAACGAAATTGAAAAAGAATTAGGAGAAAAAGCAAAAAAACCAACTACAAAAAACAACTCAAGTCCTGATTCAAATTCTAATTCTAACGAACAAACAAAAAAAGCAACAAACCAAAATAAAACACCAACTGATCCGCCACCTTCTACAAATGCTCATGCAGAGTGGATTATGCGCAATCAGCCGTAACAAAAAGGCCCAATCTATGCGATTGGGCCTTTTTTATTTACTTATTAAAGTGCTGTAAAATTGCTTCTACAATACGCTCTGATGCACGACCATCACCGTAAGGGTTAGATGCTTTCGCCATCTTATCATGAGCTTCTTTATCTGATAACAGCTCATCAGCAAGACCAAAGATTGTCTCTTCGTCTGTTCCTGCTAATTTCAGCGTACCTGCTTCAATACCTTCAGGGCGCTCTGTTGTATCACGAAGAACAAGAACTGGTACACCAAGTGATGGAGCTTCTTCTTGTACACCACCAGAATCCGTTAACATTAAGTATGAACGAGCTGCAACATTGTGGAAATCAATTACATCTAGCGGCTCAATTAAATGAATACGGTTATGTTCACCTAAAATTTCATTTGCTATTTCACGAACAACAGGGTTCATATGAACAGGGTACACAACTTGTACATCTTCATGTTTGTCAACAAGACGCTTAATTGCACGGAACATATTACGCATCGGTTCACCTAAGTTTTCACGGCGGTGAGCTGTCATAAGTACAAGACGATCATTTCCAAGTTTCTCTAGTACAGGATGACTATATGTTTCTTTTACAGTCGTTTGTAGCGCGTCAATCGCTGTATTTCCTGTGATGAAAATACGTGACTCATCTTTATTTTCCTTCTGTAAGTTCGTTGCTGATTTTGCTGTCGGTGAGAAATGAAGATCCGCCATTACACCTGTTAATTGACGATTCATCTCTTCTGGGTATGGAGAATACTTATCCCACGTACGAAGGCCCGCCTCAACATGACCTACTGGAATTTGATTATAAAAAGCAGCTAAACTTGCAATAAATGTTGTTGTTGTATCACCATGTACAAGTACAATATCCGGCTTCGCTTCTTTCATTACTTTATCCAAACCTTCTAAACCACGTGTTGTAACATCAATTAAAGTTTGGCGGTCTTTCATAATATTTAAATCGAAATCTGGCGTAATTCCAAAGATACTTAATACTTGATCTAACATTTGGCGATGTTGTGCTGTTACAGTCACAATCGATTCAATTTTTTCTGGGTGTTTTTGCAACTCTAATACAAGAGGTGCCATTTTAATTGCTTCTGGACGTGTCCCGAAAATTGTCATTACTTTTAAACGTTCAGTCATGTGATTGCCTCTTTTCTTTCACTAATTACAGCTTCTATTATGACATATAAAAATATGCATGAGTACATCCCTTTTTAACGCATAACAGAAACTTTTCTATTACAAATACTTTTTCTTCCCACCGAGTAATAATCTATCTTTTGTTTCTTAACATCTTCATCAGTATAACAATTTCTCCCATCAAATAAAATAGGCTCCCTCATAAGTTGTACGTACTTTTCTAACGGATAAGTTTGAATATCTCCCCATTCTGTTACGATAAAAACCGCACTCGCATCTCTAATCGATTCATCTATACATCTACTATATTGTATAGCATCTCCAAATATATTCTTTACATATTGAATTGCTTTTGGGTCATAAAGAACAATATCTGCACCTATATTAATTAATGCTTCTATTATAATAAGAGATGATGCCTCTCTAATATCATCCGTATTCGGTTTAAAGGATGCGCCAAGAACTGCAATCCGCTTTTTATTCATGTTCATAACTTTTTTCGCTTTTTCAATCAATAGCAGCTGTTGCTTATTATTTACTTCAATAACTGCTTTTAACAAACGAAAATCATGAGCAACATTTCCCGCAATTTGTACCAGTGCTTTCGTATCTTTCGGAAAACACGACCCTCCGTAGCCAATGCCCGCATTTAAAAAAGATGCACCGATTCTCTTATCCATTCCCATCCCTTTGGCAACATCCAATACATTCGCGCCTACCTTCTCACATATATTTGAAATTTCATTAATGAAACTAATCTTTGTAGCTAAAAAGGCGTTCGACGCGTATTTAATCATCTCCGCACTTTTAATATCTGTAACATACGTTTCTAAGCATAATTGACTATACAAACTCTCTACTCTTCTTGCTACTTCCTTACTATCCGCTCCAATTACAATACGATCTCCATGAAAGAAATCATAAATACCTGAACCCTCACGCAAAAACTCTGGATTCGATACGATATGTACTGTATGCCTCCCTTTTAACTTCTCCTCAATCCATCCCTTCATTACATCATTTGTGCCTACTGGAACTGTACTTTTCGTAACAACAATAATATCGTTCGTCGCATATAATCCAATATCGTTACAAGCACTCTGAATATACGTTAAATCTGCCGTCCCATCTAATAACGGTGGTGTTCCAACTGCAATAAATATAAACTCTACATCATCAAATGCCTCTTCTTTATTTGATGTAAAAGTTAAAGCATTATTCTCATATGCATAATTTATTAATTCATGTAATCTGGCCTCATAAATAGGTAAATCCCCTTGTTTTATCCGTTCAATTTTTTCATCATCTATATCAAAACATGTAACTGAATGCCCTAATTTTGCCAATCCTACTCCTGTAATCAATCCAACATATCCAGTACCTACTATCGTAATTTTCATTTCCTTTTCGCACAGGAATTTACAATAGAAAAGATATGAAATATAGAACTCTCCCTGCGCTTCCCCCTCTCATATTAAAAATGAGAAAACCCTTTTCCTTCTTCATTATATGAATTACTTCCCTTACTTTTTTTAAAGTTTTTGTAAAATTAAATGCACTATAAAGTAAAACTTAATCAGTGAGAATCAGGCTGCCAGGTCACGCGTGATAAATTCCCACATTTTAACACGAAACTTACTCATTTCTACGTGCAACACTTATAATACTGAAATAAAAGTATTCACTATTGAAGAAAAAGAGGAAATGTTACATTCCAAAGCCCAGTACGATTAACCTTCTTATATGATTCAACATTCTATATACAATTGTCATATATTCTATCCGCTTCCATTAACCGTAAAAAGAAAAAAAGATTGAATTCTAATCTTTTTGTGATACCATATGTTATGAGCCTGTAAATAAACATCATAATTTTCAGATAAATATATTTTCAAAAAAAAATTACGTTAGACTATAAAGGGTGGGGTATTAATGGACTCACAAGTGATTTATGCCATTTTGGCATCTTTCATCACTGTACTCGTCGTTACTCCTTTAGTTATTAAATTAGCTTTTAAAATAGGAGCGACAGATAAGCCAAACGCACGTAAAGTGCACCAAAAGATTATGCCACGTCTTGGCGGGTTGGCAATATTTATTGGTGTAGCTGTAGGATTTGTTGTCGGCGGCTTATATGAACAAAGAATGTTATCGATAACGCTAGGTGCGATTATCATTGTAATCATCGGAATTTTAGATGATATGTACGAGTTATCTGCGAGAGTAAAATTCGGTGGACAACTGTTAGTTGCCATTATGATTGTAAAAAGTGGATTATTAGTGCAAGTATTATATATCCCATTCCTTGGGGATACTGAACTTGGATGGCTTGCTTATCCAATTACAGTATTTTGGCTTGTAGGTATTACGAATGCAATCAACTTAATTGACGGCTTAGATGGATTATCTGCTGGGATTTCATCTATCGTACTTGCAACGCTAGCATATATGGCCTTCACTAGCCCATGGGGTACTGGAACAGCTATTATCTTGCCACTTGCATTAATTATATTAGCAAGTACAATTGGATTTTTATTCTACAACTTCCATCCAGCAAAAATTTTCATGGGAGATACAGGAGCACTATTTTTAGGATACTGTATTTCTGTTATATCGTTACTTGGATTATACAAAAGTGTAACGTTATTCAGTTTTATCGTTCCAATTATCATTTTAGGTGTACCTATATTTGATACGATATTTGCAATCATCCGTCGTATCGTAAATAAAAAACCTATTTCAGCACCAGATAAATCGCATTTACATCACCGCTTACTTGCAATGGGATTCTCTCATCGCAAAACGGTACTAATTATATACGCATTCGGTATTTTCTTTAGTGTAAATGCCATTATTTTCACTAGTGCAACGTTATGGTTATCCATTATTCTTCTTTTCGCTTTGATTTTCTTCACAGAAATCATCGCTGAAATAATCGGGCTTGTACATGAACGCTACAAACCAATCATTTCCTTTTATAAAAAAGTGAAAAAACGCGAAGACTAATTGTAGTATAGCCTTTTCAATTATGAAATATTCAAATAGCATCCTCTTTCTTATAAGAGGATGCTATTTTTTATTCTCATTTTATATTTCCAAAATATAGATTGTTTGAGAGTTCCTCTATTGGAGAAAGATATACATAATAAGAAAAGTATCAAGTTTTCTTTTTACATCTTGATTGTCAAACTGAGGGTGAATGTTATGATCAAGCGAGTATTTCAATGTATTATTTTATTTTTAACGATTACTATGTACGTATCATCTAATACTGAAGCAACAACTGTTATTCCTGCTGAATATCATCCAAATACTGAAACAACTTCTCCTACACAAAAAATTGCGTACTTAACATTTGATGACGGGCCAAACAAATATACTACACAAATTTTAAACATCTTAAAAGAAAAGAACGGAAAAGCAACTTTCTTTGTTATTGGCGGAAAAGTGCCACATTACACAAAAACGATGCAACGATTAATTAAAGAAGGACATTATATCGGGCTCCACAGCATGTCACATGATGTAAAACGCCTTTACACTGGTGACCCTTCCACTTTAATTGCAGAAATGGAGCAAACACAAAGCATTGTCCAGCAAGTTACGAAATTAAATACACATCTCGTTCGCGTTCCATATGGTAGTATGCCTTACTTAAAAAAGAATTACCGTGACGCACTTGTATCGGCCCAGTATAAAATGTGGGATTGGACGATCGATACATACGACTGGAAAAGCTATGACAATCCTTCTGCCATACTCGAAAGAGTACGTAATCAAAGCGATGAACAAGTCGAAGTCATTTTAATGCATGATTCGAGTGTAACCGTACAAATACTGCCAAAAGTAATTGATTATTTACAGTCACAAGGATACAAACTTCTTCCCTATAATCCTTCTTCTCATCTCAAGGTGAATTTTTGGAAAGACACAAGATTGTAACAGCTTTAGTGCCTATGTGCTAAAGCTGTTTTATTTTTCTCTTCCCACCCTTCCCATTTTTGTGTAAAATTTTAAATAGTGATGAAGTTTCGAGGTGAATAGAAATGAAACGAATAGATCTCATTTTTAACGCAATACAAAAAGGCAATTATACAGAAGGTGTAACCGCATCAGAACTCGCTACATTTCTGCAACTAGATCGCGCCAATGTAAGTAGCGATTTAAACAAACTTGTAAAAGATAAACGTTTATTAAAAACAAATACGCGACCTGTTCGTTTTTACATAGAAACGAACACTTCGTTGGAAACGCATTCAAAAGACATAACTTCATTAGATACATTTGCAATTGAAAATACGAGCCTTAAAATTGCAATTGAAAAAGCGAAAGCTTCTATTCTCTATCCTCCAAACGGTATGCATACTTTACTACTGGGAGAAACAGGGGTCGGAAAGTCTATGTTTGCTTCTTTAATGCACGAATATGCAATTGAAGTTGAACAGCTTCCAAAAGATGCACCATTTATCGTATTTAACTGTGCTGATTATGCAAATAATCCACAGTTACTACTCGGGCAATTATTTGGGATTAAAAAAGGAGCTTATACAGGAGCAAGTGATCAAAAAGGGTTAATTGAAAAAGCACATGAAGGAATTCTTTTCTTAGATGAAGTACATCGCCTGCCTCCAGAGGGACAAGAAATGCTTTTCACCTTTATTGACCGCGGAGTATACCGCCGCCTTGGAGAAACAGAGAACGAACGTAAAGCACAAGTATTAATCATTACTGCAACAACAGAAGAACCAAATTCATTTTTATTAAAAACATTTACAAGACGTATACCAATGACTGTTACGCTGCCACCACTTCGTGAGCGTACACATAAAGAGCGCTTTGCTTTACTACAGCTATTTTTCACAAATGAAGCAATTCGTCTACGAAAAGACATTCACGTTAGCCCAAATGCAATGCGTGCTTTCGTCTTTTACAATTGTCCCAATAACATTGGTCAATTAAAAACAGATGTTCAAATTGCCTGTGCGAAAGCCTATTCTGATTTGGTCACAAAGAAACGTGATTCTGTCTATGTTTCAAGTACAGATTTACCTTGGTATATGAAAGAAGGATTGTTCATTGAAAGGAAGAGCCGTCACTTATACCAAATACCAAATGAAACATTTGTATTTACAGGTGAGGAAGGTTGGAGTAATCATAAAACAGAAGATGAAAAACGCTCCTCTATTTACGATTATATTGATTATAAATACGAAGAACTTCAAGCACGTGGTATTGAAGAGGAAGAATTAGAATTACTAATAGAAAATGATGTTCAAAGCTTTTTCGTACAATATTTTAACCAAATATCAAAAAAAACAAGCCATGAAAATGTTTTTAAAATTGTGGATCGTAATATCGTTTCCGTATGTGAAAAAATAGCGGAACTTGCTGAAAAGCATTTATCTAAGACGTTTGATGAAAAAGTATTTCTCGCTTTAAGTTTACATGTACAGACAACTCTACAACGTTTACAAAGCGGAAAACAAATACATCACCCACAATTAAATCAGATTCGTACGAAATATAAAGAAGCTTTTTCCGTAGCTATGCAATGCATTCAACTACTGGAGGAAGAATTACAAATAACAATGCCTATTGATGAAGCTGGCTTTTTAACAATGTTCTTCGTTGTTGATCCAATTCCTGCCTCACAAACAGAAGTAAAAGTATTAATATTAGCACACGGTAATGGCATCGCAACTGAAATGGCAAACGTCGCAAACGAACTTCTCGGCATTGAGGAAGTAACCGGTATTGATATGCCGTTACACGAATCACCGAAAGATTTCTTGGAACGTGTGAAAGTGTATATGAAAACACTACAAAATGTAAATGGGCTTCTCTTACTTGTCGATATGGGGTCACTTGCTTATATCGGTGACATATTAGAAACGGAGTTCAAAATCCCTGTACGTGTTCTCTCGATGACGAGCACACCACACGCACTAGAAGCAGCTCGAAAAGCTCAGCTCGGTTATTCATTAGATGCGCTGTATGAAACAGTAAAAAATTTAACACCATTTTACTTAAACGTACAAGAAGAAAAGAAAAAACCTCTCTCTCCAATGAAATCTGTTATTTTAACAGCTTGCTTAACTGGTGAAGGAAGTGCTTTAGCTATTCAAAAAATGTTAGAGAACTATTTACGATTTGATAAAGACTTAATTGAAATTATACCAATTAGTATCGTCCATGAAAAAGATTTAACGAAAATGATTGAGAACATAAAAAAAGAGCGTAACATCATTTGTATTGTCACGAATTTCGATGTGCAAGTACCATGCTTAACATATCATTTCCAAGACATCGTAAACTACACAGCGATTCAGCCAATTCAAGAATTAATTACGTATGAAGAAACATATGCAAAAATGGCGGATATTCTTGAACAACAAATGCAGCGTAACGATGGAGCATTACTTATCAAAACAATTCGTTACGCATTAAATACAATTCAGGAATTAATTTCCTTACAACTAACTCCTGATAGCTTAATGGGTGTTATTCTGCATATGAGCTGTATGGTTGACCGTCTTCAAAAAGGAGAAAGCCTTCTTCCTCACCCTGATAAAGAGAAAAGAAGACAAGATGAGTACTGGATGTATATGAAAGTAAAAAAAGCGTTGCAACCAATTGAAAATACATTTGAAATACAAATACCTGATGACGAAGTATTTTATGTTATGGACTTCTTTATTAAAAATCAGCCTGTGAAAAATTAATCGAGGCCGTTTTTAAAAATATCGACCGTAACGTGAGTTATATCAGCGATTTTCAAAATATATCGGCGTAACTCAGATTATATCAGCGATTTTCAAAATATATCGATTTACCGACAATAATTGCTAAAACTAGCACCTTATATAATGAGAAAAGGCTGTTCCAACATATGGACAGCCTTTGCCTCTATTTCTTTACTTTTCTAACTCGCCCTCTTATTTCTCCTCTTTTTTGTGATTTCGTATGGACATTAACATATACATTTGCTTGAATAATTTCTTGAAGTAAATGTACGAATGATTTCCCTTGTAAAGGTCCCTCAAAATCCTCTACATTCACTACACCAGTAATACTTCCCTCGTTCAAGCTAATCCCTTGCTCCAGTGGACCATACAAATATAAAACAACAGGACCAATTTGAGTAGACTTCCCTAAATGAATTTGACAAGATGTAACCTTTTCTATATTTTTTAGTATTACTCTGTAATGCAATTTCGTTAAATCATCACTAAAAATAAACTCTGCTACCCCAAAAGCTTCTGTATTTACAGGAGGCACTTCCCTCTTACCTGTTAACCTGGCAAAGAAATGTGTTGTCATAAGGCATTCTCCTTATATAAATTTCCCAGCACTACTTCTACTACTTTATGGTTTAAACATAATCATTTATGACTTTTTCAATTTTAATTACAAAGAAAAGATTCACAAAATCTTTACATTGTGATTGTTCCTGTAGATTGAAAGTCTCTTGTATAATGCACATAGAAAAACATTATAGGAGGTTCCATTGAAAACTAACAAATACACTTTTCATACATTATTAGAGATTTTTCTCGTCTCATTTAAATTAGGACTTACTTCATTCGGCGGTCCTGTCGCTCATCTCGGCTATTTCCACCACGAATACGTGCAAAAAAGAAAATGGATGGATGAACGAAGCTATGGAGATTTAGTAGCACTATGTCAATTCCTTCCCGGTCCTGCCAGCAGTCAAGTCGGTATGGGGGTTGGATTATTACGGGGCGGTCTATTAGGAGCTATTATTTCATGGATTGGATTCACTTTACCGTCTTTGCTTGTTTTGGTTTTCTTCGCCTCATTCCTTAATCAGTTCGATCTTGGAAGTGCTGGCTGGATTCATGGACTAAAACTTGTAGCAGTCGCTATTGTCGCTCATGCCATATGGGGAATGGCGCGAAAGTTAACTCCAGATCGAAATCGTGCAACGATTGCGATTGTAACTGCCGCAATCGCCTTATTATGGCCAAGTAGTTGGACACAAGTCATCCTTATTATAATATGTGGCTTTATCGGTTGGTTTTTATATCGCAACCAACCAATTAGCCAATCTCAAAATATAAGAGTACCTATTTCAAAAAAGATAGCAGTTTCTTGCCTCGTCTTATTCTTTGGACTATTACTACTGCTACCAATATTAAGACCGTTCTCTTATTACATCGCTTTATTTGACAGTTTCTATCGCTCTGGCGCACTTGTATTTGGAGGAGGACACGTCGTGCTGCCCCTTCTTGAAGGTGAGTTCGTACAAAACGGAATGATGACGAAAGAACAGTTCCTAGCTGGATACGGATTAACACAAGCAGTACCAGGACCACTATTTACATTCGCCTCTTATATAGGAGCAGTGTTAAACGGGACGCTTGGGGCAATAATCGCAACAATTGCGATTTTCCTCCCTGCTTTCTTACTCGTTATTGGTGTTTTACCATTTTGGAACAATGTGAGAAAAATATCATTCATACAAGGCGCACTACTTGGTGTTAACGCCGCAGTTGTTGGTATTTTAATTGCCGCTTTTTACGATCCTATTTGGACGAGTACAATTATAAATGCTTCAGATTTCGTTTTCGCTTCGCTTCTTTTTTGCTTACTAGCTTTTTGGAAAGCACCGCCTTGGGTTATCGTTATACTTGGAGCTTTTGGCGGATATATTCTATCCATTTTGTAAATAAAAAACGACGGCATGATGTAGCCGTCGTTTTTCTATTAAAACTTCACAAGTTCTATCCCTTCAGGCAACTCACTCTCTGTTAAAATACGCAATTCCTTCACACGATCCATTACGTAAGAAGAACGCTTCACAAGCTCTGGATCAATATAAGCTGGATGAACCATAATTTCTACCGTTTGTTCACCTTGTACTCTTTCTTTTAACTTCACAAAGTAATCTTCCGTCACACCATCCGCATAAAAGTCACTGTAAAATACATCAGAAAATGGATGCACCGCTCTATCTTCCCCACAACGACGAATTGGAACATTATATTTAGCTGCTAATCTCTCAAGAACCTCGTGTAAGATCGGTAATCCGTGTACATGATGATGACTATCTAAATGAGTTGGTGTTAATCCATAAGATAGGAATTTCTCAATTTGAGCAGTCCACTCTCTCTCAACTTCTTCTGGATTTATATTCCCTTCCCTTACAACACTTTGTTTATGAAACGATCCGTCGCTACCTACAAGTGATGGTACGTTTCCAAGAAGTGGTTCCCCTGCTGTTAATACGAGATGTACGCCTACTCCGAGTAGGTTATACTCTTTCGCTAAGCGTACCGCATGCTCTGTTCCTGGCATATTCATCATCATCGTCGTTGAATTTACAAGTCCATTTATATGCCCATCAATAATGCCGTAATTTGTACCTTCTGTAAGACCGAAATCATCTGCATTTACAATTAACTTAATCATCATAATACCTCCTAATAGAATAAAAAAAGCGGGCTAAATAGCGCCGCTTTTACTTCTCTACCTTTTTAAAGAACTGTGGAAGATACTCTTTATGTGCTTCCAACATTTCATCTAAAATTTGTTTTGCAACTTTATCTGATGGTACAAGTGGATTGATTGTCATAGCAAGCAGCGCCTTATGATAATCCCCTGTAACAGCAGCTTCAATTGTTGTGCGCTCGAATGATTTAATTTGTTGTACTAAACCGCGAACTGGTACTGGAAGATCTCCAACTGCAATTGGTTTTGGGCCTTCTTTCGTAATAATACAGTTCACTTCAACAGCTGAATCATGTGGTAAGCTTGCAATTGTTCCGTTGTTTCGTGTATTAACAGGCTGGATATCACCTTTATTATTGTAAATAGACGTAATTAAGCTACATGCTGCATCACTATAATAAGCTCCGCCACGTTTTTCTAATTGTGGTGGTTTAATATCTAAGTTCGGGTCTTTATATAACTCAAATAAATCATTTTCTAATTGTTTTACTACTTCTGCACGTGTACCTTTTTCAACAGAAGCCTCTTTCTCTTCTTCTAACATTTCACGTGTTTTGTAGTAGTAACGATGGTATGGACATGGAATTGCACGAAGGCCCCGAATAAAGTCTGGTTCCCAGTTAAGCGCTGCGATATTTTCCATCGTAATTTGCTTTTCTGGATCTGTCACAAGCTCTAACACACGATCCATTACACTTACGCCATCTAAGTATACATCTAGTCCGTATACCATATGATTTAAACCTGCGAAATCAACGTGGACACGACTTGCATCTACTTCAAGTAATCTTGCAAGACCCATGCGGATTCCGATTGGAACGTTACATAGACCAACTACTCTTTGAATATTTGTATAACGAAGGACAGCCTCTGTTACCATACCAGCTGGATTTGCAAAGTTAATTAACCATGCATTCGGACAGAGCTCCTCCATATCTTTACAAATATCTAAAATAACAGGAATCGTTCTCAACGCTTTAAATAAACCACCAGGACCATTTGTTTCCTGACCGATTACATCATATTTTAATGGGATTGCTTCATCTTTTGCACGTGCTTCTAATAAACCAACGCGAAGTTGTGTTGTTACGAAGTCTGCATCTTTTAATGCCTCACGGCGATCAAGTGTTAAATGTACCTCGATTGGTAAACCTGATTTTTTCACCATACGTTTCGCTAAGTTACCAACGATTTCTAACTTTTCTTTTCCTGCCTCAATATCTACTAACCAAATTTCACGAACAGGAAGCTCATCATAACGCTTAATAAATCCTTCAATTAACTCTGGTGTATAACTAGATCCACCGCCGATTGTAGCAATTTTAATTCCAGTCATGCTTTATTCCCCTTTCACTTCAAACTTTTTATAAAGATCGATAAACTCTGCTGCTAATTCTTTCACTGTAATCGCATTCATTAAATGATCTTGTGCGTGAATTAAAAGAACACTAACCTCTGTTTTTTCTCCTCTTGCTTCTGATTGTATGAGCTCTGTTTGAAAATGATGCGCTTCATTAATCGCTTCTTTCGCCTTTACCATCGCTTCATCTGCTTCTGCCATTTTCCCCTGTTTGGCAAATTGAAGTGCCTCCATCGCAAAGCTTCGTGCGTTACCACTATTTAAAATCAATTGGAATGGAATTTGTTCTGCTGTAGTCATCATAATTACCGCCCTCTCTATAAGGTTCAACCGATTTAAATACCCCTTCAGTTTGAACATGTCTATTAAATTATTATTTTATGAATGATAGTTTGGTGTTCTTGTAGATGAGTATCATCTTTTTGAACATGATATAAAGGTAATTATTCTGACGAGCTATAGGAACTCGCCAGAATAATATTTTTTAAAGTGATACTGAATTGTCGCTTCCTTTTGTTTCAGCTTTTGCAGCCTGTACATAAGTACGGTCACACATTAATACGAATGGATAGTAAATTACTACCGCAATAGCAAAGTTCACCACTTGTAGTGCTGCACCAGCGATGCTTCCGCCCGATACAAGATAACCACTAAAGATTGGTGGCATTGTCCATGGAACTAACGCAACTGTTTTTGGTACCCATCCTAAAGTGATTGCTGTATAAGAAGTAATAACTAATACAACTGGTGTAAGTACGAACGGGATAATTAACGTTGGGTTTAATACAATTGGCGTACCGAAAATAACTGGTTCGTTAATATTAAAGAAACCAGGACCGATAGATACACGGCCTACACCGCGAAGCTGCGCACTTTTCGCTACAAGCATTACTGCCACTAAGAATGCTAACGTTGCACCCGATCCCCCGATATATACGTATACATCAAAGAATGGTTTTGTGAAGATATGCGGTACGTCATATGCAGACATACCATCATTAAATAATTTCATATTTTTCTCTAATGCTGGTAAATAGATTGGGTCAATAATCCCCCCAATAATATTTGGACCATGTAATCCGAAGAACCATAATACGTGAATAAGTAGAGCAATAATAATTGCACTTGGTAATGTACCCGCTAAACCTTGTAATGGTAATTGAATTGTTTCAAATACCATTTTATGAATGCTTGTTCCCGCAAGTTTCACAGCTAATTGAATACCTGCTGTTACAATCAAAATAACGAATGCTGGAACTAACGCTGCGAATGATTTCATTACTGCCGGTGGAACACCATCTGGCATTTTAATTGTAATATCCCTTTGAACAAAGAATCTAAACACTTCTGTTACAAGAAGAGCCACTATAATGGAAACGAATAGACCTTGTGCCCCTGTCCACGCTAAATCAATACCGCCTTCTTTTGGCGTTGTCGGAGAAATAATAATTAATGCACCGAATGTAATGATTGCTGCTGACAACGCATCGACGCCGTAAGATTTCGCTAAATTGTAACTTATCCCAACTGCGACTATGAGGGCGAGTATAGCAAAGGAACCAGTCCACATACCGCCACCGACATCTTTCCAAGCGTCACCAAATGTGCCCTTCATAAAGTTTTGGAAAGCATCAATTGGTAAGTTATTTATAAGTACTGCAAATGATCCAACTAAAATAAGAGGCATAACTGCGATAAATCCGTCACGGATTGCAACTAAGTGGCGCTGCGATCCAATTCTACCTGCGACTGGAACTAAATATTTCTCCATAAATGCAATAAACTTTTGCATTTCGCTTCCCCCCTAATTATTTTTTAAGTGTTAATGCGTGATCTAAAACTGCTTCTCCATTCATCATGCCGTAGTGCATTGGATTGATAACGTCGATTCCAACATTTTTCTCGTCAGCAAGCGTTTTCATTGAAGAGAGCATGTAACGAACTTGTGGTCCTAGTAATAACACATCTGCTTGATCGATATTCGTTTTTACTGCATCCCCAGATACAGCCCAAATCTTGCCTTCTAGACCGCGAGCTTTTGCAGCCGCTTCCATTTTTGTAACTAGTAAACTTGTAGACATCCCTGCTGAACAACATAATAAAATATTCATTTGAAAATCCCCCTTGTGTAGTATAAAAAATTTATGTTTATTTATTTTTCTTTACGCTATTTATTAATGCAATTAGCGTGCCAACTTTTTAAAACCACTAAAATCAGTGCTTTTTCGAGCATTTTCTTTGTGTGTTAACGCTTTCAATTAGTGTGTCGTCCAAAAAATACACAGTGTGTTATAAAACAACACGCTTTTAACACATAACTGTATGAAAATAGATTAGTGTTTAGTCGTCTAGTTGTGTTTAATATGAAAAAACACTAAAAAAACTTTTTCAATGAAAAATAATTCATTATTTTAACCCACTATTTAGTGAAATAAAAAAACCTTGCATAAGCAAGGTTCATTCATCCACCGACATCTTCCTATATAACTCTACAAACTCACTCGCTAATTCTTTCACCGTAATTGCATTCATTAAATGGTCTTGCGCGTGTACCATTAAAAGAGTAACTTCGGTCTTTTCGCCACCAGCCTCTTTCTGGATAAGCTCCGTTTGTACGCGGTGCGCCTCCTTTAATTCCTCTAGTGCTTCTTGTAATTTAGCTTCAGCTTCTGTAAACTCCCCACGCTTCGCACAATCAATTGCTTCCATTGAACAACTTCTCGCGTTTCCCCCATGCAAGATTAAATGAAAAGCTTTCGTCTCTATCGTATCCATTGTAGTTCTTTACTCCCCCTTTTCTTCCGCCAGTTTTTGTTTATCCCATATTTTTAAGAACGGTAAATAAATGAAGAATGCTAGCGCAAAGTTAACAAGTTGCAAAATAACACCTGAAATTTTCCCGCCCGATCCTAAATATCCACTAAAAAGAATAGGTGTCGTCCAAGGTACAGCGGCCCCACTCGGACGTGCAACCCATCCCCATTCCATTGCAAAGTAAGAAACAATTGTTAGCACGACTGGAACTAATATAAATGGAATTAGTAAAAGTGGGTTCATCACAATCGGCATACCAAAAGTTACCATCTCATTAATATTAAATATACCAGGTGCAATTGACAATCTCCCTAAACTTTTTAATTGTTGACTTCGTGCAAATAGTAACATTCCGACAACTAGAGCAAGCGTTGCACCAGAACCGCCCATATAAATCCATAAGTCAAAAAACTGTGCCGTAATCGTATTTGGTACATCTTGCCCAGCTTGAAAAGCAACTCGGTTTTGATCCATTAACGACAACCAAACGGGGCTCATTACACCACCAACAATAGTAGCACCATGAATTCCACAAGACCAAAGAACATGAACGAGAATAACTGCTATTATCGCGCCCCAAAGACTAGCACCAAGTACACTAAGCGGTTCCTGTAAAATTTGTCCTACAATATTATGGATACTGCCAAAAGAAGTATTTTCTATAATTAAGCGCAAAATCCAAATAACTGTGACAACAATAAATCCTGGAACAAGTGCTGCAAATGAACGCGTGACAGCTGGTGGAACTGTCTCTGGCATCTTTATAATTATCTTTTTTTGTACAATAAACCGATAAAGTTCAGTAGATATAAGTGCAATAATCATTGCTACAAATAACCCTTGGCTTCCCATTAATGCAGCTGGGATAGCGCCTTCTACAAGTACACTTTCTTTTGTACTTGGTATAATATATGCAACTTGAAATGGAGTCGCAAGTAAAAACGTCACAAGCGACAATGCCCCGGATGCTAAAGCATCTACTTTATAATACTCTCCAAGTCTGTAAGCGATTCCAAAAACAGCTATTAAAGCCATTATATTAAAAGTTGCACTAACTGGATACCCTAAAGCTCGCTGCCAATTCTCCCCAAACAAACCTGCCATAAAATCTTTATATCCCGGTATCGGCAGTGCACTAATAATGAGGAAAAACGATCCAATAATTAAGAAAGGCATCGTTAAAATAATTCCATCTCGAATTGCTTGTAAATGCCTCTGCTCTGCAACCTTCCCTGCTACCGGCATCACATACTTCTCTAAAAACCGTATCATCTATCCCACTCTCCTCATGGTTTCATTAACAAAGCTGCTTGCAAGATAGCTTCTCCATTACAAAGTCCGTAATGAACAGATTGAATGACATCAACAGGTATCCCTTTATCCTTACATAGTTCTTTCATTTTCGGTAATAAATAACGTACTTGCGGTCCAAGTAAAAGGACATCAGCTTTATCAATATGACTATTCACTTCAGAACCTGATACTGCCCAGATTGTTACTTCTATCCCTCTTGCCTCTGCTGCTTTCTCCATCTTTGTAACAATCAAACTGGAAGACATTCCCGCTGCACAGCAAAGTAAAATATTCATCCCGCTTCCCTCCCCCTTTTTCTCTACCTAAGTTATGGTGCATCCCTTGCCACCACTAGGTTACAAATATATATGTCTAGATTTCCTGCTGTATGCCGAGCTTAAAAACAAAAATTTCTTCGTTTTCACGCTATTCCATTTATCCGTATTCTCCTAGTAAAGAGGACGCTAACTCGCTATAATAATTCAGTATGATTTTTTTAATTGATAGGAGGATATATTTATGAAGGCATATCGCTTTCCACTTATTTTGTTATCTTCTATCCTAATTGGTGGTTTCATTGGTTATTTCATGGGTGCCGATGCAGTTGCTTTAAAGCCGCTTGGTGACATTTTCTTAAACTTAATGTTTACGATTGTTGTACCTCTAGTGTTCTTTAGCATCGCATCGTCTATTGCTAATATGGATGGATTAAAACGTTTCGGTAAAATTATGTCTAGTATGGCTGGGACTTTCTTATTTACAAGTATTTTAGCTGCTATTTTTATGATTATTGTCGTGAAAGTATTCCCGCCAGCACAAGGTGTTGTACTAGAACTAACACAACCTGACAAAGCCGGCAAAGCTGTTAGTGTTGCAGATCAAATCGTCGGTATTTTAACAGTATCTGACTTCTCGAAGTTACTATCTCGTGAAAATATGTTAGCTCTTATTTTCTTCTCTATCTTAATGGGGATTGCAACTTCAGCAGTTGGCGAAAAAGGAAAGCCATTTGCTACATTCCTACAAGCTGGTGCAGAGATTTCAATGAAGGTTGTATCTTTCATTATGTACTACGCTCCAATCGGACTTGCTGCTTACTTCGCAGCATTAGTTGGCGAATTCGGACCACAACTTCTTGGAACTTACTTCCGAGCAGCAATGGTATACTATCCTGCTTCTCTCATTTATTTCTTTGTATTCTTCACATTCTATGCATACCTTGCAGGTCGCAAACAAGGTGTACAAGTATTTTGGAAGAACATGGTCTCTCCTACAGTTACATCACTTGCAACTTGTAGTAGTGCCGCAAGTATTCCAGCAAACTTAGAAGCAACAAAGAAAATGGGTATTTCTTCAGACGTTCGTGAAACAGTTGTCCTTCTTGGTTCTACACTTCATAAAGACGGCTCTGTTTTAGGTGGCGTATTAAAAATTGCTTTCTTATTCGGTATTTTCAACATGGAATTCGAAGGACCGAAAACATTAGCAATCGCACTTGTTGTTTCTCTATTAGTAGGAACAGTAATGGGTGCTATTCCAGGCGGCGGTATGATCGGTGAGATGTTAATTGTATCTCTATACGGTTTCCCGCCAGAAGCACTGCCAATTATCGCAGCAATTAGTACAATCATTGATCCTCCTGCAACGATGTTAAACGTAACAGCAGATAACGCTTGTGCCGTAATGACAGCTCGCCTTGTAGAAGGTAAGAACTGGATCAAAAACAAATTTGCTTAATAAATAGAAAGAGGATGCTCGTTTTGAGCATCCTCTTTCTTTGTTGTTAATCCATTCCGCCACAAATTTGTTAAAACCTTCACAAATATTCCACACCTCTTATCCATTCTCCGTACTATAATCATGTATGGAAAAGGAGATGGACACAATGACACAAAGCGCACCAGAATTTAAAGTTTTGCAAAGCATTGCATTTCTCGCTGTCGTTTTGCAAAGTTCTTTATTATATACAATGAATCAAGGAAATGTCTTACTTGAGCAATCCCTCATTATGGGCATGCTATTTAATCTTGCAAAATTCTCAGCACCAGCATTCATATTTATCGTTGGATTTCACTTAATTCGTCACTATACAAAGCAATTAGTATACAAAGAATATATTTCCGAAAAAGCGATACACTTACTCATTCCTTATTTCTTTTGGTCTATTCTTTACTTATTAACAACAAATAATCTTATTACGTTACAAAGTGGAATAAAAAGTTTATTACTCGGAACAGCCGCTCCCCATCTTTGGTACGTTATTATGATGTTCCAAATTCACTTATTGTTCCCTTTACTATGCACACTTTTTTATTGGTTTCAAAAACGAACAGAAAATAAAAAAGACATATATAAATATATGACCTTTTTCGCTTGCCTATATTTTCTATTAATGTGGTTCTCTTCTCACTATATTTTTAATGGAGAAAAATTAACAAGTTCAACAATTTTACATTATACAGATCGATCATTTCTATTCTACTCATTCTATTTCGTTATGGGCGGCATTGCCGCTGTAGCACTAAAAACTTGGCGTCTATTCGTCATGAAACATATCCCGCTTATAACAATATTATTTTTCATCTTATTTTTATTCATCAATTATGAGTTGTTTAGTTTTTACGGAGCAAACTCTATTCATTTAACTGTTTCTACCTATTTAAAACCATCTATGTTTTTATATATCGTATGCGAAATTATCATACTGTATGTGTTATCTATTATGATAGTACAGCGTCGTGGTTTCTTATATAAAACGTTACGTTTCATTGGTAATTACACGTATGGTGCTTATTTAGCTCATTTATTCTTCTTGCAACTATGCACAAAACTTCTTTCCTTATTCACACTGCAAGAAAATACTATATTATATGCCCTATTACTATTTGTGTTAACGGCCATTATCTCTATTTCAACAATGGTCATTTGTAGCACAATACCATTTCATACTTGGATTACAGGGCCTTCTCCTACAACAAAGATGAAATGGACGAAGGTTGTATTACGAAAAAATCATAAAAAACTATTCAAGCCATATATTTGATATAATAATACGCATATAAAAAGAAAGCGAGAGACACCTATGATTAATCAAGTTGGACAAATTATGCTATATGTAAATAACCAAGACGAAACAGTACAATTTTGGACAGAAAAAGTAGGGTTCCAAATCATTGCGGAAGAAAATAACGGAAACGGATTCCGCTGGATTGAAATTGCACCGGCGAAAGAAGCAGGAACAAGCATCGTCCTTCACGATAAAGCGTTAATCGCGAAGATGCAACCTGAACTAAACCTAAATACGCCTTCACTTATGTTCTTCTCAAATGACTTAGACCGTCTATATAAAGATCTTTCTGAGAAAAATGTCACAGTTGGACAGGTTGTAGATTTACCTACTGGTAGAGCATTCAACTTTGCTGATAATGAAAATAATTACTTTGCAGTAATGGAACGCAAATAAAAAATAAGCTATCCGAAAAAATCGGATAGCTTATTTCATTTTAAGAAACTTGTTCTACATTCGTTTCTCTATGCTGTATATGACTCGTGATCCAAGCAATTCCACCGGCAACAACGAGATAACATAACAATATTAAAATTTGCATTTGTAATTGCGACCAATCTCCTAAAGAAATAACATCTTGTAATCCTCTAAGAGAATGAGACATTGGGAGAAACTGTCCAATTTTGCTAAGAACAGCTATGTTTAATTCTCCTGGGAAAGTACCTCCGCTCGTCGCTAATTGCAGGACAAGAAGCGTTACCGCTAAGAACTTTCCAACAAGACCAAATACTGTTACTAGCATAAGAATAAATGTCATAAACGTAAAGGAAATAACAATACTTGATAAAACAAAGAGTGGCACACTTGCGACTTCTAATTTCATAACACCTAGCACAACTACATCTACGAGTAGCGCTTGAATGAGTCCAATTAAATATACCAATCCTAGTTTATTAATAAAATGTACCGTTCCGCTTACCTTCATGTTTTGTCTGCGGCCAAGAGGTAAAATATTCGATGCCATAATTCCGCCAACATAAAATGCAAGTGATAAGAAATATGGTGCAATGCCTGAACCGTAGTTAGGAACGTCAGAAACTGTTGACTTCACTAACTGAACTGGCTCTGAGAACATCGTATTGCGTGCATCATCATTACGAACATCCGCTATCTTCTCTGCGCCCTCTCCTAATTTCGTAGAAAGTTCTTTCGCACCATCATCAAGTTTAACAAGTCCATTTGTTAATTTACTAGCACCGTTATTCAGCTCCGTTCCACCACTCGCAAGCTGATTTACACCTTCTTGCAGGGATGTAAATCCATTTCCCCACTTCATAAATCCATCAGCCAAATTCGATGCACCATCTGCTATCTTTTTCGTTCCAGCAGTAGCTTCATTTAACTTAAATCCGAATGTATTCATGCCTTCTTCAATCTTATGTTGACCATCAGTTAGCTTCTTCGCACCTTGTGTCAATTGTTGTTGGCTATTATTTAAAGTACTTGTTGCTTTAGCTAGTCCATTAGACGTAGCAACAATTTTTTGAAAAGCGGGATCTTGCTGCACTTCTGGATGATTTTTCACGTACTCTTCTAATTGTTGTTTCACACTATTGGCCGCCCCATCCGCTTTTACTTGCCCTTCAGCAAGCTTCTCACTTCCGCTCACCCATTCATTTGTACCAGCACTTAATTCACTAACTCCTGATTGTAACGTTTTTTCACCTTGTGCTAATAACTCCATACCACTATGAAGTGATGTCGCTCCTTGACTCAGCTCATTTGCTCCCCCCGTTAAGGCAGATTGGCTAGACGCAAGCTTGTCACTTCCTTCTTTCAATTTCGATGTCCCGTCACTTAAACGATCAATACCATTCGCAAGCTGATTCGCTCCATTTTTTGCATCGGTCGTTCCTTCATGTAACTTCTCAGCACCATTACTTGCATCACTCAACCCTTGTGCCAAATCTTGAAACTTTGAAAAAACACCTTCTGTATATGATTTCGTAATACTGTTTGAGATTTTTGTTTTCATATTTTCAACAGCTGTCGTTCCAATTTGAGCCGCTACAAAGTTTTTACCTGGATTTACTTTGTACTGCAACTTTGCTGGCTCTGGTTTCTCATCCATAAGTGTACTTACCTTTTTAGAGAAATCTTCCGGAATCGTAACAACCATATAATATTTATCTTCTTTTAACCCTTCATCCGCACTTTTTTCTGATACGAAATGAAAAGCCAATTCCTTATTCTCTTTTAAATTTTTAACAAAATCGTCTCCTGCATGAATTGTTTTTTCATCCATCGCAGCACCCTTATCTAAATTCACAACCGCAACAGGTAATTTATCTAATTTTCCGTACGGATCCCAATATCCAGCTAAAAAGAATCCTGAATAAATTAACGGAACGATTAATAAAAAAATTAAAGCGATACGTCCATGTTTATGGTGCCACATCGCTTTCCAATCTTTAAATATAAGTTTAATTCCCTTCATGAAACATACTCCTCTTCTAATTTAACACCCTTCGAATGGTTTAACAGATTTACTATACACGTCACTTTACATACTGTATAATACATCTTTAATTATTAATTCATTCCTTTTGGTCTATAGAAAGGAGACTCGAAATGGAACTGCTCCAGTTAAAATACTTTCAGACAGTTGCACGACTAGAACACATGACAAAGGCAGCTGAAGAATTGCATATCGCGCAACCTTCACTCAGCAAAACAATTGCTAGACTCGAAAAGGATTTAGGAGTCCCTTTATTTGATCGCCAAGGCCGACAGATTACTTTAAATTCTTTCGGAAAAGTATTTTTAAAACGAGTAGAACGTATTTTTCATGAATTAAGTGAAGGAGAACGAGAAATTAAAGATTTAGCCGAATTACAACAAAGCTCTATTACACTGGCCGTTTCTATTCCAAGAATATTACCAGAACTACTTGGCTCTTTTTTACTAGAACATCCTAACGTTCGATTCCAACAATTTCTTGCATCCACTCCTTCTATGAAACGACAACTAGATAATATAGAAATTGACTTTTGTATCTCCTCTGTGCCAATTGAAGGTGAGGAGATTGTTTGGGAACCACTTATTACAGAAGAAATTTTCTTAGTCGTCCCTTCAGGCCATCGTTTATCAGGCCGAAAAAATATCCACCTGCATGAAGTAAAAAACGAACCGTTTATTAGTATGAACACTGGCTATGGATTTCGACACTTAACGGATGAATTTTGCAAAGAAGCTGGTTTCACTCCGCATATTGCTTTTGAAGTAGATGAACCGACCGTGATTAGCGACCTCATTAAGCAAGGTCTCGGCATCGCTTTTGTTCCAAGTTTAACTTTATTAAAAAACTCTACTTTAGCATCAAGCAAGTTGCGTATTATTGAACCCAATTGTCAGCGAACCATCGGATTAAGTTGGTCAAAAAAACGCTACTTATCAAAAACAGCTCAGCAATTCCGTGAATTCGTGATTGATTACTTCTCCAACATTAGGACGTAAAATTATATCAACAAATAAAAGTTGCCACCCTCATATGGTGGCAACTTTTATTGTTCACTCTTTTTTAATTCCATTTCAGCTAAAAGTGGTAGTACATTATCAAAAATATGCGTATTATTATTTTCACCTGTTACATATCCACCGTAATATCTACTAAATACGTTATCATTTCGGAATGTGGCCATATGATCATACAATTCTTTCGCAAACTTTTTATCACCTGTTTGTAGTACGTACAAAATCGTTAATCCGTATGCGGCTGGCGATTCATAATTCACAGTTTGTTTTCCCGTTTCTAAATTGTAACGACCGTATAGCTTTCCATCCTCCTGGAATTTCTTCTTTATAAATTCCAAATAAGCAGTTGATGAAAGACCACCTAAACTTCGATGATATGCAACGTATGATTGGTCAATAAGATTCACTTCTTTATCGTACGTAAATGTACCATCTTCTTTATACTCTTTCGGGAATGCCCAGCCATGCCTTGGATAGTCCGCTAAAAATTGAACGACTTCCTGATATTGCTGAGCAGAAACTTTGTCGTACTTCTTCATATAGGAGAATGCACGTGGATTTATGTATGATGTTGTTACAAAATTATTTTGTTTCCCTGCATCTGCATCATAATAATCAACATAATAATTATCTTTTTTATTATAACGAAGTACAGCATCACTTAATTGATCGGCAAGGTTTTTATAACGCTCTTCCTTATACATTTCATAAGCACGATATAATTGTTCTATAATACGAAGATCATCTATAAGTGCATTTGTAGCTGACTGCCTCTCTCCCTTTTCAGAGAGTTTCCATAAAACGATATGATTCTTATATACGAAATTATCTTGAATAACCTTTACTTGCTCATCAAATAACGCCTGATCATCTTTATCAAGTGTATATTGTAACCATAATCCCGCTGATTCTGATAAAGCTTCACGTCCCTTTGCTTCACCCGTACCTGCCTTAGTATCTACTAAACGGTACGTGGCAAGCGTTCCATTGTCATTCACCATATGTCTTAAAATAAAATTTTCTGTACGGTTTCCTTGTAAAGCTGACCAAAATACAATTCCACCTAAAGCGATCAAGAAGATAATTCCAATCCCTATATATAAACGTTTCCGCAATCTTTTCACCTCCCTAGTAAGGCTAACCTTAATTTTATCAGAACATACATAAATTTAAAAAAGACAATCCACTAGATTGTCTCCCCCATTTCTATCCCTCGTAAACCTCTTTAGAAGGTTTATATAGCGATTGTACAAGCCGATCATATTCACGACGTGTAATCTCTTTATTATATAGCTTCAATAATAAATCTCTATGCTCTTTTGAAAATGCCATCTTTTTAATGACTTCAGGATACATAAAACACCCTCTCCATTTCACATAAACTTCTTCTTTTCGAAAAATAGAACTTATGTTCGCATAAAAGATTATAAAAGATTCCTGTAAAAAAACAAACAAAACATGAGAAACTATTTATTTCTTTCTATTCAAAATATTACAACATTATATTATCATATTCACTTTTTAAATACATATATATTTTTGGTAGTTTTTTTGAATAAATCTTCCAATTCAATCAGAAAATAATGGCAAAAAAGAAGAGGAGTTTACATATGGATACGGTAACATTAGCAAGAGCATTTTTTGGTTCTTCATTAGCATTCCACATTATTTTTGCAACACTTGGCGTCGGACTTTCATTGATGATTTTTATAAGCGAAATACTCTATCACTGGAAGAAAGACTCCGACTATGCCATTATGGCGAAAAGATGGACAAAGGCGTTTGCTATTCTTCTCGGTGTAGCAATTCCAACTGGAACAATTGTTGGTGTGCAAATCTCACTTCTTTGGCCTGGTTTCGCCAAAATTGTTGGGCAAGTTATTTCTGTTCCCTTCCAAATTGAGATTTTCGCCTTCTTTTTGGAGGCTTTATTCATGTCGATTTACGTATATGCAGCTGATAAACTTCCTCCATTTATGAGATTAATCTCGCTATTTTTCGTCATGCTTGGTGCCACGGCATCCGCCGTGCTTATTACATCAGCAAATACATGGATGAATACACCAGCAGGCTTTTCAATGAATCCAGATGGATCTGTTTTTAACGTTGATCCGTGGAAAGCTTTCTTTAATCCAAGTTTTGGCACAAGTGCATTTCATGTCGTTATTACGGCTTATGCAACCGGTGCGGCTGTCATTGCTTCTATTGCTGGATTTAAATTATTGAAGAAAAATTTAAGTACACGTGAAATTGCTTATCATAAAAAAGGGCTGCTATTAGGGCTTGTCGTTACATTTATTACAGGCGCTACGATGTGGCTTTCAGGACATGAATCAGCGATTGCCTTACATAAACACTCACCTGAAAAACTTGCATCTGCTGAAGCTTTATTTGAAACGACATCACACGCACCGCTATCCATTGGCGGAGTTGTGGATCCTAATACACTTGAACTAAACTATGCACTTGAAATTCCAAACATGCTTAGCTTATTAGTGGGACTAGACCCTAGCACTGTCGTAAAAGGACTAAACGAATTCCCACAAGAAACATGGCCACCATTTTATACACATACACTATTCAACTTAATGGTAGGAACTGCTGCGTTTACCTTTGCTGTTGCAACAATTGCACTCTTATATTGGTATTTCGTGTACCGAAAAAAGGGAACAGAACTACCGAAGTGGCTACTTTGGGGGGCTGCCGCATGCGGACCAATTATGATGCTCGGTATTGAATTCGGATGGATTTTCAGTTGTAGCGGTCGTCAACCATGGACAATTTATGGTATGCAACGTACCGTCGATGCATCTACACGCGCCGATTTCGTCGGTCCTTTATTTGTTTTGTTCATCATTTTGTATATTGGACTCGCTATTTTAACAGTCATTGTTCTACGGACATTCTTTAGAAGACATCCATTAAAGAATGATTTACAACACCAAGGAGGCGATTCTCATGTATGAGGAAAGTATTGCAATCATCATCTTATGGGCCCTTATTTTCGTATACAGTATACTAGGGTCCATTGATTTTGGCGCTGGTTTTTGGGGCATGGTATACGCAAAACATCCGACGCTCGCTGCTAAACTTGCGAATCGGTACTTATCACCAACTTGGGAAGTAACAAATACGTTTCTCGTTTTCGTCGTTGTCGCATTTCTCGGCTTCTTTCCAAAAGCGGCCTTTACTCTTGCGACAGTAATGTTCGTACCAGTTATGTTAATTTTAGTGCTCATTGCAGTACGTAGTACATTTATGGTATTTGCTTACTCCTTGCCAAAATACCAATACCTTCTTCGGGTTATTTCAGGTATTACTGGTCTATTAATTCCAGCACTATTAATTACCGTTTTACCCGTTACAGAGGGAGCCTATATTACAATGTCTGAAGGAAAGGAAGTACTCCTATATGGAAAACTTCTTTCTAGCCCAGTTATCTACTGTTATATGCTCTTCGGACTAACTTCTGAACTATTTCTCTCCTCTCTCTTTCTTGCTGATTTTTCGAGAGAACAAAGTTCAGAAGATACGTATAGAATTTATAGAAGAAATGCTATCATCCTTGGTCCTGCAACGCTCGTTACGGCAATTATTGCCCTCGTTGTAATGGATCCAGAAACACATTGGGTTATGCAAGGATTAATAAAGCAATTCCCGTGGTTTACAGTTTCTATTGTTTTATTCGTTATCGGATACTCGTCCCTTTGGTGGACAAACAAAAAGTACAATACACTAGGATACCCTCGCATTGCCGTTTTAGCTGTCGTCGCTCAATATGCATTTGCAAGCTATGCTTACGGGGTCGCGCATTTACCGTATATTATTTATCCTGACGTAACTGTATTTACAAGCTTTACAACGAAAGAAACGTTCTATGCACTGCTCATTCTATACGCAATTGGGATTGCAATTTTATTACCAGGATTTATTTTCTTCTGGAACTTATTCTTGAAGGATCGTACTTTTTTGAAGGAAAAATAATATAGCATTGGAGTCTGTTCCAAAAGGCATTTTGGGATGGGCTCCTTTTGTCGTGTTTTGTCGATAAGTCGATATATTTTAAAAATCGCTGATATATTTTGAGGTGCGCCGATATATTTCAATAATCGCTGATATATTTTAACTTGCGCCGATATATCTCAATAATCGCTGATATATTTTAACTTGCGCCAATATATCTCAATAATCGCCCATATAAATTTCATTTACTATCTTACTGCCCAATAATTTATAGACTCCTCTCATAATAGTTATTTCACTATTCGTGACACTTGTCCTTTAGCATGAAAAACACATATTCGGTTCATCTCGTTATACGTCTAGTTCTTCTTATTTTTTGCTGAATATACTACCAATATAAACTTGAGACAAGCTACATCTGTTCAAGGGAAAATAGAAAGGTAGGCAAAATATGAGCATTGAAATATGGATTACTATTATTGTATTTTTCTTAACGATGATCGTTATCTTTTGGCGACCTCGCGGCTTAAATGAGGCATGGCCAGCAGCAATCGGAGCTGGTATCATCATAATTACTGGACTTGTATCAAAACCAGACATCATGGATATTATAAGTAAAATTGGCGGTGCTTCCATAACAATATTAGCAACTATTGTTATGGCAGTTATATTAGAAAGCTTCGGCTTCTTCCATTGGTCCGCAGCGAAACTGGCAAATCTAGCGAAAGGTTCTGGACGCCGTCTATACTGGTATATTCAATTATTATGTTTTCTTATGACTCTTTTATTTAATAACGACGGTAGTATTTTAATTACAACTCCCATTTTAATTCTTCTTCTAAAAAACCTTCAATTAAAACCACATCAACAAATTCCTTATTTATTAAGTGGTGCTTTAATCGCTACGGCATCTAGTGCACCAATTGGTGTAAGTAATATCGTAAATTTAATCGCATTAAACATCGTCCATATGACTCTTTATATGCATACCGCTATGATGTTTGTACCTGCAACATTAGGCTTATTATTTATGTCATGGCTCATGTATACAGTTTTGAAGAAAAAACTTCCGAAAAAATTACCTGTTTCTTCATATGATATTGAAGAAATTTTCTTCACGAAAAACTTCCATCCACTAAAAGGAAATAATTCTGTCGATACGAAACAAAAACGGACAAGATTCATGTTAAAAGTATTAGGTTTCGTCTTCCTGATGCGCTGTCTTCTATTCGTTGCATCCTTCTTATCCATCCCAATTGAAATCGTTGCAGTACTTGGTTCACTCGTTCTTCTCATTTGGAGATGGTACTACTTACGAACAAATCCTGTCGACATTTTGAAAAAGACACCGTGGCACATTTTAATTTTCGCCTTCTCTATGTACGTCATTATTTACGGACTACACAACGCAGGATTAACAGCTGCACTTGTACAATGGCTCGAGCCAGTTGTGAATCAGCATCTACTCTATGCTAGCTTTGCAATGGGCGGACTTGTATCCATCCTCTCTAACGTCTTCAATAACCATCCTGCCCTTATGATTGGTACAATCACATTAACAGAAATGGGACTAGATCCAGTCACATTAAAAACTATCTATCTTGCAAACATCATTGGTAGTGACATCGGTTCACTATTACTACCAATTGGTACGCTAGCTTCACTCATTTGGATGTATATTCTGAAACAAAACAAAATTAAAGTAAAATGGAAAGACTATTTAAGTGTATCCCTTATCGTTATCCCGCTCACAACAGTCGTCACACTATTCCTCTTATTCTACTGGGTACATCTCTTCTTCGCCTTATAAACAACAGAAGCCCCATTTGCTACCGTCTTAGCAAATGGGGCTTCTTCTATAATAAAGTTAGGTACTACAGTGTGATCAATCAAGTAAAGAGGTGTAACATGTTATTGATATAAATGACTACCAGCTTCTTTAAATTCTTCTGCTTTCTCTTTCATTCCTTTTTCAATTGCTTCTGTCGTTTCTAAATCATTTTCTTTTGCATATTCACGAATATCATGTGAAATTCTCATACTACAAAACTTCGGTCCACACATTGAACAGAAGTGAGCTGTCTTTGCCCCTTCTGCAGGCAACGTTTCATCATGATATTCCATCGCACGTTCAGGATCTAAAGATAAATTAAATTGATCGCGCCAACGGAATTCGAAGCGTGCTTTTGAAAGTGCATCATCACGCTGATGAGCCGTTTTATGTCCTTTCGCAAGATCAGCCGCATGCGCTGCAATTTTGTACGTAATAACACCCGTGCGTACATCATCTTTGTTTGGCAAACCTAAATGTTCTTTCGGCGTTACATAACAAAGCATCGCTGTTCCAAACCAGCCAATCATCGCAGCTCCAATTGCAGATGTAATATGGTCATAACCTGGTGCAATATCTGTCGTTAGTGGCCCAAGTGTGTAAAACGGCGCGCCCTGACAAATATCAAGCTCTTTCTCCATATTCTCTTTAATTAAGTGCATCGGTACGTGTCCAGGTCCTTCAATCATAACTTGCACATCATGTTTCCAAGCAATTTTTGTTAATTCACCAAGTGTTTCAAGCTCAGAAAACTGTGCTTCGTCATTTGCATCTGCAATAGACCCTGGACGTAATCCATCTCCAAGAGAGAACGAAACATCATACTGCTTCATAATTTCACAAATCTCTTCAAAGTGAGTATATAGGAAGTTTTCTTTATGATGGAATAAACACCACTGTGCCATAATCGAACCACCGCGCGAAACGATACCTGTCGTACGCTTTGCCGTGATTGGAATATAACGAAGCAATACACCAGCGTGAATCGTAAAGTAATCAACGCCTTGCTCCGCCTGCTCAATTAACGTATCACGATATACTTCCCACGTTAAATCTTCTGCAATTCCGTTTACTTTTTCCAGCGCTTGATAGATCGGTACAGTTCCAACTGGTACAGGCGCGTTACGAATAATCCACTCACGCGTCGTATGAATATTTTTACCTGTAGATAAATCCATAATCGTATCCGCACCCCAGCGCGTTGCCCATGTCATCTTCTCTACTTCTTCTGCAATCGAAGAAGATACAGCTGAGTTTCCGATATTCGCGTTTACCTTCACATGAAAATTACGCCCGATGATCATCGGTTCAGCTTCTGGATGATTAATATTCGCTGGTAAAATAGCGCGGCCTTCTGCGATTTCCTTACGAACAAACTCCGGCTCTACCCCTTCACGAATCGCAACATATTCCATCTCAGACGTAATAATGCCATTACGTGCATAGTGCATTTGCGTAACATTTGCACCTTGCTTTGCTCTAAGTGGCTGGCGATCCATTTGCGGGAAAACAGGTGTATGCTTCGAAGCTACTTTCACACCGTCATCCTCTGGTTTCACTTCACGCCCTTCGTATGCTTCTACATCACCACGCCCCATAATCCAAGAGTGGCGCGGCGTTGGAATTCCTTTTTCCAACTCGACCTTATACGCAGGATCTGTATAAGGACCGCTCGTATCATACACACGGATTGGTGGATTTGGAACGCCATTCGTTTCGCTTTGTTCAATCTCACGCATCGGCACTTTCATACCTTCTCGTGGTCCATCCACATATACTTTCTTACTCCCTGGTAAACTCGACTTCAATTCAATTTGCTCAGCTGAAACAGATTGTTTCATAAATTTTGTTGCCCCCCTGTTCGTGACAAGGACAAGATATGGCCAGCGCATGCCAAAATAAAAAGAGCCAGGTCCATAAAAAAATAAGGACCTGGCTCATAAAGACATCATTATGTAAAGCCGTTAACTTCCCTACGCTGGTACGAGCCAGATCAGGTCCAAAGGGTTAAGAAGTTCACGCGCTTCTCTCTCAGCCTACGCATACGTTAGGCACCCCTAGTTTATCACTGATTTAATTTTCAATACTTTCCCATCATACACGATAATCTGAAAAATGAAAAGTTTATTTCTTTTGCTCTTTACGGAATCATCCACGTTAAATAATACGCTTGCACATACGTCATAATACCAACAATAATTACGAAGAATAAGCTATGCTTCACTGTAAAACGGAACAAATCCGATTCTTTTCCAGCAAGACCAACCGCCGCACAAGCGATCGCAATCGACTGCGGGGAAATCATTTTCCCTGTTACACCGCCTGTTGTATTTGCTGCAACAAGAAGCACTTCAGATACGCCGACTTGCTGCGCTGTAATGGCTTGTAAATTTGAGAACAGTGCATTCGCAGACGTATCAGACCCTGTTAGGAATACGCCAATCCAGCCTAAGAATGGTGAGAAGAACGGGAATAGTCCGCCAGTTCCGGCTAATGCTAACGCTAACGTAGAAGATAGACCAGAATAGTTTGCGATAAATGCAAACCCTAGTACGAATCCGATAGATAGAATTGGCACTTTTAATTCGCTTAACGTTTCTTTAAATGTCACTACTGCATCTTTTACATTCATTTTCAAAATAAACATGGAAATGATACAAGCAATTAAAATCGCTGTTCCAGTTGCCGATAATACATCAAACTTCAAAATTGCCTCGTAAGGCGTTGCTTTATTTACAATTGGCTCTGCTTTCATTACTAAATTATGCAGACCTGGAATTTCAAACTTAAATACAAGACTTTCTAAAGCCCCTCCTGGAGCGAATAATGCCTTAAAGAAACTTTGGCTCCAAATGACTACCATAACCGTTAATACGATAAATGGAGACCATGCTTTCACTACTTTTCCAAACGTTAATTTCGGCATCGATGCCGCTGTCGTTGTTACTGCTACTTCACTATTTGCTTGCCCGGATTGATAAATTTCTTTCGGCTGCCAAACTTTTAAGAACAGCGCTAAACTAATTAAACTTACAAGTGCCGATGTAATATCCGGAAGTTCCGGTCCTAAAAATGTCGCTGTAATGAACTGCGTAATCGCAAATGAACTACCGGCTACAAGTAACGCAGGCCACGTTTGTCTTATACCTTTAAATCCATCCATTAAAAATACGATAAAGAATGGAACAAATAATGATAGGAACGGTAATTGATGCCCAGCCATTTGTCCAATTTTATGTGGATCAATACCTGTTACTTGTCCAGCAACTGTAATCGGAATTCCCATCGCTCCGAACGCCACTGGTGCAGTATTTGCAATCAAACAAAGACCTGCTGCGTATAAAGGATTTAACCCAAGACCCGCAAGAAGCGCTGCTGTAATCGCTACTGGTGCCCCAAATCCTGCCGCTCCTTCTAAAAATGCTCCAAATGAAAATCCAATTAAAATAACGAGTAGACGATGATCGTTCGTAATCGATAATACCGATGCACGAATCACATCAAATTGACCTGTTTTCACAGAAATTTTATATAAAAATACGGACATAATGATAATCCAAGCAATTGGCCATAACCCATACAAAAAACCGTACCCGGTTGCTGCCATTGCCATCGTGAACGGCATTTTATAAGCGAATAACGCTACTAAAACTGTAAGTACAACTGTAATAAATCCTGCCACATACCCCTTCATGCGGAAAACTGCTAAAGCTAAGAAAAAAAAGATAATCGGAATAAGTGCGACCGCTGCCGAAATCCAAATGTTTCCGAATGGATCATAAACTTGTGTCCATGTGTTCATTGTTCTCTCCCCCTAAAGAATCCCCTTTTAAATAGAATAACCTCATCAATAGACTATCAGGTCATCATACCTTTAAGCCTAAAATAAAAAAACGTTTAAGAAAACGTTTTCAACAACTTTCATTTATACTGTACCATAACAATTTCTATTAAAAAAGATTTTTTTGAAAATTTTATTATTTAACAGAAAATCTTACAAAATCGTCACGTTCTTGTAATGTTCATCGATAGGAAGTTTGCCAAAATTATTGCATAATAATAGTATAACAACAGAAATTATTCATGAGGTGATATATATGAACGGAAATAAAATATTAGCTGCGTTATCATACTTTAGTGTACTATTTGCCCCTATCTTATTCCCTATTATCGTTTGGATCGTGGGAGACGCTGAAACAAAACCACATGCAAAACGTGCTCTATGGACGCACATCATTCCAAGTATCGCTACATTCATTGGCGTAACTATTCTAGGAATTATGGGTCTTGGATCTGATCAACCAGATGTAACACTTGGAATTGGATCAATGATTGTCTTAGCTATTTGCGGAATCATCAGCTTATACTACTTCATCTGGAACATTGTAAAAGGAATTAAAGTGCTGAAAGCTTAATTTTAAACAAATTTTTGTTTAAAAAGGGCCCCTTGCAATTTGCAAGGGGCCCTTTTCCTAATTCGTTCACTTTATCTTCTGCGTTTCTTCTTTTTTCTCATCATTTTCTTTCGGCGCGTATTCACTTTATCCGCTATAATGTGGAGCGTACTTGCCACAACAATTCCCATTAAGAACGTTACAATTTCAACCTCATGCTTCTTCGCAATTTCTATTAAATTACCATCCAGTGCGATTACATTTAATAGTAATAAAAATGGAGAAAAGACGATTAACATGTACGCAATACGAATTACATCACCAAGTATAATCGTATGTGTAAAGAAAGATCGATGCGGCATTACTTTCTTATAAGGATACCAAAATATACGTAAGAAACCCCATTTGTTATAAGCATTACTGTACGTATCTAAATCTGGTGTTAAAAATGAAGTACCTACTAAAAAACCAATCGCAAAAGTTAATAAAAAATCAAAATTTGTTAATCCATACGAAAAGAGCAAAAACAAAACAACCGGAAGGGATATTAAGTTTATTTTCGTATGCGTTCTTCCTGATGGCATAATGCACTTCCTCGCTTACGTTCGTCCTGTCACCTTATGACAGGTTTCACCTATTGACCTAATTTCTGATCGATAAATGTTGTGTCTACATCCGAACCAAACCATTCTGCCAACTTCACTCGTGCCTTATCTTTCACATCTTCATTGACGTATAACGACACCTGTATTAGTGCGGCCGTTAACGCCCCCAAATCATCCGTATAGCCAATTCCAGCAATGAAATCTGGAATCGCATCAATCGGTGCAATAAAATAAGCAAGTGCTCCAATTACAATAATTTTCACTCGTTTTGGAACATCGGGTCTTTGCAAAACGTAAAACAGTAATAAACTTGCATAAATGACAGATTGCCCTGCTTGCTTTGCAACATGTTTTACTTTCTTCCAAAACGCTTCAACTGAAAATTTTTGTTTCATGTAAAAAGCCTCCCTATTTTTAAAAAGAAATAAGCTACAATATGTTATCAGTAAAAGTTCATGGAAATTACACAAAACCTATCAATGAACTTTTATTGTAACAAACAAACCAAAAAAGAACAAGTGTTCGTTAATTTTCACACTATTTCCTTCATATAATAGATTTCTAGATAACCCTTACCCATCTTCATTTCTTATTTCTCAACAAAGAAAATTTTCACTTCCACTTAACATTCTGCTCTACCTTTGTTATATTTTCTAGTTGACGGACATATAAACGAATGTTAAAGTTTTCTCTGGTAGTGACAAATCTTATACAAAAAATGTAAAATGTTATAGTGTTTCTCAGAAATGAATTTTGTTGTATAATACAGAAATGACGTTATGCTTATGAGCAACAAAAGAAACCAAAAGGGTATGCATAGTTATAGTCGTATATGGGTGAATATAGAACCTTTAATTATGGCCAAGAAAACTATGTATTTTTTATTTTAGCATTTTTCGCTCCAAAATCGACCAAGCCTGATAGAGAAAGGGTGGAAATGAATGAAAGAAACCTTGAAATCACAATTTCAAAATGTGCGTTTCACTGTATTCGTAGCTTTAGCCTTATGGCTGAAAACTTACCTTATTACACGCACAAGCTTTGATTTAAAACTTGAATCTTTCATGCAAGAATTCATTTTATTCCTTAGCCCATTAGCAGCATCATTACTGCTTGTTGGTCTTGCATTATTTGCAAAAGGGAAAAAACGTAACTATATAGCACTTGGAATTAATTTTGTCTTAACAATCGTTCTTGTTGGTAACGTAATGTTCTACGGATTCTACAATGACTTCGTTACATTACCGGTGCTAGGACAAACATCTAACTTCGGAAGTTTAGGTTCTAGTGTGAAAGAATTATTTAACTACAAAATTATTCTTGCATTTGCAGACATTATCGTTTTCTTCGTTCTATTAAAGAAAATGAAGAACTTTGCACCTACAGAGCGTGTAGCACGCCCGATGCGTTCTCTATACTTCGTATCAACAGTTGCTATTTTCTTCGCAAACTTAGGACTTGCAGAAGCTGAACGCCCAGAACTATTAACACGTTCATTCGACCGCGTTATGCTTGTTAAAAACTTAGGATTATATGTACATCAAGTATACGATCTTGGCTTACAAGCAAAATCAAGTTCACAAAAAGCGTTCGCTGACGGTAGTAAATTACAAGAAACAGAAAACTACGTAAAAACAACACAAAGTAAACCAGATCCAAATATGTTCGGTACTGCAAAAGGGAAAAACGTAATTGTTGTCTCTCTTGAGTCATTACAAACATTCTTAATTGGTGCAACAGTTAATGGACAAGAAGTTACACCATTCTTAAACCAATTTACGAAAGAAAGTTATTACTTTGATAACTTCTTCCATCAAACTGGTCAAGGTAAAACATCTGATGCTGAATTCCTAGTAGATACTTCGTTATATCCACTAGACCGCGGTGCTGTATTCTTCACACACGGTAACAATGAATATACAGCAACTCCAGAAATTTTACGTCAGCAAGGGTATCACACGTCGGTATTCCACGCAAACAACGCAACATTCTGGAACCGTAACATTATGTATCCAGCACTTGGTTATGATCGTTACTACAACGAGCTTGACTACAAGATTACGCCAGAAACAAAATTAAACTGGGGATTAAAAGATATCGAGTACTTCGATCAATCTATTGATATGTTAAAACAAGTGAAGCAACCATTCTATACTCGCTTCCTTACTTTAACGAATCATTACCCATTCACTTACGATGACAGTACAAAATTAATCGATGAATACAATTCTGGTGATGGAGTATTTGACCGTTACATGGTAACTGCTCGTTACTTAGACGAAGCAATGAAACACTTTATTGAGCGTCTAAAAGCAGAAGGTATTTACGACAACTCAGTAATCGTATTCTACGGTGACCACTACGGTATTTCTGAAAACCATAACCGTGCAATGGCACAGTTCTTAGGAAAAGAAGAAATCACTGCATTTGACCATATGAACTTACAAAAAACACCGATGTTTATTCACGTTCCAGGTCAAAAAGAAGGTAAAACAATTTCGAAACCAACTGGTGAAATTGACATTAAACCAACTATTCTAAACTTACTTGGTGTAGATTCTACAAATGACGTTCGATTCGGTCATGATGTATTCTCACCTGATAATAAAGGATTCGTTGTTCTTCGTGACGGTAGCTTCGTTACAGATAAATACATGTACACAAACAGTACATTCTATGACCGTGCTACTGGCGAAGTTGTACAATTACCGAAAGAAGAATCCCAGCCACTAATTGATCGTGCCCAAAATGAATTGAACATGTCTGATAAAATCATTGAAGGTGACTTACTTCGCTTCTCTGAAAGTAATAAGATCAAAACTGGTGAAGTAAAAACAGTTATTAAAGAAGAAAAGAAGAGCGCTGAGTAATCTCAGCCTCTTTTTTATTTTCTTCCATACAACTACTTATATTCATTAACTTTAAAATTACATAACCTTTACCAAATATTCACATAGTGTTAATGAAGAATCTCTATAATAAAATATGTAAACGAGGTTCTACATATTTCTTATCTCTCATCTTTCGTAAGATCCCTTAAAGAAATGTGTAAATCTTTTGTTTCTACTTTCTTATAATTGTCTTTCAACTTGTTTTGTTTCCATACACAAAGCATTCAACGAGACAATGTCCCTATGAAAGATAGCTACCCTCCTTGTGCAGCATTCCATAAGAATGTTGCTTTTTTTTATTTAAAAGCAGGATTCTCATTTCTTATTTTCGAATTTGTATATACAAAATGCTGTAAAGTGAAACTTTAATCAGCCCTCATCAATCGGGCATTTACGGGCAGTGATTCGCCCACTTCACTTCTTTGCTCTACCCGAATTTGTAAGTAGGGGCTTTACTGCCGTTAATGCGGGGTAGATCATCCTTATTTCTCTATGATTTACAAATACATATATGGTCATATGTAGAGAATTGCTCACATAAAAATTACTATAGTGATTTTTATCTCGCATGAATGAAAGTTTCACGTTACTTACGTACTTACGAAAGGATGGGACGGAAATTGGCATACGAAAAATTTGTACTTTGGAATGATGAAGTTATTGATACAACAAAACAACAAACGTACATAGAACTTGAAGAGAGAGGTTCGCAGTTCGGAGATGGTGTCTATGAGGTTATTCGCCTATATAAAGGGAACTTTCATTTATTAGATCCGCACATAACGAGATTATATCGATCCATGGAAGAAGTAGAATTATCGCTCCCTTTCTCAAAAGCTGAGCTCATCACTTTACTTTACAAATTAATTGAACGAAACCATTTCCACGAAGATGGCATCATTTATTTGCAAGTATCTCGTGGTGTACAAGCTCGCACACATGTATTTTCATATGACAACCCTCCGACAATTTATGCCTATATTACAAAAAAAGAACGACCAGCTTTATGGATTGAATATGGTATACGCGCTATATCAGAACCCGATACTCGATGGCTACGCTGTGACATTAAATCATTAAATTTATTACCAAACGTACTAGCTGCTACGAAAGCTGAACGGAAAGGCTGTAAAGAGGCACTTCTCGTAAGGAATGGTATTGTAACGGAAGGAAGCCATTCCAACTTCTTTTTAATTAAAAACGGAACGCTTTACACACATCCAGCCAATCACCTTATTTTAAATGGCATTATTCGTCAATATGTCCTTTCTTTAGCGAATACTCTTCACATTCCTGTGCAGGAAGAACTTTTCAGCGTTCGTGACGTTTATCAAGCAGATGAATGCTTTTTTACAGGCACAACGATTGAAATTTTACCAATGACCCACCTTGATGGGACCGCGATTCAAGATGGGCAAGTTGGGCCTATCACCAAAAAACTGCAAAAATCTTTTAATCAAATCTTATTACAATCCAATATGGCATCTTCTTAAACACGAATAATTTCTGTCCTTTCATATTCAATATATGCATTTAAATGGAAATCAAGGTGTAATTTTATGCCTTGATTTTTTTCTTGTAATCTTTTTGTCATATTCAGATTCCTATATAAGTCTTGACAGTAATCGACATGCTCTTTAGAATTTTTAACAGTTGGTAAATATTTCTTCACTACATTACAGACAGAAAGGAATCGACAAATTATGAAAAAGTATCTTGCCGGTCTTGCGGCAGTGTCTGTAGCAGGAGGAGCAGCACCTACACTTGATAGTGTTCAAGCTGCACCTGAACAAAATACACAAAAAGCTGCTACAACTGTCCAAGCTTCTGCGTCAAACAACTCATCTTATACGGTAAACGCGAGCGTCTTACATGTTCGTGCGGGATCAAGTACTTCTCACGACATCATCTCACGTGTTTATAACGGTCAATCACTAAACGTGATTGGCGAAGAAAATGGTTGGTTCAAAATTAACATTAACGGAAAAACAGGCTTTGTTAGTGGCGAATTTGTATCAAAAAGTGGAGCAGCAAACAACAATGTAAGCACAGGTGGAAACAATAAAGTTACTGCTGATGTATTACGTGTACGTACAGCTCCTAACACTTCTAGTTCTGTTTCTGGACGTGTATATGCAGGACAAACATTAAACGTAATTGGACAAGAAAATGGTTGGGTGAAAATTAACCATAATGGACAAGTAGGTTATGTAAGTGGCGAATTCGTATCTGGCGTTTCTTCTAATGCAGGTTCTTCAAACAACAATACGAATAATAACAACCAAGAAGTAAAACCAGCAAGCGGAAACTATACAGTAAATGTATCTTCCCTTCGCGTTCGTACAGGTCCTAGCACTTCTCACACAACTGTAGGTTCTGTTACAAAAGGACAAGTAGTACAAGTGGTTGGAGAAGTTCAAGATTGGTTCAAAATCAATTACGCAGGACAAACTGCTTATGTAAGCAAAGACTATGTATCAAAAGGCGGTTCTAACGAAAACGTTACAGAAGGCAACAAACAAGAGCAAAACAATAATAATGGAACTATTCAAACTGGTGGTTCTTACGTGGTTAACGCTACATCTCTACGTGTTCGTACAGGCCCTGCCGCTTACCATAGTGTAATTGGTGGCGTTTTAAATGGTACAACATTAAACGTAGTTGGATCTGAAAACGGTTGGTTTAAAGTAAATTACCAAGGAAAAACAGGCTTTGTTAGTAGCGAATTTGTAAAATTCGTTAAAGGTGGCACTACTACTCCTGAGCAACCAAAACAACCTGAAAAACCTAACCAAGGTGCAATTGGCGACTACTACATTAATGCTTCTGCACTAAATGTACGTAGCGGCGAAGGTACAAATTATAGAATCATAGGCGCACTTCCACAAGGACAGAAGGTTCAAGTAATCTCTGAAAACTCTGGATGGAGCAAAATTAACTACAACGGTCAAACTGGTTATATCGGAACACGTTACCTATCTAAAACACCAGTTGGAGGCGCAGTAGATAATAAGCCTAACAATAACCAAAATAACAATCAAAACAATAGCAACAATAATAATACAGGCAACAATAGCGGCGACAGTTCTTCCGTACTTGCATATGCAAAATCAATGCAAGGTGTACCGTACGTTTGGGGCGGAACTTCTGCTAACGGCGTAGACTGCAGTGGCTACATCTACCACGTATTTAAGAAATTTGGTCATAACATTAGCCGCCAAAGTGTTGCAGGATATTGGAGTAGCCTACCAAAAACTTCAAGTCCACAACCTGGTGACCTAATTTATTTCCAAAACACTTATAAATCTGGTCCTTCTCACATGGGTATTTACCTTGGGGGCGGATCGTTTATCCAAGCTGGAGATAACGGTGTAGCAATCGATTCATTAAGTAAATCTTATTGGAAGAGCCACTTCTTAGGATACACGAAAGCACCTTAATTAATAGTTTCAAAGCCTTCTAGTTTACTAGAAGGCTTTTTTGCTATGAGTTCAACATATTACTCCCTTTCTCCTACCTTCTCTCTACAAAAATAATGTATCCATTCTTCCATTTCATACACTTTATTCTACAAAAACAATGCATAACGTTATCATAATGTATATATTTTCATAAAAAACATAACCTATTTCATGTCTATTTATTTTATATGTGTTTTTTTGAAGAATTTTCTTTTTATTTAAACTTTTCATTAGACGTTTGACCTCCGATGTCCATTATGATAAGTTACTAAAGATGTTATATTCGCAAACGTATAGACAACTGGTTTATACACTGTTTTTACTATGAGGAAGGAGCATACACTGCATGAATCTTTTATGGGGAATTGGCGGCGTGATTGGAGTATTAGCAATTGCTTTCTTACTATCTTCCAACCGCAAAGCTATTAATTGGCGCACAATTTTAATTGCGCTAGCATTACAAATGTCATTTTCATTTATCGTATTACGATGGGATGCTGGTAAAGCAGGTTTAAAACACGCTGCTGACGGTGTTCAAGGATTAATTAATTTTTCTTACGAGGGAATTAAGTTCGTTACTGGGGATTTAGTCAACGCAAAGGGACCTTGGGGATTTGTATTCTTTATTCAAGCACTACTTCCAATCGTATTTATTAGTTCATTAGTAGCAATCTTATATTATTTCGGTATTATGCAGAAATTTGTTAGCATCGTTGGTGGTGCATTAAGTAAACTTCTTGGAACTTCTAAAGCAGAAAGCTTAAACTCAGTAACGACTGTATTTTTAGGACAAACTGAAGCTCCAATCTTAATTAAACCTTACTTAGCACGCTTAACAAATAGTGAATTCTTCACTATTATGGTAAGCGGTATGACAGCTGTTGCTGGATCCGTTCTTGTCGGTTATGCAGCAATGGGTATTCCGTTAGAGCACTTATTAGCAGCTGCAATTATGGCGGCTCCATCGAGCTTATTAATTGCGAAACTAATCATGCCAGAGACAGAAAAAGTAGATAATAACGTTGAACTTTCTACAGAACGTGAAGACGCAAATGTTATTGATGCAGCTGCACGCGGCGCATCTGAAGGTATGCAACTTGTTATTAACGTAGCAGCAATGTTAATGGCTTTCATCGCATTAATCGCTTTATTAAATGGATTATTAGGATGGGTTGGTTCTCTGTTCGATATTAAACTTAGTCTTGATTTAATCTTTGGTTACTTATTATCACCATTCGCAATCTTAATCGGGGTTTCTCCTGGTGAAGCGATACAAGCAGCAAGCTTTATCGGTCAAAAACTTGCAATCAACGAATTCGTTGCATACGCAAACTTAGGACCACACATGGCAGAGTTCTCTGACAAAACAAATCTAATTTTAACATTTGCAATCTGTGGATTTGCAAACTTCTCTTCTATCGCAATTCAATTAGGTGTAACAGGAACGTTAGCTCCTACTCGCCGTAAACAAATTGCACAATTAGGGATTAAAGCAGTTATCGCTGGTACATTAGCGAACTTCTTAAACGCAGCAGTTGCAGGTATGATGTTCCTATAAACTTATATAGAGTCTTCTCTTTCTACAAGAGGAGACTTTTTTCATGCAATCCAAACGTCTTTTATGTATCTATTAATCAATTTATCCTAAATATAGGCACATTATGATACAATAATGTTTAAGTCTTTTTATTTTTCTTATGAAAATAGAGATACTACTTGTTGTTACCCTTCAAAAGAGTTTAACGACATGGTCAATTTCTTAATAATTGCGCATACTACAAGTATCTATTGATGAAATAGCTTTAAGGAGGAAAGTTTTGTGAAAGATAAGTTCTATAAAATCCTCTCTATGTGGATTTTACAAATTGTATTTTATTTTACTACTGTACATGTGACGAAATATGAGCATGCTCTCATTTTTACACTAATATACGTAATCGTAAATGTACTATTCTTATTTTTAGCTGACAAAACAGCATTTATTTTCTTCATACTAGGAACCATTATTTCCGTATTTTATTTGTTCTATCAAGCATGGCTTCACTTATGGAGTACATCAGATCAATGGCAATATATGATTACCCACTTCCTGATGGCAGCTAACTTCTTCATTGTATATATAACAACTCACCTATTGAAAAAAGTGATTCATGAAAATAAAGCTTTAACTGAGCGTGTGAGAACATTGGAACAATATATTGGAGAATCCAAATTACTAACAAGACAAGAATTCGAGAGACGCCAAGCGTTATTAACGACTGCAATGAATCGTCGTAATGAAACAGGCATTATTGTTTACTTTGATTTCACTTCCTTTAGTAAATATACAAAGGAAAGTGTTATGGACCGTGTAGCTTCTTTATTAGTTGAAACGGTAAGGAATGATTTTGACCTTGCTGCTGAATATGATAATAATACGCTAGTTATTTTATTACAAAACACAAATGAAGCTGGTGCTGACATTGTAATGAACCGCCTAAAACCAAAAATGGAGCAATGGCTTGCTGCTGAAGCAATCAAAGATATAAAAATTTCACGCGAGCAAATTGGAAACAAAGGACAGACACTGTTATGATGACTCTCGTTATACTTCTTTTATTCCTTCTGTTTTGCGTACTCGTTTTTTGGATTAGTATCACATTTTCAATTAAATATGTACTTATTTTTACGGCCTTTCTATTCTCTGGCTTACTCGTTTACTACTCTTTCTTAACAATCGCGGGCTTAATTCACCGAAATAGTAAACGAAAATATCGTACGCTAGAACATTATCCGAGCGTCGATATTTTCATACCTGCCCATAATGAAGGCGTCGTTATTAAAGATACTTTAGAGGCGATGGCAAAGATTGAATATCCAGGAAAGCTAACTATTTATTTATTAAATGATAACTCTCAAGATGAAACACCTGAAATCGGAGATGATTTCGACAAAGCTTATGCTCATATTCGTCATATTCGTGTTCCTCCCGGTGAACCGAAGGGTAAATCACGTGTACTAAACTATGGGCTTAGTATTTCAGATGGTGAGTACTTCTGTGTTTACGATGCAGATAACCAACCTGAACCACACGCACTGCGAATGCTTGTAGAACACGCTGAAACAACTGAAGATGCTGTTGGAGCTGTTGGACACGTTCGTACAGTAAACGAAAAAAGAAACTGGTTAACGCGAATGATTTCGCTAGAATTCCAAATCTTCCAGCTCCTTATGCAATCTGGACGCTGGTTACTATTCCAAACGGGCTCGCTGACAGGAACAAACATGCTTCTTCGTCGCTCCGCACTAGAAGAGCTTGGTGGCTATGACCCTTACGCAATTGCAGAAGATGCTGAATTAACATTACGAATTACACAAAAAGGTTATCTCTTACCAATCGTCCCAGAATCAGTTACTTGGGAACAAGAACCAGAGCATTTAAAAATTCTTATTAAACAACGTACACGTTGGCTCCAGGGAAATTTATATATTTTAGAAAAAATGTTCTCATCATTAAGTTTCTTTAAAGGAAAGCTGCTTGTTCATTCCTTACAACAAGTTCTAGTGTATGTTGTATTTTGGCTATTCCTAATCATTTCGAACGTTTGGTTTGTAATTGGGCTACTCGGGATATTCCAAATTCAATATAGCATTCCGCTACTATTTATGTGGTATGTCGCATATATTACATATGTTTCTCAATTATTTAGTGCCCAGAGTGTCGAACGAACCTTTACACCGACTAATATTTTTATTAGCGTTATTATGTACTTTACGTACGCACAGCTCTTTACGTACTTATTTATTCGTAGCTTAATCTTATACTTACGTGCAAAGAGCAAGAAACAAGTCATTGACTGGGATAAAACAGTTCGATTCAAAAAAGATAAATAATAAAAATAAGCACAGAGCGCCGTATGCTCTGTGCTTATTTATTGCCGTATAAATTATATATCAGACAATACCCCTTAGCTGAAAGTAATTTCACGTCCATCCCCCAACGAACGATCGACCTTCATTTATATACGAAAAAGTGATTGCTATTTTTGTAGAACCAATTGCTTCTCTTGCTGTTCTTTGCGCGTTTCAGTCTTAGGTTCCGTGCTTTCTTGGACACTACGATGTGCCACACGTTTCAAACAAATATGCTTCCACTTTCTTTCGTAACGTTTCATTATTCTAGATGTCCCCCTTGAATGCGCTTTAAAACTATTTGAAATCGCTTACAGGAAATAATATAGCACATATATATAAACGTGACAACACATTTCCGACAATTTTTTGTCAAAAATATGAATAGAATTCGTAAGGGATCGAATATTGTCGAAACCTATCGTTTTTTCTTCGTATAAAAGGCATACTACTTATATGGTAAAGTATTTTATTTACCCTACCCGCATTTCAAATTCCTTCTATATAAAGTGAAACTTTCATTAGCCATCACCAATCGGGCTTTTACAAGCAGCTCGATTTATTTGCTTTTGCTGAATTTTGAGGTGGGGTTCTTACTGCTCAGCAAATAGAGGGATAAAAAAAGAGCTGATATGAAATCAGCTCTTTTCCTTCTATTATTAATGACGCTTCATACGTCCTTCTTTTTGTAACTCTTTAAATAATGCTGCCATCATAAAGAAAATAACAAAGACGAACGGGAATGCTGCAATGATAGCTGCCGTTTGTAATGCTTCTAATCCGCCAATATATAATAGCGTAGAAGCTATCGCGGCTAGAACGATACCCCAAATCATTTTAATACGATTTGGTGGGTTTAAACTACCATGTGTCGTTAACATCCCTAAAACGAATGTTGCAGAGTCTGCAGATGTAATAAAGAATGTTGCAATAAGTAAAATACCTAAAACTGATAAAGCTGATCCAAAGCTGCCCATCTGATCGAACATAGCGAATAATCCTACTTCTGTTCCCATCTCTTTCACTTTTTCGAAGATATGTGCATCACCAAACAGCTCCATATGAATACCTGTTCCGCCGAAAACAGAGAACCAAAGTGCACCAATTACGGTCGGCACAAGTAACACACCGATTACAAACTCACGAATTGTACGTCCTCGTGAAACACGAGCAATAAACGTACCTACGAATGGTGACCATGCAATCCACCATGCCCAATAGAAAATTGTCCACGATTGAATCCATTGGTTTCCACCTTCGTCTAATGGACTTAAACGGAAGCTCATGCTTGGTAATTCCTGAATGTAAGAACCGATTGTTGAAGTGAAGTAATTCATAATAAAGTTTGTTGGACCCGCAAATAATACAATAATCATAAGTGCAAACGCAAAAATAATGTTCGTATTACTTAAATATTTAATTCCCTTATCAAGACCTGTTTGTGCAGATAACATGAAAAGAACCGTTACGATTGCAATAATAACTAACTGTGTCGTTAATGAGTTCGGGATAGATGTTAAATAACTAACACCACCCGCAATTTGTTTTGCACCGAGACCTAATGACGTTGCAACACCAAACACAGTTGCAAAAACAGCTAACACATCAAATGAATGAGCAATACGCCCGTGTTCCCCGCCCTTAAATAACGGACCTACTGTCGCACTAATCGTACTTGCTTTTCCTTTTCTAAAGGTAAAGTAAGCAATACATAACGCTACAAACGCATATAGTCCCCAAGGATGTAATCCCCAATGGAAAAATGAAAAACGCAGTGCAAGACGCGCACTTTCCTCAGTTGCACCTTCTCCAAACGGAGGTGCGTATAAATGGTTTAATGGTTCAGCAACGCCCCAGAAAACTAAGCCGATACCCATACCAGCACTAAATAGCATAGCAAACCATGTCATATAACTATAATCAGGTTCGTCATCATCTTTACCTAAACGAATAGAACCGTATTTCGAAACAATTAAAAAGATAGACACACCTAAAATAATAGAAACGGAAATAATATAAAACCAGCCGAACTTACTAACTAATGCAGTTTGAATTGCGGTTGTTACATTTCCTAAACTACCTTTTCCAATAATAGATTCGGGAATAATCCCCCAAATTGTAAATGCAATACATAATGTTAATGAAACGATGAATGTTTTTGTCAGTTTCCTCATCAAATCCCCCTTCGTAGGTTTCGCTTTTGTAAACAACATAAATTCCGATATGTAAAATCGGATAGAAAACTATAATTTTGCGGTGATTTTCTTACTTTCACCTTCACCAATTCGAATTCTTATGGACAGCCTTACCTTTCGTATAACCTTTTCACTCTGCAAGAGCTACAAGCTAGAAATACTGCTGTCAAATTGTGTGAGAAAAACGCGGATAGGAATGTATTTTCCTAAAAAAGGATGTGTTACATATGTAAAAAAGGGCAAATTTCTTCCTTGCAACCCTTTCGTTTTGTAACAATTATGCGGTTTTTTTGCTAGTATATAGCACGTGTTTATAGCTTCACAAACAAAATGTTTATGTTTATATAACTATATTACCCATAAAACGGTAAAATACTCAAGGAATGTAATCGTTTAGTAAACATCATGTAACATTACTGTAACATTTTTATTTACGTCGAAAAAAACATGTTGTATTAAATATTTTGAATATAACTAGAAACCTATGATTCATATAGAATGAAAAACGCTTTCTTATATTTTTTGTTATATTACAGGATATTAACGACTTATTACGAATGGTTTGTAATTGTGTGTTTTCCCCAAATCCGAAAAAATCTGTTGCTATAATGAGGACACGAAAACAAACGCAATGGAGGCTATCATGAAAAAATTAATTGGTATAGCAACAGCAGCAGTTTTTGGTCTTGGGATTTTCACATCATCTGCTAATGCAGAAACTGTTGTAACAACAGATGTACTAAACGTACGCGAAAACCCTACTACGGAATCAAAAGTTGTCGGTAAATTACTAAACGGTAATAAAATAGATGTACAAAATACAGAGAACGGATGGTCAAAAGTTACTTTAGACGGTAAAGACGCATTCGTAAGTGCAGAGTTCACAAAAAGCATCTACTACGTAACAGCTAACGTATTAAACGTACGTGCTGAAGCGAACACAAACTCAGAGGTTCTTGGAAAGTTGAAGAAAGACGATGTAATCGAAACAACGAACCAAGTACAAAATGAGTGGTTACAATTTGAATATAACGGGAAAACAGCTTATGTTCATGTTCCTTTCTTAACAGGTACAGCACCTGTAATTGAGAAACAAGAAACAACGGCTCCTGCTAAAGCTGAAGCACCAGCTAAGGCTCAAACACCTGTAGCACAAGCAAAACCAGCTGCTAAGCCTGCTGTGAAAGCTGCTGAAACTAGCGAACCATCTGGTGGTCGTGAGTTAACAGTTGTAGCTACAGCATATACAGCTCACCCGAGCGAAAACGGTGGCACATATGGCGGCCGTGTATTAACTGCAATGGGTCATGATTTAACTGCGAATCCAAACATGAAAATGATCGCTGTTGACCCGAAAGTAATCCCATTAGGATCTAAAGTATGGGTAGAAGGTTACGGAGAAGCTATCGCTGGAGATACTGGTGGTGCAATTAAAGGTAACCGTATCGATATCTTACTTGGATCAGATAGCGCTGCTCAAAAATGGGGACGCAAAACTGTTAAAGTGAAAATTTTAAAATAACCAATGACTGCTAAATTACAAGCCGGTTCTCTTTATTGAGAGCTGGCTTTTATTTATTTATAATACATATAAGGAGGCTATGCCCATGAATGTACAAGCAAAAGTAGACTGGATTGGTACGCCAAAACCGTACATATATAAAGATGAAGTAACATATAACGCTACGTCTATTGATTTCTCACTCGCTGGCGATGATAACCGCTATAAGTTAATTGTGCTCAAGTCTGAAAACAATACACATTACAAAATTGTGCAATATGGAATAAAACCAGGCTCTCAAAAGCCATTTCCTATCGACATTCCATTTGAACAAAACATGTTACCAATTATAGAGCAGATATTACATGATCCATATGTACAAGAAATATTAAAGGAAACACACTCATAATTGTAAAAAATATATCAACGATTTTTCAATTATATCTATCATAACTTACGATATATCAACGGTTCGACACGAAATATCGATTTAGCTACAAAAAAGAAGCTGTTCAAATATTGAACAGCTTCTCTCATATTAACGAGTTGGACCAGATACATCTTCTGATTTCAAAGTATTATTTGCACCAAGAGAATGATACAGCATCTTTCCATTTCCATTCAAGGTTACAATATGTTCGTTATTAAAACTTTTGAACTTCACAGATCCATCACCGTAACGAATATGATACTCTTCATATGTCGTTACTTTATATTTCGTATCACTTTGACGCTCTACATTACGAACTTCCATCGCTAATAAGTCTTCTGTAATTCCTTTTTTGTGTAAATACTGTATATAATCACGGTCTTCCTTATACGATTTCCCGCTCTTATCATAATTATTTTCAATTAAACTAAAATCATTTAATGAAATTGCACGTACGTTATCATAAATATGATTTCTTACAAATTCGCCCACTGCTGAACTTGATGTTTCTTTCGGGAATTTTAAGTAATACGTGCTTTGGTCTCCAATTTTAACACTTTCAGATTTCATCACACCAAAATCAGTAGTTTTCTCTAAATGTACTTCTACTGTTTCATCTGTGGATACAGGGCCAAGCTTATAACTTCCATAATTTAATTTTCCACGTTTTTTCCCATTCACAAATACAGTTGCATCACTTTCATCAGAAGAAATGCTTACATACTTACCTTCAAGCGATAAATCCACTTTCACCTTCTCGCTCTGTTCATCCGCTAAATCTACTTCTTTCTCTGTTTCTAATTCAGTCAGTTCTGTCTTCGCCGTTGCCTTTACAACATATGTACCTGGGAAGTATGGCCCCAACTCTTTCGAAGTTTTATCACTAGAAAGCTCTGTTTCTTTTTTGTCATTCACATGTATTTCTGCATTTTTTGCAGTTGTACTAATGCTCATATAATAAGATTTCATGCTAAACTTATACTTTGGATATAAGAACCACTCTTTTCCCTCTTCTACTATTTCCCCGTCCTTAAATGAAGATTTATCTTTAGTTAACTTTTGATCTACTGTCTCTTTCTGTAAATAAGACAGTAATTGTTTGTTGTAAGAAGGATTCTCTTTTAAATAACGCATGTACGCTTTAATATCCTCTGTCTTAATCTTTAAGCTTGAATCATTCGCTTTTACAAACTCATCAATTGCATTAATATCTTTCTTTTGGAATGCTTCAATCATTACATTTACTTGCTTTTCTTTTGAAAACTTATATGCTCCAAATTTATATGCCCCAAATAATAATGCAGCAATAACAGCAAAACCAATGATCAAAAATAAATTTTTCTTACTTTTCACTGATTTTGTCTCGCTTTGTAATTCTGTATATGAAGCAGCAGTGTTATCAACGATTACTTCTACTTTACTCCCACACTCCGGACAAAAGTTCAAATGGTCTGCAACGTTCTTTTTACATGTTCCACAAAACTTCAACGTGCTCTCCTCCTATTTTTTAGCTAATTTCATTCCAGCAAATGCCGCTACATATGTCACAATCAAGCTAAACAAAGTTAAATATATAAATGAATTTTGCATAGATAATACCGTTCCACTTGTTCCAAATAAACCTGTTACAGTTCCTGAAACATTAATTTGGAACTTAGAAATCATATTCATTACAATCATCATAATTGTGTAAGAACCACTACATACCGCTAATGTAATATATATATTGGCAGTCGGTAATTTAGCTAACTTTCTTCCCGCTCTAAACATAAAGAACAATGGAATAATAAGCAGTAATAAACCATAATGGAATACGTTATTCACTTTATCAAATTCTGCAAGGCTTTCCTCATTTGCTCCTTTTGAAATCAATATCTTTCTAAGCTCTACGCCATTTACAGAGACGCCTGATATAAATGAAAACGATAGTGTGCTCTCATATGTATTTGATTTTTTACCAATTCTAGTAAATTCTTTACTAAGTGCTGGACTTGATACTTCTAAGGGCGCAAAATGAGCCATACTCCATAATTGAGGTGTTAACTCTAATGCTAATAATGTACTTTCAGATTTTAAAGTTGTTATTTCTTTTAATGGTTCAATACCATCTTCCTTACTTACTAACGCCATAATACAAACCGCTACCGCTGTTACTAAAAGTCCTTTTATCATAGCTGAAACACCGTAATACACAGACGCTCCATATGGCATTAACTCTTGAAATGCTACTGCCATATTGTTTTTACTTGTATGAGCAATAAATCCTAATAAGGTAAATAATGTCCCACATACAAAACCACTCAATAAACTCTTAATCGCTGAATAGCCAACCGTAATCTTACCTGCTTCTGAGAATGGAATTGCAAAAGATTGTGATGCTATAAAACTTATAATGAATAAAAAGACGCCATAAATAATACCAACTGTTGCTGCCATAAAGATTTGATCTTTAATCGTTTTCGCAACATGCTGTTTCCCTAACCAAATTCCTGTACCAGCGAAAATAATAAATGGAATGATTAATAATAATGTAAATGGAGTATGCCAAGATAAAGAAAATATCAACCCACTATCATCGTTAGCTGTAAAACCAAGTAAATGGTAACTTAACATCGTAGAAGTTGCACTCGAATAAAAACTTGGCAACATTTCTAATTCTTTCGCAAATTTGCTAAACATCTCACTTAACATAGAAGCAAATAATAAACTACCAATCCAACCAGCAATTAACATGAGAATACTTGCAACAGCCCCACCAATAAAACCTTTTTGTAAAACGGCTTTATCTGCTTTAAATTCAACTTTAGGAGCACCATCCATTGTAGGCAATTTTACAGATTGTTCTTTTTTCTTCACAACAGATAAAGAATACCCGCACTTTTGACAATATAAATTTTTTTGAGCATTTTCACTGCCACAACCTTTGCAGTATTTTGCAGTATCTTTTTCTAATGTTACTGCATCTATAGCTCCTGCAATCTCCATACTACCTTCATTTGGGCAATAATTTACTTCTTCACCATGTTGTTTTCCACATGTGCGACAATACATTTAATTCACTCCCCACTTTGCTTAATTCCACAAACTGGACAGTAAGTAGAGTTTTTATCGATATGCTCATTACATGAAATACAATTTACCGTTTCACCTTCATTTTCTACTGCTAACATCGGGTTAGGTTTTCCACACGAACCACAAAACTTATCATTTATTGATAAAGGTCCACCACATTCACATGTAGCTTTTTCACCTTGTTGTTTTTGCAATTCAACAATGCGCTTTCTTGCTTGATAAATAGCTACATCAAATTCTTGAACTGGAGCAATCATTTCTTTTAAGCTCGCTTCATTTACTCCACTTCCTCTTAATTGAACATACACTTGCTGCCCAACCTCTAATAGAACCTCTGCTTTTTTCTGCATTTGCACTTGCATTCCCTTTTTCAATTGAGCAATTTCTTGTGCAACTTGCAACTTCATTTTCCCTTGTTCTATTCCTTCTTGTAACTTATTCATTCCACTACCTAACTTCGTCTGTAAATCTGACAAATTATTTCTCCTCCTATACGTATATATTAATATACGAAATTAACATTTTATATATTACCATGATTTTCAAGTTATGTAATCCAAATTTCATTTTTTCTGTTTTGAGCATTTTTTGTTTATAATGGTAAAGGAAAGAAATATGTGTACGGAGGAATATTATGCTGCAACACTCAATTACGAAAGATGAAATTATGATGATTGCGAATGAGTTCGTTCAAGGACTAGATCCACAGCAAACAGCTGATCAGGAACATGTCGCTACAGCTCGGCACCTATATCGTAGTGGTGTTGTCTACAACGTTGACTTTGATGGTTATACACTATCAGGAACTGTAGATGCGGAAGGCAACGTATATAGCGTTCATATTCCGATTCGTAATGTCGCTGAAAGTTATTGTGATTGCTTCGCACCAACACAATGTGAGCATATGCTCGCTGTATTACTATCTGCAGCGTCTAGTTTCGGGCAAGTAGGAGATGTATTAACTTTATTTAAAAATAATACGAAACCTTCCCTTCCTCCTATTAGAACTGCAAGACAAGTATTGCAATCATCAGCTTTTGAAGAAACGGATTATAAAAGTTGGGAATCATATTTTGAAAAAGAATATGAATCATTTAAAAAAGAACAAGCTCGCCTTACTTATAAACAAATGTATTTTCTTATGAGTATCTTTACAGATTTCTATACGAAGCTTGAGCGGAAAGCTCCGCGCGTCATCGCCATACATGAATTATTCAGGTTACATGCAGCACTTTACTGCTTTCAAAAATTATTAGAAGAAATTCAGGCATTCGAAACAAACAAAACGTATTCTTATCACCAACCTGTTAATGTCATTCGCCTATTTGTAGATAAAGTGGAATCCATCGTTCGGGACTTACAATCAGAAGCGATTCCTTCAGAGTCTGAAATAATTTTGCAAGAAACAGCTCGTCTCGTTCATGAAGTATTCTTCTCTACCGATGCTTATACGCAAGAGCGATTTTTCATTTATCGTCACATATGGAGTGAACTTTTAAACAATAAAGAGAACATACAAGAGGAAGAAAAACGAATCGATACGAAAATCAATCCACTATCCAAAGCATTAGCGTCTTCTCATCTTCTCTTTTTAAATGATGAAGATTTACTAGCGATGGACTTACTAAAGAAACAACCTGCTTCTGTTGTGAGTCTATACTTCTATTGGTTAGAAGAACTATTAAGTGCCATGCAATGGGATCGTGCAAAAAACTGGCTTTCCTTTACGTATAAACAAGTAAAGAAAACGATCCAAGATCACGAAAATACGATTTTCATAAAAGATATCGTTCGGCTATTTGTAATCATGTATGAAACATACGCAACACATACAAATGAACAAGCTGGTTTTGAAATGATTTTACAAGAACTATTACCGTATAGCTTCACAAACTACGAACAGTACGTACTCACGAAAAAACAGTATCGCACATGGGCAGAGCTTCATCTCTTATATGGATTTGAGGCAATTGAACTGTTGAAAGAGCCACTGAAAGATATTGAAAAAGAAGCGCCAGAAGTGGCACTTCCTCTTTACCATCTTGCTGCTGTAGAGGCGATTGAAGAACGAAATCGTAAATCATATAAACGTGCAGTTCGTTACTTAAAGAAATTACGTACATTATATAAACGATTAAAACGCACCGATGAATGGGATGCTTTCATTATTCACATCGCCAATCTCCATTCACGTCTGCGTGCACTACAAGAGGAATTACGGAAAGGAAAATTAATCGATGATCAATCAAACTGAAGTAACAATTAGGCTCCAGCATGTTAGTCAAGGTTGGTTCCTTTGGGGAGAAGATGACAGCGGTACTCCATTATCCGTAACAAGTTGGAAACGAAATGCATTCACATGGCACTCCACTTCTTTCTACGGTACGTTTCTAAAAGAAGCAACCTTCGAAGGAAAACAAGGTGTGCTGCTAACAAATGCACAAGCCTTTGAATACATTGCAAACAAACCGATGAATTCCTTTGCACATATTCAAATAAACGGCACGATTACAGCACTTACGAAAGATGCAAATGAACTATGGGATGCCTTTACGAGTGGTAGTTTCGTACCAGATATGAATCATTGGCCTAAACAACCATCTTGGAAAGTTCAAAATACACCAATTGAAGATGACACATTAGCATCGCTTTTCTCAGCAGCAGTAAATGAAAGCATATTACAAGACAACCGCTCAAATGACGGCTGGGAAGATGCTAAAAGACTATATGAACATTACGACTTTACGAAAAGACAACTGGAAACAGCACTACATGAAGAAGATTGGCTTCGGAAAATTGGTTATATCGAAGATGATCTTCCGTTTACAATCGGACTAAGACTACAAGAACCACAAGAAGAATTTGAAATGTGGAAGCTTGAGACAATTGTGACACCAAAGCGCGGGGCGCATCGCATATATGTATATGAAAACATCGATTCCTTACCGAAAAGATGGCACGATTACGAAGAACGGATTACAGAAACACAAGAAGGTTTTAGTAAACTCATACCGTGGTTAAAAGAAGGAGATACGTTCCGAAATGAGCTCTTTGAAACAGAAGCTTGGAACTTCTTAACAGAAGCAAGCAATGAATTACTTGCAGCCGGTATTACAATTTTACTACCATCATGGTGGCAAAATTTAAAAGCAACAAAACCGAAATTACGTGTCCAGCTGAAGCAAAATACAGCACAAACACAATCGTTCTTCGGTATGAATACGCTCGTTAATTTTGATTGGCGCATTTCGACGAACGGCATTGATTTATCAGAAAGCGAATTTTTCGAACTCGTTGAACAAAATAAACGTCTATTTAATATAAATGGTCAATGGATGCGACTAGATCCAGCCTTTATCGAAGAAGTAAGGAAACTCATGAACCGTGCCGATAAATACGGACTAGAGATGAAAGATGTCCTGCAGCAACATTTATCAAATACGGCTGAAACAGAAATTGTAGAAGATGATAGTCCGTTTACTGATATTGAAATCGAACTAGATGGATATTATGAGGAACTATTCCAAAAGCTGCTTCATATTGGAGATATTCCAAAAGTGGATGTCCCTACTTCACTAAACGCAACACTTCGCCCGTATCAACAACACGGCATTGAATGGTTATTATATTTACGAAAACTTGGATTTGGAGCATTGCTAGCTGACGATATGGGACTCGGGAAAAGTATTCAAACAATCTCTTACTTACTATATATAAAAGAAAACAATCTCAAAACAGGCCCTGCATTAATCGTAGCGCCGACATCTGTTCTTGGAAATTGGCAAAAAGAATTTGAGCGTTTCGCACCGAATTTACGTGTTCAATTACATTACGGAAGTAATAGAGATAAGGGCAATTCTTTTGAAGATTTCCTTCAATCAGCAGATGTTGTATTAACATCTTATGCATTGGCTCAACTCGATGAGGAAGAACTAACTTCATTATGCTGGGATGCTGTTATTTTGGATGAAGCACAAAATATTAAGAACCCACATACGAAACAGTCGAAAGCAGTACGAAACTTGCAAGCAAATCACAAAATCGCTTTAACTGGTACACCGATGGAAAATCGCCTCGCTGAACTTTGGTCCATTTTCGACTTTATTAATCATGGATATCTCGGAAGCTTAGGACAATTCCAACGCCGCTTCGTCACACCAATTGAAAAGGATCGTGATGAAGGAAAAATCCAGCAAGTTCAACGGTTTATCTCACCATTTTTACTGCGCCGAACGAAGAAAGATCAAACAGTCGCATTAAATTTACCAGATAAACAAGAACAAAAAGCTTACTGTCCTCTTACTGGTGAACAAGCTTCCTTATATGAACAACTTGTTCAAGATACACTGCAAAATGTCGAAGGATTAAGTGGAATTGAAAGACGCGGCTTTATATTACTTATGCTGAACAAGCTAAAACAAATTTGTAATCATCCAGCTCTTTATTTAAAAGAAGAAGAGCCACAAAATGTCGTTGAACGCTCTATGAAAACAAAAACGTTGATGGAGCTCATAGAAAATATAAAAGATCAAAATGAAAGTTGCCTCATCTTCACTCAATATATCGGCATGGGGAACATGCTAAAACGTGTGCTAGAAGAAAAATTCGGCCAGCGTGTCCTCTTCTTAAACGGTAGTGTACCGAAAAAAGATCGCGACAAGATGATTGAGGAGTTCCAAAACGGAACGTATGACATTTTCATCTTATCCTTAAAAGCTGGCGGAACAGGATTAAACTTAACCGCTGCCAACCATGTCATTCACTACGATCGTTGGTGGAATCCAGCTGTGGAAAATCAAGCAACAGACCGCGCATATCGCATTGGTCAAAAACGATTTGTTCATGTTCACAAACTCATTACAACAGGAACATTAGAAGAAAAAATTGATGAAATGCTAGAAAGAAAACAATCTCTAAACAATGCTGTCATCACAAGCGATAGTTGGATGACTGAACTATCAACAGACGAACTAAAAGAATTACTTGGTGTATAAAGTGAAACTTGAATCAGGCCAGTTAAGTGGAGTTTTACTACCCGCAAAAAAAGCGCTAATCTCAAAATGAGATTAGCGCTTTTTTCTATTCCAAAACCAATTACTTATTATAATCCCCGTTAACCCACCGCACGTATCAAGCAATGAATCTTGCCACATTGGTGTACGGTCTCCCGTATACCATTGGTGGATTTCATCAAATGTTGCATAACCCGCAACGAAAAGAAGGGCATATATAAAACATCTTTTCCTCGAATAACCTGATCGATGAAAAGCGTAATAAATCAATGAACCTAGCATAAAGAACACCATAAAATGAGCACCTTTACGAAGGAAAAACTCAATAAATCCGCCTACACCTTTATTCGCAATACTAACAGGGGTTCCTCCACCATAATCGATAGATACCCATGAAAAATGCTCTTTCACAAATTCAACATTTACATATTGTTCAATATCTGAACGCATATCCTGCTTTTTATATGGTTGTGCCGAAGAATAGAAAATCAGCCCCATCCATAGTAATACAGGAATCCAAAATAACCATTTACGATTCATTATCCAGAATTCTCCTCTCTTAATCTTTTAAGGGTACCAAAAAAAAGAAAAAATTTCACGCCAAAACATGACATTTGCATCCTATTTATAAAGTGAAAGGAGGTGATACACATGGCGATTGAAACAATCGTAATGGATTTAACTTTACGTCTTGTCTTAAACAACGGATTAGATAAGAACGGCAAAACAGTTTTCAAGAGCAAACAATTTAAACGTGTTAAAACAAACGCGAGCTTAGATCAAGTACACAACGTAGCTCATGCTCTAGCTTCCTTACAAGCATCACCACTTCACGCTGTGCAACTTGTAAGCACATCAGATCTTTCTAAACTATAAAGTAAAACTCGGATTAGTGGGGATTTTATTCATCCCAGCTGATTATTAGACCACAATTTAACCGGCAGACCACAATCCCGTAAATAGCTTGATAAATACAAAGGAGGGAATAACACATGCAAGTACTAGAGTTGATTTTCGCGAAAGAAGATGGAAAAACAGTCGTTTTTTCTATCGATACGCCCATCACACCAATCGATGCACAAGTCGTAAATCAAGTAATGGATACAATCCTTGCCTCATCTGTATTTTCATCCATTGATGAAAATACACGAAAAAAGGGAGCTCGCCTTGTAGAAAAAAATGTATCTGAAGTTCCAATTACTCTATAAAATTAAAAAGACGAATCTGCATCATTTTGCAGATTCGTCTTTTTTCTTCGGCATTTCAATTGGAATAAAAATCTTTGAGAAACCGACGCATACGTACTTATAATGTTCTTCACCTATATCAAACTCAGTCGTATATGTTGAGAAGAATATATAATCATTTCGCTTCGTATAATGATCAATTAATAACCCAACTTGTGGCTCAACATACTTTTTCGCTAACTTTTTACCGGCCGATGCCAAGTCGCCAAGGAGACCCTCTTCATTCTCTTTTTGAACTTCATCTAGCTTCTTACTCACATCATTACGCTTCATAAACTGCTTCGCTGCCCATTCTGTATATTCTCCCTTACTCGGATTACTGTTTGCTAAATATACTAGGAGAACGACAACTAAAGCCATAATAATATACTTTTTCTTCATACTATATCACCGCCTACTCTTTTCTATTTTCATATATATGTACAAGCGATGCAAATTAGAAAGACTATCACCTATTGATTGTAAACGAATAGACAAAATTTACAATATGAAATAGAATATTAGCAATTAATTTACTTAATTTATATATAATTATATTCAGAATGAAAATTATAAGGGAGGATATAGAATTATGGATAATGAAAACAACATTTTTATTTCTAGTTCTACAATGATGCTTGAACCATATAAACACCCTTATTACCGTACAAAAATTATTGACAGTAGCGGAAACCATCTTTACTCCTGTCAAACTGCTCTCCAACTTATACAGAAATCTTGTCTAACAAATATTCATTCTACTTATCAAGGGAGACGTAATGCTGTAAAAACAAAATTTAAATTCAAACAAAACGTTCCAATTCCGATCAATCATAGAGAATATATTTGTGCTTTTCCAACAGAATCTCCTGCTTCTCCAAATTGTATTTGGCTTTTCTTCAAACATGTTCATACAATAGAGTTTTTCAAAAAAGCTAAACGAGCTAAAATTCATTTTTCAAACGGAGCTACCGTAACGATACAAATTAGTTCTCATAAGCTAAGTCAGCAATTATGGAAAGCTGGATATGTATTATCCCAAATGAACATGCAAGATTCATCACCTTAATAACAAATAGAATGGAAGGTAGTATTTCCTCACCTTCCATTCTATTTGCTATTTTTATCCTTTTACACTATCGCGCATTTTCTCGAGTGCTTGCCGATACATCCATCTTACTTGATAATATGTCATTTCCGTCTCTAAAGCGATTTCTCCCATCGTCTTCCCTACAAAAAAACGTTCAAAAATAATATACTTCTCCTTCTCGTCTAACACACTCATAAAATCCTTCACTCTTATTTCAACATCTTCAAAATGAAAGATTTCCTCATACTCACCTACACATACACATCTTTCTTGCAAAGTAGATTCTTTCTTCAATCTTTCTAATATATAACCACGCACCGTTACAAGTGCATATGCAGGGAAATACCCCTTCTTTGCATCAAATCTTTCATACGCATGCCAAAGACCAATTAAACCACATTGATAATACTCTTCATAATCTTGACGAATACCTAATTTCTTTATTTGATTTACAATCATCCCTTCATACAAAACAACTGCCTCTGTAAAAGTGGCTGGCTTCACACAGTACCCGTTTCTAAAAGGTATACCTTTCTAGTATTCCGCGGTACCTTCACAATATAAAAATAAAGAAAAGATTTCACTGTGAGTAATTTCAAATACTACCGACGGAATTTGAAATTACACCAGCTAGTATTTGAAATTTTGTTGGTGGTATTTGAAATAGGGGTAAAAATAAAAAAAGGTGACTCTCTTGAAGAGTCACCTTTTTAAAATAATATGTTATGCACCAAAGCCGCTTACTAAACCTCTTACAACGCCTAATGCAATTGTTAGGATAAAGAAGATTACAATTAAAATCGTAGCTTGTTTCTTACTTAAACCAGCTACAATGTGTAAGCCTAGTCCTGTTAGAATGAGGCTCCAAATATTAAAAATTTCAATTGAAGAGGCAATTCCATGTGCTACTGTCCCTTGTTCAAATAAAGGAGCTAAACTTGTATAAACATCAGTGCCATTTCCATCAAAAATAAAGCCTAATCCTGCATTTAACAACCCGCCGATATAATAAACAAGATTAGCATATAAGTAAATCGATAATATTTTCATGTATGGTGTATCATTGCTCATAAACATCATAATAATTTTATAAAAACCTGCCGCAATAAAGAGACCTATAGGTGTTCCTAATAGACCAACAAGTGCGCCTCCACCAAGGGTAAATCCTTTTACCATTGCCCCTGCTTCACCATTTAATTCTTTTGCCAATTCTGGAGTACTAATTAATGTTAAGTAAGACACTGCTGTTGCTATAATCGTTCCTAATATAACAAATAAGACAAATGCCCCCCAAACCGGACTTTTCGTCTTCATTCTCTCAAACTGCTCACCTGGAGAAGTAATCATTCCAAATAATGATGGCTTTTTTGAAACTACATCTTGCGTATTAATATTAGCTTCCATTATAACGCCTCCTTCTATTTATATAACCCGTTCTAACGGGCGGTTCACTTCCTCATATAGAGGCTACGAACCGCCCACTAGAACGGTAATGTGTAGTTCTACTACACTATTAATTACTCATAACGCAATGCTTCAATTGGATCTAATTTCGCAGCTTTATTTGCTGGAATTAATCCGAAAATAATACCGAGTGTCATCGAGAACAGTACGCCTCCAACGACAACTTCCCACGAAACGAGCGGTGGCCATTTTGCGAATGTAGAAACGATATATGCTCCGCCATACCCAAGACCAATTCCGATTAAACCACCTAAAAGTGTTAACATAACAGCTTCAATTAAAAACTGTAATAAAATTTTACTACGCGTTGCTCCAAGCGCTTTACGTATCCCAATTTCGCGCGTACGCTCCGTTACAGATACGAGCATGATATTCATAACACCAATACCACCAACGACTAATGAAATACCAGCGATACCACCGATAATCATCGTCATGATGCTAGTTACTTTAGAAACATTTTCTTGGAGTTCTTTTAAATTCACCAGTTCATATTTACCTGGGATTTCACTTGGCTTACGACTATTTAATACATCAACAGCTCGTTTCCCTGCTGCTTCTAAATTGTCTACATTTTTAGCTTGAATTGCGATATTTTGAATATCATCTGTCCCATATAAAACAGGCCATAACGTAAGAGGAATTAACGCTTCTTCCATTTCAAATCCCATAAATTCATTATCTGATGTATACACACCAATAATTTGCATTGGCTGTCCCTTCATCTCAATAATTTGTCCAACTGGGTTTACGTCCTTAAATAACGTTTCCTCTGTTTTTGTGCTAATCATCACAACGTTATTCGCGTGAGAAATATCTGATTCATTTAAGGAGCGGCCCTTTACAACCTTTACTTTATTAACCGCAAAATATTCATTATCAAGTCCAATAACATTCAGCCTTGCTTTTTTATCATTTACATCAAGTGTCTCTGTTGTCGAATTTGTTGTAATAACGTGTGAAACATCTTTCACTTGTTTTACTTCCAAAATATCCTCTTCCGTTAACTTCGGTATTTCAAATCCACCTATAGCAAATTCATCATTAATATCTGCTTTAAATTGAATTGGCATAAGGTTATTACCACCAGAACCTGCGAATTTTGATTTCAACATCGCTTCCCCGCCTTGCCCAATTGCAACGACAGTAATAATCGAACCTACCCCGATAATAATACCCAGCATCGTAAGAGCTGAACGCAGTTTATGAGCTAAAATAGAAGATAAGGCAATTTTTATACTATCTAGTAAACTCATACCGCACACCTTCTATCTTCTGTAACTTTCCCGTCTCGCAGTACAATGCGGCGGGAAGAATACGCTGCCACTTCCTCTTCATGCGTAACCATAACAATCGTCGTACCTTCTGCATTAAGCTTCGTGAAAATATTCATAACTTGCTCACCAGACTTCGTATCAAGTGCACCAGTCGGTTCATCGGCCATAATAAACGTTGGATTATTTGCAATCGCTCTTGCAATCGCTACACGCTGCTTCTGTCCACCTGATAACTCATTTGGTAAATGATGCACGCGATCTGCCAATCCAACTTTACCTAGCGCCTCCAAAGCACGCTTGCGACGCTCTGCTTTCTTCACGCCACCGTATACGAGCGGAAGCTCAACATTTTCCACTGCTGAAAGACGAGGCAGTAAATTAAAATGCTGGAATACAAAGCCAATATATTCATTACGAATTAAAGCAAGCTTTGACTCGTCTGCTGTTAAGATATTCACGTCATTCAGCTTATATTCGCCTTCTGTTGGACGATCTAAACAACCGATAATATTCATAAGCGTCGACTTACCAGAGCCAGACGGTCCCATAATCGAAACGAACTCACCGCTCTGAATCGTTAAACTAATACCGTGCAAAATCGGCACTGCCAATTTTCCTTGATAATACGTTTTAGCAATATTATTTAACGTAATCATTTCTCTTTCACTTCCATTCCGTCATACACATCGTCGGAAGGATTTTTAACCACCTTTTGCCCCACTGTTACGCCTTCTACAACCTCTGTCCAGTCCCCATCAGTAGAACCTTTTTTCACATTTTGTTTACGAAGCTTACCTTTATCCTCAACATAAACAAATGCATCATCGCCTTTTGCTACAATGCTCTTACTTGGGACAGCAATCATCTTCTTATTCTCTAAGTTTACTTGCAGAGAAACGTGGTAACCTGGAGATAAACCGTCTTGGCTATCAAGACTTGCTTTATATGTATATTGAGACATATTTTGAGTTGCTTCACCCATGCCGCCAGCTTGCGCCATCTCTGCACTTGTTGGGAACTCACTTACCTCTGTAATCTTACCTGTCCACTTCTTCTTATTATTTGCTTTCGCCGTTACAGTGAATGTTTGATCTTTTTGAATTTGTGACTTCTGAAGCTCAGTTAACGTACCTTGAACTTGGAATGGATCTTTAGAAGCTACTTGTAAAAACGCTTTTCCTTGACCACCTAACGCTTGAGATGAGCTTTGTGCCGCATCTTTATCTAACTTTTGAACAACACCAGCGAAATTACTATAAATCGTAAGTTCTTTCTGCTTCTTACTTAACTCTTCTTTCTGCAACTTTCCTTTTTCTTTCTCAAGGTCAATTGTTTTTTGCCCTATCTCTAACTCGTTTACTTGCTCGTCCATCGGATCTGTTACTTCTTTCCCAGCTCCGCTATCTTTCGCCTTCTTAATTTCTTTCTTCAACGAATCAATCTTCTTTTTCCCTTGATCGTAACGCATATCCGCCATCTTCTGATCAAGCTCAGCTTGCTTCATTTGAAGATTAATCTCTTCATTATCATAAGAGAATAACTTCGTACCTTTTTCTACCTCTTGCCCTTCTTTTACCTCAATATCTTTCACTTTCCCTTTGGCCGGATCTGCATAGAAGCTTTCAATATTACCAGGCTTCACCTGACCAGAAATTAACTTCGTATTATTCAGCTTACGCTCTGTCACTTTCTCAAAACTTACAGCATCAGCATTTGTTGATGCACCCTTCTTCTTACCTTGCATAACAAAAATATTAATTGCCGCTACAATAACAATTAGTGCAATAACCCCAATAATAATCCATTTCTTCTTCTTGTTTGGAGTACGAACCGTATTTGGTAACATATTCTCGCTCCCTTTTATAACTTAATAGTTTAATATAAAAATTGTATAAAACTTTCTGAAAATAGATTACATATTATTACATTATTTTTACAAAGTTTTACACATCCATTTATATTGTAACAAAAATTCCAATGATTAGAAATATGACATTATATCTTTTAAGATAGATTTAAGGAAAGATTATATTATATAGAAAAAGCCATCCAAAATAATAATTGGATAGCTTTTTCAAACAAAATATTACGCTACTTTAGGATCTTTTCTCTCATGTCCACGTTGAACAATAAATAAGAAGATTGTTGATAAAACCGCACCTGTTAATAGTAAGATGAAACAACCATCCCAGCCAGAACTATCAACAATAACACCGATTGCTGCGTTAGCTACAAGACTTCCACCTACATAACCGAATAGACCACACATACCAACTGTCGTACCTACTGCAAATTTCGGTACTAATTCCATCGCACTTAAACCGATTAAGAACTGTGGTACATAGATTAAACAACCGATAATAGAAACTGCAATACTTACAACAAGTACGCTAGTTGCTTGCCAATATATAAACGTACCAATAACAACTCCAACCATACTAATAATACATAATGGCATACGTTTTCCTTTAAATAATTTATCACTTAAAAAGCCAACGATTAATGAACTTGGAATTGCCATACCTTCAAAGATTGCATATGCCGCATGCGCTTCTGCTTTTGAAAATCCTTTAACTGTCGTTAAATAAAGTGGAACCCAGTTAATAACACCGAAACGAATTAAATAAACAAAAGCATTCGCAATACATAAGAACCATACAAATTTATTTTTCACTACATACTTCATTAAAATTTCTTTTGGTGACATCTTGTTAGCATTATCTGCTTTTTCAAGATTTTCATAGTCATTACGATACTCATCAATTGGAGGAAGACCTTCAGATTCTGGTGTATCCTTCGCATTGATCCAAACAAGTACTGCAATTACCATTGCGATAATCGCTGGGAAAATAAACACGCCGCCTTGCCAATGATTTTCACCGAAAATACCTACACCAATTCCGACAAGTGGTGGCACAAGCATTCCACCAACGTTATGTGAAATATTCCAAAGACCTGTTTTCGTACCGCGTTCTTTCTTCGAGAACCATTTCGTCATAACAATACTACAAGGTGGTGCTCCCATACCTTGTACAATACCGTTAACAACAAGTAATGTAACAATCATCCCAAATGATGATGCAAAGCCGAAACAAATATTTACAAGCCCTGATAAGAATAAACCGACTGCGATAAAGCGCTGGGCGAAAGCTTTATCTGATAAATTACCCATAAAGAACTTACTAAATCCATAAACAATTGCCATTACTGAACCTAGTAGACCAATTTCAGCTGTACTAAAACCATATTCTTGTACTAAATACGTACTTGATAACGTAAAGTTACTACGAACTAAATAATAAGCAGCATATCCAACTGAAATCCCGATTAACACACGAATACGTAGTAATCGATATACACGGTCGATCATATCCGCTGGCAATCTTTCAATTGCAGGTGCTGGCTTGAGCCATTTAAACATATATTTTCGTCTCCTTTTCTCACTTCAGAGAGAGACGCTGTCTATTCCATATCTCGATTATTCCGCTATTTGATATATTTTGGTTCGTCCTTCTAACCGGCTGTCCTTCTATTTCTTTCTCATTCTTCGCAAACATCGTTGGTACGCCAAACGACACTTTTTCTAAAATATGACCCGCTTCTTCTGATAAACAATAATCAATAAATAAATCCGCAATAATACCACTCGGTGCACGTTTTAGTTTCGAAATCGCATTAACAGATAACCCTGTTTGCTCAGGTTCGTTACTTAAAATCGGAAAGCCTTGTTTTTGAAGCATTCTCTGATCTCCCATAAAGTTGATGCCTATCATATATTCACCGCTCGCAACAAGTTCTGCTGGGATGTAACCATTCACTGTTACTTCTCCAACTTGTTCTGCCAGATTCTTCACATATCCCTTCGCTTCCTCTTCACCTAACGTATCAATCAGTGATTGGAAAAACGTATATGCTGTACCTGAAACATTTGGATCGGGCATGACAATCTTTCCTTTATATATTGGATTCAATAAATCTTTCCATCTTAACGGATACGAGAGACCGAGCGGCGCTATTTCCTCGTTCCACCGCTCTTTATTAATCGCAATTGCCAGCTTCTCCACTTCATAACCGTACCAATAACCATCTTTATCTTTAACAGTTTTTGAAATACGATTTGCATGTTGGCTTATCACAGGAATAGAAAGATTTTTTTGCTTCATCATTTGATGCGCATCTACTGTACCGCCAATAATAATATCCGCCTTCGGATTTCCAGCTTCTTCTTCCACTCTACGAAGAAGTTCTTCTGTTGAAAGACGAATAAATTCATACGTACATCCACGTGGTTTACAAAATGATGAAAGTAACGCTTCACCAACTTCCTCACGAGCCGCCACATACGCAACAATATGACGATCATCCAAAATAGGGAGACCATTTTTACTATATTTAATAGAGGTTGTATCTCGAGAGCAACTAGACATCGCTCCTCCAATTACTAGCAAAAAGAAGAAAAAGGCTATCTTTCTCATGACGCATTCTCCTTTACGAATAACTCTGCTAGAGAGCCTTTCATATACATGACATTCCCGTTATTATCACCGAGATATTGCACAACAAAGTACGATGGATACACAGAAATCGTAAGAATATCTTCACGATCATTCTTTACACGCTTACCTGTTTTATAAGCTGTAATATAAGCAATCGGTTCATTCTGCGATTGTAATAACTTCTGAATTTCTCCGTAATCTGTAATTTGCTTTGCGGACCGAATAGAATCAAGTATGTGCGTAAGATTGATAGTACGTACCACATCGCCTTGACGTACTACGACATCCTTTGCTGAAGCAAAGAAATTATTAATACGCTCTGGCGTGTAATACAGGCTTAATAAATACGTTTGAAGTGCTGAAATCATCGGATCCATGCCATTCTTTCCGTATACATTTTCCCCATACTGGAACAAGTCACCTACTGCAAAAGTACGCTTATGTCCATTCAAGTACGTTACTTCTCCAGTAAATACTTGTTCTTGGCTCTTAACGCCCTCAGGCTCTATTCGAATTCGGTCAAAGAATGAAACAATCGTATGCAAACGAACTTCATCCGTTACAACGATTTCTCCCCACTTTTCATGTCTTACTTTCACTTCAATTGGAAGAGATTCATTCACCCTTTGTAAAACGGCTTGTTTATCATTTACAATGTTGATTCGATTATAGATTTGCTTCTCCATAACATAAAACAAAATAAGAGAAACAATCATACAAATGACAAACATAAGAATTTGAAATGATAGCCTTTTCATTTCTGCCTACCTCCAAGATAAAAAAACGTTGTTTCGAAAATACCGCATAATTGTTTCATAAATGTATCATTTAACCGCTTTCAAGTTTTTTATGTCTTCCATCCTTCTCGGAAGCAAAAATGTAATGAATATTGTAGTACCTACTTCTTCACTACTCTCAATCCGCATGCTTCCGCCCTGCTTACTCATAATCTCCTGACAAATATACAAACCATAACCATTCCCGTAACTAGAAGGAAGTGCCTTTCCTTTCGGAGACTCATTCCACTCTGCAAGCACCACTTCATCTATACCGATCCCATCATCATGAACAAAAACCTTCGCCTCATGCTCATTTACAATTACATTCATACGAATGTGCGAAGCATCACTATACTTAATTGCATTATCAAGCACATTTAAGAAAATTTGCTTCGTCTTATCAAAATCCGCAACAACATGTACATCCGTTAACTCATTTATCACTTCAATTTCAAACTGATTTAGGCGAGGTTTCACAATTGAAACTGCTTCTTCTGCCAATTCCTTTATGTTCACAACTGTAGGAGACACTTCAAACGTACTCGTCCCATATTTCGAAGACTTAAGCAGTTCCTCTACAAGTGATAATAAACGCTCACTTTCCACAGCCACATAACGAAGACTTTCCTGTACATCTTCTTTTGATTGTAACTTCGGAATTAAATCAACATAACCGATAATTGCCGTTAGCGGTGTTTTTAGCTCATGCGTAATGCGGTCTAGGAAATCTTTCTGCTTCTCCTTCTCCTCCTGCAATTGCTTAATATGCAACTCAATTCCATCGGCCATCGCGTTAAAAGATGCTGAAAGCTGAGCGATTTCCACGTACTCATTTAACTCAATCTTACTCTTATAATCACCATTCGCGAGCCTCTGTGCCATTTGTCTCAACTGATCAATTGGTTTATGAAGAGACTTCGCCAAACGAATCGCAAAGAAAATACCGGTAGCTACTAAACAAAGAGACGTCATTAAGAACGTCCAGCTCACATTTGTTAAAACTTCCTTCTCACCCGTTAACTCATTTATAAAACGAATACTTCCAATGACATCGTTTCCATAATAAACCGGGCTTGAAAACAAAAGAATAGGAGCTGGATCCGCCTCCTCAAAAACGTAAGACTTCTTTCCCTTCAAAGAACTCTCAATGTCGATGTTACGGTGAAGCAATGCTCCTTTTTGTGTATCTGCAACAACATCGCCATTCTTCCCGATCATCTGCACACGGACATCCATACGCTTCGCTAAATACGACGCAATTAAAAGTGAATTCGGACCAAGCGTATCCACTTCTGCTTCCCTCTCTAAATAATTCATCGTATAAATTTGTGCTTCTACACTTAACTTTTCTAAAGAATCTGCTGCGTTATGATACATATTCTTTTCTAACGTAATATAAACAACTGCATATAAAAGAACAAAAATCGGAATTAACAGCCCAACTATTCCAAACACCATATTTCGCTTTAAAGACATACCATCACCACTTAACAATCCAGTTTATAGCCAACGCCATAAATTGTCTTAATATATTCTCCGCTCGTCCCAAGCTTCTTGCGAAGTCTCTGCACCATAATATCAACGGCTCTCGTATTTCCGATATACTCAAATCCCCATACTTTCTCAAGTAACTCATCCCTCATAAACACACGCTGTGGATTTGAAACAAATAACTGACATAAATTAAACTCTCGGTACGTTAACTGAATCTCTTGTCCACTCACATGTACCTTTCTTTCCTTAGGACAAATCACTATCTCTCCAGCCTCAATTACTTCATGACTTACAGCCGCCTCCGTCTTCTTTACACGCCGCGCCATATTCTTAACCCGAAGAATAAGCTCCGCATAATTAAACGGCTTCGTCACATAATCATCAGCACCAAGCTGCAATCCAAGCAACTTATCATTCATCTGACTCTTTGCCGTTAACATAAGCACCGGAATATCCCTATCCCTCTCACGGAACAAACGAAGCAACTCATACCCATCCGTGTCCGGAAGCATAACATCCAAAATCAATACATCCGGCCCTTCATTCCATCGCTCCAAAGCTTCTCTCCCATCAGCCGCTGCCAATACTTCATAACCTTCCATCTCCAACTGCATCCGAATCAAATTACGAATACTCGATTCATCATCCACCACAAGTATTTTCATCATTCTCCTCCTTCCACCACGTATTATAGTACAGTTTAGTATAGCAAAAATCTTATAAAAAAAGAGAGGGTATTGTCGAACATATTTTGTCGACGATACCCTCTCCCCTTTTATTATTTAGCTACAAAATAATCCGTTACATATTGTGCCCAAACTTCATGACCTTTAGCAGTTGGGAAACCAAATTCTTCTTTTAAATATGGTAGAATAGCCTTTGTCGATGCATCCGGCCATGCTCCCCAATGATCAATATATGTATAATTATTTTGCGTTGCAAATTGTTTTAATGCTTCAATTGCTTTCGGGTAATTTTTCGCACCATACACTGGATTTGATGGTTGAATCATAATTGTAGCACCCTTTGCACTAGTAGAAAGTGCTTGAACGAACTTCTGTGTATTTACTACAGAGTTCCCATTACCAGTTTTACCGTTATCAGTAATAAATGGTGGCTCAAATAAAATCACATCTGGATTCTCTTTCGCAATCTCTTTATCACGCTTATTCGCAATTAACTCTTCTGTGCTTTCACCCTTATATTCCTTTACAGTCACATTCCATAAACCTTTACCGTAAGCAGTTTCTAAATTAGACGTTAACTTAGCTGCCCAAGCACCTTTTTCAGATGAAGAAGCTTCATCACCAACGATAACAAGATTTACTGCTTTTTTATCCTCAGCAGCTTTCTTTAACTTCTCTTTCACTGCATCTGGCAAGTTCTTCGCGTATGCCTCATTAAAAGATGACTTCGCATCTTGTTTTTTCTCTTCTTTTTTCTCTTCTTTTTTCTCTTCTTTCTTTGCTCCGCTATCTTTCACTTCAGCTTTTGTTTTCGTTACTTCACTCGTTTGTCCCGTTGCATTTGCAACTTTCTTATTCCAGTACAATTTACCGCTCACAATCGAAGCAACAAACAATACAAAAACAACAAGGACAAGTACTGCTTTCTTATTCATCGATTCACCTCATCTATTAATCTCACAATATATAATACTAATATAAATCCACGCAAAAATAAACCCAACTCCTTCCAAAGGAGTTGGGCCATTACATATTACTTAGTTAATTCAAGATGTGCTCTTAACTTATTTGTTATATCTTGTTTCGCTGCATCCGGAACATAGTAGTACCAAATACCGTCGGCGGCTTTGTGGCCGTCGCCTGGGATTTGAATTTCTTCACTGTTCTCCATACAATCTTTATAATTCTTTTGAATATCAAACATTTGCTCTTGCGTTAAACTTGTTTTAACATTTTTCTCAATTGCTTTTAATACATCACCGTAGCTTGCTAGAGAAGATACACTTGCACCCTTCTTAATTACAGCCTGAATAACTTGACGTTGGCGCATTTGACGACCGAAGTCACCACGTGGATCTTCATAACGCATACGAGTATACTTTAATGCTGTTTCACCATTTAAATGGATGTTACCTTTAGCAAAATGTTGGTTCCTAGATGTAAACTCCAAATCGTTATTTACATCAACACCACCAACAGCATCTACAATATCTTTGAATCCAGCCATGTTTACTTCAATGTAATGATCAACCGGTACATTTAGGAAATTCTCTACTGTTTTTACAGCCATATCAATACCACCAAATGCATAGGCATGGTTGATTTTATCTTTTTTCCCTTTCCCTACAATCTCCGTATAAGAGTCTCGTGGAATACTTGTAATTTTCATAGATTTTGTTTTTTGATTTAAGGTAAATAACATAAGTGAATCGGATCTACCTGTTCCATTACCTTCTTGGTCTACCCCCATCAGTAAAATAGATATAGGTTTATTATCCGCAATGTCTACCTTCTTATCTCGTTTGTCAGACTTATCACGATCCAAAGGCTTGTGTACCGTATTTAACGTATTTGATACATCAGAATAAATAGTATACGCATATACACCGCCAGCAATAACAAGAACACCAATGATACCTAGGATCCAAAATAGAATCTTTTTCTTCATCGTTTTTCCTTCTTTCGATTAACAATTTCAACATTATAAATTTCATTCCATATAATACTATACGGATATACATATAACTTGTAAATGACTTGTAAACTAAATGCTACTCTAATATTCCATTAATAAAAGGCATAAATGTATATATATCAAGAATTTAAAAATAAATTCTCATAATCATTCACTATTTTCTCCCAAGAATACTCATGAATAATTCGATCTTTAGCTTTGTTACTTAACTTATCAATTTCAGCTTCAGAATAAGCTTCTACTTCTTGAATTAAATTAGCTAAATTGCCTTCTTCTTTAGAAAAATAAACCGCACCTTCTTCGCCGACTTCTTTATTGAATACTACATCCAAAAGCATATTCAATTTCGTTGATGCTAACGCCTCTAATAATGATGGATTTGTTCCACCCACTTCATGACCATGGAAATAGGCAAATGCATCTTCACGAATTTTTCTTAACAAGTCTTGGTCATAAACAGTGCCAACAAATTTAATACGTGGATCTTTATTAAAATTCGTTTTTGTTAATAATTCTTGATAAAATTGATTTTCTTCAACATTCGAAATGATAACAAAATCTTTTTTAGAATTTGATTTCATAAACTCACGGACCATTAATTCATAGTTATTCTCTGGAACGAAACGACCAACTACTAAATAATATTCATTCCCAGCCACATCATGCTGCTTATACCATTCAATTACCTTGCTGTCGTCCTCTTTTAAAAGAGAGGTTGTAACATCAGCGCCATAGGCAATAAAAGTTGTCTTTGGTTCATGCTTTTTGTAATCCTTTTGAATATATGACTCAATACCTTTAGAATCACATACCAGTAAATCAGCATGCTTGACCATTAGATTTTCAGATATTTTCCAATAAGCTCTAATAGCTGGACTCCATTTACTTCTTTTCCATTCATGACCATCTGGATTTACAAAGACTTGAACACCCATTTTTTCTAACTTCCTTTTATAAAAAGAGAAAAATGGGCCAATGCGACATGCGAGTATATATACAATACAATTTTTAAGATTATTTTTTTTAATATAACTAATACACTCTCTTAAACTTAATATATCATACGCAACAGCTTTCGCACTCCCAATTTCAGGGGTCTTCACGTTGAAGCATCTCGCCTTATTATACTGAAATTCTTCATTGTTATCCGCTAAGCAAGATACATGATACTGAATATCTTCACTTTGCTTTCGTTCCGTTAAATACTCTACAAACGTTTCAAATCCCCCATACTTCGCTGGGATTCCTTTCGATCCAATAATAAATACGTGTTTCATCTAATTTTCTACTCCCGCTCTTACCTCTTGATATAGGCTTATTATTTCTTTAGTATGTTGTTCCATTAAATGAGGGAAATCCAATTCCAACAGATTTTTACTTACTCGTTCTAATAATGAAATATCATCAAGAATCATTGATAGTTTATCAATAAAATCATGTTTATTTACTTTATAAATAAAGCCAGTTTCTCCATCTTGTATCAAGTCCTTAAAACCAACGTATTCAGAGACCATAATTGGAACACCATACGATTGTGCTTCTAAACCAATAAACCCAAAAGTTTCCTTCCAAATGCTAGGGATAATTAACAAATCAACTTCATTAAAAATATCCTTTAACTGGCTATAATTATATCTACCATAAAATGTATAATATTCTGGATTATATATGTCTGGATCATTTAAAAAATCACCATACACTCCTAAGTGCCAATTAGTATATCCCTTTTCTTTTAAAGATTCCAATGTATCTTTCAAAGAATAAAACCCTTTATAAGTATCTATAGGCCCTAAATATCCTAATTTAACTAACGCGTTTTCTCTTTTTGTAATACTGCGCTCTTGACGATAATCAAAAATATCTTGATGGCTAATAGAAACTACCTTTCCGCTCACATCAAAATATTTTTCAAATTGCTCTTTTGCTATAGAACTATTGAAATGGAAGTAATCTACTAACTTAAACATTTTTAAATAATAATTTCTTAATTCTATATACTGCTTCGCTAAATCCACATCTATTTCTTCAACCCCTTGTTTCACACTAGGAGCTGCATTATTATTTTTAATTTGATTCTTTTTAATTTTCCTTAGCGATTTCACTATACTACTATCTTTTAAATAACGATATGGATACGATTGCATCACATGAACCGTTGGAAGACTTAATGCATTCACATTGCATTCTATACAGCTTTTTCCATCATTAAAATCATTACAAATGTTACCTTTTGAGTCCATCAAATTTACTTTTGGACAAAGACCAAAATAATCATGTGTAGTAAATACAATTTTTATGTTTAATCTCTTTGCTGTTTCAAAAAATTCTTTGTGTATCCCCATTAAGGTATGCACATGAATTACCTCTGGTTTTAATTCTATTAAAAATTCCTCATATACCTTATGATCTACTTCCTTCATAAAATGCTCAGGTTGATTAATCCCATTTAATAAAGGAATTGGTAAAGGATTAATTAATTCATATACCGATATACTTCCATATGGTTTATTTTTCTTAACAGCTGTCCTTTTCGAGAGCGTAAATTTCCCTGGATACAAAAGAAACACTTGATGCTCTTGTCCTTGTGAATGCATTAAATCTACTGAGTATTTTGTTAACCCACCTGTGCGATAAGGTGGTAATCCCAGTGAAATATGCAATATTTTCAATTTGTTCTCTCCTTAGTTTCGTCATAGGATTATAAATTTCCCACGTTATTATTTATAAAAAATGAAGGTAATAAAATTTATTACCTTCATCTCAAAATCATTCTATTGAATGACATTCATATTAATAATCTCTATTACTTATAAAGTTGTATACTGCTTCGCAAAGTAACTCTTGTATTCACCTGTTACAATCGCTTTCCACCATTCTTCATTATCTAAATACCATTTAATCGTTTGAGCAATTCCTGTTTCAAATGTATAAGTTGGTTTCCAACCTAACTTTTCTAGCTTTGTTGGATCAATTGCGTAACGTTTATCATGACCTAAGCGATCTTGAACGAACTCGATTAAGTTTTCTGATTTACCAAGCGTACTAATAATTGTTTGAACTACTTCTAAATTTGTACGTTCATTATGCCCACCAACATTATACACTTCACCATTTATACCTTCATGCATAACTAAATCAATTGCGGCACAATGATCAATAACGTGTAACCAGTCACGAATATTTTTACCGTCCCCATATACAGGAACCTTTTCATCATTTAATACACGTGAAATTGTTAATGGAATTAATTTTTCTGGGAAATGGAATGGTCCATAATTGTTTGAGCAACGTGTAATATTAATTGGTAAACCAAATGTTTCATGATACGCTCGAACTAATAGGTCAGAAGAAGCTTTACTTGCACTATATGGGCTATTTGGCTGTAGAGGCGTCTCTTCTGTAAAGAATGTAGTTGGATCAAAATCTAATTCACCGTATACTTCATCTGTCGATACATGAACAAATTTAGTAATACCAAACGCTTTTGCTGCATCTAATAATACTTGTGTCCCTAATACATTGGTACTAATAAATACTTCAGGTTCAGTAATAGAACGATCCACATGACTCTCTGCAGCAAAATGCACAACATAATCAAATTTCTCTTGTTCAAATAGTTGGTTTACCGCTTGACGGTCTACGATATCAACCTTAGCAAATGAATAGTTATCTTTGTTCTCAATATCTTTATGCTTTGTTAAATCTCCTGCATATGTCAATACATCTAAATTTACAATATGATAACCGGGATATTTATTTACCATATACTGTACAAAGTTTCCTCCAATAAAACCTGCGCCACCTGTTACTAATACTTTCTTTTTTTCCATCTTATTTCACCTCTTGTTGTAATTGTGTAATATAATGTTTTGTTGCTTTCTTCCAATCTTGTAATGGCTCAAATCCATTATTAATTAATTTCTGCTTAGACATACGTGAATTTTTAGGGCGTACTGCACGAGTAGGATATTCTTCTGTTGTAATACTATTTACTTTTACATCTTGTCCTGCAATCTCAAAAATTTCTTGCGCAAATTCAGCCCAACTACAGAAACCTTCATTTGTAGCATGATATGTACCATATTTCTCTGTTACAACCATATCAACTAACAACCGAGCTAAATCATACGTGTAAGTTGGTGATCCTATTTGATCCCCCACAACGTTCAGTTCATTACGTGTTTCACCTAAACGAAGCATCGTTTTAATGAAGTTATTTCCATTAATACCGAATACCCATGAAATACGCACAATAAAGTTGTTATCTATTAAGCTTCTAACTACTTTTTCTCCCTCATACTTTGTTAAACCGTAGTATCCAACCGGATTAGGTGCGTCAGTTTCTACAAATGCATGAGTTCCTTCTCCATCAAATACATAATCTGTACTAATATAAACAAATTTAGCATTTAATTTTTTTACTGCTGTAGCAAGATATTTTGTACCTTCTACATTCACATTCCAACAAAGCTCTTTATCATCTTCAGATTTATCAACAGCCGTATATGCTGCACAATGAATAATTGCATCTGGTTTTACTTTATCTACAAATTTATAAACCGCAGCTTCGTTTGTAATATCTAAATCTTCTATTCCAATACCTTGCATTTCTAGTCCTTGCTTCTCTCCACGTTTTACTACGTCATATCCAAGCTGACCATTATAACCGGTTACTAAAATTTTCATTTTTTTACTCCCCGTATACAAAGTTATTTTCTGCTTCTTTTAATGAAGGTGCTTTTTCGTCTTTTTCAGATAGCACTGGTTGAATCTCCATTGGCCACTCAACACCTACTTCAGCATCATTCCAAATGATTCCTCGATCACATTCAGGTGCATACAATTCATCAACTTTATACTGAACCTCAACATCATCCGTTAATGTCATAAATCCATGTGCGAATCCTTTTGGAATTAATAACTGTTTTTTATTCTCAGCACTTAACTCAATACCGAACCATTGACCATATGTAGGGCTTCCCTTACGAATATCTACTGCAACATCGAATATGGACCCACGTGTACAACGTACAAGCTTAGTTTGTGCTTTAGGGTTTAATTGATAGTGTAAACCACGAAGTGTTCCTTTGGTTGCAGAAAACGATTGATTGTCTTGTACAAATTGCAAATCAATACCTGCTTCTCTCATTGCCTGATCACTAAAAGTTTCCATGAACCAACCACGGTGATCTCCAAATACTTTTGGTTCAATTACTTTTACACCTAACAAATTTGTATCTACAATTTTCATTATATTCACTCCAAATTAGTATTTAATACTACCATTTGCCACTTTTAATAAATATTGACCATAGCCATTTTTAGAGCACTGATCACCTGATTCAATTAAAGTTTCTTTATTAATCCACCCATTAATAAAGCCAATCTCTTCAAGTGCTGCAATTTTAATTCCTTGATGATCTTCAACTGTTTTTACAAAGTTTGTTGCATCCACAAGACTTTGATGTGTACCTGTATCTAACCATGTGTAACCACGACCTAATAATTCAACCTCTAATTCACCATTATTTAAATATGCTTCATTTATAGACGTAATTTCTAATTCGCCACGTGCTGATGGTTTAACATTCTTGGCAATTTCAACTACGCGATTATCATAGAAATATAAACCAGTGATTGCATAGTTTGATTTTGGCTCTTCTGGTTTTTCTTCTACGCTCAATACTTTTCCATTCTCATCAAATTCAACCACACCAAAACGTTCTGGATCATGCACATGATAACCAAATACTGTCGCTCCACTTTCTTTCTGGGCAGCTCGCTGTAACATTTTTCTCATTCCGCTACCATAATAAATGTTGTCCCCTAGCACCATCGCTACAGAATCATCACCAATAAATTCTTCACCAATAATAAATGCTTGTGCTAGTCCATCTGGACTTGGTTGTACTTTATATTGAAGAGAAATTCCAAATTGAGATCCATCCCCTAATAAAGCTTCGAAACGCGGTGTATCCTCAGGTGTTGAGATAATTAAAATTTCACGAATTCCCGCTAACATCAGTGTAGATAATGGATAATAAATCATTGGTTTATCATATATCGGTAATAATTGTTTACTTGTAACCATTGTTAATGGATATAATCTTGTCCCACTTCCACCTGCTAAAATAATGCCTTTCATGTATCCTCATACTCCTTTTTATTGTAAACAAATGAGGAATGCATCAATTAGAGACATTCCTCATTATCTTCAATATATTTAAATGTTCATATAAAATTAAATTATATTATTCATCATCATCCTAATACTGACACGTTATTGCCGATTATTTTCAACTTTAATCTTATACTCAACATATAAATTAAGTGCTAAACCAGTCAAACATAAAATAAGAATTTGAACTTCAGCTTCTTGATAACTAGGTAAGAAGAAATACGAAACACTTACTACAATCCAACTATAAAATACACTTTCTATAAACAAGGACTCTTCTTCCTTTATAACCCTATATGCTTTCTTAAAAACCCTTAAAATTGACATGTTAAACATAAGAAATAACAACAAACCAATTACTCCTAGTTCATATGCTATTAAAAAGTATGAACTCTCTACATTAAGAAATTCACCTGTTAATGCTGATGCCTTAGGGCCAGCTATACCTAGACCAATACCAATTGGATTATTTGTAATAAAGTTAATTCCTTCAATCCAAGAATTCCAATGCCCTAATGAGGAAGAATCTTGTAAGGTTATTGTCTTTATTAAATAATTTACAATGGTATTATCAGGGTTTGTAATTAGCATTACAAAGAAATATAAACTACCTATTGTTGCTATAAAAACAATCATCATAAAAAGTTTTTTCTTCTTTTCTAACAACACGTATATAACTATACACATGATTAGTCCTAACCATGCACTCCGTGAAAATGTTTCTATTAAAGAAATACATTGTATTGTTAAAAATATATAGTATAACCATTTATTTTTGAAAAAACCTCTAAAATATACAGCAATAATTATACTAATTCCAACGAATACACCATAGTTATTAGGAACTGCCAACGTACCCATAGCTCTTTGGAACGTGTGTCCAGCAATAAAATAAGCTGGATCCAAGTACCCATTATTGCCATAACCGTTTTCAAATAAAAATTTAGTTCCAAGAATGTTAGCTTGAATTAAAGCCCATATCGCTAAAAGAAATGAGAATATCAGAAAAGCTTTTAAGAATCTAAATATTTTTTTTCTGTCAATTTTCAAATTATATGCTGCGAATAAAATCAAAAATGGCTCATAATCGTACCTATATCCACTTAAACCACGAATAAAATCAGATTTAATAAAAAGATAAGCCGTACCTAAAAATATAAAGGCTAATAAGTAGAAAAATGGGATAGGTAGAAACTTGTGTTTTTGACGATTCCTAGCATCAAAAAGACTCCTAATAAACACCAATATCAACAAAACATCCTTCCAAGATAATACAATATTAGCGGTTATTCCCGTTAATTGAAACTTATTAACCAATATTTTGCTTACCAACATAGGATGTAGCATAAAACCAAAAGTTAATAAAACTAGGAATAAAAAAGGATATCTAAAAACTAAAATTACCAATAAAACACCGCACACTAGTAGCAAAGATAGCCATGGATAAAACATTGTTAACACTAGCATTATTAAACTAAAACCTATGTACAAGCCTAAAAAAGTAAATTTATGATTTTTAAATTCCTTTTTTATTAATAATTCCATAAATATAAATACTCCTTATTTATTAAAAATTATTCTCCATATAGGATATATATATCGTCTTAATAATAAGATTAAAACTTTCTCTAATTTAATAAGAGGAATTAAGGTTTTAAATAACATTTCTTTCCCTTTGGAAATATTTAAATATTTTCGATGATATATATTTTTACTCTCTAATAAAATTTTTTGTTTTTTTAAATCACTAACAAACTTACTAATTGTAACAGAGTGATCATGAATATACGTTTCATTACCTAATAATATATTCTTAAAACCTACTCTTTTTAATTTGTAAGCTAATATTCTTTCCTCACAATATAAAAAGGTTTCCTCATCAAAATAATCTACCTTTTTTAAAACGTCTGCTCTTGCTCCAAATAAAGAACCTGGAAGGACATCAACTTCATTTATATCTTTTGATAAATCTTCCTTATACAACAATGGATCACCCATTAACCTTTTACCTACTTCAAACGAAATTACTATATCGTCTTTCAATGTTGGTAATTTCCAAGCAGGGACTGCATTCTTTTCATTAGAATTTATCATTGTAGGTGCTACCAAACCTATTTCACTATCAGACATACCTACTTCAATAACCTTTTTAATAACTGATTCCGTAAATAAAACGTCTGGATTGGAAATAATAACAAATTCTACATCTAATTCTTCTATTGCGTATTTTATCCCTACATTGTTACCATATGCATATCCACCGTTCTTCTCACTCTTAATAACCTTAATTTTGCTACTCTCATAAACCTTTAATTTGATATATGATTCATTTGTAGAATTATTATCAACTATAACTATATTATTAATTATATTATAATCCTTTATTTTCTCAATAAGGCCACATGTCGTCTGATAATCATTATAGTTAAGTATTACTACTGCCACATTCTGCTTCATTTAAATTTAACCCCTACTGATTTTAAAATTCACTTTAAAAATTAAACTTTAAAAGATTTTTCCCTAAACTTCGGTTTTTACTCTCCAATTCAAAAACACTATAGAATTCTTTTATATTCTTGATTGAATACTCATCTATAATTAATTTTTCAATTGAATTAGTAAATTCTTTTGATTGGAATAATTTAATTCCATTTCTAAAATCTTCAACATTACTTCTAGTCACACCAAACATACTTAAACCTTTTTCAAGTATCTTTCTTGTATTTATCTCTACATTTTGCTCGCTAACACCTGTTAAAACAATCTTTCCGCCAATACTTATAGCATTAATAATTTCTTCAATAGCACTTTCAGCACCATTCCCACCGACACACTCAAATGCAATATCTATATTTAACTCCCTTAGTTTTTCTTCTCCTATATAAAACTTATCTGTTACCAAGAACTCATTGAGCTTAGATTCATTTTTACCTACAATAAATACATCACCACTATGTATTTGTTTTAACACACTGCATAGGATATACCCTAATATTCCATCTCCCCATACAGCTATCGTTTCATTACCTTCTATTTTTATCCTTCGAATAGTACTCATACAAACAGAAATCAACTCACTAAATACCCCTATAGAAAAGGGAATTTCTTCCGGCAATTCTACCAAATTCCCTACAGGGTAGTTTACATACTCTCGAGCAAATCCATTATAATTACTAGACGCGAATAATGCATCTGGACAATAGTTTTCACCTAATTCCGATTTACCACAGGCATGATGTTTTTTATTACCTTTATCACAATTTGAAGCGATATTAGGAACCAATGCTACCTTTTGTCCCTTCTTAAACGTACCAGTCGGATCTTTTACAACAGTTCCAACAGCTTCATGTAGTAAATTCATAGGATATTTTAATGCCAAAAGCCTAGGATCTCTATTTCCAAGATAATATCTTAAATCAGCCTTACAAACTGCTGCAGTATCGATTCTAACTGTAGCACAATTATCTTTACTTTCTACCTCTTCAATATATAATTCGAATTGTTTAGGATTAACAACTTTAAAACTTTTTCCAAACATATTAAACTCTCTCCAATTTACTTAATTTTATAATTGATTTGAGTAATAATAAATCTTCTGGTGTAGTGATCTTGAAATTCAATTTTTCTCCTTCAACCAAGTAAACATCTCGATTCATCTTAAGGACTAATTGACAATCATCTGTAGCATCTTTCACTTTACTACCTATCACCTTTTTATGTGCCTCACTAATTATTGAGTATTTAAAACTTTGCGGCGTTTGACCTAAATAAAGTTCTTTTCGAGTAGGTACATCCTTAATTGTTTTTGCATCTAAGCTTCTTATAATCGTATCCGCAGTAGGAATAACTGTATCCACAGCCCCATACTCTTTTGTATATTTTATATTGTCAGTAATAATTCGGTGTGAAATTAATGGACGTGCAGCATCATGTATTACTACAATATCATCAGCTTCCATATATGTATTTAAATATTCCAGAGAGTTATAAATAGATTCCTGTCTAGTACTCCCTCCATCAACTATGGCTTTTACTTTATTAATCTCATACTTCCTCAGCCATATTCTAATATCTTCATGCCATTCCTTTAATGCCACTATAACAATACCATCAATTTCTGGATGTGTATCAAAACTTTCCATAGTATGAACAATCAAAGGCTTACCATATATTTCAATGAATTGTTTAGGAATATCTACATTCCCCATTCTCATACCTACGCCACCAGCTAAAATTACACCTATATTCATCATTTTGCTCCTTTGTGTTATAAATTAAGTTCCTTCAATATTAAATCCCAAAATCTTTTACAACTCTCTCCATCATAATAATGATAGTATAGTTTTTGTGATTGTTTCCTTATTTGCTCGTAATCATCTTGTCCCTTTAATACATCTTTGATGTATTCCATTAATTCTTCCATATTATTCAATTTCGGACCTGGCGTTTCTATATCATTTTGGAAATCTATAGCCAGCCCTCTATGCCTATCATACTTTTCGCTATCAAAAGGAATAAACGCAATTGCTTTTCCAATAGCTAGAAAATCTATATAAATAGAACTGTAATCTGTAATTAACAAATCTGTAGCACATAAAATTTTTTGAGTATTTGGTTCTTCCTCAAATCCCACGATTTGTACATTACTTAATCCCTGTATTAATTCCTTTGTAATGATTCCTTCTAAATAGTGACCCCTATACAAAAATTTACAATTCATTCCCTTTAAAAAATCGTTTAATCTATTAAAATCCTCCCTAGAAAATGTAAATTCATTTTTTAAATCGTATCCTCTCCAGGTAGGAGCATATAAGATTATTTTTTCATCTGAACCTATTCCTAGTTCTTTCTTGAAAATCCTTGTATTCTGTTCTATTTGATTATTATTAAATAACATATCATTTCTGGGTAGACCTAATGGAATATACTCAGGTAAACGATGTATTTCTAAAGTTTCATGACGCATATAATATTCCTCATCTCTTTGAGATAAGGTGACTATATAATCAACATTTTTTCTCATTGAACGATAGAAATTCATAGTTTTTTTATTATCTAATTCATCGTACCCAGGTGTTTTTTTAGTACCATATCCATGACTAACAAAAATACCTTTTTTACTAGTCGCATAGAGTTTTGTTGGATAATCAGATACTATTAAATCATAACCACCAAACATATCAACTAATCTTTTAACAAACTTAATAACTTTACTATCTTTATATTTATAATGATTTACATATTCTATTTTTAATTTATTATCGTATTCATTTTTTAAATACTGATTGTAATAATTTATTAAAGCGGTTATATTTCCTTCATTGTAAGTATTAAACAATACTTTTTTCAAATTTGCTCTCTCCTATAAAAGACTCTAACTTTACAATTAGAATCTATTTTTTTTAAATGATAATATAAAATTTTGGACTTCTGAGAAGAAACAAATTAATATCAATATTAATATTCCTGCTAGATAAATCATTCCACCTATTATTGTATTCATACCTAATGAGCACAATAAGAATAATATTAAGTATATAATCAAAAACATAGTTTCTCTTATACTGCTTTTCATATCCTTAAACTCTTTTCCTGAATACACATACCAAATATAAAATGATACACTAGTTGCTATCGCTATTGATTCTATCCCTGTATATATATATATAGCTAATAAATTCATCACAATATTAATTACCAACACACAAAATATGGTAAAGAAATATTTTTTTTGTCTTCTTTTTAATTTATACAAATTAGAATACAATGCATTGATAACAACAATGGCAGGGAAACTTACAAATAGAATAGATATAATCGATAAAGATTCTGTATATTTTACTATAAATTCCTCTACAATGAATGCAAATCCAAAATAACTTGTACTCAACAGTGCACCTAAAATTAGAAGATACACCTTAATATTATTTTCTATCAGCTTTTTATTTCTTGCTAAATGGGGATATAAGGTTGTTGTTAATGCACCTATTAAAACCGTAATTACCGTCATCATTGAGATCGCAAATGAATAAAAAGCGAAGCTACGAACATCCATATAATATTTAACAAACCATCTATCAATTGTATAAAAAATTATAGATGAAAAATTACCAATCATTACAAAAATACCTATGCGAAAATTATCCATTAAGCCTTCCCTATTATAGGTAGCTTTGATATATTTTTGTTTCTTCAAAAATATTAGTTCCAATATGACAAAAATCAAGTAATTACAAACTATATTAGCTAAAATATAAAATTCAAATTTATTGACTTTAAAATAAAAAATCAAAAGCAAGTTAAATATAAAAGTTATACTTGGTGCTAAGAGTGTTATTCTAGAATAAATTTTAAACTCTCCTATAGCTTGATAAAAAAACTTGAATAAGCTTTGAACATTGATTGGAAGGATACATAATGATATTGCGATGTATATATAATCATTATAATAAATTCCAATACCTAAAAATGTACCCATTACTACTATTTGAAAATATAAAAAAAATAAATTTTCACCCTTTAATACACTTAAATCTATACTATCCCTTTGTTTCCCACCATATTTAAGGAATAATCCATCTATATAACCCACATGTAATAACCCTATATAAGTTAAATATAAAGTAAATGTTTTCAAGTATGCATACTGATCAATGGGCATAAATGCTGGCAATAAAAATCCTGTCACTATACCTATAAAAAGGTTTAACACATTAACATTTAAAACTCGGATAAAATCTTTTTTAAAATTCATGTTCTCACCTAAAGTATATTTCCATATTTATCTTCCTACTATATCCATCACATATAATAATGAAGCTGTTTCAAAACCTATTTTAATAAGCGTTATTTGATCCTAATAATACTCTAATCGTTTTAAAAATAATCTTCACATCATAGGAAATACTTCTGTTTCGTATATATTCTAAATCTAACTCTACCATTTCAGAAAATCCAACGCTATTTCTTTCTGTAACTTGCCAAAGTCCTGTACATCCTGGAGTGACAAGTAACCTCTGCTTATCATATAATGTATATTCCTTTACTTCTCTCGTAAGTGGTGGACGAGGTCCAACTAGACTCATCTCTCCTTTTAAGACATTTAATAGTTGCGGTAATTCATCAATACTTGTCTTACGAATAAACTTACCAATTTTTGTAACACGAGGATCATCTTTCATCTTAAACATAGCACCTGATACTTCATTATGCTGTAATAAATCTTTTAATTGTTCCTCCGCATCTGTTACCATTGAACGAAACTTATACATTCCGAATTCCTTTCCAGCTTTCCCAACACGAATTTGTTTAAAAAAAACGGGACCCTTCGGATCTTCTACCTTAATTAATATAGCAACAATAATAAAAACTGGTGATAGTAAAATAATTCCACACAACGCACCAAATATATCTATTACACGCTTCATAAATAAATACATCACATTTCGGTTTATCTCTTCAGCAGCAAGTAACCCTTGTTCTTTTATTGTTTCACCCGATACTTTTTTCAAAGCCAATTCCTTTCCACCTCACCTTATACATTTTCAGTTTCAACAAGTTCATTCATATATTTCATCAGTTCGCCTTTCAATTCTTTATGTTGAAGTGCTATCTCAATCGTTGTCTTAATAAATCCAAACTTCTCCCCGACATCGTAACGAATACCTTCAAAGTCATAAGCAAATACACGTTGAACTTCATTTAATCGTTGAATGGCATCTGTTAATTGGATTTCTCCGCCCGCACCTGTTTGTTGATTTTCAAGGAACATAAAGATTTCTGGCGTTAATACGTAACGTCCCATAATTGCTAAATTTGATGGGGCAGTTCCTTGAGCTGGCTTCTCCACAAATTGACGTACTTGATAACGGCGATCGCTTTGTTCAATTGGATCGATAATACCGTAACGATGTGTTTCGTTTTCAGGTACTGTTTGTACACCAATAACTGATGACTGTGTACCTTCATATTGATCCATTAATTGACGTAAACATGGCGTTTCTGCTTGAACAATATCATCACCAAGTAATACTGCAAACGGCTCATTTCCAATAAATTTACGTGCACACCATACTGCGTGTCCCAGCCCTTTTGGTTCCTTTTGTCTTATGTAATGAATATTAATTTTTGAAGAAGCTTGTACTTTTTCTAGCATTTCATGCTTTCCTTTTTCTAGTAGGCTTTGCTCTAATTCAAAGGAATGATCAAAATGATCTTCAATAGCACGTTTACCTTTTCCAGTAACAATAATAATATCTTCAATTCCTGATTCTATCGCTTCTTCTACTATGTATTGAATTGTCGGTTTATCAACGATAGGTAACATTTCTTTCGGCATTGCTTTCGTTGCTGGTAAAAACCTTGTCCCCAGTCCAGCAGCTGGAATAATTGCTTTCCTTACTTTTTTCAAATCTAGTACCCCCAAAAATAAATTATTATATCTATATGTAGCAATAACAAAAACCCTACCTATAGAGTCATGGTTATAACTCTATAGGTAGAGTTTCTATTAGAAATAAATTATGGGCATCTAACCCACCCTCACGTCATACTCCCGACGACAAGCGTCTAAGGTAGGTTCGAAATAAAAATTTCTACCCACAGCACGACCGAGTGCCTCCGTTGATAACGGTTAGGAGACATCACCAGTTCTGTATTTAAAAAATACCGAACAATTTTTTACGGCGAATTTGTTCTGGATCTTCTTTATAAATTGCTTTCCCGCTAATTAATAAATATGGATTTTCTTTCAAATCACTCATAACATTCATTCCGAATTCTTTCTCAATTATTTCATAGCTTTCTGCTAAATGAAATCCTCTCGACGTCGTGTTATGTGCATCTGAAGCGACCATATGCGTTAAATTATGTTCTACAAGTTGAAGTGAAAACTTTTTAATTTTTTTACCGAATTTCCCAAGCAAACTCCCTGCTGTCACTTGTGTTAATGCACCTTTATTTACAAGGTTATATAACTTATCTGGCCGCTCGATTAACTCGGCATTACGTTCTGGATGAACGATAATTGGAATCATTCCTTTTACACGTAATTCGTATAATAATTGTTCGGCATAACGTGGTACGTGATTCGATGGAAATTCAATGAATATATATTTATTTGTTTCATTTAAAGTAACGATTTTATCAGCTTCATAGTCTTCTAATAAATTGCCATATAACCTGACCTCTTGCCCAGGTAAAATAGTAAGTGGAATATTATGTTGTTGTAGTTCATCATTTAGTTGTTTTACGTGATGAATAATTGAGGTACGTTCATTTATATATTTACCATTTTGATGATGTGGTGTTGCGACAATAGTATGTATTCCTTCTGACACGGCTTGTTGTGCCATTGCTAAACTATCTGTTACTGTCTGTGCACCGTCATCGATACCAGGTAAAATGTGACAATGTAAATCTATCATTTGTTTCATCCTCCCTCTCTCCTATAAAGATCTTTTTTCCCTTGAATATGAGATATTGCTCATATTCAAGGGAAAAAAGGAGATATGTTTTTACCATATCTCACTTTAAAATTAGTTTGCACCGTAGTAATAATATAAGCCCTCTTCACGTTCACGGTCATTTAGAACAACACCTAACAATTTACCTTTAGCCGATTCTAACAATCCTTTTGCTTTTACTGCTGTTTCTTTCTCTGTTGATTCACTACGAACAACAAGAATAGAAGCATCACATATATTTGCCATAATTTGCGCATCGGTTACAGCTAAAATAGGCGGCATATCAAAAATAACTAAATCATACATACTGTATGCTTGTCCAAGAAGTTCTTTCATTGATTTTGAACCTAACAATTCCGCTGGATTTGGCGGGATTGGACCACATGCTAAAAAGCTTAGATTATCTATAGATGTCGTTTGCACACATTTTTCTAAACGTTCACTATGTGTTAGTACGTTCGTAAGTCCAAAAATGTTATCCACTTGGAACATTTGATGCATCGCTGGTTTACGCATATCTGCATCAATTAATAATACTTTTTTTCCTTGTTGAGCAAACACAACTGCCATATTCGCTGTCGTTGTCGTTTTCCCTTCACTTGGGTTTGCAGACGTGACCATTAATGAATGTAAATTCGTGTCAACAGCTGCAAATTCAATATTCGTTCGAATATTACGATATTGTTCTGAAATTGGTGATTTCGGTTGTTGATGAGCAATTAATTGACGGCGTTGACGATGATTCTTTTTCTTTTTAAATAAATTAAGAGCCAATTGTTTGTCCCCTCACTTTTCTTGATGATGGAGCGTGTGATTTCACGTTCAATGTTTCTTCATCCATACGGGCTACAATACCTAATACTGGTAAACCAAGTAAGTTTTCTACATCTTCTTCTTTTTTCACTGTGTTATCTAAGTACTCTAGTAAGAATGCAAGACCAACTGAAGCCATTAAACCAACAACGAAAGCGATTACCACATTTAACATTGGACGTGGTTTAATTGGAGATTGATTTTCTGCAACTTCAGCTTTAGATAATACTGTTACGTTATCAACGCTCATAATTTTTGCAACTTCACTTTTAAATACATCTGCAGTTGCATTTGCAATATCACGGGCTAGCTTCGGATTTTTATCTTCAGCTGTTAAAGATATTACTTGTGAATCTTTTTCATTCGCAACATTAATCTTTCCTGTTAAAGCTTGAGCTGTCATATTTAAATTTAATTTTTCATTTACTTGATCTAAGATTACTGGACTTTTAATAATAACCTTATATGTATTTGTTAATTGAATATTCGTTTGAATTTCACCGGCTTGAATCATTGCCCCTTCTTGCTTCTTCTGATTAACAAGAATTTGCGTCGAAGATTGATAGATTGGTGTCATAAAGAAGAAGCTAATGATAGCACTTACTATTGCTGCACCAAAGGCAATTACGAGGATCATTGCTAAACGTTTTTTTAAGATATGAAATAACTCTTTTAGACTAATTGTTTCTTCCATAGGTTCCTCCAACTTTCTAAAATTTACACATAGGAAAAATTATAACATATAAATCTTACATTTTTCATTTTTAATAATTCAGTTTTATATTTGTTCACAACAAACAAGTTTAATCTTACAAAATTATCTTAAATATGACAACACATTCCAATGATTTCCCAAATTATTTATCATATCATGCTTTTTATACTATGTAACTTGAGAAATAAATTTCAAAATGAGAAAAAAGCCAATAAGTATTTCTTATTGGCTTTTTTCTCATTTTAGTAATAACCATACTGCTCTTTTTCTTCTCTTTTATCATTCAAAACAAAACCTAGTAGTTTTCCTGATGCTTTATCTAATATTTGTTTCGCTTTTACGATTTTATCTTTTTCCGTCTTTTCACTTCGTACAACGAGTACGATTCCATCACATTTATTCGCAAGTATTTGTGCATCCGTAACCGCAAGGACAGGTGGTGTGTCGATTAATATAATATCAAACATGTTATATGCTTCTAGCAACGCCTCGTCCATTGCCCGGCTCCCTAATAGTTCTGCTGGGTTTGGCGGGATTGGACCTGCTGCCATTAAGTATACGTTCTCTATATCTGTTTTTTGAATGCATTGCATAAGTTTTGCTTGTCCTGATAATAAGTTCGTTAACCCATTTGAAATATGAATGGCAAATAAGTTTTGTATCGTCGGCTTACGCAAGTCAGCTCCAATTAATAAAACTTTCTTTCCTTGTTGTCCGAAAACAACTGCTAAGTTTGAGATTGTCGTTGTTTTCCCATCACCTGGATCGGCTGAAGTAACAATAATAGAACGAACATGATTATCTACAGATGTAAACTCAATGTTTGTACGAATGTTACGGTATTGTTCTGTAATACGCGATTTAGGCTCTTTATGTGTAATTAATTGTCGTAATGGTTTTCTTTTCTTTCTCCCGAACATATTCATAATCTCCTTTTGTGAAATGCGACATTTCCCTTTTCTCTCTCTTATGCTCGATTTCATACGTCTAATTAATATTTTTGCTGATTTCCCTATATCTCATCATAATCAATAACATTCTACTTTGTCTTACTTAAGTACCTTAACAATATGACAATGCCTTTATTTCTTTATTACCTTTATCACTTATCCTGTTTTCTAGATAAATAATAAAGTAAGTATATGGTAATTACCATCTATTTACAAGTAATTTTCTGATTAGTTTGTACATTATCTTTTCATCGTTATATAGTAGAAATCAAAAAATCCCCTTGTCTTTTCACAAGGAGATTTTTTAGTACTATCTATTCTTTTTTATCACCAATCGCAAATGTGATTTCTGCCTCACATGCAACTTCACCATCTACTGTTGCGATTGCTTTTCCTTTTCCAATTGGGCCGCGTACGCGTGTCATTTCTACTTCTAGACGAAGCTGATCACCTGGGCGTACTTGTTTTTTGAAACGGCAATTGTCGATACCTGCAAAGAAAGCAAGTCTTCCGCGGTTTTCTTCTTTCTTTAATACTGCAACTGCTCCTACTTGTGCTAATGCTTCTACAATAAGTACACCAGGCATAACTGCATAGTCAGGGAAGTGTCCGTTAAAGAATTCTTCATTTGCGGATACATTTTTAATCCCAACCGCTCTTTTGCCTTCATCTACTTCTAATATTTTATCAACAAGTAAAAATGGATAGCGGTGAGGAATGATTTCTTTAATTTGTTCTATATTTAGCATGTAACAATCGCCCCTTTTGTAATATTGGTCTTACCACTTGGACATATTGCTATTATCCCATTTTGTTTATTATTTGTCATTACAAAGTAACATTTTATATTTAGCACAACTTCCTAAAAAAAATGCACACACTCTATTCCATTAAAATAGTTGCACATTTTTGCAACTGACACGGAGGTGGAAAAGAGTGTATGCCCAAATTAGGGAAAGGCAATATGTATTGAAACATTATTTGCCTTAATGTCGTATTCGACTCATTATATTATAAACGTTTTCAATTAAGGAAATATTAAATTTAACCATATATATGAATATTTTACCTGTTTCCTTCATATTTCTCTATTTTCCTTCCATTTTCGCAAAAAAACAAAATAAAAAAATATAAAAACGAAAAAAGAACTAAGGCATTAGCCTTAGTTCTTTCAAATCATCTCAAAGCACGCTTTGGTAATCTGTCGATATTCTCTAACATAATACCTGTACCAACCGCAACGCAGTGCATTGGGTTTTCAGCAATTAATACTGGTACTTTTAGTTCTTCTGCTAGAAGCATGTCGATACCGTGTAGTAAAGCTCCACCGCCTGTTAGAATAACACCGCGGTCGATGATATCTGCAGATAGTTCTGGTGGTGTGCGCTCTAATACGCCTTTTGCAGCTTGTACAATAACAGCTGCATTTTCTTTTAATGCTTCTGTAATTTCTTCAGAGCATACTGTAATTGTACGTGGTAAGCCTGTTACCATGTCACGTCCGCGAATTTCAAGTTCTTCACTACGTGCACCTGGGAATACTGTACCAACTTTAATTTTAATATCTTCTGAAGTACGTTCTCCGATTAATAGCTTATACTTACGTTTAATATAGTTTAAGATCTCCATATCAAACTTATCGCCAGCCATTTTGATAGAGGAAGAGGTAACAATATCACCCATAGATAGTACAGCGATATCTGTTGTACCTCCACCAATATCAACAACCATGTTACCGCTTGGTTGGAAGATTTCCATACCAGCACCAACTGCGGCTACTTTTGGTTCTTCTTCTAAAAATACTGTTTTACCACCTGAACGTTCAGCAGCTTCACGAATTGCTTTTTGTTCTACTGATGTAATATTTGTTGGACAACAAATTAAAATACGAGGTTTTGAAAAGAAGCTCTTTACGTCCAATTTGTTAATGAAATACTTTAACATTGCTTCTGTAATTTCGAAGTCTGCGATTACACCATCTTTAAGTGGACGAATTGCTACAATATTACCAGGCGTACGTCCCACCATGCTTCTCGCTTCTTCACCTACTGCTAATACTTTACCACTATTACGATCAATCGCCACAACAGATGGCTCATTTAATACAATACCCTTACCTTTAACATGAATTAATACGTTAGCCGTACCTAGGTCAATTCCGATATCTCGCGCAAACATTCCCGTTTTTTCCTCCTCGATATTCAAAATCAGGTTACACCCGAATTCTTTTCACCTAATTTCTGATTTTATCATAAATTTAACAGAAACGTAATATTCGCAAAAAGAATTCTTCTGAAAAATATTACCGAATGTGAACGGAATGTTTGCTACTGTAACATTATTGACGTACAGGCTTCTCTACATCTTCTTTTCTATACTTTTGTTTTGTTGCTTCTCCCCCTCTTAAATGACGAATAGACTTATGATAATCAAGAATTTCTTTCACTTCATTTGCGAGCTCTGGATTAATTTCTGGTAGACGTTCTGTTAAATCTTTATGGACTGTACTCTTTGATACCCCAAATTCCTTTGCAATGACACGCACTGTCTTTCTTGTCTCCACGATATACTTACCAATCTTGATAGTTCTCTCTTTGATGTAATCGTGCACACCACTCGCCTCCCTAATTTGGATGTGAGAAGGGTGAAATGAGCCTCGCTGCATACGACTAAGAAGTAAGTGTGAGTGCTGTTTGTAAGCGTTAAACATTCTTGGATTTATAATGAAATGATTCACGATTTCTCACCTCAAACACTCTCTTTGCTTTGGTTTATACCATTGTATTGCCCGCACTACTGATATATGCTACATGTTCACTATTTTTGCGGACTAAGTTAAGAAAAATTACGTTTTTTTGTGAGAAATACGTTAAAACTGACTATTATAGCGAAAAAAAATGACACCTTATATATAAGGTGTCATTCTTCTCGTTCCAATTCTTCTTCTAACAATTGATGGTGGGGAACCTCTTTCTTACCGGCAATGTAATAATATAAAGTGAATAAAACAAACAATAAAATAATAGCAGTCGACAGAACAAACAAAAATGACACAGTATCCCCTCCCTTTTGTAATATATATTCGAGAATCTCGTCATTTTTCCTTGTTATTGCAACTTTTTTCTCGAAATTGAGTATTTTTATATAAAAATAAAAAAATCAGCTCCCCTAGTGGGAACTGATTTTTTCACTTCATTATTCTTGTGAAGAAGAATCGTTAGATGATTCTGTAGAACCATTTGTTGATTTTTCTTCTTTCTTCGGTTCTTCTTTTTTGTCACTAGTTGAACCGCTTGTTGATTTCTCTTCTTTTTGAGACTTGTCTTCTGTTTTACTTTCAGGTTTCGTGCTCGTTGACTTCTCTTCTTTTTGAGATTTGTCATCAGCTTTTTTACCAGAAGCATTCGTAGCCTTTGCAGCACCTGCATCAGCTTTAATTTCTGTTACTGATTTATTTAAGTAACGTTCAGGGTTCACAGCCACATTGTCTTTACGTACTTCAAAATGAACGTGAGAACCTGCCTCTTTATTCATTGCACTTAGACCGGATGTTCCTAATACTTCACCTTGTGCAACTCTTGCACCTTTTTCTACTTTCACACTGCCTAAGCTTTGATAAGATACCGCTACACCATTTCCACTATCAACTGTTACAACATAACCAAGAAGTGAATCTTTTTCAGCTTTCGTTACTGTACCACTTAAAGCAGCAGCAACATTGAATTCTTTTCCATTCTTCGCAGCAATGTCAATTCCTTTGTTCGGGGAATATGTGTTGTTATAAAAGACAAGTGCTTTTTCTTGTTCCGCCTCAGTTGCTGCATCTTCATAGAATTTCTTCTGTACGACTACTTCCGCATTCGCGGCAGCTGGCATTTTCACTACTTCTGAAGATTTTGTTACTGGTACTGCTGGATCTTCCGATTGTGTATACGGTGTTGCTTGATCGTGGTTTGGAGTCTTCTTCGGATTAGCTCCTTGGAACCATAGCGCAACCATTAAGATTACCGCTGCACAAGCAATGTATAGTGCCGGAAACACCCATCTTTTTTGAAATAAATGTACTACCTTTTGCGACTTTTTATTATTTCTTCCTCGCATTCCATCATCACCTCAGCAATCATTTTGAACAATATTCACGTATCCTATACAACGTATAACTAATTACTTTTCGACAAAATCTGTAAAAATATGTATGAGAATTGCAAAATTTCCGAGGAAATGATAGAAAAAAGAAAAAACTGAGCACTTTTGGCTCAGTTTTTAATCTAATTGTTTCTTTTTATATACGATTAAACATACAAAGAGCGATATAATAAGCCAAACTGCAACATTTAATACATGCCCACTAATACTACCAAATCCCGCCCCACCTACTAAACTGTTAAGTGCTTTCACAATATGAGATGTTGGAAGATATCCAATCATCGTCTTAATTACTTTATTTTCAACCATTGGCTCAAACTGTACAGCCAAATACATCGTCATTAATATCGGCATTCCAATTATTGATGTTTGTGGTACAGATGCAGCTAACAATCCAATCATTGTTCCAATCACAATAAATAAAATTGTTCCACATAAGAAAATAAATCCTAGCAATAATAGATTTCCACTGAATTGATCCAAAATAAATAAGTTCACAATACAAATGCCCAATGTCAAACATGCTGTTAATATACTTTTTCCAAGTAGAACTTCAACCGAAGATGCCGGTGATAGCATTAATACACGCAATGTATGTTTTTCTTTTTCTTCTGCAATTACCATAGATTGAACAAAGCCTGCGACAAATAGGAAGGCCGTTATAGTAGTAATGCCTAACATTTCCTTTCCCGCTCCAAATCTGCTAAACAAAAATGAAAGTATAATTGGTAAAAATGCCATTAACAACACTTGTGAATTTGTCTTAAAATCTTGTACTTCTTTTCTAAAAATAGCTGATACACGTCTCATTGAAAATGTCATTATAATCCCCTCCCAGTAACTTCAATAAAAATATCGCCTAAAGTTGGTTCGTGTGAATGAATGGATAGTAATTCTCCTTTGTTCATCCATTCTGAAATACGTTTTGCACCTAATTCATCTTTTTGTACCGTTTCTTTCTTCTTATCCTTTAACACGACTTGTATTTGATCTTTCGCGTATTGTAAGCGAAGGTTCTCCGGTGTATCAAGTGCTACAATCTCTCCGCCACACAGGAAGGCAATGCGGTTACAAAGCGTTTCTGCTTCGTCCATGTTGTGAGTCGTTAAGAAAATCGTCGTTCCTTCTTTATTTAAGTCTTTTAAGATTTTATGAATGTTTTGTACGTTTACTGGATCAAGTGCAGATGTTGGTTCGTCTAAGAAGAGGATATCTGGTTTATGAAGGATTGCTCTTGCTAGTGTGACGCGTTGCTTCATTCCCTTTGATAATTTTTTTACTGGTGTTTTTTTATCATCTAATAAATTCACTTGTGCTAGTACTTCATCGATTCGTTCTTTTTTGCAATCATATAAGTCACAAAATAATAGTAAGTTATCATAAATGCTAAGTCTTTCATATAAGCCGCTGTTATCTGTTAAAATACCAATTCGTTTGTAATCGATGCTACTTGGTCCTGTAATATCTTTCCCTAATACTCTTACCGTTCCAACACTATGAAGCAATTGAGAAGTTAAAATTTTTACTGTTGTCGTCTTACCAGATCCACTCGGTCCAAGGAATCCGAATATCTCTCCTTGCTTCACCTCAATATTTACATTTCGAAGTGCCGTTTTTCCGTTGAAACTTTTCATTACATCTTTCATTTCAATTGCCAATGTCATTTCTTCATCCCCTTTGTTTTTCTTCTTTATAGATGAAAGTCGCTTTAGCGCTTTTCGTTCGTTTGTTTCGCTTTTCTTGACTCAATCATATGAAAAACAAAGGGTAGGCGCATTAAAATACCGGTAAAAGGAGTATTTTTACCGGTGAATGAATCGCATGTTGAGCTTATTAGAGCACTTTTATAGTCCAATAACACCTTTTAATTCATCCATTCGTCCTTTTGAAAGCGGGATTGAACTTTTTCTTTCGTCGTCTAAAATTAAGCTAAAACTATTACGAGTCCAAGTAATCACTTCTCGTACTCTTTGTAAATTCACAAGGTACGAGCGATGACATCTAAAGAAACCAAAACCTGTTAACCTTGCTTCTAGTTCACTTAATGTTAAAGCGCATACGAAATCTCCTTCACGAACGTGAATATGTGTTACTCCGTTTTGTGTTTCAATGAAATGGATTTCCATCGGATCAAGTAAAATGATTTTATCGTTCACTTTCGCAGGTATTCTTTCTAACTTCATTTGCGGAATTATTTGAACGACCTTCTCTTCATCGACTTCTTCTGCTTCCTCTTGTTCAATTTCTACTTTTTTCACACCGTCATTGTTTAGTATGTATACATCTTCCGTTAACGAAAGGGCATCCGATAGGAAAGATGACGTAATAAAAATTGCTTTTCCTTGCTCTTTCATTTTCATAATCGCTTTTCGAATAATAATCGTACTCTCTGTATCTACATTTTGCTCTGGCTCTTCCAAAACGACTAAATCCGGATTATGAATCATCACTCGCCCAATATGAAGACGACGTTTCTCTGAAAATGATAGTTTTTCTATTTTAACGTTTAGTTTATCTAGGAGACCAACATACTGTACGACTTCTTCTATACTTACCTTTGATTCATAAAGTCCTAATAGAAACTTAAAGTATTCCTTCACCTTCAAACGATCATATGCTTCATCTTTCAAAAAACAAAAGCCGATGCGGAAATAATTTTTCTTTCCAATTTCTTCCCCTTCAAACAGTACGTTGCCAGTTGAAGCTTCTTCTTCACCAATAATAATGCGGTGTAACACTTTAGCTGTATGATTATTGCATTGCAAAACAATACATTGTCCTTTTTCAACCTTTAGCTCAATTTCCGGTAACTGGTTCGTCTTCCCTAACTGTTTCAACTCTAGTAACGCCATTTCATCTCCCCCAAATGCCTTTTTATCCTATTATATCAAACAGTTAATGGAAAATTATGATATTTTAAACAAAAAAAAATAGGTGCCAGAGTTCTGACACCTATTTCTTCACCATCAGTTTTCCTTCATAATCATTCATCGTCTTTATTTCAACGCCTTTATAGTAATGAGCGACGATATCTGTATATTTCTTTCCTTCCGCTGCCATGCCGTTCGCCCCGTATTGACTCATACCAACGCCGTGACCGAAGCCTTTCGTTGTAACGATGATTTTATCTCCTTGTTGTTTCCACGTGAAATCAGAAGAACGTAAATCTAACTTTTCACGAACTTCTTTTCCTGTTAATGTTTTTCCTTGAAAAGCTACATCCTTTACGCGCTTTCCTTCCGTAAGGTCTTTAATATTTCCAACCTTCCCGTCTGCTAGCACTTTCACACCGAGACGTTTTTGAAAATCAGCTACTGTAAATGTTTGCTCGCTCGTAAACTTTGGAGAGGCTTGATCCCACGGACTATCTACACTTTTCAAGTACGGATAATCATTTCCCCAATAGTCAGCTGCATTTTCTGTTCGGCCATTACTCGTTGAAAAGAAGGATGCTGAAATTGGTTTTCCATCATACGTTAAAACTTGTCCTGCTGTTTTCGAAACGGCTTCTTCGATTTTCTTCAAATTATTTTCGTAGTTATTGCCCCATTGCTTCTTCAATTCATCTTTGCTTTTGTACACTTGATCTTTCACCGTATCTGTCACGTCCGCATTATTTTTCTTTCCTCCGCTTAGCATACGTTGTACTACAAATGTTCTCGCTGCTAATGCCTGCGCCTTTAGTGCCTCTATTTCAAAACTGGCATTCATCTCAGAAGCTACTACACCTGTCACATACTCCTCCACTGGTAATGTTTCTACCTTCTTCTGTTTTTCGCGATATACAGCAACTTGAACAGCTGTATCTACTTTTCCTGGAGCTGGTATGCTTTCTATCGCTGGAGGAGTTTTAGAGGCCGTTTCTTCCCCTACTTTTGCTTTCGCAAATGGAATAACAAGGGCTGCAGGTACAATGATAACGAGCGCTATTAAGAGCGCTACTGTAATAAAAAGTGGCTTTGAAAATTTCATCCTATTTTCCCCCAATATAAAAGCTTTACTCCATTCATTCTTATGGAACAACTCTTTCTTTTAGAACATACTTAAGGGGAAGAGTATAAAACAGAAATTTTCTAAATATTTTTACTGGTACGTGCATAAGTATAGAATTTATTGACTATAACAGTAATAACCCAAAAAAATAGCCCCTATGTCAAAAGACATAGAGACTATTTCAATTAAGCGTGAAGATCAGAAACTTCTTGTTCTTTCACTTCTTCTACTTTTTCGTTTACACGTTCAATAGTTGCACCTAATGCAGCTAATTTCTTATGGAAGTTTACATAGCCACGGTCAAGATGTTTTAACTCAGTTACACGAGTATAACCTTCTGATACTAAACCAGCTAAGATTAATGCAGCTGCAGCACGTAAGTCAGTTGCTGCTACTTCAGCACCTTGTAAGCTGTTTGGACCGTTCATAATAACAGAACGACCTTCAATTTTAATATCAGCATTCATACGACGGAATTCTTCAACGTGCATAAAGCGGTTTTCGAATACCGTTTCTGTAATCATGCTTGTTCCATCAGCTTGTAGTAATAATGCCATCATTTGTGATTGCATGTCTGTTGGGAAACCTGGGTGAGGCATAGTTTTAATATCAACCGCTTTTAACTTATCTGGGCCGATAACACGTACACCTTCGTTTTCCTCAATAATTTTAACACCCATTTCTTCCATTTTCGCTGTAATTGAGCGTAAATGTTCAGGTACAGCATTTTCAATTAAGATGTCTCCACCAGTAATTGCTGCTGCAACCATGAATGTTCCCGCTTCAATACGGTCAGGAATAATAGAGTGGTTTGCACCATATAATTTATCAACGCCTTCGATACGAATCGTTCCAGTTCCAGCTCCGCGTACTTTCGCTCCCATCGCATTTAAGAAGTTAGCTAAGTCAACGATTTCTGGTTCTTTCGCTGCGTTTTCAAGAATTGTTGTCCCTTTTGCTAATGTAGCTGCAGACATAATGTTTTCTGTCGCGCCTACGCTTGGGAAGTCTAAGTAGATTTTAGCTCCTTTTAGTTCTCCCTCAACATATGCCTCAACAAAACCGTTACCAACCTGTACTTTTGCTCCCATTGCTTCGAAGCCTTTTAAATGTTGGTCAATTGGACGTGAACCAATTGCACATCCACCAGGAAGTGCAATACGAGCACGACCGTTACGTGCTAATAATGGTCCCATTACTTGAACAGATGCACGCATTTTACGTACATATTCAAATGGTGCTTCAATGTTTAGTTCTTTAGAAGAATCGATTGTTACTTGATTATTTTCAAATACGACTTCAGCATTTAAATGACGTAATACCTCATTAATTGTGTATACATCAGACAAAACTGGTACTTCAGATAGTACATTCTTTCCATCACTCGCTAATAGGGCTGCAGCGATTATAGGTAATACAGCATTTTTTGCGCCCTCAACACGCACTGTGCCGTTTAACCGCTTTCCGCCACGGACGATGATCTTTTCCAAATTATTCCCCTCCGTGTCCTTTTTTCAGTATCTATTCACTCAATACTCAGAAGTTATGATCGGTGTGCCAACCACAATTGTATCTTTGTTGTCTGTAGAACGTATTGCTATTTGCACATTTATTTTCTCTCTATTTGTTGAAAGAGCGTCATCCCACTTTTTATTGTATGCGGAGACTGACACAAATGCTCTTTCTTCTACTTGTTCGATCGCTCTTGCTGAAAGATCTTTCAAAACCTGATTGGTTTTATTTTGCAAAACACCTTCAATCTTATCATTCAGTACACCTTGAACACAAGTGTAAATTATAGGTTTTTCACTAAAAATTTTATTCATGTTTTGAACATACTTCGGGTCCCATTTCGCCCCACTTACTTCAAAGATAATGAAAGTGTTTTCTTTAGTATTTTCTTTACTCCAAGTTACTACTACTCGTTCTTCATAGGAAGAAAGCTTTTTATAGGATGTAGCTTTATATCCATCTGGAGATTGCTCTACTTCCCACTTTTGAATATTTGCCTTTTCCTTCACATCGTTTAACAACTTTTGAAACGTATGTATGTTAGAAATTGTTTTTGTTTCTCTCGCTAACCATGACCATTTTTCTACTTTAGCATCATTTTTCTCTAAAGCCTTGATCATGCTCTCCATTTTCTGTTCATCGCTTATCGGTTTCATCTCTCTATATCCAACCAAAAATAAAACAACACTAAGTGCAACAATAAGAATGGCTTTAAGCTTCAATTTCATCCCCTCCTATCCCCATTGTTAACGGAGATTTGAGGTTCTATACACTTACTTTACTAAATACGTTAAACTCTTCGAATAGCCTAAATAATCAAGGAAAAAGTTACTTACAGATGTCCCAATTGCAATTGTAATTAAGATGAGTAATACTCGCGTCTGCAGCACTTTTCCGGACTTCATTAAACGCTCAATGTGAATGCCTTGTAAGGCCCACCACGTAATGGTAATAAACAATAAATGCGAAACAATGGCAATCAGTGCTTGTTGCCCTAAAAGTTGTGCCAAAAAATCGACCCCTTTTTACTCAGCTACTACTTATGAAAGAATATAAAAACGATACCATAATAAGTAGGAGCTACACTTTTTCAAATGCACATAGACATCTTACATTTTACATCGTGATTTTCTTTCCAAAAACGTATATCTACATTACAAGTTAACACAAAATAAAAAGCGCAGAGTACTGACTCCACACCTTTTATTTTCACTATTGTACCACGTTCCCTAAGAAGAAGAAATCTTTCATTAATGGAAAATATTCATAAAAGAAATTGTACCCAATCATCGGCATAATCCCTAGTATTACAATCGAAATTGCACAAAGACTCATAACAACCTTTATATTTAACGGTAACCGTATCCTCTCTTCTGTCTCTCCTGTGCGGAAAAACATTTGTTGTAAAATACGGAAATAATATACGAATGAAATAACTGTCGTACCCATCATAATCGAAGCTAGTACGTAATGTGCTGGCTCTACATGAAGCGCGCCTAAAAAGATGTTAATCTTTCCAATGAAGCCAGCCGTTCCTGGTATCCCAGCCAGCGATAAAATAAAGATTGTCATCATAATCGCTGCAAATGGTGACCTTTTATATAAACCTGTGAAAATCGTTATATTTTCCTCATCATTTTGTAAGATTAAGCCGTGGATGATAGCAAATGCACCTATATTCATAAGCATGTATGCCAACATATAAAACCACATGCTATCCATCGTAAATGGTGATAATGCGACAAGTGGAACGAGTAAATACCCTGCATGAGCAATGCCCGAATAAGCAAATAAACGCTTTATATTGTATTGTTTTAACGCGACTACATTCCCAACAATCATCGTAATACTTGCTAACACCGCGATATATATACTCATATGCCCATATAAAGATTGCATATCTCCTTGTATTAATACACTTGCAAAAACCATAAGGAACAAACGAATAATGAGTAGGAAACCAGCAATTTTAGAAATCGTTCCAAGAAAAGCAGTAACAGGTGTAGCCGCTCCTTCATACACATCAGGTGCCCACATATGAAACGGCACTGTGGCAATTTTAAATGAGAGACCGACTAGCAATAAAAGAAATGCGAGAGCTAACAATAACTGAATACCACTAGCGAGTTCCCCAGTGAGTACCTTTTGCATATCTACAATGTTAGTTGAACCTGTAATACCGTATAAATAACTCATTCCGAAGAGCGTAATCGCCGTTCCAATTCCTCCGCTAATGACGTATTTCATTGCCGCTTCATTTGATGCACGGCTCTTTTTTCGTATTCCTACTAAAATATAGGAAGAAAGTGAAAGTAACTCCAAACCAACGAAAAGGGTAATAAAATCAACACTAGAAGCCATGAACATCGCACCAAGAAGTGCCATTAAAAATAAGTAATAATATTCACCCTTATCTTCAATTGGATTCTTCTTATCATCGCTCATTGCGGTGCATAAAATGAGGGCTGAGGCACCTAATAGCAACGTTTTAAACCCTTTTGAAAATCCATCTAACACAAACGATCCATTTAAAATATCTCCTGCCGGTTCGCTGTATAGCGTAATTAATGACACGATTGCTAATACGATAGCAGCAATCGCACCAAGAGCTACATATCTATGGTTCAGCTTAAAAAACAAATCACATATGGAAAGAAGGATGGCGGCGCCGAGAATAATAAATTCTGGCACCATTAGATGCCACGATAAGCTAAGTAACGTATTCATATCCACCCTACTTCACCCCCAATGTTTTCAAAGTATTTTGAAGCGGATCCCCTAGTATTTCTGGCATAACTCCAATTGCAATAATACAAAAGATAAGTAGTAAAACAGGGACATACTCCCATCCGTGTATATCAGTTTTTGCTTCCCACTCTTTCTTTCCAAATGTCACTTGAAGTGTCGCCCTTAATACATATACAGCGGTTAAAATGATGCCAATCACACCGACTGCAGCAATGACGGGCTCTCCTTGAAATAAACCGAGAAAGGCAAGAAATTCACTAACAAACCCAGACATCCCTGGTAATCCAAGCGATGCCATTCCTCCTGCTAAAAAGAATCCGCTAAGTATCGGTACACTTTTCGCAAGTCCGCCTAGCACCGTAATATCCGAAGTTCCAAATCGTTGTTCTATAACACCCAGTAGGAAGAAGAGCAAGGCTGCAATTAAACCATGTGATACAACTTGGAATAACGCTCCTTGTGTACCAGGTGCATTAAGTGACGCAAGTCCCATTAACACAATTCCCATATGCGAAATACTAGAGTAAGCCAGTACTTTCCTAAAGTCCGTTTGGATGAGCGCTAAAAAGGCACCGTATAATAAATTAATTACGCCTAATATCGCAATTAGTGTTGCAACATCGTGAAAATATTCCGGGAATAGCCCTTTCCCGAAGCGAATAATACCGTACGCTCCAATCTTCAGCAAAACACCCGCATGAAGCATAACTACAGCTGGATGCGCTTCTATGTGTACATTGACCATCCAGCGGTGCAACGGAAAAACAGGTAGTTTAATTGCAAAAGCAATCATTATGGCAATAAATACACTAAGCTGCAAACTACTTGGGATGACGAGTGCTCCCTCTGCGTTTATGCTTCTTAATATCTCTTTCAGCTCCACAATATTTGTTGTACCTGTTTTCGCAAACAAAATTGAGAAAACAATGAGCAAAATAGCTGAGCCAATACCGTTATATATTAAATAACTATACGCAGCCTTTTCACTCGACAATTTTCCCCACTTTCCAATTAATAAGAACATTGGTGGCAACGTAATTTCAAAGAAGATAAAAAACAACATTAAGTTTTGAGCAGCAAAGACGCCGAGCATTCCTATTTCTAGCATGAGTAACAGCATATAAAATGCTTTTAAGTTTCTTTTAATAGAAAAGGCTGCAATTGCTGCAAGCATCGCTAGAAGAGCCGTCAGTACCATCATGACAAGCGACAAACCATCAATACCGAGCTCGTAATAAATAGAAAACCACCTTTTATCCACCGCTGTAAAATCTCCAAACTTAATCCATTTCACCTTTTCATCAAATAGGGACAAATTCTTTCCAGAAGCATATGTACAAGCGAGGACGATAGCGATTCCAAATGGAAGTGCCGTCCCAAATAAGCCAAGCGCCCGCACTGTACGTAATTCCTTTTTCGGTGTTAATACAAGCAATAAAATTCCTAAAAGCGGGGAAAAAATGAAGAACGTTAACAACAAATCATTCATCGTAAATCCCCTCCCGTATAGAGCAAAATAATGACGAGTACAGCGAGCGAAACCGCCGTTACAGTACCGTACACTTGTACATTCCCGTTTTGAAGTTTCGATCCAAGATTACTTGTGCCTTTAACTACACTTCCAATTAAAACTGCAATTCCTTCGACTACATACACTTCAAATAAGCGAAGTACATGAGCGATTCCTTTCGTAATAGGGATCACCGTCATGTTGTATAGTTCATCCACATAATATTTTTCTTTCAAAAGATTATAAAGAGATGTTTCCGTACCCCCAGCCCAATCTCTAGAAATTGATTTCTTGCCATATATGAAATATGCAAGAGCGATTCCCGCAAATGAAACGAGTGTCGCAACAATCATAATCCAAACTGGTCCATGCGCTTCTTCAACCTTAAACCCTACATCTTTCGTCAACCAATCTCCGAGAAACGTCCCAAACCACGGTGTATTTATATATCCTGCCACTACCGCAAGAACGCCGAGAACAATCATTGGATACGTCATAACGCGAGGCGATTCATGCACTTCTTCCTTCGTCTTCGTTTCTCCAGTAAAGACAAGAAAGTATAGGCGGAACATATAAAATGCTGTTAAAAACGCCGCAATTACCGCTAAAGTAAATAAAACGTAATTGCCATTCATCCACGTCGCCGCTAAAATTTCATCTTTGCTGAAAAAACCGGAAAGCAGCGGAACACCGCTAATGGCAAGGGTACCTATTAAAAATAGCGTACCAGTTACTTTCATCTTCTTCTGTAAACCGCCCATTTTATTAATGTTTTGCGTATGCACAGCATGAATTACACTTCCTGCTGCCAAAAATAGTAGTGCTTTAAAAAAAGCGTGTGTCGTTAAATGGAATATACCAGCTACATAGCCGGCAGAACCTAACGCGAGCATCATGTACCCGAGCTGGCTAACTGTAGAATAAGCAAGCACCCTCTTTATATCTGTTTGCACAAGACCGATAGAGGCCGCAAAGATTGCAGTGAAAGCTCCAACGATTGCCACTGTCTGCATCGCCACTGTACTTGCTGAAAATAGAGGGAACATCGTCGCTACTAAATATACGCCAGCCGCGACCATCGTCGCCGCGTGAATAAGTGCCGAAACGGGCGTTGGCCCCTCCATTGCATCTGGCAACCACGTATGAAGCGGGAACTGACCTGATTTTCCCATCGCCCCGATAAAAATTAATATCGCTGTTATTGTAATCATGTAAGGAGGTAGATCCCCTGTATAAATCGCCCTAAATATTGCGTCATATTCAAAACTACCTGCGTACCAAAAAATTAAGATCATCCCGATAAATAAACCAACATCCCCAATACGGGTCATAATAAAAGCCTTTTTTGCAGCAGCCTTCGCTTCTTCTTTAAAGAAATAAAAACCGATAAGTAAAAATGAACCAAGGCCAACTAATTCCCAAAATATATAAAACTGTAATAAATTCGTTGATATAACAAGCCCTAACATCGCAAATGTAAAGAGTCCTAAATATGCGTAAAAGGTTGGTAATCGTTCATCACCTTTCATATAACCTTTCGAATACACATGTACAAGTAGACTCACAAGCGTCACGATAAATAACATTAAAGCTCCTAATGCAGTCACTTCAAAGCCGAATGATATATCCACATCTCCAGCTCTAAGCCACACCCACTTATGCTTCACGCTTGCTTCTGAAAACCTTTCTATTAACACAAGTACCGCAAGTATAAAGGAGAGAAAGACGAAAAAAATACTAAGTACGCTGCTTCCTTCTCTAATTTTCTTCCCGAATATAATAAGTAACAAAAACGAAACGAGTGGGAAAAGCGGTATGAGCCATGCATAATCGATCATTGTTTCCTTCCCCCTTTTTCGGTCACAATGCTATCCTTTAAGCGTATCCATTTCATCCACCTGAACTGTTGTACGATTACGATATAAAGCAATTAAAATAGCGAGTCCTACCGCCGCTTCCGCTGCCGCTACAGCCATCGTAAACAGTGAGAAAATTTGACCTGTTAAATTCGGAAATAAGCCTAATTTACTAAACGCCACTAAGTTTAAATTGGCAGCATTCAGCATTAATTCGATACAAACTAATACGATTACTGTATTCCGCTTTGTTAAAGCTCCAAATAGACCGATGCAAAACAAAATAATCGCAAGTGTTAAATATGCAGAAGCTGGAACGCTACTCATTGGAATCCTCCTCTTTCTCATCCTTTTTCGCAAGTACAATCGCGCCAACGAGTGCTACAAGTAAAATAACTGAAGTTAGTTCAAATGGGATAATATATTTTGAATAGAGAAGCGTACCGATTTGAAGTGTGTTGTTTTCATGGAGAGGTAAACTTCCTTGTGTGCTTTCATTTGCAAAATCAACATTATTAACAGCGAAATACATAACCGCTCCAAATGCTACAACTGCAAAGAAGATAATCCATTTTCGAAGAGTAAGACGCGATTCATTTTCCGCGTTATGTTTCGTTAACATAATGCCGAAAATCATAATAATTGTGATTGCACCAGAGTAAAGTAAAATTTGTGCAACGCCTATAAATTCAGCTGATAAAAGAAAATACAAACCTGCAATGCTGAGAAATGTCAGAACGAGAGCTAGCATCATGTGCATAACTTTCGTTAAGTTCAACATAAGAACACCGCCGATAATTGCAGACAAGGATAGTATAAAGAATGCTACAAACTCGCCATTCATGCCTAGTTCTCCTTCCTGACGTTTTCGTCGTTTTCGTCAAGCCACTGCAAATTTTTAAATAAGTCATCACGTGAATATTCCGCGAGTTCAAAGTTATTTGTCATGACAATTGCCTCTGTCGGACAAACTTCTGTACATAAATCACAAAGAATACAAATTTCAAAATTAATATCATACGTGTCGATAATTTTCCCTTTTTTCGTAGGATCCGGATGTTTCTTTCCTGTTAACTGAATACAGTCTGTCGGACAAATGTTAGAGCACTGATTACAAACAATACATTTCTCCGGATAAAATTTTTGAATTCCACGAAAACGGTCTGGCAACGGCAACGGTTGATTTGGATAATCATACGTTACCTTCTTCTTGCTCAAATTACTTAATGTATATTTTAATCCTTTAAATAGTCCTTTCATCTCTTACTGGCACCCCCCTCATAGATTAGAAGAATAACTCCTTAATCAATGCCGTTAAGAAAATATTTGCAAGTGCAATCGGCAATAATACTTTCCAACCAAACTCCATTAACTGGTCACCTCTTATACGCGGGAACGTAACGCGGAACCAAATTAATAGAAAGACTACACTGCTAAATTTCAAAGCAAACCATACGGCACCTGGGATAAATCCAAGAAACATGACTGGATTCCATCCACCTAAAAAGAGCACTGTAATTAACGATGCCATCCCGAAGAAATATACGTACTCTGAAAGCATGAAAAACGCCCAGCGAAAACCTGAGTATTCCGTATGATATCCAGAAACAAGTTCTGACTCCGCTTCTGGCAAATCGAATGGCGTTCTATTTAACTCTGCAACTGCTGCGATTAAGAAAACGACGAAGCCAATTGGCTGTACGAAAATGTACCAAACCTTCTCCTGCGCCGCTACAATCTCATTTAAATTCAGACTACCAGCTAGCAAAACGATACCAATTACACTCATTACGAGCGGAATCTCATAAGAAATCATTTGCGCCGCCGCACGCATTCCTCCTAAAAGGGAATATTTATTATTCGATGCCCATCCCCCAGTTACAACACCTATCGTCGTAATACCGGAAACAGCAATATAATAAAGTAGCCCAACTCCAATATCTGCAAATTGAAATTTATCAGTGAACGGGATAACCGCAAGCACCATAAATGCTGGTGCAAATGCAATGACAGGTGCTAATATAAACAGCGGTTTATCTGCTGCTTTTGGAATACTATCTTCTTTCAATAATAGTTTTAAAACATCAGCTACCGTTTGCAGTAAACCAAATCGGCCTCCAACCTGGTTTGGGCCAATCCGCCCTTGCATAAACCCCATCACTTTCCGTTCTGCCAAGATTCCATATGTAACGAAGCCAAGGACTGCAAATAGTAGAAGTACCGCTAATCCGAAAAAAATGAAGAAATTCGTCCAGCTTGAAGGTGATTGTAAGAGCGTCTCAATCATTAGCCATCAACCTCCCCAAGTACAATATCAACTCCACCTAAAATCGTAATTAAATTAGCGATGTTTTCACCTTTCAATAGCTTTGGTAAAATTTGCAAGTTATAAAAAGATGGCCTACGAAACTTCAAACGGTACGGCTCTTTCTTTCCGTCACTAGCGATATAACACCCAATCTCTCCGCGCGGCGATTCGATACGTACAAATGCTTCTCCCTTAGGTGCCTTAATAATTTTTGGTACTTTTGCCAGCACAGCTCCATCTTTCGGGAACTGCTGAACCGCTTGCTCAACAATCTTTAAAGACTCCTCGATTTCTTGCATTCGGCAAACGTAGCGATCCCAAGCATCTCCCACGCTTCCAACAGGAATATCAAAATCAAAACGATCATAAATCGAATACGGCTCATCTTTGCGAAGATCCCAGTTTACTCCAGTGCACCGCAAATTTGCTCCACTTAAAGAATACGAAATCGCTTCTTCCGCGCTATATATACCAACGCCTTTCACACGATTTAAGAAAATCTCATTACCGCTAACAAGATCATGATAACCTGCCAGTTGCTCCCTCATATACGGAACAAACTCTTCCACCTTTTCAATCCAACCATCTGGCGCATCCCACTTCACACCACCAACTCTCATATAGTTAAAAGTAAGCCGTGCCCCGCATAATTCATTTAATAAATTTATAATCATCTCTCGTTCACGAAACGCGTACAAAAACGGGCTAACCGCTCCTATATCAAGAAGATTCGTCCCCCACCAAACGAGATGGCTCGCAATTCTTCCTAGCTCCATCGCAAGTACTCGCAAGTATTCGGCACGCTCTGGAATTTCAAGCCCCATCATCGTCTCTACAGCATGGCAAATGACGTAATTATTCGTCATAGCTGATAAATAGTCCATTCGATCTGTATAAGGGATAATTTGCGTATACTGTAAGCTCTCAGCGATCTTTTCCGTCCCGCGATGTAAATACCCAATAACAGGTGTAGCTTCTTTAATAATTTCCCCGTCAATCTTAATTACGAGCCTGAACACACCATGTGTACTCGGATGCTGAGGTCCTACATTCAAAAGCATCTCTTCCGTGCGGATCATAGCTACACCTCCACATCATACGGTTCATAGTCTTTTCTAAGCGGATATCCTACCCAATCCTCTGGCATTAAAATACGTGTTAAATTCGGATGCCCTTTAAATATAATGCCGAGCAAATCGTATGCTTCTCGCTCCGGCCAGTCAGCCCCTTTCCAAAGCGCTGTCACAGATTCGACTTGCGGCGTTTCCCGGTCTAGCTTTACCTTCACCGCTACCGATTGTTTCTTACCATATGAAAACAAATGAACATACACTTCCATATGTGTCACAAAATCCGTCGCATGTAGCTCTGACATATAATCAAAAGCAAGTCCCTCATGGAATCGCAGTGACTCCATCACTTCATAATATTTTTCGGGATCCACCACAAGAGTTGGCACATCCTTTGACAGTTTATTAATGTAGGAATCTACTAATGCACCCTCTCCTAACTTCTCCCTAATAGCCTCAACATACTGATTTAAATATGGCTGATTTACGGACAGTTCTTCCTGCTTCGGCTCATCCTCTTTCTTACCTTCAGCCCCCTTTGTCTTCGCTCTTGCAGCCGCTGCTGCTTTCGCTTTTGCCGCTGCAATTGCCTTTGCCTTTTCATCTCCCGAATCCCCATCACCTTGCGAGGCTTTCTGCTTCGCCAATGCTGCCGCTTTTGCCTTGGCAGCTGCCACCGCCTTCGCCTTGGCTTTCGCTTTTTCTTCTTCCGTTACTTCTTCTGTCCCTTCTCTTTTCTGCTTCGCTAACGCCTCCGCTTTTGCCTTGACTTTCGCTTTTTCTTCTTCCGTTACTTCTTCGGTTCCTTCTCTTTTCTGCTTCGCTAACGCCTCCGCTTTTGCCTTGGCTTTCGCTTTTTCTTCTTCCGTTACTTCTTCGGTTCCTTCTCTTTTCTGCTTCGCTAACGCTGCCGCTTTTGCCTTTGCGGCGGCTGCTGCCTTCGCCTTGGCTTTCGCTTTTTCTTCTTCCGTTACTTCTTCTATTCCTTCTCTTTTCTGCTTCGCTAACGCCGCCGCTTTTGCTTTTGCAGCTGCTGCTGCACGTCGTTTTGCTTCTTCTATAGTAATATCATCTTTTTTTGGTAGCGCTTTCTCTTTTTCTTGATCTTCTTCCTCAAGCTCACTTATTTCCGCCTCGTGTTTCGCTACAAGGCGTTTTCTCGCTTCTTCTTTTGCACGCCTAGCTGCTTCTTTTTTCAGCTCCTCTAAATCTTTATTTGGATTGCTCATTTATTCGTCACCTGCTTCCCGGTCTTTGCTTCGTAACGAATTTTTTCTTTTAATTTATTAATTCCATAAATTAAAGCAGCTGGATTTGGGGGACAACCAGGAATATACACATCAACTGGTACAATTTGGTCTACACCTTTCACAACAGCATATGAATTTACATACGGACCACCTGCTGTCGCACAAGATCCCATCGCAATAACCCATTTCGGTTCGGGCATTTGATCATATAAGCGCCGAACAATAGGAGCCATCTTCTTCGTTACCGTTCCCGATACAATCATGACGTCCGATTGCCTTGGTGAAGTCCGAAAAAATGACCCAAATCGATCTAAATCATAATGTGATGAACCTACTCCCATCATTTCAATTGCACAGCACGCCAGTCCGAATGTCATCGGCCATAAAGAATTGCTCCTCGCCCATCCTTTCAACTGTTCCAATGTAGAAAAAAAGATATTTCGTTCTAATTCTGCTCGCTCATTTGGATGTAATTCCTCAAAATTTATAACCATTGTAACACCTTCTTTTTCCAAGCATACGCTAATCCAACTAGCAACATTACAACAAAGATGAGCATTTCAATTAATGCAAATAAACCTAGCTTGTCATACGCAACAGCCCAAGGATATAAAAATAAAGTTTCTACATCAAAGATCACAAACAATAAAGCGAAAATATAATAACGAGCATGAAACCGAATATTTGCATCATGAAAAGGCTCAATTCCACTCTCATACGTCGTCGCCTTTGCTGCACTTGGTTTATTTGGGCGCAGCATCCTTCCTAATGTAAGAGCCACTACCGGCAGCAATATACCTAATAGCAAGAAAATCAAAACGATCATATAACTATTTTCATATACACTTGCCATTGTGAAACCCTCCCCCCTAAATTAAGAACAAGTTCACATAGTAAACAATATGTCCTAGTTGCAGTAATTATTATTTTTAAATTTTTCTAAATAATGCAACTATTCTAATCATTATAGCAAACTTCAAATTCCTATGTCGATATGTTGGGAGACAGAAACAAGAATTATTAAAATCTATCTTTACAACTTGCTATAATTGTGCAAAATAAATATAAACTTATATATGCTTTTCAAAAAACCGTAGGTGATATAAATGAAAAAACAAACACATGTAAGTATTCTTATAAGCATTGTATTGCTGTCTATAACGCTTCACTATGTAGCGATGCCTTTTCTATATGAATACTCATTTTCTTTTCAGCTATTAATCGGAACGAGTACCCTATTAATTGATATTATCGCTTGTAGTTATATACTTTATTTTTCAAACATGAAAGAAGGGCTATCTCGTTTATTTTGGATCATATTATCTGTTGGAGCTCTCTCTTATTTTATCGGTGATATAGTCGTTGCCTATCAGCGTTTAATTGTAAAAGACTTCTATACGTTCGTTGATCCATCTGACTTTTTTTACTTACTTTTTTTATTTAGCATTACGTTTGCCTTTCTATACGAAATCATTTACAACCGAGATTTATTAGAAAAACTTTTTATGCTATGTGATATTTGTATTATCGTTACAGCCCAATTTACTTTAAGTTACTACTTACTTATTGAACGAACTATTCACATCTTTACAACATCCTATATCGACATATTTGTTCAACTTACCTATCCAATGGCTGATTTACTCTTTCTCTTAATAGGAATCAACCTTTTATTTAAACCACTATCCTTATTACCTAAAAAGGTAGGTGCACTTCTTGGCAGTGCTTTAATTTTATATGCTACTACAGATGCGATTTATGCTTATATAAAATACTTCATACCAGAGTATTCTATGTTTACAGTTACTCCTTTCTATCAAGTAACCTTAGTACTAGTAGCAATCGCCTGTATTCTCCATACAAAAGAGCCTGAAAAACAAGAACAAGTACTACTAACACCTAAAATTGGTGAATCAATCCGATTATCATTACCGTATATTTCGGTAGTAATGCTTATTGTTTTTATATTAGTTGAATACGTTTTTGCGCCTATTATAGTAATCGGACTTATAATAACTTTCTCCTTCGTGCTCATACGTCATAGTTTAGTTCGAAAACAAAATAAAATATTATTGATTGCTCAAATGCAATTCAACTCAGAACTCGAGAAACAAATTAAACTACGTACAGAAGATTTAGTAGAACAGAAAAATGAACTCTATCATAATCAACAAATGTTTAAATCTTTATACGAGCATCATCCAGATCCAATCTTCACATTAGATTTGTACGGTAATTTTCTCAAAGTAAATAACGCTGGTACTACTTTACTCGGTTATCAAACGAATGAATTATTAAACCAGCCTTACTATTCACTCATATACGAAGAAGATTTAGAAGAAATGATTAACGCCTTTCATCGCGTGAAAAAGGGGTATTCTATCTCTTTAGAAATACGGGCGTACCATAAAAACAGAGACATTTACTACTTGCACGTTACCGCCGTACCGATCTTTTTAAAGGAGAAAATTTCTGGGGTTTATTTAATGATTAAAGATATTACGGAAAGCAAACAACAACAAGAACAAATTAATTTCCTAGCATACCATGATACTTTAACAGAGCTTGCAAATCGACGTGCATTTCATCAACATTTAGAACAGGCAATTACGCGAGCAAAAATATCGAAAAAGCCTTTTGCTGTTATGTTTCTCGACCTAGACCGTTTTAAAGTTATTAATGATACCCTCGGTCATCGAGTAGGAGACCTGTTGCTCATCGCAGTAGCAAAAAGGCTCGAAAGAATAGCAACATCAAATATGAAACTCGCGCGGCTAGCTGGGGATGAGTTCACAATCCTTATCGAGAATTACAAAAAAAAGCCAGATGTCCAAAAAATAGCTGATAGGATTGTAGCGGCCATGAATGAGCCATTTGAAATCGAAAATCAACATTTACAAATCTCACCGAGCATCGGAATTGCAATATATCCTGAAGCAGGTGAAGATGCGCTATCCATTTTGCAGCATGCTGATATGGCCATGTACGAAGCAAAGAATAAAGGAAAAAACGGTAGCTCTCTTTACACGAAAGAACTATATAAAAAAATGGAACGAAAAGCTCGAATTGAAAAAGATTTGCCCATCGCTTTAGTAAACAAAGAATTTTATCTCGTTTATCAACCACAAATTGATACGATAACAAATAAAATTATCGGTGCTGAAGCTTTAATACGTTGGAAACACCCACTATTAGGTGACATTTCACCATGTGAGTTTATTCCAATTGTGGAAGAGACGCCACAAGTAGTCCCACTTGGACATTGGGTATTACAAGAAGCTTGTCTCCAATTAAAAATATGGCATACCTTTGGCTACCAAAATTTAAAAATAAGTGTTAATTTATCCGCAAAAGAATTCCGGCAAGATCAATTAATCGAAAACATTTCACAAATATTAAACGACGTGCAAGTCGATCCAAAATATGTAACACTTGAGTTAACAGAAAGAATTGCAATGATTGACGAGAAAGAAACATTATTGAGACTGAAGCAATTAAAAGAGTACGGTATCCAAACTTCCATTGATGACTTCGGTACTGGGTACTCTTCTCTTGCTTATTTATCAATTTTTCCAATCGACACATTAAAAGTACCGAGAGAATTTACACAATTAGCTGATCATCGTCCTGAAGAACGAGCCATCGTTTCTACAATTCTTTCCCTCGCGAATACTTTAAATCTTTCAGTCGTCGCCGAAGGAATTGAAACCGAAAAACAACTTAAGTTTCTGCAAAAACATAACTGTAAATATATGCAAGGTTACTATTTCAGTAAACCACTTACTAGTAATCAGTTTATAAAGTTTCTACAAAAAACCCCCAGTATGAACAAATAATTCATACCGGGGGTTTTTTAGTGCTAAATATTTTTCTCATAATATTCTTCTGCAATCTCTTCGTAAAAAGCTGCAGATGTCGTATAGAAATATGGAATTAACCATAAGAATCCAATCCCTAACGTAATACAACTTAATATAAACCAGCCAATAAAACTTAAACATAAAATGAAATACTCCATCTTATGTCCATCCATCATACGACGACTTTCTGTAATAGCTTGGTTCAGTGAATACTCAGGATGATCGTTTATAATAAAGTATGTCATCGCATAAGAAAATGATTTAATAATACCTGGAATAATGAACAATAACGTCCATAAGAAAAGATAAAGATTTACTAATAAATATAATAAAAATGATTTTAGAAATCTCTTTCCCTCTGAAAACCAAATGAATACATTACCGATACTAGCTTGCTTTTCACGAAGGATATTTAAACCAAGGTAATATCCACCTAAAGTTAACGGTCCAGTAACGAAAAATGTAAGAATATTCATTGAAATTGAACCGTTTGTTTTTTGCCAACCGAAAATTAAAGAAAATCCCCAATCAACACTAAAATCAAAAGCTGTGATAAGAATTGAAATGAGTAGTGTAGCCCCAACAGCTAATCCCCATTTCCCTTCTAATGAATCTAGTGCTTCTCCTTTTAAATCACTAATCATGCGTAGCCTCGCCTCCTATACACAATAATTCTATTAGTATAGCATGTTCCTATTGAAATTCACCTTTTGAAATATAGCAATAAAAGTGTGCTGTCGTCGTACTCATATACGGACTAAACCAAAGAAATCCTATTCCAAAAGTAAGAAGCGCTAAAATAGCCCATCCTATGAAGCTCAGCCATAAAAGAAACAAATCTAACTTATGACCCTTCATAAGATTCTTACTTTCCTTCATCGCCTGCGAAACACTATATTCTGGATTTTCAATCATCACATAGTACGTCAGTGCATAAGAAAAATACATCACAATCATACCAACAATTGAAATTGCTAATAGTACGAAGAAAGCTATTGCAAATGACGTATTCCCTTCTTCACCTAACAATGCAAATAAGCCTATTAACAGCATCGGAATCCATGTACCTGTATATAACAAAATCGCAAGCATTGCCCACATTGTTTTCATCATTCTTTTAAAGCCACGAAATCCTTCAAATAAGTAATCTACTTTAGCATCTTCTCGTTTACTAATCTGTAAAAATACATTTGTATAACCATATGACGTGATCCCATACGATGCGTTACTCAAAATTATTATAATGCAATAAAAAATTCCAAAGGTAATACCTGCTCCAATTGACATCGTTTCCTCTTCAAATGATCCCGTTAAGCTTGCAACTGAGAGAAATATAATAATTCCTGGAATTAATAGTATAAGCATTGCAACCATCGAAACGACATAACTTAAAATAAAATATAAAATTGTTGATCCAACACCTAGTCCCCATTTTCCCTTTAAAGAGTACAATGCTTCTCGCTTCATTTCACCAATCATTGATTCATCCCCTTTATGAAATATAAATTGTTGTACACTTCTACTTATACAAGCATCAATATAATTATACCAGTTTTGTAAAATTATCCATAAAATACACACAAAAAAAATCCGTAAAGGCAAAGCCCTTACGGATTTTTTCACTTCATATCGGAAACGTTTAAACGGTTCACGGCACGTTGTAATGCCATTTCTGCACGTTTAAAGTCAACATGTGCTTGTTTATCTTGCAGACGTTGCTCAGCGCGACGCTTCGCTTCATTTGCGCGATGGATATCGATATGGTTTGCTTCTTCAGCAGATGATGATAATACAGTCACTTTATCTGGACGAACTTCGATAAAGCCACCGCTTACTGCTACATAATCAGTGTGTCCACCATTTTTCAGACGAACTGCACTAATTTTTAATGGTGCAACAGTTGGAATGTGACCTGGTAAGATCCCCATTTCCCCACTCTCTGCTTTTACACTTACCATTTCTACTTCTTTTTCGTAAACCGGTCCATCAGGAGTTACAATACTGACTGGAAATGTCTTCATACTTCGTCCCTCCTAAGGCCTTACGCCATCATTTTCTTCGCGTTTTCAATAACTTCTTCAATGCCACCTACTAAGCGGAATGCATCTTCTGGAAGGTCATCATATTTTCCTTCTAGAATTTCTTTGAAACCACTAACTGTATTCTTTACAGGTACGTAAGAACCTTTTTGACCTGTAAACTGCTCAGCTACGTGGAAGTTTTGAGATAAGAAGAATTGAATACGACGAGCACGATGTACAACTAACTTATCTTCTTCAGATAACTCATCCATACCTAAGATAGCGATGATATCTTGAAGCTCTTTATAACGTTGTAAAGTTTGCTGTACTTGACGAGCTACTTCATAATGTTCTTCTCCTACAATTTCTGGAGAAAGTGCACGAGATGTAGATGCTAATGGATCTACGGCTGGGTAAATACCCATTTGCGTTAAACGACGCTCTAAGTTTGTTGTTGCATCTAAGTGAGCGAACGTTGTAGCTGGTGCTGGGTCAGTATAGTCATCGGCTGGTACATATACCGCTTGGATAGACGTGATAGACCCTTTATTTGTAGATGTAATACGCTCTTGTAATTGACCCATTTCTGTTGCAAGTGTTGGTTGGTAACCTACCGCAGATGGCATACGACCAAGAAGGGCAGATACTTCAGAACCCGCTTGCGTGAAACGGAAGATGTTATCGATGAACAGAAGTACGTCTTGTCCTTGCTCATCACGGAAATGCTCAGCCATTGTTAAACCTGTTAATGCAACACGTTGACGTGCTCCAGGTGGCTCGTTCATTTGTCCGAATACCATCGCAGTTTTCTTGATTACGCCAGAATCGCTCATTTCGTGGTATAAGTCATTACCCTCACGAGTACGCTCACCTACACCAGCGAATACAGAGATACCACCGTGCTCTTGTGCGATGTTGTTAATTAATTCCTGAATTAATACTGTTTTACCTACGCCGGCACCACCGAATAGGCCGATCTTACCACCCTTAATGTAAGGAGCAAGTAAGTCTACTACTTTAATACCAGTTTCAAGAATTTCTACTTTAGTAGATAATTCTTCGAATGCAGGTGCTTGACGGTGAATTGGATCACGATGTACATCTGCAGGAACCTCACCATCTAAGTCAATTGCATCACCTAATACGTTAAATACGCGACCAAGTGTTATATCACCAACTGGTACAGAGATTGGTTTACCAGTATCTTCTACTTCTGTGCCACGAACAAGTCCATCTGTGGAAGACATTGCAACTGTACGAACTGTATCATCACCTAAATGAAGTGCAACTTCAAATGTTAAGTTAATACTTCCGTTTTCGTTGCTTTGTTTTACCGTAAGGGCGTTGTAGATTTCTGGTAGCTTTCCGCCATCAAACTTAACGTCTACAACCGGACCCATGATTTGCGTAACGCGCCCTTTATTCATCGGGTTCCCTCCTAGCTTTCTTTTAATTAGCCAACTTTCTACGAGCAGCTAGCTTTTAATTTTTTATTGGTTTATAGCTTACGCGACTCTTTTGACAGAGCCGCTTCCGCTTTTTAATACTATTCTAACGCTGCTGCTCCACCAACGATTTCCGTAATTTCTTGCGTAATCGCTGCCTGACGCGCACGGTTGAATGAAAGTGTAAGTGAATCGATAACTTCCATTGCGTTGTCTGTAGCACTCTTCATTGCTGTCATACGCGCTGCGTGTTCACTTGCTTTACCGTCTAGTAATGCACCGTACACTAAGCTTTCTGCGTATTGTGGCAATAGTACTTTTAAAATTTCTTCTTCAGAAGGTTCGAATTCATAAGCTGTCGTCGGTTTGTCAGACGCCACATCAGTAAGCGGTAAAATTTTATTTTCCGTTACCTCTTGTGAAATTTTACTTACGTAATGGTTGTAGTAGATGTACAGCTCATCATAAGCACCATCTGCAAACATCGCAATTGCTCGAGAAGCAAGGTCTTTAATATCAGTAAATGATGGGTGGTCAGATAATCCAACTACTTCATCAATAATGTTAAAGCCGCGACGTTTTAAATAATCACGTCCTAGTCGTCCAAGCACAATAATAGAATATTGGTTTGAATCCATATTATGACGTTCACGAATTACGTTACTTACTGTACGTAATACGTTACTGTTATAACCACCTGCTAGTCCGCGATCAGACGTAATAACGATGTATCCTGTACGCTTTACAGGACGCGCATTTAGCATTGGATGATTAATCCCTTTGCTTCCTTGCGCAATGCTCGCTACTACTTCTTGAATCTTTTCCATATACGGAACGAAAGATTTAGCATTTTGCTCTGCACGGTTTAACTTAGATGCAGATACCATCTCCATCGCTTTCGTAATTTGACTCGTTTTCTTTGTCGAGTTAATCTTCGCTTTTATATCGCGTAAAGATGCCACAGGTTTTCACCACCTTTTTTCCGGAAGTTGGCACGATTAGTAAGAATCCTCTTCCTAATCTACGTTGCAAGATATTCTTGCTCATGATTGAAGGAAAAGAATAGGTGCACCTACTCTTTTCCTTTACATGACCTTTAGCAATCTCAGAGCCCGAGATGCCTTTTATATATACTATCTAGCTCCAGCGGCTTGAATGCTCGGTGGCTTCACTTCTTCCTACGAGGCAAACACCGCCTCTTCGTCAGAAGCTCCATCCCCCTCACATTCACAACGAGCCGCTTCCGCTTTTATTATTCAGAAGCTACAAATACTTTTTTAAATCCATTGATTGCTGCTGCAAATTTGTCGTCATCCGCAAGTTTCTTAGTTGTGCGGATTTCTTCTAATAAGTCAGTCGCATTAGAATCTAACCAAGCATGGAATTCTTCTTCAAAACGAGTGATATCTACTACTGGGATATCATCTAGGAATCCACGTGTTAAAGCGTAAAGAATGATAACTTGTTTCTCTACACGTAATGGTTTGTGTAATCCTTGTTTTAATACCTCAACAGTACGAGCACCACGGTTTAATTTCGCTTGAGTTGCTTTATCAAGGTCAGAACCGAATTGAGCGAACGCTTCTAACTCACGGTAAGATGCAAGGTCAAGACGAAGTGTACCTGATACTTTACTCATTGCTTTAATCTGAGCAGATCCACCTACACGAGATACAGAAGTACCCGCATCGATCGCTGGACGTACGCCAGAGAAGAATAGGTCAGATTGTAAGAAGATTTGTCCATCCGTAATAGAAATTACGTTTGTTGGGATGTATGCTGATACGTCCCCTGCTTGTGTTTCGATGAAAGGTAGTGCAGTTAAAGAACCGCCGCCTTTTGCATCACTTAATTTTGCTGCACGCTCTAATAAGCGAGAATGTAAGTAGAATACATCCCCTGGGTAAGCTTCACGACCTGGAGGACGACGTAATAGTAATGACAGCTCACGGTAAGCCGCTGCTTGTTTTGATAAGTCATCATATACTACTAATACGTGTTTACCATTGTACATGAACTCTTCACCCATTGTTACACCAGCGTAAGGAGCTAGGTATAATAATGGAGCTGGTTGAGAAGCAGATGCAGTTACAACAATTGTGTACTCTAATGCACCGTGCTTACGTAGTGTTTCTACTACGTTACGTACAGTTGATTCTTTTTGTCCAATTGCTACGTAGATACAAATCATGTCTTCATCTTTTTGGTTAATGATTGTATCAAGTGCAACTGCTGTTTTACCAGTTTGACGGTCACCAATGATTAACTCACGTTGACCACGGCCAATTGGTACAAGAGCATCGATCGCTTTAATACCTGTTTGAAGTGGCTCATGAACAGATTTACGATCCATTACACCTGGTGCTGGACTTTCGATTGGACGAGTGTTTGTTGTATTGATTGGGCCTAAACCATCAACTGGTTGACCTAATGGGTTTACAACACGACCAATTAGTTCTTTTCCTACTGGTACTTGCATGATGCGACCAGTACGACGAACTTCGTCACCTTCACGAATTTCTGTGTAAGGTCCTAAAATGATAATACCTACGTTGTTTTCCTCTAAGTTTTGTGCTAGTCCCATAACGCCGTTAGAGAACTCTACAAGTTCACCAGCCATAACGTTATCAAGACCATGAGCACGCGCGATACCGTCACCAACTTGGATAACTGTACCAACATCACTAACTTCGATTTCAGACTGATAGTTCTCGATTTGTTGCTTTATCAGTGCGCTAATTTCTTCAGCTCTGATGCTCATGTGCTTCACCCCTATCTATTCTTCATTAATTCACGCTGAATACGTGCTAATTTTCCTTGTAAACTTCCGTCATAAATGCGATTTCCAATACGTACTTTAATTCCGCCTAGTAAATCTTCATCTACAACATTTTTCACGCGAATTGCATCTTTTCCCGTTCTCTTTGCAAATGCTTCAGCAATGTTAAGCTTCTCTTCTTCTGATAGAAGACGAGTAGAATATACAGTTGCATCCGCTACGTTACGTTCTTCATTAGCAAGAACAACATATTCATCTGCAATTTCAGGTAAGATATCAATGCGTTTGTTATCAATTAAAATATATAACGTATTTAAAATAGATTCAGAAACAGATCCGAATACGTTTGCAAGAAACGTTTTCTTTTGTTCCTTTGAAATGTTCGGTTGCGTTAAAAAGCTATGTAGTTCTCCGTTCTTTACATAAACGTTTTGTACAAGGCGTAATTCCTCTTCAAACATTTCTAATACGTGTTTTTCTTTAGCAATTTTAAAAAGAGCGACAGCATAACGTTTTGCTACAATCCCATTGCTCATCGCGCTTCTCCTACTTCTTTAATATAATCGCGAATTAACTTCACTTGATCTTCTTCTTTTAATTCTTTTTCAATTACTTTAGAAGCAATTTGAACAGATAAAGAAGCAACTTGTTCTTGTAAAGCAGCAATTGCTTGCTCTTTTTCGCGTTGAATTTCTTGTACAGCAGATGCTTTAATTGATTCTGCTTCTTCTTTCGCAGCAGCAACAATAACATCTTTTTGATCTATAGCTTGCTTTTTCGCTCTTTCAATTAACTCTTGTGCTTCAACACGTGATTGTTTTAACATTTCACGTTGTTCTTCTACTAACTTCTTCGCCTCAGCATTACTTCTTTCTGCAGCGTCGATTTCATTAGTAACATGCTCTTCACGTTCTTTCATAATTCCCATTAAAGGACCCCACGCAAATTTGCGTAGCATTACTAATAGAAGTAAGAAAATGAACAATGTATAAGCAATCGTTCCAAATGGAATGGCAGCACCTAATAATAAAGTTGGCACAAGGATTCACTCCCTTCAAAATATCTAAATTGATCATATGAAAAAAAAAGACATACGTTTCATTCATAAAGCAATGGCGAAGAAAGTTCGGAAAAACACTCTTCGCCATCTATGTAAGGGGAGTCTCCCTTATTTGTTCATTACGATGAATGCAATAACTACACCGATGATTGGAAGTGCCTCAACTAAAGCAACCCCGATGAACATAATTGTTTGAAGTGCGCCTTTTAATTCTGGTTGACGAGCAACACCTTCGATTGTACGTGATACGATAAGACCGTTACCAATACCTGCACCTAACGCTGATAAACCAATTGCAATTGCAGCTGCGATTACACCTAAACTCATTTAATTTGTCCTCCTTTGTATTATAAAAAAATAAATTTTTTCTTACTTAAATTATATTAATGGTCATGGCTTACTTTATGAGCCATATAAACCATCGTTAACATAACGAAAATAAATGCTTGGATTGATCCAACGAATACACTGAATCCCATCCATGCTAACATTGGTACAAGCGCACCTAATGCCCCAAGGACTGATGCTCCGCCCAACTTAGCAAGTAATCCTAATAAGATCTCACCTGCATAAATGTTACCAAATAAACGAAGACCTAACGTTAATGTGTTAGCAAACTCCTCAATAACCTTTAATGGGAATAAGAATTTCATAGGTTGGAAATAACCTTTTACGTACTCTTTCGTACCCTTCATCTTAATTCCATAATAATGGGTGAGGGTAACTACCATCACGGCTAATGTTAATGTAACTGCTGGATCAGACGTTGGTGATCTCCACCATGCAATATGTTCGCCAGCTTCAGTTGCTGAATACATGAATGGTAAACCAAGGAAGTTCGATACGATGATAAACATGATAAGCGTAACGCCAAGCGTTAAGAAACGTCCACCTGTTTTCCAGTCCATCGTACTATTGATAATCCCTTTCACGAAGTCAAACACCCATTCCATGAAGTTTTGCATTCCGGTTGGGCGAAGAGCTAAGCTGCGAGTTCCAATAACAGCGATTAAGAAAACAATAACTGCTGCTACAGTAACCATCATAACTGATGACAAATCGAACGTTAAACCTAGAAATTCAACTAATTTACCGTGTTCCACTAGTAATTCACCTCTCTTCCCTGCTCTTATACTCTAAATAAAGAAAATCTATGATCATGACAAGGTATCCTGTCAGCAATCCTACACCTAGGCCCCACATCGCGATTAACTCTTGATATTTGGCTGCAAATAAAATTAATAACCCAATCGTGGCGAATCTTGAATATGTACTTACCGCTGTTGCCTTGAACTTCACGTTTTCTCCATTTGTTACGCGATCTAGCAGCTTGTCTGTTCTACGTGCAATGATGCGCAAACTAAGAAAACTGAAAATCGTCCCGATAATCAGTCCAAGAAATACATCCTTGTAAGAGGTAAATCCCCATCCTAGCACTAGAAGCGCAAGCAAGTAGTACATATATTTCTTTTGTCTTTGGACAAGTCCATGTACGTCTATCATCATTGCTCTCCCGAATAGTAATGTCGAATGAGTCGAATCATTGCGTATACCCCTGTTCCTAGTCCGAGTAATAACCCTATAATAAGAAACAACGGAAACGTTCCAACCTTATTATCAATCCACTGCCCACCAAAGATTCCAACAAGAATAGAACCGACTAATTGAGCAAGAATACCTGACATTAAAGCATAAGCTTTTATATGGCTGCGATCGTTTTTTTGCAAGGATTCATCCCTCCAATATGTAACCCTCATTCACGATGTGTTAATAATAACTCATTTTTTTGCATAAATCCTATACAAAACAAAAAGTTTACATTTTCGTCACGGAATAGATGTAATTTTGTCACTGAAAGCCCTACCATCTATCCCCGTTGTTAGCATACAATAGGGTATTAACAGTGTCAACGAGAAATCGTAAAAAATCTAAAAATTTGAGTATTAGGCATTTCCTCCCAAAAATGAAAACGTTCCCCTTCTAAATACTGGTTACATATATGCAATTTCTAACAGTTTTCTCTTTATAATAGAAGGAAATGTTCACAAGTTTGTCACTATTATATTTTCGAGATATAACGCTTTTCTTCCATAATATAGTGTTCCTCAGACGTAAGACTTCTATATTATATGTGAGGTGTATGCAACTTATGTTGTATATACGATGTATATTTATCCTCTCCCCCTCCCCTACTTGCTTACAACAAAAAAGACGAGCTGGGGAATCTCCCCTGCTCGTCAGTTGTCTTACTTCGTTCCGAATAAACGGTCACCAGCATCACCAAGACCTGGTACTACATATCCGTGGTCATTTAATTTCTCATCTAATGCTGCTACATAAATATCAACATCAGGATGTTCTTCTTGTACTACTTTTACCCCTTCTGGAGCTGCAACGATACACATTAATTTAATTTGTTTCGCACCGCGCTTTTTCAGAGAGTTAATTGCTTCAGCCGCAGAACCACCTGTTGCTAGCATCGGATCTAGTACGATAAAGTCACGCTCTTCTACATCCGTTGGAAGTTTCACATAGTATTCTACCGGTTGCAATGTTTTAGGGTCACGGTATAAACCAACGTGTCCTACTTTTGCTGCTGGAATTAATTTCAGAATTCCATCAACCATTCCTAAACCTGCACGTAAAATCGGAATTAAACCAAGTTTTTTACCAGCGATCACTTTTGTTGTCGCTTTGCTTACAGGTGTTTCAATTTCAATGTCCTTAAGTGGAAGGTCGCGAGTAATTTCGAAAGCCATTAAGCTTGCTACTTCGTCCACTAATTCACGAAAATCTTTCGTACCTGTATTCTTATCGCGAATATATGTAATCTTATGTTGAATTAACGGGTGATCAAATACATACAGTTTTCCCATGTGAATCTCTCCTTTAGATGATATTCATGCGTTTGCACGCTTTTTTACACTATTTACGATTGTAAAGAAAACGCTACTAATATTCAAGGGCAAATTTGGCAAAATCATGATTTTACGATGAATCTATCTAGTATCTTTACCAATTATGGGAGCTGTATCCTTCATTATATCGCCAAAATTTATTCATCATTTGTATACATACTTTAAAAATAATATATGTCCACAAAAAAGACCGCCAAAACAATTAAGTCTCGGCAGTCTTCTTCAATCTATTATAGATTTGGATACATTGTGAATTTGCTAGTTAACGCTTCTACACGCTTACGTACTTCTTCTAATGCAGCTTCATTTTCATGATTTTTTAATGTATAAGCAATAAGTGACGCAATTTCATCCATTTCTTCTAAACCGAAACCACGAGATGTTACAGCTGCTGTACCGATACGTACCCCACTTGTTACAAATGGGCTTGCTGTTTCAAATGGAATTGTATTTTTGTTCACTGTAATACCAACTTCATCTAATACGTGCTCTGCTACTTTACCTGTGATTTCTAAGTTACGAACATCAATCAAGATTAAGTGATTGTCTGTTCCGCCAGAAACAAGTGTAAGTCCTTCTTTTTGAAGACCTTCAGCTAAGCGGTTCGCATTGTTAATGATATTTTGTGCATATGTTTTGAAATCATCTTGAAGTGCTTCACCAAATGCAACAGCTTTTGCAGCGATTACGTGCATAAGTGGACCACCTTGAATACCAGGGAAGATTGATTTATCAATTTGTTTTGCAAATTGCTCTTCACATAAAATCATACCACCACGCGGACCACGTAACGTTTTATGTGTTGTCGTTGTAACGAAATGTGCATGTGGTACTGGATTTGGGTGTAAACCAGCAGCTACTAAACCAGCGATATGTGCCATATCAACCATTAAATAAGCGCCCACTTCATCTGCAATCTCACGGAATCGCTTGAAATCGATAACACGAGGGTATGCACTTGCACCTGCAACGATTAATTTTGGTTTATGTTCTTTCGCTTTTGCTAATACATCATCGTAATTAATACGGTGAGAGTCAGCATCCACGCCATATTCTACGAAATTATATTGTACTCCACTGAAGTTAACAGGGCTTCCGTGTGTTAAGTGACCACCATGAGATAAGTTCATACCAAGCACTGTATCGCCTTGCTCTAAAATCGTGAAGTATACTGCCATGTTCGCTTGTGCACCAGAGTGTGGTTGAACATTTACGTGCTCTGCGCCGAAAATTTCTTTCACGCGATCACGTGCGATATCTTCTACTACGTCTACGTGTTCACAGCCACCATAGTAACGTTTTCCAGGATATCCTTCAGCATACTTATTCGTTAAAACAGAACCTTGTGCCTCCATTACTGCTTCACTTACGAAGTTTTCCGAAGCAATTAACTCAATCTTTGAACGCTGTCTTCCTAGTTCTGCCTCAATTGCAGCAAATACCTTTTCATCTTGACGTTTTAAATGATCCACCAAAATCCCCCTTTTCTGAACGAATTACATCGATTCCCAACAGTTTTTTCTTATTTATTCAGAAAAAACGAAAATTCAGGTTGTAATTCTTTCGAACCTTCATGTTTTCAACTACATTCTAACATGACTTTCTATATCATAAAAGAAAAAAAAGACCGAAAATCGGTCTTTTCTTTCTTCTATTATAAAGTCAGACAACATACCTTTTATCTTATGATAAACAGTTACTATATGACTTCCTAATTTCTCATATTTAACGGCAAGTGGTAGTCTCTTCCACTGCCGCATAGACAGCACGTGCTCCACCAATTAGTTTTCCACGTGTTTTGGCCATCGTTACATGCGCACTTCCAATTTCCTTCACACTTGTACGAACCGGAACAGCTACATGCTTTAAATGCATACCGATAAATGTATCACCAATATCCATTCCTGCATCAGCTTTAATAAACTCAACTACTACCGGATCTTTCAAATTGTGATACGCGTATGTCCCCAATGCACCACCTGCTGATCTAACAGGCGTAACTGTTACAATTTCAAATTGATATTTTATCGCTACTTCTCTCTCAACTACTAAAGCACGGTTTAAATGCTCACAACATTGAAACGCTAATTCAATACCTGTTTGCTCTTGAAATTGTTTTAACTCAGAGAAAATCGCCTCTGCTACTTCCATCGTTCCTGATGTTCCAATTCTTTCGCCTAGCACTTCGCTCGTGCTACAACCCACTACAAAAATTTGACCGCTTTGTAATGAAGCTTGTTCTTGGAAATCAGAAAGCGACATTTGTAGCTGTTCTCTTACCTTTACGATTTCTGTCATTACGCCTCTTCCTTTCACAGGTTGGTTCACCAAATTATATTTCACACTACTGATAGTTAGAATCTATTACTTTGTTTCGTATGTTTTAATTTTTCCTACGCGGTTTTCGTGACGACCACCTTCATAGTCAGTTGTTAACCAGATTTTCGCGATATCACGCGCTAGACCAGCACCAATTACACGCTCACCCATCGCTAGCATGTTAGTGTCATTATGCTCTCTCGTTGCTTTCGCGCTGAAAGTATCATGAACTAACGCACAACGGATACCATTTACTTTGTTTGCTGCGATTGACATACCAATGCCTGTCCCACAAACTAAAATACCACGATCTACTTCACCATTCGCTACCATTTCAGCTGCTGGAAACGCAAAGTCAGGGTAATCAACAGAACCAGCTTCACATTCACAACCTAAATCAATATATTCAATATTTAACTCTTCTAATAAACTTACAAGTTCTTTGCGGATATTCATACCGCCGTGATCAGATGCTATTACTACTTTCATTTTTACCCCTCCAAAGTTTCAATCAATTATCTTCATTTCACACTCGCTACCTCACATAGGAAGAAGTGATCTCCAATATCGTATTATACACGAAACATCAACCTACTGAATGTTTTTTCAGTAAAGTTTGTACAAGTTTTTCCATCTCATCTAACGTTTCTTTATAAATAGAAAGCGAGCCTCCAAATGGATCTGAAATGTCCTTGCCTATACCTTCAGTTAATCCATATAACGTATTTAATTTCTTTTCAACGCTCGGATAATGCCCAAGTACAATTTGCTTATGGTTTTCTGTCATCGTTACGACAATATCAGCCCAATCAAGCAAAGTTTCATTTATTTGCTGCGCCGCATGATCAATTAAAATTCCTTTTTCAGCTAAAGCTTCCTTCGCATGTACCGATGCATCGCTCCCAGGATAGGCGAAAACACCAGCAGATTGCACTTCAAACTTATCTCCTCCGTGATGACGAAGCAACGCCTCAGCCATTGGACTACGACATGTATTGCCAGTACAAACAAATAACACTCGTTTCATTCAAACCCACCCCTATATTCGATTTCTTACCATTCATCATAACTTACATTAGAATAGAACAAAAGAAATGTGAATATACAAAAGGCGCATTTCTCTTATATTTTTTCTAAGAAAAATGCGCCTTATCCACATATATGTGAAACCCTATTTCCAAGTGCCTAGAGTATTTTAACATACATGCTGAACATGCAACAAAAATAAGGAATCCATTTCATACGAAACGGATTCCTCTTATATTGCAATTATTTCATTGTAACTTTCATTACTTCTGTTGAACCTTTTGTAGCTGCTACGCCTACAGTTGTCTTAATAGACTCAGCTGCATCTGTGTTTGTAATAACAATTGGAGTAATTGTGCTTTTCGCTTTTTCACGGATTAATTCTAAGTCGAATGAGATTAATTTATCTCCAGCTTTTACAGCTTGGCCTTCAGAAACGTGAGCTTCGAAACCTTCGCCTTCCATTTTTACAGTTTCTAATCCAACGTGGATTAAAATTTCTGTACCGTTTTTCGCTTTAATTCCGATAGCATGTTTTGTGTGGAATAATTGTACGATTTCACCATCAACTGGAGATACAACTACACCTTCAGTAGGATCGATTGCAACACCGTCACCCATCATACGACCAGCAAATACTGGATCTGGTACTTCTTCAATATTTTTCACTGCTCCAGTTAATGGAGCTACGATTGTTTCTTCATTTGTTTTTGAACCAAGACCGAATAATTTTTTAAACATAGGATAGTCCTCCTTATAATTTACCTAAAAGTTTATAGGGCAATCCCTAGTAAAGCTCGGGATACATGTAAGACTTCATACTTCGAATATTATACTGTAAAAACGCTTTCGAAATAAATTACGTCATTACTAATAGACTCTTATTGTAGCGCTTCACAAAATTCCAGTCAATTCTGATTGTCTGAATAACAATTAGAAGTTAACTTCTATTTATATTTTCTCTTTTTTTGCCCAACTTGTCTAGAGGTCTTTACTACATTTTATTTTTTGTTGTTAATTTGTAAAATTTAATTCAAACTTTTTTCAAAATACACTTGACTAAAGTAAGTAACTATTTTAGTATTACTTACGTAAGGTAAGTTAATAACTTTTAGGAGGTTTTTAAAAATGATGGATTTCGGTCTACTTATTATTCGTCTTATTATAGGAATTACATTCATGGGTCATGGCGCTCAAAAATTATTTGGTTGGTTCGGCGGTTACGGTTTAAAAGGAACAGGTGGCTGGATGGAGTCAATCGGTTTACGTCCTGGTGTATTTATGGCATTTATGGCTGGCGCAACTGAATTACTAGGTGGTTTCTTATTTGCATCAGGTATTTTCATTGTAGTTGGTTCATTATTTATCGTTGGAACAATGTTAATGGCTATCTTCACTGTTCACGGAAAAAATGGTTACTGGGTAACACAAAACGGATATGAATATAACTTAATGTTAATCGCTGTCGCTGTTGGTGTAGCTTTAATCGGACCTGGCGCATACGTTTTACTTTGATTTTTATCTCAAATTTGAGATTCTTGAAAAAAGAACTTACTTCATTACAATTGAAGTAAGTTCTTTTTATGAAACAAAATATTATTTCCAGCAGGATTTTCTCATCGTTATCTTGTAAACAAACAATAAGTATTCATATTTAGAAAGGGGATTACAAGCATGTTATCCATTAATCCAAATGAACAAACTGAAAAAGATAATTACAAATTACTTACTGGAAGTATCATCCCTCGTCCTGTCGCATTCGTTACTTCTGTAACAAAAGAAGGCGTACTAAACGGAGCACCATATAGTTATTTTAATATTGTCGCTGCTAATCCACCACTTATCTCAGTATCTGTACAACGAAAAGCCGGAGAAAGAAAGGACACTTCCCGAAACGCAATTGAAAAAGGAGAATTTGTCGTACATATTTCTGACGAATCATATGTAGCAGCAATTAACGAAACAGCAGCTAACCTCCCGCCAAATGAAAGTGAAATTGAACTAGCAAAACTAACACCAATCGAAAGTGAAGTCATCTCTGTTCCAGGTGTAAAAGAAGCAAATATTCGAATGGAATGCGTATTAGAACGTGCAATTCCACTTGGCGGAACGGAAGACTCACCAGCTTGTGATCTACTAATTGGACGCGTCGTTCGTTTCCACGTTGCCGAACATCTATATGAAAAAGGGCGCATTCACGCCGAAGGACTCAAACCAATAAGCCGCCTAGCAGGACACAACTATGCAAAATTAGGAGAACAATTTGAATTGGTTAGGCCAGTTTAAAAGTGGAAGTGGCCCGTTTAGCTCTGACCAGCTAAGGTTCTCTCGCACAAAAGGTGCTTTTTACCTTTCGTGCGGGAGGTTCTTAGATGCGAAGAGCTGGCCACTGGAACTGGATAATATCTAAAAGCGGAAGCGGCTCGTTCAGAATCGCAGGACACTTCAAGCTCTCGACCTTGAAGCGCTTTTTGCTTCATGCGAAGAGCTTGTCGCTGGAGCTGGATATATTTAAAAGCAAGGCGGTTAGATTCCTCCCATCACTCAAATATAAAATCCCCTGCTTTTTAGCAGGGGATTTTATCATTGTAATTCTTCCTTCTTTTCCTCTAAAGTAGGCATTTTCTCTTTTTTCGGCTTCCCTAGCTTAATTACGAAGAAGTATAGGGAAAGCAATGTGATAAGAAAAACAATTAAAAACGGGTACGGAGAGTAAAAGGCACGCGCCGCCTCAGTCTTTCCCGCAACAAATTTCAATGACTCAATATCTAAAAACTCAGCAAACATTTGTACACCGAGCATACTAAACCAAAAAACAAAAAAACTAATAATAATACCAAAAACTTGCTTCAATCTCGTCATTCATCTCATCCTTTCTATATCTGTAATTTTTAGCGCAATAAATATAGTACAAACAAAATATTCACAGAAAGGAACTATCTCACCATTCACGAATTAACTTAATCCAACCTAACATCGAAATTTGCAAAATAATACCCCAAATTATAAGTCTTCTTAGCCATCGAGGATAGAAGGTTAAAAATTTAACATACCATTCCAATAGCTTGTTCATAATTCCCTCCTACATAAAATTATATAGGAAAAAGGATATATAATCCAAACCCAACCAAAATGATACCACCTACTATCTCACCATATGTACCGAGCATATCTTTCGCATGTCTCCCAATTAATAAACCCATCCACGCTAATAACATGCTAACAAATCCAAAAAGTAAAATCGTAATAATTGTTTGTGCTCCATAAATACCAAGACTAAGTCCTACTGAGAAACTATCTATACTGACGCCAAATGCAAATACGAATAAACTAATTCCAATAGGGGCTGTTCTAGTCTCTTCATTTTGTAAAATGCTCGAATATACGATATAAAACCCTAGTCCGATTAATAAAATAGCACCCGCAAAATGTGCGATATCTCCATACTTCTCTGATAAAAAACGACCTAGTACCATTCCTATAAACGGCATAATAATATGAAATATCCCTATCGTCATACCAATATACAGGATTTGTCTTAACTTTAGGGGTATCATCCCCATACCAAGACTCACCGAGAACGCATCCATCCCTAAGGCGAATGCCATAATTATTAAAGGTATTAGCTGTTCAAACGTCATTCATGCCCCTCCTTGGACGTGCTACTTCACAATATGCTTATCCAAGGAGAAATATTCTGTTTGCTAATCTTACCTTATCATTCAATAATAATATGATGTCCTGCCGCTTTTGTTAAACGATTCATAATTGCATTCCCTATTCCTTCATTAGGGAATGACTCACTAAAAATAACATCCACTTCACTTGCATCAAATGTTCTAAGTACATCATATAATTTAGTCGCAACACTAGCTAAGTCACTTCTAACACCACAAGATAATATAACATCTGCACTATATACATGCTGATACTCTTCTGTCGTTAATACGCCTACTTTAAATCCTTCTTCCTTTTTCTCATCCACAAGATGCTGAATAAACTCACGTGAGCCCTCAACAATACTAAGTGGTGCTTTCGGGGCATAATGTGTGTATTTCATTCCAGGCGATTTCGGTTTTTCCTTCTCATCCTTTAAAGCTGGATCTAAAGAAACAGTACCTATCACCGCTTCTAATTGTTCTTTCGTAATCCCACCTGGACGTAATATTGTTGGAACCGCGCTTGTACAATCAATTACAGTTGATTCAACGCCTACTCCAGTTGCACCACCATCAACAATACCTGCAATCTTCCCATTCAAATCTTCATATACGTGAGAAGCTAATGTTGGACTTGGACGCCCTGAACGATTCGCACTTGGTGCCGCAACAGGTACATTCGCCTCTTCAATAAGAGCAAGTGCAATTGGATGATCAGGCATTCTTACTCCAACCGTATTAAGTCCTGCCGTCACCTTCTCTGAAATCCCTTCTTTTCTCGGCAAAATAATTGTTAATGGTCCTGGCCAAAAATGCGCCATTAACTTCTCTGCAACTGGTGGAATTTCTTTCACAATCCCATCTAACTGAGATTTTGTACCTATATGGACAATGAGTGGATTATCACTCGGTCTTCCTTTCGCTTCGAAAATTTTCGCGATTGCTTCATCATCCATCGCATTTGCACCTAACCCATATACTGTTTCCGTAGGGAAAGCAACCGCCTCATTTTCTCTTAATAATTTTGCTGCTTCTTGTAACTGTGGATAATATTTTTTTCTTTCCACAACATTATCCACAACCCACATGTTTGTATGCATTTTTTTCCACGTCCTTTTCTACCCTTAAATACTTGTATATTTTTAGTTTACTATGAGATTTATCCAAAAGACAAACAAGGTTTATCCACAAAATGTGGATAAACCTAATTAATCCGTGGATAACTTTGTGAATAGCTGACAATTTAGTATTATTGCATTCTGCTCTTTTATATTTTTACAAAAATGTTCTAGTTGTTGAATTCCCTCTGGAACCTCATCCTTTTCTATAGTAAAAAAGTCAAAAAACTGAAAGATCGGTACAGATTGTGGATGATTTGTTAGTAAGTACAATTGTTGAACACTTTTTTCTTTCATATACTGCAAAAACATTTCAAAAAAATATAAGAAAGTTTGTTTATCCACATGAGGTGTGAATAAACAAGAACGAATAAGCACATCTTCCCCACTTTGTTCATAACCAATTACAGCTCGTATTTCTTCCGCCTCTTCCAAAATCATAAATTGTGCGTACAACTCATTTATTTTATCATCTTTTTTATTAGCTTGTCCGAAAAAAGAATGTAATCTTTCCACATCTGCTTTCGTAGCAAAATACACTTTCTTCATAATAAATCCCTCCTCATTTTTATATATGAAGAGAGATTTATTAATAGTACTATTTAGAGAATAAAGATGTAAAAGCTTCTACAATAAACAATTTAACTTCTGGCTTTTCTTCTTCCTCTTCTACTTTTACATACTCATTTTGCTTTTCTTGTTTTTTCTCCACAGGTTTCTCCACTTTTTCCACAGTTTTTATTTCTTCTTTACTTACAGGCTGCTCTTCGACTTTTGTTTCATTTTTTACTACTTTCTTTTCAGAAGCTGTTACTTTTTTTACTACTTCCTGCTTTACAGCTTTCGTTTCTTTTACCTTATCTACTTTCTTCTCTTCTTTATCTATTACTTCCTCATCTAGTTGTTTCACCTGCTCCTCTTCAGGAGATTCCGCCTTCACAACGTGCTCTTCTTTTCTTACAGCTGTCCCGCTCGAAAAATCTAAGAAACACATTGGTGGAAATAATACACACCACCAGTTCGCCCCTTCACCTTCTCCAATTGTGATTAATACTGCTTCATATTCTCCTGCTGGATAAATAAAATTCCCGTATACCTTTGTAGGAAACTTTACATTCTTACTAAATTTCACTTGAAATGAATCTTTACTTCCTTCTCTTTTTAACGTATTTTCCACCGTTTTCTCGATTTCTGGAATATGACTTTGAATTACTTTGCGTGCCTCTTCAAATGAAGTTAAATCCGCTACCCACCCATCAATTTGTGCTTTTACTTCATCACGCACTTTACGCTTTAATGCCTGGTCTTTATCTGAATCACTATTTGCTAAAATTCGTAATCGAACGGCCTCTTTCGGAATAACTGAAGGCCCTTTCGCATCAGCTTTCATATATCCAAACTGCACAAGTAACTGTGCACCAATTAATAGTATAAGAAGATAAGCAATAACTTGTTTTTTCATTTCCTCCACCGTCCCTTCTACAAACAGTGTGGACAGACTTTCATCTTTCTAAACTATTAAATTCAAAATCTATATGAATTTTTCCACAAAAAAATAGAGTAAGGTGTGAACCTTACTCCATCTCTGCAAATACCATACGATCTTTTCCGTTAATATCGAAAACAACCTCAACATGAGCATGTGGAAAAGCTTGTTGTAACAATCTTTTTACATCCTCACCTTGTCCTACTCCAATTTCAAACGCCACAATCGCTTTCTTCTGCAACACATTCGGCAATTCTTCCATAAAACGGCGATAGAAATCTAATCCGTCTTCACCACCAACAAGTGCTCTCTTCGGCTCATGCTCTTTCACAACAGGAGAAAGACCACGCCAATCCTCTTCCGGTATATATGGAGGATTTGAAACAACAACATCTAGCTTTTGACCCGTTTTATGAAATGGTGACAATAAATCACCGTGATAGAACGTTACTTCTGCACCTAAAGCTTTTGCATTTTCTTTTGCAACTTCAATCGACTCTTGTGCAATATCTACTGTATACACATGAAGATTTTCATTTTCTAAAGCAAGCGTAATAGAAATCGCTCCACTACCTGTACCTATATCTGCTACATGTAGTTTCTCATCACCAAAATGGCGCTCGATTCTTTCTAATACTCCCACTATAAGCTCTTCTGTTTCCGGTCTTGGTATTAATACTTCTTCATTCACAAAGAAAGACCGTCCATAAAACATTTCATAACCAATCATATATTGAATAGGAATACCTTCTACATGCTTGTGGATAAACTCCGTAAAGCTTTTCTCTTGATCCTCAGTTATTTCTTCACGCATATTCATAAGTAATCCTGTTCTGTTCACCTTTAATACATGACAAAGGACAATTTCTCCCGCATTTTCATCTCGTCCATTTTCCTGTAAAAAAGAAGAAGCCCATTTCAGGGCTTCATAGACACGCATTACTCAGCTGCCTCCATCTTTTGAGCCTGATCTTCCATCACTAAGGCATTGATGAAATCATCTAACTTACCTTGTAAGATTTGATCTAGCTTTTGAATCGTTAAACCGATTCGATGGTCTGTAACACGGTTTTGCGGGAAGTTATACGTACGAATACGCTCTGAACGATCTCCCGTACCAACAGCTTGTTTACGGTTTTGATCATACTCAGCTTGCGCTTCTTGTCTAAACTTATCATAAACACGTGCGCGTAATACTTTCATCGCTTTTTCTTTATTCTTGATCTGTGATTTCTCATCCTGACAAGATACAACTACACCAGTCGGTAAATGCGTTAAACGCACCGCTGACATCGTTGTATTAACGCTCTGTCCACCAGGTCCACTAGAAGCGAATGTATCAACACGAACATCTTTCTCGTGAATATCAATTTCTACTTCTTCTGCCTCTGGTAATACAGCTACAGTTGCTGTAGATGTATGAATACGTCCACCAGATTCCGTTTCAGGAACACGTTGTACACGGTGAGCACCATTCTCGAATTTCAGCTTCGCAAAAGCACCTTTACCATTAATCATAAAGATAATCTCTTTATATCCACCTAACTCTGTATAGCTAGCCTCAATAATCTCCGTTTTCCAGCCCTGTACCTCAGCGTAACGGCTATACATACGGTATAAGTCACCAGCAAATAAAGCTGCCTCGTCTCCACCAGCAGCTCCACGAACCTCAACGATAACATTCTTATCATCATTAGGGTCTTTTGGAACAAGTAAAATTTTCAGACGCTCTGATAATGTTTTATCTTGTGATTCTAACTCAGAAACTTCTTCTTTTACCATTTCACGCATTTCTGCGTCTAACTTATCTTCTAACATTGCTTTCGCATCTTTTAATTGCTCACGAACATCCTTATACTCACGATACACCTCTACCGTTTCCTGTATATCAGACTGTTCCTTTGAATATTCACGAAGCTTATTTGAATCACTAATAATCGCTGGATCACTTAACAATTCATTTAACTTCTCATAACGATTTTCTACAGCTTGCAAACGATCTAACACATCATTCACCTCTACATCCTAGTATCTAATACAAATAGTATATGGTACTTACTCAAAAAAACGCAAATTATATTTAAAAGTGGCGGTGGCTCTTTCAGCTCTGACCAGCTAAGGTTCTTTCGACCTAAAGGTGCTTTTTACCTTTTGGGCGGAAGGTTCTTAGATGCGAAGAGCTAGCCACCAGAACTAGATATATTTAAAAGCACAAGCGGCTCTTTCAGAATCGCAGGCCACTTTCAACTCTCGACCTTGAAGCGCTTTTTGCTTCAAGCGAGAGAGTGAAATCGCCGGAGATTCTAGCCGCTGAAGCTAGATAATATATTTAAAAGTGGCGGTGGCTCTTTCAGCTCTGATCAGCTAAGGTTCTTTCGACCTAAAGGTGCTTTTTACCTTTCGGGCGGAAGGTTCTTAGATGCGAAGAGCTAGCCACCAGAACTAGATATATTTAAAAGCGTAAGCGGCTCACACCGCTCATTCTCTCTATTTTGAAAAAAACCCGCCTTGCGCAGCGAGTTTTACTTATCTTTGTTTGCAGGTACTGCATGACAATGACGACAACGCGGTTCATACGATTCTGAAGCTCCAACTAAAATAATTGGATCATCAAATGCCGCTGGTTCTCCATCAATTAATCGTTGTGTACGACTTGCTGGAGATCCACATACAGAACATACTGCTTGTAGTTTTGTCACATGTTCAGCAATCGCCATCAGCTGAGGAACTTGTCCAAATGGTAGACCACGGAAATCTTGGTCTAAACCAGCTACAATGACACGATAGCCACGATTTGCCAATACTTGCACCACTTCCACAATGTCCCCATCAAAAAATTGCACCTCATCGATTGCAATAACATCCAGCTCTTCTGTAATATGTTCAAATATATCCTTTGAAGCTGAAACAGGAACTGCTTTTACCTTTAATCCGTTATGTGATACTACATCTTCTTCACTATATCGATTATCAATACATGGTTTAAATACAATTGCATGTTGTTTTGCAAATTGCGTACGGCGCACACGGCGGATTAGCTCTTCTGACTTGCCAGAAAACATACTACCGCAAATCACTTCAATCCAGCCATTTTGATTTATTAAGTACATGAAGCTCTCCTTTCATCTACTTTTCAGTTAAAAGTAGGGTAAAGGTATAATATTTTCGCAAAAAAAACAGACAAGCGAATACATACACTTGCCTGTTTTATGTTTTTATTACTTAAGACCGTATTTCTTATTGAAGCGGTCAACGCGTCCGTCTGCAGTAGCAAACTTCTGACGTCCAGTGTAGAATGGGTGAGAATCAGAACTGATCTCAACTTTTAGTAATGGATAAGTGTTACCATCTTCCCACTCAACAGTTTCGTTAGATCCTTTAGTAGATCCGCTTAAGAATTTGAAGCCTGTGTTTGTGTCCATGAATACAACTTTCTTGTAATCTGGGTGAATTCCTGCTTTCATTCTTTTCATCTCCTTCCGCCCTGAATCATTTTCGAAACAGAGTTTTTCATCTTCAGCTGCATACACAACTATATTGATGAAACACATATGATGAAATTATAACAAGGCTAACTTCATTTTGCAACTACCTGTTTTTGTCTTTTTAATTTTAAAAGCGCAAGCGGCTCGTTCAGAATGGGAGGGGGATGGAGCTTCTGACGTAGAGGCGCTTTTTGCCTCGTAGGAAGACGCGAAGCCACCGACCATTCTAGCCGCTGGAGCTGGATATTAAATTGAAAGTGGAGGTGGCTCGCTCAGCTCTGACCAGCTAAGGTTCTTTCGCCCTAAAGGTGCTTTTTACCTTTTGGGCGGAAGGTTCTTAGATGCGAAGAGCTAGCCACCGGAACTGGATATTATCTTAAAGTGGAGACGGCTCGTTTAGCTCTGACTGGCTAAGGTTCTCTCACTTATTTCTCTCTTTAATATCACCTAAACAGCATAAAAAACTCGCTTACTATAAAATAAGCGAGTCCTGATTTTTTCCCTTTACTTAGTTGTTACATACCTTTTTGAGTCTGCAACAATGTTTTGTAAAAACTCTTCATTTGTCTTCGTTTGACGAAGCTTACGTAAGAAACTTTCAACGAAGTCTGGTGTATCACGCATTGTTTTACGAATGCCCCATAACTTGTCTAAATGTTCTTTTGGAATTAATAGATCTTCTTTACGTGTACCAGAACGACGAATATCGATCGCCGGGAAGATACGACGTTCAGCTAATGAACGATCTAAGTGAAGTTCCATATTTCCAGTTCCTTTAAATTCCTCGTAAATAACATCGTCCATACGTGATCCTGTATCAACAAGGGCTGTTGCTAAAATTGTTAAGCTACCGCCTTCTTCAATATTACGCGCAGCTCCAAAGAAACGCTTCGGTCTATGGAAGGCAGCTGGATCGATACCACCTGATAATGTTCTACCACTTGGTGGAATAACGAGGTTGTAAGCTCGAGCTAAACGGGTAATACTATCCATTAAAATGATAACATCTTTCTTGTGCTCTACAAGACGCATCGCACGTTCTAACACAAGCTCAGCTACTTTAATATGATTTTCTGGCACTTCATCAAAAGTAGAACTTACAACATCTCCTTTAACAGAACGTTCAATGTCTGTTACTTCCTCTGGACGCTCATCAATTAAAAGTACAATTAATTCTGCTTCCGGATGATTTGTTGTAACACTATGCGCGATTTCTTTTAATAGACTTGTTTTACCAGCCTTTGGAGGCGCAACAATTAAACCACGTTGTCCAAATCCAACTGGTGCGATTAAATCCATGATGCGTGTCGGTAACTTTTTAGGTTCCGTTTCCAATTTCATTTGGCGATCTGGGTATAATGGTGTTAATGCAGGGAAATGCACACGCTCTTTTGCTGAATCTGGATCATCTCCGTTTACAGCTTCAACTTGTAATAACCCAAAATAGCGTTCATTTTCTTTCGGAGGTCGTACTTTACCAGAAACCTTATCTCCATTACGTAAATCGAAACGACGAATTTGCGAAGCTGAGATATAAATATCTTCTGAGCTTGGAGAATAGTTGATAGGACGTAGGAATCCAAATCCTTCTGATTGAATAATTTCTAATACGCCTTCCATGAAAAAGAAACCCTCTTTTTCTGCTCGAGCTTTCAAAATAGAAAAAATTAACTCTTTTTTCGTTAATTTGCTATAATACGAAATCTTAAATTCTTTCGCAAGCTCGTATAACTCTTTTAATTTCATGTTTTCTAATGCTGCAATTGACAAATTCATTCAGACACCACACTTTAACGTTATTCTCTTTTTTCATGGGTAAAGGGAAAAAATACGGAAGGCAAATAATTAATAATGAAAGGCAATAAGTTCAAGTAGGGTAATATTCACTATTGTAACCCTTTTATCTAGTTTTAATCAATACGTTGGAACACAAATACAAGAAGCGAAGACAAGAAAATTTGTCTTCGCTTCTTATTTAATTTAGTTCCAGCTCCGATAGTTAGAAAAGTCGACCATTTTAACCTTTCTGAGCGAGCCGCTTGCACTTTTTATTTAATCCAGCTCCGGTGTCTAGAAGGGTCAGTCATTTCACCCCTTCCTGCGAGGCACAAAACGCCTCTTCGTCAGGAGTTCCAATGCCTTCCCCTTCTGAGCAAGCCACCTCCGCTTTTTACTTAATCCAGCTTCAGCAGCTAGAATGGTCGGTGGCTTCACTTCTTCCTACGAGGCAAAAAGCGCCTCTACGTCAGAAGCTCCATCCCCCTCCCATTCTGAACGAGCTGCTTACGCTTTTTATTTAATAACCAAGTTTGGTTTTTTATTCAAGCTATGACGTCCATCCACGAAGCGAACTGTGCCTGATTTTGCGCGCATAACAAGGGATTGCGTTGTTCCTACGCTACCTTTAAATTGAACACCGCGTAATAGTTCTCCATCTGTTACGCCTGTTGCTGCAAAGATTGCATCGTCACCTTTTACTAAGTCCTCCATGCGAAGGATACGATTAATGTCTTCTATGCCCATTTTTTTACAACGTGCTAATTCAGCTTCGTTTTGTGGCAATAGTTTCCCGTGAATTTCTCCACCTAAACATTTTAAAGCAACTGCTGCTAATACACCTTCAGGTGCTCCACCAGATCCAAATAAAATATCTACACCTGTACGATCAAACGCTGTATTAATCGCTCCAGCTACATCTCCATCATTAATCAATTTAATGCGCGCACCAGCTTTACGAATTTCTTCGATAATTTCTTGATGACGTGGACGATTTAAAACTGTCGCTACAACATCTTCAATATCTTTATTTTTCGCTTTCGCAACTGCACGTAAGTTATCAATAATAGGCGCATCAATGTCGACCGCCCCAACTGCTTCTGGGCCAACCGCGATTTTATCCATGTACATGTCAGGGGCATGTAACAAATTACCGTGGTCTGCAATTGCAATAACAGCAAGAGCATTCCAGCCACCAGCTGCTACGATGTTTGTCCCTTCTAAAGGATCAACCGCAACGTCTACACGTGGTCCATATCCTGTACCTAATTTCTCTCCGATATATAGCATTGGTGCTTCATCCATCTCACCTTCACCAATTACAACTGTACCTTTCATCGGAATTGTATCAAATACATCACGCATAGCTGATGTTGCTGCACCGTCTGCCTCATCCTTTTTCCCGCGCCCCATCCAACGCGCTGATGATAAAGCTGCAGCCTCTGTTACACGTACTAACTCCATAGATAAACTTCTCTCCACGATAATCCCTCTCCTTTAAGTCTTTATATTTCTGCCGTATTTTGTGAACCGTGTTTTTCTATAAAGTGTACTTCCGCAAGTAGTGATGCTTCGCTTCCCCCTTGCGGAAGTATCACTTATGCGTTCTTCATTTCTTCAATTTCTTGCTTTGTCATTTGTTCTCGCCAAATGTTTGCTCCAAGCCCTTTAAGCTTGTCCACTATATTCTCATAACCTCGATCAATATGCTCAAGTCCTGTTACTTCTGTAATTCCATCTGCCATTAATCCTGCAATAACAAGTGCCGCTCCTGCTCGTAAATCACTCGCCTTCACTTTTGCACCTTGCAATAATACAGGACCAGTTACAATTGCCGAACGACCCTCTACTTTAATTTGAGCATTCATACGACGTAATTCATCAATGTGTTTGAAACGGGCACCGTAAATTGTATCTGTTACAACTCCCGTCCCGTGCGCCTTTGTTAAAAGCGTCGTAAACGGCTGTTGTAAATCCGTTGGAAAACCTGGATATACAAGCGTTTTGATATCAACTACTTTTAACTTTCTATTACCGTTCACCGTAATTTGATCATCGTTCGTTTCAACTTGAACACCAGCTTCTCTTAGCTTTGCAGTAACTGATTCTAAATGCTGAGGAATAACGTTATCAACCGTTACTTCTCCTCCTGATGCAGCTCCTAGAATCATATACGTACCAGCTTCAATACGATCTGGGATGATAGTATGGTGACAACCATGTAAAGAGTCCACACCATCTATTCGGATTACATCTGTACCAGCACCTTTAATACGTGCCCCCATGCTTGTTAACAATGTAGCTACATCAATAATCTCGGGCTCTTTCGCTGCATTTTCAATAACAGTTCTACCTTTTGCTCGTACAGCTGCTAGCATAATATTAATCGTAGCTCCTACACTAACAACATCTAAATAAATACGTGCCCCGCGTAGCTCATCTGCTCTTAAATAGATGGCACCTTGTTCATTCGTAACATGTGCACCTAGCGCTTCAAACCCTTTAATATGCTGATCAATCGGCCTCGGTCCTAAATGACATCCACCCGGAAGCCCAATAACAGCTTTTTTAAAACGGCCAAGCATTGCACCCATTAAATAATAAGAAGCGCGCAATTTTTTCACTTTTCCATTTGGCAAAGGCATTGCAACCATGTTAGAAGGATCGACTACCATCTCTTCCTCCTGTCCATAAGTTACTTTCCCTCCAATTTCCTCTAGTAAGTCTCCTAACATTTTTACGTCCGAAATATTAGGGACACCACCAATAGTTACTGGAGTATCTGCTAAAATTGTCGCTGGAATTAATGCAACGGCGCTGTTCTTTGCACCACTTACTCGAATTGTTCCATTTAAAGCTCTTCCGCCTTCAATTAGCAATTTTTCCATATTGAGCTCCCTTCTTGTGAATGTATTTACTTTCTATCTTTTTATAGAAAGCTCCCCTTAAGAATCTCAATTACTCTTTCCATCCCAAAACTCAATAAATAGGAAACCATTATCTTCATTTCTCCTATAGCACGAATAGATAAAGATCAACTATTCATCGAATTCACTTTATCAATTTAGATACGTTATCACATTTATTAATAGGACTATGCACATTATTTTCTATTTAAAAACAAAAATGATAAAATCTTTAGACTTGTTCACGCTTTCATTATACAACGAAAGGAAACCGTCTAAAAGACTAGACGGTTTCCAAAACGGAATTTTATTCTTACGCTTTACCGTTAGAACCGAATTCGCGAATTTTACCAATAACAGTTGCTTTGATAGCGTCGCGGCCAGGTCCGATAAATTTACGAGGATCGTAAACTTCTTGGTCTTTGTTTAATACTTCACGAACAGCTTTTGTAAACTCGATTTGGTTCTCCGTGTTTACGTTGATTTTTGAAGTACCTAAAGAGATAGCTTTTTCGATATCAGCAGTTGGGATACCAGTACCACCATGTAATACTAAAGGTACGCCAGTGAAGTCACGAACTTGTTCCATTTCAGCGAATCCTAAGTTAGGCTCACCTTTGTAAGGACCGTGTACAGAACCTAAAGCTGGAGCTAGGCAATCGATACCTGTTGCTTCAACAAGGTGCTTACACTCTGCTGGGTCAGCGTAAATTACGCCTTCAGCGATTACGTCGTCTTCTTGTCCGCCAACTGTTCCAAGCTCAGCTTCAACAGATACGTTACGAGCGTGTGCGTATTCTACTACTTGTTTAGTAGTTTCAACGTTTTCTTCGAATGGGTGGTGAGAAGCGTCGATCATTACAGATGTGAAACCTGCATCGATTGCTTCTTTACATTTTTCGAAGCTTGAACCATGATCAAGGTGAATCGCTACAGGAACAGTGATGTTCATTTCTTCGATTAAAGCTTTAACCATAGCTACAACTGTTTTGAAACCAGTCATATGACGAGCTGCACCCTCAGATACACCTAGGATTACAGGAGATTTTTCTTCTTCCGCAGCAGCTAAGATAGCTTGAGTCCACTCTAAGTTGTTCATGTTGAATTGACCAACTGCGTATTTTCCTTCTAGTGCTTTGTTTAGCATTTCTTTCATAGAAACTAAAGGCATGGTGAATCCTCCTAAAAAACGTTTTTTGTATCCGATAAGTTCTTATCGCTGGTAGTATGACCAGAATAAGGTAAAATATGTATATCTACATACCGGACTTTTTTCTACACTCAATAGGATAACAACTTGTACTCAAAAACTCAACCGTATTCACCTGCACAATAGTCCATGTAAACGCTTTTTTCCATATTTTTTATAAAAAATTCATTTTTACGCCTCTACAGCGAGCTCATTTCTCACAGCTTGACGAATTTCATCAATATCAAATGGTTTAGCAAAATGCATTAAAGCACCTAAATCTTTTGCTTCTTGGATCATATCAAGCTCTCCATAAGCAGTCATTAAAATTACTTTAATACTCTCATCAATTTCTTTTACATGCTTTAAAATCTCTATACCATCCATGCCTGGAATTTTCATATCTAACACTACTAAATCTGGATTATCTTTTTTCACGATATCTAAAGCTTGAAATCCATTTGCTGCTTGGAATGTCTGATAACCTTCTTTTTGGAACACTTCATGTAATAGCACACGAATCCCATATTGATCATCAACGATTAAAATTTTACCTTCCATAATTCCCAACCTTTCTGTGTAAGTACAAGATTTAAAGCTTCTTATATCTTAACGATTTATTTTCGCTATTCTTTGGCAAATTCCTTCCTATTCTTTCTTATTTTACCGTTTCCTATTTTGTTATGCTACCCTACGATTTCACCTTTCTAAAAAAATAAACTATAATGAAAGCCGGCAAACACGTACGAAGGGAGTAACATTATGTTAAAAATTTTTTCAACTCAATTAAGTGGTTATTTCTCCAGAGTTTCTCAAAAAGAAGAAATGAATATAGAAGATAGTGCTCGTTTACTTGCTCAAGCACTAGTTGGCGATGGTTTCATTTATTTACATGGTACAAATGAAATGGAAGGCGTTGTTGCCGAGGCACTATTCGGTGCTGAACCAATGAAGCAAGCAAAACGCTTATTTGAAAATGGTAAAGAAGCAGAAGTAACCTCTGCGGATCGTGTACTTCTTATTAGCCGTTTTTCAACAGATGAAGCCATTGTAGAAATTGCAAAAAAACTACAAGAAGAGGGACACTCTATTGTCGGCATTTCTGCTCTTCAAGAAGGTACGGAATCACTCGAACGATATACAGACGTACATATTGATACAAAACTGTTAAAAGGTCTTATTCCAGACGATGAAGGTAATCGCTACGGATTCCCAAGTTTAATAGTAGCTTTATTTGCTTATCACGGAATCAAATTTACAATCGATGAAATGTTAAATGAATATTAAAAAAAAGCGCCTTATTTCAGGCGCTTTTTTTATTACTTGCTCTCTTTATTCGTAATAGAAGCTCTTACGAAGTCATGGAACAATGGTTGTGGACGGTTTGGACGAGAAACAAGTTCTGGGTGGAACTGTGCTGCCACGAACCAAGGGTGGTCTTTTAATTCAATGATTTCAACTAGACGGCCGTCTGGGCTTGTACCAGAGAATACAAATCCTTCTTTTTCCATATCAGGACGGAACTGGTTGTTGAACTCATAACGATGACGATGACGCTCATATACAACCGGCTCATTATAAGCATTGTAAGCATTTGTTTCTTCAGCAAGCTTACATGGGTATAGACCAAGACGAAGTGTACCACCTAGGTCCTCTACATCTTTTTGTTCTGGTAATAAGTCGATGATTGCATATGGTGTGTCAGGGTTGATTTCAGAAGAGTTAGCACCTTCTAAACCTAATACATTACGTGCGAATTCGATTGATGCAAGTTGCATACCTAAGCAAATTCCTAAGAATGGAACTTTGTTTTCACGAGCATATTGAATCGCAACGATTTTACCTTCTACACCACGATCGCCGAAGCCACCTGGTACAAGGATACCATCTGTATCGCCAACTAATTCTTTTACGTTTTCTGCTGTTACGTGCTCAGCATTTACCCATTTTACTTCTACATCTGTGTCGAATGAGTAACCAGCATGACGAAGTGCTTCTACAACAGAAATATAAGCATCTTGAAGTTCTACATATTTACCAACAAGAGCGATTTTTGTTTTCTTAGAAAGATTACGCACTTTGTTAACTAGCGCAGTCCACTCTGTCATATCTGCAGCTGGATTGTCTAATTTTAAGTGGTCACAAACGATTTGGTCCATGTTTTGTTCTTGAAGAGATAATGGAACCGCATATAAAGTATCTGCATCGCGAGCTTCGATAACTGCTTTTGTATCAATGTCACAGAATAATGCAAGCTTGTCTTTCATATCTTGAGAAACAGGCATTTCTGTACGAACAACGATAATGTTTGGTTGAATACCTAAGCTACGAAGTTCTTTAACACTATGTTGTGTTGGTTTTGTCTTCATTTCACCCGCTGCTTTTAAGTACGGGATTAACGTACAGTGAATGTACATTACATTGTCACGACCGATGTCGCTCTTAATTTGACGGATTGCTTCTAAGAATGGTAGAGACTCGATGTCACCAACAGTTCCACCGATTTCTGTAATAACAACATCCGCATTTGTTTCACGACCAGAACGATATACGCGTTCTTTAATTTCGTTAGTAATATGAGGAATAACTTGAACTGTTCCTCCTAAATATTCACCGCGACGCTCTTTTTGAAGAACTGAAGAGTAAATTTTACCTGTTGTTACGTTGCTGTATTTGTTTAAGTTAATGTCGATGAAACGCTCATAGTGACCAAGGTCTAAGTCAGTTTCTGCGCCATCATCTGTTACGAATACCTCACCGTGTTGGTATGGGCTCATAGTCCCTGGGTCTACGTTAATGTATGGATCAAACTTTTGAATCGTTACGTTTAAACCACGATTTTTTAAAAGTCTTCCAAGAGATGCTGCTGTAATACCTTTTCCTAAAGACGATACTACACCGCCTGTTACAAAAATATACTTAGTCATGAAAAAGCTCCCTTCTATTTTGCTGTTATATAATCACCGTTGCAAAGCGCAACGTATGTAGATAACACTGTATCCATCTTATTGTTAGACTCTTTTTATTTTCTAAACAAAAAACAAAAAAGAAAATTGCTCCCCTCATCACAAAAAGTAATAAGTAGGGAGCAATTTTCTTTTATATTTACACTTTAAAAGTATTATCGTCCTTTTTTAAAGAGCCCAAAAATGATTCTACATGGACGATAATGAAAAGTCAAGAACTACAGTTCTTCCTCTTCTTCTTCTTCAGTTTCATCATACTCAAGTTCTTCTTCAGCGAAGTCGTCGTCATCTTCGTCTAAATCATCAAGATCGTCGTCATCTCCGTCTTCTTCTTCAAGAACCTTGTCCAAATCTTCTACATCGTCTTCATCTTCACTTACGTCTGCATCGTCGAAGTCATCTTCGTCTTCTTCAATGTAGTCGTCAAAACCGTCTTCTTCAACTTTACGTTTCTTCTTCGGTTTTGGTTGAGGCAAGATTTCTTCATCAATTTGCTCATATGGGTACCAGCTGCGTAGTCCCCAACGATTTTCTCCTAAATTAATGAAACGTCCATCGATGTTTAAGTCTGTATAAAATTGTGCGATTTTCGCATTAACTTGCTCTTGAGATAGTCCCAGCACTTGAGCGATTTCTTGAACCAACTCGTTGAATGTCGTTGCTTGTTTTTTATCCCCTAAAACGCTATGTACAACTTCAATCATTGAACATTCTTTTAGCTCTTCTGGTGAATATTGCTTAAAATCCACTTATGCGGCACTTCCTTTCATCAAATATAACCTTATATATAACGGCCTGCTTAAAAAAATCCATACTATTCATTATAAACAAAAGTCGCACAAATATGCTACAAAAAAAACGGGAAACTTTTATAGGGTAGTAAAATTATAATTTGTCTGTTCCTTATTTCGGAAGCATATGGGCCCCTTGCAATACATACCTAATTTGCATTTCTGTATATTCTTCGAGCGTATACAGTTTTTGCAGCGCCCAGCGTCTAAATCCCCACATCTGTCCTTGTATAAAAATATTATGCGCAAGAAGCTGTATTTCTTTTTTATTTAATGTAAATGTTCCATTTTCCGTACACTGTTCTAAAATATTCTCGAACATTCCTACCATTTGAAACTCCTTTTCTAATACATACGGAAGTGATTCTTTCGGTAAAAAGCGTACCTCTTGATACATTATCAATACTTCTTCCTGTAATTCGTCCATCACTTTAAAGTAATTCGTTATTGCTATCTTTAAACTTTCTATACTTCCTTTTTCTGTACACACTACTTCCTCTAATCTTTCTTTTACATGTTCATATATACTATCACAAACTAAATATAAAACATCATCTTTGGTACGAATGTACTCATAAAGTGTCCCTATACTAAACCCAGCCGCTTTTGCAATCTCTCTCGTTGTTGTACGCGGAAATCCTTTTTGTTTAAACAGTTGCACCGCACCTTTAATCATTTGTTCACGTCTTAACGCAACTAATTTTTCATCTTTCACCGATGCATGCACATTATGTTTAACCATTCCCTTCACCTCTCTCTATTATTTTTTGGAAGGAAAAAGCGTAGGAAAATACCTACGCTTTCGTTCCTACTTCGTTAACATACGAGAAATTACAAGCCTCTGAATCTCTTGTGTTCCTTCATATATTTGTGTAATCTTTGCATCTCGCATATAACGCTCTACTGGATAATCTTTCGTATAACCGTAACCACCAAATACTTGCACCGCTTCAGTCGTCACCTTCATCGCTGCATCGCCTGCAAATACTTTTGACATCGCTGATTCTTTTCCATACGGAAGCCCTTCTGATTCAAGCCAAGCCGCTTGATATGTTAAAAGGCGTGCTGCTTCTACATCTGTTGCCATATCCGCAAGTTTAAAGCCAATCCCTTGCTGCGCCGCAATTGGTTTTCCAAATTGATGGCGCTCTCTTGCATATTCTACAGAAGCATCTAAAGCCCCTTGTGCAATACCAACAGCTTGCGCCGCAATACCGTTACGACCTCCATCTAATGTTTGCATCGCAACTTTAAACCCTTGTCCCTCTTCTCCAAGTAGATTCTCTACAGGAATACGGCAATCTTCAAACATAATTTCAGTCGTTGGTGAAGAGCGAATCCCTAGCTTGCTCTCCTTCTTCCCAACTGAAAATCCCGGTGTATCACTTTCTACAATAAATGCACTCGTACCGCGCTGCTTCGATTCAGGATCAATTAGCGCAAAAACAACATAAATATCAGCAATACCGCCATTTGTAATGAAAATTTTTGATCCATTTAAAATATAATGATCGCCATCTCTCTTTGCGATTGTCTTCATTCCACCAGCATCCGATCCAGATCCTGGTTCCGTTAAGCCGTATGCACCAATTTTCTTCCCTTCAGCCATCGGCCGTAAAAACTTTTGCTTTTGCTCTTCCGTCCCAAATTTAAAAATTGGCCATCCCGCAAGTGAAGTATGCGCAGACAGTGTTACACCTGTTGAAGCACAAACGCGAGATAATTCTTCAATAGCGATTACGTATGCTAAGTAATCACTTCCAATTCCACCGTACTCTTCAGGCCATGGAATACCAGTTAAACCAAGCTCTGCCATTTGATCAAATAACTCTCGATCAAATCGCTCTTCTTCATCACGCTCAGCTGCTGTTGGTGCCACTTCATTTTTAGCAAAATCTCGAACCATTTTTCTTATCATTTCATGTTCTTCTGATAGTTTAAAATGCATCTCCGTCTCCCCCTCGCCCTTTTATAAAGCACGGCTAATAACAAGTTTCTGTATTTCACTTGTTCCTTCATATATTTGCGTAATTTTCGCATCACGGAAAAATCGTTCTACTGGATAGTCTTTCGTATAACCGTAACCACCAAATACTTGCACCGCCTCAATCGCGACTTCAACCGCTGTCTTAGAAGCAAATAATTTCGCAATAGATGCTTCTTTACCGCATGGTAATCCTTGTGCCCTAAGAGATGCCGCTCTATATACGAGTAACCTTGCTGCCTCGACACTTGTTGCCATATCTGCAAGCTTGAAGCCAATCCCTTGCTGCGCCGCAATTGGCTTCCCGAATTGCTCTCTTTCTTTTGCATAATCAATTGCACAGCCAAGCGCCGCTTCAGCAATTCCTAAAGCCTGCGCACCGATTCCAATTCGCCCAACATCTAAATTCGCCATCGCCACTTTGAATCCTTGTCCTTCTTCCCCAAGTAAATTCTCAGCTGGCACTTTCATATCTTCAAAAGTAAGTTGTACTGTACGAGAACCGAGAAGTCCCATCTTATGTTCATCTTTTCCAATGATTAAACCAGGTGTATCTTTCTCTACTATAAATGCAGAAATACCACTTTTTCCTGCCTCTGGATTTGTAGAAGCGAATACAATGTATGTACTTGCTTCACCACCATTTGTAATAAACACTTTCGATCCATTAATAATATAATGATCACCTTTTTTCACAGCTCTTGATTTCAAACTCCCTGCATCTGATCCTGCATTTGGCTCTGTTAAAGCAAATGCACCTAAATATTCCCCGGTTGCAAGTTTAGAAACATATTTTTTCTTCTGTTCTTCTGTTCCAAAATATAAAATCGGATTCATTCCAACTGACGTATGTACAGCTAAAATTACACCAACTGTTGCACTTACCTTTGAGATTTCCTCAATTGCTAGAATGTAAGAAATAAAGTCCATTTCTGCCCCGCCGTATTTTGCAGGCGCTGGAATACCCATTAATCCAAGCTCACCCATCTTTTGCAAAATCTCTTTCGGGAACACCCCTTGTTCCATACTAGGAACAAAGGGAGCTATTTCCTTCTGTGCAAAATCCCGAACCATTTTCCTCATCATTTGCTGCTCTTCATTAAAACGAAAGTTCATATATTCCGCCTCCATTTGCTATATATCCTTTAAATAATTTGGTAAGACCACTATGTTGTAACAAAGGGGGCATTTATTCGTAAACGTAGAATCCACGACCTGTTTTACGCCCTAACCATCCTGCATTCACATACTTACGTAATAATGGACATGGGCGATATTTACTATCTCCTAATCCTTCATGCAACACTTCCATAATGTATAAACACGTATCTAAACCGATAAAATCAGCGAGTGTCAAAGGCCCCATCGGATGGTTCATACCAAGCTTCATGACTTCATCAATTGCTTCTTTCGTCGCTACACCTTCATATAACGTATAAATTGCTTCGTTAATCATCGGTAGTAAAATGCGGTTTGATACAAAACCTGGGAAATCATTCACTTCAACTGGTACTTTCCCAATTTTTTTCGTAATATCTTCAATTGCTTCATATACCGCATCATCGGTAGCCAAACCACGAATAATCTCAACAAGCTTCATAACTGGGACTGGATTCATAAAGTGCATACCGATTACTTTTTCCGGACGCTTCGTTACCGCTGCAATTTCTGTAATTGGCAGAGATGACGTATTCGTCGCTAAAATTGCGTGTTCTGGAGCAATTTCATCTAGATTCGCAAAGATTTTCTTTTTAATATCCATTTTCTCAACAGCTGCTTCAATAATAAGATCCGCTTCTTTCACACAATCTAAATCAAGCGTTACTGTAAGACGATTTAATGTCGCTTCCTTCTCTTCTTCCTTCATGCGTCCTTTTTCTACTTGGCGCGCTAAGTTTTTCGTAATGATAGCCATTCCTCTATCTAATTGCTCTTGCTTTAAATCTTGTACCTTCACGTCATATCCTGCCATTGCACATACTTGTGCAATTCCTGATCCCATTTGCCCTGCACCAATTACAACAATGTTTTGTACACCCATTTTTTCTTCCCCCTTAATTGTTAATAAATTTTATACCCTCGAACTTTAATTAGTGGACTTCAATCATCACTGCGTCCCCTTGACCGCCACCGCTACAAATCGAAGCAATTCCAATTCCGCCGCCGCGCTGCTTAAGTGCATGGATTAGTGTAACGATAATGCGCGCTCCGCTTGCTCCAATTGGATGTCCCATCGCTACCGCGCCGCCATTTACATTCAATTTTTCCGGATCAATTCCTGCGATTTCTGTACTTGCAATTGCTACCGCTGCAAATGCTTCATTAATCTCGAATAAATCGATGTCTTCAATTTTCTTGCCTGTTTTTTCAAGCAATGCGTTAATTGCATAACCTGGCGTTCTTGGGAAATCTTTAGATTCCACTGCAATTGCTGTATGCGCCAAAATTGTCGCTAATGGCTTTCTTCCTTCTTGCTTCGCTCTGTCTTCGCTCATTAATACAAGTGCGGCACCACCATCATTTAGTCCCGGCGCATTACCAGCTGTCACCGTCGCTGTCTTATCAAATACAGGTTTTAACTTTGCTAACTTTTCAATCGTTGTATCTTCACGTGGCGCCTCATCCTTTGCAACGACAATAGGATCGCCTTTTCTTTGCGGAATCGTTACTGGCACGATTTCCTCTTCAAAACGCCCTTCTTTATGCGCTGAAACCGCACGCTGATGGCTACGATATGCCCATTCATCTTGCGCTTCGCGAGAAATTCCATCTTCCTTCGCAACTTCTCCGCCATAAACGCCCATGTGTGTACCTGAAAATGCACATGTTAAACCGTCAGCAACGTTTAAATCAACAACTTCGTTATTGCCCATTCTGTATCCCCATCTTGCTCCGCGTAAAATGTAAGGACTGTTACTCATCGACTCCATACCGCCAGCTACAATTAGTGATTGATCGCCAGTACGAATAATCTGATCCGCCAACGTAACCGCACGAAGTCCTGATGCACAAACTTTATTCACTGTTTCCGTCTGCACTTCCCATGGGATTCCAGCAGCCCTTGCAGCTTGGCGCGATGGAATTTGCCCCTGTCCACCTTGAATAACCGTTCCAAATATAACTTCTTCAACATCACTAGCCGCAACATTTGCTCTTTCAAGCGCTGCTTTAATTGCAATTCCTCCAAGTTCCGCCGCTTTTACATCTTTTAAAGATCCTCCAAATTTTCCAACTGGTGTTCTTGCAGCACTTAAAATAACTGTTTTACTCATGTTTCTTTCCCCCATTTCATTTTTTAACACTGAGCGCTCGCTCGGTATCCCTACGTTGAGAAGAGGTGCAATCATTGCACCTCTTTCTAAAGTTGTATACATTCTTACAAACTACATCGCTTCTTTTTTCTGTCCGATAACAGATCGTTCTAAAATCTCTGTCACATCAAGAGTTTGAACCTTCTCTTCTACCTCTTTCGCTTTCGTTCCATCACTGATCATCGTTAAGCAATATGGACAACCTGTACCGATAATGGATGGCTGTACAGCTAATGCTTGTTCTGTACGAGCAACGTTAATACGTGAACCTGTTGTTTCTTCCATCCACATTAAGCCACCACCTGCGCCACAGCACATTCCCGTTTCACGGTTACGTGCCATTTCTACAAGATTCACTCCAGGAATCGCTTTCAAAATGTCACGTGGCGCTTCATACACTTCGTTGTATCTTCCTAAATAACAGGAATCATGGTACGTAACTGTTTCTTCAATAGCGTGAACAGGCTTTAAGCGCCCTTCTTTCACCCACTGAGCTAACAATTCTGTATGATGATAGACTTCTGCTTGCAAGCCAAAGTCCGGATACTCATTTTTAAATGTGTTATAAGCATGAGGATCAATCGTAACGATTTTCTTCACTCCTGCCTTTTCAAATTCTTCGATATTCTTTGTCGCCATCTCTTGGAATACAAATTCATTTCCAAGGCGGCGTGGTGTATCTCCAGAATTCTTTTCTTTATTACCGAGAATTGCGAATGAAATGCCTGCTTCGTTCATTAACTTCGCAAACGATATCGCAATCTTCTGACTACGATTGTCGTATGATCCCATTGAACCAACCCAGAATAAATACTCGAATTCCTCCCCAGCTTTTGATTTTTCTTTTACAGTTGGAACTGTTACTTCGTCATCACCTTGGCGCCATGTTTCACGCTCTTTACGGTTCAGCCCCCACGGATTTCCTTGACGCTCGATATTTGTCATCGCGCGTTGTGCTTCCGCGTCCATTTTTCCTTCAGTCAAAACGAGATATCGACGTAAGTCAATAATTTTGTCAACATGCTCATTCATAACTGGGCATTGATCTTCACAGTTACGGCACGTTGTACATGCCCAGATCTCTTCTTCTGTAATAACATCTCCGATTAAACTCGGATCGTAAGCGAGCGTTGTAGACGCTGATTCTTGTTGCCCTTTTCCAGCTGCCATCATCGCTAACTGATTTCCTTGTGTATTATTGAAGGCAACTACTGGAACCCACGGTGCTTTTGATGTTACCGCAGCTCCTTTATCAGTTAAATGATCGCGAAGTTTTAAAATTAAGTCCATCGGTGATAACATTTTTCCTGTTCCTGTTGCCGGACACATATTTGTACAACGGCCACACTCTACACAAGCGTATAAGTCAATAAGTTGATTTTGTCTAAAGTCTTCAATTTTACCAACACCAAATGTTTCTTGCGTTTCATCTTCAAAATCAATCTTTTCAAGCTTCCCTGGGTTTGAAAGACGACCGAAGAATACATTAGCTGGTCCTGCAATTAAATGCGCATGTTTTGATTGTGGAACATACACTAAAAACGTTAACAAAATTAGTAAATGCACCCACCAAGAAAAATAGAACACTGAAATGGCTACGGTTTCATTTATCCCGCTAAAAACGTAAGCGATTGCAGAAGCAATTGGTTCACTCCATGAAAGCTCCTCGCCATGCCATATAAGTCCCATACCGTTACCAAGTAGCACAGAAATCATTAAACCACCGATAAAAATAAGAACAAGACCTGATTTGAAGTTACGTTTTAAACGAACAAGCTTTTCTACATAACGTCTATGAAAAGCCCAAAATACTGCAATTAAAATAACAAGTGTGACAATTTCCTGGAAGAATGTAAATGCAGGGTATAGTGGTCCAAGTGGAAGATGTGATCCTGGTGCGAGTCCTTTCCAAACGAAGTCAATTGCTCCAAATTGGACAAGAATAAATCCGTAAAAGAACATAACGTGAATGATGCCGCTTTTCTTATCTTTCAGCAGCTTTTTCTGACCGAAAACATTGACCTTAAGGAGATCCCAACGCTCTTTAAAACGACGGTCAAACTCAATTTTTTTTCCTAATTGTATGTAGGCCATTCTCGTCCGTATAAGATATACAAACAAATATCCTGCATAAGCAATAACAGCAATGGCAGCCAGCCAATTAATAATCAGTAAGCTATTCATTTTTATGCTACCCCTCTCTTTGTAAGCCCTCTTTCTTTTTGAATCTTCAAAAATATATAATTTTCTGAATTATATCCCCTATCCCCATTATATAATGAGTGAGCATTCAGTCAACAGTTTTTTGTTATAGAACAACACATTTTTTCATAAAGCTGTTTATTTCGGTGAAACTATAAAGTGAAACTTTAATCAGTAGGGGTGGTTCATCCCCCACTGATTATTAGTTGAACCAATCGGGCTTTTACGGGCAGTTGATTTCCTAACTAACTTCTACTTATCCAACAGTTTTTGAGGTGAAAGGCTTACTGCCCGTTAAAGCAGGATAAAGTGAAACTTTAATTAGTACAACATCTATCCTCTAAAGAAATTTATAATAACAGCCGTGCTACCCGTATCATTTGTAACATACTGAAGGTGAAAAGAATGCGAAGGAGGGAATTCACTGATGCTCTACTTATCTCTTTTGTTAATATCCGTTGCTCTTTGGATTACAATTGACCTTTCATACGGGAGACTTCTTCATTTAAAACGGGTAAGCTCTCGCACTTTCCCTTTACGTCAAAGTGATTTTCACCTTTATACATATGGGAAAGATTTATATGATGCTTTATTTACTGATATAAAACAAGCACAGCACCACATTCATATTTTATTCTTCATTGTAAAAAACGATAAAATCAGTCGTGAATTTTTAAAGTTGCTGATTGATAAGGCTCAGGAAGGAATTGAAGTACGACTTTTACTTGATCGATTTGGCAGCCATTCTTTATCAAACGAAGCTATTCGCTCCCTGCAAAAACATGGTGTATCTTTTTCATTTTGTCATAAGGTAAAATTTCCTCTTCCTTTCTTTTCTGCCAATCAAAGAAATCATAGAAAAATTACAGTGATTGATGGGAAAACCGGCTATATCGGGGGATTTAATATTGGCGAAGAGTATCTAGGGCATAATGAACACTTAGGATTATGGCGAGACTATCATTTACGTCTTACAGGAGAAGGGGTTCAAGATTTACAAAAGCAATTTTTGCATGATTGGTTTGATGATACGAAACAGAATTTATTGGATGCTTCTCTTTATTTTCCAAAACAACAACCAGGTACCATCTTGCATCAATTTATTCCGACTGATGGTGCTTATTTACAGCATACTTTTTTACATTTAATTAACGGAGCAAAAAAAGAAATCTGTATCGGTACGCCATATTTCATTCCTGGAAAAAAAATTATGAATGCCTTATTAAAAGCAAGAGAAAGAGGGGTTCAAATCACAATTCTTGTTCCAGAAAAAGCTGATCACCCTCTCGTTCGGGAAGCAAAATTCCCGTACTGCCGAAAATTAATACAGGCTGGTTGCAATATTTATGCATTTCAACAAGGGTTTTTTCACGCCAAAATTATTATAGTGGACGATGATATTTGTGATATCGGAACGGCAAACTTTGATATGAGAAGTTTATATATTAACCATGAAATAAACTGCCTGTTATATAATAAACATTTCATTCAAACAGTAAAAAATAAATTTCATGAAGATCTAGAGAATGCATCCGTACTTTCCTATAGCGATGTAAACCCGCCTTCTCTTATCAATAGAGGAAAGGAATGGATTGGAACAATACTTGCTTTCTTTTTATAGGAAAGACAATGAATAAAAGAGGTGTATCTCATATGATTATACGGTTTGGATATGTCTCACATGCAATGGCACTCTGGGACTGTTCTCCTGCCAAAACAATGACGTTTACAAGTTTTAAGAAACTTAGCAAGCAAGAACGAGAAGACAAACTGTACCATGTTATAAAGCAAAATTTAGAGCACACAATACGTATCCTTCATTACAATATAGCGCATGAAATCCCACTATATCGCCTATCGTCTTCCATCGTCCCACTTGCAACACATCCCGAAGTCGAGTTTGACTATATTGGGGTATTCACACCACTTTGGCGTAAAATAGGGGCTTTAATTAAAGAACACAATTTACGAATAAGTTTTCATCCAAATCAATTTACGCTATTTACAAGCGACAAGCCACATATTACTACTAACGCTATTACGGATATGACTTATCATTATAAAATATTGGATGCTATAGGCATTGCAGATTCTTCTTACATTAATATTCATGTAGGTGGAGCCTATGGAAATAAAGAAAAGGCGATTGAGCGCTTCCATGAAAACATAAAAAAACTTCCTACACATATAAAAAAACAAATGACTCTTGAAAATGATGATAAAACCTATACAACCGCTGAAACTTTATCCATTTGCCAAAAAGAAAATATTCCATTTGTATTTGATTATCATCATCATATGGCCAATCTTTGCGAGGAACCACTAGAAGAGTTGCTTCCTGCAATTTTTGAAACTTGGTCACATACAAATATCTCTCCTAAAGTTCACATTTCCTCCCCGAGATCGGAAAAAGAATTTAGGGCTCATGCTGAATATATCGATTTAGAGTTTATTAAGCCTTTCTTACACATTGCAAAAAAACACAATCATAATTTCGATATTATGATTGAAAGTAAACAAAAAAACTTAGCACTATTCCAATTAATAGATGAACTTTCTGCTATAAGAGGAATTAAAAGAATAAGTGGTGCAATGTTACAGTGGTAAATTGTAACTTTGCACCATTTTTTCAAAAAAGTAATTTTTATAGTAAAAAACATTCTGTTTTATATGCTATTATTTAAATTAGCATTTTCTCCCCGAGATTCAACTTTATTGAAACGGAGTCATAATATGATTAATCAAAAAAAGTATATACAATCTGTCATAATATACATATTTATATTTGCTCTTTGGATATTCCTTATACCAAATGAGTCGAATATAAAAGAAATCGGGATTCTTTTCTTATTCTGTTTCGCTGCACTTTTTTCTTGCTATTGCTTATGTAAAGCGATTAGAAAAATGACGCATGGTGATAAATTATTTTGGATTTTATTATTATGTACTTGTCTATGCGGGTTAGCTATGGAAATAACTTTATTTCTTCCTTCACTTTCTATTCATAAGCAAGTTATATTCTCATATAAAGCATTACCTTTTTTTATCATACAATATGTTTTACTCTTTGTTGGATTTGCTATAAAGTTTATAAAAATTTACTCTATTAAGGGTCTTGCTCAATTTTCATTCGATAGCATCTTTATTGTTATTATGAACATTTATTTCACTTTAACTTTTATCTTGGACCTTTCAAGCTTCCGTATGTTAACAAAGGAAACTTGGATTTTAATTGGCTATTTTATTGCACAATCATTAGTAATTTACGCCGTTATTAGTCTTTATAGAAGAGAACAATATTCTTCTAGTAGAATCGCATTAATTATCGGTTTCACTATTATACTCGTATACGGTTACATTCATCTGTTTCAATTAAATTTTGGGATGAAAACTTCTCCTGAATTTAATTATTTAATACACACTGCTTCTATTTTATTAATTGGACTTTCTTCCATACTATATATCTTGGATAAACCAATGCAACATGAAACGAAAGCAAAATATTATCGATTCGATTATGTACGTTTTATACTACCTTATTTTAGTATAATTATTACTTTTTCCTTTATTATCATTCAACCTTGGGATGATAAATTTATGTTAATTGGTCTCGTATTATCACTTATTTTGTTATTCTTGCGGCAACTTTACATGTGGAAAGATAATCAAGCACTAATCCTTACATATGAACAGTTGACTACACAACTAGAAGATGAAGTTGAAGAAGGTGCATTTGCATTATCAAAAAGTGAACAACGCTATAAGTCTTTATTCGAAGATCATCCCGATGCCGTTTTCTCTTTAAATATGAATGGCATTTTTCAACAATCTAATAAGGCTTGCGAAAGCTTATTTACTGCCTATTATTGCCAAGTGGCAAGCTATTCTCTGGTACACTTCATTGATTCAAAAGACCACGAACTACTAAAGAAGGCTTTACAAATTACAAAGGAAGGTAGGCCACAAACGTTAGAAGTTCGGACAAAAGAACAAGAAGGCTATTATTATTATCTTCATATTACACTTATCCCTACTTTTATAAACAAAGAAGTGGTCGGAATGTTTGGGATAGCACGTGATATTACCACCTTATATGAAAAACAAAAACAAGTAGAACATTTAGCCTTTCACGATGCACTTACTGGATTACCAAATCGCCGAAAGTTCGAAAAAGATTTAAAAGCCATTTTAAATACAGCTCAAACTAACGCAAATGATGTCGCCGTCATATTCCTTGATTTAGATCGATTTAAAAAAATTAACGATAGACTTGGTCATGACGTCGGAGATTTATTATTAATTGAAGTAGCAAAAAGATTACGCGGTTGCTTGCGTTCAAAAGATATCGTCGCTCGCCAAGGTGGAGATGAGTTTACAATTCTATTACCAGAAATGTACTCAGAAAAAAGTGCAATTTTTATAGCTGAACAGATTTTAACTATTTTAAACAAACCATTCTTCATTCAAGGCGAAGAACTCTCTATTACACCAAGTATCGGAATTGCGATGTACCCTGATTATGGAACTGATGTAAATGAGTTAATGAAAAATGCTGATATGGCTATGTATCGTGCGAAAGCAAATGGAAAAAACAGATTTGTTTTCTTCTCAAAAGAAATGAGTATCGCTCAAAATGAAATTCAATTCTTAGAAGGTGAACTTTCAAAAGCATTACAACAAAATGAATTTTTCCTTGAATACCAGCCACAAGTAAGCACAAAAACAAAACAAATTATCGGTTTTGAAGCATTAATACGTTGGAAGCATCCAAAACTCGGTATCGTATCTCCTGCCCAATTTATCCCTCTAGCAGAGGAAACTGGTTTTATTATTGAACTTGGCAATTGGATTTTACGTACTGCCTGTTTAGAAGCAAAAAGATGGCATAATCAAGGTTTTTCTCACTTGAAAGTTGGTGTGAATTTATCTGTTGTTCAATTTAACCATGCAGATTTAATCCCAACTATTTCAAAGGTGTTGGAAGAGACAGAACTGAAACCAGAAGCACTAGATATTGAAATTACGGAAAGCATCGCAATTAATCAAAATCAATCTGTAGTTGCAAAACTAGAACAACTTCAAAATCTCGGTATTCAAATTTCAATCGACGACTTTGGTACTGGTTATAGTTCTTTAGCTTATTTAACAAAATATCCAATCAACACATTAAAAATCGCTCGAGAGTTTATTTGTGGAATTACAACTAGTCCTTTAGAAGAAGCAATTGTCTCTTCCATTATTACACTATCAAAAGAACTAAATTTAAAAGTGATTGCAGAAGGTGTAGAAACAGGAGAAGAATGGGAATTTTTACATAAACAAAATTGTGATCACATTCAAGGATTCTTTATTAGCAAACCTGTTTCTAGTAAAGACGTTTGGATGTTACTCCATAAAAAAACAACCGCCTAAGTAAGACGGTTGTTTTTTAATATTCAAAAGGTAAATCTTTAGCTAATTGTACCTCTTGATCGTTATGAGAAATTATATGGCTTTTCTCTAATGCCGTATCGCCTAATGAAATACCCCATGCCATCGCTAACGTCAATAAACTACCAATAAGTAATTTCTTCATATTCCATCACCCACATTTTTTATTTTAATATATCATGAAAATTTATCCCTATTATATGCAATTATGCATACCCATTTTTTAGGATATTTATCTACTGATTTTATTTACGAGCGCTTCTTTATATGCATGCATTTCTAATATATCAAAAAAGAAACTTGCCTTTTTATATGCATCTTCAACCTCTGCCTCATCGTACTCCAACTTCCCTAGGCATTCACCTCTTTGATAATATAGCTGTCCAATTAATGCCATACTATTAATTCGGCATGATATTTCAATCGCTTTATTTACTTGATAAAGTGACTCTTCATATTGATTATCTAAATATAATGCTTTTGCATGATTATATCTTACCTTCACTTCAAATTCTTCATTATCATGCAATACATCTAATTGTTTTAATATATCTTCAAATAACTCAATACTCTTCTTAAAATAGCTATTTTCAGCATAAATATTTGCAATCGCATTTTCTATATAAAGATTTTGGTATACGTCTATTCCAGCTAACTGTTGATTTAACAATTTTTTCAATTCTAAAATACAATATTCGTAATCGATTTTCTTTAATATGTAAGCTGCTACATGATATTGCCATTGAAGAAACTGCTGAAATTCAGGATGATATTCTTCCTTTTTCAGCTCATTCCATACTTTATTATAAATTTCTTTATATCTTTTTTGCTTACAAAGCATAATGATTTGATCTTTAAACTTTTTTTTTCTTTCAATATCAGAATAAATGAGTACCTCATAAAAATGAATAATGGGAACTTGTAATTTTGCTGCGATACCTTGCAATATATCCATACTTGGGTATACCGCACCCGATTCAATCCTGCTCACTTCCGATTGATGACATATATTATCGGATAACTGTTTCTGTGTTAATCCCCTCATCACCCTAATTTTCTTAATTTCACTTCCTAATTTTTCTGCGTGCATACTTACTCACCATCCCATTAGAACAATCTAATTTTTTGAGTTGTCATACCACTACAATAATGTGAATTCGACAATTTTTGATATGAAATAATGCATAATATATATAAAATTCGGCAATTTTTTCATACAATTCATCTCACATACAATAATAGATTAGGAGTGTTATAGATGAATTATAGAAAACTTGCTAGTGCTTTCATTACATTCGGTCTTCTTTGCCCTTTATCAACAGAAGCTATTCATGCTCAAGAATTAGACAAAAGTGCAGTCAAAGTTGAAATTGCTCAGCCTGGTTTAACAATCGGGAAATTAACACAACCTCAAAATGATACGAAAGAAAATATTGCTAAAAAGTATTTAAAAGGTGAGGTAAATGGGGCGAAAGCTCAACAAGAACAAGTCACTACTGAAAAAAATGTAGATTTCCAACCTACAAATAAAGAAACCAAAGAAAATCAAACCGAAGTTCGCCTTGCACAAACATATAAAAACTATAAAGTATATGGCCAAGATCTCATTGTAAAAGTAGATAAAAATGGAGTAATCACAACTGTTAGTGGTAAAGTTGTTCAAAATTTAAATCAACAACCTAATCTTACTATAACAAATTTTTTGTCGAAAAATGAAGTAAAATCTAAATTACGCGATATAGTTCAAATTCCAAGTGATGCAGTTGAGACAGAATTCTCTAGCGAAACCGTTGTTTATAAGAAAAAAGATGGCTATTATACATTCGCAACTGTTATTACATTTACTTATGAAAACAATGAACAAATTATAAACGGCAATGCTATAGTTGATTTAAAAACTGGCGAAGTACTTTTCCAAGAAAAATTCATTAAAAACAAAGAGAATAAGACTATAAATCAAGTAACATCACCTAGATTATCCCCCGCAAGTGAGCAAGGAACTGGGAAAAATGCACTTCAAGAAAACATCTCTTTCAATATTGCCAAAGGAACTGATGGAAAATTTTATTTAGCGGATTTATCACGCGGAAATGGTATTTATATTTATAATGCAAACTACGCCGATTCCCTCGGGGGATATAGTCAAGCTGGTTATCCAGGGACACTAATTTCAAGTAGTACTCCTAATTTTGCAGATAAAGAAGCCGCGGGCGCTATGAAGAACATGAGTGATATTTACGATTACTTTAAGAAAGAACATAATCTAAAAAGTTACGACAATAAAGATTCAAAAGTTGTCGCTAGTGTACACGGTTTTGATTCTACTGAAGTTAGTGATGGTGTAAAAGAAGACTATGTAAATGCATTTTGGCATCCCGCTTGGAACCAAATGGTATTTGGTGATGGTTTAGACGGAAAACTAACATCCGCTCTTGATGTAACAGCTCATGAATTTGGACATGCTGTATTTAGTGGCACGACGAAAAATAAAGTCGTGAGATATCCAAGCGCTGAAACATCTGCACTAAACGAGGGATTAGCGGATTTCTGGGGTACACAAATCGAATATTACGTAAAGAAAGATAAAGGAAACTGGATTATGGGCGATACATTAGGTGGCCTAACAATTCGTGATATCCCAAGGGAAATTGGTGACGGCGGTCATAAATTATATACAAATTTACAAGATTTCTATAACGATGGTAATAATCAAGAATCACACGTGAATTCTGGTATTATCAGTCACGTATTATATCAATTAGCTGAAGGTAAAACATATAACGGTGTTGCTGTTCAAAAGCAAGGAAATGAAAAAGTAAGTAAAGTTGTTATGCGTACATTGCAAAATTATGCAACTTCTGCTGAAGACTTTGAATCACTTCAATCTCATATTGTACAAGCTGCAAAAGATTTATATGGCACTGCCGTATCAAATGAATTTGCAAAGGCATTTGAAGCACACGGTTACAAACCGTTACAAAAAATAAATAAAGTAATAGCGGTACAATAATAAAAAAGAAGTTTACCAATCATAGGTAAACTTCTTTTCATATCCAACCCTTTTCTTCCGCAATTGTAATTGCCTCAATTCTATTTTTCGCATCGAGCTTCGTTAATACTTCAGAAATATAATTACGTACTGTACCCGGCGAAAGATAAAGTGCCTTCGCAATTTCATTTGCCGTCTTTCCTTCTTTCGCAAGCAACAATACTTCCTTTTCGCGATCTGACAACGGATTTTGCTCCTGCCATAGGCCGAACATTAAATCTTGGGAGACCTCTCGTTTTCCCTTCATTACATTACGAATTGCTGCCGCTAAATCTTCACTTGGGCTATCCTTTAATAAATAGCCGTGCACACCAGCTTTCATTGCTCTTTCAAAATATCCCGGCCGTGCAAATGTTGTTAAAATCATTACTTTGCATGATGATTTTTCTTTCTTTAACGCTTCAGCAACATCTAATCCACTTTGAATCGGCATTTCAATATCCATAATACTTATATCCGGTTTTAACGATTCAATTAATTTTAGCGCCTCTTCCCCGTTTGCCGCTTGTCCAATTACTTCGATATCATCTTCTAGATCAAGCAGAGCCCCTAACGCACCACGAAGCATCCGCTGATCTTCTGCAATAATAATTCGGATCATGCCCTCACCTCATCTTTTCCTGTTCTAATAACAACTGGAACTTTTACTGTTAACAACGTCCCTGGATTGATTGTACCTAGTTCAACAAATCCATCAATAAGAGCAATTCGTTCTTTCATGCCGCGAATACCATTTCCATCATGATTTTGATCTGTTAAACCAATTCCGTTATCTTCTACTTTCAAAATTAGTTCACCTTGTGATTCTAATACAGAAACTGCGCACCGCGTCGCCTTACTATGTTTTACAACATTTGTAACGGCCTCACGTAAACACATCCCGACAATATTTTGTTCAATTGGTGATAACGAGCTCGATCTTGCTTCTTGCCTCACTTCTAATTCAATATTAGCTGCTTGTAAGATTGCTTTTATTTGCTCTAGCTCTTCTTCTACCGTAATCATACGCATATCAGAAATTAATTCTCTCAGCTGTTTTAAGGCTGTACGAGACGTTTGTGTAATTTCCTTCGCTTCCGCACTTGCACGCTCCGGATTTTTCACAATTAACTTCTCTACAAGCTGGCTTTTCAAAGTAATAAGAGATAGCGTATGTCCTAATGTGTCATGAAGATCTCTTGCAATCCGCTGCCGTTCTTCCCGTTTTACTAAGTCTTTAATTTGCTCGTTCGCCTCATCTAATTGATTTCTTAACATCTTTTTCTGATTAAAATTACGCATACCAAATGGCGTAAGAAGCATTAAAATAAACATCGGGACGATATTTACTAAACTTGTTGGTGTTAGTTGATTCATATTTACAAATACAAATGCTCCAAGCATTATAACTAACGAGCATAACAGCACTTGAAATACTTTCTTATTCGGCGCAAATCCCATCGCACTTGCTGTGAAAAAGCCAAAAAATATCATGAAGGGATTATAAAATAAAGCAAATAAAAAGATGAGTATCATTTGAATGCATGCCCATAAAATAAACGTCTTCTGAACAAAATATAGCTGACGGTATGTGATAATAAAAAGTATCAACATACCGCTTCCTAGCACAAGCTTCCATCCTGATGCTTGTGCTAAATGGTAAATTGGAAATAATAAATACACAAGCCACATGTACGGAAAAAATCCCATATGTTTCGGAAAAATCTCAATCCTCTTCTTCTCTATCATTTATACCGCTTCCTGTCTTTTTCTTATATATATTGATACTACAACAAATATAAGGAAATAACCTCCTAATACCGCGATATTTTCCCATCCAATTGATTTTCCAGCTACAATATCCCACGCACCACTTCCGAAATGGTATGTTGGTGTCCATTCACCAATCGTTCTTAATATTTTGGAGAATACTTCAATCGGCATCCATAACCCGCCAACTATAGCTAAACTCATATTTAAAATATTTGCTAAGCCAGCAGCTGCGTCCGCCTTCTTAATGGAACCTATTACTGTTCCTAACGCTAAAAATGGTGTTACCCCTAACAATAACCATAACCCCGCACCAATCCATTGCCCTACCGTTAACTCAACATGATTAATTAGTATCCCTGCAATAAAGATAACTAATATTGAAAAAGCATTTACTACTGTTTGAGCGATAATTTTCGCTGTTAAATATGCTCCCTCTGGAAGCGGTGTAATTTTTAAAAGATGTGTCCATCCTTGCCCTTTTTCCTGAGAAAGTCTCACACCGAAACTAAAGAGTGCAGTCCCTACAATACTGAAAGTTGCCATCGAAATTAAATAATGTGCTTTCCACGCATCTCCGTTTTGTGGTACTTGAACAACATTTGTAAAAATGTAGTAAAACATAACAGGCATTAATAATGAGAAAAAGATAAATAATTTATTGCGGAATGTACGTAAAATTTCTATTTTGCACTGCATCCATAACGCTCTCATGCGATTTCCTCCTTCTGATTTGCGACAAACTGTTCAAATGCCTCATCAAGGCTTCCACGTTCAACTGAAACATCTGTTACAGGTAAACTCCTTTGATAAATGGCTTTTAAAGTTGCATCCGTATCCTCCGTTGTTAAAATGAAGCGGCCTTCGTTTGACTTTACTTCTATTACATTTGATAATTCCTTTAGTAATTTTGTAGGAATGCTTTCCTTTGAGTAAAATGTGATTGTTTTTCTCGAAATCGTTGCTTTCATTTCGTCTGGTGTACCATCTGAGATAATCTTTCCGTTCGCAAATAATAAGATACGATTTGCTAAAGCATCTGCTTCTTCTAAATAATGCGTCGTTAAAATAATCGTTTTCCCTTCACTTGCTAACTTTCGAATCGTTTCCCAAAACGTTCTTCGAGACGTAATATCCATTCCGACTGTCGGCTCATCTAAAAATAACAAATCCGGATTTCCCGCAAGTGCAAGCGCAAAGTTTAACCTTCTTTTTTGCCCACCTGATAATTTCTCACATCTTTGCTTTCGCTCTGATTCTAAATTTGCTAACTGCAGTAACGTTTCTTTCTCTATAGGATTCGTATAATAACTACGGAATAACTCAATTGCCTCTTCCACCGTAATACTATCAATGACACTTACTTCTTGCAGCATCGCACCGAGGCTATTACGAACATCTCTATGCTTTGGACTCTTTCCAAATATAGAGACCTTACCTTCCGTTGGTTCCTTTAATCCAAGCATCATCGACATCGTCGTTGTTTTCCCCGCACCATTTGGACCAAGCAACGCTACTATTTCCCCTTTATTTACATGAAATGAAACATTATTTACTGCGTTTTTATGTTTAAATGTTTTAGAAACATCATTTACTTCAATAATCTTTTCCATCTCTCCACCCCCGCTGTTTCTTATATTTACATTGTATTCCTTGGAAAACTTAGGAAACAGTATGATGCGTCATGACATCGATATGACAATTGTCATGTATTCTTTATGAGAGGAATCAGCCCCCATACCGCAAGCGAGTAGCAGGACGAAAATAAACATGATACAATCGGATAAGATATATATTCGAGGAAGGACAGTGGTTTTCATGATTATTCGTAATGAACAAGATTTAGAAGGCTTACGAAAAATCGGCCGCATCGTTGCGCTTGCACGTGAAGAAATGAAAAAACAAGCGAAGCCAGGTATGACAACGAAAGAGCTTGATTTGATCGGTAAAAAAGTATTAGATGAGCATGGTGCTATTTCTGCACCTGAAAAAGAATATGATTTTCCAGGTGTAACTTGCATTAGTGTAAATGAAGAAGTTGCTCATGGTATTCCAGGAGATCGTGTATTAAAAGAAGGCGACTTAGTAAACGTCGATGTATCCGCTGCACTTGATGGCTATTATGCAGATACAGGCATTTCATTTGTTCTTGGAGAAGACGAGGCAAAAGAAAAACTTTGCCAAGCAGCGGTTGATGCATTTTGGGCAGCAATGAAAAAGGTTAGAGCTGGCTCAAAACAAAATCAAATTGGTCGTGCTGTTTCAAACTTCGCACATAAAAGTGGATACAATGTTATCCAAAACTTAACTGGTCACGGCATTGGTCTTAGCTTACATGAAGCACCAAATCACATTTTAAGTTACTATGACCCAATGGATAATGCGCTTCTAAAAGACGGTCTTGTTATCGCTGTAGAACCGTTCATCTCTATGAAAGCTGATCATATTATTGAACGTGGTGACGATGGTTGGACATTCGTTACACCAGATAAAAGTCTTGTTGCACAATGTGAACATACCGTTGTCGTAACACGCGGTGAACCAATAATCTTAACAGAAATCTAATACCAAAAACGGCTGTTTTGTAGATTTATTCCACATAAAACAGCCGTTTTTTATTTTTGGGAAAATATGTGAACTAGTGTTGAACTCTTTATCATTTAAGTATATAATCTTTAGCGGAGGTTACTTAAGCTTATCTTTACTAAAAAGATATTGTAACTAAGGAGTAAAACACCTTCTTTCCTATTGTTTAAACAGGCTCAAAAATGACCGTAGTAACGTGTTAGTCGAATATTCTGTAATCCTTATATTTCTCTAACAATGTAAGAAACTATCACCTTTCAACTTCGGTCCACTAATCGCACAACTCTCTTTAGACAAAATAAATGACTATTTTCAAAGTACATATTGTCTTCATTCTGACCAAAACCAACCCTATCTAGATTTTTATTTCCACATAACTTTAAGGCAAAAATAAGCCTTCACAAAGGGATACACTACATTGGTTAGTATGTATCGTAAAACTTACCTTTATAACCATTCTTTTTTACTAGATATACATGAAAACTATCTCACATATAAAGGTCTGATATCATTATTTATATCAGTATTTTTTTCGACATTTTTTGTCGAATTGTGTATATTTCCATAGAACTGTGTAAATATACATTTTGTTTTACGTTAAATAATATTGCTTTGAACATAATTCTGTTTGTCTGAGAACGCGTATAGAAACGGAGGGATAACAAAAATAAATAGCTTATAACAAATACTTTTAATATTCCATTTGTTCATGTGGAATAAGTCCCCAATGGACAAATGAATGTTCAGAGGAGGAAAAATGAAAAAACTTTTTAATGTATGTTTAATTGTATTCGTACTATTTTCGCAACTTGCTAGTTTTCCATACAATCAAGTAAAAGCGGAAACCTTAACAGGAGATTCCTTATTTGACACTGTTGAAATGAAAGATGCGACGAATCATATTATTGACGAAGCAAAAAATCCTAACAATTTAATAAAGATAGGATCAACCATTCAAGTAGAATACGCTTGGTCAATAAAGGATCAACAAGTTGCACACGCAAATGATACAGCAGTAGTTCAAATACCACTTGCATTAAAAGTATCTAAAGATTTGCAAGGGGATTTAGTAACAGATCAAAAAAATATTGGTCAATATTTTATAACAGCTAAAGATAATAAACTAAAATTAATATTTAATGATCAAGTAGAAAATTTGAAAGACGCTAAAGGAAAAATTAAAGTTGATACCGTGTTTAACTCAACTTTAAAACCTGGGGAAAAATCAGTTCAAATCGCTTTTCCTTTAGGAACAATGGTTCAGCCTATATCAGTTCCTGTTCAAGTAGAAAACTCTAAAGAAGATGGCACCAAACAGGATACTAATAAACAAGCGCAAGATCCAGTAGCTAAACCTGTTACTGACAATCCGGAGCAAGATCCAGCAACTAAAACTGTTACTGATAATCCGGAACAAAACCCAGCAACTAAAACTGTTACCGATAATCCGGAACAAAACCCAGCAGCTAAAACTGCCACTGATAATCCGGAACAAAACCCAGCAGCTAAAACTGCCACTGATAATCCGGAACAAAACCTAGCAGCTAAAATTGCTACTGACAATCCAGAACAAAAGCTATCAAGCGACCCTGCTGAGAATACAAATTCAGGTCCAAAGCAAATAACAACAAACATTTTAACCGGTGTAAAGTTGACGGATAAAGACGGAAAACCATTTACAGAGGATAACCGTCCAAGTACAGATTCCCCTGCCAATATTGAGTTTACATGGGAACTTTTAAAGTCAATGAATGTGAAAAATGGAGATTACTATATTTTTGATCTTCCTAAACATTTTAAGATTTACAATACAATTAACAGTCCTTTATATGATAGTGAAAACCATCAAATTGGTAATTTTACTGTTACAAAAGATGGAAAAGTCACGATGACATTCAACGATTATGTTGAAGAGCATCCAGATGTTGCTGGTAACCTACAATTAAAGACAGAATTTAATAAAGCTGAAATTAAAGGTACAACAACACAAGAAATTCCTTTCCCGATTAAAGATAAGGATGTTTCTATTACAGTTGACTTTAAGCCTAATGTACAAACAGCTACGAATAAAAAAGGATTACCTGATAGACCAATTAATACAAATGAAATTAATTGGAAAGTAGAGATGAACAAAACGCAAGACACCCTTAAAAACGCTATTTTTAAAGATAACATTCCACAAGGTACAAACTTAAATAAAGATTCTATTAAAGTTTATTATTTAGAAGTTGATGTTAATGGGAATGTAACGCGTGGTGCAGAAGCTGAGCCAACAGATTACAATATTATTTCATCAGATGGCTCAAAATTGGAGATTGCTTTTAAAGATTCTATCAATAAAGCATATCAAATCGAATATGCCACAAAAATTACTGATGAAAATATTAAAAGTTTCCGAAATAACGTTACGATAACGAGTGATAATCAAAAGCAACAAAACGCAAGCTCTACTGTAACGGTTTCTCGTGGTACACACTTAAATAAAACAAGTAAATATGATCCAAAGACGCAAACAATTGAGTGGACAATTACTTACAATGGTGATCAAAGAGAGATCAAAAAAGCAGATGCGATTTTAAAAGATATTTTTGACGATACACACGAACTAGATGCAAATTCTATTGTTGTAAAAAACGCTTCATATAATGAAAAAGGAACGCTTGTAACAGGAGACGCTGTTAATAATTACACTGTAAGTAACAAGAAGAATGGCTTCGATTTACAGTTTAATGATGATATTAATAGTGCTTATGTGATTACCTATAAAACCAAGCCAACTAATAAAGTTATAGAAGATGGAAAAGTAAAAAATAAAGTTACAGCTGATAATGATTCAAGTAAAGAAAATGAAGCTAGCTTCAAGCAGCAAAATATTATTAAATCTAATAATAAAGCTGAAACAAATTATAAAGACAAAACAACAACTTGGACAATTATAGTAAACAATAACAACTATCCATTAAACAACGCGATCATTACGGACACCTTTGATCATGGTGGATTACAATTAAAAGATAAGAAACTAGAAATTAAAGACGGAAATTATACCCTTCAGGCTGGGACTGACTATATTTTAGATACAACAGATAAAGGCTTCAAAATTACTCTTATAGGTACGTATCAGTCTAATATGACAAAGACATTAGTTGTAAAATATACGACAGACTTTGATTATACAAAGCTAGAAAGTGGTAAAACTTCATTTAAAAATACAGGTAACCTATCTTGGATAGATACGGATTCTAATCCACAATCAAATAAAGTTGAAGCTAATTTTGATCCTGATACTTTCACAAAAGCAAATGGTTATAAATACGGTTCTTATAACGCCCAAACGAAGGAAATTACTTGGATAATAGGCTTTAACTATAATAATGTTGAGATTAAAGATCCTTATGTTATAGACGTCATACAAGATAAACAAAAGTTAGTGCCTGGATCCATTGAAGTGCGCGATATGATTTTAAATGGAAATCCTAATAATGCACAACCTGGTAATGCTGTACCAACTGAGCAATATGAACTTGAAGAACCTACAGAGAACAATAGAAACACCCTAAAGGTTCATTTCAAACAATCAATTAATTCACCTTACTATATTATCTTTAAAACAAGCCTTGATGGTGAACTTATCCAAGGTACCTACAAAAACGAGGCAGATTTAAAAGATGGCTCTAAAATTGTAAACACCCTTACAGGTGACACTCAAGTAAATAAAGGTGGCAGCTTTGTTACTAAAAAAGCTGTGCAAGACGACAACTATATTAATTGGAGTATCGCAATTAACGAAAGCCAATCAACCATTGCAGATGCCGTTGTAACAGATGACCCAACCGAAAATCAGGTAATTGTGGAAGATTCATTCCACTTATATCCTACAACTGTTGATCCATATGGAAATTTAACAAAAGATACAGTAAACGAATTAAAAGAAGGAACAGACTATAAACTCAAAATAACAACAGACAATAATACCGGAAAGCAACATTTCGAAATTGCCTTCTTGAAAAAAATTGATCGAGCTTATATTTTAGAATATCGCTCACTTATTAATGCAGACGATAAAGAAAAAGTAAGTAATAAAGCGAAAATCACAGGCAATAAGTTGACAGTTAAAAACACAGAAACTACTGAAACGATTGAAGTGAGAATGTCTTCTGGTTCAGGCGGAGGATCTGCTACTAAAGGCCGTGGAAACCTTGAAATTATAAAGGTAGATAACGACAATAAAAACGCACTATTAGCTGGGGCAGAATTTACTTTATACGATCGTACAGGTAAAACTGTTATCCGTAAAATTACAACAGACAAAGACGGTATCGCTAAATTTAATAATTTAAAACGCGATAAATATTTATTAAAAGAAACAAAGGCTCCTGAAGGCTATGTAATTAGCTGGGATTTAAAACAAGGAAAAATTGTTGAACTTGGTACACAAGAGACTACAACATATAAACTTGCAAATAAGAAGTTTGTCGGTAAAGTAGTTTTAACAAAGTCTGATGACCTGAATAAAAACGTCACACTGCAAGGTGCCGTTTTCACACTACTTGATAAAGATAAAAAAATAATTTCAGAACACGAAAAATTAACAACAAATGATAAAGGACAAATTACTGTAGATAATTTAAAACCAGGAACTTACTATTTAAAAGAAATAAAGGCTCCTGAGCATTATCAATTAGATGATCGACTTATTGAATTTACAATCGAGGAAGATCAAACAACAGTAATCAATAAAACGGCCCAAAACAGCTTAATTAGAGGCTCAGCTATCCTAACAAAAGTTGATAAAGAGGGTAATACTTTAGAAGGTGCTGTATTTAGTGTACGGGACCAAAATAACAAAAGAATTCCTGGTTATACCAAATTAACGACAAATGGTAACGGACAAATCGAAGCGAAAAATTTACTTCCTGGAGAGTACCAGTTTGTTGAAGAGAAAGCACCTGAACATTATGAAATAGATAAAAAACCGCTTAAATTTACAATTGAAAAAAGCCAACAGAAAGCACTTACTGTTACCGCGACAAATCACCTCATTAAAGGTGGTGTCACTTTAACGAAAGTCGATGATGTCGATGGCACTGCCCTTGAAGGTGCTGTATTTAAAATTGTCGATGCGAATGACGAGAAACAAGTAATTCGTGAAAATATAAAAACAGGTTCCGATGGAAAAGTTACCGTTAAAGATCTAGAGCCTGGTGTTTATAAATTTATCGAAACAGAAGCTCCTAAGGATTATACGTTAAGTACAAACCCTATCGAGTTTACAATTGATAAAAGCCAACAAGCTCTTGCTACTGTTACGGCAAATAACAGCTTAAAAACGGGCGAAGTTGAATTATTAAAAGTTGATGAGTTTGGTGAGAAAAAACCACTTGAAGGTGCAGTATTCAAGCTTGTCGATACAAATAATAATGACGTTTCCCCTTACACTAACTTAACTACTGATAAACACGGTAAAGTTAAAGTTAGTAACCTACGTCCTGGTACGTATAAATTCATTGAAATAGCTGCTCCTGAACATTACGTTTTACGAGCAGAACCTATTGAATTTACAATCGATAGAAGTCAGAAAGAAACTCTACTTGTGAAAGCTGAAAATGCTTTAAAACCAGGAGATGTTGAATTAACAAAAGTTGATGATATCGATGGTACAGCTCTTGAAGGTGCTGTATTTAAAATTGTTGATGCAAATGATGAAAAGAAAGTCATTCGCGAAAATGTAAAAACTGGTGCGGATGGTAAAGCTATCGCTACTGGCTTACGCCCTGGCGATTATAAATTTATCGAAGTAACAGCACCGAAGTATTACGACAAAAATACAAAACCAATTAAATTTACGATTACAGAAAGTCAAACAACTCAGGCTACTGTTACCGCTAAAAACAGCTTAACAAAAGGCGGTATTGAGTTAACAAAAGTGAATGCTGCAGATGAAAAGGAAACACTTGAAGGTGCAGTATTTAAAATCGTTAATAGAGATACTAATGAAGATGTTCGTACGGACCTTGTTACGAATAATAAAGGAATGCTAGTTGTAGATGACTTACGTCCTGGTAACTATAAACTTATCGAAACAAAGGCTCCAACTTATTACGATGTAAATGTAGAACCAATTGAATTTACAATCGAAAAAGGACAACAAAAACTCCTTCCACTTACATTTAAAAATAGTTTAACGAAAGGAAAAGTTAAACTTATTAAAGAAGATGATGTGGAAAGTAGTAAAGCTCTTGCCGGCGCTGTATTCACATTGCAAGACCCAACTGGCAAAGAAATTATGAAAGATTTAACAACAGATGATCACGGAGTATTAGTTATTCCTGATTTAGCACCAGGGGATTATCAATTTATCGAAACAAAAGCCCCTGAACATTATAAATTAGACAAAACACCTATTAAGTTCACAATTAAAAAAGGTAGTAAGGAAGATCTTCCTATCCCTGTTACTGTAAAAAATAGTTTACTTACAGGTGGCGTCACTTTAACAAAAGTTGATGATGTTGATGGCACTACTCTTGAAGGTGCAGAATTTATAATCGTTGACGCTCATGATACTAAAAAGGTAATTCGAAAAGATTTAACGACTGATAAAAACGGTAAAATTACTGCTTCTGATTTACGTCCTGGAGACTATCAATTTATTGAAGTAAAAGCTCCAAAAGACTATACCTTAAGCAAAGACCCTATTCCGTTCACTATCGAAAAAAGTCAAAAAGAGAATATTACTGTTACCGCTACTAACAGTTTAAAGAAAGGTGCAGTAACATTAACAAAAATTGATGACATCGATCGTACGATGCTCGAAGGTGCAATCTTTAAGATTGTGGATATGAATGGTAAGGAAGTTCATACGAATCTTGTTACAGATAAAAACGGAAAAATTTCTGTTTCTGATTTACGCCCTGGAGACTATCAGTTCATTGAAACAAAAGCTCCTGAGCACTATGTATTAGATGAAACAACGATTCCATTTACAATTGAAAGAAGTCAAACGAAAGAGATCAATGTTACAGGCAAAAATGCTTTGAAAAAAGGTAGCGTTGAACTAACAAAGATTGACGATATTGATATAAATACAAAACTTTCTAACGCCGTATTTAATTTATTAGATGCAGACGGTGAGCTAGTTGAAGAAGGCTTAAAAACAAATGCTGAAGGTAAAATTGTTGTTGAAAATCTACGTCCTGGTACGTATCAATTCGTTGAAACAATTGCTCCTGAACATTACGATTTAGATAAAAAACCTATCGTATTTACAATTAAAAAGAGCCAAACTGAAACTCTTCATATCACTGCTACAAATGCTTTAACAAAGGGTGCAGTTAAACTTTCTAAAGTAGACGATATTGATGGCACTGTTCTTAAAGATGCAGTATTTAAAATTGTTAATATGAACGGTGATGTAGTTCATAAAGACCTTGTTACAAATGAACAAGGAATAATCGAAATTAACGACCTACGTCCTGGTGATTACCAATTCATCGAAACGAAAGCTCCTAAGCATTACGTTTTAGATGAAACACCAATCAAATTCACTATTGAAAAAGGACAGAAGAAAGTTATTTCTTTAACTGCTACAAATAGCTTAAAACAAGGTAGTATCGAATTACTTAAAGTTGATGATTTAAACACTCAAACAAAACTTGCCGATGCGGTATTTAATTTACTAGATCAAGATGGCAAAGTACTTAAAACAGATTTAAAAACAAACAGTGAAGGTAAAATCGTTATCGAAAACTTACGTCCTGGTACGTATCAATTCGTTGAAATAACGGCTCCTGAACACTATGATTTAGACAAAAAACCAATTATATTTACAATTGAAAAAAGCCAAAAAGATATTGCTACCGTTACTATGAAAAATAGTTTAACAAAAGGCGGCGTGGAACTTTCTAAAGTGGATGACGTCGATGGCACTACTCTTGAAGGCGCAGTATTTAAAATTGTGGATATAAATGGCACTGTAATTCGCAAAGATCTTGTTACGAATCAACAAGGTAAAATTAGCGTTTCTGACCTACGTCCTGGTGATTATCAATTCATCGAGACAACGGCTCCGAAACACTATGATTTAAACAAAGAGCCAATTCCATTCACAATCACAAAGAGCCAAGCTGATCCTATCTCCGTTACAGCTACAAATAGCTTAACGAAAGGCACTGTGGAACTTTCTAAAGTAGATGATGTAGATGGTACTGCTCTTAAAGATGCGATATTTAAAATTACTGATATGAATGGTAACGACATTCGCACTGAGCTTACAACAGATGTACATGGAAAAATTTCTGTTTCTGATTTACGTCCTGGGGACTATCAGTTTATTGAAACGAAAGCTCCTGAACACTATAAATTAGATAGTACACCTATTAAGTTTACAATTAAGAAAAGCCAAAAAGAAAAGCTCCAAGTTACTGCTACAAATAGCTTAACTGAGGGTGCTGTAGAATTAATAAAAGTGGATGATATAAATCCAGATACAAAACTTTCTGATGCAGTGTTTAACATCATCGATGCGAAAGGTAAAATTGTTCGCACTGATTTAACTACTGATAAAGATGGGAAGATTTCAGTTTCTGATTTACGTCCGGGAGATTATCAGTTCATTGAAACGAAAGCTCCAACTGGCTATGATTTAAACGTTAAACCAATTCCTTTCACAATTACGAAAGGACAATCTCAGGTTACCTCTGTTACAGCCTTAAATAGTTTAACAACAGGTTCAATTGAGTTAACTAAAGTTGATATTGATCACCATGGAACACTTGAAGGTGCCATTTTCAATATTTTAGACCAAGATGGAAAAGTCATCCGAGAAGGTTTAAAAACAGATCAACACGGAAAAGTAATCGTAAATGATTTGAAACCTGGTAATTATCAATTAGTAGAAACAAAGGCTCCTAAAGGCTATCAATTAGATGCATCACCAATAAACTTTACAATTGATAAAGCCCAAGCTAAGCCACTACAAATTACAGTTTCAAATAAAAAAATTGAATCTTCTTCAGGTGGAGATGACAAGCCAATTACTCCTCCAAATAAAGAAGATAACAAAGGCAATGAAACATCTGAGAAACACGAAAACGGAACTTCCGAAGAAACATCGAATAAAACAGATAACAAACATCAAGATGATCGAAATACGGATAAGCACCTTCCAAATACAGGTCATAAAGAAGACCCTACACAAACAGTAGGTATTGTTCTTCTACTAGCTGGATTATTAAGTATTTTAGCTACAAAACGCAAAAAAAATTATTAATAATTTTTTCACATCCAATCAATCTCTCAATTGATTGGATGTTTTTTTATACAAAAAGGACGATACATAAAGTATCGTCCTTTTAACGGGGTGAGGCTGCCCAAAAGTACGGAAAACCTTTGAACAGCCTCTTATTTTCATATGGATGCCTTACATATATCACTGATAATAATTATGAAATGCGGAAACATAATTACCATCAACTGATTCAAACATGAGAAATGAAACCCTACAGTGGTTCCATTCCTCTACATAATCTAAAGTTTGGGTACACTAGATTCATGCAATGTAGGAGCTTTCAGAGTAGAAAGCGAACCTTCGTTTAAAATGATAGCATACATATCTCCCTCAAAAATATGCAAATATGCATATATCGTTTTTTTATTTCTCAATGTCAGAATATTGAAAAATAAAAGGTGTGAAGGTAAAATAAAGTCATTATCCGTCTTCTTTTGTCAGTCAGAGAGAATAGAAGAATAGGAGAGGAAAAAATGAGAAAATCATTGAAACAAAAAATAGTAAGCTCTTTGCTTGCTGTATCACTTGCTGTTAGCTTAGCTCCAATTGGGCAAGCAAAAGCGGATTCCACGTCAGAGGTTACACAAACTCCATCTATTACAAAACAGATTGATCCAAACCGCGCGATTGAACATGTTCGTTTCTTATCTGAAACAATTGGTCCTCGCCCCGGTGGAACAAAATCCGAAGAATGGGCTTCTCGTTACATTGGTATGCAGCTTAAATCAATGGGCTATGAAGTAGAATATCAACCATTTCAGGTGCCCGATCAATACGTTGGATTCATTGAATCACCCCTATCAACAAAACGTAATTGGCAAGCTGGTGCTGCTCCTAATGCACTAATTTCTACAGAAGCTGTTACAGCTCCCCTTATCTTTGTTCAAGGTGGGACAAAATTAGAAGATATTCCAAATGAAGTAAACGGTAAAATTGTTTTATTTGAAAGAGGAACGACAGTTACCGACTATAATAAACAAGTTGAAAATGCTGTTAGCAAAGGTGCAAAAGGTGTTCTTTTATACAGTTTAATTGGCGGACGCGGAAATTATGGACAAACCTTCAATCCCCGCCTAATGAAAAAGCAATCTATCCCTGTCTTTGGTCTTGCTTATGCGCAAGGAAATGCATTTAAAGAAGAAATCGCTAAAAAAGGGACAACAATTCTTTCCCTAAAAGCGAGACATGAATCTAAATTAACATCTCTAAATGTTATCGCCAAAAAGAAACCAAAGAAGAGTACAGGTAATCAAAAAGCAGTCGTTGTAAGCTCGCACTATGATAGTGTTGTCGGAGCACCTGGCGCAAATGATAATGCTTCTGGAACTGGATTAGTATTAGAACTAGCTCGTGCTTTTCAAAATGTAGAAACTGATAAAGAAATTCGCTTTATTACCTTTGGTTCTGAAGAAACTGGATTACTTGGTTCGGATTATTACGTGAATAGTCTATCCCAAAAAGAACGCGACCGTATTTTAGGTGTCTTTAACGCCGACATGGTTGCAACAAATTATGATAAAGCAAAGAATTTATATGCTATGACACCTGATGGCTCTACAAACTTTGTAACAGACGCTGCCTTGCAAGCAGGTAAACAACTAAATAATAACCTCATCCTACAAGGTAAATTCGGTTCTAGTGATCATGTTCCATTTGCTGAAGCTGGTATTCCTGCTGCTCTATTCATTTGGATGGGTGTCGATAGTTGGAATCCATTAATCTATCATATTGAGAAGGTATACCATACACCTCAAGATAACGTATTAGAAAACATTTCACCTGAACGAATGAGAATGGCATTAGACGTTATCGGAACAGGAGTTTATAACTCGCTTCAAAAACCTGTTCCTCAAACTGAACAGAAAGCTGCTTAATCATTTAAAAGACCACTGATTTTATCGGTGGTCTTTTATTGAGAAAAAATATATATGCATAAAAGCATATTTTATCCTACCCATTATCGTATACAATATTAATTGTAACAAATCTGATTACAACTAATAAGGAGGCTTTTTCTATTATGAAAAAAATGATTTTAGCAGGTGCATTAACTTTAGCAGGAATTACTGGAGCTACTGCGTTTATTCCTGAAACAAAAGTCGCTGCTGCCGCTCAAGAACAAAGCTTTACAAAATTTTATTCTTTGCAAACTGGAGGTAGTTCTGAACAAGAACCTATTTTCCTTCAAAAAGGACAAGAACTAACAATTCATCCTAACAGCAAAACTCCTAGTTACAGTGTTTATGACTCAAATCATAACCTAATTGGACGTTATTCTGATGGTTACGGCCGAATTTTCACTGCAAAAACAGATGGAAATATGTATGTTCAATTTCATGCACCTTACGTTTACTATAGTCCTGTTAGTTTCTCTGTTACTTATACTATTCAATAAAAAAGAGGTCCTTTATAGGGCCCCCTTTTATTTCTCTTGCCAATTCACTTTTACAAATCCATCTTTTACTGTTAATCCGCTTATATTCAATACATATTCTTCATTTGCTTTTAAAGTAACTGTAAAAGTACCTTTTTTCGATTCACAAATTTCCTTTAACTCTTTTATACCTTCTCCTTGTCTTTCATACACACTAAAGCATAAGTTTCCTCGTTTTGCATCTGTCTCATAAGAAAATGTCACTTCTGTATCCTTTTCATACTGAAATTCAATATCCTTACTGGCAATATCCCATGATGAGAATTTTGCCTCATAACTTGTTTTCCCTTGCTTCTCATTTGCTAAATATATATCCCCGGCTCTCCACGCGTCATCTAACGTTTGTGCAAAAGTAAAACCACTAAGTAATACAAACATTGTGCTTGCCAATATCGCAACTAATGTTCCTTTCTGTTTTTTAACAAAATTCACCTTACATTCTCCTTCAACCTTCTTTTTACTTCTTCTTACCATATATAATAAAAACCCAATAAAGAATGGCAATATAACTGCTAAAATACTCCATCCTTTGCTCATTTGATGTGCTTTAGCATCTGTATATACCCATGATGCAACACATATTAAAAGTGCTATAAAAGCTAAAAACATCGTCACTCCAGCTACTTCAAATAGTACAAACGGATTAGCGAACTCTTTCATGTAATCTATACTCCTTCTTTAAAAATGACTGTATTACAACATATATCGGAATGTATACATGCATCATAATCACAATGGCTATCAACATAGGAATTTTATAATCCAAATGTGTGACAAATTGTTCTATAACAATTGTTAACAAAACAATCCAAATGGTGTGAATACAAATCATCCATTTCCTCTCTAACTTCTGAGCCTTTCGCACGCCCTGCTTCGTGTTATTTATTAGCTCTTCGCTTGGAGTTATCTCTTCTGCTAAGCTACTCTTTACCTTCTGTTCAAATTTATCTTCTGTCATAAACGAACCCCTCCAAATGTTCTCGCATTTGCTTCTTCGCATAATTAAGGCGATATTTCACTGTACCAATCGGTATATTTAATATTTCGCTCATTTCTTTATAAGAGTATTGTTCATAATAGTAGAGTACGAGCACGGTTTTATATTTTTCATTCAATAGCTGTATAACTTCCCGTATCATTTCCGCTTCCACTTTTTGAATAAATTCTTCTGATATATTTACATCATCTGCGAAATCTATTTCTCCACCATCTTCTTTATGAAATAAATCTAAGACGCGATCTTTCCATCTTTTCTTCTTGCGGTAAAAGTCATAAAATGTACGAACGCAAATTGTAGTAATCCACTTTTTATAATTATCCACATAAAAAAGTTGGTGCCTTGATGAAAAAACCTTTATCCACGTCTCTTGAAAAATATCTTCCGCATCTTCTTTCGTTTTCGCTAACTTATAGCATAAGGAATATATTTGCTGCTTATATATATCAATTAATTCTTCTATCTTTTCTTCCATCATAAACCTCCTGTCATTTATATAAGACGACGCAAATTCCCCTTTTGTTTGATAAATTTTTTTTATTATCTCCATACAAAAAGGCAATCACAACATTGTGTGATTGCCTTTTACTGAAAGCGAAAAATCGGCTCCGCTTTTCTTTATGTCCAGCTCTGCCTCCTAGCCCCTTCTGTCTAAGAACCTTCCCCACGAGAAGATAAAATGCATCTTCTGTGGGAAAGAACCTTAGCCTTCGGGACTAAACAGTCGGCTCCGCTTTTCTTTATTGTCCAGTTCCAGCGGCTAGAATACTCGGTGGCTTCGCGCCTTCCTCCGAGGCAAAGTACACCTCTCTGTCAGGAGCTCCATCCCCCTCCTATTCTAAACGAGCCGCTTCCGCTTTTCTTCATTACATTTTTTCTGGTGCAGATACTCCTACGATTGCTAATGCATTTTGAAGTGTAGTGCGTACTGCTTTCATTAACTCGTAACGAGCTTTACTTAATTCTACGTTATCTTGGTTTAATACTTTTTCTGCATTGTAGAAGCTGTGTAATGTTGCTGCTAATTCAAATGCATAGTTTGTAATACGGTGTGGCAGACGTTTTTGTGCTGCATCCGCAACTACCGCTGGGAATTCACCAAGTTTTTTCAGTAACTCTACTTCTTTCTCAGAAGTAACAAGTTTATAGTTCACATCTCCATCTACAGCTAATCCTAATTCTTCGCCTTGACGAAGGATACTGCATACGCGAGCATGAGCATATTGTGCATAGTATACTGGGTTTTCATTAGATTTTGATACAGCTAAGTCCATATCGAAGTCTAAATGAGAATCACCGCTACGCATTGCGAAGAAGTAACGCATTGCGTCCACGCCTACTTCTTCCATAAGCTCACGAAGTGTAACTGCTTTACCCGTACGCTTACTCATCTTCATTTTTTCACCATTTTGGTATAGTTGTACCATTTGGATGATTTCTACTTCAAGCGTGTCTTTATCGTAACCAAGTGCTTGAATAGCAGCCTTCATACGAGGAATGTAACCGTGGTGGTCAGCACCCCAAATGTTGATTAACTTATCAAAACCACGCTCTAATTTATCACGGTGATACGCGATATCTGGCGTTAAGTATGTGTAAGAACCGTCGTTTTTAATTAATACACGATTTTTGTCATCGCCGTAAGTCATTGAACGGAACCAAGTTGCGCCGTCTTCTTCAAAGATCTCTTCACGCTCTTTTAATACAGCAAGAGCTTGATCGATTTTTCCGTTTTTGTATAGTGATGTTTCTGAGAACCATACATCAAATTTAACACGGAAGCTTTCTAAGTCTTTTTGAAGTTTTGCTAATTCATATTTTAAACCGTACTCACGGTAGAATTCATAGCTTTCTTTTTCATCAGCTTTCGCATAACGATCGCCGAATTCTTCTGCTAAACGTTTACCAATTCCAATGATATCCGCACCATGGTAACCGTCTTCTGGCATTTCTTTATCTAAGCCTAAAGCTTGCATGTAACGAGCTTCAACAGAAAGAGCTAAGTTATGAATTTGGTTACCAGCATCATTAATGTAGTACTCACGAGATACATCGTAGCCTGCTTTTGCTAATAGGTTACATAAAGTGTCACCTACTGCCGCACCACGTGCATGTCCTAAGTGAAGGTCACCTGTTGGATTAGCAGATACGAACTCAACTTGTACTTTTTCACCTTTACCAGTATTCGTTTCACCGTAAGCTTCACCAGCGTTTACGATTGTTGGAATTAAATCTGTTAAGTAGCTATTATCCATATAGAAGTTAATAAAACCAGGACCAGCGATTTCGATTTTTTCAATAGAAGCTTTTGCTTTATCGAAGTTTGCAACTAGTTCTTCTGCAATCATACGAGGTGCTTTTTTCGCAACGCGTGCAAGTTGCATTGCCATATTTGTAGAGAAGTCACCATTTGTTTTATCTTTTGGAGATTCTAATACAACGTTTGGAATCTGTTCTTCTGTCGCTAATTCTGCCTTTAATACAGCAGCCTGAATTTCTTCTTTAATCAATCCTTTTACTTGTTCTAAGGAATTCATTATTTTGCCTCCTTCAAATTAATTGTAATAGTATATCTGCCAGCTTCTTGTTCACTTAGAAGCAATGCGTAAGTTAAGAAGAGTTGTCCTTTTTTCTTTTCATCCGACCATTTAAAAAGAACGTTATCAGTCTTTGTTTGCAATGCAAACGTACCAAGTTCACTCGTATACGTACCAGTTGTCCATTCACCTTTCACATGCGTCTGACGCATAGAAACAGCACCTGAACGCATAATGAGAACTTGTTCATCTTGAATTTTAATAATTGTTTTCACTTCGCCTTGTTCGTTCGGCTCCTGGAATGTTACATATGTACCTTGACCTTTTACATAGTATTGACCATTTGCTTCAAAAGCAACGGTTTCCTTCCTCGCCCCTTCACGGATTTCTGTTACAAAATGAACGTGTACCGGCAAGCCTGCAAGTTGTTTCTCCACGTCTTGCACACCTTTCAAATGTTATAGATATTAAATACTACTTATAATAAATCACTTTTCCTATCATATCAAAAAAAGACTCTGTCTGTCTGCTGAAAAATCAGGAAAACTCCATTTCAAAAAATAATTCACTTCTACTTTATTTCATATGATAAAATATTTTTTAAATCTAAATATTCTTTCAATTAAAGAGGTGAATATAGTGATACCAACAAAGTTAAAAAAGGGTGATGAAATACGAGTGATTTCACCATCGTGTAGTTTAAGTATTGTTTCAAATGAAAATAGAAAACTTGCTATAAAAAGATTAACTGACATGGGCTTTCAAGTTACATTCTCAAAATATGCTGATGAGATAGATCGATTTGCTTCCTCCTCTATTTCTTCCCGCATTCAAGACCTCCATGAAGCATTTGGAGACCCTAATGTAAAAGCTATTTTGACTACACTTGGCGGATACAACTCAAATGGTTTATTGAAACATCTCGATTATGATTTAATTCGTGAAAACCCGAAATTTTTCTGTGGTTATTCTGATATTACTGTCTTAAATAATGCAATTTACGCAAAAACAGGGCTTGTTACATATTCAGGACCCCATTTCTCTTCGTTTGGAATGGAGAAAGGGCTCGGGTATACAACCGATTACTTTTTAAAGTGCTTAACTTCTAATGAGCCTATTGAAGTCCTGCCATCTGAAACATGGAGCGATGATTCTTGGTATATAGATCAGGAAAATCGAGAATTTATTAAAAATGAAGGATACGTTTCAATTCAGGAAGGAGAAGCTACGGGAGATATTATCGGTGGCAATATGAGCACATTTAACTTACTGCAAGGCACACCATATATGCCAAATTTAAAGCACAAAATTTTATTTATTGAAGAAGATAGTTTAACTGGAACATCTACTCTTAAAACTTTTGATCGTTATTTACATTCCCTTATGCAGCAGCAAGATTTTGAATACATAAAGGGAATCATTATAGGAAAGATGCAAAAAGGTGCAGAATGTACGATAGAAGACATTCAAGAAATGATTGCTTCAAAACCTGAACTTGCACATATTCCTATCATTGCAAACGCAAGTTTCGGGCATACAACCCCGATTTTCACTTTCCCAATTGGTGGACGTGCAAAAATTATTTCTAACAAGGAAAAAACATCTATCACTATTTTAACCCACTAAAAAGGAGCGAATGAGTCGCTCCTTTTATGGTTTTTCTATTTTTTCCAACGCTTTTTGTGGAATAGATTCTTTCGGGATTTCAGCCCATCCTTTTCCTTGCATACCTTTTGCATAAATTTTTATAAACGCCCCCGTATGCAATTCACGGTTCATCATTCTTTTAATGATCTGTAACTTTCCGTCTTCTGTATACCCTTTAAAAGTATACAAGTATTCTCCGTCTTTTTTCTCACCTTTATCTATAACCGCATAATAATCTTGTATTTCTTTATTTGAAAAGAAGTTGTCTACAAAAGCATGTACACCTTCTGTTTTTGTGTTCAAATAATACGCTGTTCCACCTAGAATAATGGCGAATATAGCTAAAACTTTAATTACCAATTTCATACATGAACCTCCTGTTTGCACTTCTTTCTCACTAGTATTATATCTATACTTGTATTATACGGAAAAGAGCATACTATACTCTATCTAAAAGTCTTACACTTTCCTTACATTATTGTAAGGGATTTTTTCTTACAGCAAGTTCCCAAGAAAAAATTTTTCCGTTTCATACACTTTTATATTATTATTGAATGATACGAATTTTTATTACAAAAATCAAAGGAGACAGTTTTCAAATGGCTATCTTGCAAGGTTTAGCACTATTACTTGTTGTACTTTGTCTATTTACACTTTTTAGTTACCGTGCGCCTTATGGAATGAAGGCGATGGGTGCTTTAGCTAATGCAGCAATCGCAAGTTTTCTTATTGAAGCATTTCACCGTTATATAGGTGGAGAAATGTTTCATAATGACTTTTTACAATCAGTAGGAGAAGCTTCCGGTAGTATGAGCGGTGTCGCAGCAGCGATTTTAGTCGCATTAGCAATCGGTGTTTCCCCCGTATACGCTGTTTTAATTGGTATCGCTACTAGTGGATTCGGTATTTTACCAGGATTTTTCGCTGGATACGTTTGTGCTTTCGTCGTGAAATTTCTCGAAAAGAAATTACCAGCTGGCGTGGAATTTTTAGCAATCCTATTTATCGCTGCACCAATCTCACGCGGAATGGCAATGCTTATGGATCCGCTTGTTAACGCAACACTCGGTAAAATCGGTTCTATGATTTCAGTTGCAACTACAGAAAGCCCTATCATTATGGGTATTATGCTTGGTGGATTAATAACAGTTATTTCTACCTCTCCACTAAGTTCTATGGCACTAACTGCAATGCTTGGATTAACAGGTTTACCTATGGCAATTGGTAGTCTTGCCGTTGCGGCCTCAGCCCCGATGAACTTTATTTTCTTTAAACGATTAAAAATTTGTTCAAAGAAAGATACAATTGCTGTAGCAATCGAACCTTTAACACAAGCCGATGTTGTCTCAGCAAATCCAATTCCAATCTATATGACAAATTTCGTTGGCGGTGCACTTGCCGGTATTATTACATCGCTATTCCAGCTTGTTAATAATGCACCAGGAACAGCATCACCAATTCCAGGTCTTCTTGTCCTATTCGGATTTAATGACGTTATAAAAGTAACGCTCGCTGCCGTACTATGTGGAATCGTTACCACTATTGTCGGATACATCGGATCTATTGTGTTCCGTAAATATCCAATCCGCTCTGCTGATGAAATTCGCGGAGTTACTTCGGAAGAGAAGGTTGCATAAGAAAAAGAGCTATTCCCATCGTTTGAGAATAGCTTTTTTTGTGTTGCGTAACGGTAAATGAAATTATATCGGCGGTTTTTTAAATATATCAGCGCAACTCGAATTATATCAGCGATTTTTTTAATATATCGACTTACCGACACATAACGACAAAATAAGAGCCCTCTAATCATATAGAGGGCTCTTACTTTATCTAGCTGCAGCGGCTAGAATGATCGGTGGCTTCGCTTCTTCCTTCGAGGCAAAAAGCGCCTCTACGTCTGAAACTCCATCCCCCTCACATTCTGAGCGAGCCGCTTCCGCTTTTATTTCACCCAACCGAGCAGCATTTCCCGCACGAATTTGCTTGCTGCGACTGGTGTTTGATCACTATGGTCGTAGACTGGAGCTACTTCTACTAAGTCTGCTCCAACTACATTTATATTTGAATTTGCAATTGCTACGATGGAATCTAATAATTCTTTAGATGTGATACCGCCAGCTTCTAACGTTCCTGTTCCTGGAGCGTGAGCTGGGTCTAATACATCAATGTCGATTGTGACATAGACTGGGCGGCCAGCAAGTTTCGGTAATACTTCTTTTAACGGTTCTAATACGTCAAATTTGTATAAGTTCATACCTACTTCTTTCGCCCATTCAAATTCTTCCTTCATTCCAGAACGAATTCCGAAAGAATATACGTTTTCCGGACCAATTAAATCACACACTTTACGAATTGGTGTAGAGTGGGATAAAGGCTCCCCTTCATACGATTCACGTAAATCAGTATGAGCATCCATGTGGATGATTGCTAAATCCGGATATTTTTTTGCCATTGCCTTAAAAATTGGCCAAGACACTAGGTGCTCACCGCCGAGACCTAGTGGAAACTTATCGGCATCTAAAAGTTTTGATACATACTCTTCAATCATGTCTAAGCTGCGTTGTGCGTTTCCGAATGGTAATGGGATATCACCCGCATCAAAATATTTTACCTCTTCTAGTTCACGATCTAAATACGGGCTATATTCTTCAAGACCGATTGATACTTCACGAATACGTGCAGGGCCAAAACGAGATCCCGGACGGTAACTTACTGTCCAATCCATAGGCATCCCATAAATAACTACCTTTGACTCTTCAAAACTTGGATGACTTTTAATAAATACTTTACCTGAATAAGCTTCATCAAAACGCATATTCTTTTCCTCCTTATGTGGAACTTAAGGTATCCCAACCTTTCACTATTTCTCAAATTTGGAGCGAATTGCTCCTCTTTCTCGATTTACCGGGTCTTCTTTTTAACAACAAGAAGACGATTTTCTTTACAGGAGTGTAAGTAGCTAGCATGTTCAAGTCTTCTGGACAAACACCTTAAATGAGCTACTTACACTTTATTTATTTGATACAATTCTCTTACTTAATTAAATCGCCAACAAATTTCGGTAATGCGAATGCTGCATTGTGTAATTCTTTTGTGTAGTATTTCGTTTCGATTTCGTGGAAACGCTCTTCACTTACTTCTAATGGATCATGTTTTTTAGATCCAATTGTGAACGTCCAAAGACCACTTGGGTAAGTTGGAATGTTTGCTGTGTATAAACGAGTAATTGGGAAGATCTCTTTTACGTCTTTAAACACAGTTGTAATTAGTTCTGGTGTAAACCAAGGGTTGTCCGTTTGTGCAACGAAAATACCATCTTCTCTTAACGCTTTTGAAATTCCAGCGTAGAAGCCTTTTGTAAATAGGTTTACTGCTGGTCCTACTGGCTCAGTAGAATCTACCATAATTACATCGTATTCATTTTCGCTTTCTGCGATATGTAGGAAACCGTCTCCTACTTTTACTTCTACACGCTCATTATCTAATGCGCCTGCAATTGATGGTAAGTATTGTTTAGAGTACTCAATTACTTTTCCATCGATTTCAACAAGAGTTGCTTTCTTTACACTTGGGTGTTTTAACACTTCACGAATAACACCACCATCACCGCCACCAACAACTAATACGTTTTCAGGGTTTGGATGTGTAAATAAGGGTACGTGTGCTACCATTTCGTGATAAACGAACTCATCTTTTTCTGTTGTCATAACCATGCCATCTAAAATAAGCATGTTTCCGAACTCTTCCGTTTCGACCATATCAAGTTTTTGGAATTCTGTTTGCTCCGTATGTAATGTGCGGTTAATACGCGCCGTAATCCCAAAATGTTTTGTTTGTTTTTCAGTGAACCATAGTTCCATCGTACAATCACGCCTTTCAATGCAAATTTATAATAGGGACATCATTAATGTCCCCTAACAAAAATAAAACAAAACATCCAAAATGTATAGTTAAAAGTACAAAAATACCGAAAATATATTTTAGTCAGAGGGTTCTAACATATGTGCGGAAAGGGTTTGCACCGCAAAAGGAAAGAAAACCCTTTCTTAAGAAAGGGCTTTTGTCTCTATTTCTACTGGTTTACGAATTGGAATTAGGATCATAATACAACCAACTAACACAACAATTCCACCTACTAAAAACGGACTTTGTGGTGAAACAGTATGACCGATAATTCCTGATAAAATTGGAGCAATCGCACCACCTAACCAACGAACAAAGTTATAAACACCTGACGTAACAGATCTTTCATAAGGTGAAATATCCATTACATAACTTGTATATAATGCATTGTTTAAGCCAGATGCCAATCCTGATAAAACGATAAGAGTAATTTGTAACCACATAATTTTCACAAAGAATAGTGCAATTAAGAAAATCGCAAATACGAGTAAACTACCCTTTAATAATGTTTTTGGTTCATATTTCCCTTCTAGCTTATGTGCTAAAATTGCAGAACCGTAAGCTAACGCGAGCCCCCATCCGCAAAATACAAAGCCTAATTGAATAGCTGATAAATGCATAATAAGTGGTGAATATGCTAACACAACGAAAAATCCGTAGTAGTATAACATTCCTGAAATCGCACCTTGCATAAACGGTTTATACTTCACCAGGTTAAGTAATTCTCCTACCCCAGCAGCCTTACGCTTCACTTTTCGCTCCGGTTCTTTTACAAAAAAGAATACTAAAATAAATGCTAAGAAAATTAAAATACTTGTCGCGAAAAACGGATAACGCCAAGAATGACCACCTAATATCCCGCCTAATAATGGTCCGCCAGCCATGCCTAAACCGATAGCTGCTTCGTATAATCCTACTGCTTCATGAACTTCTTTACTTAATGCTATTAATAGCGTCATTGCTGTAGCAAAAAACATCGCATTTCCTAATCCCCATCCAGCGCGGAAAAGAGATAATTGAGCAATCGTTTGCGATATACCGCATATAAACGCAAATACAGTCACAATCGCAAGACCGATTGTCATCATCCGTTTATCACCAAATCTCGATGCAAATATACCAGCTGGTAACATCATGATTGCCATCGTTAAAATATAAGCGGTAAATAACATTTCAACTTGCCAATGCGTTGCACCAATTTTCTCAGCAATAATTGGCAAAATTGGGTCAACTACCCCTATACCCGAAAAGGCAAGGAAGGTAGCCACCACTGTAATCAATCTCCCTAGTTTTTGTTTGCTCTCCATTTTGATTACTCTCCTTTTGTGTTCTCTAAAAATGTTACTGCACGATGTAAACTATCTTCTAGTTCTGCCTTTACACGTTGCATTTGCTCCATTTTTTCGTCTAGCGTTTCCACTTGTTTTTCAAGCATATCTTTAATTTCTTGAATCACTTCACGATCACGAGGGTTTTCGCTATTTCTTCTTTGCTCCATTCTTTCTTTTAACGATAAAAAATGCTGCATCTCTTGAAGCGTAATTCCTAACACTTCTTTCGCTTCCACAATTTTTTTAATTCTGGCGATATCCCCGTCTGTATACAGGCGAATGTTCCCCTCACTACGTTCAGGGGGATGAATTAAACCAATTTCCTCATAATAACGAAGTGTACGTTTTGTCAAACCAACTTGCTTTGTTACTTCATCAATTTTATACATGTTTATTCCTCCCTTCACTTGATTATTACATTTTACGTTAACGTTAACTTTTGTGCAACTGTTAGACTTTTGTAAATGTTTGTCATATTCAATTGTATTTTCCCTAAAGCAGTTTCATAATGAAAGAAAAGAGATAATAAGGAGAATTTCACATGAGTAAACCACTTATTTTCGCTCACCGCGGAGTAAAAGGAACACATCCCGAAAATACGATGATTGCCTTCCAAGAAGCAGAACGCATTGGCGCTCACGGAATTGAACTCGATGTCCACTTATCAAAAGATGGTGAACTTGTCGTAATTCACGATGAAACCTTCGATCGTACAACAAATGGCGTTGGACTTGTTTCGGAAAAAACGGTAGAGGAACTACAATCATTGGACGCTGGTAGCTATAAAGACCCTTCTTTCCATGAAGCAAAAATCCCAACGTTGCGTGAGGTTTTCATTTGGCTTTCCACAACGAACTTACAACTAAATATTGAATTAAAGACAGATGTTATTCATTACCCAAATATTGAGGAAAAAGCTGTTGCACTTGTGCGTGAATATCATCTTTCTAATCAAATTGTATTTTCATCATTTAACCATGACTCTGTTTCATTATTAGCAGAAATTGCTCCTGAAATCCCAAGAGCAATTTTATATGATACACCACTTTCTGATCCAATTGCCGAAGCAAAACATAGAGAAGCAAATGGATTACATCCAAACTTCCAGTTATTAACGAAAGAATTTGTGCAGTTAGCACAAGAGCAAGGGTATGTTTTCCGTCCATATACAATTAATGAATACAAAGATTTACAAACTATGATTGATTATGGTGTAGATGTCATCATTACCGATTGGCCAGCACGTGCCTTTGAGCTCCTTTCTTAATGGAAGGGGCTTTTTTATTTTCGAAATTTCATTGTTTAAAATAAACGAAAACCCTCAATACTAATACAATAACGCTTGTATTAATGAGGGGCTGAAAAAAGATGGATCAAACTATGAATCCAAAACTTAAAAAATATAAACGTCTTTTCTTCACCGCAATGTTTTCTTGCGTCCTTTTCTTCGTTTTTTCTTTTTTTATTATTATTATAGTTGCAAAAATTATGGGACCTCCTCCTGTTGCGGTCCCGCAAACAAGCGTCTTTTACGCAAATGATGACACTGTTATAGGACAAAGTAATGAAATGCAAAAACGTTACAATGTATCTCTTAATGAAATTTCACCTTATGTAAAAGAAGCGACCCTTTCTATTGAAGATCAAAGATTTTATAAACATCACGGCTTCGATATGAAACGGATTGCGGGTGCAATTGTTGCTGATTTAAAAGCGATGGCAAAAGTACAAGGAGCTAGTACAATTACACAACAATACGCGCGTAATCTGTATTTAGATCATGATAAAACGTGGAAACGTAAATTATTAGAGGCAATGTACACTGTCCGCCTTGAAGTAAACTATAATAAAAATCATATTTTAGAAGGATATTTAAACACAATTTATTACGGACATGGCGCTTATGGCATCGAAGCTGCGTCCCGTCTATATTTCGATAAAACGGCAAAAGAGTTAACATTAGCAGAAGCTAGTATGCTCGCAGGTATCCCGAAAGGGCCAAGTGTCTATTCTCCCTTTTTGAAAGAGGATCGTGCGAAAGGACGACAAGCTCTCATATTAGATGAAATGGTAGAACAAGGATATATTACGAAGCAACAAGCAGCCTTAGCGAAGAAAGAGCCACTAACTTTTGCCTCATTGGATACGAAAAAAGTAGCAGAGGTCGCACCATATTTCCAAGATGCTGTACAAGCTTCGCTCCTTCGTGATGTTGGATTAGACGAACAAGCTTTACAACGGGGTGGCTTGCGAATTTATACAACGCTAGACCCTAAACTACAAGCTGTAGCAGAACAAGCTGTAAAAGATCATATACCTGATACAACAAACATACAAACTGCTCTCGTCTCTATGAATCCAACGACAGGTGAAGTGGCTGCTCTTGTTGGTGGGACTGATTATAATATGAGTCAATTTAACAGGGCTACACAAGCCGTTCGTCAGCCTGGTTCTACATTTAAGCCATTTCTATATTATGCGGCATTAGAACGAGGATTCACGCCTGCTACGCGCTTAAAAAGCGAATATACTGTATTCACCTTAGGTGACGGAGTTTCAAAGTATAAACCGAAGAACTATAAAGATTATTATGCAGATGATTTCGTAACGATGGCACAAGCTCTCGCAGTCTCTGATAACATATATGCTGTGAAAACGAATTTGTTTTTAGGAGATGACGCGCTTGCAAAAACAGCGAAACAATTTGGAATTAAAAGTGCATTAAAAGATGTGCCTTCTCTAGCTCTCGGTACGTCACCAGTAAAACCAATTGAAATGGTTAACGCTTATAGCATGTTCGCAAACGGTGGAAAAGAAGTAAAACCTACTTTCATTCGCCGCATTATGGATCATGAAGGAAATATATTATACGATGCTCATTTAGAGAGTAAACAAGTTCTCGACAAGAGCAAAGCGTTTGTAATGGAAGAAATGATGACTGGTATGTTTAATAAGAAACTAAGCAGTTATGCTGCTGTAACTGGCCAATCGATGTTATCAAAATTATCAAGAACATATGCAGGAAAATCCGGTTCTACTGAAACGGATAGTTGGATGATCGGATTTACTCCGCAAATCGTAACAGGTGTATGGGTCGGATATGATCAACCTAAATCTATTTCAAACGTAGCAGAACAAGGGTATGCGAAGAAAATATGGACTGATACGATGGAGAAGGGCTTAGATGGACAGCCTAAAAAAGAATTTAAACAACCAAGTGACGTCGTAGCGGTTAATATCAATCCAAAGAACGGTAAAATTGCTACAAAAAATTGTCCTATTTCTGTGAAAATGTATTTCGCTAAAGGTACCGAACCGACTGAATATTGTATGGATCACGTCGATGATAAAGAAGAATTTGAAAAAACGACTGAAGAAAAGAAAAAAACAAGTTGGTGGAAAAAATATCTTCCTTGGTAAAAAAATAGCTGACGGGCATCCGTCAGCTATTTTTTATTCACTTAATAATGCACGGCGCAATTCTTCACTAGATTCGTTCCAAATCGCTTCATTATGTTCTTTCAAGAACGTACCAAGTACCTTTTTAGATGATTCATCCATATGGTCAACCATAATGTGACGCTTCAATGATTTATCCATTTTATTTACGTGCTCTGGAAGTGATTTATATCCGCGGCGAATTTCACGGTCTACTGTCATTTCACAAGCTGTTACACCTGCATAATACGCACCTGTCGCAGTTCTTTCAATCGTTACCCAAACAAGCCAAAATGGTTTTCCGTTTGGAACTTCATCTTTATTTGTTAAAAACTTAATACCTTTTTCTACTGTACTACGCGCGTGCATCGCACCAATATCAACGAATGCAGTTTTCTCTAGTACATCAACAAATACAGGTGAAATGTTTTCTAAGCTTAATGCCCCAACACCAAATCCACCATGTCCATCTGTTGAATCATTTTTCACGATATTAAAACCGATTTTTTTCTTTTTCTCTGTCATATGTAAAATCCTCCTCACTTAAAAATTATAAAAGGCCAAAAATAGGCGCAATGATGCTATCTAAAAATACAAATACATGCGGAATAACTACCTGGAAAATAGGTTGAATTGTGTAATTACTAAGCGGTGTAATAACGAGAATTAATAACGCAATTGCCCCGTATTTTTCATACTGTGTCATTTTCGCGCGAATATTTGCTGGCGCTAAATCTTCCACAACTCGATACCCATCAAGTGGCGGGATCGGTAATAAGTTAAATACAAGTAAAACGATATTCAGCATAATAAAAATCTGGAAAAATTGAGCTAACGTATCTGCTACTGCAGATGGAATTGAGTATAATACACCAAATTTTACTAAGCTATACCAAATAATTAAACCAATTGCGCTTAAAATTAAGTTACTAATCGGCCCTGCAATTGAAACTAATATACCTGCAAGACGCGGTCTTTTAAAGTTATATGGGTTAACAGGAACCGGTCTTGCCCAACCGAATCCAAGAATTAATACTGCAATCAAACCTATAGGATCTAAGTGTGCCATCGGTGATAACGTTAAACGGCCTTGTCTCTTTGCTGTATCGTCTCCAAATTTATATGCTACATATGCATGTGCAAATTCATGAACTGATAATGCGATAATAATGGCCATTGCTACCAAGGGAATTTGGTGCAACGGGTATCTAAATAACTGATCCATGCTTCATCTCCTCTTCCATATGTCAAAAAAAGAAATTATTTGTTTTTTCGATTGTTCTTCCCCATAATCCGCTATAATAAGAGTGTAACTTACATAAAAGGAGCGATTGTACATGCCATACGTAACAGTGAAAATGCTAGAAGGACGCACAGAAGAACAAAAGAAAGCTCTTGCTGAGAAAGTAACAGCAGCAGTAAGCGAAACAACTGGTGCTCCTGAAGAAAACATCGTTGTTTTCATCGAAGAAATGTCTAAAAACCATTATGCAGTTGGCGGAAAACGCTTAAGTGACAAATAATTTCAAGTTTTTTCATAAGAAGCAGCCATTAGCTGCTTCTTATTTCTTTCCTTCTAACAACTCAATAATTCTCTCTTTATATTTTCCTTTTCTTCCATCTTCATAGATTAAATCATGTGGATAGAATAGCTTTTGATCCGTTCTTTTCTTACCTGTAATCGCCTCAACAATATCCGACTCACGTGAAAGCTCTCTAAGCTCTCCGTTTGGCATAAGAAGTAGGATTGGTAGACGCTCTTCTTCTTCTCCTGCACGATAAAAGTCATACGGTAAGTCTGATGTTGAATCAACTACTAAATAATACTCCGGATCAAGTCCAATCTTTTTAAATAAACTACTTAATTCCATCCAATTATCTAAACCGTGTTTATCTGTAAACTCTACATATTTAAATAGATTTCGATTCATAAAACGGCGGCATAAATCGCTTAAAATTGAATCTTCTTCTTCCTGCCATACTTGGAAGTAGTAATACATAACGTTCTCGTCTAACTTTAAATAATCCTCTACTGTTACTTCTTCTTCAAATAAAGAATAGAAATGAACAGGATGATTTTTAAATGTATAATACTTCTCGTGCAGTGATTTCGCACGGTGTAAAATCTTCGTTAAAATAACTTCTGCACTTCGCGTTACCGGGTGGAAATATACTTGCCAATACATTTGATAACGACTCATAATGTAATGCTCAACAGCATGCATACCACTATTTTTAATGACTACTTGATTCCCATACGGACGCATTACACGCAGTATACGTTCCATATCGAAGTTTCCGTACTTTACGCCTGTAAAATAAGCATCTCTTAATAAATAATCCATACGATCCGCATCAATTTGGCTCGAAATCATACTAATCGCTAATTTATTAGTAGATGTTTTTGCAATTACATCTGCTACCTTTTGTGGAAACTCCTTATCAACACGACTTAATACATCATTAATCTCCGTATCGCCTACGATAATCTTTTGCGTAAATTTCTCATGATCTAATGAAAATACTTTTTCAAACGAGTGAGAAAATGGGCCGTGACCGACATCATGAAGTAATGCCGCACATAAACATAACAATCTATCTTCAGCATTCCAATTTGGTCTGCCATCAAACACATCATCAATCATACGACGAATAATTTCGTATACACCTAACGAATGAGTAAAGCGACTATGCTCTGCACCGTGAAATGTAAAAAATGTCGTTCCAAGCTGCTTAATACGGCGCAAGCGTTGAAATTCTTTCGTTCCGATTAAATCCCAAATAACACGATCACGCACGTGCACATATTTATGTACTGGGTCTTTAAACACTTTTGTTTCGCTGAGTTTGTCGTTTAAATATACCACTTTCCGACATCCCCCTTTCTTTACTACATTCTTACTTTATATTATAAACGAAATGAGAAACAGAAAGAAATGAAAGACTGTATTAATTCCCTTTATAAAAAGAAAAAATCACCTTTACCGAAGTAAAAGTGATTTCCTTTATACATTATTTACCTAAAACGAATTCAGCAACTTCGTCTAAGATCATATCTTTCCCTAGTGGGAAGTAACCTTTGTTTAAGTCTTCATTTTTAATTGTAAATACGTGGTTATTTTTAACAGCGTTCATGTTTTTCCAAATTGATTCTTCTTGGAATTCTTTTAAGCGCTGAGAACCGTCACCAGTTGTAAATACGAATAAGTAATCTGGGTTGTAATCGATTAAAGCTTCTTTTTGTACTTGTACTAACGGTTTATCAGTTGGTGTACCTTTAACTGCTGGTAGTTTTAAATCATTAAAGATTACGCTACCGTAACCGTAATCACCATATACGCGGAAAGCATTTGGATATGCAGCCATTTTCATAAATGTTGCTTCACCAGTTTTAGCGACGATTTTGTCATGTAATTTGCTTGCTTTTTCATCATACTTTTTGAACCATTCTTTTGTTTCTTTTTCTTTACCGAAGATTTGACCTACTTCTTCGAATTTTGGACGCCATTGATCTAATGGAGTGTTTAACATAACTGTTGGTGCAATTTTAGATAATTGATCATAAATCTTTTCTTGACGATTATTTACAAGAATTAAATCTGGTTTTGCAGCAGCTACTGCTTCAATGTTAATTTTATCGCCCCAAGCAGAACCAACTGGTTTAACGTCTTTTAGTTTCTTTTCAATATGTGCATCAATTTTTTCTTGAGATGTATTAGCAGTAATAACCGGTTTCATACCGAAAATTAATAATTCTTCTGTTGAACCACTAAGGTCAGCAATTTTCTTTGGGTTTGCAGGAATTTTAATTTCCCCTTTTGCATGTTTTACAGTGCGCTCTTCAGTCTTTGCATCTGCTTTCTTTTCTTCTTCTTTGTTAGAACAAGCTGCAAATAGTACAGAAGTCACAACTAGTACCATTGCTAATAGTGCCATTTTAAAATTCTTCATGTTCCCACTCCTTCTAGCTGTATTTATCTTATAAGTTACAATGAACTATAAGAAACAAATATAACAATTAATTAATATATATTTATTAATTGTTGTTAACAACCCATTCTAACGGGCGTTCAACTTCCCATTCTTATATAAGAAGCTCAACGTCCATTAGAATTCCCCCTCTTTACGAGGGGGTTCTACTTATGCTTTTTTACGCAATTGATTACTAATCATCGCTAAATCATATGTTAAACAAATTGGCTTACAGTTTACTGGACATGGAACGATTTGAGCTTCAATCTCAAATACGTTACGAAGTGTTTCACTTGTCATAACTTCATCTGGCGTTCCTTGTTTCATTAACTTACCTGCTTTTAATGCAATCATATGATCAGAGAAACGAGAAGCGTGGTTTAAGTCATGGATAACCATAACAATCGTTCTACCTTCTTCTTCATTTAACTTTTTCAATAAGTTTAATACTTCTAATTGATGAGCCATATCTAAGTACGTTGTTGGTTCATCCAATACAAGTAATTCTGTTCCTTGTGCAAGAGCCATTGCGATCCAAACACGTTGACGTTGGCCACCTGATAGCGCTTCTGCTGGACGATTCGCAAATTCTTTCATTCCTGTCACTTCAAGTGCCCAGTTAATGTAGCGATAATCCTCTTCTTTCAACGTGCCAAACCCTTTTTGATGAGGGAATCTTCCATATGACACAAGCTCAAATACAGTAAGACCCGTTGGCACTTCTGCAGTTTGTGGTAAAATCGCCATTTTCTTTGCAATTTCTTTCGTTGGCTGTTTCTCAATTGCTTTTCCGTCGAGATAAACAGTACCTTGCTTTGCCTTCAAAATACGAGACGCCGTTTTTAATAATGTGGACTTCCCACAACCATTTGGTCCAATAATTGTTGTAATTTTCCCTTCCGGAATTTCAACTGTTAACCCGTCAATAATTAAACCTTCATTATAGCCAACAGATACCGCATCCACCGCTAAAGTTGCCATACGAAAAGCCTCCCTTTATTTTGTCCTCATAAGTAAATAAATGAAATATGGTGCACCAATTACAGAAATAACAAGACCGACTGGTATTTCTGAAGTTGTTAATACACTTCTTGAAATTACGTCTGCGAATAAAAGTAAAAACGTTCCTATTAGCGCAGCGGTGGGCAACATAATTTGATGTTTACCACCAACAAGGCGCCTTGCTAAATGCGGGGCCATTAAACCGATAAAGCCAATTCCGCCCGCAACAGCAACAGATGCACCTGCTAAACAAACTGCAATAAATAATAATTTACGTCTTTCTTTTTCTACGTTTACACCAAGGCCAACTGCTGTAGAATCGCCTAGGTTCATTACATTTAATATGTGTGCTTTACTTATAGCAAGCGGTAAGAAAATAACCATCCATGGAAGTACACTTAATACGAATTTCCAATCTGTACCCCATAGACTTCCCGCCAGCCAAATCGTAGCAAAACGAAAATCGTTAGATGTCATCTTCATAGAGAAAATTAAACTAACAGCTCCAAATCCAGCTGCAACGGCAATACCGACAAGTATTAATCGAGTCGATGAAACGCCGTCTTTCCATGCTAGTAAATAAATAATTACCGCTGCTAATATCGCTCCAACTAGTGCAAAGAATGGAAGAATGAATACAGATAAAAATGTACCAGTCCCTACTTTCCCGAAGAAGAAGTAGACGAATATAACAACTGTTAATCCCGCTCCAGCATTAATACCTATAATACCTGGATCAGCAAGCGGATTTCGTGATAAACCTTGCAAAATCGCACCTGACATAGCTAAAGCAGATCCGACTAGTATAGCAATTACCATACGCGGCATACGGAATTCAAATAAAATAACAGACTGATCTTCAGCCCCTAGTCCAACCAATGACTTTAATACGTCCATTGGCGGGATTTTAAAAGTTCCTGTATTTAAACTAATAAGAAATATAGAAACGATTAGTCCTACTAAAATCGTTAATATAGAAATGTTCTTTTTTGTTAAGACACTCGTCCTCACACCTTTCCTCTCCCTTCATTACGTGCTAAGTAGAGGAAGAATGGAACCCCAATTAGCGCTGTAATTGCTCCAATTGGCGTTTCAAATGGCGGGTTAATAACGCGAGATAACATATCTGCACATTCAATTAACAGCCCGCCTAAGACCGCAGAACATGGAATAACCCATCTATAGTCCGAGCCTACAAGAAAACGAGTCATATGCGGAATTACAAGACCAACAAATCCAACTGATCCTGCCATGGAAACTGCGGAACCCGTTAAAACAAGAACAAGTACTGTTCCGATAAATTTAATTAATGTCGTATTTTGACCAAGTCCAATTGCAATTTCTTCACCGAAGCTCAAAATTGTAATATATCTCGACATCATAATTGCGATAAAAAGACAAACAAGGCCAATTGGCACTAACATATTAATACTTTGCCATTTCACTCCAGCAACTCCGCCTGCATTCCACATGCTTACCTCTTGGGCAAGATTGAAATACAATGCGATTCCAGATGAAATCGCCCCTAATAAAGCACTAATAGCTGCACCTGCTAAAGCTAATTTCACAGGTGTTAATCCACCTGGTGAAGAAGACCCAATTCCATATACAATGCTTGCACCAAACGCAGCTCCAATAAAAGATGCGATAACAAACATTAAATAAGGTGAATTAGGAAAAAATGCATACATAATTGCAATTCCAAATACAGCCCCATCTGTAATCCCCATTAACGATGGCGAAGCAAGTGGATTTCGCGTCATACCTTGCATAATTGCTCCTGATACCGCTAAAAAGGCACCTGCAACTACGCCCCCTATTGCTCTAGGCATGCGAAGCTCTTGAATTACATTATGATGTGTAATAGATCCATCAAACTGAAATACAGCTTGCCATACAGTCTTTAAACTAATATCTGCAGCCCCAAAAGAAATAGAAACTGCCATGCTTAAAGCTAACAAAACTGTACCCGCTACTAAAATAATAGAAGCGATAAGCGGTCTGCTCTTAATCTCTTTAACATTCTCTTCTTGCTGTTCTATACTGCTTGCGCTCGCTTCCATCCCTCAACCATCCTAACTAACAACATATATTTATTGAAATGAAATTTATTCTCAAATAGTAATAAAAAAATTAGGTGAATTGTTATTTTCCTGATAATGATTCTCAGAATCAGACACTTCTATTCTACCTATCGCTTTAAAAGACTGTCAACCATTATTTTGAAATATAAATTTATACAAATTGGAATTTTAATACAAAAGTTGTGTCTATCCTTTAGAAAACGTTCGTCCATACAAGAGTACTTTCGCAGAATAAATTATTCCTCTTATGGGCATAAAAAAGAAGAGTAATCTTTTCACTCTTCTTTTTCTTACTTATTTAACTTTGCTTCAATTTTTGCGATTAACTCATCTTCTGTTGGAGCCGCAACTGGACGGTTATTTACAAATGCGAATGATTTTTTACGACCAGGACCACAGTAAGACTGACATCCAACTTCAATCGTTGCACATGAATCTACTTTTTTTAACTTCGGAACTAACGTTTTAACGTTCGTTGCCTGACAGTCATCGCACACGCGAAACTCGTTTCCCATTATATAACACTTCCTCTATTTTAAACTTTTCTCAAGTACGTTTAAAAATAAACACTAAATGGTATTTTACCGCTCTTTGAAGCTCGTTGCAAGTTTCCCTACAAAGCCTATTCTCTACATAATGCTACATATTTTATATGCTCTCCTACAGAAGCGCTCACCATTCATGGGAAAATTTTTACCTTTCATCGAAATCTACCATATTTTTAAAAGCTTTGTATAAAAGTTTATTTTTTTGCCCATTATAAAAATAGGAAGTTCATAAAAAGAAAGGGAGTTGAATCTATGAAAGTAAGACAAGATGCTTGGACAGATGAGGATGATTTATTACTTGCTGAAACGGTACTTCGTCATGTTAGAGAAGGAAGTACGCAATTAAATGCATTTGAGGAAGTAGGGGATCAGTTAAATCGTACATCTGCTGCTTGTGGTTTCCGCTGGAATGCTGTTGTTCGCTATAGCTATGAACAAGCTCTTCAACTAGCAAAAAAACATCGTAAAGATAAAATGCGTGCTGCAAGCGGTGAACAAGCGAAAAAACGTTTACTTTATACACCACCAGCTTCAGATTCGATAACTGATTATGAAGAATTAGTACAAGAAGAATCAATCGTACAATATAAAGAAGCTATTCCATATCAAGAATCTACTGCTCCTGCTGCAAGAAGCTCTATGACAATGCAAGATGTTATTTATTTTTTACAAACAGTCGGATCTTCAAATATAAAAGTGACAGCTCTTGAAAACGAGAATACGAGATTGAAACAAGAAATTAAAGCACAAATCCTTCGGAATGAGGAACTAGAAAAGAAACTAGAAAAATTAGAAAAGCAATCTCATACTGTACAAGAAGATTACGAAACACTTATGAACATTATGAACCGAGCTCGTAAATTGGCAGTCATGGATGACGAAGAACGTTCTCAAACATCTTTCCGAATGGACCGAAACGGTAATTTAGAAAAAATTGCAGAATAAAAAGGATGCATGTAATGCATCCTTTTTATTATTTCACCTATAAGCTCCCCCTTTATATGTGAGAAAACTCCATTCTTCATTTTTTGCTATAATAGAGATTGTCATTTTAAAGATAAGGGGTTAGTTATATGAGCAATTCCCGTTCCATTTTATCTCAGCCAGAGTGGCGCATTGTAGATCAATCTAGTTTAGGACCAACATTCCATGCACTTCAGTCATTCGCAATGGATGACACATTATGCACAAGCATTGGAAATGGCAAGTCAGCGGCAACAATGCGTTCATGGGTTCATCACAATACAATTGTCCTTGGCATTCAAGATTCACGCCTTCCGCATTTAGAAGAAGGTATTTCTTTTTTAAAACAAAACAACTTCAATGTTATTGTCCGTAATTCTGGCGGGCTTGCGGTCGTGCTTGATGAAGGTGTTTTAAACGTATCACTTTTATTCCAAGAAACAGAAAAAGGTATCGATATTGACCTTGGATACGATACAATGTGGCATTTGATTAAGGAGATGTTAAAGGATTACGACGTTACTATCGAGGCAAAAGAAATTGTCGGCTCTTACTGTCCTGGTAGTTATGACTTAAGTATTCGCGATCAAAAATTCGCTGGTATTTCACAACGTCGTATTCGCGGAGGTGTCGCTGTCCAAATCTATCTCTGCGCTACCGGAAGTGGCTCTGAGCGTGCCGCACTCGTTCGTGATTTCTACAACCTAGCAATTCAAGGGGAAGAAACACGCTTTACGTACCCTGAAATTGTACCAAGTACGATGGCCTCACTCTCAGAATTACTTGGTGAAACCATTACAGTACAAGATTTAATGATGCGTCTTTTAAAAACATTGCAGCAATTCGCTCCAAAGTTAACACCATCTCAATTAACAATAGATGAGATTCCTTTATATGAGACGAATTTACAACGTATTATTGATCGTAATAATAAAGCACTTGGTTTAGAAAAATAAAGACCGTCGCTATAATAGCGACGGTCTTTATTTCAATTCATTATAGAATTAAAGTGCTTGAGCTGCTGTAATTAAAGCTAACTTGTACACTTCTTCCTCGTTACATCCACGAGATAGGTCATTTACAGGCATGTTTAAGCCTTGTAAGATTGGTCCTACTGCTTCGAAGTTACCTAAACGTTGAGCGATTTTGTAGCCGATATTACCAGCTTCTAAGCTTGGGAATACGAATACGTTAGCATCACCTTTAATTGTAGAACCTGGAGCTTTTTTCTCAGCTACAGATGGTACGAATGCAGCATCGAATTGGAATTCTCCATCTAAAGTTAACTCAGGAGCCATTTCTTTTGCAATGCGAGTTGCTTCTACAACTTTTTCTGTTTCTGGAGATTTCGCAGAACCTTTTGTAGAGAAGCTTAACATAGCAACGCGTGGATCAATGCCGAATAACTCAGCAGTTTTCGCACTTTCGATACCGATTTCAGCTAAATCTTGGCTGTTTGGTGCAATGTTAATTGCGCAATCAGCGAATACATATTTCTCTTCTTCACGTACCATGATGAATACGCCAGAAGTTTTTGTAACACCTGGTTTTGTTTTAATAATTTGAAGTGCTGGACGAACTGTATCAGCTGTAGAGTGAGCTGCACCACTTACTAGACCGTGTGCTTTGCCCATGTATACAAGCATTGTACCGAAGTAGTTTTCGTCTTTAAGGATTTTGCGAGCGTCTTCTTCAGTTGCTTTACCTTTACGGCGTTCAACGAAAGATGCTACCATTGCATCCATTTCTTCGTATGTAGCTGGGTCGTAAATATCAACGCCTGCTAATGTTAAATTCATGCTAGCAGCTTTTGCGCTAATTTCTTCTCTCTTACCAACTAAGATTGGTTTTACTAACTCTTCTTTTGCTAAACGCTCTGCAGCGCCTAAAATTCTTTCATCAGTTCCTTCAGGAAGTACGATAGAAATGCCTTTTCCTTGAACTTTTTCTTTTACTGTTGTAAATAAGTTGCTCACGAATAAACCCTCCTACATATGTTAAAAAAACTCTATCTTTAAGAATACTGCTTTTCTTCTATATTTTAAACTTATAGCTCCCAAAAAATAGATAAAATAAAAATGATTATATTTTCATAAAATTCAGCCGTTAAATTCACCTTGCTTAAACACTTAAATGTGACAATTTTATGCGCCAAGGTTTTATATAGATGATTTTAAAACTATATATGCTATAGTTAACGTGTAAAACTATCATTAACTGAGGTGAATAGAATGAGTGAAGCAACAACAACGTTAGATGGCTGGTATTGTTTACATGATTTACGTTCTATTGATTGGGCTGCATGGAAAACATTATCTAGCGACGAACGCGGACAAGCAGTGTCTGAATTTTTAAATGTCGTTGAAAAATGGAACGAAGTAGCTACTGCGAAAAAAGGTAGTCACGCAATGTATACAGTTGTTGGCCAAAAAGCTGATATTATGCTTATGATTTTACGTCCAACAATGGAAGAGTTAAATGAAATTGAGACAGAATTGAATAAAACAACTTTAGCTGAATATATGGTTCCTGCATATTCTTACGTATCTGTTGTTGAATTAAGCAACTATCTTCCAGCTGATGAGGATCCATACCAAAACCCGCAAATTTCAGCTCGCTTATATCCTGAATTGCCGAAAGCAAATCATATTTGCTTCTATCCAATGGATAAGCGTCGCCAAGGTGATGACAACTGGTACATGCTTCCTATGGAAGAGCGTAAAAAAATGATGTACAGTCATAGTAAAATTGGTCGTCAATACGCAGGTAAAATACGCCAAGTGATTTCAGGATCTGTTGGATTCGACGATTTCGAATGGGGCGTAACATTATTCGCTGACGATGTTCTTCAATTTAAAAAACTTATATATGAAATGCGCTTCGATGAAGTAAGTGCTCGTTATGGTGAATTTGGAACATTCTTCGTTGGAAACATTTTACCAGACGAAAAAGTAGAGAAATTTTTACACATATAAATGGTGAAAAGGAACGAAATTCGTTCCTTTTTTTATTCTTCTCTATATTTATCCTCAAAAATCTCCTTTTTTCTGCACTTTTGAAGAAAAACCGACATTTTTTCAAATTTATTGTAAAATTGTAACCTTTTTATATATAAAGATATGCTAAAATGATACGAGCTATGTGCTAAATAACGATGCGAAGGTGATAATCTATATGAAAAAAATTTTGTCTATTTTACTATTGCTTTTATTGTCAATTTCTTCCTTAGTAGTAACAACATCCCATGCGGAAGAAAAAATACATATTGAGGCAGCCGCTGCACTTTTATTTGATGCAGATACAGGAAAAATACTTCACGAGCAAAATCCAGATGAATTGCTGGCTATTGCTAGTATGTCGAAATTAATTGTTGTTTACGCTGTTTTAGAAGCAATTAAAGAAGGAAAAATCACATGGGATACGAAAGTAAATATTTCTGATTACGCTTATGAAGTCTCTCGTAATAATGAATTCTCTAATGTACCGTTCGAAAAAGGACGTCAATATACTGTAAAAGAATTATATCATTCTATTGTTATATTCTCTGCAAATGGATCTAGTATCGCTTTAGCAGAACTTCTTGCAGGAAGTGAGAAAAACTTCTTAAATCTTGCAAATGAACATGCTAAAAAGCTAGGATTAAAGAAATATAAATTTGTAAACGCTACTGGCTTAAATAACGCTGACTTAAAAGGAAAACATCCTGAGGGTACTGATCCAAATGCAGAAAACTCTATGTCAGCTCGTGATATGGGTATGCTTTCAAAAGCAATGATTACAAAGTATCCAGAAATGCTAGAGGATACAAAACAAAGATTTAGAAACTTCCCAGACAATCACCCAAAACCAATTCGTATGGAAAACTGGAATTGGATGTTACCAGGAGCTGCTTTCGCTTATGAAGGTACTGATGGTTTAAAAACTGGAAGTTCTGATACAGCTGGATACGGATTTACTATTACTGCTAAACGTGGTGATGTACGTCTTATCTCGGTTATTATTAAAACAAAATCAATGGATGAACGTTTCACAGAATCTCGTGAATTAATCGAATATGGATTTAATAACTTTGAAAAACAAAAACTAAAAGTTAATAAGAACAATACAATCTCTGTAGTAAAAGGGAAAGAAGACCAAGTAACTGTTGCACCCGAAAAAGAAATAACAGTAATTGCGAAAAAAGGTAGCAAAGAACCTTATAAAATTGGGACTGAATTAGATAAATCTCTTGCTGAAGATGGACATTTAGTTGCTCCTATTAAGAAAGATGCCAAAGTAGGCTCAATTACTTTAGAATCAACTGATAAATATGGTTTCTTAGACGGTAGTAAAAGTATGAAAGTTACTGCAAAAACGACAGAGGAAGTTGAAAAAGCAAATTGGTTTGTGTTAACAATGCGCTCTATTGGTGATTTCTTCTCAAACTTATGGTCTAAAGTTTTTTAATAAAAAAGCTGGCTCACGCTAGCTTTTTTTATTTTCCGCTCTCAATGTAAAACTTCGTTTGGTTGTCATATCTGAGCCCTTTTCCTCATACGTATGAACTAGTAATTGTTACACACTTCATCTAGAGATAAACCTCTTTCCAAAAGGTATTCCAAAAAGAGAGGTGACACATAATGGGAGTTATTGCTTATAACGAAGAAGATGTAAAGTTGTTAGCTAGACTGATGCGTGCTGAAGCCGAGGGAGAAGGACAACAAGGAATGTTAATGGTCGGAAACGTTGGGGTAAATCGTGTCCGCGGAAATTGTTTAGACTTTAAAAGCATTCGTAATTTACGTCAAATGGTTTATCAAAACCCCGGCGGTTTTGAAGCAACGCAAAAAGGATACTTTTATCAACGGGCACGTGAACAAGATATTGCCCTAGCAAGACGGACCATTCAAGGGCAACGTTTTTGGCCTGCCAACTTTGCCTTATGGTTCTTTAGACCTGAAGGGGCATGTCCACCGACTTGGTATAACCAACAAAACTCTGGTCGCTTTAAAAAGCACTGCTTCTTCCAGCCATCTGCTGGAGACTGCCCTAGCGTATATTAAGGAATAAAAATGAGGAGGGATTTTTGAATGGCACAGCAACAAAATCCGTACTATGGAACAGGTTTTTATCAACCATCTGGAACTTATGTACAACCGCAACAAATGACTCAACAACAGCAGCAAGCGATGCAACAACAAACAGCTCAAGCTGCGCAAGCTCAATATGCAATTTCTCAAGGCATGTTACCTCTAGAGCAATCCTATATTGAAAATATCCTTCGTTTAAACAAAGGTAAGCAAGCTACGGTTGTAATGACTTATGAACGTGGCAGTTCCCTTGGTACACAATCTTATACAGGTATTATTGAAGCAGCTGGCCGTGACCATATTGTTATTAGTGAACCGCAATCAGGAAAACGCTATTTACTACTAATGATCTACTTAGATTACGTAGAGTTTCCAGAAGAAATTACGTATTTACCTAGTCAACAAGCAACTTATACTCCAAGACCATAAAAAAAGCTGGCAAATGCCAGCTTTTGTTTTTTTATAATCCTTTTACAACTGCAGTCCCTACTAGAATCCACGCCACAATAAACGCTACACCACCAAGAGGTGTAATTGGACCAAAGAACTTAATGCCTGTCGTACTTAATGCATACAAACTACCTGAGAACATAATAATTCCAGCTACCATTAGCCAACCAGCAGTAGTTAAAAGTGATGATTGAACCTTATCCATCAATAAAGCAACTACGAATAGTCCACCTGCATGAAACATTTGATATGTAACGCCTGTTTTCCAAACTTCTAACATTTTTGCAGAAATTTTATTTTCTAAACCGTGTGCTCCAAAGGCCCCTAACGCAACAGATAGCCCCGCTGCAATACAACCTAGTAAAAAGAAAATTTTCATCTTAATTCCCCTTTTTTACCTTTATCATAAGCAATTTTTGCATATAAGCCAAACGATTTATCTTCTAAAAATCAAATAAAGAATTACCGTTTGCATCACTTTCTTTTATATATACTGGCTCCCCAGAAACAGGTGCAATTGGTTGCATAGTTGTTACTGGTTGTGATCCAATTACTTGCGATTGAATTTTCGGTTCTCTATATGTAGATGTTTCAACTTGTTCATCTAATAATAAGTCACATAAAGCACGCACAACTAATAAATGTTCTTTTGACTTTTGTCCTTCACTACTTTTTGCCTTCGCAATTTCATTCGCCATTTTATTTAAAATCTTGTCGCTAGATATTTGCATTCCTTATCACCTCGTACTTTGTAATTCTTTCTCGAATTGTCCCAATTTTTCTACTGAACCAAATACTATTATCATATCACGTTCTTTCAATTTTTCCTGCCCTGCCGGATTATGTATAATATTCCCATTTCTTGAAATCGCTAATATTGTTACATCAAACTGATTCCTTACATTACTCTCTAGTAACGATTTACCAACTAATATTGAATCTTTTCCAACTAGAATTTCTTCAATGACAAATGACTGTTCTACTCCATACAACACTGTATCAATATAATGAACGGTTAATGGATTTGCAATACCTTTTGCGATATGAATACCCGCCATACTAGATGGATTAATAACCTTATTTGCACCAGCACGCCTTAATTTCTCTTCAGTTTCTGGCTTTTCAGATCTCGCCACAATTTTAATCGTATCGTTTAACCCTCTTGCTGTTAATGTAATAAATACATTTTCGGCATCATTTGCAACAATAGCAACTAAACCAGCTGCTTTTAAAATTCCGGCATTATGTAATACTTGATCTTCCGTTGCATCTCCATGTACAAATAAAAGCTTTTCCTGCTCCAATATACTTTCATCTTTATCAACAACGACAAATGGAATATTCTTTTCTTGCAATTCATGTACAACTTGAAGCCCCACTCTACCGCAACCACATACTATAATATGATTTTTCAACTGCGCTATTTGTTTATCCATCTTCTTCCTCCGTACTGCATGAAATAAATTCCCTTCAATAATCATAGCTGCCACTACCCCAATTGCATACGTAACAATACCTACGCCAACAGGAATAATAAGAAGCGCAAATACTTTCCCCGTTTGCGTTACAGGAACGGCATCTCCGTATCCAACAGTCAATACAGTAATCATTGTCATCCAAAATGCTTGAAACAAACTAATCTCTTCAATCGTCATAAATCCTATCGTTCCTAGAATTACAACAAAAGTCATACATATAACTGCTATCCATAATTGCTTACGTGCATTCATACTGTGTTTCAACTCTTTTCTCTATCTACAATCTTTGCCAGTGGAAATAAAATACGTATATACTAGATACGGAATCTATGAAAGAGGTTGATATAATGAAGACATTTCTTTCCGCCTTACAATGGGCACTATTTATTTTAGCTGGAAGCCTTATTGTACCAATTAGTGTCGCAACTAGTTATGGTCTTAATGGCGCTGAAGCCATCGCATTTGTACAAAGAACATTATTTGTTCTAGGTTTTGCTGGTCTCTTGCAAGCTATATTTGGGCATAAACTTCCTATTCAAGAAGGTCCTGCTGGCCTTTGGTGGGGAATTTTCTCCCTTTACGCAAGTTTAGGCGTCGTACTATTTGGATCAAATAATGAGACACTTAAAGTTCTTCAATATGCTTTCTTATTAAGTGGTATTATTTGTATTATTCTTAGCGTTTTTGGACTTATTGATAAACTCGTTCGCTATTTTACACCGACAGTCATTGGAACGTATTTATTTCTTCTTGTCGCGCAGCTTAGTGGCTCCTTCTTAAAGGGAATGTTTGGCCTTGATGGAAAACATACAGAAGTACAACCTAACGTATTTATTCTTTCACTCATTGTTATTTTACTATCCTTTTTCATCATGAAGCTACCTATTATTGGACAATATTCCGTTCTTTTCAGTATCGTATGCGGCTGGATATTATTCGCATGCTTCGGATTATCTAATCCAATAACACCAGTGACAGACATAATCCGTTTTCCATCCTTATTTGTTTTCGGAATGCCTCGTGTTGAATGGAACATGGTAATTACGGTCATTTTCGTTACGCTCTTACTTCTAACAAATATGTTAGCAAGTATTCGCGTTGTACAAAAGGTTGTCTCTAAATATGAAGAAAGCGCTGCATCAGATCGTTTTAAACAAGCTGGCATTATAACAGGAATCAACCAATTGCTAGGCGGCCTATTTTCAGCTATTGGGCCTGTCGCTATTTCTGGATCAGCAGGTTTTATTGCAACGACTAATATTTATAAACGTCTCCCGTTTATATTAGGGTCAAGCTTTATTATTGTCGTTAGTATATTTCCAAAGATTACTTCATTCTTTGCAGCAATCCCTGTTGCAGTTGGTTATGCCGCTATTTATCCTGTATTCGCAAGCATGATTGGCCTCGCCTTTCGAGAATACGAAACTGTCCAGGATAAAGAACGATTATTTAAAGTAGCCGGTCTTTCAATCTTTACGGGAGTCGGAGTTATGTTTGTTCCAGCAGGAGCATATTCCACACTTCCACCATTTCTAGCATCGTTTTTAAGTAATGGTCTCGTTCTTGGATCTGTAATGGCAATCTTGCTAGAAATACTATTTTCTCGTTCCACAGCAAAACAAATATCTTAAATTGGAAAACTTCCATTATTGCACTCTACCTTTAGAGTTGTTACGATAAAATCAAACTTTAATCATTGGGGTTTTATTCATCCCCAATGATTATTAACCAATATTATGAGCAACACACTCATAATAATTTATCTACTTCTTTTCAAAGAGGTTTGATGTCTTACTATTATTCCTCAATCTCTTCATGAACATGTATTTTGATTTCAATTAAAGAAAGGAATTTTCTATATGACTTATAAAATGATTGTTTTAGATTTAGATGATACTTTATTACGTGATGACCATACTATTTCACCTCGTACGAAAGAAGCGTTAATGACTGCACAAGAGCAAGGCGTAAAGGTTGTACTTGCTTCTGGACGTCCAACGTTCGGTATGCGCAATGTAGCGAAAGAACTTCGTTTAGAAGAATACGGCAGTTTCATTTTATCTTTTAATGGTGCAAAAATTATTAACTGTAAAACAAACGAAGAAATCTTTAGTAGTACACTATCTCCTGAAATCGTTCACAACCTATTTGAAATTAGTCAAACTGAAGATGTATGGATTCATACTTATATGGGCGATGATATCGTAACGGAAGAAAATAATCCTTATACTGAAATTGAGGGCGATATTACTGGTATGCCAATTGTTGTAGTAGATGACTTTAAAGCTGCAGTTAAAGAGCCCGTAGTAAAAGTATTAATGAATAAAGAAGCTGAACGCCTTGTTGAAGTTGAAAAGAAACTACAAAAACAGCTAGAAGGCCAATTAAGCGTGATGCGTTCGAAACCATTCTTCTTAGAATTTACTGAAGCTGGTGTTACAAAAGGAACGAGCTTAAACAAACTGATCCAAAAGCTTGGCATTAAGCGTGAAGAAGTTATCGCAATGGGCGATAGCTATAACGACCAAGCGATGATTGAATTTGCTGGTCTTGGCGTTGCAATGGGCAATGCACCTGATGATATTAAAGAAATTGCAAACTACGTAACAGATACAAACATGAACGATGGTGTTGCAAAAGTTGTAGAGAAATTCGTTTTAAAAACGGATGTACTTGTTTAATATTTTCATTCACAAAACCTATTTGAAGTCAAATACTTCAAATAGGTTTTTATTTAAATTCTCATGCTTTTGTGACTATATTTTGAACTTTGCACTATTCTCGTAGTGTAAACTTTCTTTTTGTATATAATGAAACAAAATAGACTATTTTATTTTGAAAAAGAATACAAATTTACTATATACAAGCATACGTTAAAGGAGGCTACTTTATGTTATCTACACCAATCGGACGATTAAGAGCAATTGGACTAGTTGAGGGTATTTCTTTCCTATTACTATTATTTGTAGCAATGCCATTGAAATATTTCGCAGGATTTGCAACAGCTGTTAAAATTACAGGCATGGCTCATGGTGTTCTATTTATTCTATTCATCTTTGCAGTAATTCAAGTAACAATCGTACACCGTAAATCAATTTTATGGGCACTTGGAGCATTTGTTTCATCAGTTATCCCATTTGGCACTTTTGTACTAGATGCAAAATTAAAGAACGAGCAACAATAATAATAAAAAGGTAGTTAACGACTGTTAACTACCTTTTCTATTTATAAATTTGGAATTTCCCAATCAATTTCTCTTTCGCCCATATTAGCTAAAATCGTATTTACTTTAGAATATGGCTTACTACCAAAGAAACCACGTCTTGCCGATAATGGGCTTGGATGTACAGATTCGATAATATGATGATTCGGATTCGTAATTAACTTCTTCTTCGCCTGCGCATGGCGCCCCCACAATATGAAAATAACTGGCTTTTCACGTTCATTCAACAGTTCAATTACACGATCTGTAAAGTGCTCCCATCCTTTTCCCTTATGAGAATTTGCTTCGCCTTGCCGAACTGTTAATACGGTATTTAGTAATAATACTCCTTGTTCCGCCCATTTTACTAAATAACCGTTATTCGGGATTTCATAACCATATTCATCTCGAAGTTCTTTATACATATTTAACAATGACGGTGGTGTTTTAACACCAGGTTGCACAGAAAAGCTTAAACCATGCGCTTGATTCGGTCCATGATATGGATCTTGTCCTAAAATAACAACCTTTGTATTTTCATAACTTGTATACTGAAGAGCGTTAAAAATATCTTCTACCTTCGGATAAACAACATGCGTGCTGTATTCTTCTGTCAAAAAACTGGATAGAGTAAGATAATACTCTTTCTCGAATTCTGGTGCCAATAGTGGCTCCCAATCATTCTTTAAAACATTTTCCATACTGTCACTTCCTGTCTAATTAATTCACCATATCCTGTCTTGTAAATACTACGAACGAAATAACAAGAGAAACAACTGCCCAAACAGTTAAATTCATCAAAGAAAATCCCATCGATAAACCTTGTAATGCAGGTAATTTTCCTGATAAATAATCCGTTAATGATAAATTCACACTAAAAATATATTTGGCGCCTTCCCAAGATGTTGCGAACGAGCTTAAAATACCGCCTGCAATTAATGCAGCTAGCATAACGCCCATACCAGCTGGTGTATTACGAATTAAAACAGAGACCATAAATGATATAGTTCCGACAACGATAGCAACAAACCATGCTAGTCCATACGCCATTAAGATGTATTGCCACTGCGGAATAAGATGCACAAAGTTCGTATTTAGCGTTTCCTTATCAATAACAAATCCTGTTAAAACAGGTAAATTCCATCCCGAGTATCCAAATACAAGCCCTGATAATATGTAAGCAAACAAACCTACAAGAAACAGTATGAGCGAAATGAAAAATAACATCGTCACGTATTTACTAAGGAGTATTTTCCAACGCCGAATTGGCCGCGTAAGTAACATCTTCATCGTCCCATCACTTCGTTCTCCTGAAACGATATCAATGGCTACAATCATTACAAGAAGCGGAATAAATAATGTAATTCCTTGTTCAATAAATGCTCTGACAAAAGTCGGTGCACCCGGTGCCATCGGATTAATATCATGATCTAAATAATATTGTTGTTGCTCAACTCTTACCTTTAACCAATCACGCCATTCTTCTGGCAACCTAGAATTGTTCAACCGGTTCTGAGAATCAACAATTTGCTGTTGCAATGAAACCTTCCAATCAGTTGTACCGAGTCTTTTTTGTGTCGTTTCTATTTCACGATACTGCGCATACACAAAAAGCGGGATCAAGATTGCTAAAATAAGCATGACAACAAAAATACGTTTCTTGCGGTAAATCTTTTCTGATTCATTTAAAACTAGATTCGCAAATTCACGCATGCTGCTCACCCCTTGTGAGTTCAATAAATAAATCTTCTAGCGTAAATACAAGCTCCTTAACGCTATGTACATCTATTTCATTTTCGACAAAGTGTTTATTCCAACTACTTATAGATGCAATATCCATGCGGCATAGTAATCGATCGCCTTCTACACTCACTTCCCTTACTTCTTCGGCCGCTTCTAGCATATCTTTCGCCTTAGAAATTGGTGTAACAATCCATTCTACACGATCACTTGCTGTTTTAATTAATTCTTCAACCTTGGCAACTGTTATCATTTTTCCTTTATGAATAATAGCAACGCGATCGCATATCATTTGCACTTCACTTAGCAAGTGACTTGAAATAAACACGCTCATATTTTCTTCTTTTACAAGCTTATGTATAAATTCCCTAAGTTCTCTAATCCCTGCTGGATCTAAACCATTCGTTGGCTCATCTAATATGAGCAATTTTGGATTCCCAAGGAGCGCCTGCGCAATTCCAAGGCGTTGTTTCATACCAAGTGAGTACGTTTTTACCTTGTCATGAATTCTTTCATCTAAATGAACCATTTCAGCAATTTCAATAATACGTTCATCTGATATATCACCTAACATACGAGCAAATTGCTTTAAATTTTCCCATCCCGTTAAATATGTATACAACTCTGGGTTTTCAACGATACTCCCAATTTGACGCATCGCTTCTCTGAAATTTTCCTTAATCGAATAACCACCAATAGAAATCGTACCTTCTGTCGCCTTAATCAATCCGACTAACATTCGAATGGTAGTCGTCTTTCCAGCACCATTTGGTCCTAAGAACCCGAACACTTCTCCTTGCTTTACATCAAAGGAAATATTCTCTACAAGAGTCTTCTTTCCAATTACCTTCTTCAAATCTCGTACGGAAAGTATCGTCGTCATTTTACCCCTCCTTGTTCTAGTTTTAATTTACTTACAACATTTTGAACTAAACGTTCTGCCATATACGTATAACCTACTTCGTTCGGATGAAAATGATCAGAGTATAATAAATCTTTCCCACGGTTTTGGAATAAATCAAATGTCGGTGTAATATATACATTTTTATCGTTTAGCGCTAACTTCTCTAAAGATGCATTCCAGTCCACAACAATGTTTGAAGACCCTTTTAAATCTTCTACATCTTCAAAAGGATTGTATAAACCAAGCCAAAAAATCGGACTATCTGTATTTAATTTACGAATTTCTTCTATAATTTTCTTTGCTTCATTTTGAAACGTTTCTGTGTCAGGACGATACGTCTCTAAATCTATTTTCCCAAGCGATTCCCAGCCTGGGAACAAATCATTCCCACCAATCGTTAACACGATTACATCTGCTTGCTTAATTGAATATTGAGCGCCATTACTTTCAATTTGTTTTAATAAATCGGGCATTTTTGCACCACTAACTGCTAAATTTGTTAATGCAATTTTTTGCTTATAATCTTTTTGTAAATCCTCTTTCATTCGCCCAACATAGCCAATTCCTTCTTTATCACCAACGCCACGCGTTAATGAATCACCTAAACTAACGATTTGTAACGTTCCCGTTTTCTTTTTCTCTTTTGCCACTACATCGGTCTTTTTAATTAAATTTGAAGCTTTCGGATTTAATACATCATTTACACCTGAAACAAAGCCATATGCAAATAAACAGAAAGATGCAATTGTAATGAGTAGAATTACTTTTACTACTTTTGATCTCATATCAAAACCCCTTTTAGCCCTCATAGATTGTCCATAATTATACCAAACGAAATTTTGAAAAGCGATTTTCACACCTTCTCAATTACGTCGTTTCTCTATTTACTAACTCTGGTAATAACTCTATATGCTTCACATCTAATTTCTCTTCATTAATCTTTTCATATAATAATTCAAACGCTTTTACTCCAACGTTTTTACTAGAATGCGAAATCGTCGTTATACCCAATATATCTGCCACCTCTTGATCATCACACCCGATAATCGTAATATCCTCTGGAATACGAATTCCTTGTTTTTTTGCTTCTGTAACCATCCCCGCTGCAATATGGTTACAAGATACAAGGAACGCCGTCGGTTTTACTGACATATGAGCCCATTCTCTAATTACATTGCGTCCATCTTCCACTGTAAAACAACCCTCAAATTTCCAGGTCTCTAACGGTGTTACGATACTCTGTTGAAGCGAATCTTCATATGCCTTCTTTCGTCTTTGGCTATTAACACTATTACTTCTTCCAATACAATATCCAATATGTGTATGACTGGCATCTATTAAGCTTTTCATCCCAAGTGAAAATACTTTGTAGTAATCGATATGGACACTTGAAATGCATTTTGAATCTATTTCTTCACACATAACAATCGGGCCGAATTTTGTATATTCTTCAAGCTTCTCCTTACTATTTGCCCGAGAACAAATAATAACCCCATCAAGCTTTTTCATTTTTAACATATTTAAAATCTCTAGTTCTCTTTCTTCGCTATAATTCGTCTGGCAAAGCATCATATTATAATTATTCTTTGCTGTCTCTTTTGATATCCCCTCGATAATAGCGCTATAATATTGATCATTTACGTGTGGCAATAAAACGCCAATTACATTCGTTTTTCCTTTCACTAAATGAATTGCATTCACATTTTGCGTGTAATTTAATTCTTCTATAATCGCTAAAATTTCTTTTCGTTTCTGTTCATTTACGTACGGATGATTATTTAGTACACGTGAAACAGTTGAAACAGATACTCCAGCAAGTTCAGCAATCTTTCTTATATTTGTCATCTCATTTTCCCCTTCTCACAAAAATTCTCCCTTGACCTGGTAAGCTTTCCACAATATATCCTTTCCTAGCAAATACATTTAGAAAGGATATACAACTATGCTTCGATTCAAATTAGAATATATATTTTTCATTGGCGGTTTACTCATTCTTGCCATCGGTATTAATATGATGACGACAATTACTTCCTTTGGACTTAGCCCTTATGATTCCTTCTTTATTGCACTATATCAAAATTTTGGCATAAGTATTGGTTTTTGGATTTTTATGATTAACTTTGCCTTTACACTTATCGTACTCTTTTGGAATAAAAAACAAATTACAATAGGTACAATTGTAACGATGGTTCTTATTTCTCTTTTTGTTGATTGGATTGGTTCCATTACAACTATTATGGACGCTATCCGCTCTCTTCCAAAATATATAACACTTATTTGCGGAAATCTATTCGTTGGAGCTGGAATTGGTCTTTACATCTCTACAAACCTTTGCGCAGCGCCTCAAGAAGCTTTCGTTTTAACGGTTGCTGAGAAGAAAAAATGGACGTTTAGAAGAACAGAGATTTCATTAGCCTTTTTATTTTTAACGTTAAGCTTTTTATTAGACGGACCTATCTATTTTGGAACAATCATCTTATCCTTTACAACAGGCTGGATTATCCAAGCATTTATTCAAGTTGGTACGCAGATTTTAAATAGAAAAGAGCCTATTAAGCAAGCTGCTTAATAGGCTCTTTCTGTTTTATGGTAAGGATACTACTTAGCATCCCCTTCAATTCGATAGTTCGCTTTCAAACAATCTATTTCTTCATACCCTTGCAACGTATGTAGAATATAATCATAATCAGCAAGAGACGCACGATGCGTTACAATTACAATTTCAGCCTTTCCTTTCTCTTCAAGCGGCATTTGAATAATTTTCTCAAAGCTAACTCCGCGCTCAGAGAACAATGAAGTAATTTTTGCAAATACACCAATTTCGTCTTTTACATGCAGTCTTAAAAACTTTTTCACGACAATTTCGTCTGGCTCTTTTAATACTTTTTGATATTGTGGGACTACAGCACTATTTCCTGTTACCCCTAATCTAATATTTTGCATTACAGCAACTAAATCCGAAACAACAGCTGTCGCTGTTGGTAAACTTCCTGCGCCTGGTCCATAAAACATCGTTTCCCCAACTGCTTCACCATACACATACACAGCGTTATATTCATTTTGTACTGCCGCAAGAGGATGTGTATTTGGAAGTAAAGTTGGTTCAACTGTAACCTCCAATTTTTCACCATCTCGTTTTGCAAGACCGATTAATTTAATTGTATAACCTAAGCTCTTACTATATTCAATATCTTCCTCTGTAATAGAGGTAATCCCTTTTACTTTCACGTCTCCAAGCTCTACATTTGTAGAGAAACCGAGAGTAGCTAAAATCGTCATTTTTCTTGCTGCATCTAAACCTTCTACATCTGATGTTGGATCTGCTTCTGCAAATCCAAGTTGTTGGGCTTCTTTTAACACGTCGTTATATGCTCTCCCTTCGTCTGACATTTTCGTCAAAATAAAATTTGTCGTTCCATTTACAATTCCCATTACTTTCGTAATAAGATCTGAGGAAAGTCCTTCTACGATACTGCGTAAAATTGGAATTCCCCCTGCCACACTCGCCTCATAGAATAAATCAGCCTTATTATCTTTTGCTGTCGCTAATAATTCAGCTCCATGTAATGCCATTAAGTCTTTATTTGCAGTTACAATATGCTTTCCGCTCTTTAAAGCTTGTAAAATATATGATTTTGCATCATCAATGCCACCCATCACTTCAATGACAACATCAATATTTGGATTATCTAAAATTTCATTTGCATCTTGTGTTAATAGAGTAGAAGGTACCTCTACCTCTCTCTCTTTCTCAATGTTTTGCACTAATACTTTCGTTACCTTCACTGGACAACCTACTTGGTGTATGAGTCGTTCTTGATGATCCGTAATAATACGAACCACACCACTGCCAACTGTCCCAAGACCTAATAACCCAACTTGAATTTCTTTCATAGTACTGTCCACCCCTCAAAAATTGTGTTTAGATGAAATTATATGAGTAAAAAATCTGAAAAACAATGTATTTTGAACATTCGGAAAAATAAAGTTTAATCTTTACAAGGAAAACGTTGCCACGTGTTACACAATCCTTCTTTACAATATATAAGGGGTTTCTTGATACACGTAATAATTCAACCAATTAGAAAACAATAAATTACCATGACTCCTCCACCTAACAAGCGGCTTTTCATCTGGATTATTATGTTTAAAATAGTTTTTTGGCACATCAATATTTAATCCCTTGTCACGATCTCGTTCGTATTCTTGTTTTAACGTCTCACAACTATATTCGCTATGTCCAAGGGCAAACACTTGCCTTCCTTCTGGCCCAATAACAAGGTGAACACCTGCTTCTTCAGAGTTTGCTAACAATGTTAAGTCTTTCACTCCTCTAATATCATTCTCTCGTACTTCTGTATGACGAGAATGCGGAGCAAAAAACAATTCATCAAATCCTTGTAACAATTTCACATGTTGCTCGCAAACTTCATGTTCAAATACACCGAACATTTTTTCCTTAAGGGGATACTTTGGAACACCATAATGATAGTACAAGCCAGCCTGTGCTCCCCAGCAAATATGGAGCGTAGATGTTACATTCGTTTTTGAATACTCCATAATATGTTTAAGCTCTTCCCAATAATCTACCTCTTCAAAAGCAAGGGTCTCCACTGGCGCTCCTGTAATAATGAGCCCATCAAACTTTTCATTTTCAATATCACGAAACGTTTTATAAAAGCTTGTTAAATGTTCTTGCGTTACATTACGAGATAGATGTGATTCCATATGAAGCAAATGAACATCTAATTGTAACGGTGTGTTTCCAATTAAGCGAAGTAATTGCGCCTCTGTGTCTTGCTTCGTTGGCATTAAATTTAATATAGCAATTTTCAAAGCGCGTATATCTTGTGTTTCCGCTCGCTCCTTCGTCATTACAAAAATATTTTCTTTTTGTAACACTTTGCGAGCCGGTAAATCTTTATCAATTATGATCGGCATGTGTTTTGCCCCCAACTAGAGCTGCTTCCAAATCTGCAATAATATCAGAAACATCTTCTATACCAACTGATAAACGAATTAAATCAGATGTAACACCAGCTAAACGCTGATCTTCAGCATTTAATTGTCTATGCGTCGTACTAGCAGGATGTATAACGCAAGTTCGTGCATCAGCTACGTGTGTTACAAGAGTTGCTAGTTTTACATTTGCGATAAATTCTTTTGCTGCTTCTAATCCGCCTTTAATACCGAAAGTTAAAACACCACTAGCACCTTTTTTCAAGTACTGTTGTGCCAATGAGTAATTTTCATTACTATCTAAGCCCGGATAATTCACCCATTCAATACGTTCATGATTAGCAAGCCACTTAGCAACTGCAAGAGCATTTTCACTATGACGTTCCATTCGTAAATGCAATGTTTCTAAGCCAATATTGCTAATATATGCATTGAATGGGCTCATACAATTTCCATAATCTCTTAATAGCTGAACACGTGCTTTCACAATATACGCTGCTGCACCAAAGTTTTGAACGTAACTTACACCGTGATAACTTGGATCTGGTTCAACAAGTTCAGGATACTTTCCATTTGTCCAATCAAAGTTTCCACCGTCAATTACAATACCGCCTAAGGAGCTCGCATGCCCATCGATATACTTCGTCGTAGAATGAACAATAATATTTGCCCCATGTTCAAACGCCTGGCATAAATAAGGAGTTGCTAATGTATTATCAACGATAAAAGGTACCTCTAATTCTTTAGCAGCAGCTGAAAATTCTTTAAAATTTAAAACATTCATCGCTGGATTTCCTAACGATTCTGCATAGATAAGTTTCGTCTTGTCATTAGCAAGCGCCGTAATTTCATCTGCCGTTAAATTTGGATTAAAGAACGTAACATCAATACCCAGTTTACGCAAACTCACTCCAAATAAATTAAACGTTCCCCCGTAAACCGTTGAAGAACAAAGTAAATGATCCCCACTACTACAAATATTTAAAACTGCGAGCATAATAGCTGCTTGCCCAGAAGCCGTTGCAACAGCTCCTACACCGCCTTCTAAATCTGATAACTTCTGCTCAAATGCGGCTAGAGTAGGATTTCCAATACGTGTATAAATATATCCTTCTGCCTCTAAGTTAAATAGGGCTGCTAAATCATCTGAAGTATCGTATTTATATGTTGTACTTTGATAAAGTGGTAAAACACGTGGTTCACCATTTTTTGGCGTATAGCCACCTTGCACACAAATTGTTCCTTTTCCCCATGATTCTCCCATCTCTCATTCTCCTTTCTTTTATACAAAATAAAAAACTGCCCCTTTCCTGAAAACAAGAAAGGAGCAGTTTGAAAACACGCTCTAAAGGCTCTTTCTTATCTCTCAGGATTACTACCTGCAGGATTTGGCACAATTCCGTTATACGGCTGTTGCCAAGGTTTCATCGGGCCTGTCCCTCCACCTTTTCTTGATAAGACTATGCAATTACCGTTGATTTTATAGCAATAATTTCCTAATGTCAAACATTTTTCTGAATGTTCTAAAATAAATGTTAACAGTTTCATATAAAGCAACAAAAGAAATATATTCTAGTCTATTTCAAAAAAGACCTTTAAAAACCTCAAATCAGTCTATAAAATTAAATAAGTAATTTAACCTATAAATTCAAATTCCCCTAAAGTTAGCCTATATATTGAATAGGCCATCTTCTCAAAAAGATACTATATATATTCAATCCATTTTTCACTAGTATATTTCACTTTTTTACCTACTAAGATTTACATAACGGAGGTATAACATGACAAATAAAAAAGATATGCAGTACATACTTGCTCTATATGGCATTCTTCTAGGATCTATAGTAGGAGCTACAGTCTGGTTATTTTTAGTCACAATAAATATTGGAATCCACTTTATTTGGGGATACTTGCCTGAAGTTCTCTCTTTTCCCTCTTATTACACCCTTTGCGTAACAATAATTGGCGGGGTCCTTGTTGGTCTATCACAAAAACATTTCGGTACATACCCACGCCTTATGCCTGAAGTGATGGCTGAATATAAAAAAACTGGTCGAATCGAATATCGCTTTGTCCATCAGGCTACTTTAACAGCGATTATTGTTTTAATTTTCGGTGCTAGTCTTGGTCCAGAAGCCGCACTAGTTGGAATTATAGGCGGACTGTGCACATGGGTAGGGGATCGCTTTAAATTTGCCTTAAAGGGTATGAATGAGCTAACCGAGATCGGAATTGGAGCTACTTTAAGTGTCATTTTTAACGCACCATTATTCGGTTATTTAGCACCAAATGAAAATGAGGGGGAACAAATTGCTGCTTTTTCTAAAGGAAAAAAGGCGATTGTATACTTAGCTACTACTTTCGCAGGTTTTTCTGTTTATTTACTACTGAGTAAACTCGATAATCGTGGATCCTTTATTGTTGATTTTGGGGAAGGTGCACTTTCTTTCAATGAATGGATCGCATTTCTTCCACTTGCTAGTATCGGTGCTATAGTTGGTTTCTTTTATTTCAAGTTAGAATTCACATTAGAGAAGTTAATTCACCCTTTTAGGGAATACAAACTGACACTCGGAATTATCGGTGGTATTTTATTAGGAATTGCGGGAACTTTTCTTCCGTACACATTATTTTCAGGGGAACATCAATTAAAAGAATTAGTTGTTGAATGGAGCCATTTATCTTTTTGGATACTACTTCTTTCAGGGATTTTAAAGTTGTGCATTACTGCCGTTTGTTTGAACACAGGGTGGCGAGGTGGACATATCTTCCCAATTATATTTTCCGGGTCAAGTATCGGATACGCTGTAGCATCTATTCTTCCTATAGATCCAGTAGCATCTGTTGCCATCGTAACGACAGCAATTTCAAGCTATGCGTTACGAAAGCCAATAGCTATAACATTACTATTACTTATGTTTTTCCCGCTTAATTTACTATTGCCCATGCTTGGTGCAGCTGCTATCGGGAATGCCTTTCCGCTGCCAAAACATAACGAAAATAAAAATTAATAAAAATAGGCAGTGGGGATGAAAGCTCCACTGCCTATTTTTTTATTACACATGCTGCTTTAATAACGCTTCTAACTCCTCAAAATTATGCACTTCATATGTCGGTATAATCCCACTATCATTTAATTTCCTTTCTGGATTAAACCAACAAGTATCAATTCCCGCTACATATCCACCTTTAATATCCGCGCTTAATGAATCTCCAATAATCAGCCCTTCTTCAGGTGCAAAGTTAGGAATCCGTTCAAAAACATAATCAAAATACTCTTTCATCGGCTTTTGAAAACCTGTATCTTCCGAAACAAAAACATCTTTAAACAATGAATGTAACCCTGCATTACGCAAACGTTTATCTTGCGTCTTAGAAACACCATTTGTCACTATATACAACTCATACTCCCCTTGAATTTGATTTATAAATTTAAACGCACCTTGCATGAGTTGATTTCCTTCTTCTAAGTAGTTACGGTAATTATTTTCGAATAATATTCCGTCTACTTCTTCTCCATACTCTTTAAACAACAGAGAGAATCGTGTATTTACAACTTCATTGCGTGATAGTTCACCTTTTTCAAAAGCATCCCAAAGACCTTTATTTATTTTTTTATAACGAGCCTCTATCTCGTCTGTTAAAGGGATTCCCTTCTCTTCAAAAAGCACCCGTAAAGCCACTTTTTCAGCCTTTTGGAAATCTAATAATGTATCATCTACATCAAATAGCAATGTTTTATATTTTTTCATAAACTCATCACACTCTCTTTTCTACAAAAACAAATTTACATAAATCGTATCATTCCTTCTTGTAAAGATAATAGGAGATATCTCATACTATACATAGGGGTGAAAATATGAAAATCAGCAAAAATGAGGAAGAAATTTATCAATACATGCAAATCCATCAATTCCATACCCTATTTTCATTTCATGTCTTGCCATATGTAGAGCTACATTCTTTTCAAACGAAAGAGATGATATGTAGCGAAGGAAATACTCTCCCTTATCTCTATTACTTAATTTCTGGGAAGGCAAAAATATATATGAGTCATAAAAACGGGAAGGTTTCATTAATTAATTTTATTCAAGCACCATCTTTTATCGGGGAATTAGGATTAATAGGAGTAGAAAATATTACTAAGTCCGTTGAAGTACTAGAAGATTGTGTGTGTTTGGCACTTCCTCTTAAAGATTGTCAGCAACTTTTATTACAAGATGCAACGTTTTTACAGCACTTATGTAAATTTATTGGAGAAAAGACAATTACTCGCACTGAAAATTACGCAAAAAACTATAGTTATCCTTTTGAAAATCGATTAGCTGCTTTTATTTTATTAACAGAGCAAAATAATTGTTATATAGAAAAGCATACCGAGGCCTCGGAATATTTAAATGTCAGCTACCGTCATCTTTTATATGTATTAAATCAGTTTTGCCAACAAAATTATTTAAGAAAAGAAGGCCGAACATATTATATACAAGATCGAAATACATTAGAAAAACTTGCTGATGAACTAAAAATATAAAAAAACAGCATTAACGTTTACATGTTAATGCTGTTTTTTCGAGTGACGATTATACTTTTAATTAAAATTTACTTGCTACTTTAGCTGCTTCTTCAAGACCTGCAGCAATGATTTCTTCTGCTTTATCTGGGAATTGGTTATGCCCTTCAATAACTACTGTTTCCATGTTTGTTGCGCCGAAGAAGCCCATCATACTTGCTACATATTTAACAGCCATTTCTACCTCAGCTGCTGGACCTTCTGAATATACGCCGCCTCTTGCATTTAATAATGCAATCTTCTTATCTCCGATTAGGCCAACTGGACCCTCTGGCGTATATTTGAACGTTTTACCAGCACGGTTTAAATAATCAATATATGTGTGCAATACTGCTGGAATCGTTAAGTTCCATAATGGGAAGCCGAAAACAACTTTATCAGCTTCTAGGAATTGATTTAAATACTTATCAGCAACTGCTACTGCTTTTGCCTCTTCTTCTGTTAAATCAAATCCTTTACCTACCTTGAATGTACCATTAATCATATCTACGCCTACATATGGTAATTCTTCTTTATATAAATCAAGTTCTACTACTGTATCATTTGGGTGTGCTTCTTTATAGTTTGCTAAAAATGCCTCATATAATTTTACACTAACTGCTTGTTCCGCTGGACGGTTATTTGCTTTAACGAATAAAACTGTTGCCATTATTTATTCCTCCTAGTACTCACTCTTATGTTGTTATATGCTTTCAAAAAAGGTATCCCTTGTAATTGTTGTTTTGTTGCTTACAAACATATTTTATCTTTATATAATGACAATTTCGTCCTCACATAGACGTATTTTTCCATAAAAAAAGTCCACCTTCCAAAGGCGAACTTGGTCTTACGACTTTCGTCTTATACAATTCCATTTTTCACTGCATATAATGCCGCTTGCGTACGATCAGATAAATTCAACTTACTCAAAATGCTACTTACATGCGCCTTAACCGTCTTTTCTGTAATAACTAAAACAGATGCAACTTCCTTATTGCTCATCCCTTTCGCTAATAGCTGCAATACTTCATTTTCTCTCGCTGTTAGCACATCCACTTGAATAGAAGGTTCTTCTTCCTTTTCTTCTACAGGTAATGTTTGAGAGAGAAGAGCATTTGCTATATCCGGATGTAATTGAATATTACCTTTATATGCGCTTCGAATAGCCTCAACAAGCTGATCTGGTTCTACATCTTTTAAAATATACCCACTTGCTCCAGCCCTTAATGCAGGTAACACATGCGCCTGATCAGAAAAGCTAGTTAATACAATTACTTTCACATTTGGATACTCTTTTTTAATATATGCCGTCGCCTCAACACCATCCATTTCAGGCATGTATAAATCCATTAATATAACATCGGGAGTTGTTTCTCCTACTTTCACTAACGCTTCTTTCCCATTATTCGCTTCTCCAACTAACTCTAAATCTTCCTGTGTACTTAAGAAAAATGCTAATCCTTTTAAAACGACTGTATGATCATCAACTAACAATACTTTTATTTTCACAAACTTCCCTCATTTTCACATCATAATGGTACATTTACTTTTACGCTCGTTCGTTTATTACTACTTACAATTTTAATTGTTCCACCAACTAATTCTACTCTTTCACGCATCGTAGTCATACCTAGTGATTTCTTTTCTTTTATATTCTTTTCCACAAATCCCTTTCCTTGATCAACTATTTCTAATGATACATTTTTCTCATTCACTGTAAAATAAATCGTCGCTTCTTTTATACCTGCATGCTTACTTACATTGTTCAGTGCTTCTTGGCCTATGCGCCACAAAGCTTCTTCTACTACACGAGGTAAATCACGAACACCCGTAACTTGCTCCCTAATTTTCAGTCCCAAATTTTCACCGTACTGCTTTAGAGCTGGCAATAATCCTTTTTCTAATCCCGCCGGACGAAGCTGCCAAATTAATGTCCTCATTTCTTTCAAAGCTCCTTGCGCAAGTTCACGCATCTCATGCAAAGATTGATCTACCTTTTCATTTTTACCTTTTAAAACTGCCTCGGCGCCTTTTGTCATGAAGGTTAATGAAAATAATTTTTGCGAAACAGAATCATGTAAATCTCTTGCTAACCGATTTCTTTCTTCCATTCGCACAAGTTCACGGCGCTGCTCGTTTAACCTCAAATTCTCTATTATTAACGAAACATGGTTCGATAATGCTTGAATTACGTCTATTGTATTAGCATCAAACTCTCCATTATTCAGGCTAACACATAAAACACCAAATATATGGTTTTGAATATGTATTGGTGTAGCAATAACAGCTCGATTTAGATGTACATTATGTCCTATTTGATGTTTTATTAGAACTGGTTCATCTTGTTCTAACGCCCTCTTGGCCGCCTCTTTTATATCCTCTTTTAACTCTTCCTGAACGTAAGACGCTCGCAGAGATAATTCTTTTTCCTCCCTAATAAAAAGCGCTACTTGATTCCATTGAAATACTTCACCTACGTGATTTACCACTTTTTCAGGTAGTACATTAAACTTATGAATCGTTTTTAAATCTTGAATGAAACGCTCTAATTTCACATAATAATGTGCTCTTCTCTTTTCATTTTCATATAATTTTGTTCGCTTTAAAGCCGTACCAATTTGGAAGGCAACCGATTGGAGTAATACTAATTCTTCTTCTGAAAAATGTGTTTTACCCGGACTTGCAACATTTAACAACCCAAATTTTTCTCCCCCAGCTTTTAAAGGAACCGTAGCATGATGAAGAATGCCCTCCGTATCCCCCCAATTATATTCAATTGCATTATTAATTCTTTTACATTCAATAATATTAACGGCTCTCTCTAATTTTCCATCTACAAAACCTCGTAAACACCAACATTCACCTTCGCACATCGGGCGTTTATTTTCATATGTAAGTGCCTCTGGTAATTGATAATCAATTAACTTCGTATACTTCCCATTTTCATCCGCAAGAAAAATCCATCCTGTCGTTAAACCTGTTACACTTAGTAATTTCTCTAGGACAGCTTGCAATACATGATATGTATCATTTGATGTATTTAATGTTTCTGCAATTTCCTTTAATATAACTAATTCATTTGTACGATTATCTCGAAACATACTCAGTCTCCTGCATACAAGATTTTAAATAGCTCTTAAAATAAATCATCTACTTTTCACTTTGTACTTATTCGTAACATTGATATAATGGTGAGAACATAGTTTTCATTATATCACTCGAGGGGGCTTTCATAATGACATTAAATAAAGCACTTACTATCGCTGGTTCTGACACAAGTGGCGGTGCTGGTATACAAGCAGATTTAAAAACATTCCAAGAACTGGGCGTATACGGAATGACATCTCTTACAACAATCGTAACGATGGATCCACATAACGGTTGGGCACATAACGTATTTCCAATCCCAGCTTCTACATTAAAACCACAATTAGAAACAACAATTGAAGGTGTTGGCGTAGACGCTTTAAAAACAGGTATGCTTGGATCAGTAGAAATTATTGAAATGGTTGCAGAAACAATCGAAAAGCACAATTTCAAAAATGTAGTAGTTGACCCTGTTATGGTATGTAAAGGTGCTGATGAAGCATTACATCCTGAAACGAATGATTGCTTACGTGACGTTCTTGTTCCAAAGGCATTAGTTGTAACACCAAACTTATTTGAAGCTTACCAATTAAGTGGCGTAAAGATTAATTCTCTTGAAGACATGAAAGAAGCAGCGAAAAAGATCCATGCTTTAGGTGCGAAATACGTCCTAATTAAAGGCGGTAGCAAACTTGGTACGGAAACTGCAATCGACGTCCTATATGATGGAGAAACATTCGACCTTCTAGAATCAGAAAAAATTGATACGACAAATACACACGGCGCAGGTTGCACATATTCTGCTGCAATTACAGCAGAACTTGCAAAAGGAAAACCTGTGAAAGAAGCAGTAAAAACTGCTAAAGAATTCATCACAGCTGCTATTCGTTACTCATTCAAAATTAACGAATACGTAGGTCCAACTCACCATGGTGCATATCGTAAATTTGTTGTATCAAAAGAACTTGTCTAATATATAAATAAAAAACACTCACAAAGTTCATACATTGCCTCTGTGAGTGTTTTTTATAAGCTTTATGTCTTCTGGTCATCTTATCTTTAAGATACAGAGCTGACCTTATTCCTACCATTTCGTTTCGAGTAGTATAACGCATCATCCGCCGCTTGAATAAATTGCTCCGGTGATTCTTCATATTCTGAAACCCCCACCGAAACAGTAATTTTTATTTTCGTTTCATCTAACAATTGAAATGAGTGACTTTCAACAGCTGTACGAATTTGCTCGCCCGTAAGAATTCCGTAAGCTAATCCCTTATTCGGTATCAAAAGCGCAAACTCCTCTCCACCCTTTCGAAAAGCCAAATCTGGAAATTGTGAAGTTTCTCGTAAAATACATCCTACTTGTTTTAGCACTTCGTCCCCTGCAGGATGCCCGTACGTATCATTTACATACTTAAAGTGGTCAATATCTATAAGTAGTAAACAAAACGAATCATTTTTCATGTTCTTATTACTAATATGACGATTCATCTCTAAATCAAACTGTCTTACGTTTCCTAAACCTGTCAATGCATCTATCGTTGCGTATTGTTTCATCTTTTGAAATAACTCATTGGATTGTAAAACATAATTTGCACTTATGAATGTTATGTAACCTGTAATAATACTAGAAATTAAATATAATCCCACTATGTGGATCTCTTTAATTAACCATATATATAACGCTGGGATTAGAATAGATAAAATATATGTGTGTAACCATACCCACTTTCCCCCTAAAGAAAGCTTCATGCGCGAAATAAAGATACTCCCTATTCCTATCGCAATGATTGTATAAAAAGCCACTTGAGAAGCTAATGAATAATCCATAAACAACAGCCTAGTTACTAAAATCATACCAATTGTTATGGTACTCGCTATCGGTCCTCCAATAATAACAGCTAGAATAACAGCTAAGTAGCGTAAATCCAATAGAATGGTACCAACACGAACACTGAAATACATTAATACTATACCTAGTATCCCAGTAAAAATGCCTACTACACATTTCTGCCCAAAAGAGAATCCTTCTTTTAACGGCTTATCCCTTAAAAGCTGACCTCCAATAAAAATAAAGGAAAGAATAATTGTTGTATTTACAAATAAGTCCCTTAACATAAAATAATCTCCCTACTTTTCCATCTATCCCCTTCCTCACCTTATTGTATACGAAATACCTTTAATTCCCAAATATTTTGTTTATTTTTGCTGTTCCACGTGAAACAGCAAAAAAATAAAAAGGGCGAAAACTCGCCCTTTTTCATTAACAACAGCGTGATATTTTTCCACCCTTTGCATTAAATCTTGCTTCTTGTGCCTCAGCAAAAAATTGCTTTTGACATACAACCTCTTCTTCAGGATGATGCTTTTTCATATGCTCCACATATACTTCATAACTTGGTACCCCAACGAGCAAACTAATAAAGCGTTTTCTTTCACCCCATACTTGCCACAACTTTTTAAGCATAGTTCCTCGACTCACTTTCATCTCTAGGAATATATGGTGCCTCTTTTAACGGCATTGGCTTATTTCTTAATACTTGGATCCAAATTCGAAGTGCTGAAATTAACACAGCGATTACAACTATCATAAAAATTCCGCAAAGCGCTGCATCGATATAATCATTGAAAATAATTTGCTTCATTTGAGCAACATTTTTTGCTGGCGCTAACACTTTTCCCTCATCTAATGCTCCCTGAAATACCTTTGCATGCGATAGAAATCCAATTTTAGGATTTTCATGAAATAGCTTTTGATATCCCGCCGTCATCGTTACAATCAGCAACCCGACAGTTGGAATAAGTGTTACCCAAACGTATGCCTTTTTTCCCATTTTGAACAAAATTGTCGTTCCAAGTAATAATGCAATACCTGCTAGCATTTGATTTGCAATACCGAAAAGTGGCCATAATGTATTAATTCCACCGAGCGGATCTATTACCCCTTGGTATAAGAAATATCCCCACCCTAATACACATAATGTTGTAGCAATTACATTCGCTAATGTAGAATCCGTTTTCCCAAATGGCTTATATACATGCCCTAAAATATCTTGAATCATAAATCGGCCGACACGCGTTCCGGCATCAATTGTTGTTAAAATGAATAGAGCTTCAAAGAGAATCGCAAAATGATACCAAAATGCCATCATGGCCGTTCCACCTATTACTTGTGAGAAAATATATGCCATACCTATCGCTAATGTTGGCGCACCACCTGTACGTGATAAAATTGTTTGCTCTCCAACATTTACAGCGAGATCTTTTAGTTCATTTGGTGTAATAGCAAATCCCCATGAGGAAATAACTTGAGCTGCCTGCGAAACATCTGTACCGATAAGTGATGCGGGGCTATTAATTGCAAAATACGTTCCCGGTGTTAATACACAAGCCGCAATCATCGCCATCGCTGCTACAAACGACTCCATTAACATTGCTCCATAACCGATTGGCTGTGCGTGTCCCTCTTGCTCGATCATCTTCGGCGTCGTACCTGATGAAACGAGAGCATGGAATCCAGACACTGCACCACAAGCAATAGTAATAAATAAGAACGGGAATAAGTTTCCAGAAAACACAGGACCAGTTCCATCAATAAATTTCGAAACTGCTGGCATTTGTAAATCTGGTGCTACAATTAAGATACCGATTGCTAACCCTACAATTGTTCCGACTTTTAAAAATGTACTTAAATAATCACGTGGTGCTAAAAGCATCCAAACTGGTAATGCCGATGCGATAAATCCATATACAATAAGCATAATAGCAATTGTTTCACCACTAAATGTGAACATACTTGCAAGTGTTGGATTTTCTGCTACATACTGTCCTCCAACAAGAGATAAAATAAGTAGGATAATACCAATTACTGATCCTTCTCCAACACGACCAGGCCTAATATAGCGCATATAAACTCCCATTAAAATAGCGATAGGAATCGTTGCTGCTATCGTAAACATTCCCCAAGGACTTCCGATTAGTGCCTTTACTACGACTAACGCTAATACTGCTAATAAAATAATCATAATTCCTAAAATACCTATCATTGCAATTAGTCCTGTAACAGGTCCAATCTCATCCTTAATCATTTCTCCTAACGATTTACCATTACGTCTCATCGAAGCAAATAAAATGACAAAATCTTGGACAGCCCCCGCAACAACTACCCCAACAATAATCCAAATGGTTCCTGGTAAATATCCCATTTGTGCTGCTAAAATCGGTCCTACTAAAGGTCCCGCCCCAGCAATCGCTGCAAAGTGATGTCCAAACAATACCCACTTATTTGTTGGAACATAGTCTTTCCCATCGTTTAATGTATGGGCTGGTGTTTGCCGATTATCATCTAAATTAAAAACCTTTCTCGCTATAAATCTACTATAAAAGCGATAAGCAACTGCATATACACATACGGCAGCTACTAAGAGCCATACAGCATTAATGGTTTCACCTTGTGATAAAGCTACTACCCCAAAAGCACCTGCTCCTACTGCTGTAATAATGCCCCAAAGTAAGATCGATTTCAATGTCTTCACATACAATTCCCCCAATACTATTTCTTAGTGGAGATTGTACTAAATTTTCTGAATATTTAACTTGAATCCTCCCTATCATGAAGGATTTTCAGTTTATCATGTTAAAATACTCTCATTACCTACTATAATTCAATGTTATTTCGAAGGCGTTTTACATAATTACGACTGACTGGAATCGGTTGCTCATCATACCTATCTAAATACAAATTATACGTGCCATTATAATAAGGTTTCAGTTCTTTTACATATGACATATTAATTAAATAGCTTTTATGTACACGTAAAAAATCATATACATTTAGCTTATTTTCTAATTCCTGAAGTGTATATGTTGAAATATACTGATTATTCGTTGTGTAAATTGAAACAGTTTTATTTTCTTTATTTTTACTTACATATACAATATCTTCTGGGAGAATATATCGTATACCCTCTTGACTTTCTATCGGTAGTTTCCGCAAATAACTCTTTGCTTTCTCACCTTGTTCTTTACCTATTTTATATAAAAGAAATTGTAAATCTTCTTCACGAAATGGTCGCAATAAATAATAAAATGCTTGGAAACGAAAAGCTGTAATAGATTCTTCTATGTTTTCACCTACAAAAATAAATTTTGTATAGCAATTTATTTCTCGTAATAAACTTGCATATTCAAAACCAGTACCATCTAGTAATTTGGAACTTAAAAAAACAAAGTCTGGTATATGTTTTTTCATCATAAATAAAGATTCTGTTCCTGTCTTTGCTTCAAAACATTCTACATTTCTCATATTTTCAGTGAAATTTTCAGCTAACTCTCTTCTCTCTTCTGCCTCTTCCATGATCAGTAAAATTTTCATTTCTTCAACCACCTAATTCTTTGTCCATATGTCCTGTTGTATACATTCGCTTTTATAAGAAATAATCCCTTTTTCTTACTATACCATTATTTATCTAAAAAAACAGAAAAAAGGAAACCACTTCGGTTTCCTCTCCCCTTTTATCCCGCACTAACTGCCTATAAAGATCCGAGTAGTGTAGGATAATAAACGGTCAGGGATACGTTTAAATTTTCACTTTATACTAATTCTCGTTGCTTCGTTTCCTGTCCAAGTATTATTACAGCGAATACACCAATTAAAATTGATCCACAAAAAATCGTAAATATTAATGATAGTGAAGCTTCTGAGGCAACTAAATATCCCACTAATAGTGGCCCAAGAATACCACCAATACGACCAAATGCCGCTGCCATTCCTGCACCTGTACCACGAATAACCGTTGGATACTGCTCAGGTGTATAGGCGTATAATGCTCCCCAAGCACCTAAGTTAAAGAAGGATAGTAACATACCTGCCACGATTAATACTGTTAATGAATCCGCAACCCCAAACAAATAAGCACTGCAAGCTGTCCCGATTAAATACGTAACCAAAACAAATTTACGACCGAGACGTTCAATAAACCAAGCAGCTGTGAAATATCCTGGAAGTTGAGCTAATGTCATAATAAGTACGTATTGGAAACTTTTTATTAAACTAAATCCTTTTAGCACCATTACACTCGGTAACCAAAGGAACATTCCATAATAGGAAAAAACAACACAAAACCATAGAATCCATAGCATAATTGTTGCTTTACGATATTCCCCAGACCAAACTGATTTTATATTTTCAATAACAGATGGCCTTTTTTCAACTTTTTGGAACCTTGGGGAATCCGGTAAATTCCATCTTAAATATAAAGCATATAATGCTGGAACTGCACTCAATACCATCGCAACTTCCCAACCATATTTAGGAATAACAAAATACGAGATAAGAGCTGCAATTAGCCATCCACCTGCCCAAAAACTTTCTAATAACACAACAATTTTCCCACGTTCATGCGCTTCAACACTCTCTGATACTAGTGTAGAGGCAACCGGAAGCTCTCCGCCAAGCCCCATACCAATTAAAAAGCGTAAAACGAGAAACATCGCAAGTGTTGTTGTTAATGCAGTTAAACCACTACCGATAGAAAATAATAATAATGTAATAATAAAGACTGATTTTCGCCCTATTTTATCTGATAGTATCCCAAAAATAAGCGCTCCTACTGCCATACCGATTGAGTTAATACTGCCTATCCAGCCCATTTCTTGCGTACTTAATCCCCAATCCTTTTGCAAGGCTACCATTACAAATGAAAGCATTCCAACATCCATTGCATCAAATAGCCATCCAAGCCCAGCTATACCTAGTAGTTTGCGCTTCGAAATTTCTTTAACCTTGCCCACTAGAAGTCCTCCTCACACAGGTGTCTTTACACATCATTTTACATGTGTGAATTGTATAAGTAAAATACTTTTGTGTAAAAAATTCTCCTTCATCATTCCCAAAAAGTAAAACGTCTATCCCGATTGGTGAGAGCTAATAATCTGTGGGGATGCCTCACTGATTAAAGTTTCAATTTATTAAAAATGAACAAATAAAAAAAGCAGCGATATTTCGCTACTTTTTCGAACGCATTACTTCTTTTAAAAATTCCGCTAATACTAACTGACGACGCCAGCGTGTTGGATTACTGCATAATCTATAAAACCACTCTAAATGAATCGCTTGAATCCATTTTGGTGCACGTTTTACCTCTCCAGCCCATACGTCTAAACTTCCACCTACTCCAACAGCCATTTTCGTTTCTAAACGATGCTTATTGTTTTGGATAAAGTTCTCTTGTCTCGGGAAACCAAGTGCAACAAGTAATAAATCTGGTTTTGCTTCTTGAATGCGAGAAATAATATTCTCTTCGTCTTCTTGTTTAAAATAACCATCTTGTATACCGGCGATGGATACAGCTGAATATGTCTTTGTTAAATGATCTGCTGCAGCTTGTACAACATGCGGCTTTGCACCTAATAAGAAAACAGATACCGGCTTACTATCTTCTGATAACTTCGCAAGTAAATTACACATTAAATCAAAACCTGCTACACGTTCTTTTAAAGGTGTACCAAGCATCCCGCTTGCCTTTACAACCCCAATACCATCAGGTGTAATTAAATCTGTATTCAATAATGTTTGATAGAACTTTTCATCCTTTTTTGCACACATAACAATTTCAGGGTTTGCTGTTACTACCTGAAACGTATGAGTTCGCTCCGCTTCTAGTTGTTCTTTTAAATATTGGACCGTTTCATCCATTGTCATTGTAGAAAAAGGAACGCCTAGAATATCAACTGTTTGTACTGCCATAGTTAACTATCCTCTCTATCATTACAAGTTTTTCGCTATTAATTGCTTATATGTTTCCTTTGTATCTTCATATAGTTTTTGAAGTGAGAAGTTCATAGTAGCATGCTCATAAATATGTTTACCCATTGCTGCTAACTCTCCAGTTTTCCACTTATCATACGCTTCTTCTAAAGCTAATGCTAATGCCTTTCCATCACCTGTTGGCACAATCCATCCGTAAGTTTCATCTACGATTAATGGTTCAATTTCTCCAGCCCTAGTCACAATTGATGGTACGCGTTGATTTGCCGCTTCTAATAAAACTAGTGGGAACCCTTCACTATGGGAAGTTAATAAATTTATATGTGACGACGCAAATAATTGTTTTACATCTTGACGATGTCCTAAAAACTCTACTTTATCGTTAATCCCTTTTTCAGTAGCTAATGACTTTAGATTTTCTTCTAATGGGCCATCGCCAACTAATAATACTTTAATTTTCTCTAATTTTGTTTGTTGTAACGCATCGAATAAAACTTCATGTCCTTTGACAGGATGTAATCGTGCTACTTGGATTGCCGTAAATACATCTTCATCAATATTGAACATTTCTTTTTTATTATAGCCTTCTGCTTTTTCCTTATCGTATTCAATTCCATTATAAATAACATGCATCTTTTCATTTGAAATACCTAATGCTGCCAGGCTTTTTTTCAATCTATTTGTTACAACGAAAAATAAGTCTATATTTTTTAAGGCTTTCAAATTTAATTTCGTAAAAATCCAACCTTTTAAGCCCTGTTTAGTAAAGTCTTGAAATGGATCACTATGAATAGTCGTTACCCATTTTGCCTTTATTCTCTTTTTCATTAAAGAAACATAGAAATTAGCCCTAGGGCCATGTGTATGAACTACATCAAATTTTTCTTTATTAATAAATTCACTTATATTCTTTAAAATGGATAAATCATAGCGCGATTTTTGTGAAAACACATGGACTTTTATCCCTAACTCCCTTGCTTCCTTCGCAACAATTCCATCTTCAAATACTGCTAATTCTACTTCACCAGTTGGAAACTGATCGAGAAGTGAAATAATATGTGTTTTCCCTCCTCCATCTTCTGCTCCTGCATTCATATGCAATATTTTCATATTTTTTCCTCCTTTAAATCCTCGCTACGTTTCCATCTATTTTTATTTTACTGTACTAAAAAATAAAAGCTAACAAAAGTTAGCTTTTATTTTTATCATTCAATTTCTAGGTCTACTATTAGATAAGCTAACACCACTACAAAGTAAATCCCAACTCCTGGTGCTGTTAAAATATGTCCTGCAATATAAGCAATACCTAACGCTAACAATAAGCTTGCTGAAATCATTCCATATTTTATATTAAATATGTCCTTAAATCTCGTAGCAAATGCTAGTAGAATTCTTAGCCCGTAATAAATAAATGGAATCATTAGTAATACAAAGCCAATAATCCCGAAATCATAAAACCAATCATGGAAGTCCATTTCAATTAGTTTTGGATCTGGCTGCTTTTGTTCATTGTATTTAAAGTTACCTGCATAACCCATTCCTAATAACTTTTGTGACATTGGCGCTTCTTTAAAGAACTGCTTATGTCTTTCTTCATATACTTGACGTCCACTGAAAATAAGATTTTCTTGATTTTCTTTCTTTTGCTCTTTCTCAAGCTCTTTCTTAACTTCCTCTTCTATCTTCGCCTTTTCTTCTGGCTTTTCAACTTTATGATGATTTTCTTCTTTTGCTTTAAGTTCTTGCTCTTTTTTCAGCTTCTCTTTAATTTCTTTTTCTTTTTGACCTTGCTGCGCCACATTTTGCTCTGATAAATAATTATTGTGAATACCCATATTTTGTGCTAATGGCGTTTGTTTAAACGTTCCGACTACACCAGCTAATAGGACAATAGCAATTACTGCATTAAGTGCAAGGGATTTTTTGTTCGGATTTTTTCTATCAAATAATAATTGTAGTAAAATAATCCCGATTGCTGCCACTAACGTAGCACCAATTGAGCCCATTCCTACTTTTGTACCAACTTGAATTAGCGAATAAATCATTAAAAGTGATGGAATCCAATATAAAATGTGTTTCCAGCTCTTTGTTTTTTGAATAGAATATAGTACTACAATAGGGAAAATAATAGCTAAGATTGAACCTAGTTCATTCCCTGCATAGAACCAACCTCGAGAACCAACCTTCATCCATTCATAACTACCAAAGTCAGTAGATGTTGAAATAGAAATAACCATAATTGCGTTAATGATTAATGTAGAATATACAATACTATTTCGAACCTTATCACTAATATTAACTGTCTTTTTCAATGATTTTAAAGCTAAAATGTATGATCCCAGCATGATATATATATATAATGCTTTCGCAACGAATTTAACCTCTTCACTAAGTACAATAGGATCCTTAACTAGTTTGTTATTAATAAATCCTATCCCTAAAACTCCGGCTAACAATATAAGATAAATTAAAAACTTTCTATTTTCCTTCTCTTTTGCCTGAATTAAAATGTAAATACCACCAACAGCCATAATAAGGAATCTTACTAAAATTCCAACGGTAGCATTTGACTTTAATAAAGTGATGCTAAGAGACGTTAATAAATCTAAAACAGGCTGTAAAATAATAAAAAAGAGCAAAAAATGCTCAAATCTAACCCTAGCTTGATTTGCTAACATTCCAAGACCTCCATACAAAATCTTAACATTATCTTTTAATCATAATTTTTTATCATTCAAACACACCTAGCAATTATAACATAACTCATATTCAAATCGAGAACTATTTTTCCAGCTAAAACTAGCCAGGACAAGTATTAATCAGTAATAGAAATTATCGTCCTTTAGCTATACTCCCCTATTTTTATAAAATCTATCTAACAACCACCCCCTTATTTTTGTCAGTATATAAATATTTTTTTATCATTTTATACAAATATAAATAACCTACCTATAATTGTAATGTTTTAACAAATAAACAACATCAAAAAATGTAAAATTAATCTTTTCATATCTTTTTCAAATTACTTTATGGCTATTTTCCAAACATTTTCAAACGCTTTCTTTATGAATTTTATCCGTTTTTCTACATGTAGCGAAAAGTAATTGTTATTTCCAATACTTTAGTGTATATTTTTTCTCTGGAACATCTTTAAGAGGAAGGGATTAAGGCCATGTTATTAATCGATATATTTACGTTTCTTGGCATTATCGCCGCTGCCATTTCTGGTACATTAGTTGGTTTAAAAAAAGATTTAGATTTATTTGGTGTCCTTTGTTTAGCTGTAGCTACTGCGCTCGGCGGCGGTATTATTCGTGATATCATGATTGGTAACCTGCCCCCTGTCGCATTTGTAAAACCCATTTACTTTTTCGTAAGTGTATTATCAGCATTATTTACTTGTATGTTTTTTGAGCGCATCAATAAACTTCAAGTCGTTATTATGCTTTCTGATGCTGTTGGCTTAGGTGTTTTTACAGCTATTGGTGCAAATGCGGCAATGTCACATCATGTTGACGCCTCATTTCTAGTTGTTTCAATGGGAGTCATTACAGGTATTGGAGGCGGTATTTTGCGTGACATTTGTGCTCAAGATATCCCTTACGTATTCCGAAAAGAGATTTACGCAATCGCTTCTATCTTAGGAGCAATTAGCTTCCTAATCACACACGCTATGGGGGCGCACGTGTTAGCTTTCTATGTTTGTTTATTAGTAACATTCATTATTCGTGTCGTCACTGTAATATATAATGTTCATTTCCCTGTTTTCTTTAAAACACATGCTAAAATTAATAAAGGCCATTAAGAGAATTCTAGATAGAATTCTCTTAATTTATATACTATTCAACGAACTAATATAGAGTAATTATATATAAGCATATATAATTACTCTATATTAGTTTTAAAATTGAAAACGTTTTATATACAGGGGGAAGAATGATGCTTGGGGTTTTCAAAAAAAATATTAATAAAACAAATGCCAGTATAATCGAATTAAGTAAGGACCAACAAATAACTTTTAATGTCCCTACTAATTCTGAATTAAAAATTCAAATGGATATGCTACATATTTCAAAAGAAGATTTACAAGTTGTAAAAGTACTACAGCCTTTTATTTATGCAGAAATTGATTGGATTACTGAAAAATTCTATGCCAACATTACAAAACAACCTAATTTAATTACTATTATTGAACGTTACAGCTCTATTCCAAAACTAAAACAAACTTTAAAAACACATATTAAAGAATTATTCAGCGGCAATATGCATGAAGATTTTATTGAACAGCGTGTTAGGATTGCCAAAAGGCATGTACAAATTGGTTTACATCGAAAATGGTATACTGCTGCTTATCAAGAATTGTTCCGCTCTATCATGAAGATTTTGCAAACAAAAATAACAACAATCGATGATTTTTCCTATTCTATAAATGTTATAAATAAATTATTTACTCTTGAACAAGAACTTGTTCTTGCAGCTTATGAATCTGAATATGAAAGAATGCAAAAAGAGCATGAGAAAGAAAAAGAACTAACTGCTATGACAATTACGCATATCGCAACAGAACTAGCTGCTGTATCTGAAAAAACAAGCTCTTCTATTCAAAAACTAACCGCCAAATCTGAAACTATTGTAGAGATTGCTAAAACAGGTACATCATTAGCTACAACATCTGAAGAAAAAGCCAATAAAGGGAAAGAACAATTAAACCAGCAAAACAAACGAATGGGATCTATTCAAATGAATATGGAAACGATTATTACAGATACTCATGAACTCCTTAATATTTCTAACAAAATTAATGAAATCATAGATATTGTTAAATCGATTGCGGAGCAAACCAATTTACTCGCACTAAATGCAGCTATCGAGTCTGCACGTGCTGGAGAATTTGGGAAGGGGTTTTCTGTTGTTGCTGGTGAAATTCGAAAATTATCAGAGCAAACGAAAGAATCTATATTTAACGTTACAAAGCTCGTTGAAAAAACAAATGAACAAATTACCCGTGTCTCGTCTTCCGTGAAACAAATTAGCTCTCTCGTATCGGAAGGAACGGATAGTATGTCAGCAACAGATCGATACTTCCAAGAAATTGTAAAAGATATGTCTAACTCAAAAGAACAGAATAAGAAAATTGAACACGAGCTACAAGCTATTTCACAAGTAATGAAAGGAATTCAAGATGATTCCTCACAAATGGCTCTAACAGCCGATAATTTACAACTAGAACTAAATCGATAAGATAAAGTGAAACTTTAATCAACGGGGGTTTTGTTCATCCCCCGTTGATTATCAGCCCTCACCAATCGGGCTTTTACGGGCAGCCCGCCCCCCACCTAACTTCTTTGCTTTCGCTGATTTTGAGGTGGGGGTCTTACTGCCTGGAAAATAGCGGGATCAAATTCAAGTCAGGCATACTTTTCATCTGCACTGACTACTAAATTTCATCTTCCATCAAAAAAAGAATCCAGAATGGATTCTTTTTATTTTCTGAAAAATATTTTTTGACAATACACATAACTCATATAAACACCAAAGCTCTGCAAAATGAACAATGCCGGCATAATTACATTGTAATATGCCATATCTACTTGAAAGAGCTTTAACAATACGTAGCCACTAATTAAAAATAAGAACAACATATATCCCTCATTTTGTTGTTTCTTAATAAGGAAGTGTAATAGAGCTATAGTCATAAACAATGTTACGGCTATATATATCAGTTTTTCACATTTGAAAAGAATAGAATTTACCCCTTCATCTGAAAACTGATTTATCATCGGCTCTAAAAGTTTAAATCTTTCTCCCTCAATCTCTTTTAACTTTTGATCAATATGCTCTGTTACACTTTGATTTTTCGATATTTTTTCTTCATGTTGCGTCTTTCCAATTAAAACAGATTGAACATACGTCTCATTTGAAATCGTATATTGTGACAATCCCATTGCCTTAATTCCATAATTCACACTAAAATGGGCACTATAAAATAGAATAAGTATCCCTATCATTTTTAGTAACACCTTTTGTTTCGTTGCTGATTGAAATACTTCGATTAATAATACATATACCGTAATAAAAATAGGAAGAAATAATCCCATTGGGAAAACCATATTACTAAATGCAAATAAAATCGCTGAAAACACCCACATATAAGGATGATCTAATCCTTTATATAAAAGTATGTAACAAGCAAAATAAAATAAAAATATTGCAAGTGATTCAGGAGTTAATACGGAACTCATGAATATATTTGGAATATACAGAGCATAAAAGATAGAAGCAATACGACCGCATTCTTCTCCAAAAACCATTCCCGCAATACGATAAATAAATAATGCTGTTCCTGTGCAAAATAGCACATTAAATAGTTGTAAAGCGAATAATGAATCACCAAATATACGAATAATTACCGACTCATATATAATAAAAGGCAAATGAGTTACAGTCCCTATATTATTACCAATTGCAATCTGCTTTGCAGACTCATACATCACTTTCATATCACCAATTATTGGAGCATCTACAAATAACAGCATACTAACCCTCACAACTATAGATATACTTATAAGAAAAATAAGAAATTGTTTATCTGTAAAACGATATTGTAGAATTGATGCCACTAACAAAATAAGTATGACGAAAATTGCTAATATGATTGTTACACTTGTTGTACTTCCTCCAAAAAATTGCTTACTTGTCTCAAATGCTGCCCAACAACTATAAACAAAAAATGCGAGCATCGCACCGATTGTAATTTTATTGAAGAAAGATGAAAAATTTGTTTGTATATGATTCATATGTCCATTGCACCTCTATTTCCATTCATAACAAAACGATTCTATCATGAATGGGGACACGGCTGATAGGGAATTTCTATGACAAATACATAGTCATTACTTTTTACTTGCAATGTAAGCGAATCCTCTTTTACACTACATTTTAGATAAAATAAATTTTCTTTCAGTTACATGAATACAAATACAGAAGTTTAAATAATCCTCTTTTGGAATACACTTTACTTCATTAAATATCTAATATGAGTAATCTGCTTACACATATTATTCTGATTGAAAACAGACTATAGGGGCTGAATATATGGAAAAGAAATTCATGCGAGAATCTAAAGCAATTAAGACAACACGTGTTTTTCCTAACGATTTAAATAATCACCAAACACTTTTTGGAGGGAAATTATTAGCAGAAATTGATAGTATTGCTTCAATTGCGGCTGCAAGACATAGTCGTAAACATTGCGTAACAGCATCTATTGATTCAGTTGATTTTTTAACTCCAATTCACCAAGCTGATTCTGTTTGTTATGAAGCATTTGTATGTTATACAGGGAAATCTTCAATGGAAGTTTTCGTAAAAGTAATCGCAGAAAACTTATTAGCAGGCGAGCGTAGAATTGCTGCTACTTGCTTCATTACATTTGTGGCAATAAAAGATGGAAAACCTTCATCCGTACCACAAGTACTTCCTGAAACTGAAGAAGAACATTGGTTACACACAACCGGTTTAGAACGCGCGGAAAACCGAAAAAAGGGACGTTTAAAAAGTAAAGAGATGGCTGAAGTTTTAACTTTAAGTAAGCCATGGAATATATAATACGATACTCTCACTTCATACATGCACAGGTTTATTTCATCCTTGCATGTATTTTTTATTGTAAAAAATTCCACCTCTTATCTTTTATTTACTGTTTGTCTCCTAAAATAATCCACCAGTTTTTCCTTTATTTTGCTATACTATTAATGGTATATTAGATAAGGTTCGTTTAAAAATAACTATAATATAATTAAGTATATAAGGGATGGTGCGATAATGTCTATTGAGGTACCAATTTCAATACCAAAAACGTTAATTATTATTCCTGCGTATAACGAGGAAGAAGCAATTGCAGATACATTAACAAGATTATTAAAACTAAAACAGCATTTTACAGAATTAAGCATTTGCGTTATTAATGATGGATCACATGATAAAACAGCTCAAATCGTAAATGATTTTCCTGTTCACCTTGTGAACTTACCATATAACCTAGGTATTGGCTCAGCTGTACAAACTGGTTATAAATACGCTTATGAGAATGGATATGATATTGCGATTCAGTTCGATGCTGATGGGCAACATAATCCTGATGATTTGTACAAAATTATAAAACCTATTGCTGAAGACCAATGCGATATGGTGCTAGGTTCACGTTTTACAGAGAAAACAGCCTATAAAGGTAGTATTTCTAGAAGAATTGGTATTTTTTATTTTACTGCTCTACTGAAAGTACTAACAAAACAAACCTTTATGGATCCAACTTCTGGGTATCGTGCTATCAATAGAGAAGTAATTAAGATTTTTGCACATAATTATCCAAAAGATTATCCAGAACCAGAAGTCCTTATTCATTTAAAAAAGAAAAAATTACGCATTAATGAAATATCCGTAAATATGCAAGAGCGTCAAGGGGGACAATCTTCTATCACACCTCTTAAATCTGCATATTACATGATTAAAGTAAGCCTTGCTATATTGATGCAAAAAATTGTGAAAGGTTGATAATAAATGCCTATAATTACCTTTTCATTTATCTTCATTCTATTATTATTTTTATTAATTATTAATTCCATTCGTCGTGGAGCTTTAGAAACTAAATATGCTATTTTATGGATTTTTGTTTGTGTTGCAATGGCTATTTTAAGTTCTACTGAAAAAATTATAAATTGGATTGGCCAACTATTACACGTAGAATATCCTCCATCTGTTTTATTCTTATTTGGACTATTATTCTGTTTCATATTAATTTTTGACTTAACAAGAAAAATTTCTAAATTACATCATCAACTTGTAACGTTAACGCAAGATTATGCGTTATTAAAGCAAAAATTAAAAGTAACGCAACCTGAAACCGATAAAGAATAGTTTTCTATTTAAATATGAATATATACAAAAAAACATCTTAATTTTTTAAAAAAATTAAGATGTTTTTTATTGCAAACTATTTTTTTCTAATTAATAATTTACTAATTTTCATAACAGTTGCCACGGTCCCAACTCCAATTATAATAAATAAGAATGGTATTAACGGTAATGCATATCGTTCATATGCAACATAAAAACATGTTAAAGCTGTTTGCAATAAAAGGATTGACCATAAAAATGTAGTCTCTCTCCACCTTTTTAAAAGGAAAATAAATGAAAGTACTGTACATATTAAAAACGTCGTCTTAATAAAATTATATATTTCATTCATATCCTTTGCAGAAACATTGAATACTTCAATATTATGCTCTATAGAATAATACGGTTTTTTCCAAAGAATTTCTGGCTTCAAAACTAAATAACTCTCTATCATAGATTCCTTATCAGTTTTCCACCATTCCTTCATTTTATCAATCGCTATTTTTTCTTCTAATTCCATAAATTCATGTGCTTCAAGATTAGGGTATTTTGCATGTAACTCTATTTCAAGTTCCCCCATATCCTTACCTTCTGGGTAACCTTTCCCTTGATACGTTCCAAGTAATAACGGATTCCCTGCCCCAGCAGTTAGTGGGATAAATTTATCAAATTGAATGTAATTGCGAGCCCACCATGGTCCAAGTACGATAAGTCCTATTCCTATGCTTATAATCGCTTGCTTCATCATAATACGGAATGGGTAGCGTTTCATTAAAAGATACCCAAATAGTAAGATTGGATATAAGGCAATTTGTACACGGAGGTACAGTGCTAAAAAGTAGAAAATTAATACAATCAGAAGATGTTTCGTTTTATGAGTATCAGCTAATTTTAAACTCCAATATACTAATCCTAATGAAAGGAATAGAAACGGTCCTTCTGTTAAAGTTAAATTTTCCATAACAATCTCTGGAGGATACACAGCTAATAAGAAAGCACCTATTAATCCTGCAGCAGAATTCAATAAATAAGTACCAATCTTATAAGTTAGCAAAATACTAAGTACCCCTAATAGGATAATAATTAATTTTGCTACAAAAAGACCTTCACTGCCATTTCCAAAAAAATAAAATACAACAGCTAATAAAGCTGGAAAACCCGGCATAATATGAATCGTTGGTTTATCTGGTTCATGATATGTTAACATCCCTGTTTCCAATAAAATATTTGCCGTTTTTTGATAACCTATATCATCGCTAGCTATAGATAGATCTGCACCATGTGTTTGTAAAGTTGCAAAACGAAGTGCAAAACCGACTATCATAATAATCCCTAAAAGGATTATATTAGATTTGCGAGTAAATCGCCCTAACATCTCATCTTCTCCCTTCAGATACATAATTTTCAAAATATATTTCTATATTTTTACAACACAATACGTTCTATAATAAATACTTTTTATACAAAGTACAACAATAGAAAGTTGATTTACAAAGTTTATATGCGTTAAACTTATACAGATGTTCTTGTAATCTTCTTCCTTCCAAAAGGCTTGTATATATGATGCAAGACATAAAAAACTTGAGGAGATAAAAATTCTATGATGGAACAAAAGCAACTTGTTTCTGTTGTCATACCCCTGTATAACACGGAAAAATATATTGAAGAAACGATGCAGTCAATACTAGATCAAACATATAAAAACATTGAAATTGTAATTGTAGATGATGGAAGTAAAGATCAATCACCTTCTATTGTGAAAAACCTTGCTGAAAAATACCCAGGGCAAGTAAAATACGTTCATCAAAAAAACCAAGGTGTTTCGGTAGCCCGTAATACAGGTATCGAAAATGCTAGCGGAGAATATATCGCTTTTCTTGATAGTGATGACTTATGGCATCCAACTAAAATTGAGAAGCAAGTCGAAAGTATGCATAAAAACGAAATGGACGCGTGCTATTGTGGTTATATGAATTTCTACGAAGAAACAGGCGAGAAGGTTGAACATACAACAAACTTTATTAAAGGTGATATGGCAAAAGCATTCCTAACACATCAAGTTGTTGCTCAAACAAGTACTTGGATTTTCAAACGATCCATCGTAATGGATCATAACATTCGTTTTACACCAGGATGTAGTTGGGGAGAAGATTTAGAGTTTTTATTTAAACTTATGAGTTTGACAAATGTATGTTATGTCGATGAATACTTAACTTATTATAGAATCTTATCAGAAGGAAATCTTTCTTCTAAGTATAAAGATTATGAATTAAAAACAACAAAAGAGCTAGAAGTATTCAATCGTATGAAAGATTGGGTACATAATAAATCTCAAGACTTCATTACGAAAGACCCTCAGTCACTGATTGAGATTCTTGAGACTTATTTATTCCCTTATACAGTCATCAATAACGCTTGTATATATATTAAAGAAAACTCTCGATTAGATAAATCACAAGTTCAATTAATCAAAAAAGATATAAGGAAATATTGCCGTAAAATCTATTCAAAGAATGGAAAGCGTAGTAAAAAACTATATGCAATGCTTTGGTTTGTACGAATTAAATTTCTGTTTTCTTAAACTGAAAATATAACGATACTCTCTCTTTCTGTGAACAAATTAAATTTACAAATAGGACAAACTAACCGGGTCCTAAAGAATAGAAAGGTCTTTTCTCATGAAAACAAATAAAATTCTAAAAAACGCATCCTACCTCTTTGTAGGAAACATTACTGTCCGCTTTGTACTGGCTATTGCAACAATTTTCTTTGCAAGATATGTTTCTCCAAGTGATTACGGTATGTTTACAACTGCGTTAGCAGTTTCAGCTGTTATTTGTTACTTTACAGATGCAGGTTTAACACATACGTTTATGCGTGAAGGAACGAGAAGCGATGCTAATATTAGTGTGCTAATAAGTAGTTATTTACGTATTCGTTTAATATTAGCTATCGTAATTTCTGTACTTTTCGCTATTTTTGCCCAGTTCTTCTATCCCGATGCTTACTTACGTGCGATGGTATATTGGGTTGTCCTACCAACAATGTTCGGAGCAACCTTACAAGGTGTTGGTATGGCTTACTTCCAAGTAACAGAACGCATGCAATTTACAGCTATTATTTCTGTACTACAAGGTGTAACAGCTGCTGCTGCCCTATTACTAGGGATGTCTTTCCAATGGTCACTTATGATGGTTGCTGCCATGTACGGGGTATCTAGTCTTGTAACAGGTGTTATCGCCTTTATAATGACAATACGTTACACGAAAGTCCATAAGGGTTGGGATAAAGGCATTTTAGATCAACTACTTATTTTCACGATCAACGGAATCATTATTATGCTCTTACCACAATTGGGCCCTATTATATTAGAAAAGGTTTCAACATATAAGCAAGTTGGATTCTTTGGTGCTGCATCTAAAATACCTGCTGTACTATATCAAATACCTGGAGTAATTGCAGCTGCTTTTTATCCAAGACTTTTTGCTTTTGGTAATGAGAAAAATATTGAAGAACATAGAAAATTATCAAGTTTTGAATTAAAACTTATGTCTTTTTTAGGAATGGGAATTTCTATCCCCTTTATTGCTGATCCAAGTTTCTGGATTGTTAGTTTATTAGGAGAAAAATACGCTCCCGCTGGTGACGCTCTTGCTATTCTAGCGTTTATGGTTATTTTACAATCAATTAACTATCCACTAGCCGATAATTTAACAACGATTGGCCAGCAATGGAAACGTGCAACAACAATGACTATTGGATTAGTTGTTGCCATCATAGGTTATATTGTATTAGGTAGTAAATATGGAATGATGGGGGCAGCTGCCGCAGCCATCATTACCGAAATTACACTATTAATTGGATTTACCCTCTTTATTCGTAAAGGCATGCAATTATTAGTTAAAGGAATTATATTTAATTCCTTAGCCTTTATTATTAGTTACGGTATATACCGAATTGCATTAATCAACTTACCACCATTAGTTGCTTTAACTCTTACTGGTATACTATACGGTATAATCGGAATTGTAATTGATCCTCAAATACGTGGATTCGTTTTAGGATTTATAAAACAAAAGCTTATTCGCAAACATGCTTAAAAGCAAAAAGCTTTTCCTATTTAAAAATGGAAAAGCTTTTTGCTTTTTTATATACCATCATTTTTCTTCAGTAAAAAAATGCTATATATTCCAGCTCAAATTGACTTACTTTCTGAAAATGCCTTATACTAAATTACATGTAAACTATGAACTTCAACGCTTGTAAAAATATATATGCTTCAACAAAAATATATATTTTCTCATGTTAAAACTAAAGAACACACCTTTAAAAATTGGTGTGTTTTTATATGCTACCTAAAAACTAGTTGCTACATGTAACGACTTTCAAAGGAGGATTATCAATTTTTATGAGCATAAAGCCGAATAATAAATTCTTTTCCAAGAAAACAATAATAATTATGCCAATATTATTATTGTGCGCTTTTGCTTTTCATTATTTCTTTTTAACATCTAATCAAGCCTTTTCTGGTACAGGGGATGCGTTACGTCAATTTGGTTTTTTTACGTTTCTTCTACAACATGCCTTTAAAGATGGCAACCTTTTTTGGTCTTTTGATTATGGATTAGGTGGAGATTTATTTGGAGAGTTTAGTTATTATTACAGCACATCACCGTTTTTCTGGATTACACTGTTACTACCTAAACTAAGTCTTGAGCAAGTATATGACGTGAAATTATACATGAGTATTTTAAAAAACTTTTTAGCTATGGTATTCATGTATGGTTCTTTACGTTACCATAATAAAACAGCATTCTCATCTTTTGTTGCTGCTATTATATATGGTGGTTGTATTACTTTCATCCGCCACTCTTTACTATGGGATTTCATGGCTGATGCCATTGTATTTTTACCATTAGTAATATGGGGACTTGATAAATATATTATTGAAAAGAAGCGCGGACTTTTCCTAATCGCTGCTACTTTAATGTTAGCATCAAACTTTTATTTTGCTTTTATCACAAGTATTTTCATATTTATTTATGCATTATTCCAATACTTTGCGACACAACAAAATAAAACGATTGTCTCTTTTCTAACTTATTATATTAGAATCGGTTTATTGTATGGATTATCACTCGGTTTAGCCGCCGTTTGCTTCCTCCCATCAGTTAATGCCGTATTTAGTGCTGATCGACTATCAAAAAAGTTTGAGATACCATTATTATTTGAAGATAAATTTTATAAAGATTTAATGGAAAATATTTTCTTCATGTATAATGCTGAAAATCATCAATTAGCTTTACCAGCTTTAATTTTATTCTTAATCGTATTTGGAATGTTTATACGTGATAAACTCGTTAAAAATAAAGTATTCTTTACGTTATTCATGTTCATTCTGTTTATGCTTCCATATACATATTCTGTGTTTAATGGTTTTTCAGCAATGCAATCTAGATGGTTCTATTTATTTGTATTTGTAATTGCCCAAACAATTGCATACATTCTAGATTGGATGATTATTCATAAGAAAGACTACAAATTACCTTATTTAATAAGTTTATTAGTGTCTATTGGATTATTCATTTATGCATTTTATAGAAAAGCAAATATAAATGTAACTGATAAACCTTTACAAGACGTTGATAACATTTTACTCGGAACTGTCGTTCTTTCTGTTATTACAGTATGTTTATGGCGTTATATTTCCAAACCTTTCATACAATTTTTAGTTGTATTGAATGTACTCGTTAGCACAATTTCTATGAATTATATGTATGCGAATAATATACTTAGCACCGTTTACGGACAGAGCCAGATTTCAACTGAAAAGTTACACGAACCAGGCTATGATAATAAAGAAGAAATTGCTGCAATTCGCTACATACAAGAAAATGATAAAGACTTTTATCGTATTCTTAATCCATATAGCGAATATAACACACCAATGCTACAAGGTTATCATGGCTTAAGTACGTATCAAAGCTTAGTTAATTATTATGTCCATGACTTTATGAAAAATAAATATGGTGTATTCCAAATGTACGATACACCTTCAATGTTTTATCAAGCTGATAGTCGACTACTACTTGAAAATATGCTAGGTGTAAAATATCGCGTATTAAGTGCTGATACAGATTCAAGGAATGTGCCTTATGGATATAAACTATTACAGCAAGTAGGACCGTATAATATTTACAAAAATGACTATGCTTTACCGTTAGGATATGTATATGATTCGGCTATAAGTGAGGAAGAATTTTCTAAATTAAACTTCGCTCAGCGTGATCAATTATTATTACATGCTGTTGTCGTTAATAATACAAAAGAATTTTCATTAAACCATTTTAATAAACAAGACCTTAAATCAAAGGCAGTATCTATTAAAACGGAAAAAGCAAAATTCGAAAACATGGAAAAACAAGAAAATAAACTAATTGTTCATGGCTTTGGAAATATGATTGTACCTATCAATTATCCTGATACACCTGGTGATCTACTGATAGAATTAAAATTAAAAAATGCAGGCACATTCAATGCAACTGTTAATGGAAAAACGATAGGAAAAGGGGACGATGCTGGTGCATACTCTTATCCGTTAGAAAGGTTTGTTTACAATTTGGGCAATGAGCGTCCAGAAAACCTAACTATCTCTATTGATATGGCAGGTGAGTATGAATTAGGTGACTTGCAAGCAAATATTGTAAACTATGAAAGTGTACAAAAAGAAACAAAAAAACTAACTGAAAATAGGCTTGAAAATATTTATTATAAGAACAATTATTTAAAAGGGGATATCAAATCAAATAAAGACGGGCTCTTATATTTATCTGTCCCATATAGTAAAGGCTGGACTATAAAAATTGATGGAAAAGAAACAGAATTTACGAAAGCGAATTCTGCCTTTATCGGTGTTCCCATTACAAAAGGTTCACATGTAATCGAAATGACTTACGTTACACCTTACTTCAAATTAGGTATGATTATATCAATCATCTCACTAATTATCTGTATAGCTTTACTAATTTTCAAAAATCCAAAAGCACGACGAAAATTTTCTTTTAAAAAGCAATAATGAGCAATCAATGAATCATGAATCTATCCAATTGGATAGATTCATATAAAAACGCATAACATTGTTTTAACCCACTACAAACAAGGAGTGTCAAAAATGACTCTTTCAATCGTTGTACCATGCTACAATGAAGAAAAGGTGCTTCGAGCCTTTTATTCAGAGACTTCTCTTGAAATTCATAAATTAACTACCGATTATGAATTTGTTTTTGTTAATGATGGTAGTAAAGATGATACTTTAAATATTTTACGTGATTTAGCTAGTTCAGATTCGTCAGTACACTACATATCATTTAGTCGAAATTTCGGAAAAGAAGCTGCAATGTTAGCTGGTTTAAAATATGCTACAGGCGATGCAATTGTTATTATGGATGCTGACTTACAACACCCTCCTACGTTAATAAAAGAACTGTTAGAAGGATATAACGACGGCTACGACCAAGTCATTGCAAAAAGAACAAGAACTGGTGATTCACCCGTTCGCTCTTTCGTCTCTCGTCTTTACTATAAAGTGATGAATAAATTTGTAGATATTGAATTAGTAGACGGTATTGGTGACTTTAGACTTTTAAGTCGAAGAGCAGTAGATTCTTTATTATCTTTAAGTGAATACAACCGATTTTCAAAAGGCTTATTTTCTTGGATCGGTTATAACGAATTAATCATTGAATATGAAAATGTATTACGTTCTGATGGAGAAAGTAAATGGACCTTCTCGAAATTATTAAATTACGGAATTGATGGTGTAATTTCATTTAATAATAAACCGTTACGTCTATCTATATATCTCGGATTACTAACAACCATTTTAGGACTTTTATACGTAATCACTACGTTCGTTCAAATCATCCTTGGTGGTGTGGAAGTTCCTGGTTACTTTACTCTCATTTCCGCTATACTATTTATTGGCGGTATTCAACTCATATTCCTAGGTGTTATTGGTGAATATATCGGTCGTATTTATTATGAAACAAAACGTAGACCGCATTTTATTGTAGCTGAAAAGAAAGTTAGTGAAGTTAAACAAAAGGCATAACCAAAAAGTTACTTCTGTAGGTAGAAGTAACTTTTTTATATACTAACATTTACAAACACTTCTTTTGAAAAAATATACATTTTGAAATGATGGCATTATATGAAAGAATTTAGTATCATGATTCAAGGTACTATTTCAAGTTGGACGGAGGATACTATGAGCTTATTAACAGTTGAAAAATTAGGACATACATTTGGTGATCGTACATTATTTAAAGATGTATCTATGCGATTATTAGCAGGTGAGCACGTTGGATTAGTTGGTGCAAACGGTGTTGGTAAATCAACATTCATGAATATCATTACTGGTCAGCTTATTCATGACCAAGGTCGTGTAGAATGGACACCGGGCACACATTACGGCTACTTAGATCAGCATACTGTTTTAACGCCTGGACGTACGATCCGTGACGTACTAGCGGATGCATTTTTACCGTTATTCGAAAAGGAAAAAGCTTTAAATGAAGTTACAGAAAAAATGGGAACTGCTACACCAGAAGAACTAGAAGAACTTCTTGAACAAATGGCAGAAATACAAGATGCACTTGAAGCAGGTGGTTTCTATTTACTAGATATGAAAATTGAAGAGGCTGCACGTGGTCTTGGAATTGATGCTATTGGTTTAGATCGTGATGTTTCAGCACTAAGTGGTGGACAACGTACAAAGGTATTGCTTGCAAAGCTATTACTTGAACAGCCAGAAGTATTATTGCTTGATGAACCTACTAACTATTTAGACGTTGAACATATTCATTGGTTAACAAATTATTTAAAAGAATACCCACATGCATTCTTATTAATTTCTCATGATACGGAATTTATGAACAAATGTGTTGATGTTATTTTCCATCTAGAATTCACAAAAATGACACGCTATACAGCGACATATGAAAAATTCCTAGAACTAGCAGAAATCAATAAAAACCAACATATAAACGCTTATGAAAAGCAGCGCGAGTTTATCAAAAAGCAAGAAGACTTCATTGCAAAAAACAAGGCTCGTTATTCAACGACAGGTCGTGCAAAGAGTCGTCAAAAGCAACTTGATCGCATGGAACTTATTGATCGCCCAGAAACAGCAATTAAACCTGAATTCTCATTTAAAGAAAGTCGCGCAAGTAGTCGCTTCGTCTTTGAAGGTGAAAATGTAGAAATCGGATATACACATCCGCTACTACCAAAGCTATCAATGACGATCGAACGTGGTGAAAAAATTGCTATTGTTGGATGTAACGGTGTTGGTAAATCAACGTTACTAAAAACAATCTTAGGTAAAATTAAGCCTTTAAGCGGTAAAACAAGCCTTGGTGACTTCTTAGAGCCTGCATACTTTGAGCAAGAAGTTAAAGCTGACAATATAACACCAATTGATGATGTATGGAATACATTCCCTGGTTTAGACCAGCATCAAATTCGTGCGATGTTAGCAAAATGCGGATTAAAAAATGAACATATTTCTCGCCCATTAAGTCAATTAAGTGGTGGAGAACAAGCAAAAGTTCGTTTATGTAAGCTAATGGGTGAGGAAAGTAACTGGCTACTATTTGATGAGCCGACAAACCATCTTGATGTTACAGCAAAAGCGGAACTTAAGAAGGCTATGAAAGCATATAAAGGAACAATCCTCCTTGTATGTCACGAACCGGACTTCTATGAAGATTGGATTACAAAAGTTTGGGATGTTGAAGAATGGTCTCAAAATAGTAAATAGTCTTTAAGAAAAAACTCCTTGTGTAGACAAGGAGTTTTTTACTTATTTTTATTAAGAATTTTTTATATTGTAGTATCCTATAAGTCGTAATCGAAATTCTTTTAATTCCGGATACGCCTCTAAATTTGCTAACATACCTCTAATTACTGGAATTCTTGGATTAAGCAATCGTATTTCCGCCTCTAAAACATCTAACGTTACTAACAACTCATCATCCTCTAATTGATCAGCTAAACTACGCTTAAATACAATAATTTCTTTTAAAAAATGCTCTTTAACTTGTTCCTTAATAAGCTCTGATTTACAAAGGAATTCTCCAAGCTTTTCTTCATGTAAAATAGGTTCTTCCGAAGATTCTACTAAGCCATCTACTAAATGATCTACTCTTTTTAAAATAAAAGCAGCGACATACGATAAATCAATTTCTGGTGCTTGTAAAATAATTAACTCTAAATAACCACGGCATATGCCTTCTACTATAATTACTAAATCCAATAAATATGGCATAACCTTTTCACCATAAATGGACAATAAACTATTCCGATAAAATGCATGAGACTCTAACTTCATCCGCATCATAAATTCTTCTACTTCTTTATTAAACGGAATTGCATTTTCTCTCGCATGCATAATAATAAATTCTTTATGCTTTTGTATATCATTAAACTGACAATGTAATTGTTTTGCAAATTTTTCACGTGGTAATAAAGACTCTTGTTCAATATCCAGCATTTTCTTTTGGATTTTGTCATAATAATATCGAAGTGTCGCTAATAAAAGCTCATCTTTCGATTTAAAATATAAGTAAAAAGCTCCCTTAGATATACCACTAGCTGTCACAATTTCCTGCACTGATGTCGCATTTACACCCTTAGTAGCAAATAACTTCATAGCCGATTCTATAATTAAACGCTCTTTTTCTTTCATATCTTCTCTCCTAAATTTAATCTCGCATCTTATTATAAATGTATTATACCATCCCTTTTTATTGACGATTGACCGAACGGTCAGTTATATTATGTATTAGACTGACCAGTTGGTCAATATAATACAAAGGGAGCGCAAACATGAACAAAATCATCAATTTCTCGTTAAAAAATAAGTTCGCAGTTTGGCTACTAACCATTATTGTTACTATTGCGGGGATCTACTCTGGACTCAATATGAAGCTGGAAACAATTCCTGATATTACAACACCGATTGTGACAGTAACTACGGTCTATCCTGGTGCTACACCAGAAGAAGTAGCTGATAAAGTTTCAAAGCCGATGGAAGAACAACTACAAAATTTAAGCGGTGTTAACGTTGTGAGTTCATCATCTTTTCAAAACGCATCTTCTATTCAAGTAGAATACGATTTTGACAAAAATATGGAAAAAGCAGAAACAGAAATTAAAGAAGCTCTCACAAATGTAAAACTCCCAGAAGGTGTTAAAGATCCTAAAGTTTCACGAGTAAACTTCAATGCTTTTCCCGTTATTTCGTTAAGCGTAGCAAGCAAGAATGAATCTTTAGCTACTTTAACTGAAAATGTAGAAAAAAATGTTGTACCGGGATTAAAAGGACTTGATGGTGTTGCATCTGTTCAAATTGCTGGTCAACAAGTAGATGAAGTACAGCTCATCTTTAAGAAAGATAAAATGAAAGAACTAGGACTAAGTGAAGATACTGTAAAAAATGTGATTAAAGGATCGGATGTATCTTTACCACTTGGCTTATACACATTTAAAGACACGGAAAAATCAGTTGTTGTAGATGGCAATATTACAACGATTAAAGCATTAAAAGAACTTAAAATCCCAGCTATACCTTCCTCACCTAACGGTCAAGGTAGTCAAAATGCTGGCGCTGGTGCACAAACGCCACAAATGAATCCAGCCGCTATGAACGGGATTCCAACAGTTACATTAGATGAAATTGCTGACATTAAAGAAGTTGGGAAAGCAGAATCCATTTCTCGAACAAATGGAAAAGAAGCAATTGGAATTCAAATTGTGAAGGCCTCTGATGCAAATACAGTTGATGTTGTAAATGCAGTAAAAGATAAAGTAAAAGAACTTGAGAAAAAGTATAAAGACTTAGAGATTATTTCAACATTCGATCAAGGTGCACCTATTGAAAAATCAGTAGAAACAATGCTGAGCAAAGCAATTTTCGGTGCTATCTTTGCGATCGTTATTATTATGCTGTTCCTACGAAATATTCGAACAACGTTAATCTCTGTCGTTTCAATACCACTTTCTTTATTAATTGCTGTTTTAGTCATAAAGCAAATGGATATTACGCTTAACATTATGACACTTGGAGCAATGACCGTTGCTATAGGCCGCGTTGTCGATGACTCAATTGTTGTTATTGAAAATATTTACCGCCGTATGTCGTTATCAGAAGAGAAATTGCGCGGAAAAGATTTAATTCGTGAAGCTACGAAAGAAATGTTTATCCCAATTATGTCTTCTACCATCGTAACAATTGCTGTATTTTTACCACTTGGACTAGTAAAAGGTATGATTGGTGAAATGTTCTTACCATTCGCCTTAACTATCGTCTTCGCTTTATTAGCATCATTACTAGTAGCAGTTACAATCGTACCGATGCTAGCTCACTCTTTATTTAAGAAAGAGAGTATGAGGGAAAAAGAAGTACATCATGAAGAAAAACCAAGTAAATTAGCAAATGGGTATAAACGCATACTTGCATGGGCTTTAAATCACAAAATTATTACATCAAGTATCGCTGTCCTTCTATTAGTTGGTAGTCTTGCACTTGTACCAGTTATCGGTGTAAGTTTCTTACCTTCTGAAGAAGAAAAAATGATTATCGCAACATACAATCCTGAACCAGGTCAAACGTTAGAAGACGTTGAAAAAATTGCAACAAAAGCTGAGAAGCACTTCCAAAATAATAAAGACGTCAAAACAATTCAGTTCTCATTAGGTGGAGAGAATCCAATGAGTCCTGGTCAATCAAACCAAGCAATGTTCTTCGTGCAATATGATAACGACACGAAAAACTTTGAAAAAGAGAAAGAACAAGTCGTTAAAGATTTACAGAAGATGTCTGGCAAAGGCGAATGGAAAAACCAAGACTTCGGAGCAAGTGGCGGTAGTAACGAAATTAAACTATACGTTTACGGAGATAGCTCAGAAGACATTAAGCCTGTCGTAAAAGATATTCAAAATATCATGAAGAAAAATAAAGACTTAAAAGATATAGATTCTAGTATTGCAAAAACATATGCAGAGTACACTTTAGTCGCAGATCAAGAAAAGCTGAGTAAAATGGGCTTAACGGCTGCTCAAATTGGAATGGGACTTTCTAATCAACATGATCGCCCTGTTCTGACAACAATTAAAAAAGACGGTAAAGATATCAATGTATATGTAGAAGCTGAAAAACAAAATTATGAAACAATCGATGACTTAACAAATCGTAAAATTACAACACCACTTGGTAATGAAGTGGCTGTGAAAGATGTTATGACTGTAAAAGAAGGTGAAACTTCGAATACAGTGAAACACCGCGATGGCCGTGTTTATGCAGAAGTAAGTGCAAAACTAACATCTGATGACGTTTCAAAAGCATCTGCCGCTGTTCAAAAAGAAGTAGATAAAATGGATCTTCCTTCTGGCGTAGATGTTTCTATGGGCGGCGTTACAAAAGATATTGAAGAATCATTTAAGCAACTTGGCTTAGCGATGTTAGCTGCGATTGCCATTGTATACTTCGTTCTTGTCGTTACATTTGGCGGTGCCCTTGCACCATTCGCAATTTTATTCTCGCTACCATTTACAATTATCGGAGCTCTTGTTGCCTTATTAATCTCCGGTGAAACATTAAGTGTGTCTGCAATGATTGGGGCGCTTATGTTAATCGGTATCGTTGTAACAAACGCAATCGTGCTTATCGACCGCGTTATTCATAAAGAAAATGAAGGACTATCAACACGTGAAGCTTTATTAGAAGCTGGTGCAACACGCCTTCGTCCAATTTTAATGACTGCAATTGCAACAATTGGTGCTCTTATCCCGCTTGCATTAGGATTTGAAGGTAGTGGCTTAATTTCTAAAGGACTTGGTGTAACGGTAATTGGTGGATTAACAAGTTCAACGTTATTAACACTTCTTATTGTTCCAATCGTTTATGAAGTATTAAGCAAATTTAAAAAGAAAAAAACAAAATAACAAAAAATAACCTCGCTAACTGCGAGGTTATTTTTTATTTCCAAACAAGACTAGAAAATCACCATAGCCTTCTTTCTCTAATTCCTCTTTTGGAATAAATCGAAGGGCTGCAGAATTAATGCAGTAACGAAGTCCATTTGGTCCTGGACCGTCTGGAAATACATGCCCAAGATGTGAATCTCCTTCCTTACTTCTCACTTCTGTACGCGTCATATTATGACTCACATCCATCTTTTCTTTCACACTTGCTGACATAACTGGTTTTGTAAAACTAGGCCATCCACATCCACTATCAAATTTGTCTAGAGAAGTAAATAGCGGCTCACCTGAAACGATGTCTACATAAAGACCTTCCTCTTTATGGTTCCAATACTCATTTCGAAATGGTGGTTCTGTACCATTTTCCTGCGTTACATAAAACTGCATCTCATCGAGTTTTTCTTTTAAATGAGCATTATCCTTTGGCCAATGTTGCTTAATAAAAGCATCTCGTCCTGAGCCTTTACGATATAACTCATAGCGGAATGTGTTTTTCTTATGATATCCTTGGTGATATTCTTCAGCTGGATAAAATGTAGCTGCTGGTAGTATTTTTGTCGCAATTGGTTTTGAAAAGCGCCCACTCTGCTCAAGTCCTTCTTTTGAGGCTTCTGCTTTTTTATGTTGTTCTTCATTATGATAAAAAATCACTGTTTCATAAGACTGTCCGCGGTCGTGGAATTGTCCTCCAATATCGGTCGGATCAATTTGTCTCCAATATATATTTAACAATTCCTCATACGACATTTTATTTGCATCAAATCTAATTTGTACCGCTTCATAATGTCCTGTTGTTTCTGAGCACACTTCTTTATACGTTGGGTCCTCTTTATGACCGCCTGTATAACCTGAAATAACCTGTATAATGCCCTCCATCTCTTCAAATGGAGAAACCATACACCAGAAACACCCTCCAGCAAATGTAGCTAACTCTACCTTTTCATTTACAGCCATTACTTCACCCCTATTCTATATTCTCCTTACAGTATGGCATAAGAAACATAATGTTATAAAAGAAAAAGCATCGAACATCGATGCTTTTTCTTACTTCACTTTATTTTTTCCAACATCCTTCTCCATTTCATCACTTGTCACGTCTAAAACATCTAGTAAGAAAATGAAGATTGGAATACCGATAATCAGTCCCCATACACCTAAGAAGTGCTCTGAGAAAATTAATACCATAAAAGTATAGAAAATCGGTAAATTTGTTTTTTGCGACATAAACTTCGGATTTAATACGTAACTTTCAAGCGCATGAATCACTGTTACGATAACTAAAATATAAACAACGTACATAATACCGCCAATATTGTAAGCAATCATACAAAGTGGGAATAACGAAATGATAACCCCCGCTACTGGAATTAATCCAAGCAAGAAAATCATTAATGCTAAACCTAATAATTGCGGGAATCCTAATATCCATAATGCGATAACTGAAAGAACACAGTTAACAACAGCAATTAAAAATTGTGCTTCGATTACCTTTCCAAATGAACGTGCAAATTTCTTTCCGAAGTACTCAATTTCAGTATAGAAAATTGCAAGCCTGCTTTCTTTAAACTTTGCAGTAAAACCAACAATACGAGATTTTTCTAATAAGAAAAACAAACTCAAAATTAAAGAAAGTAAAACCTGAAGGCCAAATTTACCAACATTCGTAATCGATTTATACAAAATGTCTACGCCTTGTCCTACATATTTAGAAAGCTCCATATGATTGACAGCATTAACTGCATACTTAATTAGTTCACTATCTGGTGGGTTTCTTAAAAATACATTGAATTGGTAAATCAGTTGTGAAATTTGTATCGTCAATACTGGTAAATATTTAAATAGCGTAATAGCAATTCCACCAATTAACATTACATATAGAAATGCTATAATAATTTTTCGATTAATAGGCATGAAATGATCTAATTTGCGGGAAATAAACTTTTGGAATCGATCCATTAAATACGTGAGAATAAACGTAATTAATATTAAATTCAACATACTTTGCAGCCCGTATAACACGAGAGCAAGTATTACTAATACGAGTAACCTCTGAAATCCTTTACTTTGAAACAGGTTTTTTATTTGCATAATCGACGAATACTCTCTCCTGTCCTATAAACTAAAACGTTAATAAGTAGATTTCTCTCTCTTTTCTACTTTTAATTATTCATTCATATTAAGATTTTTATAAACTCATTATATGCCTACCTTAACAGGTATATAGTAGCTTACTTCTTATTTTACAATACAATGACCTAATTCAAAACGTATTCTACATAGTATTAATGAAGATTTAAGGAAACTTATATTTTTTTAAATAGGTCTTACCACTACTGTAACATAAAAAGCAAGCTATCAGTAGAAATCTGTCCTACAAATAGCTTGCTTTTCTTGTTTTTTAAGTAAGTTTTACTATCCAATGAATGGTATGAACATTGGGATGACAACTACTGTTACAACCCCAACTACTGTTACAGCAATACTTGCCATCGCTGCCTCTACCTCACCCATTTCAATTCCTACCGCAACTCCTAATGCATGACCCGCTGTTCCAAGTGCTAAACCTTTTGCAATCGGATGTTTCACTCTAAATGTTTTTAAGAATAATGCTCCTAATGCGTATACGATAACTGCGTTGAAAATAACTGCAAACGATGTAATTGCTGGAATACCACCAATACTTTCTGAAATTGGTAACGCAATTGCTGTTGTTGCTGCTTGTGGTAGCATTGAATTCATTAATGCTGTATCTAAACCGATTGCTTTTGCAACAATGAACACGACAATTACTGAGCAAATAGATCCAACCACGATAGCTGATAAAATTTGCCACCAATATTTTTTCAACTTATCAACTTGTTTATAGAGTGGGATAGCAAATGCAATTGTTGCTGGCTCTAAGAAGAAACTAATCATTTTTCCGCCAGTATTATATTCTTCAAAAGTAAAGTTACCTACCTTTAGAAAGACAATCCCTAATACCATCGCTACGAATAATGGTGTAAATAGGAAGAACCCTTTTGAATGCTTGAATAATAATGTTCCGATTCCGTATGCGATTAATGAAACGACGATTCCGAAATATGGAGTCATTGTGCTTGCCATGTTCATTACCTCCTAACAATATATAAATGCAATGGTTACGCAACCTTTCCGTGCTTGCGTCCTTTATTTACTACTTTCAATTCTTTTGTATCTTCTGTTTCTTTTTCATCTTTTCCTAAAATAAATTGTGCAAATAACCCTGTTACAGCAAGTAAAATAACTGTTGCTACAACAATTACAGTTAAAATTTGTACAAAGTATTGCCCCATTACACCAAGAGAATTAATAACTGAAATACCTGATGGGACGAATAAGAATCCAATAATACCTGTTAAAGCTGTTCCGAGTGATTCAACTTGCTCCAATTTAATAACTTTTAAACATAATAGACTAAATAAAATAACTAACCCGATTACCGATGAAGGCATTGGAATTGGTAAATGTGTTGCAATAATATTAGAAATTAACATAATAGCTGAGAATATGAATGCTTGTGATAAGAAACTATATACTTTTTTCGTACTCATTTTGGCCACCTCTTTCGATTTGGTACCTTTATTGTATAGGATACAAACGTATAAGTAAGCGTTTACATAACAGAACGTCAAATATACAGAATCAGTTACAAATATAAAAGGATGAAATACAAAAGCTGCTTCTTAAATACGAAGCAGCTTCTTGAGTTCTTTTGCATATGTACGGCTAACAGGTACTTTCGATCCTTCTTTCATGATTAAATTATAAGTAGAATTAAACCATGGCTGAATTTCAGTAATATGATTAATATTCGCAATAAAGCTACGGTGTACGCGCATGAAGCTTGCTTGTGGTAACTTCTTCTCTAAAATTACAAGTGTATCATGTGTTACATACGTTTCCCTCGTTGTTTTTACTGTTACTTTCCCATCTACAAGCCCTACATATATAATATCTTCAATATTCACAAGTACGATTGATTCTTCAATTGGTAATGCTAATTTATGCATCTCTGCTGTTACATCTGTCCCCTTTATTTCGTGCTTCGTTTCTATTTGCGCTTGTTTTTGTTTTTTATACTTCTTTAATGTCTGCACAATACGCTCTTCATCAAATGGTTTTAAAATGTAGTCTAACGCATCTACTTCAAATGCTTGCAGCGCATATTGATCATAGGCAGTAGCAAATACAATTGCAGGTGGATTTTTCATCTTCTTTAATATATTCGCGATTTCAAATCCGTTATCATCGGATAATTGAATATCTAAAAACACAATATCTGGTCTACTTTGCATTAGTTCTTCTAATGCGTCTTCCACACAATCAGCCTCACCAATTATCTCAACTTCTTTCGTTCTCTCTAATAAATACTTTAGTTCATCACGTGCTAACATTTCATCGTCAACTACTAATACTTTTAACACCCGGCTCTTCCTCCCCTACTTTTTTTGGAATAATAAAGGTAATCTCCGTCCCTTTATTTAATTCACTTTCAATATGAAGCATCGTTTCTTTCCCAAATAACCCAATAAGACGTTCATTAATATTATATAAAGCTGTTCCAGTCCCTTTCTTTGACGAAACTACCATCTTTCCTAATTGTTCTAAACGTTCTTCCTCAATTCCCTGTCCATTATCTTTTACTTCAAAGTGAACCATACCCTCTTTTTCAAAAACATGCACTTCCACTTCGCATACTGGTTGCTTCTTCGGAAAAGCATGTCGCAATGCATTTTCAACCAATAGTTGAAGAACAAATGGTGGTACTAAAGTTGTCTTTAGCTCATCTTCAATATACATCTTTACCTCATACTTATTTGGGAACCTTGCTTGTTCTAGTGATAAGTATGCCTGTACATGGTTTAATTCTTGTTCTAGTGGAATCAATAACTGACGTGCCCCTTGCAAATTACAACGGAAATACACGCTAAGCTGTAATAATAACTTCCTTGCTTTTTCTACATCTGTTCGGCATAAAGCTGATACTGTATTAATCGCATTAAATAAAAAGTGTGGGTTAATTTGCGCTTGTAATGCTTTTATCTCCGCATCTTGAAGTAATTTACTTTGCAACTCAGCTTCTCCTAACTCTAACTGCGTGGAGAATATTTTTGCTAACCCTTCTGCTAATTCCTCTTCCACACGACTTAACTGGTTAGGATTTTTGAAATAGAGTTTTAATGTCCCTATCGTATTTCCATGCGAAGTTAGTGGAATTACAATCGCCGCTTGCAAAGGGCAGCCTTCATGTTGACAATTAATAACCTCACGTGATTTCGCTTTCATTATTTTCCCTGTGTTTAACACTTCTTTCGACAAACCGGTTATTAAACTATGTGAAGGAATATGGTGATCTGATGCTAATCCAACATGAGCTAATATTTTCTCTGTATCTGTTAAGGATACCGCATCTGTTCCTGTAAAACGGTGAATAATTTGTGCCACATGCTTACATGATTCTTCTGTTAAACCTTGGCGGAAATACGGTAACGTTTTATCTGCAATACGTAATACTTTATGAGTCTGAAGTGCCTTTGCATTCTCCTCCTGACGCAAAATAGCTTGTATCATAGAAAGTAAAATAAAACTTCCAAAACTATTTACAAGAATCATTGGTATCGCTATTGTTTTCACAACGCTAATTCCATCCTCTATAATTAATAAAATCATAAGCATTTCTAAAGATACGATAAAAACACTTAAAACTGCTGAAAATTTAGGAGTAATTGTACGATTATATTTTTTGAAAATATATCCGATATAACCAGTTATAATCCCAGCTAAAATAGAAGAGATTGCGCAGCTTAGCGCTGTCGTACCACCAAGCATATAACGATGAATACCAGCAATAAATCCGACTCCAACCCCTACAATAGGGCCACCAAGTAAGCCGCTAATACCAACACCCATAATACGCGTATTCGCAATTGTACTTGAAGAAGAAACACCTTGTAACCAGTTTTCATTCATAATCGTATTTCCTGCTATTTCAATCCCAGTGTAATTGCTTACAATTGTAAATACCGAAAAAATACAAATAAGCTTAAGCTTATCTACATAGCCATCCTGTTTATGAAGGAGGCGTCTGAAAGTTTTAATATGAGAGAGTAAAAATCCTAAAATAACTATAAGTCCGACTCGTTCGATCATCATGAGTACTAAATTTAGCATCTTTGATTCATTCCTTTTTATTTAGTTAGTTTTATTATGGGAAAATAATGAAGTCGGCGTCAAGAAGAACGAAATATTTTTCGAAATATTTTACACATAATAACTTCCTCTTTATTTGACAATACAATAGAAGAGTGCTAAAAATAAAGTAATATAATACAGTCCTTTAACCCAACCCCGTGAGGTTGAGAAGGAAGTCGGAATATAATATACGTATGTTCTTTTTTGGGGATACGTATGCTTTTTTGGCCTTCTCATCATATCAGGTGAGAAGGCCTTTTGTTATTCTTCCATAGCGACTGTAGAAAATAAGGAGGAGTAATAATGAACGTCACTACTGATGTACAACAAACAACAGAGGAGACGAAAGCGAAAAGATATAAAACATTATTTGGTTCTGCGCTAGGATATGCAGCAGAAGGTTTAGATATGTTGCTATTATCTTTCGTACTTGTCTATATTTTAAAAGAGTTTCACTTAAGTCCTGTTGAAGGTGGAAACTTAACATTAGCTACCACAATAGGGATGTTAATTGGTTCTTATTTATTTGGATTTATTGCTGATTTATTTGGCCGTATTCGTACAATGGCCTTCACAATCTTACTGTTTTCACTAGCAACCGCACTCATTTATTTCGCAACAGACTACTGGCAATTATTAATTCTGCGCTTTTTAGTTGGAATGGGAGTTGGTGGTGAATTCGGAATCGGAATGGCCATCGTAACAGAAACCTGGTCTAAAGAAATGCGAGCTAAAGCGACATCTGTTGTTGCACTTGGATGGCAATTTGGTGTACTGATTGCTTCACTCCTTCCAGCATTTATTGTCCCACACTTTGGATGGAGAGCCGTTTTCTTATTTGGATTAATTCCAGCTTTACTAGCTGTCTATGTCCGTAAAAGTTTAAGTGAACCGAAAATATGGGAGCAAAAACAACGCTACAAAAAGGAACTGTTGCAAAAAGAATCTACAGGTAAATTAACAACTACTGAAGCAGAACAACTAAAACATATAAAAAAATTCCCACTTCGAAAGTTATTTGCCAATAAAAAAGTAACAATTACAACAATTGGTCTTATTATTATGTCGTTTATCCAAAACTTCGGATATTACGGAATCTTCACATGGATGCCCACTATTTTAGCAAATAAATATAACTATACATTAGCAAAAGCAAGTGGCTGGATGTTCATTTCTACCATCGGTATGCTAATTGGAATTGCAATCTTTGGTATTCTAGCTGATAAAATTGGTCGCCGTAAAACTTTTGCAATCTATTATATTGGCGGTACAGTATACTGTCTCATTTACTTCTTCTTATTCACAGATTCAACATTATTATTATGGGGAAGTGCATTGCTTGGATTCTTTGCAAATGGAATGATGGGAGGATTTGGAGCAATTTTAGCTGAAAACTATCCTGCTGAAGCTCGCTCTACCGCTGAAAACTTTATTTTCGGTACAGGACGTGGGTTAGCTGGATTTGGGCCTGTTATTATTGGCTTACTCGCTACAGGTGGCAACCTACTTGGAGCAATGTCCTTGATTTTTATCATCTACCCAATCGGGTTAATTACAATGCTACTATGTGTACCAGAAACAAAGGGAAAAGTATTAGATTAAACGTAAAAGAGGAAGCATCTCATTTAAGATGCTTCCTCTTTTACGTTTTTATTTATTTTGATTTACTAGCCTTCTGAAATAAGAATGCAGTTTTATCTTCTTCTTTTACAATACCTTGTTTTAATGCTAATTCTCCCGCAACTTTAGGCGCTAACCATAGCATTGGGAATAACAAAATTGATACCGGAACTGCCGTCACCACGATAAACGATTGTAGCGCATTAATACTTCCTTCACCCATATATAAAAGAATTGCTGCAACTGCGCCCATAATAAGCGACCAAAAAATTCGCAAACTAATTCTAGGATCTCCGTCTCCAGTCACTGCCATTGAAATGGAATACGCCATTGAATCCCCTGTTGTCACTACAAATAAAATTGTTAATAAAAGAAATGCTGGTCCAATAATATTAGAAAGTGGCAATTGTCCTGTAATTGCAATCATAGCTGCCGGCATACCAGATTCACTTAATGCGTCCGAGATAGACCCAGGATTCATCAACTCATAAAACACGCCTGATCCACCTAATATAGTAAACCAAAACGTTGTAATAATAGGTGCGATAATTCCAATTGCAACGATGATTTCTCGAATCGTTCTCCCTCTTGAAATTCGACTCACTAAAATTGCCATCATTGGTCCGTATCCAATAAACCATCCCCAGAAAAAGATTGTCCAAGATCCTAACCAACTTGCATCACCACGGTATGTGCTCATCGGTATAAATTCATTTACATAAAATCCAAACGAAGAAACAAACGAATCAATAATAAATCCACCTGGCCCAAATAGTAATATGAATGCCATTAATACAATTGCTAATCTAACATTTAAATTACTTATAATTTGAATCCCTTTATCAATACCTGTTACTGCCGATATGGTAGACACGGCCACCACACAAACAATAATTGCTAATTGAGTAGTAAACACATCAGAAATTCCAAATAATTCTTGTAATCCATAACTTGCTTGTAAACCTAAAAATCCAATTGGGCCAATTGTACCTGCAGCTACTGCAATAATTGCAGCTGCATCAATTATCGTTCCAAGCAGGCTCTTTCTTAATTTTTCCCCAAAAATAGGATATAAAAGCGTTCGAGGTTTTAGCGGCATATCTTTATGATAATGTCCATACATCATAACTACCGCACTAATTGTACCTAAAATCGTCCATGCTAAAAATCCCCAATGCATATAACTTTGTGCTAAAGCAGGCATGACTGCTTCTTTCGTTCCAGCAGATATACCATCATGTATTGGTGGCACCGTCATCAAATGATACATTGGCTCTGCTGCTGCCCAAAAAACGCCACCTCCGGCAAGTAATGTAGACATAATAATAGCAAGCCATTTTGCCGTACTAATCTCAGGTTTTTCTAATCCTCCAAGCTTAACTCTCCCATATTTGGAGAACGCCATACACATCGCAACAATAAATGTACCTAATAATAAAACTTGCCAGAAGGCACCGAAATATTTAATTGAAAAAGCGAAACTTTTATTAATCACACTCTCTACATAATCCTTGTTCAAAAAAACTGCAATTACAAATAATAAAAGTGAACCACCACTAATAATAAATACAGGCCAATCAGTTTTTCGACTCTTCATCCTCATTTACACTTCCTCCTTCCTCAGCAATCTAAAAAAACAACTTTATTATGTTTTATTGTTTAAAACCAAAACACAATAATTATATATGCATAACATTTTATCGACTTCCCACACACTTATGTTGTCCCTAAAAATATGCCAAATCCCTTATTAAAAAGAAAGAATTTCTTCCTCTTACATAAAAAAGCAAAACAAAAGACCTTATATTTCTATAAGGTCTTCGAAACAGAAATTTGATTATAACATAAGGAACTCCTTGGTTCAAAAAGCCTCTTCCAAAAATAACCGAGAGTAAAGGCTTCCATTTGCTACATAACAGTAATTAAAAAAAATTATATTTCACAGAAAAAACCTACACTAAATATCATTTATGAAAGAAATTTGGCTTCAAAATTTCATTCGGATACGGTTTATGATAAATGTGGGTGGTAGCTGGAGATAATGGTGGAATAAGCCATACCCAATTACCTGTTACAACACGACCACAAGCAGCTTCTTGCTTCTCAAATTGCTGAAATTGTTGTGCAGCAGTATGGTGATCAACAATACTAACTCCTTGTTTTTTAAAGGAGTGTAGTACGGCAATATTCAACTCAATTAGCGCCTTATCTTTCCATAAGGTACCGTTTCTCGATGTATCTAAATCCATCATCTCCGCAACAGCCGGAAGTAAATTATAACGATCATGATCTGCTAAGTTGCGCGCCCCAATTTCTGTTCCCATATACCATCCATTGAACGGAGCGGCTGTATAAGAAATACCGCCAATTTCTAAACGCATATCTGAAATCATTGGAACACCATACCATTTTACTCCAAGTGATGAAATAGGGTATTCCGGGTGTTCAATTGGCACTTCTTTTACTTCTTCTCTCGGAATTTCTTTATATATAGGCGCTTTTCCATCTATAGAAAACACAAGTGGCAATACATCGTAATTCGTACCTTCTCCTTGCCAACCAAGCTCCTGACAAAAGTCCGTAAATGTAGCGGAATGAGAATCACCAATCACTCCCGTTTCTGTTTTATATCCTGCATATCGAATCAATTGGTGATTATAAATTCTTATATTATTTTCTTCACCTTGATATTGCTTAAAAATCGTAATGGTTGGTTTAACTTTTCCGTCGTTCGTTGCATATTTAATATGATGAATTAATGCATTATATACACCCTCTTCATCATTTACTTCGCGCGCATCTAATATGTGCATCTTACTCCAAAATAGTCTTCCAATACATCTATTACTGTTACGCCATGCCATTCGTGAACCATGAACAAGTTCTTCAAATGTATGCTCATATGTCCCTGTCTTCTCTATCTCAATTTGAATTTCTTTTATACGTTCTTCTATCAATTGTTCTTTATGAAGCTCCTTATAACAAATCGTAATAAAATTACTTGCTTCCTCTATTAATTGTTTCGTTTTACTCATAAACAATCTCCTTCTATTTCAACAAAACCCTGCTACTTTACAGTATAAGCAAAAAGGATAGGAGTCACAAATGAAAGTGAGAGTGTTACTTTTATTGTAATATTTTTCAGAAAATTAATGGAATTACTATTGACTTATATGGAAAATGGGTGTATTTTTGACTCAGGTAAAGTATTTTTACCTAGACCAACTTTTTAAGTCGAAAGGAGGGAATGTTATGTCTTCATTTCAATTGCCAAAGCTTTCATATGACTATGATGAACTAGAGCCACATATTGATAGCAATACACTTGCCATTCATCATGGAAAGCACCATGCGACATACGTAAACAATTTAAATGCTACTTTAGAAAATTATACTGAATTACATAATAAATCTTTAGAAGAATTGCTATGTAATTTAGATGCTTTACCGAAGGAAATTGTTACAGCTGTACGAAATAACGGTGGTGGTCACTATTGTCATAGTCTTTTTTGGGAAGTGATGAGCCCACGAGGTGGCGGTGAGCCTAATGGAGACGTTGCAAAAGTAATTGATTATTATTTCAATACCTTTGACAACTTAAAAGATCAACTTTCCAAAGCAGCTATTAGTCGTTTTGGAAGTGGCTATGGATGGCTTGTTCTTGACGGTGAGGAACTCTCTGTTATGAGTACACCAAATCAAGATACGCCTTTGCAAGAAGGGAAAATCCCCTTACTCGTAATTGATGTATGGGAACATGCTTATTATTTAAAGTATCAAAATAGGCGCCCAGAGTTTGTTACCAACTGGTGGCATACAGTAAACTGGGACCAAGTAAACGAGAAGTATTTACAAGCAATTCAATCACAAAAACATTAGTCGTACGTATAAGGTAAATTTGGTAATGTAAAATCAGTATTGTCGAAATCCTCCAGAATCCCCCGGATTGCCACCGGGGGATTTATGATTACTTCATTGTATTTATATAATGTTTTAAAATATTTTTTATTTCTAGTTTCAGCTCTCGGAACAAAAATCCGAATTCACGAGCCTTTCCATTATGTAACGTACAGTTAGTTACCTCATTATAAGGAGCTATATTTCCCCCAGCTTTCTGAATGAGTGCTTTTATTCCTGTCTTCTCTTCTATGAAATGAATAATTTCTTCCATAGAAACTACTCCGTTACTACAGGCGTTAATTGGTCCTCTCACATTTGCCATTCCGCACCAAGCTAGAAACTCTCCTGCCTCTTTTTCATGTATAAATGACAAAGTTCCATCTACATGATCCACAACGATAGGTTTTTGGTTCACAATACATTCAACGTAAAATTGTAACCTTTTCGTATAATCATTTTCTCCAATAACAACTGGAAAACGCACTGCAACGACTGGGAATGTTGCATGTTGAAATACAACGGCTTCAGCTAATCTCTTTCCTTCACCATAATTGAAGTCATTCCTATCTCCATACGCGATTGCATACTCGTATGGATTAAAGTCTTCTTCTGATAAGCTTAGGGCAGGTTCATAGACGGCCATTGAAGATGTCATAACATATTTCTTCGTTTTCCCTCGTAACACTTCACATATTACCTTCGCTGCATTCGAGCTATAGCATAAATTATCGTATACAATATCATAACTTTTATCTCCTAGACGCTCTGCTAGTTGTTTTTCATCTTCCCTATCTACAATAAGTCTTTTTACTCTACTGCCAAAAGAATCTTCCGTAATTCCTCTCGTCGCAATCGTTACATCGTGCCCCTCTTGCAAAAGTGCTTCTACTAAATATTTACCAAAAAATCTTGTTCCCCCTAGCACCAATACTTTTTTCAACTTCATCATCCCCACTTTAGCAAATTGTAAAATACTACCTCTCTATTATAAGTGCTAACATATAAAAAGCATGGAATTCGTTTAACGATTCCATGCCTTTATACAGATAATATATTAACGTACTCGATATTTATAAATACAATAACAGAAGTATAAAATAGAAATTACAGATACATAAACCCATAATTCATATACGAATCCCTCTCCCCACACTCCCATAAAATAAAAGAGTGAAGGTAAAGTCAATGTTACCCATGATTGTACGAAGGCAATCCTTCCAAGATATTGATTAATGTTCTTCTTTTGTGTATTTAATACAAAGAATAAATACCAAAGTAATGCCCACATAAACCACGTTAACGCATTAACAACATCATGGAATTGAACAAATGAAACAACCATATAGAATAAGGCTATAATTGCTACCCAAATACAAAACCATCCTAGACCACTACTATCCATTCCTTTTATAAAAGTAACACCTACATATAAATAAGTTAATCCAAATAAGAAAGTAGCCGCATATGAATACACTGTCCAATTGCTTTGGTCAGAAATCATAATCAAATAAAACGGAATAATAATTTGTAGTGCACCCACAAATAAATTAAAAACACCCGCACTTTTCATCTCTGCTTTCCCTAATATAACAAGACTATTTAAAAATAAAGCTGCTCCTGAAAGTAATAATCCTACATAACCCATATATATTCGTGTGAAAATCTTTACCTTTCACACTTTTAACCTCCCCACACTATAAAATGATACTTATATTATTTTTCTTCCCATTTAAAACTACATACATAATTTTTCACCTAAATAAGTCAGACCTCCTACCTCAAAAAAAGGAGTGAACTTAAAACGCTTTCAATAATAAATAATCCTATCAAAACATGAACTAGGATTCCTTGATTATAAACGTACTCTAGCAATGATACAAGTGTTGGAATACATTTCAATAATACGCTTTCAATTCCCATAAAAAATTAATAAAATAATACATTACTCTATCTCATTCTACTACCTTCTAGCATAAGATATTGTAAAATCATATCATTTAAAACAGCGAACGTTCTTTTCTAGGTTCGCTAATAAACTTAGTAGAAAATGAATATAAAAAATGACCTCTTGCTTTTATGCAAAGGTCATTTTTTATATTCATCATTAAACTTCTAAATAGCCATTTTTATTATTTGATTGCCATTTCCAAGAGTCAGCACACATTTCTTCTAATCCGCGTGTTGCCTCCCAGCCTAATTCACGCTTTGCTTTCGATGCATCAGCAAAACATACTGCCACATCACCTGGGCGACGCTCTGTAATTTTATAAGGAACTTTCTTGCCCGAAACTTTTTCAAACGCTTCAACCATCTCTAGTACACTATAGCCCATGCCTGTGCCCAGGTTATAAGCATCTACTCCTGTTGTACTCAGTACTTTCTCAAGCGCCTTTACGTGACCATTTGCTAAGTCCACAACATGGATGTAATCACGGACTCCTGTTCCATCTTTCGTTGGATAGTCATTTCCGAATACGCTTAATTCTTTTAACTTACCTACCGCTACTTGCGTTACATATGGCATTAAGTTATTTGGGATTCCATTTGGATCTTCTCCGATACGCCCACTTTCGTGTGCACCAAATGGATTGAAATAGCGAAGTAATGCGATACTCCATTCTGCATCTGCAAATGCTACATCACGCATAATTTGCTCAATCATTAATTTCGTTTGACCATATGGATTTGTTGCACTTAATGGAAACTCCTCCGTAATCGGTGACGTTTCCGGGATACCATATACAGTTGCAGATGAACTAAAGATTATCTTCTTTACATTATGTTTCTGCATTACTTCACATAGCACTAACGTGCTTGTAATGTTGTTATGATAATATGTTAATGGAATCGCTACTGACTCCCCTACAGCTTTAAATCCTGCAAAGTGAATAACTGCTTCAATTGAATTTTCTTCAAAAATTGCGTCAAGCGCTTCGCGATTTAAAACATCTTCTTTATAAAACTTAAATTGTTTTCCTGTTATTTCTTTTACTCGATTTATAGATTCTACCGAGCTATTCGAAAGGTTATCCACTACTATAACTTCGTAACCGCTATTTAGTAATTCTACACATGTATGACTACCAATATATCCTGCTCCACCTGTTACAAGTATTGCCATAATTATAGTCCTCCATATTTCATTCATTATAAACTTCTCAAAGTATATCACATATTTCTTATCCTATGTTTAACATGCGAACACAGAAACTTACATTTTATCCCATAATAATTTTATAACATATACGATTCTAATCAGGTAATAAAAAAATGCCACATAATAAAAATTATGTGACGTTTTTTATTAAATTACGTAACAATATACACTTAGAAAATGCGCAAGACTACCTAATAATACAAAAACATGAAAAATTTCATGATGCCCCATATATTTAAACTCTAACCATTTTGGCTTTGTTCCATAAATAAATCCACCAATTGTATAAAAAATGCCCCCAAGTACTAAGAAAATAATGCCTCCTGTACTTAAATTCTCAGCTAACGGTGCAAAGAATAAAACAATTAACCAACCCATCGTAATATAAATTGCTGTCGATAACCACCTTGGACAATTAAACCAAAACATTTTAAATACAATGCCACAAATCGCAGTTGCATAGACTAAACAAAATAATAGCAAACCACTTGCTGAATTTAATGTAATTAAGCAAAAGGGTGCATATGTACCTGCAATTAATATAAAAATCATAGAATGATCTAGCTTCCTAAAGAAGTATATAACACGTTCATTGGCCACAACACTATGATATACAGCTGACGCCGTATAAAGGACCATCATTCCAATACCAAACAAAATAACAGCTGTAATTGCAGCAAATGATGGCATCTTGATAGAAACTTTCACAAGCATAGCTAATAACGCAATAAATGATAATATCGCTCCACCTAAGTGAGTAAATGCATTAACTGGTTCCCTTACATAAGCATTCATAATAACACCCCTCATATAATTACATGTAGTTTTGATAACTACATGTAATTATATACACATTTCTTTTTAAGGTCAACATTTACAATTCATTTGTTTCGTAATACCATATTTAAAGATATATTAAACATTAAGTTCCACTAAGTTATAAAAGTGAGGGATTCTACGTGGAAAATATAAATGAATTACTTAAGACATTACATTTAGAAAAAAACATTAAACTTGAGGATATTCCAAATGTTGACTTATATGTAGACCAAGTTGTCCAACTATTTGAGAATACTTATGCAGATACAACGAGAACTGATGATGAAAAAGTATTAACAAAAACGATGATTAATAATTACGCAAAGGGGAAACTATTCATCCCTATCAAAAATAAAAAGTATTCAAAAGAGCATATGATTTTAATTAGCCTAATTTATCAATTAAAGGGAGCTCTCTCCATTAATGACATAAAAAGTTCATTAGAAACTATAAATGACTCCTTATTAAATGATGATTCATTCGAATTAAATACGTTATACAAAAATTATCTTGCTCTTACTGAAAGCAATGTCGAAAGCTTTAAACAAGACGTAAATAACCGTGTTACAGAAGTAAATGAGATTTCTTCCTTAGAAGATACAAAGCTAGAAAAATTTCTACTACTAACATCCTTCGTGACTATGAGTAATATGTATAGACGTTTAGCTGAGCAACTAGTGGATGATTTAAAAGAATCATAAATAAAAAACTATCCACCTATTAAAGTGGATAGTTTTTTATTTACTTAATTGCTTCATGAACTTTTAGTTGTTTCCCTTTAATCGTTGTAGTCTTCATGACTTTCAAGACAAGTGGTCCTTTTCCATTTAATATTTCAACGTAAGAAACATTATCTTGTATCGTAATAATACCTATATCTTCTGCTGTAACACCTTTAATTTTAGCAATTGTACCGACGAAATCTACCGCCCTAATTTTCTTTTTCTTCCCGCCATTAAAGTACAGCTTCATAATGCCTTTGTTGATATCTGCATTTTTATCTTTCTTTATAATTGGTTTAGCATGTATCTTTTCTTCAAATGCAGCTTTCTCTTTCATAACTTCTTCTTTTGAAGGTCCAATTGCCTTTGGAATTTCAAATCCAATATACTCCTCAATCTCTTCTAAAAATCTATTTTCATATGGTGTTATAAATGTAATAGCTTTTCCACTATTTCCAGCTCGTCCCGTTCTTCCAGTACGATGTACATAGCTTTCTTTTTCAAGTGGAATATCATAATTAATAACATGTGTAATATTATCAATATCAATTCCTCTCGCAGCTACATCTGTGGCTACTAAATAACGGAATTTTCCTTTTCTAAAATCATCCATGACTTCAAAACGATCTTCTTGTACCATACCACCATGTATTTTGTCACAAGGATAGTTAGCTCGTTTTAATTGTCTATATACATGATCTACATTTTCTTGTGTACGACAGAAAATAATACAGCTATCAGGATTCTCAATCGTTGTTACATCTTTAAGTAGTGAAAGCTTCTCGTCTTCTATCACCTCAAAAAGAGTATGTTCAATTTTATCCGTCGTAATCCCAGCTGCTTTAATTTCAATATGAATTGGTGAATTCATATATGTACGAGACAATTTCTCAACATCTTCTGGAAGTGTTGCTGAAAATAACATCGTCATTCTTTTTGTAGGTAATTCATCAATAATTGCCTCTACTTGATCGATAAAGCCCATATTTAGCATCTCATCTGCTTCATCAATAACTAAATACTTCAAACACTCTAAAGAAAGGGTACCCTTCTCAATATGATCCAACACACGACCAGGAGTACCAACTACAATATGTGTCTTTTGCTTTAATTCTAATTTTTGACGTGCAAATGGAGATTTCCCATAAACTGCCGCAGCCTTAATCCTTTTGAATCGACCTATATTTGTAATATCTTCTTTTACCTGTACCGCAAGCTCTCTCGTTGGTGTTAAAACTAATGCTTGTGGTTTATTCTCTTCCCACTCCACCATTTCACAAAGTGGAATACCAAATGAAGCTGTTTTTCCACTTCCAGTCTGGGACTTCACAACAAGATCCTTCTTTTGTAATGCAACTGGAATAACCTCACCTTGTACTTCTGTTGGATGATCATACCCTAACCCAGTAAGTGCCCTTACAATTTCCTTACTTAATTTATAATCAGAAAAACTTTTTTTACTCATATATTAACCTCATTTTATTCTGTATTATTTTCTTTTTTATCTTTTGTATACGTTACTATCACCCTACTTATTATACTTGAAACCTCACATAAAAAGGTGAATCATGCCAGATTCATCTTTTTATATAGAAACAAACCTTTTCATTTCATATATTGTTCAACTACTTGATAACATCTTTTGCTTGCATTGTTAGCATTAACCTTTTCATAGTATCCTACATCCACTCCAAAAAAATAAAAAGAATACATACAACCTTGTGTAATTATCTTAATTTTTCAACCTTTTTCATAAACGAACAATAAAAATAAAAAAACGTTTTAAATTCGTTTTTAACGTTGTTTTTCAGGTATAAAATCTACTTTTTCAAAAAATGTTAAGAAATTCTTTGACTTCTTAATAAAAATAATGTAAATTATCCTATGGACGAACATTTTTAATTAATAAAAATAAAATATTCGTATTTTAGGGGTGTAAATGATGGAAAACGTATTCGACTATGAAGATATTCAATTAATTCCTGCAAAATGTATTGTAAATAGCCGCTCTGAATGTGATACAACTGTCACTTTAGGAAAACATAAATTTAAATTACCTGTCGTACCTGCAAATATGCAAACGATTATTGATGAAAGAATTGCAACTTATTTAGCTGAGAATAACTACTTTTATATCATGCATCGTTTCCAACCAGAGAAACGAATCTCATTCATTAGAGATATGCAATCACGTGGATTAATCGCTTCTATCAGCGTTGGTGTAAAAGAGGACGAATATGAATTCGTACAACAATTAGCTGCTGAGCAACTGACACCTGAATATATCACGATTGATATCGCACACGGTCATTCTAATGCTGTGATCAACATGATTCAACATATTAAAAAACATTTACCAGAGAGCTTCGTTATCGCTGGAAACGTTGGAACTCCAGAAGCGGTAAGAGAATTAGAAAATGCTGGTGCCGATGCAACAAAAGTTGGTATTGGACCTGGTAAAGTTTGTATTACTAAAATTAAAACAGGCTTCGGAACTGGTGGTTGGCAGCTAGCTGCACTTCGCTGGTGTGCAAAAGCTGCAAGTAAGCCAATTATCGCTGATGGTGGTATTCGTACACACGGCGACGTAGCTAAATCTATTCGATTTGGGGCAACTATGGTCATGATCGGTTCTCTATTCGCTGGTCACGAAGAGTCTCCAGGGGAAACAATTGAAAGAGATGGCAAACTTTATAAAGAATACTTCGGTTCTGCTTCTGAATTCCAAAAGGGTGAGAAGAAAAACGTTGAAGGTAAGAAAATGTTCGTTGAGCATAAAGGTTCTTTAGAAGATACGTTAATCGAAATGGAACAAGATCTTCAATCTTCTATCTCTTACGCTGGTGGAACAAAATTAGATGCTATTCGTACTGTAGATTATGTTGTCGTGAAAAACTCGATTTTCAATGGTGACAAAGTATATTAATTCTTAAATTAACTTGAAGGACAAGTATTTTCATGCTTGTCCTTCTTTTTTGTATATAAAAATGAAAAAAATTTTAATTTAACTGAATTTTTTATCATTATATTTTTAGATAGTCTTAAGAAGGAGTATATACGACTTGAAAAATGTAATAGAAAATCGTCTTAATTGCGCAGAGGTACCTGCTGAACTAACATGGGATTTATCCGATTTGTATAATTCTGATGCCGAATAGCATACTGCATTAAACGCATTGGAAAATGATATACAGAAACTTGATTCATTTAAAGGACATTTACATACTAGCTCCCATACTTTATTAAATTGCCTACTTTTAGAAGAAGAACTTTTAATGACGTTAACAAAACTGTACTCATATGCAAATTTAAAAGAATCTACTGATCGTACAAATCCAAGTATTCAAGCGAACTCTTCCAAAATTGCTGCTTTATGGACGAAAGTACATACTGCACTATCCTTTATTCATAATGAAATCCTCTCATTCGGCGAAGGAACAATTGAAAAATATTTAACTGAAGAAACAAAACTTGAACCTTTCCGTAAATCGTTACTAGAAATACTACAAAAAAGGCAGCACACACTGCATCCACTGCAGTAGCTCAAATGATTAAAGAGGAAGGACAACCTGCTTATTGATCGCTGGTGGTACAATGAAACATGCCTGAGTAGATATGTCAAAACCAGATGCAATCCGTAAAGCTGTTTCTTACGTTGGTTCATTAATTGATAAATTAGAGCATTCTTATCAAGTATAAAAAATAAACCCTCGCTTTATGAGGGCTTATTTCATATTTACTTCCCAAACCGTTTGCGATATCCACATTTCCTGCAAAGTTCTTCAACCGCAACTCTTTTCGAAAATCCATCGACAATGTTTGTTGCTCTTTCACCTTCGATAATGTTAGAAAATGAATCATTATTAATATTCCCAAGGTTAATAATCCCTTCACCATCTAAACAACAAGGAATAACTGTTCCATTCGCTAAAATACCCGCTTGATTACGAAGTCCATGACAGAATCCTTTCCCATCATCCTCTTCTTCATGTAATGCTGGCCACTGGAATTCATAGTCTTGATTAATAAAGACACGTTCTGCAATTTTTATACCTTTTCCTGGTGTAAGCTTCTCTTCAATTTGATAAGATAGATCAAATTCATTTTCAATTATAGATAATAACTCTCTATTTTTCTGGATTTCAGCATTCGTTTTATTATCCTGAGTTAAATTCCATAACCTTAACGATACAATTAAATCTGATTGACTTGTCGCTTCCCTAATGAATGAAAGTATACTCCTTACATAGCCCTCTTTATCTTGCGAACCTGGATGTCCATCAAAACTATGCAGTGAAAAATTCATTTGTCTTAACGCAGGCTTATTTAACAGCCTATGTCTTCTCTTATTAATTAACGTTCCGTTCGTTGTAATATTAACTTTAAACCCTTTTTCATGACTTAAGTCTAATAGTTGATCTATTTTCGGGTGGAGCAACGGCTCACCCTTCACGTGCAAATAAATGTAGTCTGTGTGAGGTTTAATTTGGTCTAATCTTTTAGCAAAATCCTCCACAGAAATGAATTGCTTCTGCCTTTCCGTCGGCGGACAAAAGCTACACGCAAGATTACATACACTCGTAATCTCCAAGTAAAACTTCTTAAACTTCTTCACCTTTAATTCCTCACTTCTCTAACTACTTATACTTTTTCCTCTTCATATTACAGCATATTTTTATGGAAATAGAAACATACTTATTTTAGGAAATCTACATACCATCTAATAATATTTAAAAGACCATCGGTAATTTTTGTCCAATGGTCTTTTTATCCTTTTATATGCAAAGAATAAATTTATTTATGATACGGTTCATCGTAACTATTCTAAATAAGGTTATTTTTTATTATTTTCATAATTAAATTTAACAAAAAAGGTAGTGCCTTCCGATCCTGTTTGAATTTCTATTTTTGCATTATGGCGGGCAGCAATGGCATAACATACACCTAACCCCAATCCAGTTCCATTATCTTTGGTCGTGTAAAACGGCGTACCCAGTTTCTCTAATACTTCAGGCCTGATACCTTTTCCTTGATCCCGCACTGCAAGCACCACACAATTTTGACCTTCCTTGTAAGTGCTAATGGTTAGAACTTTCCCTGTATTCATCGCTTCTAAGCCATTACGATATAGATTCATTAATAATTGCCGTATTTCATTACGATTTAAAAGTAATTCTGGAATGTCATTTGTATCGACTTGAATATATTTATTTTGATTGTACGTATCAATCTTTATTAAAGGAATAATATCGTGGATAATTGAATTTAAATCTAACATCTGCAAATCCGATTTCCTTGTATTACCCATTGAGAGAAATTCAGTAATAATAGAATTGGCACGGTTAAGTTCTTCAATCATTAAATGAAAGTACTTATTATGTTTCTCATAGGTATTCTCTTCTTTTAATAACTGTAAAAATCCTAGTACTGTTGTCATTGGATTTCTAATTTCATGGCTGATACCTGCTGCCATTTGCCCTATTAAATCTATGTTGGATAATCTTTTCAATTCCTGTTCATATTTCTTTTTTTCCGTTATGTTTTTAAAAATACAACAAATACCATCATCATACGGGTATGCAATAACTTCGTGCCAATATTCATCTGCAGTAGAAAGAAATTCGAAATGAACTGTAGTTCGCTCTGACATCGCACGATGAAATTCCTTATACATAACTGTGTCGATTTCACTCGGGAAAACATCCCATATATTCTTTCCTAATACATCTTTTGCTGTTTTTCTTTTCGGAAAATATTGGTGCTTATTTACGTACGTAAATTCCCATTTATTATTTAAAATAAAAAATCCATCCGTAATACATTCAATCACACTTGTAACTTTTTCATTAGCAGCAGCTAGCTCTCTCGTTCGCTCTTCCACTATGCTTTCTAGTTGATCCATATATGACAAATTCGAAAACGTAGGGGCTGTGGCATCAACGATAGATTTTGCTAGTTGAAGTTGAGAATGATCATAATTGTGAGCTTTTCCTTCTTTGCCAACGACGATTACCCCTAATACTTCTCCAATTGAAACCAATGGAATCATCAATAGACCCTTACTATCTATATTTTTTGTTTGAATAACTTCTTGAATCTTGGCTTCATAGCTTTTCTCTGTCCAATCCGCTTCTGTCCAATAACAACCCTTACTTAATTTCGTTGTTTTAATTGTTGTTTTATCTAGCGGATCTAGAAGATGGGCAGTCATATTTTTACTCTCTAAAATCTGTTCTAGGTAAAAAAAGCATTTATCAAAACTCTCCTGTATCGAGGAACACATTGATAAATCACGTGTAACATTTAGTAACAGCTGCTTCTCAGCAATAAGGTTTTCCTTTTGTTTTAAATTATTTGTGTTTTGAATTGCAACCGCAGCCATATTTACATAAGCTTCAACACTTTGAATTTCTGAATCTGTTAAGTTCATCGGAATTCCATAATCAAATAAAAAAACTAGACCAAATAACTCTTGCCCAAATGAGATAGGCAGAGCTAATAAGGACTTAATTTTGAATGCATTAACCGGTCTCGGATCTGGTCGATGATCCTTTGAGGTATCAGGAATATAGATGGTTTTTTTCGTTTCAATAACCTCTTTTGCCAGTAAGTCTATTTCAGGATCAATTACTTGAGTATCGAGCGTTACGCCATTTATAGTCTCTGGTTTTCCTGCAAACCCTCTAAATGTTCCATCTTCCTGGGGTAAATAAATTCCAACAGCATCGCACCTAACAATTTCCTCTGATATCGCCATTGTCACACGCTGCAATACGTCACGTAGTTCTAATTTCGTATTTATTATTTTTGTTATATTTGCGAGTCTAGAATATCTCGTCTGATCACTTACCATTCACATAGCCTCCAATTATAGGCATAATAAAATAAATATGATAATATCAGTGTTTTACATAGAATACATTACTTATGATACGGTTCTCCACGATTAATCCGAAACGCTCTATACACTTGCTCAAGCAACACTAATCGCATTAATTGGTGTGGTAATGTCATCTTTGAAAAAGAAAGTGATTCATTTGAACGCTTCATCACTTCTGAGCTTAGTCCAAGTGATCCACCAATTACAAATGCGACTTTACTCTTTCCGTATGTAGCAAGGCGATCTAGACTTACCGCAAATTCTTCTGATGACTTTTGCTTTCCTTCTATAGCTAATGCAATCACATGCGTGTCATCAGAAATTTTATCGAGTATACGTATACCTTCTTTTTCCTTTACAATTAACATTTCTGCTTCACTTAAATTTTCTGGCGCCTTTTCATCAGGTAATTCAATTACTTCTACTTTTGCGTATGCAGATAATCGTTTTAAGTATTCTGCTATACCTTGTTTCAAATATTTTTCTTTTAATTTCCCAATTGAAATAATCGAGATATTCACACGTATCCTCCACCTTACAAACATGTTATCCACAAAACTTATCCACATATCCACAAATACTACCCACATATTGTGTGGGAATCTGTGTTCGATACAACATATGTCGCCTCATTTTGACAAAATTCACATGTTTTTTTCTCTTTTCCCGAGTTATCCACATTGTTGATAACTGGTGCAACTTCACACTCATCCACAATAATATCTAACGCTAATTCAACATGTTCTAAACAACAAGGTAAATTCATTTTCTACACCTCACTTTTCTACAATAGAAAACAGGAGGTAGGCCCTCCTGTTTTTAATACTTTTGAATGCCTAATTTCACTGTTGTTGTTACTCTTTTTGTACCACGATAAAACGTAAGAGTCATTTTATCATTAATTTCCTTATCATATAAGGCCGTACGGAATCCAATAATATCGCGAATCGGTTTTCCATCTACTGCCACAATAACATCATGTTCTCTTAAACCAGCATCCGCACCTGGCGAAGGACTTTTCACATCCAAAATACAAACGCCCTCTGTTACAGTACCTGGTAAATGTAATGTTTTTGACCAATAATAGTTTGGGATTTCATTTAATGACCTAAGTTCAATCCCAACATACGGTCTTCTTACTTTTCCATACTTCTCAAGTTCATTCATAATCGGAACAGCTCTAGTCACCGGAATAGCAAGGCCGATTCCTTCTACTTCTTTTGCAGCAATTTTCATTGAATTAATACCAATTAATTGTCCTGCTGCATTTACAAGCGCACCACCACTATTCCCCGGATTAATCGCTGCATCTGTTTGTAACACTTCTACTTGCCAATCATAATGTCCATCTTGATCTAAATCTACAGGGACAATACGTTCATTAGCTGAAATAATACCTTGTGTAACTGTTCCAGAAAATTGCAGTCCAAGTGGGTTTCCAATCGCAATAACTGGTTCTCCTCTGCGAACAGTATTAGAATCGCCAATTTCAATTATTTTTTTCACATGCTTTGCATCTATTTCTAATACAGCTAAATCTGTGACTACATCGGTTCCTAATACTTTTCCAGGAACCTTCTTACCATCACTTAGACTTACTTCAATACGATTCGCTCCAGCTACAACATGATTATTCGTTACAATATAAGCTTGACCATCTGTCTTTTTATAAATTACTCCTGATCCTGTACCGGCCTCTGAATCTGCCTCTGAAAAATTATCTCGTTGAATGTTAATAACACCCACAACAGCTTCAGATGCACGATCAACAGCATCTACAAAGCTAATCTGTTTAATCCCTTGAGCTTCAGCCATATTACTTCCGCTTGCTTCAGCTTGCGGAAGCGTATCAGCAGAATTCGAAAATAAAGGCGCTCCAAACGCAAATAAAGAAGCTCCTACAATTGTTCCCGCTATACTCGAAAGAACTATACCTTTGTGCTTCTTTTTTCCTGCACGTTTCATACGATAACTTTCTTCATCAATAAAGGACATATTTGTTCACCTATCTTCCTGAAAACAACTATATTCACCTTTATTGTTTACTAAAATGAAGAATTATACGTATTGAATTTTTGTAGGCATTTTTGGATCTGTATCGTGAATTTCAAAGGATTCACCCACTCCAAATCCTTTTTCCTCTAGTACTTGTGATACTGACATACGCGCTAGTTCTTTCATGTTATTATCTAAGCTTAAATGGGCTAAATAAATATGCTTTGTCTCATCTGTAATTACATCTGCCATCGCTAATGCAGCATCCTCATTACAAACATGCCCAACGTCACTTAAAATACGTCGTTTAATGCTCCATGGATAACGTCCCATACGAAGCATTTCTACATCATGATTACTTTCAAATACAAAAGCATTAGCTCCCTTAATAACGCCCTTCATACGGTCACTTACGTATCCCGTATCTGTAATAAGCGCTAATTTCCTATTATTGTTATGGAAAGCATAAAACATCGGTTCTGCCGCATCATGAGAAACTCCAAATGACTCGACTTCAATATCACCAAATGTTTTCACATCACCAACTGAGAAAATAAACTTTTGTTCAGTTGGGATATTTCCTATTAAATGTTCCATTGCATTCCATGTTTTCTCATTCGCATAAACAGGTAAATCATATTTACGTGCCAATACACCTAATCCTTTAATATGATCACTATGCTCATGCGTTACAAGAATACCTGATACATCATTTATATTTAGTTCTGCTTGTTTAAATAAAGCCTCTGTTGCTTTACCACTTAAACCTGCGTCGACTAGTAATTTTTTTTCATCGGTTCCTACGTATAGCATATTTCCTGTACTTCCACTTGCAAGTACGCTAAAATGCAACCCCATTCTTTCTCACTCCAGTATGTTCATCAACCACTTGATTTTCCTTTTCTCCTAATTCCATAACTTGTCCTTCAATTGCATTCACAAAGAAGTCCTGCTTCTGCTCCGTTTTTAAATTCCACGTTGGAGCAAGTACTTGGTTATTAGAAGTAGATGCGGTAAGAGTGGCATAACCAATTTGCGCTTCTTTAACATGCGTATTTCCATGAATTTTATTTTTTAAATACAAATTTTCTAAAGCTGTTTGAGCCGTAATAATTTCTTGCTCTTTCGTTTTTTCACCTTCGCCCATTTCTTTTAAATCAGTTAGCATTGTCTGCGTATATGAAACAAGTTCATTTTTTTCATTTAATTCCACAACAATCATCGCCTGATTATTATAGAAAATAGGCTTATCTTTATATTTTTGGAAGAAATAAATTTTAGAGTCTTTCACCGCTCCAAATTCATACTTTTGTCCATCCAATACATAGTTCTTCAAAAATTCATTATACTTATCTTTTGATAATGATTTCGTATTTAAAAAAGGCTCTTTTAGCTTACTTTCTATCTTGTACATATTTTGTATATGCACCGTTTGATTTTTCAAAGACTGTATATCTTCTTCTTTAAAGGCTTTATTTTCCGCTCTAATAAATGACTCTTTTTTCGGTTCTTTAGGGATATTTCCCATCGTAATTTTATTTGCTTTTAATTCTTGATCTATCTTTGTTTCTGCAATAAGCTCCAATTGATTACTATCTTGCTTTTGAATGAATTGGAAAATGAGAAAGAGGTCCAAAACAAAAAAGGTCACAATAAATATGGTTTTAATCCGATCCCAATCCATTTAGTCCTCCCTCACTCCACTCATAGATTTTCTGTTTACCTGTTTCATCTTCAACAAGCTTTACATACCAAATTGGTTGTAGTCGAACCACTTGCCCATCTAGTGATAACTTGTATCCAATGCCAATATCCTTAATTAATTGTTTCTTTATCTCTGGGTTATTTTCTAGGGATGCTATTACAACATGCCCTGACGGAAGAGTAACCTTCTGTTCTATACCTTTAGTATTTAAAGACAGCAACGGTCTTTCATATTCCATTACTTCTTCTGATCCCCATACTTGTCTTAATTCCGCTAATCCATCTGCATTGAATACTGGATATCCATCTTCATTTAAGCGAAATACTGTCTCTCCTTTATTCATATAGTCCAAACGATATGAATCCAAACTGCCACTGTGACCACTTACAAATTCAAAGCTTTTTTGTAAAAGCATTAAATTATCTATCGTTTTCTCAGTTAAAACAGAAGAGTTTTTATACTTTAGCATGTGACGATCGTTTTCAATTTCCATGGATCTAATACCATCTGTAAATGTTTCTTTCGACATCTCGGTAATCGGACTTAAATAACGAGGATCACTAAACAGAGTATTCTTAAACGTATCAACTGCTAAATTAGATGAAATATATGTTATATTGCTTAACTCTGTCGTTCCATCTGGTAAAAATAATTTTTTCATATCATTAAGTTGATAATCAAAATAAGGTTTTGCTGATACTATAAATTGATTTTGGGCATTTACAATATCTTTTAAATACAAGCCACTTAATTTTGCCTCGTATATTTTAAAGTTATCACCATCAGAAACAAAGTTAATTTTAATTTCTTGATCCTTACTTCTAGAAGGATCAAGGAGAATACGATTAAAATGTTTAGGCTTATCTGTACTTTTCTCTTTCATGTTGAACATGGATTTAACTGCATCAAATGGGATATCGGTAGGAAAAACAAGTTCAACTTTCCCTTCACCATGCACATATGAAAGGAAATCCCCCTTAGTGATTGATATCTCTCTAAAACCATGTAGTTCCCCTACTTCTAGAGGCTTATAGATTGATTCTATATCTGCCTCTCTTCTGCTCCCATAATGATTTTTATCTTTATGCACGATGATAGAAGTAGGACGGACAACATCGGAAATTTTAGTTTGGTTCATTCCTTCATTCCCCTGTACAAATTTCGCGTTTTGCATGGATGTAGAATCTGGCACATACGTCCATAGATTAAAAGTAAGAAATAGGCTAATTACAACTAGGTTAATTAAAACTATTGTTTTAAAGTTTTCCATACTCATTCCCAATCGTCCTCTTCATCTGCTGCCATTGGTAACGTGAAATAAATAGTTGTCCCTTTTCCTTCTTCACTCTTCGCCCAAATAGAGCCACCATGTGCCTCAATCATTTCTTTTGCAATTGCTAATCCAAGTCCCGTACCACCCATTTGTCTTGAACGAGCTTTATCTACGCGATAAAAACGTTCAAAGATTTTATCAACGTTTTCTTTTGGAATACCCATTCCTTGGTCACTTACACTAATTTCTAATAAATCACCGCGATCACGTAAACGATATGTTACTGTTCCACCTTCTGGTGAATACTTTAATGCGTTAGAAATAATGTTATACAGCACTTGAGTAATTTTGTCAGTATCCATATCAATAAATCTAGATTTCTTAGAGAAAGATCGTTTGAAACTTACATTTTGCTCTTTAGACATTTCAAAGCGATCAATAATATTATTAAAGAAATCAGTAAAGTCGACCCATTCTTTCATTAAACGATGCTCTGTACTATCCAGTTTAGATAGCTGTAACAACGCATTTACAAGTCTAATCATTCTTTCTGTTTCTTCTTGTGTAACCGTTAAAAATTGTGGTGCAATATTTGGATCCTGCCATGCTCCATCTGTAAGTGCCTCTAAATAACTGCGCATCGTCGTTAATGGCGTCCTTAATTCATGAGAGACATTTGCCACAAACTCACGGCGTTCCCGTTCTATACGTTCCTGCTCTGTTACATCATATAGTACAGCAATTAAGCCGTTTGCCTTCCCTGTTTCTTTTTGAATAACAGAGAAACTAGCACGTAAAATATATGGTTCGTTTCTCGTACTAAAATCTAATAAAACAGAATCTGGCTCTTCATATAAATGATCGAGCGTAAATTCTTCCTGTATCCCTAATACCTCTAAAACAGATTGATCGAGCGCTGTTTCACGAGAAACATTTAACATCTTTTCCGCAGGGTCATTTAGTAAAATAATATCCCCTTTTCGATCAGTAGCAATTACTCCATCTGTCATATGTGATAAAACAGATGATAATTTACGCCTTTCACTTTCTGTAGAAGAACGAGCTTGTTGTAATTTTTTCGATAAATTATTGAAGGATAATGCCAGTTGTCCAATTTCATCATGGCTATGCACTTTTACTTTTCTGGAATAATTTCCTTTTGCCATTTCAATTGCTTGTCTCCGCATATCTGAAATTGGTCTTGTAATTGTTTGAGCCAATAAAATCCCAAGTACGGCCGTTACTAATAAAGCAATTACTGTTCCCGTAGCAAAAATTTGATTTATATCCTTCATTTGTTTATATACATCTTCCATAGATGCCACAATGTAAATAACACCAAGCGCATCCTTACCGTTATCATCTAGAATCGGAGTAAGCATAACTTGAACACGATGACCTGTACTACCATCCTTCTCAATTTTCACTTCTGGCTTTTTTTGTACTAACACTCGCTGAACAGCTATATCAGTTGATGTTCGATTCACCTTATTCTGCTTTGATTCATCTGAAATAGCCAGTAACTTTCTGTGCGAATCAAATACACTTACCTCTTGTATAACTTTCTTCTGATCAGAGGCAAATTTTCGAATTGACGTTTTAATCGTTTCATCTGTTGACTCTGTTTCTGCTTTTGTATAACTTTTTTTAAACTCTTGCTTCAAATTATATGATAATAAGTTTGTTTGCTGCGTTAAAGAATCCCTAAAACCTTGTACTAAGCTCTTCTCTAATTCCCTTACGAAATATACTCCAATAACTTGCATCGCTATTAATATTAATAGCATATATATAAGCACAAATTTTAAATGAATAGATTGAAAAAAACCAACTTTCTTCATATACTATTCCTGCTCTGGGTCACGCAAGTAATACCCTACTCCACGTCTAGTTACAATTAAAGTAGGATGGCTTGGATTATCTTCAATTTTTTCACGCAAACGACGTACTGTAACGTCTACTGTGCGCACATCTCCAAAATAGTCATAACCCCAAACTGTTTGTAATAAATGTTCGCGTGTCATAACTTGTCCTAAATGTTTCGCTAAATAATGTAGCAACTCAAATTCACGATGTGTAAGCTCGATATTTTCCTCGCGCTTCGTTACACTATATGCATTTGGATTAATCACAATTGGTCCAATAACCATTTCTGTATTTTCTTCTTTTTCCGCAGCACCACCTTGTTGATGGCGGCGTAAATTCGCCTTCACACGAGCAAGTAATTCCCTTGTACTAAATGGCTTCGTTACATAATCATCTGCCCCAAGCTCAAGCCCTAATACTTTATCAATCTCAGAGTCCTTTGCTGTAAGCATAATAATCGGCATTTCTGAGCTTTTACGTATTTCACGGCAAACCTCTAAGCCGTCTTTACCTGGTAGCATAATATCTAATAAAACCATATCTGGTTGCTCTTCATTAGCCTTTTCAATTGCTTCATCACCATCATGTGCCATTACTATTTCAAAACCTTCTTTTTCTAAGTTAAACTTCAAAATATCTGCAATCGGCTTTTCATCATCAACTACTAAAATTTTCTTTCCCATCATCGTCTATTTCCTCCTTATAAAAATATGGTCAATAATCCCTAAACATATTGATGTTTACATAGTATGTCCTATATGATCGCATCCTTTGTTTAAGTATTTTCTCCTCTATTCTCATAGACTCATGTATGATCCACTTTTACACGGCATCTTATACGATCTATAGAAAAACCTCTAGCTTCAACTGCTAGAGGCTCCCCGTTCTATTTTAAAATAACTACTCAGTTTTGTAAAATTACATAAATAAAAAGGATATTAAGTGGGCCCACTTAATATCCTGAGAGTGGCTCGGGACGGAATCGAACCGCCGACACGAGGATTTTCAGTCCTCTGCTCTACCGACTGAGCTACCGAGCCAAAACTATATATAAAACCACTAATGGTGGTATAAACAAAAGTGGCGGTCCCGACCGGGGTCGAACCGGCGATCTCCTGCGTGACAGGCAGGCATGTTAACCACTACACCACGGGACCAAAAATAAGCAAAAAAAAACATGACCCGTACGGGATTCGAACCCGTGTTACCGCCGTGAAAGGGCGGTGTCTTAACCACTTGACCAACGGGCCACGAAAAATAAAATGGTGAGCCATGAAGGACTCGAACCTTCGACCCTCTGATTAAAAGTCAGATGCTCTACCAACTGAGCTAATGGCTCATACTCACCAACGTCATATTTTCGTGACGACAAGATGTATCATAACATGTATTCTGTATTTATTGCAATACTTTTTTTGTTTTTTTATAAAAGAATAAGAAAAAACTCATGCGGACATGAGTTTTTTCTAAATACTATTAATTAAGCTTCGTATACGTTACGAACAATATTTGTTTGGTTACGATCTGGTCCAACTGAGAACATAGATATTTGAATTCCTGTTAACTCAGAAACACGTTCTACGTATTTTCGTGCATTTTCAGGAAGTTCATCTAATGATTTTACACCAGTAATATCTTCTTCCCAACCTGGAAGCTCTTCATATACAGGCTCACATTTTGCTAAAATGTTTAAGTTAGCTGGAACTTCATCAATAACTTCACCATTGTATTTGTAAGCAACACAAATTTTAAGAGTTGGAATACCTGTTAAAACGTCGATAGAATTTAATGATAGATCCGTTAAACCACTAACACGACGTGCATGTCTTACAACAACGCTATCGAACCAACCTACGCGGCGTGGACGACCAGTTGTCGTTCCATACTCGCGACCAACTTCACGAATTTGATGACCAATTTCATCATGAAGCTCAGTAGGGAATGGACCATCACCAACGCGGCTTGTATATGCTTTACATACACCTACAACGCGAGTAACTTTCGCAGGACCAACTCCAGTTCCAACTGTTACACCACCAGCAATTGGGTTAGAAGATGTAACGAACGGGTACGTACCGTGGTCAATATCAAGCATAACACCTTGCGCACCTTCAAATAATACACGGTGATTATTATCTAATGCATCATTTAATACAACAGATGTATCACATACATATTGCGCGATTTGTTGCCCGTACTCGAAGTACTCTTCGAAAATTTCTTCTACAGTGAAACCTTCTGTATCGTACATTTTTTCAAATAAACGATTTTTTTCTACTAAATTGCGCTCAAGCTTCTCTTTAAATGCTTCACGGTCTAAAAGATCAGCCATACGAATACCAATACGAGCAGCTTTATCCATATATGCAGGACCGATACCTTTTTTCGTTGTACCGATTTTGTTATCACCTTTACTTGCTTCTTCTAACTCATCTTGCTTTAAGTGGTAAGGTAAAATAACATGTGCACGGTTACTTACACGTAAATTATCAGTACTTACACCACGATCGTGTAAGTATTTTAACTCTTCAAGTAATGCTTTTGGATCTACTACTAATCCGTTTCCGATTACACAAATTTTCTCTTTATAGAAAATACCAGATGGAATTAAGTGTAATTTATATTTAACTCCGCCGAAAACAATTGTATGTCCCGCGTTATTTCCACCTTGATATCTTGCAACTACTTCCGCATGCTCAGAAAGAAAATCAGTGATTTTACCTTTTCCTTCATCGCCCCATTGTGTTCCTACAACTACTACTGAAGACATTATTAAAGCACCTCCGCAATTTTCAAACGATCTATTCAAACAATATAATTGTACCAAAACCGAAAGAGAAGTCAACCGAAAAGCGAACATTTTTTCACAAAAAAACATTTTCGTTCGTAAGAATTATATATTTAACTTATGAAAGCCTTATCTTTCTTATAAAAAAAAAGAAACACATCTTATTATAAGAAATGTGTTTCTTTTTTATACTGCCTTTATGCCGGTGGAGCATGTCCATCCTCAAAACGACGTTCTAAGTTAACGAACTTATTGAACTCTTTGACGAATGCAAGTTCCACTGAACCTACTGGACCGTTACGTTGTTTTGCAATAATAATTTCAATTGTATTTTTGTTTTCCGTTTCTCGATCATAGTAGTCTTCACGATATAGGAAAGCTACAATATCAGCATCCTGCTCAATACTTCCAGATTCACGAATATCAGACATCATCGGGCGTTTATCTTGACGAGATTCTACACCACGAGATAACTGTGATAAAGCAATAACAGGCACTTGCAATTCACGTGCAATCCCTTTTAAGGTACGAGAAATCTCAGATACTTCCTGCTGACGGTTTTCTCCTGATTTCCCACTTCCTTGAATAAGCTGCAAATAGTCAATCAAAATCATACCAAGACCTTGTTCTTGCTTTAATCTACGACATTTTGCTCGAATCTCATTTACTTTAATACCTGGCGTATCATCAATATATATACCAGCATTTGAGAGACTCCCCATTGCCATTGTTAATTTTGCCCAATCATCGGAAGTTAATGAACCAGTACGAAGTCTTTGTGCATCAATATTCCCTTCTGCACAAAGCATACGCATAACAAGCTGATCAGCACCCATCTCCAAACTAAAAATCGCTACATTTTCATCCGTTTTCGTCGCTACGTTTTGTGCAATATTTAATGAAAATGCCGTTTTCCCTACTGATGGACGTGCTGCCACGATAATTAAATCATTTCGTTGGAAACCTGCTGTCATCTTATCTAATTCAGTAAACCCAGTTGGTATCCCAGTAACTTCACCCTTTTGATTATGCAAAAGTTCAATTTTGTCATAAGCATCTACAAGAACATCTTTAATGTTTTGGAATGCTTTTGCATTCGTTTGATGGGATACTTCTAATATTTTTTTCTCAGCCTCATTTAAAAGACCATCCACATCATCTTCTCTCTCGTATCCATCCGATACAATATGAGTCGCCGTGCGAATTAAACGACGTAAAAGCGCCTTTTCAGCGATGATGCGTGCGTAATATTCTACGTTAGCTGCAGTTGGCACAACTTCTGCTAACTCTGCTAAGTAAGAAACCCCACCAACTTCTTCTAGTAATCCTTGATCAGCCATTGCTGATGTCATCATTACTAAGTCGATCGGCTCTCCCTTATCAGATAGCCCAAGCATGACTTCAAAAATCTTTTGATGTTTCGTTCGATAGAACGAATCAGGTACCAATAACTCTGATGCTGAAGTTAACGCATCTTGATCAATCAATATGGCCCCTAAAACCGCCTGCTCAGCCTCTATATTATGCGGAGGGGTACGATCAGCAAGTACATCACTCATACGCAATCCTCCTTGCTTAATTTATTTTTATTGTTCACTAACATGAACTTTTACTGTTGCTGTTACTTGTGGATGCAATTTCACAGTAACGTTTGTATAACCTAACGCGCGGATTGCATCGTCCATTTCAAATTTACGTTTATCAAGCTTAATCTTGTGTGATTTTTGCATTGCATCTACGATTTGTTTGCTTGTGATAGAACCAAATAAACGGCCACCTTCTCCAGATTTCGCCTTTAATTCTACAGTTAATTTCTCTAAAGTCTCTTTTAACTCTTTTGCATTTTCAAGCTCTGCTGCTGCATCTTTTTCTTCTTTACGCTTTTGAGCTTCTAAAGTTTTCATACTGCTATTTGTTGCTTCAGCAGCTAATCCTTGTTTTAATAAGAAGTTATTTGCATAGCCATCTGGTACGTTTTTTACTTCTCCTTTTTTACCTTTACCTTTTACGTCTTTTAGAAAAATTACTTTCATGATTGTGTGCCTCCCTGTAAATAGTCATCAATAACAAATCGAAGCTTCTCCTCAGCTTCATCTACTGTAACATTTTTCATCTGTGTGGCTGCATTCGTCAAATGCCCGCCACCGCCTAAGTTTTCCATAATTAGCTGCACATTCACTTCACCTAAAGACCTGCTGCTAATTCCAATGAGATTCTCGCCACGTTTCGCAACAACAAATGATGCAATAATCCCTGTCATCGTTAATAACGTGTCTGCCGATTGCGCAATAAGCACTTGATCGTAGTAATCATCACTATCAACTTTAGCAATCGCAATTCCATTTTTATAAATGTACGCATTTTTTATAGCTTTTGCAACCCGTAAATACTGATCCATATCTTCCTTTAAAAGTTCTTGTACAAGTACAGTATCTGCACCATGTGAGCGTAAATAAGAAGCAGCATCAAATGTACGAGCCCCTGTCCGGAATGTGAAACTTTTCGTGTCGACAATAATACCCGCTAACAATGCCGTCGCTTCTAACATTGTCATCTTTAAATTTTTAGGTTGATACTCAAGTAATTCTGTAACCAATTCTGCTGTTGAAGAAGCATATGGTTCCATATAAACTAGCAATGGATCTTCAATAAAATCTTCTCCACGGCGATGATGATCAATAACTACTACATTTTCAATTTTATGTAACAGTTTTTGCTCCATCACCATAGAAGGTTTATGCGTATCGACAACAACAAGTAACGACTCATCATTTGCAAATTCCATCGCTTGCTCTGGAGTAATAAAACGAGACCATAACTCCTCATTTTGTTTCACTTTGTCCATCAAACGCTTAATTCCTTTATCGGAATCATTTTCATCTAACACAATATATCCTTTACGCTCATTTAATTGAGCCACTTTTAAAATACCAATCGCAGCACCAATTGCGTCCATATCGGGAGCCCTATGCCCCATAATAATGACATTACTACTTTCTAATACTAAATCCTTTAACGCATGCGAAATGACCCTAGCGCGTACACGGGTACGTTTTTCAACCGGATTTGTCTTACCTCCATAGAACTTAACTTTACCTGTCGCTTGTTTAATAGCTACTTGGTCTCCCCCACGCCCAAGCGCAAGATCTAAACCAGATTGAGCCATTGCTCCAAGCTCTGATAAAGGTAAATCACCTGATCCGACACCCACACTTAATGTAAGTGGTATATTCCTTTTAGATGTTTCTTCACGCACCTGATCTAAAATGCTAAATTTCCCTTTTTCCATCTGCGTCAAAATACTTTCATTTAGCACAACGAAGAATCTTTCTGAAGATGCACGTTTTAAATACGCCCCATACTTAAGTGCCCATTCATTTAGTCGCGATGTCACAAGACTTGTTATATTCGTACGTAATTGATCATCTAATCCTTGTGTAACTTCATCATAATTATCCAAATAGATGACAGCTAAAACAGTCCTTTGATCCTCGTACATCTTTTCGATTTCTGTTTGTTCCGTTACATCAAAGAAATAAATTAACTTTTCTTCTTTCCTTACAAAAACGCGAAACTTTCGATTATTTAAAGAGACTATATCATCAGAAGTTTCTCCTTTAATGAAAAGAAGTAATGTTTCTGATACATCGTAAAGGTGCCATCCAGCTAATGCATGCTGTCCCAGACATGAAGATAAATAAGGATTTGCCCAATCAATCCCATAATCCTTATTGTATAACAAAATACCAATCGGCATTTGGTTAAATGCTTCATTACTTACTTTCTTTACTCTTGTAATCATATCTGTCGTATGCTTTTCGAAATTCCTTTGAAAATTAAGTTCAAATCGTATAACGATAAAGAATACGATACAAAAAATGACAAAAGCAGCTATCCCCATAATTAAATGAAAATAACAGAGAATTGAAATGAGCACAAACACAAAAAATGCCAATACATAAACAGGATATAAAAACCACTGTTTCTTATCAAATTCAGGCATGTATACAACTCCTATAAAGTAAAACTAACTCACCTTCCAGTTAGTTAAACAGATTAAAATAGTATAAGGAATATTATTTTATCCCCCTATTTTAGAACGCAATGAAATCCCTAAGTCAATTATACCTAAGATTGTCACAAGAGGAAACAGCATCGGAATAAACATGCATGCAATAAAACTAATAATAGGAACCCCTTTAGTAAAACCTTTTCTATACGCTAAAAAGGCGATAAATGTCAGACCTTGCAGTACAAGCAATAGTGCAAATATGACATTTAGGTTAGAAAATACCATATGTAAATATGATGTTGGTTCTACTTTTATAAAAGTTGCTAACAAAATAAATATAACGTAATACCAAATGATACTCTTTGGTAATTGTATATCTTTAAATTTAGGCCAAGATATAACGTCATGTTTTAACTTTTTCAAAACACTACCTGATATTATCACTGTAATCCAAGAAAAACATACTGAAACTAGCACAAGTATACTCGGAAGTAACGATTGTAATATATCGTTCATTTGTGCAAGTAACTCTTTTTGTTCCTTACTAATCGGCATACCTGTAGCACTTACTATCTTTTCGCTTTTCGCCATACTTTCACTAAATATACTTTGCATTTGCTTCATTATATCTATGTTGAAAAACTTTATACTCGCAACATAAATAAGTACAAAACCAATTAAGTATGCAAGCGTCCCAGCTATTAAGATTTCCACTGGCTTTTTTCTTGTTTTATACATATATCCTAAAACAATCCCTATCAATCCAAACATAATTGTCTTCACTAAATTCATCGGTTGACTCACAATAACAGTAACAAAAAGTGCCGCTACAAAAACCACGAGCACATTAGATAGTTTATGTCTTATCATTAATAGTATAAATGGTAACGGCAACGCAAAAGTTACAACTGTACCCAAAATCGGAACATACATAGATATAAGCAATAACATTGCATATATAGCCAACAACGCGGCACCTTCAGTAATAAATCTTGCTTGTTTCACATTTTAACCTCTCTTTCAAAAAAGAAAAGCATAGCAAAATGCACAGTAGAGTCCGACTCTACTGTGCATTTCATACGCTATTATTCACCAACATATGGTAAAAGTGCCATTTGACGAGCACGTTTAATTGCAACTGTAAGTTTGCGTTGGTATTTCGCGCTTGTTCCTGTTACACGACGAGGTAAAATTTTACCACGCTCAGAAACGAAACGTTTTAATAAATCAACATCTTTATAGTCAATGCGAGTGATGCCGTTAGCTGTGAAGAAACACACCTTACGACGTTTCGCACGTCCACCTTTGCGTCCTGCCATGTCTATTTCCCTCCATTCTTTGTTAAAACTAACAAATTTACTGTATTAGAACGGTAAATCGTCGTCGGAAATGTCGATCGGTTGACCTACATTTGAAAATGGATCGTCATTCTTCGTAAATCCAGAGTTACCTTGGTTACCTGAATTACTAGATTGACCAAATGGGTTAGAGCCTTGGTTACCGAAACCAGCTCCTGATGGTTGCTGATTAAATGAACCACGTTGCTCCCCACCGCCATTACGCGGCTCTAAAAATTGCACGCTTTCCGCAAGAACTTCTGTTACGTATACACGTTTACCATCTTGTCCCTCGTAATTACGAGTTTGAAGACGTCCATCTACGCCTGCTAAGCTACCTTTTTTCAAATAATTTGCTACGTTTTCTGCTTGTTTACGCCATATTACACAATTAATAAAGTCAGCTTCACGCTCACCTTGTTGATTGGCAAATGCGCGATTCACAGCTAACGTAAAAGTAGCTACTGCAACACCATTGGGCGTGTAACGTAAGTCAGGGTCCTTAGTTAAACGACCAACGAGGATAACACGATTCATCAATCGAACCACTCTCCCTTATATATCAATTATTTTTCTTCTTCTTTAACAACGATATGACGAAGGATGTCTTCGTTGATCTTAGCTAAACGGTCGAATTCGTTAATCGCTTCTGCGTTAGATTTCACGTTTAAGATCATGTAGAAACCTTCACGTAAGTCGTTGATTTCGTAAGCTAAACGACGCTTACCCCACTCTTTCGTGTTAATGATTTCTGCACCATTGTTTGTTAAAACACCTGCAAAACGTTCAACTAAAGCTTTTTGAGCTTCTTCTTCAACGCCAGGACGAATGATGTACATAATTTCGTACTTTCTCATTACACTTTCACCTCCTTTTGGTCTAAACGGCCCGTAATGGGCAAGGAGCAATTAATTTATAGTAATTACTCACGAGTTTAGATTATATCATAGTAAGTTATATGAATCAACTCACCAATACATAAAAAACTTGGCAAACATATAATATATTTGCCAAGCTCATATCTTTATTTTTCCTAGGAAATATTAAATTAAACGTTAAAACGGAAGTGCATAACATCTCCGTCTTTTACGATATATTCTTTTCCTTCTAAACGTACTTTTCCAGCTTCTTTTGCAGCTGTCATAGAACCGTTTGTCATTAAGTCATCGTAAGAAACTGTTTCTGCACGAATAAATCCACGCTCAAAGTCTGTATGAATAACACCAGCACATTGCGGTGCCTTCATTCCTTGTTTAAATGTCCAAGCACGTACTTCTTGAACGCCAGCTGTAAAGTAAGTAGCAAGTCCTAATAGGTCATATGCTGCACGAATTAATTGATCTAAACCAGACTCTTCAATTCCTAATTCTTCAAGGAATACTTTTTTCTCTTCTTCGTCTAATTCAGCGATTTCTGATTCGATTTTTGCACATACAACGATTACTTGAGAATTTTCATTTGCTGCAAATTCTTTTACCATTTGTACGTATTTATTTTCCGAAGGATCGATAACATCGTCTTCACTTACATTCGCTACGTATAACATTTCTTTTGTTGTAAGTAAATGAAGGCCTTTAACAACCTTCATCTGCTCTTCTGTAAATTCAACAGTACGAGCTGGTTTTCCCTCTTCAAAAGCTTCTTTTAAACGAACTAAAATTTCATGCTCATATACCGCTTCTTTATCTTTTTGTCTTGCTAATTTCGCAACACGCTCGATACGCTTATCAACAGACTCTAAGTCCGCTAAAATTAGCTCTAAATTGATTGTTTCAATATCATCAATTGGATCTACTTTCCCTGAAACGTGCGTAATATTTTCGTCTTCAAAACAACGAACAACTTGGCAAATTGCATCTACTTGACGAATGTGAGATAAGAATTTATTTCCTAAACCTTCACCTTTACTAGCACCTTTTACAATACCTGCAATATCAGTAAACTCGAATACAGTCGGAACAGTCTTTTTCGGTTCTACTAATTCCGTTAATTTATTTAAACGCTCATCTGGTACTTCTACAATCCCTACGTTTGGATCAATTGTACAGAATGGATAGTTCGCAGATTCTGCTCCTGCTTGTGTAATTGCATTAAATAAAGTGGACTTCCCTACGTTAGGTAATCCAACAATCCCAGCCGTTAATCCCATATTTTTCACTCCTATGTCTCAATCTTTCATCATTATAGATAGTAACGAAAAAAATGACAAGTTTCCGCCAAACGAAAAAAAGTAACAGTTACCTACTGTAACTGTTACTCTCCCTCTATTCTTCGTGCTTCACAAGTATTTTTTTCACCTTACGATCAAACTCTCTTCGAGGAATCATTACTGAATGGTCACACCCCTCGCACTTAATGCGGATATCCATTCCCATACGAATAATTTTCCAACGATTCTCGCCACATGGATGGGCTTTCTTCATTTCCACAACATCATACAAGTTATATTCCTTTTGCTCCACTCTCCAAACTCCTCTCCATACTAAATTGCTTTTCCACTAACTAATTCTTCACGATTATATAAAACCATACGTGGATATGGAATTTCAATTCCATGTAAATCAAGACGATTTTTAATCTCTTTACGAAGTGCCCTTGCAATAACTGCATGTTGCATCGGTTCTACTTCAGCAATAACACGTAATATAACTTCTGATGCAGCTAATGTTTGCACACCTAATAATTGAGGTGTTGTTACCATTTTTTCGTACTTTGAAGGTAATTCTACTAATAAATCTTCAATAACTTGCTCTGCTTTCGCAATATCAGCCTCATATGAAATAGATACATCAACAAACGCTACACTATTACTAACTGAGTAGTTAGTAACTTGAACAATACTTCCATTTGGTAAAGTATGAATTTCACCTGTCCAACTCTTTACTTTCGTTGTACGAAGTCCAATTTCTAAAACGACTCCTTCAAATTGACCGATTTTAACATAATCGCCAACCGAAAACTGATCTTCTAACAAAATAAATAAACCTGTAATAACATCTTTCACTAAACTTTGAGCACCAAATCCGACTGCTAAACCAATTACCCCAGCACCCGCTAATAAACCTGATGCATTAATATCAAACACACCTAAAATCGCAATTAGCATAATGAACATAACAACGTACGCTACAATATTTTCAAGTAATTTCGCTACTGTAACTGTACGACGTTCTGAAATTTGAATTGGAGAACGACTTCCCATGCGAAACGCATTTCGTACAACCGCTCTTGCAATTCGCACAACAACTGCACCAATTGTTAAAATAATACATATTTTTAATGTCGCAACTCCAATATGAGCCCAACGATCAGCATCTAATAAATACTGTTTCATAGAATTAAACCACTTCGCTAATAAATCCATGTACCTCTACCTCTCTAGCTAAAATTTCTTTTTAGTTACCCTTATTATTGTATCAGAAGTCCCCTAATTGCTGAAAAAATTTTATGATTTTAATCCTATTTTATCCCCGACATCCAGGTATAAAATGGAACGAATATATATATACTAGTACTATTATTTCCGTTTTCATTCACATTTTGCAAAAATTACGTACTTATAACTTTCCATTTTCCTCACCATATAACATATATTGAAAATTTATTAAAAGGATGGGTGCTTCATGAATATTGGAAGTTTTCGCTTACCATTTTTTGAGAAAGAAACTCAAAACGTTATGCACCAAGATCTAGAAGCCTCCGAGATAATCAGTAATTTCTTACTTACCCATATTCCTATTAAAACTAATATACCACTCATTCTCGTTTGTATCGGCACAGATCGCTCTACAGGTGACGCACTCGGCCCATTAGTTGGTACAAAACTTGAACAAATAGACATCCAAAACCTCCAAGTATTCGGTACACTAGATGAGCCAGTACATGCGCTAAATTTAGAAGAGAAAATTCAGAATATACAGAAAGAATATCCTACTGCATTTATAATTGCTGTTGATGCATGTTTAGGAAAGTCCCAAAATATCGGATCAATCACTACTGGAAAGGGACCTAGTAAACCTGGAGCTGCTATGAATAAGAAATTACCTGCAGTTGGTGATTTGCACATACACGGTATCGTCAATCTAAATGGGTTTATGGAGTTTTTCGTTCTTCAAAATACAAGATTAAGTTTAGTCATGAAAATGGCTGATGTAATCGCACAAAGTATAAAAGAGACGGATCAAAAATTATCCGCATTAAAAAAAGCAAACCATCTATAAATAATAAGATGGTTTGCTTTTTAATTTTTCTGTGCTAATAGTTCTAAAATACGATTTAAATCTTCTTTATTAAAAAATTCAATTTCGATTTTACCTTTTTCTTTTTTCGTCTCTTTAATTTTCACATCTGTGCCAAACTTTTCTCTTAAGAACGTTTCACGTTCTACGAAAAATATATTTCGCTCTTTTTTCACTTTTTTTGTTTCACGTGAAACGTGTTGATTAATCTCTTGGACGATTTTCTCTAATTGACGAACATTTAATCCTTCTTTTTCAATGCGTTTCAATAAGGACTTCAATTGTTCTTCATCTTTTATCGTAAGTAAAGTTCTCCCATGAGCCATTGAAAGTTGACCATTTGCAATCATATCTTGTACGAAAGAAGGTAGGCTTAATAACCTAGTATAATTTGCAATGTAAGGTCTGCTTTTACCAAGACGTTTCGCTAATTGTTCTTGCGTTACATTTAGCTCATTCATTAACATCTGGTATGCCATTGCCTCTTCCATAGGATTTAAATCTTCTCGTTGTAAGTTTTCTAACAAAGCAAATTCCATCATTTGCTGTTCATTTAATTGTCTTACAACCGCAGGTACTTTTTCTAAACCAGCCTCTTTCGCAGCACGAAATCGTCTTTCACCTGCAACAATTTCATATCCTTTAATGCTCTTCCTAGCAATTAATGGTTGTAGAATACCGTGTTCCTTAATCGAAATTGCTAATTCCTGAATCGCCTCTTTATTAAAGTGTTTACGCGGTTGATATGGATTCGGCCTTAATTCAGTTACAAGAATCTCCTGAATTGTTTCCTCTTCTTTCACATCTAAATCAGGAAAAAACACATTAATTCCTCTTCCTAATCCTTTAGCCACCTGCAATCACTTCCTCTGCTAAATCTATATATACTTCTGCTCCTCTTGATTTAGCGTCATACTGCATAATAGGTTTCCCATGACTTGGAGCCTCGCTCAAGCGTACATTACGCGGAATAATCGAGCGATATACTTTATCCCTAAAATACTTTTTCACTTCATCTATAACTTGAATTCCTAAATTTGTACGGGCATCCAACATTGTTAACAATACACCTTGAATTGCTAAATTTTTATTTAAATGTTTTTGTACAAGTCGAACTGTATTTAATAGCTGACTTAACCCTTCTAGTGCGTAATATTCACACTGTACAGGAATAATAACAGAATCTGCTGCTGTTAATGCATTAATCGTTAATAACCCTAAAGATGGGGGACAGTCGATAATAATATAGTCATATTCATCACGAACTGGCTGTAATGCTCTTTGCAAACGTACTTCCCGGGAAATAGTCGGTACCAATTCAATTTCAGCACCAGCTAATTGAATTGTAGCGGGTAGAACATCTAAGTTTTCAGTTGCGGTTTTCTGTATAACCCCTTGAACATCTGCATCTTCCACAAGAACGTTGTAAATACATTGATCTAATTCAGATTTTTCAATTCCCACACCAGTCGTTGCATTTCCTTGAGCATCAATATCTACAAGAAGGACTTTTTTACCTACTTGCGCCAATCCAGCCCCTAAATTAACAGATGTTGTTGTTTTTCCAACACCGCCTTTTTGATTAGCAATAGCAATGATTTTTCCCATGATGTCACCTACTTTCAACCTTTCTATCTTATTCTAGTAACAATTACGTTTATTGTAACATGAAATAAAACTTTTTCTTTTACGTCCTTTATTAAACTTCAAAATTTATTTCTAAACTCCTTCTTCATTTAACAAGAAAATATAGTAAAAGAGACCTCTCCAATAGGATAAGGTCTCTAGCACGTCATTATTATTTTTTCTTTGGAATTTTAATTGTAATTTGATAGTACTCATCAAATTCTTCTTCCTCAGAATTAACATTCAAACCACTTTCAGTAACCATTTGTAAAGATTGTCTAATTGTATTCATAGCAATCCTCGTATCTCGACTTACTGCTTTTTGCTTTGCCTTACGCTTCGGTTTCGCTTCCTCTAGTAACTTCGCAATTCGTTCTTCTGTTTGCTTTACATTTAGTTGTTTCTCCACAATTTCCTGTAAAACTTTCAGTTGTAATTCCTCATTTTTTAAAGGAATGAGAGCGCGGGCATGACGTTCTGTAATGCTTTTTTCTAATAATGCACTTTTTATTTCTTCAGGCAACTTTAACAATCGCAACTTATTTGCGATTGTAGATTGTCCTTTTCCAAGTCGTTGTGCCAATGCTTCTTGTGTTAAATTATGTAACTCAATCAGCTTTTGATATGCCACAGCTTCCTCGATTGCCGTTAGTTCCTCACGTTGCAAGTTTTCAATTAAAGCTACAGAAGCTGTCTCTGTATCATTTAAGTTCTTTATAATTGCAGGAACCTTTTCCCAACCTAACTTTGTTGCCGCGCGAAAACGTCTTTCTCCAGCAATAATCTCGTACTTATCATCCTCATATTGCCTTACAACAATCGGCTGAATAAGTCCATGTGTACGAATTGTTAATGCTAGCTCATCAATACGCGCATCATCAAAAACTGTTCTTGGTTGATAACGGTTAGGGGTAATATTTACTATCGGAATTTCTTGTATTTCTTCATATACCTTTTTATCTATCTCTTCATGGCTTTCGTCTTGTAATTCGAATTCGCTCTCTTTATCTCCAAAGCCAAATAAACGAGAAAACGTATTTTTCATACATATTCCACCACCTTTTAGGCCTATTGACTATTCTCCATAAAATGTTTCCTATGAAACATTTACGTTTTCATTTATATAATTTAATCTTACGTCTAATAAGATTTATTTTTCAATAGGTAATTTATTGGGTGTTCCCGGTTTGCGTGGATATTTCTTTGGTGTCTTGCGCTTTTTCTCGATTAATAAAATATTACGTTCACTCTCTTCAAACGGTAATTGGAACGTAGACATCTCTTTTAACTCTCCGCCTAGCACCTCTAAAGCATACTTGCCATTTTCAATTTCTTCGTTTGCTGCTGCACCTTTCATTGCAATGAATGTTCCTCCAACTTTTACAAGCGGTAAACATAGCTCACTTAATACAGAAAGACGCGCAACTGCACGTGCCATTACAATATCGTATGATTCACGTACACCTTCTTTTTTCCCAAACGTTTCAGCACGATCGTGACAAAATGCAACATCACTTAATTCTAACTTTTGTGCTAAGTGATTTAAGAAATTAATACGTTTTTGCAACGAATCTACAATTGTTACTTTTAAATGCGGGAAACAAATTTTTAAAGGAATACTTGGGAATCCAGCCCCTGCACCAACATCGCAAATTGAGAATGGTTTTGAAAAATCATAATAAAAAGCAGCTGTAATGGAATCAAAAAAGTGTTTTAAATATACTTCTTCTTTTTCTGTAATAGCCGTTAAGTTCATTTTTTCATTCCACTCTACTAATGTTTCAAAGTAGATTTTGAACTGCTCTAACTGTCTAGAAGAGAGGGTGATTCCCTTCTCTTCTAGCATAGATTGAAATTGTTCTATGTTCATCTAGCAATATCTCCTTACTATTTATTGGTTCGATACGCGTGCAATTTTTCCTTGTTCTATATACACAAGTAAAATGGAAATATCCGCTGGATTTACGCCAGAAATACGTGAAGCCTGCCCCATTGAAAGTGGACGAACATCTTTCAATTTCTGTCTAGCTTCTGAAGCAATGCTAGAAATCGCATCATAATCAATATCTACAGGGATTTTTTTATTCTCCATTTTCTTCATACGCTCTACTTGCTGTAAAGATTTTTCAATATATCCTTCATACTTAATCTGAATTTCAACTTGTTCTTTAACTTCATCACTTAATTCTACTTCACTTGGTACTAAAAGATGAATATGCTCATATGTCATCTCTGGACGACGTAATAAGTCACTTGCACGTATTCCATCTTTCAATTCACTTCCGCCAATATTGCGAATTAATTCTTGAACTTCAGGACGTGGTTTAATAATAATGCTGCTTAAACGTTCCTTTTCCTGTTCAATTTGTAATTTTTTATTTGTAAATCGCTCATAGCGCTCTTCTTTAATTAATCCAATTTTACGACCAACTTCAGTTAAACGAAGATCAGCATTATCGTGGCGTAATAATAGACGGTATTCTGCACGAGACGTTAATAAACGATATGGTTCATTTGTACCTTTCGTTACAAGATCATCAATTAAGACGCCAATATAAGCATCCTCGCGACCTAAAACAACTTCTTCTTTACCTAAAGAACGGCATGCTGCATTAATTCCAGCCATAAGCCCTTGTCCGGCCGCCTCTTCGTAACCAGAAGTTCCATTAATTTGTCCTGCTGTATATAAATTTTTAATCTTTTTCGTTTCAAGTGTTGGCCATAGTTGTGTTGGCACAATTGCATCATATTCAATTGCATAACCTGTACGCATCATTTCAACATTTTCTAGGCCTGGAATTGTTCTAAGCATGTCACGTTGTACATCTTCTGGTAAGCTTGTGGATAAACCTTGTACATATACTTCTTGTGTATTACGCCCTTCTGGCTCTAAGAAAATTTGATGACGTGGTTTATCATTAAATCTTACTACTTTGTCTTCAATAGAAGGACAGTATCTAGGACCTGTTCCTTTAATCATACCAGAATACATAGCTGAACGATGTAAATTTTCATCTATTAAACGGTGTGTTTCTGTACTTGTATATGTCAACCAACATGGAATTTGATCCATAATAAATTTCGTTGTTTCAAAAGAGAATGCACGTGGCTTATCATCACCTGGTTGAATTTCTGTTTTACTGTAGTCAATTGTATTACTGTTTACACGAGGAGGTGTCCCTGTTTTAAATCTCACAAGATCAAATCCAAGCTCCTCTAAATGCTCAGATAATGTAATAGACGGTTGCTGGTTATTTGGACCACTTGAATATTTTAAGTCGCCCATGATAATCTCGCCGCGTAAAAATGTTCCAGTTGTAATTACAACTGTTTTTGCTGTATATTCTGCACCAGCTTGTGTAACTACCCCTTTACATACACCTTCTTCAACGATTAAACGCTCTACCATTCCTTGGAACAACGTTAAGTTTGGTGTTTCTTCAATTGTTTTCTTTAATTCATGTTGGTAAGAGAATTTATCAGCTTGCGCTCGAAGTGCACGTACGGCTGGTCCCTTACCTGTATTTAGCATACGCATTTGAATATGAGTTTTATCAATATTACGTCCCATTTCTCCGCCTAATGCATCAATTTCACGAACAACAATCCCTTTTGCTGGTCCACCAACAGAAGGGTTACATGGCATGAATGCTACCATATCCAAGTTAATTGTTAACATTAATGTTTTTGAGCCCATTCGTGCTGCCGCAAGACCAGCTTCACATCCTGCATGACCTGCACCGATTACTATGACATCGTATGAACCGGCATTGTATCCCATTGTTTATTCCTCCTAATAATCTCTATCTTTCTACAACTTCACTATATTATTTTCCTAAACAAAATTGAGAGAACAACTGGTCAATTAAGCTTTCATGCACTGTGTCCCCAGTAATTTCACCAAGTATTTCCCACGTTCTTGTTAAATCAATTTGTACCATATCAATTGGTACACCATTTTCAATCGCCTCAACTGCATCACCGATTGTTTTTCCTGCTTGTGTTAATAATCCAATATGTCTCGCATTAGAAACATATGTCATATCTGCAGAATCGATTGTTCCTTCAAAGAATAAATCAGCTATTGCCTTTTCGAGTTCATCTATTCCTTGTTCCTCAATTAAGGATGTTGTAATAACACGATTTCCCGCGGCTAACTCTGTAACACGTTCCATATCAATCGCTTGCGGTAAATCAGTCTTATTCACAATAACAATAAAGTCTTTTCCTTGTACCGCACGGAATAGATCTTCATCCTCATTTGTTAAAGCCTCGCTATAGTTGACAACAACTAATACTAAATCCGCTTGGCTCATCATTTCTTTTGAACGTTCCACACCAATTCGTTCAACAACATCTTCTGTCTCCCGAATACCGGCTGTATCTATAAGTTTAAGAGGTACACCACGCACGTTAACGTACTCTTCAATAACATCACGAGTTGTTCCTGCAATATCAGTTACAATTGCCTTTTTCTCCTGAACAAGACTATTTAATAACGATGATTTCCCAACGTTGGGTCTACCGATAATTGCTGTAGCAATACCCTCACGTAAAATTTTCCCTTGTTTTGATGTTTCTAATATTTTTTCGATTTCCGAACGAACATGCGTCGCTTTCTCAATTAAAATATTATGTGTCATCTCTTCTACATCATCGTATTCTGGATAATCTATATTTACCTCAACATGAGCTAATGTTTCTAATATTTCTTGACGCAAAAGACCAATTAATTTAGATAATCGCCCTTCCATTTGATTAATTGCTACATTCATCGCACGATCTGTTTTTGCTCGAATCAAATCCATAACAGCTTCTGCTTGTGATAAATCGATACGTCCATTTAAAAAAGCACGTTTTGTAAATTCGCCCGGTTCTGCCAATCGTACTCCTTGTGCTAGAATAAGTTGCAATACTTTATTTACTGAAACAAGTCCACCGTGACAGTTAATTTCCACTATATTTTCACGTGTAAAAGTCCTTGGTGCGCGCATAATAGACACCATAACTTCTTCAATAACTTGATTTGTATCTAAATCAACAATATGACCATAATGAATAGTGTGAGAAGGAACCTCTGTTAAATCCTTCCCCTTAAAAATACGATTAACTTTCTCAACCGCATCATCCCCACTTACTCGAACAATGGCAATTGCACCCTCTCCAAGCGCTGTGGAAATCGCAGCAATTGTATCAAATTCCATGTCCTTTCACCTCACTTGCTTATTTATCTCTATTTCAACATGATTATTTCTTTCACTAAATTATTAGGATACCATAACGAACCTATCTACAAAAGAAGAATAACTCATTTTATTATATCCCCATGTAAAAAACACTAAACTTATTCACAGTGGATAAGTTTAGTGTTTTTTAGTTATCCACATCTATTTTCCGCTCAAAAAAACCGGCACTCATTTGAGCAACCGGTCATTTAGGAGATATTACAACATGCCGATGTGGTTCATTTCCTTCAGAAGTTGTATTGATACCTTGATGATTTGATAATGCCTGATGAATAATTTTTCGTTCAAAAGATGGCATCGGTTCTAAAATAACTCTTTTTTTCGTATTAAATACTTGTTTCGCTAATCGATAAGAAAGTGATTCTAACGTACTTTTTCTTTTACTACGATAATTTTCAGCATCTAGTGTAATACCGATATACTGCTTCGTGTTACGATTCGCGACAAGTTTTGTTAAATACTGTAAAGAGTTCAATGTATTACCTCTTTTCCCAATTAAAACACCTACATTATCACCAGAAATTGTAAATTCAATTTCGCGTCCTTTTACAATTTTACTAATCTCAACTTCCACACCCATATCGTGAATAACATTTCTTAAATATTCTTCACATTCTTGAATTGGATCTTTCTTCAATACAACTTCTACTACTGCAGGACGATTCCCAAATAAACCTAAGAATCCTCTTTTACCCTCATCGACAATATTTATATCTACTCGATCTTTTGATGTATTTAATTGCCTTAAAGCATCCTCTACTGCCAGCTCGACTGTTTGTCCTTTAGCAGTAATTACACTCACTTGCTTGAGCCTCCAGCTTTGCTAGCCTTAATTTCTGGCCCTTTGATAAAGTACATTTGAGCAATACCAAAGATATTACCAACAACCCAGTAAAGTGATAATGCGGCTGGGAAGTTAATTGCAAAGATTAAAATCATAATCGGCATAAGCCAAAGCATCATTGCCATTTGCGGATTTTGACCAGCTGTTCCTGCCATTGCAAGCTTTTGCTGAATAAATGTCGTAATTGCTGCAACGACCGGTAAGATATAGAACGGGTCTGCATGTCCTAAATCGAACCATAAGAAACTATGTTGTTTAATTTCAGCTGTTCTCATAATTGCATGATAAAAAGCGAACAGAATTGGCATTTGAATAAAGATTGGTAAACAACCAGCTAATGGATTTACACCATTTTTTTGATATAACTGCATCATTTCTTGCTGCAGTTTTTGCTGTGTCGCTTGATCTTTAGAGCTATATTTCTCTTTTAACTTCACCATTTCCGGTTGTAACGCTTGCATCGCTTTCGTACTCTTCGTTTGTTTAATCATTAGTGGTAATAATGCAAAACGAATGATAAGAGTTGTAATAACAATTGCTAAACCGTAATTACTGTTAAATAAGTCGGCAAAATACGTGATTAACTGAGAAAGCGGATATACGAAATATTCATTCCAAATCCCAGTACTTTTCGATGTAATCGGCTGACCCGTTTCACTACAACCGGTGGCAATCGCCATTAATGCAACGACCATGGCTAGTAAACCTAATTTCTTTTTCAAAGCCTACTCCTCCTTGTATCGGTATGTATATAGTGTAATTCATTTCCTTACGCTACTTTTTTATTCTTTTCATACCAGAGCGTTTAAAGACATGAATTAAGCTTTTCTTTACTTCTTCATATGTCATCTCTGCACAAGGCTTCCTTGCTATTATAACAAAATCTTTCCCAGAATCTATCTCATCTTTTAACTCTGTAATAGCCTGACGGACCATGCGCTTAATTCGATTACGAACTACTGCATTTCCAATTTTCTTGCTAACAGAAAGGCCGATGCGAAAGTTTGGCTGTTCTTCTTTATCTAATTGGTATACAACAAACTGACGATTCGCATTTGATTTTCCTTTTTGAAAAACCGCCTGGAATTCATCATTCTTCTTTATACGATGTTTTTTCTTCATATCAATTGACACTCCTGTATTTCATCAGCGGAAATTCACTATTATTAGAAAAAAAGACCACTGAACGATCAGTGGTCTACGCAGATAATACTTTTCTTCCTTTACGACGACGAGCTGCTAGCACTTTACGTCCGTTCGCTGTGCTCATACGGCTGCGGAAACCATGTACTTTGCTGCGCTTACGTTTATTTGGTTGGTAAGTTCTTTTCATTATATGACACCTCCCTGAGGAATATCTGTTAAAGACAGTCCTATAAATTATAGTTAATCAACTAGGAAAATGTCAATGGTTCTAGAAATTTTCATCAAATATTCATTTTGAACCTATTCACATACTTTTACACAGCACCTATATTTCCTTGTGGATAAATGTTTTTTCACGTTTTTTATATCCACAAACTTTTTTCGCACTTTTACACAGTATATCGTGTTGTGGACAAGTTTATTCCACAAGGTATTGATTTTGTGGATAACTTTCTTAAATTCATTGCTATAGCCACTTTTTTTTGATATTATAGTTGTGTTTTCACTTTGAATAAGTTTTCCACACCTTTATTTTATCCACAGTTTGTGTATAACATGTGGACAGTTTTAATCACATGTGGGTAAATAGTTGTCCACATTTGCTTTTTTTGTCGAAAACCCTATCTCATATACAAACGACGTTTTTAGGTTTTAAAATACGTTTCGTATAAATATACATTTTATATTTATTGGGTTGTACATTTGTTGCGCAACCTTATTCTTTTACCATCTTAGTAAAGGAGGGACACCT
>NZ_JBBOXT010000002.1:0-481432 GCF_038007725.1 Bacillus sp. FSL W8-0640
ATATATGGCAGGAATCAAACCACAGACGGCTAGTTTCCATTTAACAAAAATGGTCGATGCGAATGTAGATACAGTTGAAAAACAGGGAAGACATCGATATTATGGGATTCGAGATCAGGAAGTTGCTCAAGTTATGGAGTCATTTTTATCAATAACTCCACCAATTGAAATTAAATCATTAAAACAAGCATCGGAAGATAAAGCGATGCGTTTTGCAAGAACATGTTATGATCATCTTGCGGGGAATTTAGGCGTACAATTAACAGATTCTTTAATTAAAATAGGTGTTATTTATGAAGAAAAGGACGGGTTTACTGTTACTGAAAAAGGAGAGTCATTCTTTACAACTTTTCAAATTGATCTTGAAAAGGTTAGGAAAAAACGTCGTTCATTCACACACAAATGTTTAGATTGGAGTGAAAGACGTCACCACCTTGCGGGAGCATTAGGGAATGCACTTCTAGAAAGACTATTAGAATTAAATTGGGTTCAACGTTTACCTAAAACAAGAGCAATAAAAATCACTGTTGACGGGGAAAAGGGACTAAAAGAAACATTTTCTTTTGATATTACAAACAACTAGGTTTTGAATAGAAAACAGCCGATTTACTCTTAACAGGTTAAAATTCGGCTCTTTTCTTATCCCAAATTGCTTAGCGTGGTTTTTTTCCGAAATGCTGGCGGTACCCCATCGCCGTCAAGCTAAGATTTTACATTATCCATAAAGCAAAAAATACGTTATCCCTTCCTGTGATTCTGCAGAAAGAATAGCGTATTTTTTCATTTTAGTAGGAATTTTGTTTTCTTAGCTTGATAGAGATGTGGTGCTACTCCATTGGTAAAACAAAGGATTTTATTAGCTCACTAAAAAAGTGACTTCAAGTAAGAGGTATATATACGGAATGCCATCAGTATTTCTCTTATTTTTCACTTTAATTTATGGAATGAAGTATTTGACGCAAATAACTTCTTCTAATAATAAGGTAGTAAATTATTTGTACACTAATAAAGCTCGTGAATATGAGAATAGAATTTCCTGCAATAGGTAAGTCTATGTGCCTGCTCTGCGCTAAAAACCTTATTGCCAAGAAGGCCACGCTACTATGAAGAACAGAAATCACAATAGGTATAAAAAATAATATACTAATTTGTTGGGTTACAATTTTTTTTATCTCTCTTTTAGTTAACCCTAATTTAGAAAGCATTTGAAATTGGCTTTTATCTCGATCTAAATCTGTAAATAAACGGAAGTATAAGAAACTAATTGTAAATATAAAAAATACAACACCTACTAGTACACTGAGAATAGATAGTATCGCATTCACTTGTTTACCTTCTAACCATTTTAATACCGGGGAATCAAATATAAAAGGTGGGCGTCCGCTTCTATAATCATTTGGAATTATCTTTGTAAGTTTTTTAGCCATATCTGCTGTTTCATACATGTTTTTAATTAAAAAACGATAGTCTATATACTGATCGACCTTTGCTTCTCCTAACTGTGTATTTAGCATTGTTTCGTACATTGAATCCGAAACAACGACAGAAAAATTATCAGATGGGCTGATAATATTATCCATTAATATTTTATTATCAGAAAAATTATAATTCATAGTACCGTGTTCCAGTGTAAGGGATGAAGACAGTTTCTTTAATTTCTCTTGAGGAGCTACTCTCAGATACATTTTTGATGGCAGGATTAGACTGTCTGTTTCCTTATTTAACGTTTCTGCTGGGTATCCTAGTGTTTTGGCAGTTGCGTTGTAATCAGTCAGTTTCATAATTGGTGTTGCGTGACTTGTTGTATTAAAACCAGTAGAAGTTACTAATTTATATGAGAATCCATCATTATGTAATTGTTTCTCTATTTGAGAAATATGAAATGCCTCCTCCTTGTTGTGTTTATATGATTTATATTCAAATGCATAAGGACTGTTAACTTCCGCTAATGCGCCATTTCCAATAGAAAGGCAAGCACCAATAGAGGTAAAGGCAACTGCGGAAAGTATACTTACTAGAAAGAGTGTTCGTGCGTTATCTGTCATTCGATATGTTAACTCTGAAAGCATTAACATATTGGTTTTTTTAAAGAAAGTGTATTGACGATTTTTCAATATTGTAATGACATAAAAGCTGAGCTGAGTAAATAAAAAGTATGTTCCTAATACAGTTAAGAAAACACATAGTAATAGAACATATATCTCAATTCCTTTTTTTAATGCTATATCCAAATAAAACGCTGAGGCATATCCAATGCAAATACAAAGAATTGAGAAGAAAGCTAGCCATTTAGATGACTTTGGTTCCGCTTTTGGTTTTTCTTCAGATTTCATGAGTTCAATTAGCTGTGATACCTTCATTACTCGTACAGTGAAAAAAGAGACAAGTATAAATAAAATAAAAAACATAAGAGATGTCACTAAAATTGCATAAGTAGGAAAATGAAATGGAAGCCCACCTTTTAACAGGAAAAGGGAACCACTTATCAGTAAGATTAATTTTCCCAAAACTAATCCAAGTCCAATCCCAACAATAATTGCAGAACATCCAATTAACATATTTTCCATGAAAATTAGCTTTTTTAATTGTGCGTAAGACATGCCATGGAGTAATAAAATCCCAAATTCCTTTTTCCTTGTTTTTAAAAACATAGTAATAGAATAGAGAATGAAAAAGAAGGAGAAAAATATAATTAGATATTGAGCAATTTTAAATCCTTTTGTACTTAAAGAACTCATGGTCTCACTGGTCGATACAAGATTTCCAGTGAAATTAGGATGAAATGCAAGCAATTCAAAAGTAAATAGAATCATCACGGCAAATGTACTACTCAAAAAATGTCCAAGGTATAATCGTTTATTACGAGTGACATTATTATATACAAGTTGACGAAAATTCATGTTAATTACCCCCTAGTAAAGATAGTACATCTGTAATATCTTTGTGAAATTTTGAACGATTGTCATCGCAATAAATTTCATTATAAAAAGATCCATCTGTAATGAAGATTACTCGATCACAGTAACTCGCAGCTACGGGATCATGTGTCACTAGCATCATAGTTACTTGTTGATCTTGATTTAATTTCTTTAGGAGTTCCATCACATCATTTGCCGCTTTTGAATCTAAATTTCCTGTTGGTTCATCTGCTAATATTAATTGAGGAGAATGAATAAGGGCACGAGCAATGGCGGTTCGTTGAGCTTGTCCTCCTGAAATTTCATAGGTTCTTTTATTTAAAATCTGTTCAATCCCTAGTTTTTTGGAAATGACTTCTACTTTGTTGTTCATTTCATTCAAACTTATATTATCTAATGTAAGTGGTAAAACAATATTCTCTTTTACAGTTAGAGTATTCATAAGGTTAAAGGATTGAAAGACAAACCCTAGTTCACGGCGTCTAAATAATGCTAAATCATTAGAAGATAAACAATGGGGATTTTTTTCGTTAATAAATACTTCTCCTGATGTTGGTGCATCAATAGTAGAAATCATATTCAGTAAAGTTGATTTGCCACTGCCTGATGCTCCCATAATTCCTACAAATTCTCCTTTTTGTATTGTCAAATCAATATTGGAAAGAGCTTTATAAGCTACTTTTCCTGTATTATAAATTTTACTTAAGTTACGGACTGTTAATATACTCATAGTCATTATCTCCTGTTCGTTTGTTGGCTATATATAATTTAATCTAAAGTATTATAGTCCTCATATTGAATTGTCTTACATTTACCTTACAAGCATGTAAGAATTCTATCTTTTAAGAAAATTATTTTAGAGGAGGTTAAAGATTTAACTCAACATATTTACAGTGTATAACGCCTATTAAATTAAAGGAAGGAACCTATTAAATTTCCTAATAGGCTCCTTTTTTTAAGGCGAAAATTTCAAATATAGAGTTATACTTCAAATCGTTTGCGTTTTCATACAAATTTTATAAAGTTAAAAATTTCTTGTTTTATTTTAGCTTTATATTGATAAGATACTAGCATCCAATTTTTTATGATTCAATCCAGGATAAAATATCTACTACCGTTTGATAGGCAGTGCATAATGACCAAAAGATAAATCCAGCAAGGCACTTGCTTCTTGACGCAGTAACAGATCTTTCGGACGGAACATAAAGGACCCATCAGCATTGATGGAAGTATCAGGGTCTAGAATTCCTTGGGAGGCAAGTGACTGAATCGATTGGACTGCCCAGTCGTCTGCGGCATCAAGTAATTTAACTTTAATAGCTTTATCAGGTTGAATCGGTTTCAAGTCTTGAATTTGCTTAACGTTTTGAATCATGGTTGCTGCGACCTGTCGTGTAATCGGGGTAGCACGATTATACTCTGGAATTCCATTCATCATTTTTTCCCTTGCCTCCTTGGATTCGTCTGGAAAACCGTTCCATCCGTGAGCAAGTAACAGCATATCCGCAAATTCTCCTTGTGTCATGGTGTCCATCGGATTAAATAGATTATCTGTTTTAGCACCCATAATGTTTAGAGCATGAAGGTTATCAATGTGACTTCTATATTTACTCTTTGCTGGCACGTCATCAAACGGTGATTTGTTGTTAATTTTCTGAGCATCTGCTACAAAATCAAGGCTTTTAGGAGAGGTGTAGTGAAAATATGTGATTTCTCCTGCTGAATTCTTTTTGAAAGCGACTTTATTGCCTTCTGAATCCTCAAATAACAATGGATGAATCATTTTGAGAACTTGTTTTCCCGTTGTTCCACCCTCCATGATCAAATTCCCATTTTCATAAGTAAAATGAGTGCGAATGGCAGCGAAACGCGTGTTCTGGAATAAACCCAAGTATTTATGAGCCTCTTTTTCCTCTAACGGGAGATAACTTGTTTTTACTTCATTCTTCTTAGCGGGGAAATAGTGATCCATGAGAGCTTCATATATGTCTATACTCATCATTGAATCATTATTGTAAGACATGAAGAATGCTGTTTTTTGTTCAGGCACTAAAATCAGCAGTGATTGATGCCCAGGCATACTTCCACCTTTCATTACAACATGTTGACCGTTAGCAAATTTATTAAAAGGCGTTTCAAATCCAATTGTCGCAACAGGGACTGTCTTATCATCAAAAACTTGATAGGCATGCATCATATCTATGCCTTTTTTACTTACAATTTCTTTGTCTTTAAACGTTCCTTTCTGTAGTTGCATAATCATGTATTTTGACATATCTTCCGCAGTAGATAAAATGCCTCCTTGTGGTGTATCCCTTAAACCGCTCCCACTTGTTGGAATCGGATCACCTGTGGGACCATAATGTGTAGCCATTCTTTTGAGAAGGTCAGGCGTAAAGCTCATACTCGTAGATTCCATATCTAATGGTTTGAAAATATTTTTTTCCATATATTTTGAGAAAGGGGTGTTAGTAGCATTTTCTACTGCAAACCCTGCGAGCGCAAATGAGACGTTGTCATACGTATAAGCTTCCCCTGGTGGCCGTATCACCGTTGGCATATGCTTAGAGAAAAATTCTTTCATTGGTATACTATTATGAACGTATTCGGGTCCAGTTATATTTGTGAGATCCGGAAAATCTACCCCGCTAGTATAAGTAAGCATATCAAACAGGGTGAGAGGTTTCCCTGTTTGATTAGGAATTTGTAATCCACCAAGGTATTTTTGTACATCTTGATCTAGTTTAAGCTTTCCTTTATCGACTTGCTGCATCACAGCCAAAGCAGTAAAGGTTTTTGAGACTGAAGCGATTTGAAAGACCGTGTCCTTAGTGACAGGGATTTTCTTTTCTTTATTGGCATATCCATATCCTTTATTGACAACGACCTTTCCATCATGAACGACGACAAAACTAGAACCGTTCACATTATACTTCTTCATTTTTTCTTCAAATAACGGGTCTGCAAAAGATTCTATTTCTTTTTTATTATTAGGTCCTTCCATCATTTGAATATTAGTTGAGGATGCTAATGGTTTTGATTTTTCAGCTTCTAATAATTGTTGGGAACACGCAGAAATCATTGTTGAAGAAGAAAGAAGAACTGCAACAATCCCCAGTTTGTTAATTGCTTGTTTCATTTTTGTACGCTCCTTTATTTAATTGGGATTTTTTGTTAGCACAACGAGTTAGCGGCTCGTTAGTGTATGAACAGAGTGTAGCAAGAGGCAAGTCATAGTAGGTAGTGAGTTTTTGTAATATTTATAAAGAGGAACAAAAATTGAGTGGGATACAGCGGTATTAATAGTTATGTCATACAAACAATGACATTTTGACACTACCGTATGTGACATAAAAAAACTTAGAATCAAAGAGCAGTTTTTAAAGCATTAACAATAAATGAGGAGGGAAGATTTTCATTGTGCATGACAAAAATATAAAGGGGCGTGAAAGGGGAAACAAGTATGACTTATTTATGAAAAACAAACCAGTAACAAGGGTATTTTAAGGAAAACAAATAATTTATAGGGTTAACATACATGTGGAAAAAGAGCAATTTACCGCTTGTTAGGACACAATAGCATTTGTGAAAATAATGCTGAGTAAGATAATTGCAAATCCATTTTTGTCCATTTGCCTTTGGTTAAGATGAAAGCTGTGTGACTAGTATAAAACAACAAATAACTACCGATAAAATATGAATAGAGGAGAGGAATATCTTTATGAAAAAACATTGTCAGATTACATCTACAGGTTTAGTCCTTTTAATGACTGGAAGTTCTTTGTTATACACAACACCAAGCTCAATTGTAAAAGCAGAGTCTGATCAAAATGTATCTAGTTCGTTACAAACAAATACTCAAAGAGATCGTACTTCCGTCAAGAAAGCAATGCGGGATACACTACAACTTGGATACCCAGGGATACTCGCCAAAGTTTCAAAGGATAGAAAAACATGGAGTTATGCTGCTGGGGTAGCGGATCTGAGAACCAAGAAACCAATGAAAGCAGATTATCGCTTTCGTATTGGCAGTGTTACGAAGACATTCATTGCAACAGTTCTACTTCAATTATCTGGAGAGAACCGCTTGAATCTAGATGACTCCATCGAAAAATGGTTACCTGGCGTCATTCAAGGAAACGGATATGATGGTAACCAGATTACGATTCGGCAGTTATTGAATCATACAAGTGGGATTGCTGAATACTTAAAGTCAAAAGACTATGATATTATGGATACAAAAAAATTGTATACGGCTGAAGAATTAGTAAAGATGGGAATTTCTCTTCCACCAGACTTTGCTCCAGGTAAGGGTTGGTCTTATTCAAACACAGGATACGTAATACTAGGTATGCTTATTGAAAAAGTAACTGGAAACAGCTATGCAGAAGAGGTTGAAAATCGGATTGTTGAACCGCTCGAATTGTCGAATACATTCCTACCTGGTAATTCAACTGTTATTCCAGGTACCAATCATGCCCGTGGATATTTCCAACTAGACGAAGCAAGTGAGCCAAAAGACGTTACTTATTCTTACCCAGGTAACTCGGATGGAGATATGATTTCTACTGCTGACGACTTGAACAAATTTTTCTCTTACTTACTTAGTGGCAAATTACTGAAGGAACAGCAACTAAAACAAATGCTTACTACAGTTCCTACAGGAACAGAAGTAATTGATGGATATGGTCTTGGAATCTATAAAACTAAACTTCCAAACGGTGTCTCGATTTGGGGACACACAGGTGGCTCTCCAGGTTTTTCTACTCTTGCTGGAGGCACAATTGGAGGCAAGCATACATTAACCGTCAATTTGAACAGCAATAAAGCTAATAGTCCTAATCCTTTTAAAAATATTTTACTTGCTGAATTTAGCAAGTAGGCAAAAGGAAAAATGGATAAACTTTGTCATAGTTTATTTTTGGACAGCTGAATATATTATTTTCAACAAAAACTGAAAATCTAGTATTTCGATATAAGGATGAAAATAGGGACAAATATAATCTAAATACAATAAGTGTTCAAGAATCATTCACTGTAAAGAAACAAGAAGTTAATCAAGGTTCTTTTATCCCTACAATTAGGTAACCATGATTATTTTATTGAAGTAGGGAGGCGAAATCCAAAAGCTTAATAATTTTATATGCAGCAAGCATCTAAGAAATGTTACTGGAATAACAAGTGTAGGTATATATTTATTTGAAAATACAAAAAATAATCTCTTAGAATATAATACTATGTATTATTTAGTAGATAAAATGAGGGACCGAGGAATTTATACGTATGATGCATGAAATCAAGGGATTGATTATGACAAGTCGTTTCTTTCAGGAATCCTTATTATAAGGATTCCTTTTTTGTACCAAAAAATTTGTAAAGAAATAAGATAAGATCGGGAACACATTCCTATCTTTAGCATAAAGAGTTAGCGTATGAACAGAGTATAGCAAGGGGTTTATCATATTTATAAAGGATAATAAGAGTTGAGTGGGATAAGGTTGTATTAATAGTTATGTCATACAAACCATGACATTTTGACACTACCGTTTGTGACAGAAAAATACTTAGAATAAAAAAGTAGCTTTTAACGCATTAGCAATGAATGAGGAGGAGAGATTTTAATGATGAAAGCATCAGCTCAAAAAAATTTGCAAGATTTCTATTTCTTGTTATTTACCTTTGTATCCGGTTTTTTTTACTTTTGTTTCTATCTGATCAGCATTACATTTGCATTAGTAATGACGATTATTTTTTTGGGTATTCCCTTATTAGCGTGGGTACTACAAACAACTCAAACGTTTGTTCAGTATGAACGTATTCAGACGAAAGTTTATACAGATATATCGATAGAGCTATTCGAACCAAGAAAAAAAGAGGAGAGAGATAAATGGATTAAAGTGAGGGATATAATCCTTAATAATAGCAACTGGAGGGCTATTTTTTGGCTCATGCAGAAAATTTTTGTCGGCATAATGAGTCTTATATGTGCTGTTTTACTGTATGTAATGCCAATAGTATGTATCGTTACCCCCTTACTTTTTCAATATTTTAATATATACTTATTGGGCATTGCTGTGAATTCATGGGAGACAGCAATTTTTGTCATGATTGTTGGTTTCATTCTCATCTGGATACATAATCTTATTGGAAACGACTTAGTTCGAATTATTGGAATGTACACGCGTTTCATGTTTAAAGCTATAAAGGAGTGATAATTTGTTTAAGACTTTAAAACTATGGTTTTGGTATGATTGGGCCTTACTTTGTATACGCTTTATTGTTTGGCTATCATTGATATCAACGACTATCCAACAACAAGATCATTTGACAGTACCACTTTGGATCATAATCCTTTGGGAAGTCGTTTCATTTTCAGTACCTTGGATTTGTTTAATGTTCAGTTATCGCTATTATTTATTTACTGAAATAATATTATTTGGCGGGGTGTGTTTCTATTTAACTTTATTATTTCCGTTAGCGTATCTTGCTTTTTTAATGCCCACTTTTATGATTGCGGCAAATAGCGATCATAAATCTTACCGCTGGTCGGGTCCTATTACAATTATTTTGTTCCCGTTGCTTATTGCGATATTTTCCGAAGTGACAGATTTATGGGTAATCATCCTACAACTCAGTTTAGCTTTTGCTATGGGCTCTTTCTTTCGTTTACTGGCTATTAATTACCGTCAAAGTGAAATTATTCGGAACCAGAAACATGTATTGGAACAGTACGTATCCCAAGTTGAGCGGATTACATTACTGGAGGAACGTGATAGGCTCTCAAAAGACTTACACGATACGATGGGACATTCCTATACTACAATTATTATGGGGATGGAAACATTGCGTATGGAATTAAAGTCTAAAGGAGGAGAGCAGCAGCTAGATTCATTATTACAATTGGCCCGTAACAGTATGGAAGAAGTAAGACTGTATTTACACCAATTAGATTTATCACAAGAGTCGCTTCCCTTAGCTACCACACTACAACAATTGACAGAGGAATTTAAGAAACATGCAAAAGTAAATGTACGTACTCGAATAATAGGGGAAGAGTATATAGTCTCCAAACAATCAAAAATGACACTATATCGGAGCTTGCAGGAATCACTAACAAATGCTGTTCGCCATGGGCATTCCACAGAAATCATTGTGTCACTTCATTTTGAACCACAACAGATAAGATTGGATGTACAGGATAATGGCTGTGGGGTAGAAGAGTGGAAGGATGGCTTTGGATTAACTGCAATGAAAGAGCGTGTAAGTCAGTCACAAGGAAGAGTCATTGTTTATTCCAAAAAAGGGGAAGGGACATTAATTTCATGTGTTTTACCGAAACAAGTACAATTGGCTAACGAACAAATTCGTCTGTGTATTGTCGATGATCATTCTTTTATCCGAGAAAGTCTTCATACAATTTTGGGTGGACTGGAGGATTTACAAGTAGTGGGAATGGCTGAAGATGGAGAACGGGCTTTGGAATTGTGCGAGAGACTAAAACCAGATGTAGTATTAATGGATTTAGAGATGCCAAATCTGGATGGGATTCATGCAACTAAAATGATTAAGAAAAAATGGCCGGACATTCGTGTACTCATTCTGTCAACCTTCCAGAATACAGAAAGGGCCAAAGAAATCATACGAAATGGTGCGGATGGATATGTACTGAAATCCATAGATTCGCGTGAACTAGCTGAATCAATTCGTCTAGTCTATCGAGGAGGCACGATGATTACTCATGACTTGTTCCATAGGATGTGGGAAGAAAATGAAGAAACAGGATTATTTGAATCACGATTAGCTGGAATAGAGTATGGATTGACGAAACGAGAATTAGAGATTTTGAAACTATTATCACAAGGAAGCCGTTATAAAACAATAGCTTCGACACTTTACTTGTCAAACGGAACAGTAAGAAATTACGCCTCCAATCTCTATGAGAAGCTAGGAGTTAAAAATCGAGAAGAAGCAGTACAAAAGGCAAAAGATATAGGATTACTTTCATGACTCTCCCACTTGAACTAGTTAGCTGAAGTTAATGGGGAACTTACAGATGATGCAGGACATCACTACCCAATCCCCCATTTGAAACTACAATGAAAAATAAAGATTTGGAACGCCTCTGCTTTTTTGTGAAAAAAGTTGTTTAAAAAGGTTATTTGAATTCTCATATCGAAAAAGTAAAACACTATAGACGAAGACTATAAAATTTGTAGACTATAACTAAATTTGAAACAAGGTTTAAGGTAGATGAATGTTTTATTGAAACCTATCTTTACAAAGGACTGGTAAATAGTTTTCATATTTGTTAGTACATCGGTTCTAAATCTAAAAGTAAAATAGGTATTTGGGTCAATAACATCTTTGATTTAAATGTTATTGACCCAATTTAGAAAATATCTATTAAGTTGCCATGAGTAATTTTAGAATTGAAAGAGGGAATTTCGTAAATTCGGGGATAATAGTACTCACTAAATTAAAGCTCTCTATAAAGAGAAGAATTTAGAAACTAAAGAAATCAGTGTGAAGGTGCTTGATTGTAGTCAAATATAAAATATGTTGTTTTGAGTTGAAGTAAGATGTGTAATTGAAAAAGATAACAGGATAATATATTTCTAATTATTTAAAGGGAAGGGGATGTGATTGAGGTGAATAATACATATAATGAAAAGACGCATACATTGATTAAACAATTATTAAAAAAGTTTTCACCAAAAGTTCCTGGCTTTGCATATATTGCTAGTTTTGATAGCGGAGTAACGTATAAAGGTGCAGTTGGCTTAGCTTCTATAGAGAAAAATCTACCCATAACTACCAAAACCGTTTTTAATATAGCCTCAGTTTCTAAACAATTCACAGCATTTTCTATATTACTCTTAGAACAAGAGAGGAAATTGAGTTTAGATGATTCAATTGTAAAATTTGTCCCTTCTATAGGTGCATATGCTGAACCTGTAACATTGAGACATTTAATTCATCACACTGGTGGACTAGTTGATTATATGGAATTGGCTCAAGCAGAAAATATTAAATTTACTGATATATTAACTGTGGAAGAATCGCTAAAACACCTTAAAAATCATCAAATTGCAAGATTCCCAGTTGGCACAAAATTTGAGTATAGCAATACAGGATATTTTTTATTGTCACTAGTGGTAGAGAAGGTAAGTGGCAAGTCCCTACGTCAGTTTGCAAAAGAACGTATTTTTGATCCTTTATACATGAAAGACACAGCAATTGTGGATTGCTACCCAACTACTATATCGATTGCTAAAGGGTATTCAAAGAATGAACAAGGAGCATATATGGTCTATGAAAGCCCTTGGGAACATACAGGGGATGGAGCAGTTCATACAAATGTTGAAGATCTTGTAAGATGGGGAGAAAATTTAACTACAGGCACCGTTGGTGGAAAAGAACTTGTTAAAAGAATGAGCGAAATAGGTCCGAAAATTTCTCCAACTGGCGAGACGATTATTGACAATGAAGATTATACTTTTGGGCTAAGGCTTGCAGAAGGTTTTAACCGTCGATACTTGGAACATTCAGGTAGCTGGGCAGGTTATCGTTCACACTTCATGCGGTTTCCAAAAGAATATTTGACTGTTGTAGTACTAAGTAACTATGATGGATTTGACTCTAAAAAATATGCTAATGAAATAGCGGAAATTGTTTTAGAAAAGTAAAAAATAGGACGTAGAAGACAGTATCTAGATTTGGTTAACCTCACGTTGTTTTAGTTTTAATTGATTATGAGAACGGAAGGCAAGCATATATTTATGCCGGCCTTTTTTCATATTAAAAGGAACATAAATATTAATATTTATACAGCTAAAAATAATTTAGAAATTCTTTAAATATAGATTAATTAATGAGATCAGATTTTAAATTTTTTAATTAAAATCTAAAAATTATATATAATGATTATCAAACTTAATTTTATTAAAAATTGAAATATTAATTAATATACCTACCGATATTAAATTGACCATTAAAGAACTTCCACCAAAACTTACAAATGGAAATGGAGTACCTGTAAGAGGAAATAGTCCCGTAATACCTCCTAAATTTACAACAGATTGCATGCCAATCATACACCCTATCCCAATTGCTATAAAACTGCCGAATGGATCTACACATAATTGTGCAATTTTTAAGGAGCGAAGTACTATAGTCAAAACTCCAACCAATAGAATAAATACACCAATAAATCCTAGTTCTTCAGAAACTATTGCCATTATAAAATCAGTATGTGGTTCCGGAAGATAACCTGTTTTTTGTATGCTATTTCCAAATCCACGACCAGTGATTCCTCCAGAGCCAATGGAAATAAAAGAATTTACAAGCTGGTATCCATTTCCTTGCGCATCAAGAAAGGGATTGAAAATCGTAGTAATACGTGTCTTTTGAACTTCTGACAAACCATATTGAATCAAGAAATATAAAATAGGTAACCACAAAATAGAACTGATGATAGTTCTTTTGATTAGTAGATTTATATTTATTCCTGAGCAAAGAAATATGCTAAAACCTATACCTAATATTAAAAGTGCAGATCCTAAATTTGGTTGTTTAAAGATAAGAAAAAAAATTGTAGCTAAAAAAAATAAAAGTTTTCCGATACCACTCCAGTTATTTTTAGCTTGTTCTTGTCGTAATGCAAAAAAACGGGCTGTTACAAGTATTGTTCCTAATTTAAGAAATTCAGCTGGCTGTATTCCAAAGATCCATGATTGAGCATTATTTACCACTTTTCCTTTCCATAAAACCATAATTAATAAAAAAATCCCCCCAACCATAATACAGATTGAGACTATTCGTTTTTTCCATATTTCATATGGGAGTAAAGCACAAACTATTAACCCTATTGTTCCTAAAAGTAGCTTTGTTAATTGAGAATCAACAAAATGTCTACTGTTATAACCGTAATGTTGGACAGCGACAATGGAGCTTGTACTATACATCATGATAATACCTAAAGTACATGTTATGAATAGAGGAAGGAGCAATAGATAATCGAGTTTTAATATTTTTTTCATTTTAATATCCTCCTGATTTAAAACAAAACATAATAGTACATTTGCTAATGAATAGAATCTCGTTCTCGTCAATTACTAAATATGACTTTTGTTTAGGAAGATTCTATCGCTTACTCCCTGTTTTTTTACGCAAAAACCCCCCTAGTATGTAACTAGAGGGATTCAAAATGGCATGACTAAATAAGGCTTTTTTCCCCCTAGTAGAGCTTTGGCACTATACAACGTAAAGTAATGAAAATTCATTACTTAGCTATCTTAAGAAGAGCCTTAATCCGACAATTCCTGTTCTACCCATTGGCGTCTTTCGACATTTTTGGGCAATAGCCTGTGTTTGCATAGGAGCCTCACCTAACAGGTTAAGCAATATAAATTTTATGTGTTTGTTTCGTGTAGCAAGCATAAATATATTTTTTTTGCTTGTCAAGCAACCATATTGCTAATTTTATTTGTTTTATTGCTTTATAGTCCTTTGAGGAATGATATGAAAAAATGTCTGTAATCATTCTGTATAAGTACATATTTTTGACTTGTAGTGTATCGTTTGATTAAGTAGTTTAACCATATAAATTTGATAAACAATAAAGAAGATTTTAATCATAAAAGAAGATTTTTTTATGAATGGAATTGAAAGTCAGTTGACAAATATTAAATTCTGGTTTAAATTTTGAAGTAATTCAATAAACTTTGTTAGGTGAGGCTCCTGTATAGAGAAACGCTGCTGCCCAAAAATGTCGAGAGACGCCAATGGGTCAACAGGAACGGTCGGATTAAGGCCCTTTTTAATGTAGCTGGTTATAAAAACCTATGCTATACAGTGCTAAAACTCAACGAGGGAGTGGTATACGATTTGATAGAAAGGCATCTCTGTGATTTTGGCAGGGCGGTCTTAATAATCATTTATTTGTATTGTGAAAAAACCTTTACTCCTTTTTGAGTAAAGGTTTTTCTGTTTAATTTTATTTATTTTTATCTGGTCTATATTCAAAAAGGAGGTAATTCTAACTAATGAATTGATTGCAATGTAACTATTATTGCTCTAATAAAAAATTTAAGACAGATAAAATAAAACAAAACCACTCATGAAACTCTAGAGTCTCCCTTAGCAATATGAGGAGGAGTTAACATGAAGAAATTATTAAAGGAATTACTTATAACCAAAAATAACTTGGATGCAGAGAAAGTTTTACGTCATCCATCGTATGATATTGCACAAGAAGTAAAACAGTTTTCAATTGAAAATCAAGTCATATTGCTAAATACGATTCCTGTATTAAAAAGCTCTAAAATTCTTCAATATATGAGTGCAGAAGAAAAATATAATATCTTTATTCACTTATCTGAAAACAAAGCTAAAAAGTTACTAAATTTACAACCGATTGATGAATTAGTAGATTTACTGCTAGCGGTTCATCCGGAAAAACAAGCTAAATTAATGGCGTATCTAGATAAAATCACAAAACATAACGTGAAAAAATTGATGACTTTCAAACCTGAAACGGCAGGAAGTCTTGTAACAAGTGATTTTGTTGCAGTTAGGGGAAATTGGTCAGTAAAAATGACATTGAAGTATATTAGGGAACATTCTAAAAATGTAGAATCAATATCTTATAGTTATGTTCTTGATAGTCATGGTTATCTTGAGGGAATCGTTTCCATACATGAGTTATTACTAGCAGCAGATGAAGAGATATTATCTACTATCATGATTCAAGAGGTAATTTCAGTACACGCTGAAGTTGACCAGCAAGAAGTTGTAAAAAAGCTACTGAATTATAATTTAGCAGCAATACCTGTCACAACAGCAAATAATAAAATGATTGGTATTATAACATTTGATGACGTAATGAATGTTATGGAAGCAGAAGCTACAGAAGATATTCAAAAGTTAGGCGGAAGTGAACCATTGAATCAATCTTACTTTGAAGCTAGCATTTGGAGCATTTTCTTAAAACGTCTACCATGGTTATTACTTCTTTTTGTTGCTGAGGCATATACAGGTACTGTATTAAAGTATTTTGAAGACGAAATTGAAACTGTAGTTGCCCTTGCTTTCTTTGTTCCATTATTAGTAGGTACTGGAGGGAATACAGGAACACAGGTTGTAGCAACAATTACTCGTGCAATTGGTATCGGAGAGGTAAAATTTAAAGACCTTTTCCGTGTAATGAAAAAAGAATTTGCAATTGGTATGCTTCTTGGGCTTGCACTTGGGATAGCTGGGCTCACTCGTGCTTATATGTTAGGAGTTGGAACAGAAGTTGCACAAGTTGTAGCAATTACTTTATTATTTATTGTTATTTGGGCTTCTATTGTAGCAGCTGTTTTACCTTTGATTCTAAGAAAATTAAAACTAGATCCTGCAGTTGTTTCAGGTCCATTTATTACAACGTTTGTTGACGGAACAGGATTAGTAATCTATTTCATGGTTGCAAAAACGTTATTAAATTTATAAATATACACTGAAAAAATAAAATTTGGAATAAGTATTTTGCCCTAATTGTTAAAATATAGCGGGGAATTCAGGCATGAGGAAATCAAATACTTTTGTCTTTAGATAAATAATATTTTAAGGGGTTTTTCAAACCGTTATTGCCACCGTTGTTTCTTCTTAAATCTGAAATATCGCCTGTTTCTTGGTATTTTCGAATTCAATTCATTAACTGTGTTCTACTTTTTAACTTATATTTCTTAGCTATAGTAGATTGGCTACCTTCACCATTCAAATAACTTTTTACAGCTTGTATTTTTAATTCATCTGAATACGTATGAAATGTATCTCCTTTTTTGACCATGATAAAATCCCCTCCAAGTAAAAGTGTAGCATCCATGTCTATCCATGGTCTTTTTACACTGTCTGCCTTAAGGGAATAATATCAGGTTGAAGGTCCTTTTAATGATGCTTTTAAGTAATTGCATTATTAGCTTTAAGTGCTATTACTAAATAAGGGCCAACCTTTTATGGTGAACCTAAGTTTCATATCCTTGTAGGAAGTTGGTTGAATCACCATCTGCTCCTCAAATTTATCCTGCCAATCTTCTATAACCAGGCCAATCACTTCTGGATTGGTTTTCTTAAGTTTAACAGATGGCGTAACTGCGATCCCAAATGGGTCAGGCGACGATTGCAATGACCTGTGCAACATATCCTATACCAGTGATGACGTCATGTAATAATGCGCCGGCATCGAGATGGACACTTGCTTTCCGGTGATATGACCAACCGTGTTCCAGAGCTGGCCAGCCTGCGGCGATTGCATGGTTTACCCCCGAATCGTTCCAATTAAAGTCATGTGATCCGGACGAAAAAGGCGAGTGACCAGTAACGTGTCCTTGCTTAGAAAACGTATAGGCTGTACCTTTGGAGTCCGTAACGACCCAAACCATTGAGACATTATAACTGGGTAGCCCCGAATCATGTAAGTGTCCGGAAAAGTGGTAAGCTCCATTTCTGTTGAGAGTCAAACTAGCGTATCCACCCACGGGAACGCCGCCCTTGAACGTAATATTTTTAGTCCAAGGACCGAGTTGGTCTGCTCTGGTATCGGGGAGAATAATTCCTGATTCTTCATAATTTTTCATTACAATTACCTCCTTAGCTGTTGTACATAAGTAGATTATGTAACTTTAGTAAAAATGCAACTAGTTTAACTTTTTTCGCTAACCATCGGAAAACACCTACACAGTTACTTAATGAACGGATAAGAGAATATATGTCGCTAGCAAATAATATTATTAAAGTTAGGTAGGAATACTCGCTGACTTTGAATCTTCGAACCTTTTGATTAAAACGTCTTTATTTTTAAGGAGATGATTTTATGAATTTTAGTATCCCTAAATTAGATTCTGCTGTACAGGATTTTAAGAATCTTTTTACCAATCATAAAGAATTATACCTGTATGGGCAGTTTTATCTCCACAATAGATACTTTGACCAATTAATTGCTGAAATTAAAATTGCATTGCAAGGAACTCCATATTTTATGTTTAACCCTAACCCTAATCTCTTGGATAATACGTTAAAATTAATAAAAGACTTCTTGCGTTTACCTGCTAATCAGCTGACTGAACAAACTATAAATGATTATTTTAAAATGCTCGATCCTACGGGTAGCTTTACTTCTAGTCTAAAACAGATTTTATTACCTGGCCCGCCCGATCTCAATGCAGTAAAACAGGATTATGCAATGATTTGGTCTTCCTCTCAGATTGGCAGTGGCCTTCCGTGGCTGACCAGTTCATTTCGAAAATACCTTGCTTCCTACAATTTTGAAAAAGATAAGTGTTTTGATACTGTTCGGTCATTAAGCCGGAAACTGCTAAATGCTCGGGGTATAACAAAAATTCCTTCAAACGCAAAAATCTCAGATGGCGCAATTGCTCAGACTTCGTTAAAAAAATCATTCAAAGACCCAGGATCCGGTGTTATATCTGATGTCATTGTCTATCAAGCGCCAGCTGTATTCTCTATTCTTTTGCCTAAAATTAAGATGGCAATAGATGCTAAATGTGTCGTACAATGTGGTGTATTAAGTGGCGTATTTGCACCGAGTTCATTTCCTAATCCTGAACACTACATCTTAATTTTCGGATACGACACATTTGACGGAAAAGATGTATTCTTATTCTGGGATCCAGATGCTGTAAGATCGAATATTGGTTCAACCATTTGGGGCAGGGGATTTGGGTGTCTATTCTTCCAATCGAAAAGGTTTTCAACTGCAATTGACAACACTGATTTTTTCAACATTCAGATTGACGCCCAAAGTGATTTCTTTGGTGATCATCTTTCAGAGCCAAGACGTCATCGTTATCAAGCATATTCCTTACAAACTCGACCTCTTTAACAGCAGTTGGAGTGTGTATAATTTAAGGTATGGCTTTAACATGCTTCATTTATGTTATTAGGTTTCGAGAATAATAGCTCTATCCTAGTTATCATTTGTTTTAATATCAAAACTCGATGACTATATTCTACAAAAAAGAACTCTTATAAAAAGAGTTCTTTTTATCTAATTTCATAATTAGTTTTTAGATACAAGGCTAAAATAATTCCACGACCGCTATTTTTCGTACATATCCGTATTGTATTATACGGAACAATTGGACTTACTTTAATTCTAATCAAAGTAACATAAACTCTAAAATTACCTAGCTGTGAATTAATCCAAAAATAAATCCACTTTCTGCACAGATTTTGAAGATTGACAGGATTATGAGGAGAGATAGTAGATGTATCATTTGGTATTAATGGAGCTCCGAATTGTTCACATACTCTATATAATTGAGTTTCATAGTTCATAAAATCACCTATTATAAAAGTTGATAATGTTTATATTTTAAACAGCTGTTTAAATGATGTCGAATTGGAGATGATAATGTTGTTTCTTATAAAATCAAGGGGATTTTACAAAAAAATGGCAAAATTAAATCAGTTTGATCCACCGGCTTTTTTGAACGATTTGAACGAAGAACAAAAGAACGATTGGAGTAAATTTATATCAAATAATTTTGACTTTATGATTTCGTTACAAGAGAGGGAAGTTGGTAATGGAAAATGTCAGTTTTACAATCCAATGAAGGTGGATACACCAAATGAACATATAACAAGACCTATCATTTGGAAAGCGTTTCCTAAATTGTTAGCTGATAAATATGAAGAAAATATGGAACAGGCCTATAAAGAAGCGGACGAGGAATTAATACATGATGGAGAAAGGATATATCGTCCACAGGATGAGTATTGTGAATGGCATGTAGAGCGGGATAAATCAATATGTCCAAGATTTGTAGATTTATTGCAATTGTCCTGAAGTTTTTGCACCAGAACCAAATATTACGTATAAAAAATAAAAAGCTGTGATTTGAAGAATTGATAAGGGCAATTCTTGATTTATTAATTGTTCAGAGCATAAAAATTATAAAAAAAGAAAACCTAACTTTTAGTTATTAATATTGAAGTTTTAAAGAAGTAAAAAGGAGACTTTAGTTATGAAAGAGGAAAATAATAAAAAATTAGGACTTGCCCTTTCTGGTGGGGGATTTAGAGCATCTTTCTATCATATTGGAGTACTCGCAAGGTTGGCTGATTTGGGGTTGCTTCGTTCTGTTGAAATAATTTCTACGGTTTCAGGTGGCTCTATTATTGGCGCGCTTTATTATCTTCATTTAAAAAAACTACTGGAAGAAAAGAGAGATATTGAAATTAAAGATGAAGACTACCAGAAGATTGTTGCAAAAATTGAAGTTGATTTTCTAAAAGCAATCCAAAAGAATTTGCGTTTAAGAACCTTTCTTAATCCAATAAAAAATATAAAAATGATTCTTCCTAATTACTCACGAAGTGATCATATTGGAGAGCTTTATGATAAATTTTTATACAGAAAAGTTCTTGATGCAAATAACACCCAACCTATAAAAATGAAAGAGCTAATTATCAAACCCTGCTGTGAGAGTAATTCTTTTCACCCACTAAAGGATAATAAAAATAGAGATGCAAAGGTACCAATACTTCTTATTAATGCAACCATCTTAAATAATGGTCATAACTGGTGTTTTAGTGCTTCGGATATGGGCGAAACACACATTGACAAATTCAGAAAAAAATTTGATAAAAACTTTCGATTAAAAAAAATAACATCATATGAAGACATATACAAACACGAAGATTTTGAATTGGGTTTAGCCGTTGCCGCTTCAGCCTGTGTACCTGGAATTTTTGCTCCTCTTGCTATTAGTGACCTTTATGATGAGAAGGTACGATTACAATTAGTTGATGGTGGTGTCCACGATAATCAAGGGATTAGAGGATTACTAGATAAACGCTTAAATTGCACACATTTTATATTAAGTGATGCATCAGCACAATTAAAAGATGAAAGGGAGCCTAATGTACAGATATCCAATGTAATCAAACGTTCAAATGGTATACTAGCGGACAACCTACGAGAGCAACAGCTGTCCAATATAATTAAGGAACATTCAGATAATGTTGCCCTATTACATTTAAAGAAAGGATTGCCCGTAAAGGAAGTTTCCTACTTTGATGAGAGACACAACCTTAAAGAAGAATCGAAATTTTATAACATGGAACAACCTTGCGAGACTTTCGAGGTCAATACAGATGTTCAAAATCTCCTTTCTGGTATCAGAACAGATTTGGACTCTTTTTCAGAAGTAGAAGCTTTTTCTCTAATGCTTAACGGCTATAGAATAAGTCAATATGAATTGGATAAAGTAAATATAAAAAATTTTGTTACAAATACTGCATTAAAAGAGGAAAGATATCAATTCTTTAAGATTGATTCTTGGATTTCATCACCTGTTATGGATTCTTATTATAAAAATCTCCTTGAAACTGCAAGCAAACGATTTTTTAAGGCTATTAGAATAAATTTGTTGGTAAAGTTTATAACTATTTTATTGGTTGTACTTATATGTGGAACTATTATAAGTACTTTCGGTTCAAAGTTTATTTACTGGGCAGATGAATCAATATCAAAAGGTCAATTATTATTATTGATTCTCTTTTTAATCACCCTCTTTATAGTATACAAAGGATTAAAATTTTTTTCACAAAGAATTCTTTCTGTATGGTTCTTGATAAATTTGTTACCATTTCTTCTTGTATCTTTAACAGGGTTTGTATTTATTGGACTTTATCTAATCACTTTTGATCGACTATTTCTATACTTAGGTAGTTTTAAAGTATTAAAAAAGGTAAAAATAAAGTGAAAAATATAAAGATAAATAGATATAGAAAAACCGGTTCTAATATTTGAAACCGGTTTTTCTATATCTATTTGAGCATTTTGCACGTTCCCCACTCCAAAAGCTATAGGACCTCTAAGGACATAAAAAATTCACCCCTAAATATAGAAATTTTTGAAGTGACCAAACTCCGAAAATCCTGAAGGAGGAATTCACTTTGTATATTCTACAAGAAAGTCTATGTTTCTTTAAAAAACTACAACATTGTATAGGTTTGATATCCTTTTCAAGCTCATTACTTTTAATGTTGAAATTGTACCTATTGCTTTTAAGTCGTTCTCATTCACATCACCAACTAATGATATTTTTGTAAAAAGTGGATTTAACCCCATCCTGATACAAATAACTAAACGCTAAAAAACCCTTTATCTCTTAACTGTTATTGAATAATTCTCCTATTATCATTTTGGTTTAACCATAATACGCCCCCTTAAATCCATTCATTTTTTATTCCAAATATCTAGAATAAATATAATTCAAATGAGCATGCTAATTGATGTTTGTTAATAAAAAGGAGGTATTTACAATGACTACTTATCGAATAGCACCTTATACAATTGAAACAGCAGACGGCAGAGACGAAAAAACACCACCAGGGGTGAAGATGATTAAAGCTCCTGAAGTTTGGGATGATAGTGAGCAAGGTAAAGGCATCGTAGTTGCTATTTTAGATACAGGATGCGATAAAAATCATCCTGATTTAAAAGATCGTATTCTTTTTGGGAAGAACACTACAGAACGCGGTAATGAATCGGATTTTTCTGATATTGCCGGACATGGTACTCATGTAGCAGGAACAATTGCAGCAAATGGAACAGGCATTTTTGGTGTTGCTCCTCAAGCAAGGCTTGCTATCTATAGAGTATTCACTCCAACTGCTATCCCAAATCGACCTACAGCCTTTAATAAAGATATCATAACAGCTATACATGACTGTATTAAATGGAATCAAGAGCATAGTAAAGAAGATCACATTCGTATTATAAATATGTCATTTGGAAGTCCCGATGATGATGATGCTCTTCATAAAGCTATACAAGAAGCAGTTAAGAATGAAATTTTAATTATTTGTGCTGCTGGGAACGAAGGGGATAGCGGTAGCGGTGGAGATGGTAGCCCTGATAAAGATGAGTGTAGTTATCCAGCTAAATATCCAGAGGTTATATCCGTTGCAGCAGTTACATTAGATCGTAAATTCGTGGATTTCTCAAATACAAACATTGATAATGATTTAGCAGCCCCTGGATCCGGTATTTTATCGACTTATCCTAAAGATAAGGATAATAGAGACGGAATTAAAGATGGTTATGCTACACTTAGCGGAACTTCTATGGCAGCGCCGCACGTATCAGGTGCTTCAGCACTTATTATTAAACAGTGTGAAGATGATTTCAAACGCACTCTAACAGAAACTGAAATTTATGCTCAACTTATTAAACGTACAGTCTCATTAGGACTTGACCGTAGAGTCGAAGGTAACGGATTATTAGACTTAACAGAGGGTTATAGAACTTTCCCAAATACAAATCAATGATAAAAAGTTTAATTTGGTGGAAAAGCTGCTTCACAATAACGTGAAGTGGCTTTTCCATAAGTGCCTTATAGCACCGGTAACTATACAATTCTAAAGGTGATTTTAAATACTTAATTATCATTAACCTTATTTAATATATCTATCTCACATTCCAGTTCTTTAGTTTCCATATTTAAAAAATCCATTGTCATTGCAAGAACTTTTCCATCTTTCTCTCTCTTAGATCCCCATAAACGAACAGCTCTATTGATATTACTATCTTCATATGTGATTTGAACTGTTCTTAATTCCTCTCCATCCACAAATTCACGATGTACTAAACATTCTTGAAATTTTAAATTCTCATCATATTTATGCATGTTATAATTGAAAATTGCTTCTTCTAGTTCTGGAAAGCCCAAACCTTTTTTCTCTAAAGCAATATACTCAAAGTCCCAAAACTTTCTAAAATGATAGATAAGCTCTTTTTGACTTTTCATTATAACTCCTCCACATAATATTTTTTAAATTATTATGTATATTTTATATCTGTGACATGATTGATTTTTATATATTGTACATTATCATGTTGGTTCCTAAATCTTAATTCATTACAGACCATATCGTAGTAATGAATATAGCCCACTTCGGAATATACCTTGTTCTGTTTTTGGTATGAAATACTTACTTCCTTATTTTCAGCCATTGCACAACACACTATTTCATTTATATGTTCTAATTTTTGTTCATCTAAAATAGGCATTGGTACTTCATTTTGTTTTTCATACAATTCATTTAATCCTTCAAACTGTTCTTTTATTGCTGAAAATGGAACCCATCGCATCATACCTCTATCAATCATAATCTGTATTCCTCCTTATGCTTTATGTCCACCTATTTTTCCGTTTCTGTCCCTTTGCGTAGCACCTCTAACATAGCTAATACCTCTCATAATTGAATTTTTACCATGTTTATGCCGTATACTATCCATTGTTTTTGCTAATTTCCTTTTAGTATCTTTTTGGAGAGTATCTTCAAACAATGACATTTGAATTGCATCATCCCTGGTCAAATTTTTTAATGTAATATGTATTTGGCGCACCGGATGTCCAGAGTGAAACCTTTTTAATAGTTGCAATGAGGCCTCATAAACATCTTCTGTTAAGCATGACGGTTGATCTAATGTAATTGCTCGTTTAAATCCTCCGCCGATGTATTTGCTATAACCTATAGCAAGCTCAACAGTACGACAGCATTTATCCATAGAGCGTAAACGAAAACAAGTTTCTTCAATTTGCTCTAGAAGAAGTAATTTTAATTTATTTGGGCTAGATGGGACAAAGGTTGGAATGCTCAGCGCGAGGTGTATCGAAGAAGGACTTTATCTTTATACTAAAGATTTAATTAATGAAAAATGGAGCATACATGAATTCGATATGAGGGAAGAAAATGATTTATCATGGGGAGTAGGGTGTAATGGAATTATTTATATATTACTAGAAAAAGTGAATTATATATATCAAGAGTATTTACGAAAAGTAAGAGGATATACAGAAAAAGGGCTACGTGTCTGGATGATAAAAGATTTATTAAAATCGAAGACTCTTTTTTTTAGCGAAGAAGGACATGAATTTGGAGATTGGGAAGGAGAAATTCCAGCACTTTCTAAATTAAAAAATGGTTGGTTTGAACATCTATATGTATATTGCTTTGAACCACGACCAAAATTGTTTGTAATTGGTGCAGGAGAAGATGCCAAGCCACTTGTCTCCTTAGCAAAAAAAAACAGGATTTTTTGTTACTATTTGTGATTGGAGAGAGGGATTATGCACACCGCTACGGTTTCCAGAAGCGGATAGGCATGTTGTCGGTTTTCCAAAAAAGATTCTATCTAGGATATCTATAAAAAAACAGGATTTTATAATGATAATGACACATCATTTCAAACGGGATCAAGAACTACTTAGTCTAATGCAGAACCATCCTTGTCGGTATCTAGGTATTTTAGGGTCCCGATATCGTACCGCACGTTTGCTAGGAGGACTGGATAAACCTAAATGGATTTTCTCTCCTGCAGGTTTACCCATTGGATCCGAGGGACCAATGGAAATTGCTATAAGCATTATGGCAGAAATGATACAAATAATGAGGATGAAGAACGATGAAAATAGTAGGGATATATCTAGCAGCTGGAAAGAGTACAAGAACAGGTCCAGGGTTACATAAGCTGTACCTTCAAACTGGAAATACATTACTTGGGAATAAAGCATTATATACATCACTTTCGTCCAATTTGAGTGATGTTATAGTAGTTTCAAATCAACCGTCTTGGTTGTTACATTATACACAAGTTGAAAGGGTTCATATTCTCTCTTGTGAAAAATCATGTCTGGGTCAATCTTACTCTCTCCATTGTGGTTTAGAAAAGGCAGAAAGTATGAATGCTGATGGAGTAGTAGTAATGCTTGCAGATCAACCCTTTATTACAGTTAAGCTTTTAAATTCATTAATAGATAGTTATGAGCACCTCCCACAGCTCGATTATGTAGCTGCTAGCTTTCAATGTATGCCACAGCCACCAATTTTATTTTCAAAGGGGATTTTTCCGAGTTTAAAAAAACTAAAAGGAGATCAAGGTGCGCGCTCCATTTTCTTTGACAAGTCTTTTCAAGGTAAGATTACTGAATATAGCGATGCTAAATTATTTTATGATGTGGATACAATAGAGGATTATAATGTAATTAAGAATTCGCTACTATAAAGGGTATCTATATGTTGAATTTCGAGTTTATACAATAATATCCAATAAAGCTCATGGTTTTCACATGACTCTGAGCTTTATTTTTGTCTTAATTAAAATTAGATTACTATAAATAATTGATTTATTAATATTAATTTTATAGTTTCTTGTCCTTGTACAATAGCAGAGGAGGGGACAAAATAAACTTAAACTATAAACTTCATCTTCACGTTAAATAAGAATTTAACGTGAAGATGAAGTTTATAGGAATTTAAAACCCTTATGTTAACTATCAAAAGAGAGTTTAAATTCTAATTAAAGTATAATTCAAACTATATATTTATTACATAATAAATATCAAAATGAAGTGAATTTAATATAAATTTTAAATCACTATCTATTATCAATGAAAAAAATAAAAGTTCAGCAATTTTGTATTGCTGAACTTTTATTCCTTATTCTTTCCTATTCTGCCTAAACTATCTTTAATAGTTGTTTCCCCAAGTTGTGTATATAGCAAAGCTGTATCTTGACTGGTATGCCCAAGTTGTTGCATCACTTGCAATGAGTCTTTTTCTTCCATATATAATTTATTTGCTAATGTATGTCTTAATTTATGAGGAGACATTCTTTTTCCATATGCTTTAGTATATTTTTCTACTATATCTTGGATAGCCCTAACAGAAAGAGGCTGTGCAGTATGTTTATACCTCGATAAGAATACATTTTGTAATTCTTTCCCTGGAGCATATTTACTATCTCTAATTTCCATATATTTTTCAAGATCACTCAATGCAATTGGGGTAATCCATACTGAATCTTCTTTATTTCCTTTGCGAATTACATCGATTAGTCTTTCTTTTAGGTTTATATCTTCCATACGGAGATCGGCCAATTCACTTACACGAATACCACTACCAAGAAAGAGGGAGAGAATGGCTACATCACGTTCTTTATCTCTTAGGAAATAGAATAATTGATGTTTTGTTAAAGATTTTTCATGTTCGTACTTAACATAATTCAGAAATTCTTGATCATCATCATTATGGAATATTTTAGATCTCATACGTTTTGCACGAGCATTTAATGTTTCTTTATCTTTATGTATTTCAATTTTAGCCATTACATTTCTATAAAAATAGCATTCTCCATCTTCATTCTCTGATAGGGAGGTGAGGTACTTAAATAAAGACTTTAAGGCCGAAATTTTTCTGTTAACAGAGGAATTCTGCATGTTTTGTTGTAGTTTTAAAAATCTCATAAAGTTCTCAACATCTTTTTTCTTTAAATTCTCCAAATCAGAGAAGGATATGTCTTTAATGGGCTTAAATTCGATAATTTGATCAGATAATAGCCAATTAAAGAAGACTCTAAAATCATATACATAATTCAGTAGGGTGGAGGGAGAGGCATCATGCAATTCTTTGTACTCCACAAATTCTTCTATGTAAAAGGGCATTTCTTTTAAATTCTCGTATAATTTCTTACGATGTACGGATTTTTGACGTTGTTTGCTGTAATCCATAAAAATCACCTCATATATACTATAACAGAAAAATAACACGAACACAAGTTCGCGTTAAATTCAATTTTTACACAAACTTATTTACATAATTAAATTATGAAATACTAAAATATGCTCAAAACTGAATGGTATAGTGTAGTTAGTCAAATGAAAATTATAGCTAACTAATTGATAATTTTGTATAAAACCATAAAAATTAGTGCAAAAACTACATATAAATGTATGTAAAATAAAACAATTTATATATATAAACTCATGCAAAAAATCAATATATGAAAACAGTTTAAAATTCGTTATCTAACATGAATTGGTTAATTTAATCATAATTATGAGGAGTTAATTAGATCACCATAAGAAAAAATCCTATATAGTAAAAGGTAATTTACTATGAATATTTTCAATGAATTGTTCAGTATTTAATGATTTCTATATAAAATATGAATTATATAGACACATACCAATATACTGAGATTCATGCAATTGAGCTAGAAATCTCTAAATATTGTATTAGATTTTTATTTATATATCTTATTGTTCGTAAAATTGGTATTTCGTGCGAAGTTGTTAGTGATTATTTTTCCAAGCTTTTATAAAGGCATCATATACCCTACCTTTCATCAGTATAAATATCTTTTAGTTTCTGGTACGTTCAGCTATACATATTAATATTATAAATGATTGCTTATAGAACATATCTAATATATAACATTTTAATGCGAAACAGTTTACTTTAACTCCTTAAGACTAAATAGATGGTGTATTTTACAAAATTTAATTGTTGTGATGTCGAAATAGAGCATTTCCTTTAATTCTTTTTATTATAGCCGGTTTAGCTAAACGTTCTGCTAAATATTATTTAAATACAAATTTCAAAATGTAACTACTAAATTTCTCTTTCCGTCTCAATGATATAAGTATTCTTTTCGTTTTGAGATTTATTCACTTGTTTTTTATAAATCCCTATTAGATATGTTATGTAAACTGATTAAAAGTGATTTATTGTAAATCCCTTTATATAGCCGTTTTTCAAGTGACATTCCCCCCCTACTTTACCAATCGGTGTAACCACATTCTGTGTACTTTCTGCTTCATGTAAGTGCAAATCCGTACATCAGCATTCGCACTCATCATGATAATACGATGAAGATTTAATTCCTCAAATCCAAATGTAATCAGCAACCTTGTTACTCCCGTTGCAAGTCCCTTTCCCCAATAATCTGGATTTATGTTATACCCTATTTCTCCATCCCTATTAGTAAAATCTCGAATCGTAATCGCACCTGCCCCTACCACTCTTTCGTACTCCAATTCAACCAATTCAAAAGAAAATCGACTTCTCGGGACCTTACTTGCATCTTGAAGAACTTGGTTTACAAATTCTTTTGTTTCCGCTTCCGAATTAGGGCCCAATGCTTGGTATCGGCACACAATGGACTGTGATGTGTATATATGTATATCCTTCCAATCATTTTCTTCGATTTCTCGTAGTTTGAATCTATTATGTACTATGTTATAAACCATCCAATTCCCTCCATTCACTTATGCCCTTTATCACACTAAATTTCATCATAGTATTCCATTAACTTATCTTAATTACAACATGAAAAAAATCGTAAATCCACTGATACTATTTATCTAGTAAAAGAGAATCAGTATATATAACCTTTATACGTTTCTTCAAACATCTTACTCGAAATTGATCCTACATATTCGAATGTTCCATACCAGAAAATAAGTTCTTGTAGAGATTTATCAAACACTGTACACTGTATACGTGCCGTCTTTGCCCTTCTCTTTTTAGAGGAGGTGACAATAGAACGTGGAGAATACTAGAACCACCCGTAAACGTTCAGAGAGAGAAAAGAAACGTAAGCGTCTTTTTTCTTTTGGCACAATCGTTACAGCATTCAGTTTCCTTAGAAATATACATTACTTTTTCACCAAAAGTGAAATAGGTAAGGGTATAACTGAATATGTAAGACATCTTCTTAAATAAAAAAGTGCCGCTATAAGTAGCGACACTAAGACCAGTTTGTAGTTATGAGTGGGTTCCAAGGTGAAGTACTGACCATACTTTCATTGCACACGACCAATGCAGTATCATTTTGAAGTGCAAAGACGTTGAAACCCAGATTACTACTCTATATAGTATTGCGACATGCAGTGCTTTTATTCCTGTCTGCGTACGAAAAAAAGCCTTGGTGACCAAACCAAGACTTTTCAAAAAGCTTACGACCTATCAATAGAACGAGAATCAGAACCACCCGACTTCTTGTTCGTTATAATCTAGCTTACACCCTTATTGTACTATACGTTTTTTATATTTTCAACAGTCTGCATTCCTTTCACGCAATATTCATACTTCTAATACTGAAAGTTACCTTACACGACCTCTATCCATTGAAGATTCACGTCATACTTTACATACCTCATAGAAAAGATACAATAACATTACTATTTTTATAGTCTGCAGCTTGGTATACAATAAGAATATCCATATACTAGGAGTGATCAGGATGACAAGTACTTTACTACTATTAGCTCTTACTTTGTGTGGAATAAGTGGACTATTCTCCCTAATTAGGAAGCTAACTACGCCAAAACAAGATAAGGCTAAACGTTTAATTATTATCGAATCATTGTCTATATTAGGAGTTGCATGGATAGGTATTGGACTATTCTTGTAACATACTTACACATTACTTTCGTTATGATTGAATAAAACTTATTATTCCGTCAATACTAGGGGTAGGCATTAGCCAAAACTCATTTAAATTTCTTAGTTTTTCTCCTTTCCCCTTGGAGATTCCTTGACCTGGAGCAGTTAGCTTTACTAACAGCTCCTTTTTTGTATCTGTAAAAACATGATTTGCTTTGCATTCCTTCGTATTGCATACAAAATGCTTTCCTATAGCAATAGGTACATGAAATTCCATTCTATATGAAGACTACTTCGTAATGTACCAGCAACTCCTGCTCATGCATTTACTCTTTTAAACTAGATTAGGTTTTCACTACACCTTCTCTACGAAACTCATCCCAATTCACTATACGATCCAGTTTCCAGGCATACGGATATTCTTCATTATGTAGTTTTGTAGTATGTATTTATTTTCTTTTTACCTTTAATTCTAAGTCCATATGTCGACTCTCCCATATATGCGTATTGAATGTTTCCTGTCTAAAATCAATCTACTACTTTGAAATCATTTGAGTGCAAATTCTTTTTATCTAGTATCCAGTCCCTATGTGATAATTATAGGTTATAGTTAGCTATAGGCATTCCATTTATCACTTTGATATAACGGTTGACCTGTGTTCCAGTCGCACATAATCCATTCCACTGTTCCACTCCCAGCATCTTTAAACTGCATTTGAACTTCTAGCTTATCCGTTGTAACATGAAAAATATCCATTGCCCTTCTCTCAATTTGTAACACGTTCTTCCCAGCTTCTTTTGGATATTTCTTCATCATTTTTTGTATGGCTACTCTTGCCATTTCCTCATTATATGGTGAAGCATGATCATTATCCTTCACTTTATCGTTTTCTACTTGACCGACAGCTTCTTCATTTGTGTTTGCACGACTCTCTGATTCAACCTTTAATTTGTCTTCGTTTGAGCATGCTGTTAACAGTATTCCTAAACTAACAATATATGACACTACTTTTTTCACTATTTATACACCCTTTCATTATCAGTATGTTTCTATTATTAAAATCTATTAAATAGTATATTAATATATAATTATATATAGTATAATCGTATCATTCAACATATCTGTAGGAGGAAATTATGAAAAGAAATATGCTTAAGGCAAGTAAGAACATATTATTAGCAGGTTGTACGTTTAGCTTATTGGTAGGTTGCTCTTCCAACAATTCAGAACCAAAAGAAGGAAATAAAACAACTGCATCTGCGAATGAAAATACAACTAAAGACCAAGTGGCCAACGGGTCAAAAATAGGAGAAACTAGTAATTCCGATTCGTCTAAAAAAAATACAAATGCCAAAGACCATAAAGAAATTACTATAGATCAATTCGGCGGAGAAAGTTTTTCTAATTTATTAGACGATAGAAAAGTGAAAGAACTTGGTGTTGCTCGAAAGGGCGATTACATTTATGTCATGTTCCAAAAATACATCCAAGAAGAGAAAAAAGATAAGACTTTTGTATCAATCGGCAAATTAGACGATAAAGAAGGAAAATGGATCATAAAAGATCAACATTTTTATAATGGAGAAGACGGCGTATCCTCTACACTCTTTGGAGATGCACACATCATTTCAAATGGTTCCGTAGCAAGAACTTCTCTTATGGATGAACAAGCTAAAATGGTAGAGATTGATACCAACCTAGAAAGTTCCTCTTTTAATAATATTAGTAATAGCCAAAATACAGCCAATACATATCATTATGTACAAACCTCGAACGGTAGCGCTCTTTTAGTACAAGAAGGAGAGAAGCTCTTCCTGCATTTAGATGACGGTTCGAAAAAGGAGATACAAAATCTGAAATTAAAGGATTATGGCACTAACAATATCTATATTGATTTAAAACAAAACTTACTATATGATGGCTCTGGAAAAACAGTATTTGATATAAACAAGGGCGATTATGTGTATGATAAACAAGGGCAAAAACTAAAGTATGGGATAAACTACGGTCAAACCCTTATCGCTGCAAATGCTAAATACGTCATTGCTAACACAAACAATGGTTCAAAATTAAATTTTGACGTGTATAATACTACTACTGGTGGTAAAGCAATGAGAAGTATTGAATCAGAAGCAATTCAACGCGCGGGTGTAGGGGGGCTATTAGGTGGTTCTGAAAAGCATTTATACCACTTCAGTTTGACAGGCGACTATATTCACTATGTAGGGCTAATCGAATACAAAGGTAAGCCAAGCATTCAATATAAAAAGATATATGCTGGAGAATAACCATTTCTAAATGCATTACTTATTAGCTCCTGCCTCTTTACCATTACTTTAATTAGTAATTATTCCAACTCTAGTTATCCTAGCACGATTAAAAAGAGAACCTGATGAGGGTTCTTTTTTATTTTTAAGTACTTTTATACAATACCCACTATCATATAGAAACGATTCCAAAAGGGACCTGCCAAGCTCTATCGTATAAAATATGTAAAATGAAGTAAAAAGGAGGATGTCAAATGGATTTTTTGAACAAGATAGATCCTTTCTTACGTCAACTTTTTCTTGTGCCAGTTTTCGTTATCGGACTCGGCGTTTATGTTTCATACGTCACAAAACGCATATGGGTTGCGCCTGCTCTTACACTTCTGTTAAATAACCTATTGGAGTCCTAGTCTTGGATGATGTACTTCAGGCGTATCAATACATAGGAATCTCACAACTTCTACCTTACCGTTTGCTAACTTCACTCGAAACGTATCACCGTCGATATGATCCAGTATCGTAGCTTTGATGATTCTATTAGCATTTTGTTTCTTACTCTGCCCAGGTACTAGGTTCATTGCCTGCTCGACCAATTCTTGATACTGCAGTTTACCCGTAAACTCTTCTTTTTTTACAGGTACAGACGCTGCTGCCTCATAACTATTCTCTTCTTTCTAATTTTGCTTTGTTTCTCTTTATTTCGCTTCCTTTCTGCTGGTCTTTCTCCGCTACATTTCTTGTAACGGAAATTCCAGTGTCATCTTTGCTACTACCCCCTGTTACCAATCCTAAAATCATGCAAAATGTAGAAATGAACCATAAAAATTTCTTTATCGTATGCCTCCCTCTCTTCTTGTTTTTCTTCCCTTACATCATAACGAGATTGGAATCAGTGTTTGAAAAACTATTGATTTCTATGATTGGACAAAGATTTATGTATAAATCCATTGCTTAACTCCTCTATTCTTTCAAACGGAATTTTTATGATATGTATGCAGGATTCCCCCATACATGTAACGAAACCCCAATAGGGAAACATTCCACTAATTACCATTCTTATTTCATACCATTATACATTTGGAGGTTAAACAGGATGAAAAAAAAGAAGTTACAAAAATCAGCACTTTCTTTTACCTTACTCTTTTCTTTAGGTGTTTCTTCTTTTCCGCTTACAACAACGATTCATGCGGATACACAAGGGGCACAAACTGCAGAAAAGAAACAAGTCTCTTTACCGGAGCGTACGTCTTTATTTTTTGACTATCTCCAGCAAGGTAAATATGCAGAGGCACTTCAGTTGACATCTGCTGCTTTTCAATCCAAGTTTACGGCAAACATATTACAAAGCTGGTGGACACAAAGTGGCGGGAGTATGATTACAAGCATGGGGACACCTGTTATTAAAGAACGAAACTTAGTCCATCAAACGGTTGAAATTCCAGGAGCTATCGAAGGAACTACTATTCCACTACTCCTTAAATTCACGCCTGGCGGCAAAATTGATGAAGTTGGCGTAAGAACGACGCCACAGAAATCTTATACCATCCCACATCCTAGTTATGACCAACCTGATTCCTACCAAGAACGTGAAATCGTAATTGGAAATACTACATACCCATTACCAGCCACATTAACGGTTCCAAAACATAAACCTGGCGAAAAAGTACCCGTTGTTGTTCTTGTTCACGGTTCTGGTCCACAAGATCGTGACAGTACATTTATGGGAGCTAAAATCTTTAGAGACCTTGCAGCTGGTCTTTCATCAAGCGGTATCGCAGTGCTACGTTACGAGAAACGTTCCTTAGAACACGGTTTTAAAATGAGTGCAGAACCTGCTACATTAGATCGCGATACTACAGATGATGCCATATATGCAGCAAAATCAGCAGCGCAGCAGGAAGGTATTGACCCAGGTAACATTTTCATTCTCGGACATAGCCAAGGAGCTGGCACCATGCCGCGTATACTAAGCAAAGCACCTTCATCACTTATAAGAGGAAGTATTTTAATGGCACCTCCTGCACGTCCTTTTACTGACATGCTCCTTGATCAGTATCAGTACCTCGGGGCACCTAAGGATTTTATTAATGAACTAAAAAAACAATTCGCTTATATTAATGATCCTACTTTTGATCCAGATCACCCACCAGCTGGTTATAATTATCCTTCTCCACATTTCATGTATGATGTGACTCGTTGGCGTCCAGTTGAGGAAGCGAAATCACGAAAAGAGCCATTACTGATTCTGCAAGGCGCACGTGATTATCAAGTAACTGTAAAAGACGAGTTTACGAGATGGCAAGAAGGGCTTTCAAGTCGCAGTAATGTTCAGTTCAAAGAATATCCGAAATTGAATCACATCTTCACGGAGGGCGACGGGGAATTCAGTCACCCTAGTGAATACGAAGTCCCTTCCAATGTTCCTGCGTATGTCATCCAGGACATCGTTACATGGGTCAATGAGACAAAGAAATAAGAAAACAACAAAAGCCATCATGCAATCATCATTTCGCGATGGCTTTTGTGATATTAAAACATGTCATATCAGAAATTAATCGCTTCTATGAATTGATATTTTTGCAGCGCTTATTTGCTTCATATCTTGCTATTCCTGGTCCGTCAGTGCAAGAATACAAAATTTATTTCGATATGTAAGAATGCATATTATTTCTCTTGGATGTTATGATATACTCTCTTTGTGAGCTGATACAATATTTCTTTAGATTGGAAAACTAAAACCTCATTAACCCAAGTTGGGGGCGCCATTTGGCGTCTTTTTTTAGTTTTGCTCCATAGGCATTTAGCTTAGATATTGAAGTAACCCCAAAACAAAAAATAAGCTGCCCATTTGGAAAACTTATGTATATCATTTTCGAATGCGGGAGTTCCATCTTTCAAAACTAACCTATTAAATAGGGTTAGATATATAAACTATATTAATATCGGAATACTCTCGACTTGGGGTTACCGTAAATACTTTCTCCTAATCATCCATATCGATAAATGACTTACTTCTGATCAATTTGCCTTTGTTGTTCTTCGTTTAAAAGGAGCTAGTTTTACATACGATAAAGCACTAAAAAAACTGTGCACAAAAACCTGCATGGTAACAAGTTTTTGGCACAGTTCTATTATTTAATCCCTTTCATAAGTACCTGAATCTTTGGCGCCATGAAATATAAAATAACACTTAAAACAATGGATATTCCGCCAATTACACCGAAATAAATAATCTCTGTTTCAGGATTATATAATCGAACAAGCTGCGCATTGATAGCTTGTGCAGATGCACTCGTTAAGAACCATAAACTCATTGTTTGAGCAGAGAACGCTGCTGGTGCTAGTTTTGTAGTAATAGATAAGCCGACAGGTGATAAACAAAGTTCCCCGATTACGACTAAAAGGAAGCTAATGATTAACCAAATTGGGCTAACAAGGGATTCGGTACCATGGATATATGCAGGAATAATCATCACTAAGAATGATAAACCAGCAAATAATAAACCGATAGCAAATTTATTTGCTGTACTTGGTTGGCGTGTATTCAGCTTTACCCAAAGCCAAGCAAATACTGGTGCTAGTAAAACAATATAAATAGGGTTTAAAGATTGGAACCATGAAGATTGAACCTCAAATCCTGCAAAGTTTAACTGCGTACGTTGATCAGCATAACTAGCTAAGATGATTGCTCCCTGCTCTTGAATCGCCCAAAACATTGTAGCAGCGATAAATAGTGGTATGTAAGCAATTAAGCGAGATTTTTCAACTTCTGTGGTCTTTGGACTACGGTACATAAAGACAAAGTAGCCTGTTGGAATTAGAATACCTAAGATACTTACAAGTAAAGTAAATCGATCAATCGTTAAAATACCTGTTGGAATTGTTAACACACAAACTAGTGCAATTGCGATAATACCAATACTAAACTGTATAAGAACCTTTTTTCTTTCCTTGTCTGTTAAAGGATTCGGTACTTGCGTTCCTGCTAATCCTAGATTTTTCTTTTTCGTAAGAACATACATAATTAATCCAAATAGCATACCAATTGCTGCCACACCAAAACCTAAGTGAAAGTTATACTTTTGACCGAGTGTTCCAATCACAAACGGAGATAATAGAGCCCCTAAATTAATACCCATATAGAAAATACTGAAACCTGAATCACGACGAGTATCCGTTTCGCTATATAAATCACCAACAATACTAGATACATTCGGTTTTAATAACCCTGTTCCAAGTACTAAAAATACCATTGAGATAAATAATGTACTAACCGTTCCTGGTAGAGCTAAGATGAGATGACCAATCATTATTAAAACGCCACCCCAAAATATTGTTCTACTTGAACCTAATAGGCGGTCAGCAATCCACCCACCAATAATGCCAGACATGTACACTAACGAACCATAGATAGCCATAATGGATGCAGCTGTGGCGTGATCCATCCCTAAGCCACCTTTAGAAATGGAATAGTACATATAGTAAAGTAATATTGCTCTCATTCCGTAGTAAGAAAATCGCTCCCAAAATTCTGTAAAGAATAAAGTAAATAGTCCTTTGGGATGTCCAAAGAAACCATTTTGCGGAACGGTGCTAATAATATCGCTTTTGTTAAGCTTCTCCATAAAAATACACTCCTAATATACTGATATAATGATTCTAATTAAGTATATAATAAAAAATAGAAAATTTAAACAAATATTAATTCGTTAAATGATTAGATTTTTTAGAAAAAATAAATTATATATTGTTTTTAATGATGATTTCATTTAAATTATATAATATAGATATATTAATTAGAATGTTAATACTGTATAAATATAAATACAAATGTAGGAGGATTTATATATTGTCAATGAAAGTCGTTGCGATTGAAGATATTTATCAAGAAATATTGGATGGAAAAAGGAAACGATTCCCTCCGAATACTTGGAAAGAAGATATGGATAATAAGCTTGCCCGCAGAGTAATCACATATTTATTACACATTATCTTAAAATGGGATAAGGAAGACATCAGAAAAAAATGGAACACTCAATTACTTGTAAAATATAAATTGCGAGGATTACTCAAACATAGATACGAAAACAGCCCTTTTAAAGCAATAAATGATTTATACCCAAGTGAGTTTAAAGAGTGGGAGTTTGGTATGACTCCTTTAAATTTTTGGACGAAAGAAAAGGCATTAACGATTTTGAGATGGATGATTGAAGAAAAAAAAGGTTTATCGAACGAAAAGCTCTTACGCGTATACGGCAAAAAATGGTTGGAGAAAAACAAACTTAGTGCCCCTCTGGCTATGTACTGGAATAGTAGTCCGTTTGCAATGATTAACGATTTGTACCCTAGTCGTTTTAAAGAATGGGAATTTCTCATGACGCCCAATAACTTCTGGACAAAAGAAAAAGCATTAGAAGCATTGAAATGGACCATTGAAGAAAAAGAAAAATTAACGCCCCAACAAATACTGGATGTATACAGTATAAAGTGGCTAAAGACTCACAGATTAGCGTCTCCATGCCAATTAATGTGGGGAAATAGTCCATTTAAAATGATAAACGACTTATATCCCGGTCGCTTTAAAGAATGGGAATTTAAAGTTACACCAGTTGGCTTTTGGTCCAAATGTAAAGCACTAGAAGCATTAAGATGGACCATTGAAGAGAAAGAAAAACTGGATGAAAAACAGCTATTAAACGTATTTAATCAACGATGGCTCATAAAACAAAAATTACGGACACCCTTACAACGCTATTGGAAAGGAAGCCCCTACGGGATGCTTATTGCTTTATATCCAAATCGTTTTTCTAAAGGTATGTTAAAAGGGTATTGTAATAATTAAAGTGGAAATGTAAGTATGCAGAGACGCCCTTTGGTGTCTCTTTTTGAAATCCTATGTAAGTACATTCTTATGTGCCTATCGCTTTATTTATTGAAGAAAGTGAACCTGTTATATTATTTTCCTATCCATCTCGTCAAAGCCATACCAAAAAACCCAGCGCCCATCCCTATCAGCCACCCAGTTTGGGCGCTCCCAAACATAAATCCCACTCCCGCGCCAAGAAACGTACAGCTCACGAATACTAACCCCTCGATGCCCCAGTTCGGTCGTTCCATACTTCATCCCCACCCTTTCTTTACAACATATGCTATATGCAAGCTAAACTTTCTAGCTTATGAACTGTTCATTTTCTCGACTATAACTATATGTTTTATATCCATTACTTACAGATCCAAATGTCCTTTTTACATCAATTCGTCACTTAACTTCATTGGTTACTTTTTTCATCTCATAGGAGATTATTTCTCAACACATAACACGTGGAATAAAATTACCAGTAATGGTAATATAAAGGTACCTTCAATTGTTAACTGTTGTTCCCTTTTTGAAAGTCCTGTCAAAATACAGGACTTTTTAAATTTACTTCCTACTAAATTGGCTTTTTCGTTAATATCCTTTCACCTTTACATTCGACAATTAAACGATATTGGTGGAGATTCATCAGATTTTAATAAGCTATTTGCAACAGCCCAATTCGTATCACATGTTACTAGTACATCTTCCTCTTCCATCTTATATTTTTCCTTCAATAATATATGTAAAGCTGAAGCGCAATTGATTTATTCCAATATCCTTTTCGCACTCTTAGGAATAATAAAGATATTTAATTTTATCTTCAGAAAAGTAATAACCTCCCATCAAACATTGTGATAGGAGATTATTACTTTTAGTTAACATAGATTTTTTGTTTAAATGTTATATCTGGGCTGTCTATACTCTCTGATGTTATCTCAACAATATGGTTAACCATATATACAGACTCTTCTTTACTATGTTCACACAAACTATCTAATATTGTATCGGCGTAAGAGGCTCCGGACTTCGCCTAAGATATTGACTTATAGAATTTTCTTACGTATTCCCTTGCCGCCCATATCACCTACCACTTTCTGTACTAATAGGAAGTAATTTTTATAACTCCTCCTTATGTTAACTAAAATACTTATTGTTCTCATCTATTTATTGTTATATAATATTTTATGTCTTTACTTATATGCGATTAAGATATATCGGAAGTAGAAAAAGGGATCTTTCGAGATTCCTTTTTCTATTTAAAATAAAAAAGAAGTGGATTCGCTACCTATCCATATTCCTCGCCTCACAGTGATTCCTTTATATTTTTTTATTATATCCTACCCTTTTAAATCTATTTACTTAAATATACAATTATAAATTGACCACTAACATTCTGAATCGAGGTGACAATCATGAGGAGTTTTAGTTCATTATTGATCTCTACTATCTGTTCAACAATCCTTTTAGTTTGGAATTCCTTTTCTTTCTATACTGGATTAACAACAGGACATACATACTACTGGGTTAACGGAATCATAGCTTTGGTTTTCCTTCTATTCTTTATCCTAAACATGCGAGATATTATCAAAAAAACTACAGAACATCAGGGAAATAGGAGTTGATACATCTTATAAAAAGACAATAAAGTGAATTAAAAATGTATTTACTAAAAGGTTCATTTAGCAGGGAACAGAAAAAGCACAGAACTCTCTGTGTTTTTTCCTTGCAGTCTATGACAGCAACCCTTTCACTCTCCCTATTAGATAGAAACATCAACATGATCTTCTTTAAGTAATGAGTGCTTTTTTCAAATAAGCAGCATTATTTTATTCATGTCCCCTAAGTCCATTAAAATGCACAAAATCCCTGTTTTTAATCAAAATCAGGGATTTTGTCTATGTTTGGTGATTATAGTTTATTTCCAAAGCACTACACTACATTTAAAAATCTAAGTTCTATTCAAAAAATAGCGACCCATTCTTGAATAATGTTCAATTTTAAACGAATAAAGCCATTAATATTAAATCTTGATAGCTATCATCCAATTTTACCCCCTTTGCTTTTCTACCTTCTTCAAAAAATCCTAGATTCTTATATAACTTGATTGCACCTAAATTATCTTCCATTACCTCAAGACAAACCTTTTCAATCTTACTGTTATTTTTAGCCCAATTGATTAACGTTTCTAGAAGAGCTCTTCCAATGCCATAATTTCGATATTCAGGTAGTATAGTCATCGCAAAAACTCCTTGATGACTAATTTTCTCTTTGTTTCCGTTCTTAAAATCTATTGCCCCGACTAACTTGCCATCAACTTCGGCAATAAACTGTACATAATTTGGATTTTCGTAATAAGCTTTTAACGTTTTTTGAATTGCATCAACACTCATCTGCTTTACATCCTCAACCGTACTTAGCATGTATGGAGCGTCTATTAAAGCTCTTGAAGCAGAGTTTAACATTCTTTCTGCATCCTGTTCTTTAGCTTCTCTAATTGTGACTGCTTTTCCGTCCTTAGATTTATAAGTAAAAACGCTATTTAATAGTATATTAAACACACCTTTCGGAATATAATTACTCGAATTTTTTACCCTTCCACAATTCTTAAGTAAGAAAAAGTCAATTGCTATAAACTTGATTATACTTATTTATCCTCACATTATTTATTTCTTTGCTTCCATACCCCATTCTCTTTACGATAAGTATTCTTGCCATCCATGAAGTCAGCCGTATTACCCGGAATGCTATATTTCTTATTCTTTTTCTTAGCCTTCTTCTTCAGCCTTTTCTCTTCTTGAATAGCTTGCAAATCTGCCTTCCATTGTTTCAACAAATCCTTTTCACGTCGCACCGAATTTGTACCCCTTGGTTTAAAATGTGAACCAAATAATTAGATTCTACCTATTTATATAGAATCCTTTAATATAAATGTTTGCTATCTTCTTAATTATTGATTTAGGGGGCCCGCCACATTGCTATCAAGCCAACAAAACAAAATACCCCCTAAAACGAAAAAGAGATGAAGAAAATAATAAAAAGCTTATCATTATGTACTAAAAGATAAGCTTTTTTGTCTACACTTATTAAATTTTATTGGATTTATTCCAAGCTAATATAGTAATAAAATATTGAATACCAAACAAAATAGTAACAAGTAGAATGAACTTTATACATACTAAGATCCATCCAACAATATCTTGAGGTAATTGATTATGATATGTAGTGTATGCTACACCAGAAAAAGATAAAATAAGGGTATAAGATAATTTATCTTTTAATTTTTGTTTTAATTTTTCCTTATTATCAATTTCTGGTTCGTAAACACCAGCTAAAATGGATCTAATAAAGAAAAATACCATATAACAGATAATGATACCAAGAGCTGTAGCCCATTCTAGAAACGGTCTTTGTAAGTATACGCCCCTTATTATTAGATCTAGGAAGGCTAGCAATAAAATCACAATTCCAGACTGGGCCCAAATTTTCATTTCAATTTGCTGAATTCTTTCATCTGAATGTGTACTGAGTGAAAACAAATTTTTTAGCTTTTCCATTCTATTTTTCCTCCCAAAATAATTCATCTAAAGTTTTATCAAGTGATTTAGCTATATCAATGCAAAGCCTTAAAGATGGGTTATATTTATTAAGTTCAATAAGACCAATAGTTTGTCGAGTAACATTTACAAGCACAGCTAATTCTTGTTGAGTTAGCCCCTTTTCTGTTCTTGCAATTTTTATTTTGCTTACTGACATTAAATACACCCCGTTTATAAAAATAATTCTCATACTATTCATCTTATATTCTATATATTAAATTATAAACAATATTAATGCAATATATATTTTACATTAAGGTGTATATAGATTACTTTCACTCTTTCTATTTCTATTATTTTCGCCTCTAAAACTATCTCACAAATATGAAAAAACACCCTCTTTTCCCATAATTATACAGAAAGAATAGCGTACTTTTACACTTTAAAGAAGAGTAAGAGAAACACCCAAAAGAAAAGTAGATATTTAAAAAGGATTTTGAATACTTGATTCGATAAAAATCTAAAAATTGTTATTCTTTCTGAATGTTACTTAACCCTTGTTCTAATTCGTTCTCTGTTCCTTTTTCTGTCTCTTTCTCCGCTTCTTCATTCTTCTTACTATGCCCCTCTAACATTCCCACCAATATTTCTGTAATTATTGACATAGGTACACCCATATCCAATAACATTTTAAGAAATTCAAATATACTGAGACCCTGTGAGTTAATTGCATTATATTTGTTATTGATATGTTGTTCTATACTTTTTTCGGAAAATTGATTATCCCTAGTCTTACTTTTAGGAATATATTTTTGATTACTGTTCACTATACGTGAAGTTGTAGTACTTAAAGATTTATTATTTAAAACTGTAGTATTTAAAGGATAGAACCTGTTATTTATGTTTGAACTGATTTTCATCTCTCATTTTCCTCTTTCTTTTTTGATAAATTTAATATGAAAGTTCATCCCATATTGTTATATCCCATATCCATTTATTATAAGTATAATATGAATTTCTTTTAAACTATATATAACATTATATACATATACTCTATTTTGCAATGCTTAAAAATCACTATAAATAGATGAAATTCCCTTCTTCTTTGTAGGGAACCTATAGGACTGAATTGGATTTGAATATGAAATATAAATTTAGACATAAAAATACAATCTATTCTTATGTTTCGGTAGAAAGAATAGATTGTATTTTTTCATTTAGGGGGTAGACGAAAGTCTTAGCTTGATAGCGATGGGGTACCGCCAAACATCCATCAACCCAAGATTTTTAAAGTACCCCCAAACGGAAAATTTTCTTTTCTACAGTTAGTTATTTATGAGGATTCAGCTCATTTTTTACATCCTGCGAGTAATTATTTAATCGTTTTCGTACTTCTGTTTGAATATAAATAAAATAAGTTCTATTCATCCAAAAAACACCCCTGATTTCCATTGTTCATAGGAAATCAGGGGTGTTTATCGGTATATAAACCTTTAAAATTATTAATAAGTCTTTTTTTAAAATATAAATAGTTAAACAGATGAAAGAACTTCGACTGTTATATTATCCCTTATTTCTTAAATACAGGTGCTATTTTATCAATGCGATTTGTCCAAATTCCACCTGTATAATCATCAGGAAGGCGTTTTATATCTTCAGATGAGTCAAATCCACTTGAAAACCCAAACCCATTTCCTCCTACAATGATAACTCGAGTATCTGCTTTATCCATTCGATTAAGAAAACGATTTGGCCATCCCCAAAGCCAAGGAGCTACTTTGTCTGGTATATGTAATTCTCCATGCTTCAGGCTTGAAGGTATGTAGCCAGTCCACCCTAATGCCATATAAGTAATAAGATCTTTTTTCATGGTCGCTTTTGACATTATTCTTAAACTAGGGATGCGCTCTTTTATCGCAGCAATTGGTTTATCGCCACCATATACAGTTAGTTGATCAAGGCGCTTCGCTGGTAATTTCTTGAGGTAAGTAGCCAATTGGATTCCTTCATTTTCATCATCACTTTTAATATGAATAAGAAAAGAACGGTCTGGAAAATGGGTAAGTACTTCATCAAGTGTTGGCATAAGATTAGTCCCTTTGCCACGAAACGGGAATGTTTTACCCCCATCAGCTGTATAACCGTAACCAATATCAAGTGCTTGTAGTTCTTTTGTTGTAAAATCTCTTGTAACACCTTTACCATTGGTACGGCAATCAAGAGTCCAGTCATGAAAAATAACAAAATTATTATCTTTAGTTGGTTGAACATCAAACTCTACTAGATCAGCTCCAGCTTTAAATGCCGCTTCCATAGATGGAATTGTATTTTCTAAATAAGAATGTTCAGGTTTATTTATACGTTCTGCTGTACATGTATCGCTCTCAATCTCTTCCATGCTAAATGTTTGCGAAAGTCCTCGGTGAGCAAGAAGAAGAGGCGTTCCATCGTCCCTCTTAGCAAAAAAAGAACTGTTATTTACATAAACAAATACGAATAAGATAAGAATTATCCAAGTCGTTTTACGTTTCAGTAACTTTTTTAGTTTATTCATTGTATGCTCCTCTTAAATATTGGTTGAAATGCTTTAAACAATTTTCGACATTTAAATACTCGTAAATATTACAGCCTATCTGATCTTTCCACAATGGATATAATTGTTAATTACAGGCCGGTACTTTGATATAACACGGGACAATAGAAATCAATTCAATAACCACTCACCCTTCAGTAAGAATAGTTTTGAAAGTTTTCTATGAGAATTTAATATAAATGAGTATATGTAATATACTATTATTTAAGAAGCAATTTGTTATATTCACATTATCTGACAGTATCTTAATCACCTTATTGAAGGATTAGAGGCCGTCTAAATAAAACTGGATAATAGATTAACATCATACCTATAAATGAGCAAACTAAATAAAAAACAGCCTCGTATTTTATTACTAGAGAAATATTATTATCAATCTTTTTTTCATCTCTTTTATATATCATTTTGAATAATATTCTATATAATAAATACCCAATAATTGCTCCCAGGGTGTTCATAGATAAATCATCAATATCTGTAATTCTATTATCTAGCAATTGACCTAACTCAATAGCCAATGAAAAACCGAATCCAGCATAGGCGGTATTTTTTATTGTTCTAAACTGCGGCCAAATAGTCGGCAATAAAAAACCTAATGGCATAAACAGTAAAATGTTTAAGACATAAGTAGTCATACCTTCAGAAGCAAATGGAATCAAGTTAATTTGATTTGCACGAATTAATGTTTCGTAACCCCCTATGTCCCATATAGTCCCTATCTGCGTTACCTTATACACTAGTGAAAGGTAGAATAGAAAAACATACACCCATAGTAAATGCTGAATAGATATATTTTTTCTCGTTTTAAAATAAAATCCAATTTGAAACACTATACAAAAAATAATAGTAAAAAAATAAGTATATAAATAATTAATCAAAACTCCTGAATGCATATAGAATCTCCTAACTTTACATTTTAATCTATAACTTTGTCATTTTAGAATATAATTCAAGAACGGGTGGTCACAATCATCCCATCTATATTATTTCCAGACATTTCACACAATCCATTTACTGGTATTTCAACGTCGATTGTTTTGTTTTGAAAAAAGGGATAATATGAAATCTTATATTTTTCCCCACCAATACTTGCTGAAATACTCTCTTCTTCTTTTAAATAATCCAGGTATTCTTCCAAGGCTAAATTCATTTCTTGCATAATCGCACTGTGAGGCAAACCGACATAGCGAATATGCCAAGGTTCATATTGAATTCCTGTAACATCCGTTTTATCCGAGGGATAACGTAAGATAAATCCGTATTTCCAAGCATTTTTTTCTATCCACTTCCCTTCAGGTGCTCGGTCCATTTTCGTTAAGCCTGATCCTACATCAAGTGATAAACCTGAATTATGTTCACTATAACCTGCTGGTAAGGCATAATCAGCCCCCCATCTCATGGTAAAGTCCACTTTGTTCATCAAAGTCACGATAACCACTATTAATAAAAAATTGATTAATACCTTCCTTTACAGCATTATTAATCATCTCTGAAAATTTTTTTGCTATTTCTTTTGATAGATAAATATTCTTATTAAGCAACCCGTATCCATTTATCAATTCATTATGTTTAGATAAATTTACGATATCCGATTTTACACTCTCTTGGCGAATAGGATATTTACTGTTAATTAAGAGCAGATTCCCTTGATAAATCTGTTCTTTTACAATCTCTTTCTTTTGGATAATTGAGGTAGTCCCTGTATTATCTATGTTATCTTTGTGATTTTGATCATATTTTTGAACCTCTACTTTATTCTGAAAAATAGTGCTTTATTCATGAGGACAAAACCTAAGCAAAATAACAATAACAATAAAAAACACCACTTCTTCATTTTCAGCTTCCTCCTTAAGTAAGTGACTTGATGATAATGATACGGTGATTCGGCGCTGAAGATTTCAGATATGTAACTATTAACTATTACTTTCTGCAAAGCGATGCTATATCTATATGTGGATACTCTGTGTTCAGTGGTATGTGCAGGAACCTCCAAAACAGCAGATTGCTCATTTGACATAATTCGCTAAAAGGAAAAGAAATATTTTTGTCACTCTTTTTCTAAACATGTGAGCTATTTTAATCCACGCATAAGTTATCATATCTTTCTTTAACGAAATAAAAAAAGCTCGTTCTTATGGTTTAAGTCTACCGTATAAGAACGAGCCATTTTTTAATATTAAATTGTTAATTTCCTAAGAAAAAGTAGAGATAACCTTAAGAATTCCTTAAGAAACAATGATTATTTTCTAAGAACCACCTTTATCAATCAAGTCTTGGAAGGCTGGAAGCTCTACCGTGAATGTCGTAGAGTTATCATTACTTTCCGCGTAAATCTGTCCACCATGCTGAACAATGATTTCTTTTGCAATCGCCAATCCAAGTCCCGCGCCACCCGTATCAGAAGAACGGGCATCATCCAATCTGTAAAACTTTTCAAAAATGGTAGCGAGTTTATCTTTCGGGATGTATCCGTCGTTCTCGAAAACGATGGATACCAAATCCTCGGAGAGGTCCGCCGTAATGTCAATTACGCTGCCGTCCTTGCTGTATGCAGCGGCGTTTTTCAAAATATTGTTAAAGACTCTCGCTAGCTTATCAGGGTCACCAAATACGGTCAAATCTTCAGAAGCATGGAGTACCACTTGTTTGCCCTTCGCGGCAAGCTGGGGATAAAGTTCATCAGTCATTTGCACCAGCATATAGTATAGGTCTATGTGCTTTTTCGTGAGCGTAATCGTTTGAAGGTTATATCGCGTAATCTCAAAAAACTCGTCGATTAGCTGTTCCAGTCGATACGCTTTGTCTAACGTGATATGGACATACTTTGCCTTTTGCTCTCTTGGCATGTCTGGTGCCTCGTCAAGCAGGATCAGATAACCGATAACTGATGTAAGAGGCGTTTTAATATCGTGTGCCAAGTACATAACAACTTCATTTTTTCTTTGTTCGGCCAGCTTTGCATCATGCTCTCGCTTTTCAAGGGTTCGCTTTAATGTGTTGAGCTTCTGTTCCATGAACTCCATTTCCGCAGAAAGCTCAATTTGTTTATCTTCGTTCTGAATAAGTATATCAATACCGGTATTTATCTCGTCAAAGTATTTTACAAATTTCAAAAGCATAACGCGACATAGAATAAGAATACTAACGGCAACCGCCACATAAATAAAAATTTCTATATTGTTCCGTATAGTATACTGATATATTATCATTGCGTCCCAACGCTCTAAGTGATAACTGTTTTCCAAAAAACGTACGATCCACTCCCCAAGTGTCCCTTTGATAAATAGACGTAAAAACAGCACAAATACAACTGCTGCCATGACAATCGCAAGGATATACTGGTAGAGTTTTCGTTTTAATTTTGAATAATCGATTTTTTTATTCTTATTTTTATTTTTCAATTTTATAGCCGATCCCCCATACCGTTTTTATATACTTCGGATTATCAACGGTGTCGTTCATCTTTTCTCGCAGATGTCGGATATGCACGGTGATAGTGTTATTGCTCTTGTTGAAATATTCGTCACCCCATATCTCATGAAACAGCTGCTCAGAGCTAACCACATTTCCCTTGTTTTCACAGAGGATACGCAGGATTGAAAACTCGGTGGGAGTGAGGGATAACGGCTTCTCGTTCAGTGAACACTCATGCGTGCTTATATTCATGACAAGACCAGAGTGAACGATAACATTCTCGTTCTGTGCCGTTACTCCATTGTATTTTTTATATCGGCGTAACTGCGCCTTGACTCGCGCAATTAACTCTAATGGGCGAAAGGGTTTTGTAATATAATCGTCTGCACCAATTGTTAGCCCTGTAATTTTATCTACTTCCGTATCTTTCGCCGTCAACATGATAATTGGATAGGTGTGCTTCTCCCTTATTTTTTGACAGATAGTGAGACCACTTACGTCAGGAAGCATGATATCCAATATTGCAAGGTCAAACACATTCTTATCTATACATTCCAACGCTTCTTTGGCGGTATAGTATTTGAAAACCGTATAATTCTCGCTTTTCAAGTATAGCTCAACCAAATCGGCAATTTCGCGTTCATCTTCCACAATAAGTACTTTATCACTCATGGTTACCAACCCTCCCTTATGGATGTGCTTTTCTCAATTGGAATCTTTTCTGAATAACGAGCCTATCATACCTATCACTCCAAGTAAAGTCCTATTGTTGTATACAGACACAGTCGGTTACACAAAATAGATTTTTTGATTTAACCATTTATTAAGATTTAATTTTGTGCCAAGAATAAAAGGTTTATCGGACTCAAAATTATTTACAATAGATAAAGCAATATACTCTCCCTTTAAAAAAAGGACACAATTTCGCCTTGAATTGACTTTTTATAACCTTAACTTGATAGCAATGTGGTGCTACCCCATATCTATCAACCTAACAGAAAAGGTTGCCCCAAAACGGTAAAAATGAACTTCGGTGCTGTAAAAAACACAAAATTATCGTTTAGGGGGTACTTTAAAATCTTAGCTTGATAGCGATGGGGTACCGTCAGCATTTCGAAAAAAAACCACGCTAAGCAAAAAATAAAATAAGCTGCCCATATGGATAGCTTATTTACATAATTTTCGTTATTGGAAGTTAATTATTCACCGATATAAAACAGACTTTGTGCAATACTCGTAAAAAATTCTGGTTCTTGTATAGGGGAATCTTTTTCTATCTCTAAGTATGTTTTAAACAATTCTGATCTCTTCATTCTCCACCTTGCTATTTCTTTACCTTGATAATAAAATTTTGCCCAATCCATTGGCACTTTCTTTACTATGAGTTCCCAAGATTCAGATTTAATAAGAAGCTCAGGGGATATAACTTGCCATGAAATATAACTTACCTCATATTCTTCACTCGTCATATAGTTAATAACTTTATATGTAGGTTTTCCCAACCATTTGGTATTCTTTATACACTGATAAACTATATCTCTATCGTTGGAATAGACATCAATTTGAACGTTCCAATCAATATTCCATACATAGGTTACCATTCTTGATAACATATTTTTGTACTTTCTTTTAAATGTGAACACTTTATTTCCAGCTTCATCTATAACATCAACTGATTTAGTAGAATCTTTTACTTTAGGCGGTAAGTATGTATATCTCTTCATTCCAATACTTCTCCTTTATTTCTAACGAAAACAATATGGTTTTAATTGTTCTTTTACTTATTTTCGTAGTCGGAATTTATAAAAAAACTCCTTCAGATTGTTTAACTGGAGGACTTAAGTGATTCTGAGTTGCAAGAGGTTTTATTTTTTCTCCCTAATTTTAAGCCGTTTTGCATTTATGAAAAATGCGCTTCCAATTGTGAATATAACGGAAGAGATATACATTGTTATCCCTGAGTATTTATTATCAAACATTGTAATATTAAGTAAATTAATGAACATCATTAATATAAGTGATATGTACAATCCATTAATATATTTCACATATGCCCCTCCCCTTTACTTTTTTTCTTTTTCATCTCTTTTTTTGGTAACTCCTATGTGATAAGGAGTGGTTTCTAAAGGTATTATTTAGAACATCCTTTTTCCCTATTTTACCATTTGAGAGAGGTGATATGTTGTTTGTTTTCGGTTGAATATTGTATACATATGAGGTTAACATAACGTCTCATTATCGGTAGCATGGATAAAGGAGGAACCCTACTCTCACAAGGGAACCTCCTTTTTTCGTTCTATGGACCTATGCATTTTTTTATACATTCCTATTATGGCGCGGTTTTAGGTTTCTCGTTAGTTGCTGGATTAGTAAAAAAACTGTATATAATCTTGCATACTCTTAGCGTGGGTTTTTTCCGAAATGCTGGTGGTAACCCTATGAATACCAGTTTAAAATCCAATTTAAATTATGTTTACTTATGATGTAGTTAAAAATAAAAAAGGAATCCTCAGTAAAAGGATTCACCCCAGGAAATATGCATAAATAAAAAGAACTAAACTTATTATAATATAAAAGTAAACGAAACATATTGAGAAAAAAATAAGATTGAAGTTTGATAGGAAAGAAAAATGTTTGCTATACTAAATGTGCAAAAATATATGCAAAATCACAAATAAAATAAGGGCAGCCTGATATGGCTGCCCTTATTTTATTTTTAATCTCATAATCTGCTATTTAGTTTAAGCTAATTATAAACCTAGTACACTAACAATCTGGCATGCTTTGGAATTTGCAATATGATAGTACATCTCCAATCCTTTTCTTTCTGCAAGAAGAATTTTTCCGCGCATTTTAGAAAGATGCTGAGATACGGTAGATTGAGGTATATTTAATAGCTCCGTTAACTGTGTTACATTGCAAATCTTACGATGTTCTAACTCTTTTACAATTTGTAGTCTAACTGGGTGAGCCATGATCTTAAGTAATTCTACATCTGCCTCTGGAATTTTGTTCATTTCATTATTTACTTGTAGTGTTTTCATTTTTATTATCTTCCTTTTCATATTTTTTATTTTAAAATTAAGTTTTTAATGCATTTAATTAGACTTACATGTAAATCTCTCTTGTTTAGCGATCTGTTTTACTCCGATTTAATTTACTGTTTGGTTTTATGTACAGAAGTACGATTATAGCTAAAAACCCAACAAAAGATAGCATAGGTATCGAGATGAAACCAAATAAATTCAGGTAATCTTCTGTACAAGAAACTCCTACTGAACATATCTTCATCTCACTAGCTGGAAACGTTTGAATTGTAATTTGATATACAGATAACATTAAGCCGATACACGCAAATGGGAATGCATACGTGCTGACGTTCGGATCTTTTCTGTACATTCCTATCCCCAATATCAATACTAATGGATACATGGCCATCCTTTGATACCAGCACAAATCACATGGTGGCAGCTTCATCCATTCACTAAAAAACAAACTAATTAACATTGCGCTAGTAGCTATCGTCCAAGCAAATACAATGTGATACTTTTGAATGATCAACATCTTATTTTCGCCTCACCTATTTTTTAAAATACAAAACATTTGCTAATATATGACTAGTTTATTTCCGTGTTTTGAGTACCCTGTTTCAATAGAAAGTATCCAATCATTGATATCTTCCCGATCGTATCCCCTCTCTTTTAATTCTAGAGGGAAAAGTTTTTCAAAATCATCACGCATCTCGTACATGGTTTCTAATGCTTTTTCTAGCGGACCAAATCTATATACCATGTGTGTATGTACTTTTTTGTTTTTCTTTTCTGCTACAACTAAATATACATACCGTCTTTCTTTTGCTAAAACAAACTTTAAAAATCCAGGTACTTGACTCACCTTTCACACTCCTTTTCGGTTTTCCTTACCAAGCTTAAAAGGATATGAGTAAGGAAAACTATTAAGTTTTAATTTACTAATTTAATAAATGTTCCGTTTTTTTGCTTTGAAAATACAAGAAAACGCTCATCATCACGATATTTATTACACCAGCTGCAGCACCAATTTTGGAGATAACATACACATATTCATTATTACTAAATGGCAATAGGCCCGCGAAAATAAATAAAATTGAAATGATAAAGGATAAGAGCATATTTCTTTTGTTTTCATTCATTCAAAAAACCTCCATTTTGCACAAATATTTGTATTGCAATGGATTAGAATGCTAAGCCGCATCATTACGGTTATAATGATGTTTCTCTTCATCCACATACCCTTTTATGTTCCAAACGCCAGTCTTTGATGCTTTTGCTTCTTTTTCGCTTTCTAGCATTTGTGGTAGCAAAGTAGTGTTAGGTTTTGAAATGTAAGCTACAATACCATATCCTGATTTGATCATTAACTCGTTTATATGTATCCCTTCACAAAATACATATGCTAATTTCCTGCCATACTTGTCCTCTTTGGGTCCACGATCATAGACTAGTGTTACATTTTTTCCTTTTAACTGTTTCTTTAGAAATGAAGATGCTTCTTTTCCCATCTTTTGCGGTGGGATTTTTTGAGATGCAGACTCAGGGGTATCCAATAACAGTAATCTTACCGTCTGTTTCTGCCCGTTTACGTTCACGTCTATCGTATCTCCATCCTTTATATGCATTACCTTCCCTTTAACAGTCTCTAAGCCTTTTAATTTCTCATTATAAGCTTCTGGAATATCTACAATACCTTTCCCTACTGTGTGCTGTTGTATTCCGTTTTGTACTGTTTGGGCAGGTCTTGAATCATTTTTTGTTTGCGTCGAATTACTACATGCTGACATTTGAATTACGAATGATGTTATACAAATAGCTTTAATCCATATTTTCATATCGAAATTTCTTCCTCCTACTTAAAATACGTAAATAGCTGTGTCTAATAAACAAACGGAATTTCCAATGTATTTACTTCTCGATAATTACAACATAGGCAAAACTGTATCCATTTTGGATGATCATTATATAGTTCTCTAAATGAAAGTTTCTTACAATTCAGGCATATTGACGCCATGCTTTTTTCATTCTCTTCCTGACTTTTCAATTTTTCAAAAGATACATTAGCAGATGCTATATTACTGGTACACAATATATATCCCCCTTTTGAGTCTTGAAATCTTAAAAATACATAAAAAAGGACACACCTATAGCATATGTATGCGTAGGTGTGTCCTTTTGCAAGATAGTTTTAGAAGTATTTTGTTACTTTCATCATATCATACTTCTTATTAATTTTATATATGAAATTTAAGATTTTGCGATATTATTTCTATTTCTCATTTATAAACATAATGCGTTGTTTTTGTATAACATAGCTTAATTTTGCATCAAGTTTTTCTCCATTATTCCTATTTTTAAAACCTGAGATTGTATTGGTCATATTCTTTTCTAATAACTTTTTTAATTTCGTGCTAGTTATTTTCTTTTTCAACATGATGTTATTTTTCTTTTATTTTGGGTAAATAAATATTACAGGCAGAAAAACATCTCTTATTCTAAAATAATTCCCTCCACACAAAGATACTGTCTCGGACAAGCATACAACTTAATAAATATATTTTAGGAAGGTTAGAAAAAATGGATATTTTATTAGCGATTTTACCAGCATTATTTTGGGGAAGTATTGTACTCTTCAACGTTAAACTAGGAGGCGGTCCTTACAGTCAAATACTTGGAACTACCCTTGGCGCTCTTGTTTTTTCTATTGGTGTTTATATTTTTATAAAACCCGTTTTGACGCCCATGGTGATAATTATCGGGATTATATCAGGCCTATTTTGGGCATTAGGACAAGCCAATCAATTGAAAAGTATTGATTTAATTGGGGTTTCTAAAACAATGCCTATTTCAACAGGGATGCAATTAGTTTCGACTACTTTATTTGGGGTCATTGTATTTCATGAATGGTCAACAACAACATCTGTTGTATTAGGTGTTCTGGCACTGCTTTGTATCATAATTGGAATCGTTCTCACATCTCTCCAAAGCAAAGAAGAAAAAAACGATGAAAAAACAGGGAGTTTCAAAAAAGGGATTGTGATTTTATTAATTTCAACTCTTGGTTACTTAGTATATGTGATAGTTATCCGCCTATTCAGTATAGACGGATGGTCAGCGTTATTACCACAAGCCATTGGTATGGTGTTAGGTGGAATTCTACTAACCTTTAAGCATCAACCATTTAATAAATATGCGATTCGCAATATTATTCCTGGTTTAATTTGGGCAGCAGGAAATATGTTTTTATTTATCTCCCAGCCACGTGTAGGGGTCGCAACAAGTTTTTCCCTTTCCCAAATGGGGATCGTGATCTCAACTTTAGGTGGAATTTTTATATTAGGTGAAAAGAAAACAAAACGACAATTTATTGCGATTGTCATTGGAATAATCTTTATTATTGCAGCTGGCATTATGTTAGGAATTGCTAAAGGATAAAAAGGAGGAAAAAATTATGTATACAGATTTAAAAGGGAAAGTTGTTGTTATTACAGGTGCATCCACAGGATTAGGAAGAGCGATGGCAATTCGTTTTGGAGAAGAACAAGCCAAAGTTGTAATTAATTATTATTCAAACGAATCAGAAGCAAATGAAGTAGTACAAGTAGTTAAACAAGCAGGTGGAGAAGCAATTGCGGTAAAAGGAGATGTAACAGTTGAATCAGATGTTATCAATCTCGTTCAATCTGCTGTGAAAGAGTTTGGTACACTGGATGTCATGATTAATAATGCGGGTATTGAAAATCAAGTACCTTCACATGAAATGCCATTAAGTGATTGGAATAAGGTAATTGCTACGAATTTAACAGGGGCTTTCTTAGGGAGCCGGGAGGCAATTAAATATTTTGTTGAGCAGGATATTAAAGGTAGTGTTATTAATATGTCAAGCGTTCACGAGCAAATACCATGGCCATTATTTGTACACTATGCAGCAAGTAAAGGTGGCGTTAAGCTAATGACAGAAACATTAGCACTAGAATATGCACCAAAAGGAATCCGTATAAATAATATTGGGCCTGGTGCTATGAATACGCCGATTAATGCTGAAAAATTTGCGGATCCAGAAAAACGTGCCGATGTTGAAAGTATGGTTCCTATGGGATATATCGGAGAACCGAAAGAAATTGCAGCGGTAGCAGCATGGCTTGCTTCTTCACAAGCGAGCTATGTAACAGGTATTACACTGTTTGCTGATGGTGGTATGTCGCTATATCCATCTTTCCAAGCTGGACGTGGTTGATTGATATATAACTAAATTAGTTACTTTCAATAAGTTTAAATGCGGCAGTTAGCTTTTTTATTGAATAACTTTTTAATTACTCGTGACATCACATGTATTTTGTAAAAAATACACTTTTCTTTTTGTAGAATTATAGGAAAGGATAAAGTTATTTTATTTTAGGTTTACAATTTCGCTTTAGTTAAATGTCGATGGGTAAAGAAGCCCTATAATAAATTTAATATTATAATCAAAACAAAGGAATCCTTTATTATAAGGGATTCCTTTGTTTTGATTATATAGTTACCTATTTTCAATTTCCAAGTAGCCAATTTATGTAGTATATTTATAGGTACCTAGGATAAAGTATAATATCATTTGAAATCAGTTTCCCTATAGTCTGTGTATGAGCAGCATCTTTGTATAATTGAACCATAATAACTGTAGTTTCTTTTTCGCGAACAATACCTATTTTTAGTTTTTTATTGGAGTTTTCGAAGAAAAGCTTCCAACAGTTGTATCATGCGCTTCAGACTCTAGGCCTCTATCTGCTAAAGCCGCATCATAATACATTTTACTACAATTTCCTTCTGCCTCTAATTGCATGCCTATGGTTTTATTATTGGACTTATATTTAGTTTGATCCGTATTCACTCTAGCTTTACAATTGTTACCTGCAGTTGTCACTTTATACCATCCTCCCGATGCAGCTTCAGCATTTCCTGATGTAATGAAAATACAAACAAACATACAACTTAATCCCATTAAAACTTTCATAAAATGTTTCATAAATTTATCCCCCTTTCCATTTATTTATATAAACATTAGCATATTAACTTAGTTTTTGGTTATTTTCCCTATATTTATCAAGTAATTACAGAAAATCGTGTTAATGGTAGTGTTTCTTTGTTGTTGTAACTGCTTTATGTAGTGGCAACAACAAAGAAACACTAACTTCGTGCGTTATCAAGACCTTAATCCATAACAAATCTAAATTCGCATAGTGTTTCTCTCTATTTGGGTAAGGTTTCATTATCCTTTTGATGTTGCAATAGGAGCTTTACTACCCTTCAAAATAATAGGTTTCCAGGACAATATAATTCTAAGTTAAACATTTATTATCAATTATTAAACCTAAAGCAACGGTTTAGATAAATTACTTCAAGGTTACCTAAAAATATTTGTATAATCATTGAAAGGATTGAATCATTGTTTGATATTATTTTATCCAATCTCTTTTAAAGAAAAGACGATTGTTTATCACAAATGTAAGGATATTCTTCTAATTCAAAAAAATCACTATATAAATATTTATAGTTTGTTATGATATCAAAGGATTTATCTTCAGTTGGAGGAATGCATAAATATTTTAAGAAAATTATCAGTATTTCTTATTGGTACTTTGCTATTATTTGGTTTAGCAGCCTGTGATAGCATCAAATCGGTGGCTAGCAATGTTACAGTAGGAAAAGTAATTGAAGAATTTAAGGCTGCAGGACTTGAAGCAGAACAGCCTAGTGATCTACCGGAAAAAGAATTTGGGAGTACTAGAAAAGATGCGAAACGCATTCTTGTTCCAGCACTAGGAGACGATAGTGCTGGTAGAATATTTGAGTTTAAAAACAAACAAGATCTTGAACAAGCGAAAAAGTACTATGACGATTTAGGTAACGGTAATCAAATGTTATTCTCTCATACTTACGCAAAAGGTAATTTTCTTTTACAAATGAATGGTGACATGGAAGATGCCCAATTTAACAAATATAAAGAAGTAATGGACAAAATAATTAAGCAAGTTAAGGAATCCGCTTTCATTTTTCAGAAAATATGATATAATTATATTTGGATGTTAGCTCGTATACATCTTATTAAATTTAAAGTGGTTATCAAGTCGAAGAAAAGGCACTCAAATGAGTGTCTTTTTTTATGGACAAAACATTAATTATATTATAAATATATATTGATTTTAAGGAAGTTAGGTGAGTATGATAATTAATTTCGAGCAATTAAGTCCAGTTATGAATGACATAGCAATCAAACTTGCTACGGTACTATTTATACCTTTATTCCTAGCATTACTTGTCAAAGTCATACTTATGTGATTTATAAAATTCCATTCAATTTAAGTTAATTATTGAATTGTTTATAAAGTGTTTTTTAAATTTAGGCATTTCTATTATAACTTTGGACATCTATACCTAATAAAATGCTTTAAATACTTAAATTTTATAGGGGGGATTATGGTGACAAATTTATACATTCAACCTGAATTTTCAGGTTATGATTATGAACGTGATGATTATTCACATCACCCACATTATCGTTGGAAATTATGTATTTATAAAAATGGTTGGACACAGCAATATTGGCATAGATTTGTTCCTTCTTGGCAATCATGCCCAACTATGACTGATAATGAATTAGTATATCAAGTATTAATTCCATAAAAAACAGAAACTACTTATTTTTAATAAGTAGTTTCTGTTTTTAAAGCTAAACTCCCATTCTATTTTCAATTGCGCTTTACTTACATAATTCTGTTCTCTGAAATTTTCCGGGTGGATTTTATATTCATACAGCTTACTAATTTTACTATTTTCAACTACTTATTTATTCTTTTTACAAGATTTTTTGAATCTCCTTTTAACTTGTAATACTTCATGTTAAGGCGAATAGCTATTACAGAGATTACTATAAACCCTACTACATATAACATTGGCCTTTCTCCATTTCTTATTGTTTAGCGAACTTATTATGTAAATACTTCACATGTTTCTTTTCAATATCCTTATCTATAATATTCGCTCGCAATATTGCTTGGTAGATATGCTGGACCTCATCATTTGTTAGTTGCACGGCAGTATATGATTCAATACATTTTTGTAGTTCGTTATAATACAGAACATGCTTATCTTTAGAATGAACATTTACTCTTTTTAGACTGCATTTTGGATGGAACGCTGCAATAGAGATATATGGCAGCTGTTGTTCCATCACCCATTCAATGGCTTTTATATGTTTATAGTTTTGGCGAAATGGATTTTGAAAAGAGGCTTTCTTTCTAAAAATACCTTGTGTCCACCTTGCAGATTTCTCATTTCCATAGATCCATCCTTCATAGTTCTTTGTCTCTACAACAAATACACCGGTTTCAGCGATAACAATATGGTCAATTTGCGTTGTATCACCGAACTCCGTATAAACCGTAACATCATGTAACACGCGATAACTTTCAGAATCCAACTTGCTCAATATACGGTTCACTAATTTCTCTCCGGCTTTTCCTTTCCATTTCGGTACATGTTTTTTCACAACAATATTCAACGGAATCAGAACCGCAATGAGAATTAATTCAAATATCAATACTTTCATAATAGAAGCCCCCTTTTTACACCCTTGCGTTTCTGCGCATTAAACGATATACATGCGTTTCTAATCCTAAAATAAAATATGAAATACATAAGCCTTTTATCACCATCTCTACGAATCCTAATGCTAATGAAACAAGGAGCCCACCTCGAAACTGAAAAGGTCTAGTCACTCTTCGATTTACTGGTTTTTCAATGACGCCAAAGTTGGCCCAGGTAGGCAAACGTTTTTCCACATTTTTCACGGTACCCATTAATCCGTATTTTAACGATAGAATGAAACATCCGATTAATAAATAAACAACAGAAGAAAAATAGATAGATAGGCCTATTACGAAGCATGTCAGTAACCAGCCTATTAATATAGAATTTCGCAAAGCAATATATTCTCGATTTCTATTCAATACAAACAGTCCTTTCAAAATTAATAAAGTTATTTTTATTTGGAAAATATTTACATACATTTATAAGCATGATATGATACGTCTATATTAATTTACGAATTAGCCTAAAAAGGATTGTGATAGACATGTTAAAACTTGTAGTAAATAATACCGGAACAGAACCAGAAAGTGATTCAGCTTTTTCAAACTATTTCACCTGCAAAGACTGTGTATATTATCTTTCAAAATCAGATTCTTGCAGTCTGCAATTAGCAGCTGATTCAAATAATCCCCTTGTCCCTTATGAGTGTGGTAACTTTGAGGAAACCTATGAAATCGGAACGGAAGATCCATTGAATTCACACATACATCAGAAACTTCGTGAAGAGAAAGCGCAAATCCTAGTTGAAAGCTATCCAGCACAACCTTCTATTGATCCAATTCATAAAGACGCAATATGGTATGGGTCAGTAAACTATGGTTGTTGGATTATAAATGATTCGAAGAAACGTTTTGCACTTGCAGAACAGGTTCCTTTCGGTGATAATAATGTGTCATCTAAAAAATACGCATCTCCTTTCCCTTTACATGACCATGGTGCAAAAGAAAGTATCAGGCACTATATGTGTTGGTACGTAAATGAAAAAGGAATTGGCGAATACCATCTTCTTATTGGTGGTGTCATCATGAAAATTGCAGAAGGAGTTAAGAAACTTGGATTCAATTACTAATCGTATCTACAAGAAAAGAATGTTAGAACATACCATACTATTTAGTTTGGTACAGCTGGTACCACTGATCATATCTACCGGTATCATATATATATTGCTAGAACTTACTGATACGGAGTGGAAAACCTGGTTTAGTTATGAAGGAATCTTTGTAATTATTTTTCTTATAACGAGGTTCCAGGTATTTCAGAATAAGAAAAGTATTATTTCTTTAAATCAACACGAAAAATGGTTTTCAAAGTTAAATATCTTCTTGGTCTCTATATTGCTAGTATTATTTGCATCCATACCAACTCTATTAAAAATTGCTTTCATTCTACAAATGACTGTTATTCTACTTCTACTAGAGTACCTTTGTTTGTATATTGATCGTTTACCGATACATAATTTATATAGAGTACAAGAGATCATTTGTGATAAAAAACAACTCAAAATTGAACGAATTATTCCAAACAATGAGGAACACGGTACTCATACAATTAAAACAAGGGATGAGCAATACTTTTTATATACCGCTGTGTATTTGAGCGGCATACTATCGCCAATTTCAGAAGAAGTATTTGAAGAATATGAAAGAAAGAACCTAATGGGTAGATAAAAGGTACTGAATGTAGATTCAGTACCTTTTCTATCTTAATATATAGTTATTTATATATTAGCAAATAGCCATGGAGCGAGTACAGCTAACAGACACAGCAAACAAGATCCTGTTATGACACGGTTAGACCAACGATAATACTCAGGCTGTTTCGTACTTTCATGAATCTTTCTTAAACGAATACCTGCAATTAACATAAATGGTGTGAAAATAAGTGCTGTTGCTTTAAACAGGTCTAAAAAATCCGTGAAGATGTTCATAAACGAAAATACATCGGAACTAAACAAGAAGTACACACTTAGTCTCATGGACATCATGCTAATAAATGAGAAAATCATACTCCCAGTTGCCCACTTCATCCATTGACCATTCTTTGTAATTAATGCCATAACCATGACAATAACGCCTAATACGAATGAAATAGAAAAGATATTGACTCCTACTTTAAAAGCCGGCGCATACAATCCTTCAATCTTTTGTATGATTGATGATCCAAATGAATCATCTTTCTCTGTTGTTTTCGTTCGATTGTTTAGTCCATCTTTAAATGATGACGAAACATCATTTCCTTTTAACTCATTAAAATCTACTTTTACAGAAGCTTGAGCTGCTTGTAAGGGTACAAGTAATAAAATCATCAAAACAAGCGTGCATAAGACTCCTATCATTCCTTTTTCTCGTTTCATCACACATCACCCGCTAATTTTGGTTTAATGCTTTTTAATTTGATTTGATTTCCTTCCGCAACATAATAAAGATCTGCTGCATAATAGATATTTGCTTTTGTATATGCCCCCATAATTGCATTTGCAATTTCTTCTTTTTCTACTGCCACATATGTTTCATTTTCATTGTAAAACTCAATTTCAATTCGGTTAATATTATTATTTAATACTGTAATATGTAATTCTTTTAAGCTATCTAAGCGATTTCCTAATCCACACACCAACTTAAATACTTTATTTGCAATTGTTGGTGGTTTTACATACGTCGTATTAAAATGAATCGTTTCATCATCTATCACACCATCTTCCTCGACTTCACACGTCATAATGAAAGAATGATTTTGTTTTTCAATTTCTTGTTGACTCAACTTGCGATCAATGACATACTTCACGCTTGTTGACAGATTTTCTATATATTCATCCAGTTCGGTATTTGAAATTTTAACCTCTGAGAATTCCGGAAAAATCATGTAAGCGTGTATATTAGAACTACTTTTACTTACACGTAATACCTGGACTTGTTTCTTTTCATAGCGCACCGTTTGTTCTAATTTTTCTACTACATTGTTACTTATGGAATTAATATTCATTTACATTCACCTTTCAAAATTGTTATTTTTTTAAATCAAAAATATTTTTTTACTTCATATAATCCTCATGTTTGGATTTAATCTATTTTAAGCATTGTAATATTACGAAGAGTTCTCAATTCTCCTGTTTTAAGACTGTTAATCACTTCAATCTCAAAACATTTCAATATTACAATGACGTACAATGTCTCATTATAGTCGAATATCCTTATATGGTGAATCATTCTGTCCCACTCATTTGTACAAAAATAAAAAAATGTTTTATTCCTGTACAAATGAGTGGAAAAATGCTGTATTTCATGCTATTTAACTAAGAAAATATAACCAGGAAATAGATTTATATATTCCCTAGTTGTCTATTACTCCATTCAACTAGTGTATAAGAATAAGGTGAATCGACCTCTAATTCTATATACAGTAATTGATTTTCCGGTAATATCTCTCCCTCTGTATAAATCCAATAACGTTTCTTATTAGACATATTTATGACGCGTGTCAGTCCTTGTTCTCGTCCTATCACTTTTGCAGTCCACCTCACAAAATCCATATCTTTAACATCAGCTACTCCTTGTTGAACAGGAAAAACGTGTTCCGTTTCCGATGAAATTGAAACATATTCTTGTTGTGGATACATGTCCTCATATTCTAATAATTCCACTGGTATATCCTCATCACTTGGAAAAGGAATATCATAAACAGCCTCAGGAGTCGGAGTATGATGAAAATCTTCAGCATACTCCACTTCTTCTATATCCTCATGTTTTAACCTGTCACTCTCTTCCTCACCCAGATTCTTATGAACAGATGTAGCAACTAAATCATATATACTTGCTACATCTTTTTCTAAGGTGATCTCTTTTGTTGGAACAGTAACACGCTCTTGTTCCCTTCCAATAGGTCTATTTTCTCTTGGGCACCAATAAACGGGGCGTTCCACCGGTTTATTTTCCATTTCTTTTTTCTTGGCTTCTTCTATTAGAAATTTTTTCTTTGAATTATGAACTACCAAAAATACATAACAAAATAGACCAATAAAAATTTTTGTAAACATAATATTCCCCTCCAAGTTCTTTTTTACAATAAAAAAAGGAAGATCCAAGTATATACATCACTTAGTTCTTCCTTTTACCCTCTATACACTACCTCGACTTTATTAAAACGGTAGTAAATCATTGTAATCTCCGATAGCTCATCCAAACCAGCTAATATATCATCCGGCTCTTGAGATTGCTCTCTTGTTTCCTGCTCTTTTGGATCATCTAACACTACCCAAATCTTATCTTTTTTCATATCTATCCCTCTGTCTTCCTTATTTTTCAATCTCATAAACAACTTCCTCGTAGTCAAAAAAATAATCTTTCAGCTTACGCATAAATTTACGAAACTTCGGTTCAGCTACGATCTTTGTACCATGATAAAAACTTTGTTGCCCGACAAAGCGCCATAAGATAACACAGCCTCCTTTTGCTTCCTGTATGCCTTCAATAAATAACGTAATTTCTTGAATGGCTTCCTTTTCATGAATGGCGTTTGGTCTAAAATATTGCATTTTACCATCAGGAAATATGATTTCTGCCTCTAAGCAACCTCGCAATTGATTAATTCTCGATCTAGATTGGATTAACATTGCTGATGCAGCATTTGACTTCTGGTTATTTTCCATTCGTGTTTTATGTTCCTCTGCTGTTGGTACTAATCTTAAGTGTCTACAATCTTTTTTCATTTTCATATCTCCTCTAATTTGCAATTTGTTATGATTCATAATCCAGCCTGCGAACTTGAAAACAACACAAAAAGAGCTTCTTCAAGTCGATTAAAAATGTGCATAGCAAAATAAGCTATATATACACTAATCGGCTCAAAGAAGCCCTTTCACAATTGAAACAAGACGCAACTTGCTTCTACAACTCAACCACAACACAAAAAAGGTGTGGGAATAAACGGAATCAAATAAACTAACAATATACCTACATATTATATAATATAGGTATATATTTCAAGAAGTTTTAATTAAAGTTAACGCATTACCTAAAAAAATCCTGCTTCCTCAAGCTTATGAAGGATGATAGTCAAAAAGTATCCGAGTAATGCGTTAAGGTTTAATTGAATACTATAAGTGTTTTACCACTTTCAATCCACACACCTACTAGAGGTGTGAAGCCCATACAATCCCTTTAGACGTGTAGCGCTAGCGATTTCAATCCGCGCACCTACATGAGATACGACATTAAGGTGTTTTAGAAAGGCCACCCACTTTGATATTTCAATCCACGCATCTATAAGAGATGCGACTTCTCTGTATCCTTTTTTGCTAAGAGTTTAAACTGATTTCAATCTGTGCACCTATACAAGGTGCCACCAGCACGAAATTTATCATCGCAACACCATCTGGTATTTCAATCCATGCACCTAAAAGAGGTGCGGAAAAATTGGACCCTCGGTGAGTATAATGCACTACTATTTCAACCCACACACCTATATAAGGTGGGACCATATCCTTTAACTTTTCCTTTAACAAACACATAATTTCAATCCACATACCTACAAGAGGTACGACTTTTCTTTAATAAATGGTTGATTAACTTTTTAATAAATACGCTTTCCTTCAATTATTCTAACGTTTTCTTCATTACAGTCCATCAATAATCGCCACTTTTAAAATATCTAATTCTTTTACCAAAATGTTATAGTCATCAATTATTTTTGGTTTGTCAATGTTCCGCTTAATATCCAATAAACGGTGCACTTTTGCGGAAGAGTACTGGCCAAGTCTTGAATTATGCTTCCACCAACAAACTTTATGTACTTCTATACTTTCTTCAGGGCGTGTTACTGATTCATCATTTCCAAACAATGTAACCAGTTCATTTTTAATATTTTCCGTATCCCATTTGGTGAAATCTGTCTTACTTATTCATTGCATATTAATACTTCCATAAAAAATATAAGCTCCAAGATCAACACGATGCTTCATCCCAATCGTATCTAAACCTTTATCCTTCCCATGCTCAGAACTTACACTTTTCGTAATCTGCATACTAGTATAATGTCAATCGGATCAATACTAGTCGTCATATGAACTGAAGCAGGTCCTCTTACTCTAACAGAGACACTAAATTACTATCAATTATCTTACCAGTCTTATAATCCACGCACCTATTTAAAGTGCGACGTTTATGTAAAATATCAAATTATGTTTTGTTTTGTAATTTCAATCCATGCACCTATATAAGGTACGACAGTTCGGGCAGGTTGATCCAGCACCTTCTATGCCATTTCAATCCGCGCACCTATATAAGGTGCGACAAGCCCGGTAATCGAAATCGTAAACATCCATAAATTTCAATCCACGCACCTACGTGAGATGCGACCTGCAATTCTTACATAAAATATAACACATCTTTTATTTCAATCCACGTACCTACAAGAGGTACGATTTTTCTTTAATAAATGGTTAATTAGCTTTTTAATAGATACGCTTTCCTTCAATCATTCTAACTTTTTCTTCATTACAGTCCATCAATAATCGCCAGTTTTAAAATATCTAATTCTTTTACCAAAATGTTATAGTCATCAATTGTTTTTGGTTCGTCAATGTTCCGCTTAATATCCAGTAAACGGTGTACTTTTGCGGAAGAGTACTGGCCAAGTTTTGAATTATGCTTCCACCAACAAACTTTATGTACTTCTATACTTCCTTCAGGGCGTGCTGCTGACCCATCATTTCCAAACAATGTAACCAGTTCATTTTTAATATTTTCCGCATCCCCTTTGGTAAAATCTGTATTCCTTACTCATTGCATATGAATACTTCCGTAAAAAATATAAGCTCCAAGATCAACACGATGCTTCATCCCATCGTATCTGAACCTTTATCCTTCTCAGGCTCAGAATTTATACTTTTCATAATCTGCATACTAGTAATGTCAATTGAATCAACACTAGTTGCTGTATGAATTGAAGCAATTCCTCTTACTCCAGCAGAGACACTAAATTACTATCAAGCATATTACCAGTCCTAACTCACGCGCCTATATGAGGTACGACCGGCACGTATGCTTTTTATATTTTTGTTAATAGATTTCGATCCACCCACCTATATAAGGTGCGACCTATCATTTATGTATCTGATACAGGATCTACAGTATTTCAATCCACGCACCTATACAAGGTGCGACAAAAATGTCTTTTATGATTGCAAACCCTTTATCATTTCAATCCTCGCACCCATGAAAGGTGCGACAAAACGCTCCAGCCACACCGTTAAGCGACAGCCTGATTTCAATCCACGTACCTACAAGAGGTACGACTTTTCTTTAATAAATGGTTGATTAACTTTTTAATAAATACGCTTTCCTTCAATCATTCTAATGTTTTCTTCATTGCGGTCCATCAATAATCGTTACTTTTAAACTATCTAATTCTTTTACCAAAATGTTATAGTCATCAATTATTTTGGTTCGTCAATGTTCCGCTTAATATCCAGTAAACGGTGTACTTTTGCGGAATGGTACTGGCCAAGTTTTGAATTATGCTTCCACCAACAAGCTTTATGTACTTCTATACTTCCTTCAGAGCGTGCTGCTGATACATCATTTTCAAACAATGTAACCAGTGCATTTTTAATCTTCTCCGCATCTTCGTTAGTAAAACCTGTCTTTTCTGCTAACTGTGTGTTGATACTTCCATAAAAAACATAGACTCCAAAATCAACACGATGCTTCATCCCCATTGTATCTGATCCTTTATCCTTCCCCAGCTCAGAATTTACAATTTCCGTAATCTGCATACTAGTAATATCAATCGGATCAATACTTGTTGCCGTATGAATTGAAACAGGTCCTCTTATTCCAGCAGAGACACTAACTTACTATCAAGCATCTTACCAGTCCTAACTCTCGTTCCTATATGAGATACGACCGGCACGTATGCTTTTTATATTTTCGTTAACGGATTTCAATCCACGCTCCTATATAAGGTGCGACCATCAACACGAGCTTGCTTTGTTTCCGGGTCAATCATTTCAATCCACGCACCTTTATAAGGTGCGACTTAGGTCTTTATCTTGAAACTTATTTGGTATAACTATTTCAATCCACGCTCCTATATAAGGTGCGACTTAAAATAGTTGTAAACGTTCTTCGGATATCGTGATTTCAATCCACGCTCCTATATAAGGTGCGACAAGGAAATATGTAAGTCTGTTGCAAAAGAGATGAATTTCAATCCACGCACCTATATAAGGTGCGACCTATATTTACCACCAACAAGCCCCTTGTTATCTATATTTCAATCCACGCACCTATATAAGGTGCGACAGCGATTTTTGTTTAAAATCATACAAAAATACATTAATTCTATTCAAAAATATACATATTTCTTTATTTAATAAGAAAATTTGTATAAAAAATATTAAAATTCAGGTGCGAATGCACTAGGAATTTTATGTGTGCTATACATTCGCACCTAAAAAATCAAAGGACTTTCTAAATCAACTGATTCCTTTATACCGATATGTTCAACCTTATTTTTATAGTTATTACCTAACTGATAAAATCTGAGACTATCCTCATCCTCATCAATAATTTTAATTAATTCCATTTTTAAAGTAGCAAATTGAGCTGCGTCCACAACACATTCAAACACTGAATTTTGGACTCGTTGGCCATAATTTTGACATATTTTCGAAACTTTTCGCAGTCTTTTTTGTCCAATACTGTTAGCTGTACTTACATCATATGTTATTAATACTAGCAACTGTTACACCTACTTCCATAAAAATGGTGGATATTCATCTAAATCATTACGTAAATAACGAGCCAATAGCAAAGCTTGCACATGTGGTACTAATCCCCAAGATATTTTTTCACCAAGATATGGATGTGTTATTTTTTCTTGTTTCTTATTTTGCCAAGCTGTTATAAATTTTTTTCTAGCTTCATCCGTCATGATAACAGCTCCATTTTCTTTTTGGAAAAAATCCCCCTTGTTTATGACTCGCTTATTAATTAATGACAAGACAAATTTATCTGCATAGACTCCTCGTAGCTCTTCTATAACATCTAAAGCCAAAGATACCCTTCCTGGCCGATCTCGATGCAAAAACCCAACATATGCATCCAATCCAACACCCTCTAATGCAGATGTCATATCATTTGCTAATAATGTATAAGCAAATGATAACATTGCATTTACATTATCTAATGGGGGTCTTCGAGAACGTCTATTAAAATAAAAATCCTCTTTTTGTTGTAGGATCATCTGATTAAATAATTTATTATAACTTGTGGCAGCCTGCCCTTCTAATCCCCTTAATCTTTCTAAATCCTCACATTCTCTTACTTCAAGAATAATAGATGATAAGTGTTGAGAGATTGCTTTGAATTGATCCACATCTATTCGTAATGGATAATCTCGAGTCATTCTTTCAATTATCCATTTGTTATTGTAAATCTTTCCAACAATGAAGTTGCATGCAATTTTAGCTGATATAACTTCATCTTCTGATATACGATATTGTTTTTTTCTAAGAATAACATTCCCCTTGCTTTTCCCAATAACCCTAGCACGAAATTGTCCATACATTGTTAAAAATACCAATGAAATATTTTTTTCTGCACAATACCCCATAAGTGCAGGACTTGTACCAGTATAGCCAAAAGATACAATTGATTCTAAGTTGTGAAGTGGCAATCTTCCAATCTTCTCTTTTTCCTTTAGAAGAACGATATTATCACCATCTAACGACAAATAAACATCTGGTTGAGTTATAAACAATGTATTAAGAAGTTTTTTCATTCATGGATCTTCCCTTCAATATAACTTTTTACAGATCTTTTATTCATTAATCCTGGTAAGCATAAATTTTGAAGGGAACAATTTTTGCAAAACGATCCTTTTTTTACTTTAGGGGTATACTTTCGTTTATAATAATCATACATTTCTTTGACAATTGACCTAACGTTATTTTTTTCATATGCCGTTAGGGGAACTTCGATGCGGTGTTTTATTTCATTATAAAATATAAAGCCTGTCTTTATTTCACAAAGCAGCATTTCTTCAAGACATATAGCTTGTGCTGTTAATTGCAAAACATCCGAATCGTTTATTTTCGGTTTCCCACGTTTATATTCGATTGGTTGTACAATATATTTTCCCTCGGCACCATTTATTTCAATCCCATTATTATCTTTAATAAACTCTACCACATCACAAACTCCTGTAATTCTAAGTTCATTTGATTTTATAGGCATCGCACGCACAGTAATTTTGTTTCCCCGTTTTTCCTTAATAAATGGTTGATCAGCTTTCAGATGAAGAAAATTCCCTTCAATCGTCCTAACATTTACTTCCCATTGTTGTTCAATATGAATAAGGGCCCATTGTCGTTTACAAAATTGAAAATGTTGAATACCAGATAACATTAAATAACTATTGTCTTCATTACATTCCATTAATAATCTCAACTTTTAAACCATCTAATTCATGTACCAATACAGTGTAATCATCGATTGTTTTTGGTTCGTCAATATTCCGTTTAACCTCTAATAAACGATGTACTTTTGCAGAGGAGTATTGACCAAGTTTTGAATTATGATCCCACCAACAAACTTTATGTACTTCTATACTTCCTTCAGGGCGTGCTGCTGATGCATCATTTTCAAACAATGTAACCAGTGCATTTTTAATCTTCTCCGCATCTTCGTTAGTAAAACCTGTCTTTTCTGCTAATTGCGTATTAATACTTCCATAAAAAACATAGACGCCAAAATCAACACGATGCTTCATCCCCATCGTATCTGAACCTTTATCTTTCCCAGGCTCAGAATTTACACTTTTCGTAATCTGCATACTTGTAATATCAATCGGATCAACACTCGTTGCCGTATGAATTGAAACAGGTCCTCTTACTCCAACAGAGATACCTTTTCCAGCTCCCCCTTTAAAGGCAAAAACTTGTCCAAAGCTTCTTACATCAATCCACTCTTTACATGCAATTGCAGCAAATTGTTCATGTGGATTATCCTTCGATTTTAACGCTTTGACTAAATCTACATTGGTTTCTGCTCGTTCCCTTAAACTATTAAATTGGTCTACCTTCCTGTCATTTGATTGAACAAAAATAGATTCTTCCATGTCTTGCAGACGATTTCTAATCTTTCGTTTAATGGCTACATCAGAGATTTCACCATGTCCATCATAATTTTGTCTTGGGCGATTTCCATTCAAAGGATCTCCATTTGGATTAGCTTTCGTAACTGATAGAACAACTGCAAAGTCGATTTTGTGATCTAAAGGTTTCATTTTTAATTCTCCTCTCCAATATTTACTGCATCATTTAGTGAAACATTTTTTTCTTTTTTTTGATACAATTCATGCCGTTGACTATAAAAGCCTAACAAGTATTTTCCAGACAGTGGTTTATTATTAAAATCTTCAATTTTTATCATTGAGCCAATCTCATCAATTAATTTGTTATAATACCAAACTTTCTCCCCTAAACGTGCTTGATACGGTTGTAGGGCCCCTTGAATGGTCCTCCATGTTCTTTCCGGATGTTGAGAAAAAGAATTCATATATCTCCTAGCATTTGTAGCTCGTTGGTCACCATTATTTAATGCCTTTCTTTCCAAAACATCCGCAACCGCTAGAAGGCGTCCGAAGAGATAATCTCTATTATTATTTTCCTTATCTAATACCAATTGATATCCCTCCATTGTATTAATTAATGCACATGTAATACTTAATGTTTTTTCCCATTCCCATTTTTCCATTGATAGAGGGTTTGATGCACGCTGAAAGGCACTTCTAACAATGTCGAAAGGGATTTTTCTCTCATCTATAATGCAAGGAAGCATACGCTCCATCAAACTCTTAACTACTTTTTCGTTTGCTTTTGGCCCATAAGCAGCAAATGCAATATCTCTGGTTGACGGTGCCCCATAAAATTTAACAAATTCATTATCTGCATTTTTACGGTAACCATGCTCCCAGACACATGTAGAATGCCAATTCTTTAATTTATTTAAATAAAGGTTTTTATCCATATTACGATAGTAAAGAACTGCTAATCTGCCTGTCGTCGCTGAATCAAGCAAGAGAATATTTACATTTTCACTGGAAGATAAATTATTTTTATAACCATCAATTGCCTTAGCAACTTCATTGGCAAATTGTTCATGTGTATAGGATTTTATTTCTCGCTTTTTAGTTCCTCTTATATCCATTGAAAATATATTGTAACTATCCTCTACAATATCTGGAACATCTTCTGCATCATTGCCCCATACAAGAAATACACGTTGATCGATAATTTTCCCTTGCTTGTTAATAAGCCATTTCAATGCATTATGTGCTTTTTGGGACACATCATAGCTAATATTCGCTACTTCATTTGACGTAGTAAATCTTCCTCTAAATGTGAAACCTCTTAAATCATTTGAAGAGATTAACTTTGCTTGATCACTGGCATTTCTAATCTTTTTCGCATGTTTATCAGTACTCGGTTTTATTTCCCCTGTAACATAGCAGTAATCTTCATTATCTAGGAGGCCATCATAGAAATTAATAAAAGAGTTATGTATTTCTTTGTCTTGCCATACCTTTGATAGCATCTTATTTGGAGAATACACAGTAAATCTAACAAACGCAGCTTCTTGGCCAGCTGGAAGCACTGTAAAGATTTCGGGCTTGTTCCCCAGAAAAACTTCAACTTTTTTATCCCATTTTCCAATCAGCTTTTGGTTTTCATCAAGCCATAATATTTTGGTTTCTACCAAGTCTTTCACTAATTGTTTTTTTCTTAAGTATTTGTAAATGCTTTTTAATTTATCTGTAGTATATGGGGATTCTACCCAATTCCTTAGCTGTTCGATATAATAGCCAAATGACTCCTCTTCTTTTTTACTGCCGCCGTATTCACCAAAATCACCTGCAACGTAAGTTAATTTATCATGTAATGGATGGGGAACTTTATACGCTCCGGTACCAGACCTACTTGCAGAGTCTTCTGTACAAGGGATCAATGTATTGGCGTCGCTCTTATCTATGGCTGTTGCTGAATGGAACTCGCCTTCTTCTGTAATTAAAACTTCAATATTTGCTGACTGAGTAGTGTGTGAAATAGGTAGCAATGTATATTCTTGGCCATTATATTTTTTTCCAATTTTACCGACTCGATCTAAATTTGATTGATAGGTCTCATACAAATTCAATAGCCAACTCATTTATTCACCTCCTTCTTCTAATTGTTTTATAAGCTCATCAACTGATTCAACGTTTGAACTGTCAAAAATCTTTGGCTCCATCTTGGATATTTTACGGATTTTTGTACATTCTTCTGGTCGGATGAATTGAATAATTCCATCTCTCATTACCGGATTCCATAATCGAACTTCTAATTCATTCCTACCTGTTTCATCAGGATAATTAAGCCCATGAACCATTGTGCCTAAATGAATATCTCCACCATAATTATCGTAAAAGCCTTCTCCTTCGCCAAAAACACAAGGCTCCACATATCCTTGGCATTCTCTCGTTCCTAAAAAAATGTCTCGCCGTCCTCCAACTTTAAGTGAACGTTTTAAGATGTTATGATGCTTATATTCATTACGATCAAAAGCTAAATCAGGTCGATGAGGATTAAAGATAAAATGAGCCTGAACTTGGTATCTTACATTCTTTAAATATGTGTAATTTGCGAGTGTATTTCCACCACCATATTCAATTGGACGAATACCTTTTGATTCCATTTTGATTGCATTCATAATTCTTATTTTATCTACAATCATAAGAAGAGTTGGCTTCCAGTAGATTGATTCAACAATCCCTTTGATAGCTTGATAAGTTGGTACTTGGTAAGTTAACTTTTCTCCTCCCATTTTCATCAAAGGATCTGTGAAAAGTGCGTAATCACCAAAAACCTCAAATTCAATAGAATTCCGCAAAGATTCTTCCTCCTTTTTCATTTTCTATATTTTTCTAGTAAATTAATGATACTCCTCCTATGTAACTATATCAATATTTAGCGATTATATATTATATGAAATTTAAGAATTCTTTTGATGTGGTATAAAAACATGGATTAGCAACCCTATCTCAAACAAAGATAGGGTTTAAAATATAGCTGTCTTAAAATCGCTCTCATTAAGTACATTCAAACCATATTCATCATTATAAGCACTTTCCTTCAAGGCTAGAATTTTCCCATCAAGATAGTATACGAGTCCATCGTTTATTATCAATTTTTCTTTTTCATAGTTGAATAAGTTAACTGTATACTGTTGTGCCTTTCGTAATAATCGACTCAAATCCTCAATGGAGTTATTGCTATTTAATTCTGCGATAATATCCTTTCCTTCTTCATATGGGACAATAACTGAAGTGGTTATATCATCAATGACGTTAAAATGTTTGGCCGCTGTCTGGTAGCTATTTATAATAAATAATGGAATATCTTTTTTATCATGTTTATGAATATATGCTCGACGATAGCTATTTTCTATTCTTGGTACGGATAATAACTCAGTCATGTTCTTTTTTAGTTTTGGAATAAAATAATCTAGATCAGATTCAAATTCTCTATAATATTCTTTAAAATATCTCTTCATTGCCTCTCTTGATAAAATATGTCCTCCATGTATTTTATCGTTACGTTTTAAATCCATAAGGATTTTCTTAGTTATTTTCTTTCCAATTTTAATTTCCTTTAAATGACTTAAGTTTTCCTCTTCATAATCAATCACATAGACATTCTGTATGCCCTTTTCCCCGTGGCGATTACATCTTCCTGCAGCTTGCGCTATAGAATCTAACCCTGATAAAGAGCGAACAACACACTCAAAACTTACATCTACACCTGCTTCGATTAACTGTGTGCTGATGCAAATGATTTTTCTTCCTTCTTTGAGACATTCTCTAACTTCTTCTAAAATTTTATGTCGATGTGCTGCACACATTGTTGTGCTTAAATGATAAATAGGGATATTTAATCCTTGACTCTGTAATTGTGTATATAAATCTCTCACAACTGATTTTGTATTTAGAATAATGAGGATACTTTGTACTTCCTCTATTTTTGTATGTATAAATGTTTTGAGTTTATCTTTATTAAAGATTTCATTAGTTGCTTGATCAATGATTTTCACCCTTTTAAATGCTTCAATTACATGATCAAGGTTATTAATCATTTCAGCATCCATATTTATGTCTAATTTTTGTTCTACAAAGTCCAAAGCAGGTTGAGTAGCAGTGCAGAGGACTATACTGGAACGAGTATATATTTTTAAAAAATTCAATGCTTGATTAAATAATGAAACACATGAAACAGGAACTTTTTGCACTTCATCAAAAATAATAATTGCCTCACTTAAATTATGGAGTCTTCTAGTATTTCTATTTCCCTTTGCGTAAAACACATTTAGAAACTGCACCATGGTTGTAAAAATAATAGGAGAATCCCAATTATCTTTAGCTAATTTTAATTTTTGTTGTATGCTAACCATACCGTCTTCATTTTCATCATGCTCATTCACTTCTTCAACTATATTTGAATGATGTTCTAAAATATTTTCTTCATCCTCTAATATTCTTCGAACCTCTTCCGCATTTTGTTCGATAATTGTTGTAAAAGGTACAACATAAATAATTCGTTTTTTATTATGGGTTTTTGCATGTTTTAGTGCATATCTTAAGCTTGCTAATGTTTTACCACCGCCAGTTGGAATAGATAACGTATATATTCCTGATGGCCTCTCAGCGAACTGATCACACTGATCTGACATGTCTGCTCTCAACATGTTAATAGGGGTATTTGCATTCTGCTGTTTTTTGAAAGAATTGATTTTTATCATGAGTCTCTCGTAATATTTCTCAAATAACTCATCAGGATTTATTACGGATTCTACACTTTTTTCTTCTTCAAATAATCGGGTGTTTGTTCTATCGGCATCAATTAATGTACTAAAGATGAATTTAGTTAAAAACATTAATTGTTTTTCAGCATTTTCTGGGGATTCTTTAAGTAGGAAACTTTCTAGTTCTACAGTAGCTTTGTCAACATACTCATGAAAATCTTTCTCTTTCATAACATGTTTAAAAAAGAATTGTTGTGTAGCATCAAATCCTCTTAATTGCTTATCTCGCACTCTATTTAAATAGGGCGATTCTAAATCTGGATTTAAAAAATCTTGAAGGTATCCGTGGTGAGAAATAATGGCATTTCCCACTATCTCAGATATTATCCCTTTGTAAGGAATAATATTTTCTGTATGGAATAATTGATATAACAATTTCCCCCCTGCAGTTGAATGATCAACACTCCCCCTTTTAGGTGGAGAATTAGGATTATTTACTGCTTCCAATATATATTCTTTAAACTCATTGGTGTATTTACCCATATCATGGAGCATACCTGCTAAACCAGCTAAATGTTTTATACCAATTTTTTCTCCATAGGTTTCAGCTAGTTCTTTTACTCCTAATAAATGCTCTTCGACTGTTTGTACTTGACTGTCACTCTCGCGTATATGAGCAATGTACGTCATTCAATCTCCCTCCATTTTATATTTTTTACATGTTTGTTAGATACTGCAGATGTAGATACTTCCAGTTGAGTATCTACTAAACTGCAGAGCGTTTTAAAGCCAGAGCATTACTAATTTCAATCCACGCACCTGTTTCAGGTGCGATGTTAGTGAAGTCCGCTTGGACACCGATTGGCATATTTCAATCCACACACCTATATGAGGTGCGACTGGGTTTATTTGACCGTCATAGCGATAAGATACCCATTTCAATCCATGCACCTATATAAGGTGCGACGTTTGGCAGCCAGGCCAAGAAGTGGAAGGGTTGTATTTCAATCCACGCACCCATATAAGGTGCGACTATGAGCGTTCCAGATAAATATAAACCCGAGGTAATTTCAATCCACACACCTATATGAGGTGCGACTTTAGAGTTGATGTTGAGTTGGGCTTTTACAAGTGATTTCAATCCACGCACCTATATAAGGTGCGACTGTAAGTATGTATTCTCACCAAGCTTTTGAAGGAATTTCAATCCACGCACCTATATAAGGTGCGACCCTTTTATAGTAGGTTGCAATTAGGTTGGGGATATATTTCAATCCACGCACCTATATAAGGTGCGACAACCTCCCTGAAATGTGTTCATATATGTAGTAGTATTTCAATCCACGCACCTATATAAGGTGCGACACCGATTTGTGTTCGAAATCAACCACAAATACGTTAGTTTTATCCAAAAATATATAAATGTTTTTATTTAATAAAGGAATTTGTATAAAAAATCATAAATCCCCATCATAAAGCATGAGAATTCTAGGTGCGAATGTAATAGGAATTTTATGTTTGCTATACATTCGCACCTAATAAATTAAAGAGATTTCTAAATCAACTTATTCTTTTATACCAATATGTTCGACCTTATTTTCATAGCTATTACCGAACTGATTAACAAAAATGTATAGTTTCATTATACCCTTAATATATGGAGTCGTAATTTACAATAAAATTCACTACATATTGTCTCTCTATCCACCTATCAAGTTTATTCTTTATATCATCGTTTGATCTTTTTTTATGATATAACACTCTTAAAAATATTGAATACTAAAAATTCTTTTATTTTGCTAACTCACAAATACTTTAATTATTCTTCTCTTTATTTGTGTTCACCTTTTAATATATAACTAGATATTATTAAGGATATTTATTGGCTTTTCTTCTATTTTTTATAATACTTTTCTATGATGAGAAAACTGCTGTACTTAGCGTATTTGGGTGCTTATTTAATATACTCGCAAAGGATGTGTTCTAACAGCTAGCATAATACTAATTTATAAAATAGATAGTCTTTCACTAGTAAACATAGAAGAATCCGTTTTAAAAATAAAAACAAATTCTTCTATAACTATATTTATAAAAATAATTATTAGATCCTAAGCTATAGACCCTTGCTTAGATTATTCTGAAATAAACTCTAAAAATCTTTTTCCAATTTCTGTTGTACCCGATTGCCACATTCCTATTTCACTAAATGTATCATGAAGCGTATCATAAATAATTAAATCTCTATTTTTCAAATCTCTGGCTATTTGGTCATAAAAATCACGTCTGTCTCCTAATTCAGGAAATGCTAAAACTAAAATGGTAGCTTTTCCTCCTGAGAAAAGGTTAGGTCTATTTCCAGCTGTAAAGTAAGATTCTGGAGAATTTAGAAATGATAATATTTTCAAATACCATTCATTAAATTGGTCTATATAATTTAAAAACATTAACTTTTCATTTTCTTCTATCCCCAATTCGGGCGTATTGGAAATTGAATTCATTAATGCTACTCGTTTATCCTTTTGATGTGTTTTTAAAACTATTGAATATGCTTACATGGCAACTGTTAGGAACTCTTGATTATCAGCTAATTCACTTATATTAAAACCTTTTTGCTCAAGTGCATGTATCCTATGATCCATCTCTTCCAAAATTTCAGTTCTTCTCTTACTCGCAGGATCTGCAAAGGCAACTCCAAATAGTTCTGAAAGTATTGGTCCTGCTACCGGGACAGTACCTGCAGTCCCCTTAGCTATTGCATAAATAGTCTCTTTTGTTTTTTTATTCATTTTAATTACTCCCCACGTGAAAATTTCCCATCTAGAGGTACACCTTGCATTATTTTAGATGATATATCATCATATTTTGAATTATATTTCATATTGGAATTTATATCCACTCGTAGATACTTACAAAAAAACGTAAAACGAAAACCCAATCCTTAAATTGTTACTCAGGCTTACATTCGATTTGATAAAGGGAAATCTTAGATACTAAAGTAACATACTTACTTTGAATAATAAAAGGCTATAAGGGAGAGTCTAGTTTAGGAAACAAAAGGAGGGTTTTTATGATTGATTACCAAGCTAATGCAGTGATATTAGAGCAGTTACGACAATATCTTTCAGCTGAAAACTTTAATGATCCGACACTATCAGCTAAACAAACTCAAATACTCACAGATATTTCTACGGCAGAAGATTACGCACTGTTGGGGTCCTTTGTCCACCACTTGATTGCACATGCCGCATCTGACGGGACAGAGATTTCTTTATTAGAGAGAGCTGCTGACTTATGGAAGCGTGGACTAGATTTATTTAAAAACCTAGGGGGCATACGCAAGAATCTGACTCTGCAGCAATATTTAATAACGCAGCTATGAGTGCTCAGCAGTGGGCTAAGACATTGGATAAAATACAAAGTGAAATTTTTCAGCTAAAAAATGATCTTGATTCCTTTCCTCATCTCCCACCTCACCCACGTCAAATGGACAAACCTGTCCATTTATGGGATTGGTCTAACCTAACATTAGGTCGGCGTACCGACGCTTTTGTACGAAATATTACTAAGCTAGGTATCGATACTAAGACACGCTCCTTTGCATTCGGTGTGTTATCGAGTTATGGAGGAAACGTGGCAGGTTCTTCGTATTTAGTACATGCTGTTGGGGGTCCTAGGAGGAGTCATCGCTATCGTGACCGTTTGGCACGTAATGCGGTGGGAAGTTGGTTAGGTGCTCATCATCCTGGCATCGGTACATTGAATAACATGTCCCTCCGATTACGATTCGGACATCCGGCGCATCCTTCGCTTCCACCAGAGATCCTATCACAATTAAAAAAGGCTCTTGCTATTACCTTTGATGAATCACAATTGCAGCCTGTTCCCGACCTACAGAAAGGCTATCAACGTTTGGTTAAACACTTGGAACTACTTGACAAATTTGTAATGCCGGAAATCCCAGATTTACCATCACAAACATGGATAGAAAAACTTTATGGTGATCCGCAAAATCCACCACCAACTTTACGGCCACAAGCGGCGGGTGTAGCAGGAACCAAAGGTGGTGGTGTTGGTATAACTTTCGGTCCAAATCAGCCGGGGAGTCAACAACCTGGGCGGGACGACAGTCAACAAACAAGCGGAGATAATTGCGGTGCTTTTATAATAATAGCAATCTTAGTTGGCATCTATCTAGTGGTAGCATTTATCAAATGTGTTGTAGAATGGGCTAAAGGGAATAACTGCAATTATATAGATACACTTGTTAATTTAATTCCAGATTTATTTAAGAAGGATCCTCCTGATACAAGGGATCCACCTACTGTAGAAGATCCCCAGATGACAAGTGCTGGGCTAACTGCATTTGTTTCTACAGATCAGGCATCTCATCTTGTAAACTTTTTTTACGAGTTACATGTTTCACTTTGGGAAGCCCTTAACAGCGCTTATAATTACCTGGCAACCATGGGGCTCGTTTATCCTAACACGTTATTAAACCAACCACTATTCAAACAGTTTTTAAGTTTATCCCAACTAGATACCAATTGGCCGCACCGGCCAGAAAATGAGCCAGAAAGACGGTACCATCTGTACCCTTCAACACCATCTGAAAATCCTTTGCGAGAGGCATCACCGTACCAAGCTGGCTCAACACCCGAAGTATTGGCTGGGCCTGAATCAGTTGCAGTAAAGGTCGCAATCCCATTGTGGATTCAGATGGCATATAACTCAAGTGACAGTGCCAATTTGGATCTGGATGCTGATCGAGGTTTTAAGCATTTATGTTGGAGAACAATTGGATCCATTAACAACGATCCTGTAGACGTTGATTTACTAAAATATACAGATCAATAAAAAAGAAAGGAGAGAGCATGATGATAAATAATCCAGATTTAAAGCATGATCCTGTTGATACACGGCCGTTCCTATTTATTCCTTATTGGACAAAACCATTGTTTCCAGGAGACCCTGGGGATAATGGCAGTATTCGTCCATTGCCGAATGGTGTTATTTCTTGGCTTTGTGAGGGAATACACTCAAATCCTTATGTTCCAGGGCAGCCGTTGGAAGTTTGGGTTGATGTCGGTAACTCTGGTCCTGGTAACACGACTTCTTTAGCGACAGTACTCGTATATTGGGCAGAGCCTGTCATAGGGGGAATTTCGAAGCCAAAGCTTTTCGGAGCAAGGTCTGTTCCTGTCCCTCCACGAGGGGGAGTGGTAACTACACCTGTTATGACAGGGACCCTAGGGACCTCATCCACGCACGTTTGCCTATTTGCGCTTGTTACTCATGATTTAGACAAACCCGGTTCTAATATGGATCCAATTAATGACCGACACTGGGCGCAACACAATTTGATAGCAATGACGGTAAAACCAAAAAATATTTTACATCTTCCTTTTGAAGCTTCAAACCCACTTTCTGAGAGTGGAATCTTCGAAGTAGTTGTACGGCCAATGTATGAACGTGAAATGGAAACCTTGGCATTGGAATTGAAAGCAACTCCACGATTACGTTTAGATTCTTTACGGGTACAGTTACTCGACAATACTGGAAAAACCCTAACTAATACAGGTCCATCAGTAACTCTTACGATAGAGCTAGAAAAGGGGAAGGGCCGGGGGTTACACTTGAATATACAATTGGATGAGAGTTTAGAACAACATGAATTTGCTGCAATAGAAGTATCACTTAATCACAGATTTGGAGATTGCAAAGAGTTAGTAGGTAGTTTGGGAGTTGTGATGAGACCAGAAGTATGTGTCTATCCTAAAGGATAATAATGAGATTAAACAAAAAAATATTACGTTTACGAAAAATACAAACCCACTCTGTAGATAAACTTGGTGTGTTTTGGTCCATGTTTAGGTGAACTACATATTATATGACAGTCTCACAGATACCCTCCCTAATGGAGGTGAATATGATAACATTTTAAATATTCCGCGTGTAAAGGAATATGCATTGCCATAGTTTCTATAACAGTCTCTGTCTCTGGTCCAATTTTCTTAAAAGGTTTTGTTCTACAAAATGGCCCGATTGTTGAATAACATGACTGGCGTTTTTATAACAACTTTATTATCTCTGTACAACAGGCGTGTGAATCTTTTAAGGGAGAAGTAAAAATTACATTTGACGAATTAATAAATACATTATGATCTTAATAAAAATACTATTTTTAATCAATGTAACTGGATAATCAAAAAAAGAGCTATTGGAAACATACACTTTTCGTTTATTTCCAATAACTCTTTTTTATTTATATTAAACCAAAATTTACAACAGATTAACTACCTCTTTACGCTCAATCCGTTTATCTAACTTATTATGTGTTTCTTCCCTTAATCTTTTTCTTTTGCCTGTTAACAGTTTTGAAAGATTAGATGGTGATCTCTCTATTTCTTTTGCAATATCTCTTAAACTACACTTATTTTCTTCTTTATATTGGAGAATCTTCTGCTGATACCAATTAATATCCCTATTTACCTGTTGCTGTTCTAATTGAGGTGTATGAATTTCTTCTGTCCCCATATCCTGTACTTCTATTACTGGGTCTTTTACCACTGTTTCCATCAATTTATTCTTAGGAGTGATTTTTTTCTTTTGTAAAAGCTCTTGCTGTAACGATACTAATTCATCAGTAGGTGTAACTGTTACTTTAAGGTTTAACCAATAATTCGCAAGCCAGTTACGCCCAGAACATTTTCCCTCATCAATCGGTGTTTGGTACTGCCATTCCTTTATTACTTCATCACGCATTAAGTCATCAAGCGTTTTTTCATTTCAATCCACGCACCTATATGAGGTGCGACCGATTTTCATAAATGTAAATATATTACAATTTTAATTTCAATCCACGCACCTATATGAGGTGCGACACCGATTTGTGCTCAAAATCAATCACAAATACGTTAATTCTATTCAAAAATATAAAAATATTTTTATTTAGTAAAGTATTTTGTATAAAAATCATAAATCCCCATCATACATTATGAGAATTCTAGGTGCGAATGTACTAGGAGTTTCATGTTTGCTATACATTCGCACCTAAAAAATTAAAAGACTATCTAAATCAATTCATTCTTTTACACTAATATGTTTGACTTTATTTTGATAACTATAACCTAACTGATAAACAAAAATAGATAGCTTTACAATCGCCTTTATATATTAAATCATAATCTACAACAAATTAACTACCTCTTGCCTCTCTATCCACTTATCAAGTTTATTCTTTGTATCTTCATTTAATCGTTTTCTTTTACCAGATAGCATTTCTCTTACACTATTTAAGTTTTCATAAGCATACAGTATTTCTTCTCTTCATAACCCCTTAGCTACATTAGTCGAGATTCACCAAAATTCATTACAACAATCAGCAAAACAGGCAGCGGATGATTTTTTAACCCAATATCCTTCATCTGTTGGTCGGGCTAGTTTAGGCATAGTTTCATCTTTATCTAACAGAATAATTGTTAATCCATCTTCAGAACAACACTCATTTTTCCCTCAATAGGAATAAGCATTAAATCAATTCTATTCCCATCCTTAAATAACATGAGATACGTGAATCTTCCATTTAAAGAATTTACATTGTTTATTTAGTAATGATTTATTAACTCTACATATTTGTAGATTTGAAAGTTATATGGAGTGAGTCATGCAAGATAATGTAAATCATAACTCATATGCAATAATTGTTATCTTACAAAAATGTAATGTTTATGTAATGTTTATGGATTTCTTAATTGAAAATAAGGGATTAATATAGGTATAAAAATATGAGGTGAATCAATTGAAAAAAATCATAGTACTTTTAAGTATTTTAACTGTATTTAGTAGTATGTTAGTTGGTTGTAATTTAAATCGTATCGGCACAGAAAAATATTATGTTCAAATCACTATAGATGGAAAAGAAGGAGTTGCAAAATCTATTGAGGGTGAAGTAATGGGAAAGGAATTTACATATAAATTACCTGGGTTTGATAAAGATGGTCAAGAAAAGGAATTAGAATTCAAAACACAAAAGAATCTTCGTAAAGAAGCATTCTTACTTGTATACTATTCTGAAGAAAAGGGTGTAAAATCCTGGGAAGAAGTAGAGAAAGATGATTTACCTGCAAAAGTAAAAGAAAAATTAAAAGTAAAATAAAGAAAAGAGATAGATACTATAGGTTCTTATATTATAGTATCTATCTCTCTTTCTCTCTTTTATAAAAATAGCTTTTTTAAGTAAAAATGTATTTTTCTATTTAAAAAATACACAATAAAAGATTGTTTAATGGGTGTTGGATTGAATTTATAACATAATAAGTTTAGCAATCAACCAGCACTATCAGTTCAATAATAAAGATGACAGATAAATATAAAACAAATTCATAAAAACTAAAATAGTTAGTATCAAACAAAATTATGACGGAATCATAATTACCATATTTTCTTAATGAGTAAAATCTCTATTATAATCCTCTTCATAGAAAGCCCCATTTAAATAAAAAGTAATCATGATGAGGTTTAAAAAGAGTAAAAGTTATATGTGAGAATATATCTTAGGAGGAAATTCGCATATGTATAAAATTTTAATTGTTGATGGTAATGTGAACTTCACATCTACATTAAAAACTTATTTAGAACAAGAGCCTTGTGAAGTAATAACTGTTAAAAACTTTGAAAAAGTTATGAAGTACTTAAACACTTTAGATCCGCACCTAATATTATTAGGCGCAAAATTACCTGTATTGGATGGTTTTTATTGGCTACAGAAAATTCGGTCTAGATTTACTTGTCCAATTATATTTTTTTCTAATTGTAAAAATGAAAAAGAACAAATTCAAGCCATTGAAAACGGTGCAGATGATTGTATAATTCCTCCTTTTAATTGTAAAGTAATAGTAACAAAAATAAAAAGATATTTATGTCGAACGTATGGTGAATATATTCTAAATCCATTAGAACGCATTATAGAGATAAAAGGATTGAAATTCTATCCAGAGCGTTTACAGCTACAATTTAAATCAAAGCAAGTTACTTTAACAAATAATGAAAGAATTATTATAGAGCTCCTTTTTTTGCAATATCCACGTACTGTAACACATAACGCGTTATCATCTGCAATTTCGACGAATGGAGAATCCGTGAGTAAAAATACCTTATATAAAAATATTATACGTGTAAATAAAAAAATTGATATTTTAGGAGTTAGAAAGGCAATTAAAGTGGTAAGCAAAATAGGATATCGATTAGATATAAAGGATAATGATTAACTAATTTAGCTTTTATTAACCACTAAAAGTATTGGGCACGCCACAGGAATAAAAATATAACGATTGAAGATACGGTACATATCTATTCCCAATCCTTTATAGGCTCTAATTTAATATCTAATAATTATACTGCACATAAAAACAGTGTGAATACTTCACAATTATAAGTTGTATATTATCAATCTATTTTTAGATGTATTTACAATTACAATGAAAATACATCTAAAAATAAATTGAAAAGGAATGAGTTTAGAAATGGTTGGAACAAAATATACAAGTTTTATGGGTAGACCACACCTCTGGGGTATTCCTAGTAATGTAATATCTAATTCAAAAATACAAAAAGCAGGAAACCAAAAGTCTGATTTCAACAATGAACAATACTCAAATACCAAAAGTGAACTCTTAAAAGATAAGCAAGTATATGTAAGTTTAAAATCAGAGTTTAGTCCTTTTGCACAGACTCTAAATAATTTAGCCAATTTTAAAGGCAATGAGAAAAAAGTAACAATTTCACAAGATGGTTATATTAAAGTGAAAGCGAATCACAATGCAATTGACGGAACGTTTAATATAAGAGTAAAGCAACTTGCTGAGCATCACCAAATCGCTTCAAATCCTATTAATCTTGATGAAAAGTTGAATGTGAATGATACTTTGAAAATTAGAGATAAGGATTTAATAGTAACAAGTGATATGACGTATAAAGATTTAATTAATCAAATCAATGGTGGAGAATATGAAGTAACTGCTTATACACATGGCGATAAAATTTTTATGAATTCTAAAAAAGTTGGTGCAGAAAATAAAATTGAATTAATAGATGGTACATCAGATTTATTTAGAAAGTTATTTTATACAGAAGTAAAAACTAGCCCTATAGATGAAGGTGGTAATGAAAAGCAAAAGTTAATGCTAAATACCATTAATACAGCAAAAGATGCAAAATATTACCTAAATGGTATTGAAGAGTCAAGTGCTACTAACTTAATTACGCCACTTCCTGGTTTAGAGATTGAATTACTAAAAGAATCAGAGATCAGTACAAAGAATACTAACGTCAAAGGTAGCGAATTAAAATTCACAGTAAATAGTTCGGGTATATCAGAAGCGACTAAACTAGTAAAAAAACTAGTCACAGATTACAATCAAGTTGCTTCTTCCTTCGATGATTTTACAGGGGCAATGGGAGCTTTAAATGGACATGCAATTATGAATGATATTTATCGAGCAATGCGGAACGTAGTCGGATTTTCGCAAGATGGTAATACCTTATCTACTTATGGTATTCATTTAAAAGATGACGGAACAATGGTAATAAATGATAAGAAGTTAACAAAAGCTTTTGAAGAACAGCCAGAGTCAGCAAAACGATTTTTCATTAGTTCCGATGGATTGGGGCATACGATTGGAAAATCATTTGAGGAACTATTTGGAGATGATAGCATTATTAGTGAAAGAATTAAAAACATAAATTCACGTTTAAATGATTTAGATACAAAGTTTCACTATATTGACTACCATAATAACCAAAAACAGGATGAACATATTCATAAATATCAAAGATTAGGAATTGCTTACGCATTACTTAATACCCAAATGAACACAATGAAATCATGGTTGAAATAGGATGGAAAATAGATAAAAATTTTGAAGAACGGCTTTAATATTTAAAAATCCTAATAATGAGTTTACGTTATGAAGGAGGTGTTGACATGAATGAGAGAGTCTATAAAGAATTTGTACATGCTATATATGAACTTGGTGATTTAAAAATGTCAGAAGAAGAGTTTCAAAAGAAGCAAGAACAATTCAATTACTGGCTCATATGTTTGAAGGAAGAACAAAGACAACAAGTAATAGAACATATTATGCCTATAATTATGAAAGTTGCAGAGCATATTCAAAAAAAACAACAAGCTTTTAAAGATATAATCTCTGTTAACGAAGGAATGATGAAAGCTAATTCACAATATGATAAATATTAAAAAGAATAAGAAAAAGTTAATATTTACTTTGCATATTAGAAAGATTAAATTTGTAAATAAAAGAGAGAAAAATTTGTTTTAGTATATTTTGAAATCTTGGGTGACGGATGTTTGAAACTATTCTCTATAATAAGAAGTATATCTTTATTAAAAATTTTTCCGTTCTTTTTATTCCTCACTTTATATTTTCACCAGAACTGAAAAAGCTGTCCAAAAAGGGATGTTATTCAACAAACCTTTAGGACAGCTTCATTTTGAAATTTTAATCTTTTTTTGGAAGAACAATTCCTTTATACAATTGAACTGTAATAAAGTAGTAACTCGCGTAAATAACTACAAAAATAACGATTGGAATCCATACACGGTAGTATGGATTAATTAAGAAATACGAAAACATATTCATACCAACTAATACGTGGACAATACCAACCATTGCTGGAAATAAGAATACTAAGAATAACTCTTTATAGATTGATATCGTTAATAATTCACGGCGAACACCAATTTTACGAAGCATTTGATAACGTGTAATATCGTTGGATGCCCCAGATAGAACTTTAAACATTAAACAACTTGCCATCATCGCTAAGAAAGCAATGCCTAAGAAGAACCCCATAAATACAGTTCCACTTGAGATACCGTAAATTATAGAATACCCAGAGTACTTACTGAATAAATGCAACTCATCTTTTACATTTTTATATTTAACTAGTTGTAACTCGTCAAGTTTTTTCCATTCTTTTGTATGTGTTACAAAATCATCAGATTCCCCAATTAATACCATGCCTTCTTCTCCTTGTAGGCTATCATACATTTTTTGATTTACAATTTTAATGGTATGATCAGGGTGAACATACTCAGGTTCAATTATACGGAATCCCTCATTCCACATTTGTGGCATCTCTTTTACATCAGGCCCTTGTTCTACATTTGTTCCTGAAATCGCTCCTACTGGAAGCTCTTCAGAAATACGTTTGAATTTACCTGCATTTTCTTGTCCTTCGCCGTCTCGTACAAGCGGGCGATTTTTATCTAAGTCTTCTTTTAAATAGTAAACAAATTTATCATCTGTTTTGTAATGATATTCATTTTTCTCTTTAAATATAATACCATCTAAAATTTTCTTTTCTTCTTTGTTTGGATTATGAATCACTACATCATAATGATTAAAACCGTTTACTGAAAGCATAACATTATTTTTAAACGCCATACCCCCAGCGATCGCTCCAGCCCCCAGAGCTACTAACATTGTGACTGTTGCTAGTACTTTAGTTAGGCTATTAATACGGAAGTTTAACTGTGCAAAAGTAAAGGCATTCAGTCCTTTTTCACTACGTTTTTTATTACCCTTTAATTTTTTAATAATAAGCGGTAGGAATGTTCCAAATAACATGTAAGTTCCTGATGTTACTGTGATTAAAGCGATAATAATTCCACTTTGCTTTAACTTATCCATGTAAATCATAGAAGCATAGCCAATTGCTAACAAAATAATTGCTAGGACTGCAATAACAACTGCTTTCGCTCCTCCTACAGATGTACATTCTGTCTTAGAACCCGCATGAACAAGTTGCAGGACGGTAATACGTGATAGTTTAAAACTATTTATAATCGCTGAAAAAACAAATAATACAAAAAAGAAAAGACAAGTAACATTTACTGATGGAATATAAAGTGCTTGATAACCACTGGCAGTAAAATCAAGCTGTTTCATCAGTAACTGACCAACCCCTTGTGAAAGGCCTATACCCACCGTAATCCCGACTACAAGAGATGCAATCCCTAACACAACTGTTTCAATAAACATAAGCATTGTCACCTTATGTTTATTTGCGCCTAACATCATATACATACCGAACTCTTTTTGACGGAGTGATAATAAGAAAGAATTCGCATATAAAATATAGAAGATGGTAATAATCGTTAGTAAGATTGAACCTGCATAAAAGACGAAAACAATAGGGCCAAGTGTAGAACCTTCTTTAAGAAAAGATTCATTCAGTGCTAGCGTTTGGAACATATAAAAAATAGAAATTGACATGATAAGGCCAACAAGTAAGACAATATAATCTTTAAACTTACTTTTTAGACCTGACATAGATAGTTTGAATAACATGGTTTCATCTCCGTTTTTATGCTGTTTGTGTACCTAAGTCTGCCAGTACATTTAAAATTTCTTTATAGAATATTTCACGATCAGTTGTACGATGAAGTTCCTTAAATAGCTCTCCGTCTTGAATGAATAAAATACGTTGACAGTAACTCGCACTAAATGGATCATGTGTAACCATCATAATAGAAACATCTTGTTCTTCATTTAAGCTTTTCATTGCATCTAATAGACTTGTTGCATTTTTAGAATCAAGCGCTCCTGTTGGCTCGTCTCCTAAAATAATTGCTGGCTCATGTACAAGCGCACGCGCTGCAGCTGAACGCTGCTTTTGTCCACCAGATACTTCTGATGGGTATTTTTGAAGTATTTCTGAAATTCCTAACATCTTTGCTACTTTTTCTACTTTTGGTCCAATTTTACGTGATGAAACACCTTGAAGTGAAAGTGGTAGAGCAATGTTTTCATAAATTGATAGGTTCTCTAACAAGTTAAAGTCTTGGAAAATGAATCCTAATTTTTGAGAACGGAAATCAGAAAGTTCTCCTTGCTTCATTTTTGTAATATCTGTACCTGCAATTTCAACTGTACCGCCCGTTGCGTTATCTAATGTTGATATTACATTTAATAATGTTGTTTTTCCTGAGCCCGATGGTCCCATAATTCCAACAAATTCGCCCTCTCGAATTGAAAATGAAACACCTTTTAATGCATGAGATTGGTTCTCCTCCTTTTTACCGTATACTTTTTGGACGTTTTTAACATTTACTACTGGTTTACTCATAATCTTATCCTCCTATGCTCCGTTTGCTCCTTCGTTATTGTGCTCTACTTCGATATAATCCGCTATCAATTAACATTACATTGATATTACATTTTGTAATATACTAAAATTCATTAGAAATAATTTGAATTCCCTCTCTTTCTGCTGTTGACATTGAGGGTTAAGAATTTTTTGTTATTTGGGCCGAACTAGTTTTTACATGAATAATAGTGTATCCACACTATCTAATGGACATTATTTTATGTATCATTTCTTCATTATTTGCAGAAAAAGGCACAGTACACTGTGTCTTTTTCATCGATATTATTTTTGATTTTCACTTAACTTTTTCAATATACTTTCTGGAATATCTTCTTTCTTAATTTCCGTCACATCATGCATTCTTGTATCGCTGCCTTTTTTCACTGCTTTGATATATGTTCCAATTGGAAAGTTTTTTTGAGAATTAAAGCCTAAATCAATTTCGTTTAAATCTTTATCATAACCAATTAAATCATACGAATTAACATCTTCCCCGTTCTCTTTTGCTATAGGGTCTTTTGAAGGCTCAACTTTTACAATACCATACACGTCTGTTTTATTTGCAAAAGGACTATAACGATCCCATTGTTCACATCCAGCTAAACCAATACTAAATAAAACAGTTAAAATTAATAAACAAAAACTTTTTTTCATCTTTTTACTCCTTCATTTTCCGGTTTTAGTGCTATGTTAATATAACATCTATACAAAGAATTTACTCTTACAATAAAAGTAGTCTAACCTTACGATTGTGTAAGGTTGTTGAAAGTTTTATCGATAGTAACAAAATGGATTATCCTGTATTTCACTGAAAAATTACCAATATTATGTCATGAGGTGGTACCCCCTATTAAGGTAAATAGAAAAGGCTATCCCGAAGAGGCGTTTTTCAACGGCTTTTCAAGATAGCCCGATTTTAGGTCGTTATCATTAAGAAAAATTTTAATTTTTAACTAGGTTTAAATAGATAATTTTTTTAAATTACTTCCAAATCCATTGATCATCTTGTTGAGCTTGAGTGTTTGTCACATCAATTTTTTGTATGTTATTCTCTACAGAATATCCCCAAGCATTCAAAGATGAGTTGGCGTATGCATCTACTTTAACTCTATCGCCTATATTAAATTTTTGTCCTTCTGTTAAGAAAACTTGTAAAACAAAATCCTTACCATTTTCATCAGAAGCAGTTACATTTACAAAGTTTATCAGATTACCTTCATCAAAAGTTTTATCTATCTTTGTAATTTTACCAACTACATAGTCTAACAAACCATCTTGTGCGTAATAAACTCCATTATTACTATTTACCTGCTCTATGTTATCTATAACAGTTGCACCTGCATTCAAATTACCACGCCCTAAAGCAAATTCCATATTAATTTTAACTTTATCCCCTAGTCTAAATTTTTGTCCTTGAGTTAAACGAACTTCAATATCTTCTTCTTCACCATATTCATTAATATAAGGAACAATGACGTAATTACTTGAGTCGTTAAATCTATTCCCAATTTCTTTAATTTCACCTGTTACATAACCATTTATCTGATGGTTTAAAATATTGTTATTTGTAATTTTGACAACCGACTCAGGAGTCATACTATCACCAAATGAATGCCATATTGCTCCGGTGACTTTTACAATATCACCAACTTTTACACTTGGGTTTAATTGAGTTGTAATGACTGTCAAATGGTTAGGATTATCCATATTTTCATTAAACCCTTTTGCTTCAATCTCGAAGAAATTTGCTTCAACTTTTAAAACGCGCCCCTCAATTGACTGGATATTCGAAGCGACAGCTGCACTCGCTTTTGTTGCTTCCAATTCTGGTAAGGTTGTCCCTGAAAGAGCAGCAATTCCTAATACACCTGCTAAAATAACTTTTTTCATACCCTATAACATCTCCATTCTATTTTCGATTAGATGAATTAAATAAACATTTAACAAACATCATTGTAACTAATCAGGTTACAACGATGAGATTCTTTAACTTTAGAAATATGCACTTTATCATATTGCTAAAGCCATATTTTTTTGTTATAACTGGTTTCGATTTGCATTTAATTTTAAACATAAACTTCAAATATATAATCATATCCATTTACGTTTCATTAATGCTCTCCTGACAGGGTGCTTTAAATGAATACTTCTTGTATATTCTCCTCTAAATACCATAGAGATATTACTCCTAACACGCTTGGTTAAGAAGAATAATTTTAAGTTTACAATTAAAACTTTAAAAAAACTTAATATAAAATTCATTCAGAAGGATCTTCCCCATTATTTAACAATGTAATTAATTGATCCATTGTAACATTTCCCATAATTTTTTCCATTTCATCTTGCGCTTGGATAAGAATAATCTCTAAAACAAATTGTATATTCACACCTATTGGACAATTAAATTTTAAATTTTCATGATTAGAAAACATTTTTTCTTCTATTATAGATACTGAACGGTAAACATCTAATAATGTAATAAGATGTATGTCTGTAAGTAGGTACCATTCTTCCTCTTTATACTTACTATCAATAATTCCTGTGTCTCTAAGACATAGTAATATACTATAAATAATTTTTGGATGAACACTTAAAGTTCTCGCTATAAATTCCGTACAATAAGGAGCTGATGATTTTTTTTAGAATTGATAAAATTTGTAAAGCAACTGTTAAGCTAATGCTCATTTTCATAATTTACATCCTCTTATATATGATAAATACAGTTTGTTAAAAATCCATAGACATCTGAATATTTAAAGACATAACTTACATAATTCGAGATTTATTATTATCTTATAACTATTAAATAGTATAAATTGAATAATAATACTAGAAAAATATCACAAGTATTATGTCTTTTTCCGTTATTCAATAACAAACAAGACATTCATTTTCTATTATTTTCAATACTTCAAAAACACCCAAAACGTTCTACTTGTCATTAATTTTTGAAATAGCCCCTTCTAACGCAAAGTTTCCATCCCAATTTTTTTTGTTAATGACTTTTACTCTATCTCCATCTTTAAAATCGTGTCCATGAGCTGTATTCATATGCACATAGTCTGTTTGACCTTTATTATTGATATATTTTACAGAGACATGATTCTTTTCTGCACCATATATTTCACCTATTACAAAATCTTCATTCTGTTTTTCATTCTCAATGAACTTCGAGATAGACCCTTCTAATGCAAAATTTCCATCCCAATTTTTCTTGTTAATGACTTTTACTCTGTCACCATCTTTAAAACTATGTCCATGAGATATATTTACATGTACATAGCCTGTTTGGCCTTTGTGATTAATATATTCTACAGAGACATGATTCTTTTCTGCATTATATACTTCACCTATTACAAAATCCTCATTTTGTTCCTCATTAACTTTCAAAATAGATTCTTCTGGGCCTCTCCACACATTCAAGAAAGCAGGTGCTGTTATCTTCTCCCACTTCTCCTTATTTGTCACTTTAACTTTATCTCCTATTTTAAAGTCACCTTTTGTAACAGGGATATCTACATATTGCTTTTTCCCTTCATTATCTTCCAATCTTACTTCGACATATTCTGTAGAATTTTCCTCATATTTATCTTCAATTTCACCTATTACAAATTCTTCTTTTTGTTCCTCATTAATTTTCGTTAGAGGACCTTTTAAATCAGATAACTCTTTAGAGTTAACATCATCATACTGAGTTGTTTGATATCCAAACCCTTTATGATAGACTATTTGTTCATCAAACCCAATCTTTACTTTATCTCCTTTTTCAAAATCATGTTTTTTTGATACCCTCACGTAAACAGCATGTTCTTTTTCATCATTTTCTTTATACTTAACCTTGATGTAGTCCCCATTTGAATCTCTAATGATAGAGCTTACTTTCCCATCCATACTTCCTTCTTTTTTAGTTAAAGTTTCCTTCTTTAAATTATTTAGGGTTCCGCCACCTCTATTTTGAAGCATATCAGCTTTAGCAGTTAATTGTGCAGCCTCGGCACGAGTTACTAATCTGTCTGGTTGCCAACCATTATCAGTCCCATTAGAAATTCCTAAATCAACTAAAATACTTGCTGATTTTTCACTCCAATGCCCTTTTAAATCTTTAAATTTTGTTTTCCCGTCACTTTCTACTGGACTTTGCAACTTATATGCATTCACAAGCATTGTTGCCATAGCCGCACGAGTAACTTTCCCCGAAGGATTAAATAGACCATCCCCCACCCCTTTAACTATCCCTGCTTTTTGTGCTGCAGCAATATAAGGAGTAGCCCAGTGATTTTGTGAATCTGTAAAAGATGGTTTTGCATTAGGATCAATTTGTATCCCTAAAACTTTTATCATAATTTTTGTAGCCGAAGCTCTGTCTAAGGAATCATTTGAACCAAAAGTTCCATCTGGATAACCATTCAATACCTGTTTATTAACTAAATAATTAACGGATTTATCGGCCCATTCAGGAACATCCGGGAATTTCAAAGTATCTGCAAAAATATTAGATGAATATGATAATAAAGTTCCTGTAACAATTCCTGCTGCGATTAATTTATTTTTCATAAAATATAACACCTCTAAAAGTATTTTATAAGGAGTTGGGGAATAAATTTACGACAAATCATTTTGTGAATTAGGTAAAATATCCAAATGTAAAATATAGTTAGTTAGTAAATATCACATATAAAGGATGAAAAAACAAACCATGAATGTAGGGGGGGAGCAATTCACTTTATTTTGAAATACTGAAAATTTAATAAACCCAACTCCTTGTAACAATTATAGTTACACCTATTGATCAATGTCAATTACAGTATCCTTACACTTTTGTAAGATAATATACTAAATAATTAACCATGTAATACTTACATATAATGAATAATTATAAATATGTATATGAATTGTTAAACGGTAATGAAAAGTATGAAGTGGTAGTGTCAATAGACTAAATATCAATTTAAATCATTTAATTAATTTATAATGTTTTACGTTATATTTAAACTAAGAAAGTGCAATTTGGTATATTTTTCAACAGACCAAATTGTACTTTCTTAGTTTTAGATATACTAGCTTTTCCGATAGAAATTATTAAATAATCTATAACCTTAATTTAAACACCCCAATGTATAATGCATTTTATATACATGGTAAATTCAATTAGGAAACAAACAAAATAAAACTTACTATTATTCCATTAATTTTTTTAATATCTAAAAAAATCGTTGACTTCCTATATGATTGTAACTAAAATAGTTACATCGAGGTGATGTTAAATTATGAAAATTAGTAGTCGTTTTACGATTGCAGTGCATATTCTGTGCTTATTAAAAAACGATCCATCATACCTTTGTAGCTCAAGCTTTTTAGCGAAAAGTGTGAATTGTAATCCAGTAATAATTCGTAAGATATTATTGTGCTTAAAAAAATCAGGAATTGTTCACGTTTCACAAGGAAAAAATGGAGCTCATTTATTTAAAGCCCCTCAATTTATTACCTTATTAGATGTATATCGTGCAGTAGGAGTTGTTGAGAAAAATAAATTATTCTCTTTTCATGAAAAACCAAATCCAATGTGTCCTGTTGGTGCACGTATACACATGGTTTTGGAATTAATACTTATTCAATCCCAGGAAAAAATGGAAGAATTCCTCGAAAATGTTACAATGCAGCAAGTAGTTTCATTACTAAACATTCAGCCTGATCTTGTTGCTCAAAATAGAAATTAAAACTTATTCGAAACTCCCCTATATAATTATATTTACATGCTTTTTCTTAATATCTTCTAATATTTGATTAAATGTTTGTGCTCTATACCTTTCCATCTTATACAATTTAAATCGAATTTGAAAAAAGCACCATTCTAAAGGTGCTTTTTTTCTAACTCAATCTAAATAATTAACTATATCTTCTTTCTAAAACATATTATTAGTTATCTCACTTGAAATCTCTTAAATAATGTCCCAATATCCGGCAAACTTATGATCCTTTATACGAAATGTCTCTACTATAGCAACTCCCCTACGGATATGGTCCCGGTGGGACCAGTACATGCCTAGTATTCCATGCGTTTGCAAATCTTTTATTCACCTTCAGTTACCTTTAGAAAAAACAATCTCGCCTAAAATTGACTTTGCACAAGCTTAACTTGATAGCGATTTGGTAGCCCCAGATAAAATAAAAAGTTCTAGTGTGCGAATGAAGAAATGAGAGAAGGGCTTAATTTACTGAAAATTCCCCTTTATCTAATTAAAAATATTATCCGTATATGGTAAAAGAATAACATTTTTAATTTTTACATGAATCAATCTGAAGTATGAATTTTTAACTACCAGACTTTGGGATCATTTTTTTCCATAAGGGAAATACCTTTTTGAAAACTTCTACTATTGATGGATCAAATTGTGTACCGGATCCTTCTATGATACGTTTATAAGCTTCTTCAGGAGATAGGGCCGAACGATATGCTCTTGAAGAAGTCATTGCGTCGAATGCGTCTGCTATCGCAACAATTCTTGCACATAACGGTATTTGATTTCCCTTTAATTTTTGAGGATAACCATTTCCATCCCATCTTTCGTGATGAGAAAGAATTATGTCTTCACTACCTTTTATTAAAGATATATTTTTGAAAACTTCTAATCCTAATTGTGGATGTGCCTTAATAATATTATATTCTTCTTCTGTGAGTGAAGACGCCTTATTTAAAACTTCATCAGGAATACCTATTTTCCCTATATCATGCAATAAACAAATAAAATGAAATTTTTTTAAAAAATTATCATCAAATTCATTTGTTTCTTTAGCAAGAATAGTAGCATAATTTGCCACACGTTCACTATGTCCTTTAGTGTATGGATCCTTTAATTCCATTATCCTCATTACGGATAAAGCTGTTTCTTTCATTTGTTTTTCATAGGATACTTTTATTTTTTGCACTAAAAATTTTAATGAAAGAAACACAAAAAATGACGTAATAATGATTGTTATAAACAATAATACTAATTTTATTGGATAGTTACCGTGAAAATAATAAATAGCGATTAGAAATCTACATAACATACAAATAGACACCCATAGAAGAAAACGAATACTTAAAAATAAAGGTGAAGAAATTACTAAGAAGCATTCTAGATAAGGCACATGTAAAGAAGTATTTGGACTACCTGTAAATATAAAGTCGTATGTTAGAAGATACATAACACTAACACCAAGAAAAATGTATTTAGTTAACACTTGTTTATTCAGTTTTTTTAAATACTTGTTATATAAAATGCATGAAATAAAAATAACTAAAAACACTAGTTCAAATAAAAATTTCTGTAGCGAGAAATCCTTCCTAAGGATAAAGTAATGATAAATATTATCAAATAAAAGAATAATACAAGGAACAAATAAAAACATTTTTATGGGTTCCTTAGTTTCAATATTTTTAATACCTTTCATCATTGTAAACACCACCAAACCGTTAATAATATTAATATAATTTTATATAAATATTATATTATCTTATCTAGAATGTCCAAATATCGGTTCTAGTGCAAAAAAACGCCATCCTTTCCTAATACTTTTAATACTACTAACCAGTCAATTACAGTGGGAGGTAAGGTAACTAATTAAGATAAGAGCGGGACAAGGAATAGTTACCCTTCTTAGTTTTTTGAAAGGCATGCATTACACAGTTTTTGTGCATGCTTTTTTTATTTTGATTAAAATAACTATTTTGTTTAATTTATAAAATACAATCGCTTGCCCATTTCAATTTTCTCTACTCACGCATTCACTATTAATAATACTAATTTCTCAGAGGTGAAAATATAATGAACGAGTTTTTATCTTCTGCTGCAATAAATTCTAATTTAGTTGGACCTACTTTACCACCTGTTCCACCATTCACACTGCCATCCCCTCAAGTGTGACAAATATCACAGTTATTTTTCCCCTTTGTATTATAATGGAAATGTAAGTTTATTTCCATTTTTTGCATAAGAAGGAGGAAAGGTATATGAAAAAACATTTAGTTATGGTTGGAAACGGAATGGCTGGCATACGCTGTATAGAAGAAATATTAAAACATGATAGTAATTTATATGATATTACTATTTTTGGAGATGAACCCCATCCAAACTACAATCGCATTATGCTTTCTCATGTTCTACAAGGTAAAACAAATATACATGATATCATTATGAATGGATATGATTGGTATAAAGAAAATGAAATAACCTTATATACAGGTGAAGTAGTTCAAAGTATTGAACGGAAAGAAAAAATCATTGTTACGGAAAAAGGACGTACTCTTACGTACGATAAACTCATTATCGCAACGGGCTCTAGTGCTTTTATCTTACCTGTTGAAGGTTCCACACTTCCTGGTGTAACAGGATTCCGAACAATAGAAGATACAAAATTTATGATTAACGCTGCTAAAGAATATAAAAGGGCCTTTGTCATTGGTGGGGGATTGCTTGGTTTAGAAGCAGCAAGGGGCCTCATTGATTTGGGAATGGATGTACATGTTGTTCATTTAATGCCAACCTTAATGGAAAGACAACTGGATTTTAAGGCGGCTTCTTTACTGCGTGAAGACTTAGAAGCGCAAGGATTAAAATTTCTCATGGAAAAGAAAACTGTAAAGATTCATGGTACAGATCATGTTGAGGGTATTCAATTTGATGATGATGAAGTTGTAAATTGTGATTTAATCGTAATGGCTGTCGGAATACGTCCGAATACCCAAATAGCAAAAGATGCTGGTTTAATTGTAAATCGTGGCATTGTTGTTAATGACTATATGCAAACAAATGATGAATCCATTTATGCAGTTGGAGAATGTGCAGAACATGACGGTATTGCATATGGACTTGTTGCACCACTTTATGACCAAGGTGCAGTTTTAGCAAAACATTTAACAAATTTACAAACTGATGGATATGCAGGCAGTATTGCTGGTACACAATTGAAAGTTGCAGGTTGTGATTTATTCTCTGCTGGCCAAATTTATGAAGATGATCAAACAAAAGCGATTTCAATCTTTGATGAATGTAAGCGTTCCTATAAAAAGGTATTAATTCGTGACAATAAAGTCGTTGGTATTGTTTTATATGGTGATACTGCTGATGGCACACGCCTCTTTAGCATGTTAAAGAAAGAAGAAGACATACAAGAATATACAGCAGCCTCCCTTCTTCATAAAGCTGGTGAAGAAAGTGAACTTAACGTTGCTACTATGAGTTCTGATGACACTGTTTGCGGATGTAATGGTGTTACAAAAGGCATAATCGTTCATGCCATTTTAGAACAAGAATTAACAAATTTTGAAGAAGTTAAAGGATGCACAAAAGCCGCAGGATCTTGTGGTAAATGTCGTCCACTTGTTGAACAAATTTTATCTCATACACTTGGAGATGCTTTTGATGCCTCAGCTCAATCGGCCGGTATGTGTGGATGTACAACTTTATCACGTGATGAAGTCGTAGCGGCAATTCATGAGAAAGGTTTAAAATCTCCAAAAGAAGTACGAAATGTACTTGGTTTTGCACATGAAGACGGCTGTTCGAAATGTCGTCCTGCTTTAAACTATTATTTACGTATGGCGATTCCAGAAGAATATGCAGATGATAAATCATCCCGTTTCGTTAATGAAAGAATGAATGGAAACATCCAGCATGATGGTACATTTTCTGTTATTCCACGCATGTACGGAGGCGTTACAACTGCAGATGATTTAATGAAAATTGCTGAAGTTGCGAAGAAGTATGATGTTCCACTTGTGAAAATTACCGGTGCAAGTCGAATCGGCTTATATGGTGTTAAGAAAGAAGATTTACCTAATGTATGGGCTGACTTAAATATGACTTCTGGATATGCGTATTCAAAATCTCTTCGTAATGTAAAATCATGTGTTGGTTCTCGCTTCTGTCGTTTCGGAACAAAAGATTCATTAGGACTTGGTATGCTCATTGAACAATCATTAGAAATGGTAGATACCCCCCATAAAATGAAGATGGGTATAACAGGCTGTCCACGTAACTGTGCTGAGGTACTTACGAAAGATTTTGGTGTTGTTTGTGTTGAAAATGGGTATCAACTTTATATTGGTGGAAATGGCGGTACAGAAGTACGTAAAGCTGATTTTGTAATGATTGTCTCTACCGAAGACGATGTCCTTCGCATTGCTGCAGCTTACGTACAATATTATCGCGAAACTGGTATTTATGGTGAACGAACAGCACCTTGGGTAGAACGAATGGGCCTAGATCATATAAAAGAAACGCTGAAAGACAAAGATATGGTTACTACGTTAAATGAACGTTTCCAAAAAGCACGTGGCACATATAAAGAAGCATGGGGACAAGCACTAAAAACAAAGTCATTAAAAGCGATGTATGAAGTAGAAGCTGTAAAATAAGGAGCGTGAACTATATGTTACAAGCGAAAGAAAAAATAAAAATTATGCGTGCAGAAGACCTTCCTATTCAAATTGGTAAAGAGGTACAAATGAAAGATATATCCATCGCCTTATTTCGTCTTTCAAATGGCGATATTCGGGCTGTAGAAAATCGTTGTCCTCACAAAAATGGACCATTAGCAGAAGGAATTGTATCTGGGGAATTCGTCTTTTGCCCACTGCATGATTGGAAAATTTCATTAGTAACAGGTGAAGTTCAAAAACCTGATGACGGTTGTATTCAAACGTATGAAGTAGAAGTTATTGACGGCGATATTTATATATACATGTGATTTATAAGGGGAAGCCTCCCCTGGCTTCCTTTTCATTAAAAACAAATGAGGTGCGACTATGAATGGATATGTATATTTAGTTGGTGCAGGACCAGGTGATGAAATGCTCATTACAAAAAAAGCGATAGATTGCTTAGAGCGCGCAGATATTGTTTTATACGATCGCTTATTGAACCCTATCCTTCTTAGTTATACGAAGGGAACATGCGAGCTTATTTATTGCGGAAAAATGCCAAAAAGCCATACTATGCGACAAGAAATGATAAACGCACGCCTTCTACAATTTACGAAAGAAGGGAAAATTGTTGTTCGCTTAAAGGGCGGGGATCCATCTATTTTTGGTCGTGTTGGTGAAGAAGCAGATACTTTAGCGGCAGCGAACATTCCATATGAAATTGTACCAGGTATTACATCTAGTATTGCCACTAGTAGCTATGCAGGTATCCCCCTCACCCACCGTGACTACAGTAATAGTGTAACTTTACTAACTGGACATTCAAAAGATCCTTTAACCGATCATGGAGAATACAATTCATCCCACAGTAGCGACACTATCGCATACTATATGGGTATAAAAAACTTACCTACAATTTGTGAAAACTTACTACAAGCAGGAAAGAAAAAAGATACGCCTGTGGCAGTCATTGAATGGGGTACAACTGGAAAGCAACGCGTTGTCACAGGGACACTAGCAACAATTGTACATAACGTCGAAAACGAAAATATATCTAACCCTTCTATGACAATTGTTGGTGATGTCGTTTCCTTGCGTAACCGAATCGCTTGGAAAGAACGTAAACCATTGCACAGTAAAAAAGTATTATTTGCATCTGCAACAAATAAAGAAAGTTCAATAAAACAAATGTTACAAGAATCCGGTGCAGAAACATATCAAATTCCAACTTTCAAAAAGAAAGAATACACATTAACCTCTGAACAAATCAATGAGATTTTTAGCGTTGATCGTCTTGTATTTTGTTCCGCTGAGAGTGTAGACATCTTAATGCAATCATGCAGTAAATATCATAAAGATATTCGTTCCTTACAGGCAGAACTTCAGTATATGAACCTTTCTATTTAAGAAAAGCTCATGCAATATGGATTATTAAGTAAACCTGCACAAATTTCTTCGAATACAACGATTTATTTAGGACGAAACATTAACCGAATTTCTATCATTCAAGAAAAAATAGGTACAGGCTCCTATATGATGACTCATAAATATAAAATTGATTACCGCTTCGATGAAATTCATTCACGTATGCTTTCTGAATTCTCATGGGATAGCATTGTTTTTGAAGGGCGCGATTCAATTGATACGTTCCTAGCAGAAGTAAAGCGTCTTGGTTTTATGCACGTTCTTAATCTTCCCTTCTCGTATACCGATGCTCCAACTTTGCATTATGCAAATAAAATCGGGTTTCATAACGTAGATCATCAATTACAAGAAATTATTAGGGGTAGTGACAGTGTTGCTGTCATAGGCCGCAAAGTATGTGACCCGATAAAATTATAAAAAGTGCACCATACACTTTTTATCAAGGTTTATGGTAATCGTCTTGGGAATTACTTTTTGTAAGACTGAATGCTATTGATACCAAGCACTTTAAATAAGATTAAATGATTAACAAAAATTATGTTTTTTGTTAATTAATAAAGCTATTTTAATAGTTCTTTCAAAACTTCTAATTATTTAATTTCCCTCATGCCAAAGGTAAATTTTTTAGGAGTACGGATACATCGCTATCAGGTCAATTAAACTGGTATCTTAGAGTCATCAACTTAAGAATTAAAAATTACTCCATGCGTATCTAGCTAAGATTTTGAATCGTCTCCAAAAAGAAAAAACAAGCTAACTTCTCAGAGTAACTATTTGAAGAGAAAGAAACTTTTCATTTAGGGGGTATATGAAAACCTTAGCTTGATAGCGATGGGGTACCACCAGCATTTTTGAAAAAACCATGTTAAGTAAATTTCAACACAAAATAGCCGTCTTTAACCCCTTTAAGGCTAAATCGGTTGTTTTATATTCAAAACTTAGTTGTTTGTAATATCAAAAGAAAATGTTTCTTTTAGTCCCTTTTTCCCGTCAGAAGTAATTTTTATTGCTCTTGTTTTAGGTAAACGTTGAACCCAATTTAATTCTAATAGTCTTTCTAGAAGGGCATTTCCTAATGCTCCCGCAAGGTGGTGACGTCTTTCACTCCAATCTAAACATTTGTGTGTAAATGAACGACGCTTTTTCTTAACCCTTTCAAGATCAATTTTAAAAGTTGTAAAGAATGACTCTCCTTTTTCAGTAACAGTAAACCCGTCCTTTTCTTCATAAATAACACCTAATTTAATTAAAGAATCTGTTAATTGTACTCCTAAATTCCCTGCAAGATGATCATAACATGTTCTTGCAAAACGCATCGCTTTATCTTCCGAAGCTTGTTTTAATGATTTAATTTCAATTGGTGGAGCTATTGATAAAAATGACTCCATAACTTGAGCAACTTCCTGATTTCGAATCCCATAATATCGATGTCTTCCCTGTTTTTCAACCGTAACTACATTCGCATCGACCATTTTTGCCAAATGGAAACTAGCCGTCTGTGGTTTGATTCCTGCCATATATGCTAATTCGCTTGCAGGATGGAATCTACCATCTAATAAGACTGTTAATATTGCTGCACGAGAAGCTTCACTGACAAGGGTAGAAATCATTGCTACATTTGGATTTGCATTCATTTTAATTCCCCCTAATGTAATCCATATTTCGATGATAATCGAAATGTTTATATTCTACAATAAATAAGAAAGAACATATGAATAGGAGGAGAAATAAAGATGAAAAAAATGGCTCATGTTCCAAATACAGAAATTATTAAACCTAAAATTCTATACTACGGAACTCCTGTGATTTTACTAAATTCGCTAAATGAAGATGGAACAGTAAATATCAGCCCTCTGTCATCATCATGGGCATTAGGAGATTGTATTATATTAGGGATTGGACTTGGCGGGAAAGCGATTGAAAATTTAGAACGACATCCTGAATGTGTAATCAATGTTCCGAGTCCTTCATTATGGGAGAATGTTGAACAGTTAGCCCCCTATACAGGGAAAAATCCCGTTCCAGATTATAAGAAAAAGAATGGATTTACATATGAAAAAGAAAAATATGATATTAGTAGATTAACACCTTCTGAGTCTAAATCGGTAAAGCCTACTCGAATTATGGAGTGTCCAATTCAAATTGAGGCAAGGGTGAAACACATTCGAATTCCTGATTACTCTCCTGATTTTGCAATTGTTGAAACACAAGCTATACATGTACATGCTCATAAGGAAATCATTCTTGAAGGAAATCATATTGACCCAAATAAATGGAGCCCACTTATATATAATTTTCGTCATTATTTTGGTCTTAGTAACCAGTTAGGTAAAACCTTTCGATCCGAAATATAAATAACTATATTATCTTTTATTGAAGAAAGTTTTTTCACTAATCGGACAGAGCGCTTTTACAATCAATTATACAAGTAATCGTACAAGCTTACCTGAGGCAATAGTCTCAGGTATTTTTTCGTTCGTTGTGTTCGTTTGTTTTGTAAAACAGGGTAAATTTATTAATTCTATCAAATGCGTTAATTTAACTATTACACATTATCATTTAATTCATATACTGTAGTAGATTACTAGAAAGGAGGCGTGAGCATGGACAGTTGTGTTTTGTTCGTTAATGGACAACCTTTTTTAGTAGTCTCAATTGCTGGAATTGAAATTGCTAGGTTAGAGATTTCTCTTCAAGTAGCATTGACTTTAATAGCGTTAGGAATTCCAATTTGTGCGTAACTCTTAAGTATTTATTAAAAAGAGGACTTTAGTCCTCTTTTTAATAAATACCTTATCTTTCCTAACCAGGGTATTGTTTTCTGGTTAGGTATAAAGGGTTCAATGAGTGCAATAGGCACACTAGTACTCCAAACTATGTGTAATGTAAGGACGTACAAAGTCCATCAAGCGCTTATCCCTAGTTCCGGGATAGGTGCATTACTTAGAAGATTATTATTTTTTATAAAATAGTTTTCTCATTATTCATGAATTTCCCTATACCATTAGATACGTGTTTACTTCTTGTCCTAATTGGGTCAAAAAAGAAGGAATTCTTTTCTTTGCTCTTGAAGAGAAATATGTTCATTTGATTAGATACGAGAATCAGATGTATCATTTTTGCAACATGGAAGGTTATAGAATTATACGGTAAAGAGGAGTATTAATACCAGGACATTCAATAGTTATGCACTGATAAGGAGGAAACTAATGAAAAAGATCACTTTTAACGATTTGAACTCACAGGAAACTATGCGCAATCCCATTAAGTTCTATAAAAACCTCATCAAGCAACAAGAGTGTTTCTTTCATATTGATGACTTTTATGGTATGGGAGGAGCATGGGTCGTATTGCAATATGATAATGTTGTTTCTATACTGAAAGACCCACGTTTTCTCAAAGATTTACGGAAATTCACACCGCCCCATGATAAGCAGAAGTCCATTAAGGAGAATACACCTGTGAGTAAACTGTTTGAATGGATAATGAATATGCCAAATATGCTTACGGTAGATCCTCCTGATCATACGCGCCTACGTCGGCTAGTCTCTAAATCCTTTACACCACGTATGATCGAAGAACTTCGTCCCCGTATTCAGCAAATCTCTGACGAATTAATAGCTGCTGTGGAGAAACAAGGAAAGATGGAAATTATTGCAGACTTTGCTTACCCACTACCCATTATTGTCATTTCAGAGATGCTCGGAATTCCCGCCACTGATCGAAACCAGTTTCGCAAATGGACACAAGAACTCATGAACGCCTCTGTGGACCCTAGTCAGGGGACTGCAGTTACTGCAACACTTGAAAAGTTTATTCATTACATCGAAGTATTGCTGAACGAAAAGCGCCTAAATCCTGGTGACGACTTGATAAGTGCTCTAGTTCAATCAAAAGAGCAAGAAGACAAGTTGAGTAAGAACGAGCTTCTTTCGACAATTTGGTTGCTCATTATTGCTGGACATGAAACGACAGTCAATTTAATCGGTAATGGCGTACTGGCGTTAATTCAACATCCCGAACAAATGAATTTACTAAGGCAGGACCCTTCCCTGCTTCCTTCCGCCATCGACGAGCTATTACGTTTTGCTGGTCCAGTTATGTATAGTAGCCGTTTTGCTGGTGAAGATATGACAATACATGGAAAGAGGATTCGCAAAGGCGAATTAATTCTGCTCTCTCTGACTGCCGCGAATATTGATCCAAAGGAATTTACTTATTCAGAGGCATTGAATATTTCACGGGAGGAGAATAATCATTTAGCCTTTGGAACTGGTATACATCACTGTTTGGAGCTCCGCTGGCTCGTCTAGAAGGACAAATTGCATTAGGCACTTTGTTACAGCGGTTTCCTAATCTTCGCCTGGCAATCAAACCGGATCAACTAATTTATAGCCATAGTAAAATTCGTTCTCTCGCAAATCTACCAGTGGTTTTTTAATCTATAATGCGACATTAATAAGGAAATGTGTCGCGCAAATAACTATTTTGTTAAAAATTTTTTCACATTTAAATCGGACAAGCATATGTTATTGTATTGAGACCCTCTATGCATAGGAATCTACCTTTCTAATCTAAGAACATTGTTATGTGCGTGCTCTTAGATTTTTTATTATGAAATAACAGTATTATTTTTAAATGCATAGATTGCATCTTTTTCACTATAGTTATACCATTCAGTTACAACAAGAGTAGAAATTAATTCTTTTTTTACAAGAAAATTAATTTCTATCCTATTTTTTTCGAAATTTTAGTTTTAAAGTAACTTTCCTTGACCATGACTGTCTATTTCTTCAAGGCCACGAACTCAAAAAACATCTCCTTTCATTAGCACTTATTATGCAAAGTAAGGAGATGTTTTCATATTCCTTTAATAAGTTTACTTTTGGTTCTATACTATTTTTCGTTTTATATCATTAAGAGAAATTGACATTAAATTTATATTGTTGTAATTAAATGATTATTATCATTCCCAAACCCACTCTTCATTACTTTGAGTTTGATTATTTATATTATCAATTTTTTTAATATGATTATCTGTTTCTAATGTCATTCCATGAAAATCTGAACCATCATGAAAATCGACTTTCACTTTATCACCTACACCAAACATTTGTCCTTCTGTTAGTACAACGTATATTGATTTTTCTTTTCCGAATTTATTAGGAGCTTTAACTACTACATAATTTGTCTTATCTTCAGGTCCGTAAATTCCTTTACCTACCTTTGTAATTTTTCCAATTGCAAAATCAGGTGCACCATTTTGTTTTTCGTAAAACCCTGGTTTCAATTCATTATTCACATTTGTTTGTTTGTAATCCCATACCCATTGATCTGCATTTAGTACAGATGTCATTGTATCATTAATTTTCTCAATTCCATCCTCTACCCAGCGATCACTTGCTCTATAGACAATTCTCATATCAACTTTAACTTTATCACCTATATTAAACTTTTGTCCTTTTGTTAGAAATACTGGGATTTGTATCTTCCCTCCGTCTTTTCCTGTATATTCAAAAGTAACGTACTTTTCTACTTCGTTTAAAGCTTTAACTTCATATACATTAACAACTTTCCCTATCTCATATTCAAATGCGTTATTTTCCTTTAAATATTTTCCTTGATGTAACATTTGATTATCTTGAACATTCTCAACAGCCGCGCTCGCTTTTGTTGCTTCCAATCCTGGTAAATTTGCACCTGTAAGAGCAGCGATTCCTAATGCACCTGCTAAAATAACTTTTTTCATACCCTATAACAACTCCATTCTTATATTTTTAGATTAATTAATTACATCTATATTTAAAATAATTAATCTGTAACCATTATAGTTACAACTTAGATTCATGTCAATTTCATATTCTCTCCTTTTTAATGGACAAAAAGCATGACATATTTATAAAATAAAAAAGCCTTACTACATTTAATTTTACAGTAGTAAGGCTTTTTAAAATGTTTTATGTTCTAGCTATTAGTAGAAGTGAACTACCCGCCACTTAACGTCCTAACGGACTGTTTGAAGTGGGGGCTTCTTGGTTAGTGGTTACTTTTGGTAGCTAACGAATTCGTCCTAAGACAGCCGAGCTAACTCCCTTGTTCCAAGGGTTATTTTATTGCTATCTATGCTAACGCCAATAGGCGCATTGCTTCATTTTTGATATTGATAGCTGCGTTATAATCTCTATCGAGATTTACACCGCATATACAAGAATAGACTCGCTCAGACAATGACATATTTTTCATATCTCCACAACTGCTACATGTTTTTGTGGAAGGAAACCATTTGTCTATTTTCACAAGCTGTTTGCCTTGTTCATTTAATTTATAAGCTAAGAAAGAAGTGAACATACCCCAAGCATTATCAGCGACGCTTTTTCCAAAATGAAGTGCTTGCGATATTTCTTTCATATTTAGATCTTCAATAGCTACAACATCAAAATGAGTAGCTAACTCTTTAGACTTATGATAAAGAAAGTTCTTACGTTGGTTTGCTACTTTTTCATGCAGTTTAGCTACACGGATACGTTGTTTATTCCAACGCCCTGAACCTTTTGTACGTCTTGATAATACTCGTTGGGCATTTGCTAATCGGTCTAACATTTCACGATAGAACTTAGGATAATTGGCTCTCTCATCCTCAGAACTGACATATAATTGATCCATCGCAAAGTCTAATCCAACAACTGTTTCTACTTCTTTTTGTACGATCTCTTTTTCGTATTCAGTCAAAATGGACACATAGTATTTACCAGTAAATGTCATAGAAATCGTACATGACTTGATTATATAGTCTTGTGGTATTTCTCTATGCTGTTTGATACGTACCATTTTCAGTTTTGGCAATTTGATATGACCGTTAAGCAACATAATATTTCCGTTCACTACATTCGTTGTATAAGACTTTCTGTCTTTTTTGCTTTTGAATGTTGGGAAGTCATTTTGACCACGAAAGAAATTTTTATAGGCAGTTTGCAAGTTTAGTTGAGCATTTGCCAAAGCTAATGAATCAACTTCTTTTAACCACTCAAATTCTGCTTTGTATTTTGCAGGAGTGGGAAGCTTTTGTTTCTTTAGTTGATCCTTATCATCTTTATATTTTTCATACGCTTCTTTCCGTTCAGCTAACATTCTGTTATACACGAAACGTACACAATCGAAGGTTTTACGCATAAGACGTGCTTGGTCTTCTGTTGGATACTCATGGTCTTCCATATCTCCAATGTACCTATTTAAATCTCTTCTTAATGCCGCAGTAATCTAGATACATTACTGCTTACCGCTCTTCATTTCAAGCATTAAGATATAACTCCCTTTCAAACCTGCAACCTTTAGTTTTAAGAGGTCACTAATACGTAAACCTATATTTTATAACAACTTTACTACATTATTTGGGACAAATTTTAATTTAAACCATATATTATCTATATTTATTAAACCTTTTCTGTTTTTGGAAAAGAGATACCAAAAACTGTTTTATTCCATGGACTACTTTCAACCCATATCCTGCCCTGGTTTTTTTCTACTAAGGATTTAGCAATAGCAAGCCCTAATCCGCTACCTCCATTAATAGAATTTCTTGATTGGTCACCACGATACATTCGTTCAAATACATGATCTAAATCAAGTTCCGCGATTCCCTGTCCTTTATCCCAAACAAGCAATTGGAATTCTTGATTTGATTCCATGAGTTCTATTCCAAGTACTTTTCCTTCTTTCCCATATAAAATAGCATTTTTTATTAGGTTATCTATAATTCTTATAATACTTAGATAATCAGCCGTGATAAAACATTTTGTTTTTGGTAAACTAAGCTTTAACTCCAAATTATTCTTCTTGATTTCAGGCAAATACTCAATTAATACTTCTCTGGTAATTTCAGTTAACTCTAGAACTTCAGGATTTATTAAAACTTCATCTGCATCTAGCTTTGCCATATTAAATATTTCATTGATTAATTGCTTTAAGTTGCTGGATTTTTTTGAAATAACTTCAAGATACTCTTTTTTTTCTTCTCGAGAAACAGCTATATCATCTTTTAAAGCATCAATATATCCTATAATAGATGTAAGAGGAGTTCTGATATCATGAGAAATACTTGATAAGAGCCTTTTTCTCGCATTTTGAGCTTTAATGGATTCGATTTGAACTCTCTCTAACTGTTCAATTAATTCATTCACAGAAAATATCATTTTATTAAATACATTATCTTCATTTACAATTAACCTTGTTGTTAAATTCCCTTTAATTACACGTTGTAACTCCTCAATCATTATTTTCAAACGATTAACGAAATGAAACCTTATAAGTAAGAGAAAAGTCGTAAAGAAAAATAGTACTATGTACAAAACAAGTTTATTTATTCCTAATAGCTGATTATTTAAATCTGTAAAAAAAAGTCCTATAATACATAATAATTGAAGAATATTAAGTAAGATAATTTTATCGCTATACATTTTGGTCACCTACAAACTTATATCCTATTCCCCAAACTGTTTGTATTAATTGAGGATTAGAGGGATCCACTTCTATTTTTTTTCTAAGTTTTCGAATATGGACCATGACAGTATTATCATCTTCTAAATAGTTGTCCCCCCAAACATTACGGAACAACTGAGATTTTGTAAACACTTGCTCCGGATTGGAAGCAAAAAACCTTAGTAGTTCCATCTCTTTTGCAGTTAAAGGAATCTCTTCCCCCTCTTTGAAAACAGTATATTTTTTCATATCAATTGAGATTTCTTTAAACTCTATACGTGTTTGTTCTCTATCCCCTGCTTCACTTCCTAAAACTAAAAATCTCCTCATAAGAGCTTTAACTCTAGCTACTACCTCATTTATACTAAAAGGTTTTGTAATATAATCATCTGCGCCCATACTTAAACCTAATATCTTATCAGTTTCATGATTTTTAGCAGTGAGCATTAGAATAGGAACATTCGTTTTTTCTCTTAATTTTCTGCAGACCTCAATCCCATCAATTTTTGGCATCATAAGATCTAATATAAACAGATCATATTTGTTTTTATTAAATAACGAAAGAGCGTGCTCGCCATCTATAGCAACATCAACCTTATATAATTCTCGCTCCATATATTTTTTTAATAAATCTCTAATTTCTTTTTCATCATCCGCTATAAGAATTCTAATTTCTCGCAAAATAACACCTGCTTTCATAATTTCTATTATACAGTCCAAAATTATTGCGCTTATTCTCTTTAATTTACAAGTCATCAAAATAAGAAAATTGGCATTTCTTTAAAGAAATGCCAATTCTCAAAAATTAAACTGTTTCAAACGCCAATATATCGTTTATTATATTAGCATTCTTTTTAAGAATATCTAGCTTTGAATTTGATAACATTTCCATATGGGTTCCGTACCCTTGAATTATCCTGAAATTCTTCGTAGTAGCATTCTCCCACAGTAAATTATTTTCATCTTCTTTTTCTTTTACTGATTTTATATAACTTATATTTCCATCAATACTGCCATTTGTTGTTGTACTCTGTACATACATATAAGACTTCATAATTAATTCTATCAAATAATCACTAGCTAATTTTTCTAAATCTTTATATTTTTTCAGATTGAATTTTTCATGAAGTTCTCTCTTACACTCTTCCTCTGTATAAAGATTCTGTTCTACAATCGTACGGTATTTTGAATCAATAAGAATAAGATTTTCTACTTCTAAACCTTGTCTATTCAATTCTTTTGCCACATCGAAGGCAAGAATTCCACCAGCTGAATATCCCACTAATGTGTACGGTCCTTCTGATTGAATATCTTTTATTATTTTAACATATTGTGCAATTCTATTTTCAGATTTAATAAAATTAAAACTGTAAACCGAATATGACTCAATATGCTTTGCTAGCCCCATATATGCTATTCCTATTGAAGCAGCAGGTGGGAAACAAAATAGTTTTTTATTGGTGCTTGTTGAGCTACTAAGTTGAATACAATCCTCTGTATAATCCTTTAACATTTCTTTTGCACCTTCTAAGAACGCTGAAAAACTTCGGACTGTAGGTTTATCAAATACATCTTTAAACGGTACTCTAAAGTTTAACTCTGCAACTATCCTTGAAACAAATGTCATAACGTTTAAAGAGTTCGCTCCGATATCAAATAAATTAGTATTCATACCTATTTTTTTGATATTTAAAATTTCTTCCCATATGCTAACAATTTTTTCTTCTAAATCATTTCTTGGCGGTTCGTATTCTAATTCATATTTGACATTTCCATCTGGTGCTGGTAATGAATTTATATCTATTTTACCATTTGTTGTCAACGGTAATTCCTTAAGCTGTGTAAAAAATGCCGGTATCATATAATTTGGAAGTTCTTTTGATAAATATCTTCGCATCTCTGTAACAGTAATTGCTTTTTCTTTATTCTCTAAAACAACATATGCACAAAGATACTGACTATTCTCACCGTCTATTCTTGCAACAACTTTTGTCTCTTTTATATTATCTAATTTTAGAATTTGATTCTCTATTTCTCCTAATTCAATTCTATAACCACGAATTTTTACTTGATGGTCAGTTCTCCCTATAAATTCGATATTTCCACTAGGCAACCATCTTGCAAGATCCCCTGTTCGATACATCTTTGCTCCAGGTACATATGGATTTGATATAAATTTTTCTGCTGTCAATTCAGGTCTATTTAAATAACCTGTAGCAACACCATCTCCACTTATATAAAGTTCTCCTTCTATTCCTACTGGTAATATCTTTTGATTATCATCCAATATATAAATTTGAACATTATCAATTGGCTTCCCAATAGGTACCGATATGTGTTTATCGTCATTAAGGCTATATTTATAAATCATACAGCCAATTGTTGTTTCTGTTGGACCATACTCATTATAGATTTCAACATTATGATTGAAACTTTTTGAAATCTCTCTTGCTAACTCAGTCTTTAAATCTTCTCCACCCACTATTAATCGTTTTATACTTGAATTGCTGTTATCAATATCTCTTATCAATCTTAAATGGGATGGTGTCAATTTTACTATACCTACTCTATTATCCTTAAAGATTTTTCTTATAATTGGTTCATCCCCATCATTATTGTAAATAACTATTTTATTTCCAGAAATTAATGGTGTGAATAATGATGTAATTGTAAGGTCAAATGAGAAAGATGAATACAAGGCAAAATCTAAGGCCTCTCCTTTGACATATTCCTTATTTGCCCATGTTATATAATTGACTAGGCCTCGTTGCTTCAGCATAGTTCCCTTTGGCATACCTGTAGAACCCGAAGTATAAATCATATAAGCTAGATTGTTAGTATTACTTGTTACTTTTATATTTTCAGTAGAATAATGATTATACTCTTCATCTAAAAATACTATTTCTTTGCTTAACCTCACTGCATCTTTACCTTTTGTAAGTATTATATTTGTTCCACTATCCTCTACTATATACTTAATTCGCTCTTCAGGATATTCAGGATCTATTGGTAAATATGCTGCTCCAGATTTTAAAATCCCCATAATTCCTATAATCATCTCTAGAGAACGTTCAAGCATGATACCTACAACTGTGTCTGGTTGAACTCCTTTATTCTGGAGTATCCTAGCTATTTGGTTAGATTTTTCATTAAGTTCTTTATAAGTAAGTTGCTGCTTATCAAATACCACAGCTACCTTATTTGGAGTCCGTTCTACCTGTTCTTCAAATAAGCGATGAATTGTTTTTTCTTTTGGATACTCTGCCTTTGTTTCATTAAACTCATTCAAGAAATAATGCTTTTCTTCTTTTGAAAGGATTTCTAATTGATTCACATTTTTATGTTCATCCTGCACAACTTGGTCCGTAACATTTTTCAGATGATTTGCTATGTTCTGGATGAGTTTTTCTGAATAGAGATTTCCATCATATGATATTTTGAGAACAAGCTGTTCACCTGGAACGACAACTATTGTAAATCCATAGTTGGTTTGTTCAATCCCTTTAATATCCTTAAACACGAAACTACTCTTACTTTCTTCTTCCTGAAGTAAACGTTCATCAAGTGCATAATTCTCAAAAATCATTACATGATCAATTAAATCCCTTTTTAAATCACTAAGAGACTGTATATCTGAAAGATTCATATAGTTGTATGCTTGGCTTTCTATTGCTTGTTGCTGTACCTCTTTTAAAATATTTTTAAAGCTCTTCTGTTCTTTTATATTAATTCTCGTTGGAATTGCATTAATGAATAATCCAACCATTTTTTCAATTCCAGCTACTTTGGCATCTCTACCAGAAACGACAGAACCGAATACAACATCGTCTGTATGATTATACTTGGCTAAAATAATCCCCCATAAAGTTTGTAGCACAGTGTTTAACGTAACATTATTTTGATTAGCCAATTCAGTCATTTTTTTCGTAAGTTCCCTTGAAAATTCAATGAGCGTCTCTTGTCCATGGTACTCTCTTGTACTATCAATTTTGAACGATGGAACTTTCGCAGGTTTTTGATATCCTGCTAAATATTGTTTCCAATATTGAATTCCCTCTTCTTTTTCCTGTTCTCCTAACCATCTAATATAATCACTATATGGTCTTGGCTCTTCTAAATTAGGATACTGTCCTACTTGTTTGTTTCCATAGATATAGAACAATTCTCCCAAAATAATACCTCTGCCCCATCCATCGAACAAGATGTGATGATTACTCCATATAATTGTATAAGCCTTATCATCAGTTTGAATAAGTTCCAGTCTAATTAAGACATCTTTACTAAAATCAAAACCTTTTTCTCGATCTTGTTCAATGTAGGTTGTTATACTTTCTTTTTGCTGATCTATTCCTTGCTGTCTAATATCTCGGTATCTAAAGCCAATCTTTCGACCTTTTATAATCACATTTTTTGGTTGTTCTGTAATTTCATATTCAATTGCTGTCCGAAGGATTTCATGTCTTTTCATAATATCGTTCAAGCTTTCCTCGAATAAGTTGACATCAATAAACCCTTTGACATCAATGACAAGTTGTTCAAAGTATGCACCTGATTGTGGATCTTCTAATGCATGGAATAGCATACCCTGCTGCATATTAGCTAATGGATAAATCTTTTCTATTTCTCCCCACCTATTTTTCGCCTTGATTTCCTCTAGTTGTTCGAAGCTTAATTCTTTGTCTCCATAGTCAAATGGTGTTTTTTCAGCCTGTTCCTTAGAAATGCAATGATGGATTACATCAAGAAGAGCAGCCTTGAAAGCTTCTGTAAACTCCACTACGACATCCTCTGCATATACTTTTGTATTATAAGTCGTATCAATAGTGAGCTTTCCATCTAAGACAATAGCATTCATTTCTATAGGTGTTTCTCTTGTATGTTTACCTCCAATCGACTCTCCTGTCGATATCCAAGAAGAAGAAAAGATTGTATTATTGAGATCTGCATCCATTTGACCTAAGTAATTAAACAAAATAGGTGGCTGTTCAATATTCCATAAATCTGGATCTCCACTCAATTGTTTTAAAACCCCATAGCCTATTCCCTTATTCGGAATTCTTCTAAGAGACTCTTTCACTGTTTTAATAGTCATTGAAAGGTCCTTTTCATCTCCTAAATTGATGTATACAGGATATTTGGTTGTAAACCATCCAACTGTTCGGCTAATATCTACATTTTTTATAATCCGTTCTCTACCATGGCCCTCTAGACTAATCCTAATTTTATTTTCACCAGTTACTCTCCTTGTAGCTATTAAAAGAGCACTAATCAGTAAATCATTGATTTCAGTATGATATGCTTGATTTGTTTCTCTTAACAATCGGCTTGTTTCCTCTATTCCGAGAGCGGTACTAAAAGTATCACTATCCTCATATCGGAATAGTCCAACTTCCTCTTTTTTCTCTAAAAAGTTAACATTATCCTTTAATGTGTTCACCCAATATTGCTTTTCTCTAAGGATTTTTGCACTCTTAGCATACTCGTTAAGCTGAGTAGCATACTCTTTATAAGAAGTCGTTTTTGGATAAAACGCTATTGGTTCGCCTTTCATTAGCTGGCTGTATCCAAGTGCAAAATCTTCAAATAGGATTCTCCAAGAGATTCCATCCACCACAAGGTGATGAATAATAAGTAACAGATGGTCTCCAACATTCGTCTTAAACTGTGCTACATTTACAAGAGGTCCTTCTTGTATATCAATTTTCTTCTGTAATATTGTCGCAAGTTCTTGAATTTTCACATCTGGATTATCTTCTCTCGAAACGTCATAAACATTAAAACCAAATTGATTTTTTTCCACTTCTCGATTGAATTGAAGTACTTCATTATTCTCCTCTTTATAAATCATTCGTAATGCGTCATGATGTACAAAAATTGCTTCCATAACTTCTTTTATCATTTCCTCACGGAATCCATCTTTCCTATACAACATAACTGCATGATTATAATGATTTACTTCTTCTTTTCCATTCATAAAATACGCTTTTTGAATTGGAGTGAGCAACACATTTCCTGTTTCAATTTCATAAGAGCCTTCTTGTATTGTCTCAATATTGACATAGTTGCTTAAAAACTTGATTTCCGGATAGGTAAATAGATCTTTCATCTCTAACGTGATACCTTCTCGTGATAAACGTGAGATAATTTGTAAAGCTTTAATAGAATCTCCACCCGAAGCAAAAAAGTTATGGCTAATCCCAATTGGCTTGACTCCTAATATATCTTCCCATACCTTCACAAGTTTTTCTTCTACCTGATTTCTTGGTTTTTCATAATCTACTCCCTTACTCACATCTGGCTCTGGTAAGGCTTTTTCGTCTACTTTTCCATTTGCCGTAAGTGGAATACGCTCCATCTGAACAAAATAAGATGGAATCATGTATTCAGGGATTTCTACTTTTAAGTACGCTCTTAATTCTTCAAATGATAGGTCCCTCTGGGACGTAATATATGCACATAGATATCTTCTTCCGTCCTGACCTTCTCGATCAATCACGAATGCTTCTTTAATTTGTTCGTGTTTAACTAAATGACGCTTAATCTCTTCTGTTTCAATTCGATAACCTCTTATTTTCACTTGACCGTCAATCCTACCTGCAAGCTCAATTCTACCATCTGATAGTCTTCGAGCAAGATCCCCTGTCCGATACATTTTTTTATTTGGTTCAAACGGATTTTGAACAAATTTTTCTTCTGTCAAATCTGCTCTGTTTAAATATCCACTTGCTACGCCATCTCCTGATAAGCATAATTCACCATAAACACCTTCTGGGACAAGTTTCATTTGTTGATCCACTACGTAAGCCTTCATATTCTGAATTGGTCTTCCAATCACAGGGCATTCTTTGAAAGCTGCCATTGTATCATATTCAATAACTTGATATACCGAACCAATTGTCGCCTCTGTAGGTCCATAGTGATTCATTACCGCATGATTTGGGTAATGTGTATAGAATTTTTCAACATCTATTGGATTGATTTTCTCTCCACCTAACACGACTAATCTCAAAGTTTTACAGCTCTGATTATTTGAGAAACTCGGATCATTCACCAAGACGTTAAAGAGAGACGGTGTTAATTTCAAATAAGAAATCCCTTGTTCTTCTATATACTGTAATGCCTTCTGAGCATTAGTATATACTTCTTTTGTAACGAGATGCAGTTCACATCCATTTAAAAGTGATGAATATAGACTTGTATAGCCCAAGTCAAATGCATAGGAAGATACTAACATTGCCTTATCTGTTTCTTTTAGATTCGCTTCCTTTGTAAACCAAGTCATATAGTTTACAACGTTGTTATGCTGAACACATACACCTTTAGGTGTACCAGTCGAACCTGATGTATAGATGATATACGCATTATGATTCCATTTATAATTGACTAATAAATTTGATGTATCCCTCTCTTTTATAGAATCATCTTCCATGGAGATTATTTCTCCATTAAATTGGAGCGTTTCTTTCCTTTCTCCTTTTACTATCAATAGGCTAGCATTACTATCCTTTAAAATGACATTCGTTCTTTTATCCAGTTGTTCAGGATCTATTGGTAAGTAAGTCGCTCCTGCTTTTAATACGGCCATAATTCCAATAATCATTTCAAGAGATTCTTCCACTAACATACCTACTGTTATCCCTGGCTTTGCTCCTTTTTCTTGAAGCAACCTTGCCATTTGATTCGCTCTTTCATTCAGTTCCAGATACGTAAGTTTCTGGTTTTTAAATACCACGCCTACATGGTGAGGTGTTCGTTTCACCTGTTCCTCAAATAATTGTGGAATTGTTTTATCTTTCGGATAATCAGCTTTTGTATCTTTATCATCCTGCAATAACATCTGCACTTCTTCTTCTGAAAGCAACATAATATCCTGAATGCTTTGTTCTGGCTTCTCAATAATTTCTTTAAAAACCTGGATTAAATGTTTAGCTAATCTTTCTACAGTTTCCTTCTTAAATAATTTAGTTCTGTAATTTAATACACATTTGATACTACGCTCTTCTTCAACAGCGGTAAGTGTTAAATCAAATTTAGAAACATGCGCCTTCATTTGATATGGTGAGAAAGTTAAACCCTGTATTTCAAAATCATCATAGTCAAAGTTTTGTAAGACGAGCATTGTATCAAACAAAGCACTTCTGCTCATATCTCTCTTTAAATCTAATTTTTCAACTAATTCATCAAATGGATAATCCTGATTTTCATAGGCTTTTAAAGCATTCTCTTTAACTTCTTTTAAATAATCTTGGAATGAAACGTCTCGTTTTGGATAATTTCTCATTGCAAGAGTATTAACAAAAATACCCATAATCTGTTTCAAATCATCATGAGGTCTTCCTGCGATTGGAGATCCCACTACGATTTCCTCTTGCCCCGTATATTTTGAAAGCAGTGTTGTGTATCCCGCTAACAGAAGCATATACAGCGTCACACCATGTTCCTTCGCCATCTTCTTAAGATTAACATATATGTCACTATCGATTTCAAAATGTACAAGGTCACCTTCTGTACTTTGAATTGGCGGTCTTTTATAATCTGTCGGCATATTTAGTACTGGTACTTCTTCTTTAAATACATGCATCCAATACTCTTCTTGTTTTTTCATTTCTTCTTGAGTAAACAATTCTCTTTGCCATACAGAATAATCTTTATATTGAATGCTTAATGGAGATAATTCTTTCCCGTTGTATAACTCAGCTAATTCCTGTGTAAAGATCCCCATTGATACACCATCTGATATAATATGGTGCATATCTAATACAATCACGTGCTCATCATCTGTAACATGTATGATTTCAACCCGTAAAAGAGGAGCCTTCTCCAAATCAAACGGTTTAACAAATCCATTGATCATATCATCTAGCTTATTGGTACCCATTTCTCTATACGTCACTTGGAAATCTATGTCTTTTTCAATCTTTTGAACTGGTTCACCATCTACCATTACAAAAGAAGTTCTTAAAGCTTCATGTCTTTCGATTAATTTATGGAAAGCCTTCTCAAGTTGCTGAACATCCAAATCACCTTTTATCTTCATGGCGAACGGTATATTGTAAGATACTCCGCTACCCTCTATTTTGTTTAAAATATAGAGTCTTTTTTGTGCAGATGAAAGTGGATAATAATCTTGTTCTTCTACTTTTTTGATCGATGCATATACACTTTCTTTTGTAGAGTCAATAAATTCTCCAATCCCTTTTATAGTAGGTGTTTGGAAGATTTGTCGTAAAGGTATCTCCACCATAAGTTCCTTATGGATTTTAGAAACCATCGTAGTTGCTTTAAGAGAATGACCTCCTATTTCAAAAAAGTGCTGGTTGATACCGATTTTTTCTACTCCTAAAATTTCCTGCCAAATGGATACAAGTCTTTCTTCGACTTCATTCCTTGGTGCCTCATACTCTACTCCCACAACGGCACTTTCATCAGGTTCTGGTAAGGCCTTTCGGTCCACTTTTCCATTTGCTGTAAGTGGTAGTTTATCCAACTGAACGAAAAACGCAGGAATCATATACTCTGGAAGCTCTTGCGCCAAATCCTTCCGAATTTCTTGTAATTTGGATTCTTTCTTACGTGTTTCAGACGTAAAATAAGCACATAAATATGGTTGACCATTATTATCCTCTCTTGCGATGACAACGGCTTCTTTAATCTCTTTCTGTTTCAAAAGTTGATTCTCTACCTCACCAAGTTCAATCCTGAAACCTCGAATTTTCACTTGATGGTCAATTCTACCTAAAAATTCGATATTCCCATTAGGTAATAACCTTGCAAGATCTCCTGTCCGGTACATCCTTTCCCCTGGAATGAATGGATTTGGAACAAACTTCTCCGCTGTGAGCTCTGGTCTGTTTAAATAACCACGTGCCAAACCTTCCCCACTTACACAAAGTTCACCTGCAACTCCTAATGGCACTAAATTATTTTCCATATCAAGGATATAAACCCTGTTATTACTTATTGGTTTACCAATAAGTACCTTCTGATCTTCCTGTTTTAATTCACATATTGTAGAACAAACACTATTTTCTGTTGGACCATATTCATTAAACAATTTTACGTGAGGCATTTTCTGAAAATGTTTTGTAATTAGATTTTCATTAAAACCTTCACCTGCAATTGTCACAAATCTCAAATCTACTAAAGGCTTATCAATAGTGTTTAATAGATTATTATAATAACTTGGAACAGCTAACAAATTAGTTACTTTATTTTTTTGAATAATATTTATAAATTTACTGAAATTCATTCTTATATCTTCTATTAAAATTAATTTACCTCCAGAAAGCAAAGTAGTAAAAATATCTTCAACAGAGCTGTCAAAAGAGAAAGAAGGCATCTGTAACGTAATATCACTTTCACTATATTGATATGATTCTATTCTCCAACATAACGTATTGAGAATAGATTTATGATTCACCATAACACCCTTTGGTTTTCCAGTTGAACCTGAAGTGTATATTATATAAGCCATGTCAGAGGACTTATTTAGACTAGGCAAGTTTTCTGTAAATCTATCCTTAATCTTTTGTACATTTATATCAATACAAGTTAAATCATAATCTACATGTTTATTTTCTTGTTTTAACAATATTTCTATACCACTGTCTTCTAACATATATCTTCTTCTATCCTCTGGATACTCAGGATCAATTGGAAGGTATGCCCCCCCGGCTTTTAATATCGCCATCATACCAACTATCATTTCAATCGAACGTTCAACCATAATACCAACCACAGTATTAGATTTCACACCTTTTTCTCTTAGCAGAGCAGCGACTTGATTAGATTTTTCGTTCAGTTCCCAATAAGTCAATTGTTGATTTTCAAACACAACTGCAATATTTTCAGGTGTCCTTTCTACCTGTTCTTGGAACAATTGATGGATCGTCTTCTCTTTTGGGTAATCTACTTTTGTATCATTAAATTCATACAATAAAGTTGTTCTTTCTTCTTCTGCAATTATGTCTATTTCATTTATTTTCTTATTCTCATCTGCAATCACTTGTTCAGTTACTTTTTTAATGTGCATTTCGATATTATCTATTATTTTGTCATCATAAATATTGCCATCATAAGTTAAAACTAAATTTAACTTCTCACCTGGAGTTGCAGCAATACTAAAACTATAATTGCTCTGCTCTTCTGCGTGTATATCTTCTACCTCAAAACCTATATCCATTTTTTCATTTCCGGCAATACGTTTATCAACAGCATAGTTCTCAAACACAATTATATGATCAATAAGATCATTCTTTAATTTACTCATTGCTTGAACTTCAGCTAAATTCATATAGTTATAATTATTGCTAGCTATAGCTTCACTCTGTACAACCGTTAAAACCTCTTTAAACTTCTGATTCTTTCCAAGATTTATTCTAGTTGGAATGGCATTAATAAATAAACCAATCATCTTTTCAATTCCGTCTACTGGTGCTTCCCTTCCCGATACAATAGTTCCAAATACTACTTCGTCTGTATTGTTATACTTCGCCAAAATAATACCCCAAATACTCTGGAATACTGTATTAAAGGTTACGCTATTCCTATTAGCAAGCTGTGTAATCTTATTTGTTAGTTCGTTCGAAAATTCAATTACTTTTTCTCTTCTTAAATACTCACTATTATTCTTAGTAATCTGTAATTTTGGTATTTGCGCTTTCTCTTCATAACCATCTAAATATTGCTCCCAATAACTTTTACCTTCTTCTTTATCTTGCTCTTCCAGCCATTTTATATAATCGCTATAAGGTTTCGTTTCTTCTAACTTATATTCTTCACCATTTATTAATTTTCCATATACAGTGAATAACTCACCTAATACGATTCCAAGACACCAACCGTCCAATAAAATATGGTGATGGCTCCATACCAATTTATATAAGTTTTCATCTGTTCTAATCAAACATACTCTCATTAAAGTATCTTTACTTAAGTTAAATCCCTTTTCTGTATCTTCTTCTCTATAATTTTTTATGAATAACTCTTTTTCTATAGTTCCTCTTTCACTTATATCGCAATATTGAAAACCTATTTCTCTATCCGCTATTATTATTTGTCTAGGCTCCTCAACTATTTCATATTCAAATGATGCTCTTAGTATTTCGTATCTTTGCATGATTTTATTAAAACTTGTTTTTAATATCTCTACATCAATGTATCCTGTTATATCCATGACAGTTTGTTCAAAATATGCTTTTGAATTTTTGTTTTCCAAAGCATGGAACAGCATTCCCTTTTGCATATTTGCTAACGGGTAAATCTTTTCAATTTCAAAATCTTTATACTTCTCTTTAATATCCTTAAGTTCACTTAGAGTTAATTTAGTATCCCCATAGTCATAAGGCGTCTTTTCCACCTCTATTTGACTAACACAATGATCAATTATAGTTTCAAGACTTTCTTTAAACTTATCATTTAATTTCCTGATTGTTAGTTCATCAAACTCTAGCTCATTAAAGGTAGTATTTATAACCAATTCATTATTAATAATTATCGAATTGATTTCTATCGAATTATTTCTTGAAATCTTTCCTCCAATTGTTTCCCCATAAGAAAATTTTGATTCAGAAAATTCATTTCTGTTAACATCATTATCCATTTCACCTAAATAGTTAAATGAAATTGGTGCTTTTTGTTCATTTAATAGATACTTCTCTTTTGATAAATATTTTAGTATACCAAATCCGATTCCCTTGTTAGGAATTTTCCTTAAAATTTCTTTTACCATTTTTATATTAGTAGCAAGATCGGTCTCATTGCCTAAATCTATAAGTACTGGATACATAGTTGTAAACCAACCTACAGTCCTACTAATATCTACATTTTCTAAGATATCTTCTCTTCCATGTCCCTCCATATTTATTTTTATACAATTTTCACTTGTTATCTCTCTAGCACCTAATAATAAGGAAGTTAACAATATGTCATTTATTTCTGTATTGTATGCTCTATTGGATTCTCTTAATAAACTTATAGTCTTTTCCTTATTTAAAGAAATACTAACTGTTTTACTATTTTCGAATGTGTCACTTTTGAGCTCTTTTTTTCTAGGTATAAATGCAACCTCAGTATTTGCTATCTCTTGCCAATACTCTTTTTCCTTTAATAATTTATTGCTACTAGCATACTCCCTCAGCTTAGAGGAAAATTCTTTAAAGGATTCAGTTTTGAATCCAACGTCTAACTTCTCACCTCTTAAATCCTGAGAATATAGAGTTTCAAAATCTTCTAATATTATTCTCCATGATACTCCATCTACTACAAGATGATGAATGGTAATAAGCAGATGATCACCTTGATTCGTTTTAAATAAACAAAGATTAACGAGTTTACCATTTTTGATGGAAGATTTCTTTTGGATATTTGTCGCTAATTCATATATTTTCTCTTCCTTATTCTCTACTCCCTCAACATCATGAACGTATAAATCAAAGAGGTTATCCTTATAGCCTCTATTATACTGAATAATCTCTCCATCATTTTCTCTATAAATCATTCTAAGGGCATCATGCTGCTCTAATATCTTATTAAAGACTCTCTCTATTCTCTTTCGATCAAATCCATCTTCCCTAAACAGCATAAATGATTGATTAAAATGATCTAGTTCTTCTTTATTTTTCTCAAAATACCATTTTTGAATTGGAGATAATATTACTTCTCCTGTAACTATTTCATAAGGTTTTAACTGTTTGATTTGCTTTTTTACATACTTACTAAGATCTTTAATTTTAGGGTTTGCAAATAGATCTTTCACTTCTAACTTAAGATTTATTCTAGACAACCTGGACACAATTTGCAGAGCCTTAATAGAATCTCCACCTGATACAAAGAAATGATGATTTATCCCTATATCCTCTATGCCTAGGATATCCCTCCAAATCTCAACAAGATGTGTTTCAACTTCATTTCTTGGTGCCTCATATTCTACCCCTGATTGACTACTTCTATCTGGTTCTGGAAGTGCTTTTCGATCCACTTTATCGTTTGATGTAAGTGGTAACTGGTCAAGTTGAACAAAATAAGAGGGAATCATGTAATCAGGAAGTTCCTTTTCTAAAAATTCTCTTATCTTGGCTGAAGATATTGCTTTTTCAGACACAATATAAGCACTTATATACGTATGATTTTTCTTATCCTCTTTTGCTACTACTACGACCTCTTTTATATCTTGATGTTTTAACAACTGGCTCTCTATTTCACCAAGTTCTATTCTATACCCACGTATTTTTACTTGATGGTCAATTCTTCCTATGAATTCAACATTTCCATCAGGCATCCATCTTACAAGATCACCTGTACGATACATTTTTTCCCCACTGACGAAAGGATTTTCCACAAATTTCTCGGCAGTTAAGGCTGGATTATTTAAATAACCTCTTGCCAATCCAACTCCAGATATACATAACTCTCCTGTTACTCCAATTGGACAAAGCTGATTATACTTATTTACTATATAAACTTTAGTATTATACACTGGTTTTCCAATTGGAATATTATCATCATTTTTATTCATTAAGAAACTTGTAGTTACTACTGTATTTTCGGTTGGACCGTAGGCATTTACAAGCTGATAGCGGGTATTCTTATTTAAAATTAACTTTTCGCCACCGGATACTAACATTCTTAAAGAATGATTATCTTGTAATATAAATTGTTCACTTACCTTAGATGGGAATGTTGCAACTGTTATGTCTTTACTATTCATATATTCATTTAATTTATCTAGATCAAGCCTAATATCTTTTCCTAAAACATGCAAAGTAGCTCCGGTGATTAAACAAGGGAAAATTTCTCCAATAGATGCATCAAATGAGACTTTCAAATAGTTTGTAATTCGATCTCTTTCTGTTATTTTATGAAAATCTACATACCAATTACATAAATTGACTAAGGAATGATGTTCCACTAACACCCCTTTTGGTAAACCCGTGGAACCAGACGTATAAATGACATAGGCTAAATCATTTCTATTATTACGCCTCTCCATATTAATTTGCTCTTGATTTTTTATTGTTTCATCATTAATTGAGATTTTAGTTATACATTCATTATTGATAAAATGAAGTTTATCGTATAAATGAGTCTGCGTTAATACGAACTTTGTGTTACTATCTTCTACCATATATTTAATTCGCTCTTCAGGATATTCAGGGTCTATTGGTAAATACGCTGCCCCTGATTTTAATATCCCCATGATACCGACAATCATATCTAAAGAACGTTCCACCATAATTCCTACAATCATTTCTGGATGAACACCCTTATCATAAAGTACTCTAGCTACTTGATTGGATTTTTCATTGAGCTCCTTATAAGTAACTTGTTGCCCCTCAAATTCTACGGCAACCTTGTTTGGAGTTCTCTCTACCTGCTCCTCAAATAATTGATAAATGGTTTTATTCTTTGGATAATCCATATAAGTTTCATTAAATTCATTCAAAAGAATGTGCTTTTCTTCTCCCGAAAGCATATCTATTTGACCTAAACAAACTTCCTGATTATTAGTAATTTCTCTTAAAATACTAACAAAGTGCTCTGATATTTTAGCTATTGTCTCTTTCTTAAACAATTTTGTACAATATTCTAAATCAAATTTTATGATGTTATTAGTTTCTACTGCTGATAATGTCAAATCAAAATTTGCTATATTAAGTTCACTATCATATGTTTCAAAACTTAACCCTTTAATCTCTTCATTAGAGGTATCTAAGTTTTGTAGCACAAACATCGTATCAAATAATGCACTTCTACTCATATCTCTTTGTAAGTCCAGCTTTTCAACCAGTTCATCCAAAGGATAATCTTGATTTTCATACGCCTTTAATGCATTTTCTTTTACTTCTCTTAAATAATTACGAAATGTTTTATCTTCATTTGGATAATTTCTCATCGCAAGGGTATTCACAAACATTCCGACAATATTTTCAAAATCATGATGGCTTCTTCCTGCAATTGGAGATCCTACCACAATATCATCTTGACCCGTATATCTTGAAAGTAAAGTTGTATATCCAGCTAACAGAAGCATATACATGGTAACCCCATTTTCTTTTGCAATTCTATTAAGCCTCTTTGTCAACTCACTATCTATTTCAAAACTTCTTCGGGCCCCTTCAACACTTTGTGTCGGCGGCCTTTTATAATCTGTTGGCATATTTAAAATAGGTACTTCTTCTTTAAAAACATTTATCCAATATTCTTCTTGCTTCTTCATTTCCTCTTGAGTAAACAAGTCTTTTTGCCATACTGCATAATCTTTATACTGTAGGTCCAATGGGGATAACTCTTTCCCTTCATACAGTTTACAGAGCTCTCTATTTAAAATGTTCATTGAAACTCCATCTGAAATGATATGGTGCATATCTAGAACCATCACGTGCTCATCATCTGTGACATGTATAATTTCAACCCGTAAAAGAGGAGCTTTCTCCAAATCAAACGGTTTAACAAATCCATTAATCATATCATCTAGCTTATTGGTACCCATTTCTCTATACGTCACTTGGAAATCTATCTCTTTTTCAATCTTTTGAACTGGTTCACCATCTACCATTAAGAAAGAAGTTCTTAAGGCCTCATGTCTTTTGATTAGTTTATAGAATGCATTCTCAAGCTGATGAACATCCAAATCACCTTTTATTTTCATAGCGAAAGGCATATTATAAGATACTCCGCTACCCTCTATTTTGTTTAAAATGTAGAGTCTTCTTTGGGCAGATGAGAGCGGATAATAATCCTGTTCTTCTACTTTTTTGATCGATGCATATACACTTTCTTTCGTAGAGTCAATATATTCTCCAATTCCTTTTATAGTAGGTGTTTGGAAGATTTGTCGTAAAGGTAGCTCCACCATAAGTTCCTTATGGATTCTAGAAACCATCGTAGTCGCTTTCAGTGAATGGCCTCCAATTTCAAAAAAGTTGTGTTGAATTCCTATGTTTTCTATATCTAAAATATCTTGCCAAATGGATACAAGCTTTTCTTCGACTGTATTCCTTGGTGCCTCATACTCTACTACTCCTGCAACCGAACTTTCATCAGGACTTGGTAAAGCCTTTCGATCCACTTTCCCATTTGTAGTAAGTGGTAGCTTGTCTAGCTGAACAAAAAAAGCAGGAATCATATACTCTGGTAACTCTTTTGCCAAAAACTTTCGAATTTCTTGAACCCTAGTCTCGCCCTTCGATGATTCGGAAGTAAAGTACGCACATAAATATTGATGATGACTATTATCTTCTCTTGCGATAACAACAGCTTCTTTTACTTCCTTATGTTTTAGAAGTTGACTCTCTATCTCACCCAGTTCAATCCTAAAACCACGAATTTTCACTTGATGGTCAATTCTTCCTAAAAACTCAATATTTCCATCAGGTAACATTCTCACAAGGTCTCCTGTTCGATACATTCTCTCTCCTGGAATGAACGGATTTGGAATGAATTTTTCTGCTGTGAGCTCTGGTCTATTTAAATAACCACGGGCCAAACCTTCTCCGCTGATACAAAGCTCGCCTGGCACTCCCAATGGACAAAGCCCATTAGATTCGTTTAAAATAAAGACTTTTGTATTACATATTGGTTTTCCTATCGGTATATTGTCATAAGAATTTTCTATAATAAAGCTTGTTGTTACTACTGAATTCTCTGTAGGACCATAGTTATTAACAATCTGGTAACTTTTATTTTCAAAATAATTTAGTTTATCTCCACCTGTTAATAATCTTCTTAAAGATGTATTCTCAAGCATTAAAAATTGTTCACATACTTGTGTAGGTAAAAAGCTTATTGAAATCTCTTTTTCAATAAAATATTTGTTTAATTTCGTAATATCTAATTTTAAATTATCATTTATAATATGAATCTCTGCACCCGCTATGATATAAGGAAATACTTCCCAAGCAAATGCATCAAAACTTATACTTGCATAACTAGCATTTTTATCCGTTTCACTTATTTCATTGAAGGAATTATGCCAATTACATAAGTTCACCAATGAATGATGCTCCACCATAACTCCTTTTGGCTTTCCAGTAGAACCAGATGTATAAATGACATAGACTAAATCTTTACTGCTGCTATCAATACGTAAGTTTTCGGTTCCGTATTTAAACAAATGCTCATTATGAATATTAATAATGCTAATATCATCAACTTCTGTACAATCAACTAAATTAATTAATTTATCCTGGGTCAATAATATTTCAGTTTGACTATCTTGAAGTATATATTTAATTCTATCTATAGGATATGTAGGATCAATTGGTAAATACGCACCACCAGCTTTTAAAATCCCCATAATTCCCACAATCACATCAACTGAACGTTCTAATAATATTCCTACTATTTTATCAGAACCAACACCATTTTCTCTTAACGCTCTTGCCAATTGATTAGATTTTTCATTTAACTCCCTATATGTCAATTTCTTATCTTCAAAAACAACTGCAATGCTATCTGGCGTTCGTTCTACTTGTTCTTCAAATAACTTGTGTATTAACTGGTTTTTAGAGAAATCTACATTTGTATCGTTATGTTCATACAATAAAAAGTGCTTTTCTTCTTGTGGGATCATATCTATTTTATTTACACTTATCGAAAGATTCCTTGATATTTCCCTCAGAATATTAATATAATTTTCTGTCATTCTTAATATTGTGTCTCTTTTGAATAATCCAGTACTATATTCGACATTTAACACGATCTCATCGTCATAATCTAAAATATTAAAAGTGATATCGAATTTTGCATTATCTAATTCAAATATTATTGGACTAAGATTTAAAGCACCTTGCTTCTTAGTAAATAATTTAGCGTCTTCCAATACAAACATAGTATCAAATAAAGGGTTTCTATTAGAGTCTCTTTCATAGTCTATACTGCGAACTAGTTCATCAAACTGATACTCTGAGTTTTCAAATGCTGTAATTGTATTTTCTTTTACCTGTTCCAAAATTTCTTTAAAACTTTTTGTAGCATCTATATTGTTTCTTAAAGCAATAGTATTGACGAACACACCAAAAATATTTTGTAAATCTTGATGTAACCTACCTGATGCTGCTGTTCCGACAACGATATCAGTTTTTCCAGTATATTTATGAAGTAATATATGATAAGCGCTAAGCATAAGCATATATAAAGTTGACCCTGTATCCTTAGCTACCCTTCTTATCTGTTCAGATAACTCTTTTTCTATATGAAAGTATGCATTTTCTCCTGCAAAGGTATCAATATTTTCTTTTCTATAATCATAAGGTAATTCTAATTTAGATGGCAGATGACTGTATAAATTCAGCCAATATTGCTCTTGTTTTTTTATAGCATTAGATTGATTATACGTATTATTCCATTCTACATAATCCTTGTATTGTATATTTATCTTAGGTAAATCAAGATTGTTATATAAATCGAGTATTTCATTCATAAATATTCCTTGTGATACCCCATCTGCTATTATGTGATGGAAGTTAACAACCAATATATGCTTCTCTACTCCGATTTTAATTAGTTTAGCTCTCATTAATGATGGTTTACTTAAATCAAAAGGCTTTGTTGATTCCTTACACATTTTGCTAGTTAAATCTCTTAAACCTTCATCATCTGTTACGACTATATCTAAACATTGGTATTCCAAATCAAAATCAACTTTATCATAAACCTTTTGAACTAATTCATTATCTAATACTTCAAATCCTGTTCTCAGGATTTCATGTCTATCTATAAATTTTCTAAATGCATTTTCAAGTCTATTACATTCGATTTCACCTTCGACAAGTAACGCCATAGGAATATGATATGCTCCTCTATTATTTTCCATCATAGAAAGCATGTACATTCGTTTTTGAGAAGGCGATGTAGCATAATAATCCTTTTTCGATACCCTTTCAATCATATTTCCCCTATGATTGTCTTGGCTATTTTTCAAATATTGATCTAATACCTTTATAGTGTCATTTTTAAATATTTCTCCTATAGGCACCTCTATATTCATTCTCTTTTTAATTTCAGTAACAATCGATATCGCTTTTAATGAATCTCCGCCTATTTCATAGTAATTAGTATCTATTCCTATGTTTTCTATTCCAAATACATCTTTCCATATATCTAATATTTGGGCTTGAATTTCATTTTCTGCTTCTTCACATGTAGTTGCTGCAACTTCATCTAGTTCATGATTTTTTATTAATTCCCCCAAAATACTCTTATTTACTTTCCCATTTACAGTCAATGGTATTTCATCTATTTTGAAAAATCTTGATGGAATCATATAATTTGGGAGCTGATTTTGCAAATATTGTTTTAGTTCATTTGGGTTTATGTCTTCATCTGAAACTACAAAAGCATACAGGCTTTTCATTTTATTATCGTTTGTATAGTCAATTACTACTGTTTTATTTACACCTTTATATTTGATTATACAATTTTCAATTTCCCCTAATTCTACCCTATATCCCCTTATCTTAACTTGACTGTCTTTTCTTCCTAAAAATTCGACATATCCGTCCTCTTTTAACACACCATAATCACCTGTTTTGTAAATATATCCTAATTCTTCGTGCGAAATAAATGACATCTTAGTTTTTTCAATATCATTTATATACCCACTTGCTACTCCCACTCCACCAATGTACAATTCTCCCTCTACATCTACGGGACACAATTGCTTATTTTGATTTAATACATAAATTTTCTGGTTAGCCAACGGCATTCCATATGGTATACTTTTCCAATCACCCTTAATTTCCTTAATAGGGTAATATATGGACCATATTGACCCCTCAGTTGCTCCACCTAAGCTAATAACTTCCGCATTTTTGAAAGTTTTCTTTATCTTCTGAGGAAGTTCCAGCGGTATCCAGTCCCCACTAAGCAATACAAGCCTTAGACTATCATCCTGTTCACTATCATTATATAAGTCCACTGTCAGTTCCATAATTGCTGGAACTGAGTTCCAAATTGTGATTCCTTCTTTCTTTACAACTTTTTTTAGGTTATATACATCCCTTTGATCATCTATAATTACAAGGGCCGCTCCACAGCTCAATGCACCAAAAACATCATAAACTGACAAATCAAAGCACAGTGAAGAAATCCCCATAATTTTATCATTTTCTGTCACACAGAATTTTTCGTTAATATCTATAATTGTATTTGTTGCTGCACCATGAGTTATTTGAACTCCTTTAGGTTTCCCTGTACTACCAGAAGTAAAAATAACATATGCCATATCTGTTTCATCTACTTTTATATTGACTTCATCACCAGAATATTCCCTAATATTTTCATCTTTATAGGTAGAAGGTGTTATAAAGAACTTACAATTACTTTTCTTTTTTATATATTCTTTTCTTTCTTCAGGATAATCAGGATCAAGCGGTATATATGCTGCTCCAGCCTTTAAAACAGCAAACAAATTTATAATGGTATCTATACATCGCTTACCTATCACACCAATGTAATCACCTTTTCTAACTCCCTTATCCATTAAGTATCTTGCAATTTGATTCGATTTTTCATTTAGTTCTTTATAAGTTATCGAATCATCATGATGAATTACAGCTACCTTATCTGGTACTAGTTTTGCTCGATTCACAAACATTTCATGTAAAGTACACTTATCAAACTTTTTGTTTGTATCATTATAGGTTTCAATAACTTTTATGCTATTCTCACTAAGGTTAATACCTGACACTTGATCATTAAATATAACCTGATTTAATACATTTATATATTGTTCAAACATTGATTTAATAACATTAATCTCAAATAATTGTTCAACGTAATCCCATGTAATATATAAACCTCCATTTAATTCATAAACTTGGTTATCTATATAAACTTGGGATGTTCTTGTACTAAAAAATTTAATTTTTTCAAAATCTATCAAATGATTAAATGAATCATCTGAGTCCTCACTCAATACACTTGTAAATACAATAGGCATTATAGCTTGATTAACCATTCTATGTTTTTTCCCAATAGCTCTTATAAAATCCACACCATCATAATGTCTATGTTCAAGAGCTTCTAACAATGTATCCTGTACCTTCGCAGCAAATTTCCAAAATGAATCAATACTATCTTTCGCATTAATATCTAATAACATTAGAGTTGTGAAATCCCCAATGATTTTTTTTACGTCTTGATGAAACGGTATCCGATTAAAAACAGTTAAATTTACTGCAAATTGACTCTGATTACTCCAATATGCTAGGACATAAGCATATGCAGCACATAAAACCGATGTAGGGGTAAGATTTTTTTCTCTTGCTTTTTGTTTTAATTTATCCCATGTTTCACGTTCTAAAAATTCCGAACATTTATTGAATGTAGGTTTCTCAATTTCTAATGGGTTGCATTTTAAAGGCAATGCTGGTGCACTTGGGAAATTATCCAATTTATTTAACCAGTACTTCTCATCTTTTTTATATCGATTAGATTGCCTAAATTCATTGGTTGCTAAAACATAGTCTCTAAAGTTATACTCCAGCTCAGGCAGCTGCAGACTTGGCTGATTGTAAAACATTTTAAATTCCTTGATTAATATTTTCATACTACTGTCATCACAAATTAGTGGATCTATATTTAAACAAAAATATTTTTGATTATTGGGTAATATAAATGCTTTTATCTCAAATAATGGCCAAGTACTTGGATCTATGATTTTAGCTATCATTTTTTGTCTTTGTTCCAATATACGTATCATTATATCTTCTTGATTTAAATTCCTTACATCTACTGTGTCTACAGAATAAAATAGTTCTCCTTCTAAGATTCTTTGTGTTCCATTTTCAAAAACTATTGTTCTTAGTATTGGATGTCTATTAATTAATTTTTGTAATGCACTATTAAACCTATCTATATTAATATCTATTTCAAATTCAACCGTTAAATTTGTAGCTGCTCCACCAATTTCAAAAGCCGGATCTCTACCTATTAAATAGGCTAATTGTATACCTGTAAGTGGGAAAGGTTCATGTAAATTCTTTAAATCTGTAGTTTTTGTAAATTGTCGGTTCTCTATAATTTCTCCCTTGTTTGTTTCGATGTAAGCACTTATTTTCTTTATTGTAGATAATTTAAACAGTTCCTTTAATGGTAAATCAACACTTAACCTGTCATTCATTTTAGATAAAAGCTCCATTGCGTTTATTGAATGCCCACCAAGAACTGCAAAACTGTCATTAATACCAACTTTATTTAGATTCAAAGTTTCCTGCCACATTAAAACGAGCTGTTTTTCAATCTCATTTCTTGGTTCCTCATATTCAACCTCGGTATTAAAACTTCGATCTGGTTCAGGTAAAGACTTTTTATCTATTTTTCCATTTGCTGTTAACGGCATTTTATCTAACTTAAGAAAATAAGTAGGAATCATATAATCAGGTAACTTTTCACCTAAAAATCTTCTTAATTCTTCAACAGTAACTTCTCCTACTAATGTTAGATATGCACAAATATAATTGCTCTTGTCCTTTTCTTCTCTTGCTACAACTACAGTTTCTTTTACATTTTGATGCTTTAATAACTGACTCTCTATCTCTCCAAGTTCAATCCTAAATCCCCGAACCTTTACTTGATGGTCAATTCTTCCTATAAATTCAATATTCCCATCAGGTAACCACCTAGCCAAATCTCCTGTGTGGTATAAACGCTCTCCTTCTGCAAATGGGTTTTTAACGAATTTCTCTAATGTTAGCTGCTCATTATTTAAGTACCCTTTAGTTAATCCATCACCAGAAATACAAAGTTCTCCAGGTTCACCAATAGGAAGTAAATTTTTCTTTTCATCTACTATGTAAACTGAAGTATTTGCTAACGGTTTACCTATAGGTAGAGTGTCAACATTCTCATCTATTTCATTTATAAAGTAATATGTGGCAAAAACAGTACTTTCCGTTGGTCCGTATACATGAATGAGTTTATCTTTCCCCAGAAATTCTAATGCTTTTCTTGCATGGGAGACTGAAATTCTTTCTCCACCAAATAATATTTTTCTTATATTGATTAAACAATCTATTTTCATATCTACAAGCGCATTAAATAAAGCAGTTGTAATAAACATCACGTTTATGTTTTCTTGCTTAATTATATTTCCAAGCTTATTTATATCCGTGACTGTATCTTTTTCTATCACTACTAATTTCGCCCCATTTAACAGCGCACCATATATATCAAAAATTGATCCATCAAAAGAATAATTCGAAAGCTGCAGAATGGTATCATTATTTTTTATTTCTATGTAATTTGTATTTCGAACGACTCTGATAGCACTATAATGCGAAATGATAACTCCCTTTGGTATTCCAGTAGAACCCGATGTATAAATAATATAAGCTGTATCATCAGAACGATTTACATGTTTCAGATTATCTGTACTTAAGTCACTTGAATCTAGCTCGTCCAAATTAATTATTTCTAAATCATATTCGATTTTCTTAATGAATTTCTCTTGAGTCAATAAAATCATGGTATGACTATCCCGTAACATATAATCAATTCTTGCTTTTGGAGTATCAGGATCAATTGGGAGGTAAGCTGCTCCAGATTTTAAAATACCCATTATTCCAATTATCATTTCAAGTGATCTATCAATCATTAATCCTATAATAGCATCTGTATTAACACCCTTATTCCTTAACATCCTTGCTAATTGATTGGATTTCTCGTTAAGTTCCCTGTATGTGAGTTGTTTATCTTTAAACACAACTGCAATATTTTCAGGTGTTCTCTCCACTTGTTCTTCAAATAGCTGGTTTATGGTCTTATTTCTTGGATATTCGGTTTTTGTAGAATTGAATTTATTTAATATCATATCTTGCTCTGCTACTGTAATCTCATCGTAAGTTCTTATACCACCCTTGTTTATTTCACCAGAATTCTTAATAGACATGTTGGATTTCCCCTTTTTTAGTAATTATCCATTACCAAAATTATTTATTATTTTATTACTGTTAAAAATATAGAGAATGAATTAAATAAAAAATTCATCGTTCATAACAAGGTATACAATCCCCCCTATTTAGAAGTTACTAAAAGGAACTCTATAAAAGAATTTAACTTACTACGAGAAAAATTTCCTTATTTTCATGCAAAAAACATATGATAAAAATTTATCTAAAAAATTAAAATAATCAGAAATTTTTTTACGATAATTAAATTAAAGACAAATATTAAACCACATATCACAAGTTACAGATAACGCTACTACAGCACATAATTAAGAAAATGAATAAGTAAAGATAACTATTGGTATATATCTGAGGAATCTAATTTAACGTATTCCCCGAAAGAATTCTCCTTCCTCAAGCGTGTGAAGGGCGTAGCCCTACGATAGGTCGGAGATGACTTTCGGTTTGGCATAGCCAAAAACTTTTGATAAACTTGCTATATGAAGTTCTTTGATAACTTGATATAGAAGGTTGCAGGAAGAAAATAGAGTGCGAAAACCAAGCCATTCGGTTCCTGCGTAAAATATCAACCGTACCAACAGAGCATCCATGCGTTGGACATCTAGGGATGGAACACCCCGAAGTAACGCTCAGGGAGACGAAAGGTTACTTTCGTCGTGGAACTGAGAAGCTCCCACTTCAAGCTTTGCTAAGTGGCGAGTAGTTCTCAACCTCAGTTAACGTATCATTTATTATTGTTGTAATTTTTTTTACATTGTTATTTATAAAGAAATGATTTCCTTCCAAATTATAAATCTTAAAATTTCCACAAGTATGCTTCTTCCAACCAATTATGCCTTTTAGACTAATTAAATCTTCTATTCCGTTTAATACAGTAATATCGCATGTGATTTTGTCCGTTTTTTCTTTATATTCATATGTTTCAACTATTTTAAAATCATGTTTTAGTAAAGGAATGAAAAATTCGAACAATTCTTCGTTACGAATTAATTCTTCTGGTGTTCCCCCTAATTCTATAACTCTATTTTTAAACTCGTTATTTGGTAAATTATAAGTTATCTCCTTCTTTTCCCTTTCACTCGGTGCTTTGTATCCAGAAAAAAAGATATGCTTGGGTTTCTTGAATCCCATTCCTATTATTTTATAGTATAATTCATACGCTAATAGGCTCCCCATACTATGTCCATAAATTGCATAATCTTCCTCACATATTTTGTCCCGAATATTATCAAAGATGTCATCTACCGCTTCTTCTAAGCTATTATAAAATGGTTCATTGAATCTTTTCCCTCTTCCTTTTAACAGTACTGGACATAGATTTATAGATGGGGTTAGATAATCACCCCATTTATAATATAACGCTTCGGATCCTCCTGCATAAGGCAAACAAAATAACATCATTAAAATGCACCTCTATCTGATAAAAGTTTGTAAAAATCATTAATAATAATATCTTGGTTAATCACTGTTATATTACTAGAAATTTCTTCATTTAATGAACATACAGCCATTTTGTATTCTAACTCTATATCAAAAATCGCCATTGAATAAGAATTACTCTTTTCTCTATTATCGAAAAGTATATGAACAGCTTTGTGACTATCTATATTAATAGAAAATGATTTTAGTGACATTGATAATCCGCTTCCATAGCATTTAATATAACTCTCTTTCAGTGTCCATACCTCATAAAACTTCCTCAATTGATGATTAACATCACCTTTTTGTATATAAGCATATTCACTATCACAGAAAAAACTTTTTGCTATTTCTTCATATTCAATATGTTTTATTTGTTCAATATCAATTCCAATAGGGTTATTACTAATTGCACATACTACAAATTCTCCCGAATGTGAAATGTTAAAGTAATAATTCGGATACCCCTTTAAATAAGGTTTTCCATAATTATTTTTCCCCCATACTATTCTTTCATTACCGATTTTAAGCTTTTTATTTGTTAGAGTCCTTACTAGTAATTCACCAATCAAGGTTCTAATTTTATCTTTTTTATTAATAAATTTTTTTATCCTATATCTTTTCTCTTCATCTATCCACGAACAAATTTTTTCTAATTTCCGATCATTCATATCTTTAATTTTGGTAACAAAAATTTCCATAAAACCCCTCGCAAATCCTAGTTAAATTAATTGATCAACTACAATTATTCGAGCGTTATGCTAGCTGATTTTTCTACTTTCATTAATCGTGGAATGCTAATCATGTAAAAAACTCCTACAAATATTAAACATCCGCCAACTATCCAAAAAAGAGTTTCAACTGCAAGAATACCTGGGTAAAATCCAGCAATAAAAAGTAAGGTTAGTGACTGTGAGAGCATCATCAAAGGATTAATACACCCGTGTACTCTTCCCATCATTTTTGGATTTACTATTTTCGGAATCCAACCTCCAATAGCTACATTAATCATCGGAAGTGCTAGGGCAACTATGCCCGTACAAATAACATACAGCCAAACTGTATTGACTAATGAGCTCAATATAGTCGCTCCTCCTCCAATAAACAAAGCTAAAATTAGTAAATGATAAAGCTTTATTTTTTGAGAAAGTATAGATGCTATAACACTACCAAGTAAAATCCCGATACCAAAGACTATACTTAATATAATTGAAACTTCTTCATAGTTTCTTGGGGCTAGTTTGTATTTTAAAATAAATACCTGCATCACTGAGAGCCCTCCATTTAAAATTCCGAAAACTATAAATCCGGAGATAAGTGTAAGTAACAAGTTGTGGTTCAAAATATAACGTATTCCCTTCACAAAATCCTTCATTACAATTGAAATGTTCAAATCCTTGATATTATGTTTTCCGTTTGGCATACGAATTTCTTCTGACATTCTACAAGATTTTATAAGAAGAGCACTAATAAAAAAACTAATTGCATCAATTAAGATTGCACCATAAATACCGATTACCCAATAACAATAAATCCCGATACCACTACCAAAAAGCATAAACAAACTTGTAACCATCTGATTCAAACCAACTGCAGTAGCATAATCATCTCTTGTTAAAACACCCTGTACAAGGGATGATTGCGCGGGTGTAAAAAAGCTCTTTACCATACTTCTTAAAAATAACAGCGCAAATGCTACTGGCATCCAGTTTAGAAAAAGAGACCACAATAATAAAAGCGATAATATAGAACAGATCCAATCACAATTTTGAGCTATTTTTTGTCGATCAATCCTATCAGTAACTACACCAACAAGAAAAAATACTACTAATGTGGGCAAAGACAACATCAACTCCGTAATAGTAGCATATGCAGGTTGGTGCGAAAAACGATTTAAAAAATAAAACATAAGTGCAGTTAAACCAATTGTACTACCCATTTGTGAAGTAAAAGATGCAAAAAATAGCCTCGAGTAATTCCCATTTTGAAATATAACTAAAATTTTCTTCATAAGGACTCCCCATTTAATTTGACTTAATTCTAATTATTCAGAATTTAACACCTTTGCTATGTTTGAAACGTAGAATATCTAAATCCCTAACGTTCATCGCAGTTACTTTGGTTAGAGCCTAACACACTGCTTTAAGATATAATTTGCCATTAGGATTTCTATCGCGGATTACACGTCCAAATGTACACTACCACTCATTAAATTGTATATTTTTTCATTCTGATATTCATAATCCAAACATAACTATCCAAAAGCATCCTCCTTTTGATATGCAGTTTATTTTCTCTAACTTTCCACGCTACATTCTAATACTACCTTATATTGTAATCAAAATAATAAACGAATTATTTTCTCAAGTTGTCAAAATCACTAATAAATATGATTTATTAGTGATTTTGACAACTTGATTTCTCCTCTAAAAAACGTAATATTACTGTAAATTGTTTTCCAAAAAATATTTATGTATATCCACAATTATTACAAAAAGGAATGAACACCAATGTTATCCTATCCCTTATAACTGTTTTAACTTAAGTATGAAATTCATTTTTGAAGCGAAAATGATATGGGGTATGTCTATGAGGTTTAATCTTCCAAAAAAATTGTAATGAGTAAATTCTTACCAAGAAAACGTTATTCGTATTTATGATACATATATAAACCATATTTTTAATCAGTCATTCTAGGACAATTGAAGTGGCAAGTTTAAGCCACTTCAATTGTCCTAGAAATGTTGCATCTTTATCTAACATCAAATTAACACTATAAGCAAAAAGCTACTTATAATTCAGATGTTTTTCCTTAAAAATTTTTTGATTTATCTTTTGCAGGTAAAATGTAGTTTTCCCCTTTTTCATATATAGAAAGTATTCTTTTCAAGAAAGTAACTTTTGGTACTAACCAATAAGCAATTATCGCTGAAACAATCCCTAATATAGCACCTGTTATAACATCGAAAGGATAATGAACTCCTACCCAAATACGAGAAATGGCTACACAGAATGCAAGTGTAATCCATAACCAACCAATCTTTTTATGAACAAGCCAAAATGAAAAACAAATTGAAAAGAATAAAATTGTATGGTCACTTGGAAATGAATTATCAACAGCATGCTCTACCAATTTATTAACATTGGGTAACTCTGCAAATGGTTGATAATTTGAATGAAACTTCCCTGCTATTTTCCCGATAACCTCAGCAATCACAAAAGCAATCATCGCTTGAACAATCATCATTCGATTTTGGTTAGATCGAGTAAACCAATACACTACAATAATTAAAGCTAAGAAATATACCATATATTCTGCCACGAACGTCATAGTAGAATTGAGAAATGGGTACTGTTTACCTAAATCGTTAACGGCTCGAAAAGCATCAATATTGAACTGAGAAAAAGACATTTTCAAACTCCTCCTTACCATATATATAAATCAAACGCTAATTAAAATTTTTTAATCTACTTTTTGTTACTACCTAATAGTTTTAGATGGTCCCATTTTATTTTTCTTAATGAATATCTACCTTTTTAAAATATGAAATCAATAATACTAATCCAATAATAGATGTTCCGAATATACCTATATAGGAGTACTCGGGAGGATAAGTGGGCTGAAGCGTATTTCTTGAGATATCACCTGCTGCTGCCCATGGAAACAATCCTCTATGTTCTGAATTTGCTGTCATTAAATTAATCATAGTTATTACAACTGTAAATACAATGGTCGGTACGTAATTCTTAAGTACAATTGTTAAAAGTATGATTGGTGTTGATAAAATAAAAAGCAATAATCCACCTATCAAAAACTGTACAAAAGATTCCCTTATTAAGGATGAACTTAGTCCATCAAATTGAAATATTATCCCTAATAATAATGTTAATCCCCATGCTACAAAAGTTAACATCATAATCCACGAAAATAGAAGTAGGAATTTACTTATAAGAAAATTCATACGTGATACAGGTATAGTTAATAAATTCTTTAATGTATCTTCTGTATATTCCCGAATAAATAGGTAGGCGGTTACTACCCCATATAGTGGTACTCCTATTATTAGAACAGTATATAAATTTACTTCACCAAACAATTGACTAAATACAATAGTAGGAGTAGGATGTTTAGTTTTTAAGCTTACAAATGATGCTACTACTACCATAAAAGGTACTACCGATGCACCGAGAATACTAATTAAGAACATATGGGATCGTTTTAGTTTTAATAATTCTGTATATAACAGATTAACCAATTGTTCCACCTCCAACTAATTTTGTGAAGTAATCTTCTAATCTGTCTTCACTCATCAAGATTTTCAAAACCTGAATATCATTTTGTACAAATATTTTATTAATATCTCCTTGTTGCCCAAGTTTAGAATACACGCGAATAATCCCCTCATTATGAACTTCATAATCAAAAATACCAAAGTTTTTCTCTAAGATTTTTGTAGCTTTATTGTCATTCGATACTTGAAACTCAATATATTTGCGATTCTTTTTTCTAAGGCTGTTAAATTCGATTTCCTCTAAGAGCTTACCTTCATGAATGATCCCCATATGATCTACTAACTGTTCTATTTCCGATAAAATGTGGCTGGATATTAATAAAGTAATTTTTCTTTCTTTAGCCAAATTTTGTATCAATCTTCTAATTTCCTTAATTCCTATTGGATCCAAACCATTAGTAGGCTCATCTAATATTAATAATTCTGGGTAATGAAGAAGAGATCTAGCAATCCCTAATCTTTGCTTCATCCCTAAAGAATATTTACCCACAAGCTTTTTAGTTTCATGTTGCAATCCCACGATTTCTAACGCTTCATCAATTGCATTTTTTTTGTGTATCCCAATAATTTTCGCATTAATTAGTAGATTTTCCCGTGCTGTAAGATTCTCATAAAATCCAGGAACTTCAACAATAGACCCAATTCTTTTAAGGATTTCTTTTTGATTTTTTAATAAATCTTCTCCAAATATTTCAATCTTTCCATGGGTGGGCTTTATCAATCCTAATAACATTCTAATTGTAGTCGTCTTCCCTGCACCATTTCGACCTAAAAAGCCGTAAATTTCTCCTTGATTTACGGTTATATTAAGATTATCCACTGATTTCTGATTGCCATAAATCTTTGTTAAATTTGTAGTCTTTATTATTGCGCTCATGTAAGAACACCAACTTTCTTGTATGCTTATGTTTTTAGTATAGAAAGCAAATTTTAAACCGGGCTTAACTATTTCTTAACTATTTCTTAATTATGAAATTAACTATTCATCATTAACTCCATCTTGCTCCCTTGTACAATAAAGATAACCTCACTCTCCTTTGACTTTGATATAAGTCTCATCTAGATGCCAAGTATAGTGTGTAAATTTGTTTTTCTTTTTCCAAATCTGATTAACATCAGGGTATGTTACAATTACTTGACCTTTATGTAATAAGTATTCAAACACTACTATTTCTCTTTCTTGCTGTTTAGTACCAACGAAAGTAATGGCTAGCTTTACAAAACCTTTTTTCTTTTTCAGTAAACTTAGTCTCAACAGTTACTTCTTTACCATCAATTAATAATTGAGGGTAATTAGTATACAATTGATAAAAAGAAAATAGAAAAAAGAAGGCGTGAAACTCAAAATTTAATGGATAAACTATTTGAATATTAATTCTTCAAACGAGAAGAGCCCTCCAAATAGGACGGCCCTTCTTTATTTCACATACAAATAGGCTTGCTTACAGTAGTTTTTTTGTATAGGACTTTTTCTTAACACATATACTATTTTTGAACCTGTTTACCAATAAGCGTCCTGTTGGTATCTTGAATTCCTCCTAAAAGGGCGGCAGTTACGACTGCATGTCCTTTTTATTTATATTGGTGGCTTTTATCTACCAATATAGATACAGACTAACAAATGCAATATTACATATTATTCTCTTTCCAGATGATGTTAGAATTTCTTATGTTGTTTATTCCATAGTAGAGTTATGGTTTCTTATCTAATTCATCAATATGTGAGTGAGCTTTTTACCAACAAGAAAAGACACTCGAAAGATGTCTTTTTTTCAGAGTGTGGGAAATCTTAAAGGGTTCCCCACACTCTGAAAAATTGACCTATAATCCTAAAATTTCTACAATCTGAAGAGCTTTAGCATTCTCAATATAATAGTGCATCTCTAAACCTCTTCTATCTGCACGGAGTACGATTCCTTTTAATTTTGCTAAATGTTGTGAAACAGTGGACTGTGGAAGTCCTAATATTTCCGTTAACTGTGTAACATTACACATTTTATAATGCATTAATTCACCTATGATTTTTAATCGAACCGTATGCGACATTACCTTTAATACATCTACATCTTCTTCACGGATTTTAGCTAGATCACTATTAGATATTACTGTTAACATTTCGCATTCTCCTTTATCATTAATTTCTATTCTCCTATTATCCTTATAAGTAACACTTATAGATAATTACTATTTATCCTGTTGAGAAAATATATTCTTTTTTTAATACAAAAAGGACATCTATCCTGAAAACATTTTTTCTGCTTCAATGAATGGATGTCCTCTAATTTTTAGCTAGAATATTTTTTGTTAATTTTATTAATGTTTATGAAATTATTCTTTTACATAACTTTGAATAAGGCTTAATAAGCTTCATTAAGCAATTGTCTCCTTCTTTAAAGACAATTTTAAATTCGATATTTAACTTTTTATATTGTAACACGTATAAGAAATCTCTGTTCATCCCACCTTTTACAGATTTTCCGAACGAGAAAGCCCACTACGGTGTGATAGCCCCCACTTTAGGGGTGGGATGAGAGTGAGGTCAAATACGATGTACAAATAAAAAAAACGAAGGTACGTTCCGTACATCAAGAATTTGAAATGGTATCATTTTCATAATAGACAAGTAAAAGTCTCTAAAATAACCTTGTTCTCTGAAAACAGAATACATAGGAGGTTGGAGTAACAAATTCTTCTACTCCGTAAAATGTATTGAGTCGTCAAGCACAAGACGCTAAAACACATTTGAGAACTCACAATCTGACTCGTTTGGTAATAAAATGAGTGCCGTATCTGCTATATGCACTGGATACGGAGTGGTGATGGCACACCGCAATCTTGCACGTCAGCGATACTAGAAATAGAATTCGCCTTTAGTAGCAAGAATCCCACTGACGTTAGTCAGCTTGTGGCTTTATACGCGGGAGTGTCAAAACATATATTATTTCTCAACATAACTAAATAGAATTAAAATACTAATAATGGTAATATAAAGGTGCCTTCAGTTGTTAACTGTCATTCCTTTTTGAAAAGCCCTGTCTTTCATAACAGGGCTTTTACATTTTCTCAACTACAAATAGCTTCATAAATAAAACAATAATAAATCTAAAACTCCAATAAGCTTTAAAATTTCACATACTATTTTACATTTCAACGTCCTTTTCTAACGAATTCAAAATTTGTCAGGCATACAGCTAACAATCAATGTTGTTTTTTATTCGTATATTAAATTCTTTGTAAATCCTCAATTTCATTTCACATCAGTATAAAGGTGAAATGAAATTGGAATAAAGAAAAAAACCTTGCATTCCTACAAAATTGCAAGGTTTTCCGCTAAGTTCCAGTGCAGCCTTTCTATTAACCACCAGTGTTTCCATGTGAGTATTGCGTCACTTCTTGTGTTACTATTGAAGTTTCTTTTTGAATATTTGCACTCGCTAAACTAAAAACGAAAACGGTAGAGATTCCTGCCAATAAATATATTAATTTTTTCATTTTAACCCCACCCTTTCTTTATTCACACTATTTGCCTTTGAACTTAAGTAAAAGTATCTAGATGCTTTCATATGATTATCTTCATCATAATATTTTATGGCTAATTTTTCATTATATTCTTGAATATATTCATATAAATTTTCCTTTGTATAATAATCATTCCCAGATACTATAAGTTTTTCTAACTCTTCTCCTGAAATATCTAGATGTATGCCTTTTAAGATTTGGAAATGATGCTGATATTCTATATTTTTTAAATCATTACTAATTTCCAATCCTGTTTCAAATACATTTAATGCTTTATCTTTTTCCCCCACTTTTGCAAGTTCACAAGCCAAAATTAAAAGTGCTCTATAATTGTTAGGAGACTCGGCAATTACTTCAGATATATGACGGATTGCTAATTCTGATAAATTTTGATTGCTGTATAGAAACCCTAAATTATGACGACCGATAAGACTAGCATGCTTATCTTCATTTTTCTTAAATATATCCAAAGCAGAAACTAAACGCTCTTCAGCTAATTCATATTCTTTTAAATGAATACAAAGTAATCCATAAAGATTATTACAGTATCCTATATTTAATTCATAATCGTTATGCTTACTAAAGATCTCTTTAGCCTTATCTACTTGTTGTAGAGCTAAAACATATTGTTGGTTATGACAGTAAAATGTAGCTATTTTATAATAGAATTCTGCATGTTCTAATTCATCTGGAATATGCTGCAGTTTCACTTCAGCTTCTTCATAGTGTTTTTTCGCCAACTTATACTCTCCAGTTATCGCCAAATACATAGCCTTAAAAAAATGATAGTAATAGGACAATAAATTATCCGGTGACTGTTCAAGTCCTTCAATTTTATCAAAGCTACCTTTGCCAATATTTAAATGGCCTATTAAATATTCAAACCTAAATTCTAATAAGGCATAATATAAAGCTAAATCTGGATTCTTATCTATGTTTTGCATATATAAATCAATTTCAGCTTTTAATTCACGAGATTTCTCGATATTTCTTTTACGAATTTCATGATACCAACTATTTAACTTCTGTGTAACTTTATCGTTTTCTTGTAGTTGAATATTCATTTTGTCTCCCCCTTTATCCTTAGTATAGATAAGTTTTATTCTCATGTTACCACATTTCATATATTAAGAATATTGAGAAACATTTTACAAGATCAGTTTTGCTAGTATATGGTGCTATAACGTTTCGATATAAGATTATACGTTGATACTTTCAAATTTAATTCAACCTTATTATTTTCTATTTAAGCTTTATTCCATTTTACTAATAAACATTCTTTCACTCTTTTATCCATAATCTTTATAGACTTAAAACACTAACAATCTGACATGCTTTGGAATTCACAATATGATAGTACATCTTTAATCCTTTTCTTTCTGAACTCAGAATCTTTCCACGCATTTTAGATAAATGTTGAGAAACAGTAGATTGAGGTACATTTAATAACTCTGTTAACTGTGTTACATTACAAATTTTGTGACGTTCTAATTCTTTCCATCCCTTGTCCGAAGCCGATTCATCTCCCACCTACTCACTTCGCGTTCCTTGAGGAAGAAGTCTTCTTGGCCAAAATGAAAAAATTGAGTAATTACCCGTTATCCTTTATTTTATATATACTGTTCTTTAGCTTAGGCTTCTTGTGTAAACGTACTTTAGCCCCATTAATATCTAAATCAATCTTTTCTTCCTCTAAATCCCCCATTTTCTGCTTATGTTCCTTTTCTATTCTTTCTTTTTCTTCTTTTCTCTTAGTCGCTTTAGGACCAATTACGAATAGAATTAAGAAAATACTAACCATTACAATAAACGTAGTCACTAGTACCCATCCCCCCTTACCAAAGCCTCATACAACAAAAAGCTTTTTAACTTATTAGATTTAAATTAGAAACCGAAAGGAGAAAAAGTACTAATATATTTAGAAGAAATAATATAAATGTTACCTTCGCTATTCCTCTTTCTCCTTATATAAACCAAAATTATAAATGTCGCAGTAAGGCCGGTACTAACAATGTCGTTACAAATATAAAAATGGAACTATATCTCAAACTTGAACTCCATTTTCCATATTTGGGATGTTCAAATTTCTTATAAAGCATACCTAATGCTAAAGATATCAAAAACATTAATACAGCTGTTCCTAAAATTATAGAAGTAATTAAGCCCACCATATTACTCATAAAGGTTTGAAAATCAAAAGAACGTGTCGTCAACATTAACACTGGTAGAATCCTTATTAAAAGTATGAGAATAAATGAACCTACTCCAAAATATATAGATCTTTTTTTCCACTTTATATGTTTAAACCATAACGAAGCCCCAAAAACTAATAATGATATTAAAATTACTACAGAAAGTATAAGGAAAATAACATCAAAGAATGCAGGCACACTCGCATGAACTGCCCCATCTATTTTGTCTCCCCCATCTTTTATTACATCACTGCTGCCATTAAACAAAGAACTAAACCAGTCTATAATCCAATCAGTCATCCACGAAATATCGAATGGTAAATCTTCGTTTTTTGTTTGCGCAGGAGCAGCTGAGTTATATACCTCCAAATTATTCTCCCCCTTAATTGAAATTAAGTTCTTTAATTTAAGTATATAAACTTACCTAACCAAAACTAAGAAAATATCAAATCCTATCTTAATTTTATTAGATTGAAATTCTCCTTCTTCTAATGTGTGCAGGACGATAATCCGACGATAACAGTAAGAAGGATTTTCCTTTCTGAGCATAAACAGAAAAAAGAGCACCCTATTACTAAAAATAGGAGTGCTCGTATTTATTTTCGTCTATTCCTTTTCTGGCCAAATTTTCGCGTTTGGTTCTAATAACCACTTGTGGTCTTCCTCCATGATACGATCATTCCATGGGTTATTCTCAAGATGTCGAATCATCCAACAAAAATACATTGCATATCCAGGCGCAGTTGCTTGTGGGTGGTCTAGTTCACCTGGAATTGTAATAAAACTATTATGTACAACGCGATAAGCATTCTCACCTACCATTGCACATCCAAATCCCTGCGGTTTATTAAAACGATAATAATATACCTCCGGTTGATCATGATGATGCGGTGGATAACTGGACCATCTCCCTGGATAAGAAATAACTTCTCCTACAACCATGTTAGAATATGCTGCATTATTATAATCAAAAATTGTCCGAATAACACGCTGCGCTGTTCCCTCCCATACTCCTTCTCCAGCTACAACACTTTGACACTCATTTGGAGTATACAACTTGGACGCAAATTCTTGGTCATTATCTGTTTTTTGGACAAGCACTTCACTATCTGAAAGAGCAGTAATTGTAACCTTCACATTTTTAGCCACATGTAAACACCAAGGGTTTTCTTCAAAAACAGACTGCCTTTGAATAACTTGTTCCATTCCATCCCACTCTAAACGTATTGCCCCTTCTAGTAAAAGTACTGCCGTTTCGTTCTTATTATCAAATAGCAACTCTTCTTTTCCATTAGACATCTTATATATGCCTATATCCATTAACATATCACTGCATTGACCGTTCATTTCTGTTAATACATTATACCCCTCATTTAATTCACCTAATTTTCCTAACATGGCTTTCTCCTCCTTTTAATTAATGGCTTCTCTAGCATTCTCCACTTTTGTCAGCTAACTAAATTCCGAGTTTCCTCTAACTATTAATCAAGAAAGTTTTTCTGATTATGCTTTGTTTTCACTTCCGAATATTCGTATATGATTTTTAACGTTTTCGTATGCAGCCTCAATTACATCTTGATGATACGTAAAGTAATCTGAATACGGAGTATTTAGGGCAGCAGTGTTAACCGCAGTAATTACATGCTGAAATGTCGCTGTTGCTACATTAATTTTTCGAACACCATGTTGAATACATTGCTTGAAATCCTCTGGGCTAATGCCAGACCCACCATGTAATACTAAAGGAATATCGACTATCCCATTAATCTCCTGCAAGCGGTCTAATCGTAAATCAGGGTCTCCATTGTACATCCCGTGCGCATTTCCAATCGCAACAGCTAACGCATCAACATCTGTTTCTTCTGCAAATCTTTTTGCTTCTTTAGTACTTGTCAGCATCATTTCAATATCTTCTGATCCGTCCTCACTACCACCTACTCTGCCAATCTCAGCCTCTACTGTCGCTCCGTACGGTTTCGCAAGCTCCACAACTTCTTTTGTCCTTTGGATATTCTCTTCTAACGGATAGTGAGAGCCATCAAACATAACCGAACAAAAACCAATTTCTAATGTCTCTTTAATTTTTTCAAACGTCATACCGTGATCAAAGTGAACTGCTACTGGAACAGTTGCTTTTTTCGCTGCAGCTACCATCAAAGGACCAATCATATGAATGGGCGAATGATTCAAACGAACTTCCGCAATTTGTAGAATGAGCGGGGAACGTAACTCTTCAGCTGCTTGAATAGCTCCCATTACCATTTCCATATTAGCGACACTAAAAGCTCCAACCCCATAATTCTCTTGATTTGCTTTAATTAAAATATCTTTCATTTGAACTAATGGCATTACATACTCCCCTATTTCAATATTATTTATTAAATGTAAAACCAACCGTCACGTCTTTTTACCCCTTTTGTAAGAAGACATGTTGATTACCATACCATTTACTTAGGGATAATCTTAAAATACTTAAATTACAAACCTGCTTTTTCTTGTATAAATTTTCGAGCTTTTAATGCGTATTCAAAAGGATTTGCTAAAGCTGGGTCTTGCTCTGCTTCTACCACAAACCATCCTTTATACTCAGAGTTCGCAAGGGTATTAAACACTTCATCAAATACAATTACACCATCTCCAGGAACTGTAAATGCACCATTCTTCACTGCCTGTAAGAAGCTTAAATTGTTTTCCTTTACAGCATCAACTACATCTTGGCGAATATCTTTTAGATGTACATGTTTAATACGAGGTAAATATTTTTTCAAAATATAAAGCGGCTCTTCTCCTGAAAAAACAAGATGACCTGTATCAAAAAGTAGGGATACAAGCTCTGGATTCGTCATATCCATTAACTTTTCAATTTCTGCCGTTGTTTGAACACCCGTACCCATATGGTGATGGTATACAATATGCAGCCCCTTTTCCTGAGCTAATTTACCGAGGTGATGTAACCCATCCGCTAGCTTTTCCCACTCTTCTTCTGTAAAAACAGGCTTATTTTTAAATAGTGGTACATCCATTAAACCTTGAATACTATGCCCTTGCTCTGAAACAACGATGACTTTTGCACCCATGTCATGCAAGAAATCCCTATGCTTAATAAATTCTTCTACCGTCTCTTCAATCGGCTTCGTTGTTAAAAACGTACTAAACCATGCACTAGCAATCTCCAAGTTTCGTAATTCCAAAGATTTTTTTAATACAACTGTATTTCTCGGGTATTTATTCCCTACTTCACTTCCATTAAATCCAGCTAGTGCCATCTCACTAATACATTGTTCAAACGTATTTTCTGCTCCTAGCTCCGGCATATCATCATTTGTCCAAGCAATTGGTGCAATTCCAAGCTTAATTGTATTTTCTTTGAACATCCCCTTGTCTCTCCTCTTTACAAAATGTGATAGAAACTTGCCAACTTCTCTTATCTGATTGTTAAAAAGAGAGCTTCCTAGACAATATGCATGTAGATAAAAGCTCTCTTTGTGTCCTAATCTAATATGACCTTGCCTGTTGCAAGTTACTTACTTTACTCTCGTACGCAGCTTGTACACTTTGACTTTTAGATACTTCTGCAACACCTACATGCCACCATGACTCGTATCCATTTGTCATTGTTTTTGGTAATACTTTAATATCAATTAATGTAGAAATTGTTTGTTTTTTCGCATCTATAAGTGCTTCCCGTAATTGTTCTATTGATGTAACATGATACGTTTTTACACCATATCCAGCCGCGCTAGCTGCAAAATCAATTTTCATAATAGCCCCGTTTAATTTACTAGTTTCCTGGTTTCGGTAGCGAAATTCTGTTCCAAAGCTGCCCATACCGTTTCCCATCTGTAAGTTATTAATGCAGCCAAATCCGGAGTTATCAAACAATAAGACGTTAATTTTTTTATTTTCTTGAAGACTTGTGACAAGCTCAGAATGAAGCATCTGGTAACTACCATCCCCTACCATTGCATATACTTCCTTCGATGGTTCAGCTATCTTTGCACCTAGTGCGCCCGCAACCTCATAACCCATGCAAGAGTATCCATACTCCATGTGATATGTATTTGGTTTTCTTGATGCCCACATTCTTTGTAAATCACCCGGAAGACTTCCTGCCGCGCCAACAATAATTGCATCTTCATCAAGTAATGTATTGATTTGTCCAATGACCGTAGTCTGTGTTAATTCTGTACCAAGTGCGTCTACATACTCATTTAAATTCTCATCGAAATGACCTTCAACTTCCGGCGTGAAACCTTGACCTGTAAAGCGAATATTATGTAGACGTGCTAATTCTGTTTCCCAAGCCTCTTTTGCATCAGTGATTTCTACTGTGTAACTAGATTGATACTCAATCGATTGCAGTTCATCTATTAGAGCAAGAAGTGTTTCTTTTGCATCTGCTATCACCTTCAATGCATCAAGCTTATTCGCATGGAATTCCGAAATGTTGATGTTTAAAAACTCAACCTCTTTATTCTGGAACAATTGCTTAGATGCCGTTGTAAAATCAGTAAATCTTGTCCCGATTCCAATAACAAGATCCGCTTCCTTTGCAATTGTATTAGCTGCTAAATTACCAGTTACCCCAATGCCGCCAAGATTATATGGATGACAACTTTCAATCGCGCTTTTCCCTGCTTGCGTTTCTCCAAATGGAATGCGGAATGCCTCAGCAAACTGTTTCAGTTCCTCTGCCGCTTCTGCGTATCTTACTCCACCACCGCAAATCATAATTGGCTTTTTCTTTCTCTTAATCATTTCAACCGCATCCACTAAACTGGCTTTTGTAGGTAGACGACGCTCAATACGGTGAACGCGCTTTTGGAAGAAGTAACTTGGAAAATCCCACGCTTCCCCTTGGACATCTTGTGGTAAGCAAATTGTTACAGCTCCTGTATCTGCCGGATTCGTTAAAACACGCATGGCTTGAATCATAGCCGTCATCAATTGTTCAGGACGATTTACCCGGTCCCAGTACTTACTTACCGCACGAAAAGCATCATTCGTAGAAATAGATAAGTCATGTGTTTGTTCAATTTGTTGAAGAACAGGATCAGGTTGTCTTGTTGCAAATACATCACCTGGAAGTAGTAAAACGGGAATATTATTTGCAGAAGCTGTTGCAGCAGAGGTAATCATATTTGCTGATCCAGGACCAACAGAAGAAGTACATGCCATAATTTGTTTTCTGTGTTTTTGTTTTGCAAACGCCATCGCAGCATTTGCCATTCCTTGCTCATTTCTCCCTTGATATACTTCTAATTCCCCAGCGTCTTCTTCTAAAGCTTGACCAAGGCCTACTACATTTCCATGACCAAAAATCGTAAAGATTCCCTTAATAAACTTTTGTTGTTCTCCATCAAACTCTACGTATTGCTGATTCAAAAATTTCACCAAAGCTTGTGCCGTCGTCATTCTAACAGTTTGCATATTGTTTGCTCCTTTCTATCTCTATCAGTCATTCTACATATGAAAAAGGAGTATCAGGAATTTGATAGACTCCTAATACTTCCTTCTTATGTTTTACTACCTTCCTTACTTTCGCTTCCAAGCACCTAGAGAGATTCTACTTCTCTCTTCATGATTACTTTTCCCAACGAGATGTAAGCATTTTCTTTCTAGTATAAAACTCAACGCCGTCAGTACCGTTCGCATGAAGATCTCCATAGAAAGAATCTTTCCAGCCAGAGAACGGGAAGAATGCCATCGGTGCTGGAACCCCAACATTCACACCTAACATACCGGATTCAATTGTTTCACGGAATTGACGTACACTTGCCCCGCTATCTGTATAAATACAAGCTCCATTTGCAAAGCGAGACTCATTTGCAATTTCAATCGCTTCATCTAATGATTTCACACGAACAATCGATAAAACAGGAGCAAAGATCTCATCTTGCCAGATTTTCATTTCTTTTGTAACATGGTCAAAAATTGTTGGGCCAACGAAGTAACCAGCTCCTTTTACAGCCGTATCTTCGCGTCCATCACGAACTAATGTAGCGCCCTGTTCTACACCTGAATAGATGTAACCAATTGTACGCTCTTTATGGTTATCACGAATAACTGGTCCTAAAAATACATCTTCATCAAGACCATTTCCGATGACAATTTTATTTGCTTCTTCTACGAGTCTTTCAACTAATTGATCTGCAATTTCTTCTTCTACTGTTACAACAGAAGCAGCCATACAACGCTCACCAGCTGAACCAAATGCAGCACTAATAATTTGCTTTGTTGCTAGTTCAAGATTCGCATCATTTAATACAATGGAATGGTTTTTCGCACCTGCTAATGCTTGCACGCGTTTTAAGTTTTCTGTTCCTTTTTTGTATACATATTCTGCCACAGGCTGAGAACCTACAAATGAAATTGCCTTCACTAATTTATGTTCCAGAAGACCGTTTACTACATCGTGAGCGCCATTTACGATATTTAATACACCTTTTGGTAAGCCTGCTTCTTCAGCTAATTCTGCTAATCTTGCTGCTAGAAGTGGTGTACGCTCTGAAGGTTTTAACACAAATGTATTACCGCAAGCAATCGCAAGTGGGAACATCCAGCATGGAACCATCATTGGGAAGTTAAAAGGTGTAATCCCGCCTATAACACCAATTGGGTAACGATACATACCAGACTCAATACCTGTCGCAATATCAGGTAGCTGTTTTCCCATCATTAATGTAGGAGCACCTGCAGCAAACTCCACGCACTCAATACCACGAAGAACTTCACCGTAAGCCTCGTTATAGCTTTTTCCGTTTTCAATCGTAATCAGTTTCGCTAACTCTTCCCTGTTATCTACTAATAATTGTTGATATTTAAATAGAATACGAGCGCGTTTTGGTACAGCAGTTTTAGACCAAGATTTGAACGCTTCGTTTGCTGCTAATACAGCTTGTTCAACATCTACTTTTGTTGAAAGTGGTACTTGAGCAATTACTTCTCCTGTTGCAGGATTATATACAGCTTCCATCTTAGTTGAAATGGATTCTACCCATTCGCCGCCAATGTAGTTTTTTACAATTTGTGCTGTTTGTACTGTCATATTCATTCTCTCCCTTTTATGTAATGTAGAAGCGTCCAATAGGATACGCCCTTGCTTAATTAATGGTTTATGATGTTTCTATACAATTTCCTCAGCCGTTTCCATGAATGCAGAAATCTCTGCCCTTGTTGGCATTGCATCCGAACAGCTATGTTTAGAAATAACAATCGAAGCAGAAGCACCACCTAATCGCATCGCTTGAGGGATCTCAAGCCCTTGCATTAAGCCATAAATAAATGCAGAAGCATACGAGTCGCCAGCGCCAAACGTCTTTAACACCTTTGTTTTAAAGATACCGCCTCTGTGAGATTGACCGTCTCTCGTATAAGCGATTGACCCATCCCCGCCATGTTTAATTACAACGATTTTCGCATGATGAGAAAACCATCTTTCAGCCGTAACTTGGTCATTAGATTGTTCATAGTTTAATAGTTTTTCCATCATATCGAATTCTTCACGCGTTCCAATAATGACATCAGATTTTTCAGCTGCTAGATTGTAATACACAGCCGTTTCAGCTTCTGACTGCCATGTATAAGGGCGGTAATCCACATCAAAAAATACGACTACATCATGCTTACGCGCATATTCTAGTGCTAAAAATACCGCTTCGCGAGAAGGACTTTTCGCTAAAGCCGTTCCTGAAATTAAGAGAGCTCTTGATTGTTTAATATAGTCCTCAGAAACTTCTGTTGGATCAAGATTTAAATCTGCAACATTGTCGCGGTACATTAAAATACTGCAATCTTCAGGGCTTTTAATTTCTGTAAAAGCTAGACCTGTCACCGCACCTGTACGATCGATACGTATCCGATCTGTATTAATATTGTTATCCTTTAAGTATCCTGTAATAAAGCGGCCCATTTGATCATCGGAAACTTTACCGATAAATCCTGTCTGTAAGCCAAGACGCGCCGCACCAATTGCGATATTCGCAGGAGAACCTCCCACATACTTAGTAAATGTTCTTGTTTCTTCCATAGGACGTTGTGTTTCGTTGGCATTTAAATCAACGCATAAACGTCCAACTGCAATTAGGTCTAATGGACAATCTTCTTTAAAAATAAGTGGATTCATTGTTTCTACCTCCCATGCTTTATGAAAGAGTGAATGACATAGTTCATATTTTTATAAACTTACTATTCATTACTCTTTATCTATCTAGAAGTAAGCGCTCTCTTTATTAATTTAATGCAGGCTGTTTATGTTCAATTTGAACAGGTTTTCCAGTTAGTAATGATTCCTTCGCAGCTTTCGCAATTCGTTCTGCTTGTAACCCATCATTACCACTGCAAATAACAGCTTGTCCTTCTATAATTGACTTTGTAAATTGTGTTACTTCCTCAATGTAAGCTTGCGTGTAGCGCTCTAAGAAGAAATAAAGCGGCTTGTCTTTTACAACACCTTCTGTTTTTGAAACTTGTACTGTTGTCGGACAGCAATTATCCGCAGCAACCGCGCCTTTTTCACCAAACACTTCAACACGCTGGTCATATCCATAAACAGCTTGGCGGCTATTATCAATTACCCCCAAAGCTCCATTCGCAAATTTTAATGTGACAATTGCTGTATCAACATCATTTACTTCCTGAATGGATGGATCAATTAATGTTGTGCCATATGCAAATACTTCAACGACTTCACTATTCATCACATAACGAGCCATATCAAAATCATGAATCATCATATCCATAAACAATCCACCTGAAGAGCGAACATACTCTATACTTGGTGGTTGTGGATCTCTAGACGTAATTTTTAAAATATGTGGGTGTCCCACTTCTCCTTGTTGAATAAGATCATAGACTTTCCTGAAGTTAGGATCGAAACGACGATTAAAACCTACTTGAAGAAATACCCCTTGTTCTTTTACTACTTCTAATGCATCTAATGTTTCTTCTACTGAGAAACTAACAGGCTTTTCACAGAAAATATGTTTTTTCGCAAGAGCCGCTTCTTTTATAATTTGCGCATGTGTATTTGTTGGTGAACAAATAAAGACAGCATCAATTTCTGGATCTGCTAATAAATCCTGATAGTTTGTAGTCAGAGTAGAAATCCCTTTATCCTCGGCCCACTTTTCTAGATGACTAATCACAACATCTGAAACCGCTTTAATTTTTACTTGTGGCATCAGCTGCAAGTTATCTACATGCAGTTTCCCTATTCGTCCAGCACCAATAATTCCAATCGTTAAAACATTCATATGATTTCTCCCTCTTTATTTAAATTTAAGAAAAAAATGAAAGTCTATAAGGTTTAGCACATCAAATTAAGTTAAGCGCTTTCCCTATTTTTCTTCATTATACACACTTGATTCTAAATTGAAAACATTTTTATTTTTTTGAATACTCTTCTTTTCATCCGAATTTCAAATTTCGTAAGTAAACGTACTACGTCCATATACAAATTAATAATTAGAAACAAATAATCTAAACAACTACAAAAATAATCTTTTAAAATACTGATATAACAAAGGAAACAAAGCCTTTTAAAGGCTAAACTCCCATCTATAAGGTATTCCTTTCTTTTCATACTCACTATTATTTTATTGTCCGATAAGTAAATAGAATGCCCCTATAAAAGAAAGTTGTAAATTGTCAAAAAATTTCATTGACGGTCTTAAAATGTAAGCGTATACTTTTTTTATCAAAAATAATTAAGCGCTTAACCAAAAATAACTTATCGGTGGTGGGAGAATGAACGCTATTAGTTCAAGCAAAACATTTATGGACAGGATTGGTATCCCTTCTAATTTAACTTGGGGATACATAGGAATTATTGTTTTTATGATTGGGGATTGTTTAGAACAAGGATGGTTATCCCCTTATCTCGTTGAGAGAGGCCTAACGCTAGAACATGCTGCATTTTTGTTTACTATTTACGGAATAACTGTATCTGCTTCTTCTTGGTTTTCAGGGGTATTTGTACAAATGTGGGGACCAAGAAAAGTCATGACGTTTGGTTTAGTATCATTCATTTTAGGTTCAATCGGGTTCATAGGTATAGGAATTCAACATATGAATTATCCCGTAATATTAATTTGTTATGCCCTACGAGGGTTCGGTTATCCTTTATTTGCTTATTCTTTTCTAGTTTGGGTATCTTACAGTACTCCTCAGCAAATGCTTTCAAGAGCAGTTGGCTGGTTCTGGTTCGTATTCCAGCTAGGGCTTAGTGTTATAGGAGCCTTTTATTCTAGCTATATGGTTCCTAAAATCGGGGAAATCGCTACATTATGGAGCGCTTTAATTTTTGTTGTCATCGGGGGATTGTTCTCAATTGTTGTAAATAAGGATAGATTTAAAGCACAAACCGTAAGCGCTAACAAATCAAGTGAGTTACTAAAAGGCATTACCATCGCATTTGAAAATCCTAAGGTTGGTATAGGCGGTATTGTAAAAATTATAAATTCGGCCGCTCAGTTTGGATTTGTTGTTTTCCTTCCTACCTATATGATGAAATATAATTTTACGATGACGGAATGGCTTCAAATTTGGGGTACTCTATTCTTTGTAAATATGGTATTTAATATTATTTTTGGTATTGTTGGAGACAAGTTTGGTTGGGTAAATACAATTAAATGGTTCGGAGGAGTCGGTTGCGGCATTGTAACTCTTGCACTCTATTATGTACCACAAATGGTAGGACATAATTATTGGGCTATATTATTTGTTGCATGTTGCTACGGAGCAACACTTGCTGGTTATGTACCTCTTACAGCATTAGTTCCATCTTTATCTCCTGAAAATAAAGGAGCGGCAATGTCTGTCTTAAATTTAGGTTCAGGATTATCAGCATTTGTTGGACCATTAGTAGTAACTGCTTTCATCGGTCCATTAGGTGTAGGCGGCGTGATGTGGATCTTTGCTGGTTTGTATTTCTTTGGTGCATTTTTAACTCATTTCCTTACTATTCCAAAGGAAGATGGGATGGAGCAGGATTTAAATACGAAAAGCAGTGAGCAATTCTCTGTATAAATCCTCTATATAATAGAAGGTCATCATAACTGTATATGGTTAAGATGACCTTCTTTTTGTTACATTCAAGTAGGATATCAAAAACGCTAACATGTAATATCCTTTACTGATGATCGCTCTACTAATTGAGGAATAATAGTAATTTTTTGCTTAGCATGTTCCTTCATTTCCATCGTTTTTAAGAGTTGTTCAAACGTACAAGCTGCCATTTGTGTAATTGGCTGTTCAATTGTCGTTAACCCAGGATCTGCTATCTCAGCATAAATTGTATTATCAAATCCGATTATTGATAAATCTTCCGGAATTGAAAGTCCTTGTTTTCTTGCTTCATTCATAAGGCATATCGCAATTAAATCTGTACAAGCAAAAACCGCTGTAGGCCTATTAGGCAAGCTAAGTAATTCTTTACTTGCACGTTTGCTATCTTCCACAGTCGAATAGCAGCTAATTATTGCATCATCATCTAATGAGATATCTGAATCTGTAAGAGCCTGCTTAAAGCCATTCAGCCTTCCTAAGCTACTTTTTCTATCCTTCTCCATCATAATCGTTAAAGATGTATGGCCCTTCTGCGTTAGATAATTCCCAGCTAAATAGCCGCCCCTCATATCATCAGTTGTCACAACATGAGTCGTGATGGAAGGATGATCTACGGTAAATAATACGAGTGGCAAATCTCGGTTCACGATTTTTTTAACTAGTTTATAATCATTTAGTTCCGTCGCAATAATAATGCCATCTACTTGCTTTTTAAATAATAAATCAATGTATTCGTGCTCACGTTTTGTTTGATGGTCCGTACTACATAAAATGAGTGTATATCCTGATTCTCGTGCGCTATTTTCAAAAGCTCTTGCTACTTCTGCAAAAAATGGATTTGAGATATCTGGGACAAGTACCCCAATCGTATATGTTTTTTTACCTGTTAACGCTGCTGCTACACTACTCGGCTGGTAATCTAATTCATCCATTACCTGATTTACTTTGTTTATTGTTTTTTCACTAATACGCCCAGTTTGATTAATTACCTTGGATACAGTCGCTATTGATACACCTGCTTTTTCCGCAACATCATAAATTGTTGGTTTCACTTTAATTGTCCCTTCTTAATCATCTTTTTCTATATTTTATCATAAATAGATTTTACTTCTTGGTACACAAATAGAATTCTTTTAAAATTTGTAAGTATTTCTATCTTATAGCGTAACGCTTCATATTTACGAATTAATCTACCTTTATGAAACACCTGTAGAAAAATTCGACCAATTTACTTAATAGACATTTAATATCCACATGCAAGGCTCATTACAACCAGATCACGCAGTAATACTTATGGTTCTTTCTCCTATTTACACCACCTCATGGTAATCTTTACTTCTTTATTGTAATTCCTAATATTAAGATGTAAAATAACATTATCTTATATGCGCTTAAGATAGATCGGAATAAGAAAAGGAACCCTTATGGGTTCCTTTTTCTATGCAAAATAAAAAATCATCCCATTTAGATGCTCTCTGCACTTATTCTTTCTATATAACACTAATTCCTATTGCCCTAAGGATACCTCATACAATACATACTAACCCTACTCATATATAAAACTCTAGTAACCCAAAATGTCCAAGTATCATACATAGAATTAAGCCTATAGGATATACAAAGACTTCTTTCCAATTTATCCATTCATATAGGGGAGATAGTTATACGATGATTAAAACTCCTAATACAATTAAAACAACACACTTTCTTCAAATTCAATCCTTTTTGCTTATCCTTTTATTGTCTCGATAATTGAAACCATTCATTTCCCCTAGAGCTGAGCAGTTAGTTCATTCTAACTGCTCTTTTTATTTTTTATCGTCACCCTTCCATTGTACCTCCATATGTTGTATAGAAATATCTCCTTCTAAATTGTCATTGATGCCTCTTTCAAGCCCTAATACACACCTTAAAAAGAGCACTTTTAAAAAGTGCTCTTTTTACTTTGCATGTCACTCATCCTACAATGAATTAAGATTTTAACCTACGAATAATTCATGTAATTATTTCCAATACTAAGAGTAGATTGGTAACAGCCAATCTGTATCCATAATGAATCTCTAATTTTCTTGAAATCTCCCTGGGCAAGGCGGCTATTTTTAATAGCCGTCTTTCTTGTATAAATTATAAATATTTGCACATACTATTAGGGGAATGGTTGAATCATTGTCATTGAAAATGTTCAGCACTTCCGCTCCTTAAGAGAACAGTCTACGCAACTGTTCTCTTTCCTATTTCCTTTTTTCACGCATATAATCTGACAAGCATTATTAACTCTAACTCCCCTACAATCAATCGCATTGCAACATTCTCAATATTTCCTCAACAAATTCACAATATTTTTCATGGACAACAGCACACTTTCTCAACAGTTTTAATATCTTAATATTAAATACTGAAAGGAGATGTTGAAAAATGACTTGGTTCATTATTTTAGGGTTTATGCTTATTTTAATAATAAGCGGTTTTCATGCACATAGTATTCATATCATTTTCAAAATAGGTTCAGATACAAAAGCTGTGCCAAGTTGGTCTTTCGTTAATAAAATAAATTTCCAAACATTAAAAGAATTAATAAAAGGACTAAATAAGGATAATCTTAAAATCCTTACAATAGGAGAACTTGTTATTCCTTTAAGTTTCTTTAATAGATTATTTAGCAAAACATTAATTTTTCTATTCCTATTCTTTTACTCTCAATACTTAAACTAATGTAATATAAGATGAGTTAAAGAATAACAATTACTGAGCGTAGCAAGCCAACAATCGATCGCCTATGATGAACTGGACCTGAAGAATTAAACAAAAAATTAAGCGGCTGTTTGAATGTGAGTCCAGTATTATACTGGACTCATTCTTTTTAAATGAACTTTGATTTTTTTGCGATTGTAATGAACATTATACTTATCTAATACTATCTTAATAAGTTCCATACCTTCGAATTTTGTAAGATAAGTTACTTTTTCTTTGTCTTGTTCCGTAATTCCATCTCTTTTTGAACGAAGTCCTTTAACTTCTTTAAATAATCGACTTCCATACGTAAACATTCATTTTCATCTTTTAATGCCTCTATCATCCCTTCAATAGCTGCATTATCTAACTTTAATCTTGTATTTTTATTTCCCATAACTGGATCCCTTTCTTCTTTTATATAGGAAATCCATGTCTTTTAAAATCATATATTTCCCTTCATCTACGAACTACTTCAATGAATTCCTTAACAAAAATTATTCATTTATTTCCTTTGTTTTTAATCCATTTCTAAACATTTCAGATATCCCCTTTGCCCCCCCTATTTTCATTCCATATTTCTCTCCTAAATGAATCGTAGTACATATTATCACCAACACATTTATAGGTTTTAATAGTATTCTTAACAAAATCTTCTTACATTTAAATAGACATACCACTTTATTCTGTCAACTCCATCTATATTGATAAATATAAAAGAACAAATTTATTTGACATTTCAATGACTTATAACAGGAAAATATATACATTAAATGAAACCTGATATATCTTTAATTTGTAAGTTGTAGTTAGTTGGCCAACTTTCCATACAATTTAATAATTTAAAATATGGGGGATCTAAAATGAATCAAGTATTTAGAAAAAGTAAGAAAAAAATGATGTATCTAGTTGGTTCACTTCTAATTTCTCTATCAATGTTTTCAACTACTAGTTTTGCAGCTACAGAAGGTGCTGTAAAAAGTGTTACAAATAGTAGTTATACCGGGATTGCAGCTGATATAAATCTACCAAAATCAGTTGTTGTTAAAGATGGATATGTGAATTGGTATTTAGGTATTGGAGCATCTAAAGTTGAGGGTGGTATTTCAAAAACACCAAGTGGATATAAAGTATTTCTTAATTCAGGATATAATGAATCAGGTCAAAACAGTAAGTATTGGAACACACAATATGATACATCAATTAAAGATGGTGATCGGGTAAACCTTAAAATAATTAATAACGGAAATGGTACGGTTACTATGTATGTAAATGGAAGCCCTAGATATGCAAATCAGCCTGTATATGGCTCATTTTCTCAATACGAACCAGTAAAAATGGTTCAGGGTGTTGAAGATGCTGGACGTAATTCTTTTAGCCAGGCTAGCTTTTCAAATGTACTTCTAAGAGCAGATGCATCTGGATCTACCTACAAAAGTTGGAACGGTTTAATTTCTTCCTCATTTTCAAGACACGGTACTTATGGTAACAATTTCACAGTTTATTCCCAAGTACCATTAAGCGCAAGTCTACGCTAAAGGTGTTATGTGCATAATAATGTTTTTGTGAAAAAAGTAGTTGCACTTGCAGCTACTTTTTTATATAGGGTACATTGTAATAGATATTTGCGCCAACATAAATACTATCTTTCAACTTTTTCAAAAATAAGCTGTTTATTTAAATGTTATGTACAAAAAAACTAGAAATATTTAATTCTACGTTTTTTATAGATTAATTACTTCATTCATTTACTATCTCCCAAATTCATCAATTTCGGCTTTACGCTTTAAAAATATTTCAATATCTTTATTCACTCTCTCCATTAAACCAAGAGCTTGCCTATCATTTAAAGATAATTCTTTATAACCTCATATATATTCTATTGTTGTCACTTTACTTTGTTTATGATCTGCAAAATACCATTCTAAAGGCTGTAAAGGGTTAGATACTTCAAACAATTCAGCTGGATACCATGAAGGCAGATTTTCATTTTCAGCTAAGATTTCATCTCAGTATAGGAGCAAAGTCTATGAATGTTGTCATGAATTGATTAGTAGACTTTTAGCCCGCTATAAACTCAGCGTTTTTTCCAGTGGAACACCCAGATTATATAGCACATTACATAAATCAATGTTATCAATATTTCTCGCAGCTGGAATATCAATCTTATGGCTTGCTATTCTATTAGCTCAGTCCGTAAATGCATTTGCAAGATTTATTCTCATATTGAAACCTGTAGGAAATCCTAGTATTTTCACATCCAATGCTTGTAAATTTTTCGCAATAATTGGAGCGTTTTTTATTATAATACTTAGCTTTCAATTTTTATATCCTTACACCATATTTCTAATTCCATAGGGGGCATAATTATATTACAGGTATATAATTTCAAGCCCTCTTTTTCTACTTCACCAATTTCAATATCATGAAGAAAATATGGTAACTGTTCATATGTAAATGTTTTTATTGGTTTTTCTTTTACATATCCCATGCTATGTTTGAAATCTATTCTATAGCAACCGCTAAATTGAAAATCTACGTCGCCATTTTCATTCTTATAAGTTAGGTATACCTCATCACCAAAATAGTCGCATACTAATTTAGTAACCCATGCATCAAAATAGTGTAACTTTTCAAATTCTGCTTGTATTCTCCTTACGTTCATTTTCGACCTCAATTCTTACTTTTTATATGGAATAAGAGCATCTGTACTCTTAATATCCATTTTACTCCCATTCTCATCATATAAATCTACATGATCATATTTTGTTACTTTATCTGGTAGATCTATTCTCATCTTTTTCTCCTTCACCCAGCCATTTCAGTTGCTATTCCTGGTGCAAAAAATTCTAATCAGGTTAAAGAAAACTCTTCACATTTAATTCGTCCATTATTATTAGATATTGAACTACCCTCACTTTCACTTCGTTTAGAAGTGAGGGATTCCTAAGTAAAGAGTCCTATCGAACTCTAATTGATTAGGCTAACCCCGCAGTCCTTGCGGTTAGAAGTCTTATTGCTTCATTCTTTATATTGATACTTGCGTTAATATCCCTATCATGGTGCATACGACAAGAAGGACAGTCCCATTTACGTAGGTTTAGATTTTTAACGTCTTTATTTTGATATCCACAACAAGAACATAATTGGCTGGAAGCAAATGTTTTCGATACGACAATGACTTGTTTGCCATACCATTTTGCTTTATATTTCAACATGGTTCGAAACTGTGACCAAGATACTTCACTAATTGCTTTTGCTAACTTATGATTCTTTAACATATTCGATACTTGCAAATCCTCTATACCGATAACATCGTGGCTTTTGATGATTTCAGTTGAGATTTTGTCTAAGTAATCTTTTCTAGCATTTGATATGTATTCATGAATTCTAGCTACTTTTACTCGTTGTTTATTCCAGCGAGAAGATCCTTTCATTCTTCTAGAAAGAACACGCTGTGCTTTCGCCAACTTATCTTCTAATGATCGGAAAAACTTCAGATTTTCATAGGGTGTTCCATCTGACAAAATGGCGAAATCTTTTAGTCCTACATCTATCCCAATGTAAGAATGTGTTTTCGGAAGTTCTTGCACTTCTGTTTCAACTAACAATGACACAAAGTATCTACCAGAAGGGTTGCGTCTAACCGTAGCATTTAAAATACGTCCTTGTACTTCACGACTTTTGGCAAATCGAACAAGGCCTAGTTTGGGCAACTTTATTTTGTTCCCTACAACGGCAATATTTTCATTTGTTTGTTTTGTGGTGTAAGATTGTACGTTATTCTTCTTGGATTTGAAACGCGGGGCACTATTTTGTTTTTTGAAAAATCGTGTATACGCATCCGCAAGGTTGCGAACAGACGACTGAATCGCAATACTATCCACTTCTTTGAGCCAAACAAACTCTTTCTTCATGGCAGGAAGTTTGGCAGAGCATGTACCATATGTTAAACCTTTTCCAGTTTCTTTATATGTGTGATCCCATAGGGATAGGAAATGATTGAATACAAAGCGAGAACAACCTATCGTTTTATTAATTAGATTTGCTTGTGCTTGATTTGGATAGATACGAAACTTAAAGGCTTTATTAATTATCATTTGATTCACCTCCATTTCGGTATATGATTATTATATACCAAACGTACATTCGATGGATAGTGACGTAACACTTTATGTATGTCGAACAATTAAGATGGCTTCCTGCCATCCCTTGTCCGAAGCCAATTCATCTCCCACCTACTCACTTCGCGTTCCTTGAGGAAGGAGTCTTCTTGGCTAAAATGATAAAAAATTATGCTGATTTTTCTACCAAATCCATACTACTACTTCTTCTCCACTAGAATATATCTTTAGCACTTCCAATCTATTTCTTTTATCTTTTCCCAACAATATCTACAGTTTATAAGGTATTTGAACCCTTTTATTCAACTACCTTATAATAAGTTCTACATTATATAAAAATATCTATTACACTAGTTGAATACATGCTAGGGCAACATGCAAACAAAATAAACAATTAATTCAGAAATATTTTTAGAAACTTCATTATCTCACAATTACTTTTTTAAAATAAATCAAAAAATTTTTCTTTACTTTAAATTCCATAGTTCATATAATCTTCTATGGAATTACATTTTTTTCTAAATAGCTCCTCATTTCTAAGTATTCGAAAGGGCAATTACAAATCATTATACCCTTATGTTTAACCAAGTGAAATAAAAATCCATTTTTTTACAAGGAGAAGTGACTGCATGCAAGATATTTTAAAACTATTTCCGAGCGTTGACGGAAATGAAGAAAAACAACAACTTTTATTAGAATCTATGCAGAAAATAATTAAAAATCTTGACCGATTAAAAAATGAAGAGCGAGCTACTTTAGGTAAATGTGAGGAAAAATCAGAAGGATACTACAATGGCTTAATTCACCAAAGTCATATTCCACTAGCTGGAATCACTATGTCTGAGGTTATAGACGAGCTAAACCAATTTATGAATGGTCATCCTTATCCAAATAAATATTACTTGTCTAACGCTGTACCACTACCAAGTATACCTTCACTATTAGGTGTAATAACCATGGCCCTTTTAAATGGTAATGGTGTTTGGGATGTATATGGTCCAGGGGCAGCTGAAGCAGAAGTAAAAGTTGTATCCATGCTTTCAAAACTGATTGGTTATAATCCACATAATAGCGGTGGCTATACAACATGGGGTGGACAAGGATGCGTGTTTTCGAGCTTGCGCTTAGCAATTTCTAAACAATTCCCATCAGCAAAAGAACATGGCGCTCCACAAAATGTATATTGCTTTGCTTCTGAAAATGCACATTATAGTTTATTAAAGTCAGCTGAAGCAACTGGCATCGGGTCAAATCACTTAATAAAAGTAAAAACTGATCCTTATACAAATTCTATGGATATAGAAGATTTAGAGAATAAAATGATACAGGTTATTAAAAATGGCGGTATCCCCCTCTATATTCTAGCTACTATGGGGTCCACAGATACATTTACCATTGATGATATAAAAAAAATTAAAGAGAGCGCTGAAACAATACAGAAAAAATATAAATTAAAGCCTATTTATATCCATGCTGATTCTGCAATGGGCGGATTCTATAGCTTCTTTAACAATTATAATTTTGAAGAAAATCCACTTTCATTTGAACCTAATGTAAAAAATGCCTTACAATACGTACAAGATAAAATGCAATATATGTCTCTTGCAGATAGTGTATGTTTTGATTTTCATAAATTAGGACAAACACCTTATGCCTCAAGTATTTTAATCGTAAAAAGTCATACTGATTTACAACTGATGGACATTGACCAAGATGATACACCTTATCTTGGTAATAGATCATATGGGAGTTATCATACAGGCTATACTTTAGAATGTTCACGAGCTGGTAGTGCTATTCCAATGTATATCAATCTATTAGCCTTTGGAATTGATGGATATCAAAAATTATTAGCAAATTATATTCGTGTAAATCTATTATTTAGAGAGAAGTTGCGCAAGGCCCTGCCTCAAGTCGCAATCACAAATGATTTTACATTTGGGCCAATTACAACTTTCCGTTTCTATATGAATGGAGATGGCCAAGAAAATTGGGAAAAAGAACGAATAGGCCTTGCAACAAAAGAAGAGATTGAGGATACAAACCGATTAAATATAGAACTATTTAATTACCTAGGAAAAAATCGCGATCAAGTATTTTTTGGTGATACAACTCGTTCTTGTGTAGTAGATGCAATAAACAGTTGTGGTAGAAATTCAATTTCCACATTAAAATTCTTTTCTATCTCTCCATATACAACTGTTGAATGTATAGATGAGATTGTAGCATTTCTTTATGAACATATTTCGATTGCTACTAAACAGATTTATTCATATGTTTAATAATCATTTTGGCAAGCGCTTTAATAATTAAACTTAACTAAATTAAATAATACTTTTAATTACTATATCAGGAAAAGAGGAAAAACATATGAATATAGAACTACTAGATACACACCACGTGAAAGATGCAGCACACTTACTTGCACATTCCTTTGTGAATAACGAACCTCTTGTAAGCAGTTTACAAATTCCTTTTGCTCCTTTTCACAAAATGTGCGAAGAAATGATGAAACAAGCTGTATCTCAAGCTATGTCATTTGTAGCAATAGAAAATTTTCAAATTGTTGGAGTTCTTTTAACAAAAAAAGTAACTCAGCCACTAATAGATACAGAGAAAGCGATTGAACTATGCCCGCAAATGGAACCTATTTTTCAACTTTTAGATACATTAGAGACAGAATCTATTGAGTTTTCTCATTTAGATAAAGAAAAATTGGTCTATCTAGATATGGGCGCTTGTCATCCAGATTGGATGGGAAGTGGTATAGTCACTACCCTTCTTTCACATGCCATTCAAGAAATAAGTAAAAGAGATTATGATTTTATTGCTGCTTGTACAAATAAAATTTCTCAAAAAATCCTAAAAAAACTGTGTACGACCTATGAAATCAATGAAATAGTGTATAGTAATTTTCTTTATAAGGAAGCATACCCATTTGCTAATACAACAACTTCCTTGGCAGCTCAATTACTATATATACCTCAATCTCAATTCGTCATTAAAGCCATATAAATTTGTGAAGAAGACTAGCTGTACTTTTGTGCAGCTACTTTTTTATATAGAGTAAATAAGTAATAGATATTCAGATTAACATAAGTGAAACTTTTCACATTTTAACTTCTTCGAATTCAATAGCCACTTTCTAAGCCTAACCTATCGAGATCACTCTTATATTTGCTTTAACATGTTTTAATTTCATACGCTCCACTATTTCATCTATAAAAGCAACTTACTTAGACACTTCTCTCTATAAGAGAAGCAGATTGAGGTTTTTGAGAATCAAGCTCACTTTGAAGCTGTGGCAAAGATGATTGAACAAAACAATTTAATTCTTTTAGAACAGATGAAAGCTCTACAGCTAATTCAGAAATAACAAACTATAAATTTCCATAGTACTTTTGCACCTAGTTATTGTAGACACTGGATTAGTATATCCATTACAGAAAATAAAAATAACCGCCATCTCTGGCGGTTTATAACACTAATTATGCAAGCTTAGTAAAATCTATTGCCTACCATGAGAGGCATATTTATTTACTCTATTGGATTTTATGTAGCAAAGGGCACCAATTATAAAATCACTCATAAAAGAATGTAACCCATCCATCCAATTGACCATTATTAAGTTTATAAGGAGATCGTGCATCAACCCAATCCTTACTTACAAGTCCTCGAATAGAATCATACGTTTTTGCCCAACCCACAGTTTGATTGTATCGAGGATTAAAAGCCACATACCCCTGTGCCCCAGGTTTTATAGTAAAAGTATATGTTGACGACACAGTAGCAGAATCGGTCCATGTGAACCCAGCATTAGTCTTTATTTTTTTTGTTAAATCTATACCAAAACCTGCATTCCAACTTTGAGATTTAGTAAGAGAATATTGTTGTGCTATGCTACAGTTTACAGATGCCGATGGACACATAATCGTCGCACTCACTCTCTCCCACCCTGCGTGAAACTCATATTGGCCAGTACGCTCAAACTCATACCAACGATAATTAACCTCCATAGGTGAAATATCATTTAATTTATTAATGGATTGATTTTGATTTTTCATTTCTTCTGTCATTTTTACAGTAGCATTAGATTTTGCTTGATCATTTAAATACTCTTGAAAGTTAACTTTTTCTAATTTTCCATTTGTAACTTTATAAACATCTCCCATATATTTCCCACTATATGGATCAAAGTTAATGTTTTCATTGTTCATGTAATTTGTAGTTATATCAATTCTATCCCCTGGATAAGATAATTTATCAGCTGAAGCTATATGAGATACTCCAAAAAGTATACATAAAATACTTAACATAAATATCATACTATATTTATACATGCATGCTCCCCCTAATTTTAAAAATGATATCAAATATTAAGTCAAGTCACTTTTGATACATCTAATAGTTATAGGCAGATCAAAAATATAGAGCTAAAATATAGAATTCTTACTAACATAGATTTCCTGATAGACTCTTAACCTCCTTTAAATATAAATATTCGATCGAAAATATGCCAACACCTTTAAAACACTTTACTTTTTACATTTGTGTTTCATCAAAAAAGACTTAAAACCATAACTAAGGTTTAAGTTTATGCAATATGTTGAATATAAAAATCGGCATTCTTTTGATCAAAATATTTTTAACTTGTGTTTTGTGTCATTTTGTTGGTTTGTCATGTATTCACCCGACTACGAAACGATTATGTAATGAGTATAGCTATAAGATTAAATCTATTTGAACCAGGGGAAAAAAATTAAGTATCTACTAATCTTCTTTTAGGGAGAGCTTTTGATACCGAGGGGGAAAGAAATGAATCAGAACTAGATCAATGGTTAAATGGTATAAAACTTGCTCCATCCCAAAAGCGTGAAGAATTAAAACGTTTTTCATTTTTAAACAACTTTATTTTTTTTCAAATGACTTTATTATCAATTCAACAACTTTATTGTCATTAAACATAAAATATATGAGATAGCTTGAAATTTACATTTGTTTTATAGTTAAAATATTTATCCATTTTAAATGAACCACTCTTTCCAATCTCTAATGCTTTTTCAAAATTCATCTTAATCCATAATAAGTTGTTTAATATGGAATTGCTATCTTCTTCTATCTTCAGATAGTCCTCACCATGTTTAAGTATATGATCATCGTTTCGGTGATTCGTTGAAACTAAAATACACCCTGTCGCCATTGCATCAGCTGCAGCAGTAGTTGGAAATCCATCAATAGCAAAGTTATCTTTTGTACTACAACAGATAAATATATGAGATTGTTCATATAAGTGTTTTAGTCTTTCGAAATCTAATATGCCCCAAAAAGTATAATTCTTGTTTGTTAATAGATGTAAGCTACCTTCCCAGTTTCCTACAATATGTAAATGAAATTGATCATCAAGTTTATTAAATGCTTGCGCTAATAAAGGAAATCCTTTTCTTTCTGCATTGTGAGCCGCAAATATGATCTGTATTGGCTTAGAAATAACCTTTTGATTATAATGATAAAAATCTGTATTAATCACTCCTGGGACATAAATACTATTGGGAATAGTATTTAATACCTCATTTGCATTAGAGAATACTGTTTTACAATGTTTAGATACTATATTTAAAAATTCAACAGAAGTATAAGGATCCAATCCCCCACCTGGATATAATGTAGTATGAATGTTAATATGATTTTTCTTTAAAAAAGTAGCTATATTATGTTGGGGATTTGCTCCTGGCATTTGTGTCCCGTCAGGAAGATAACAAGTGCCTAATAAACTCAACACGAAATTTAAAAAAACACAATATATATCGGTAATTCCTTCTTCTTTCGCTATCTTATTAAATAATTGAAAATCATGTACTTTTGTTGGAAAATCATCCGTATATACCTCAGTAGCAAAGTAAAGAGTATCAGGTCGTTCTTTATAGATTTGGTAATTCTCCCAATAACGAAATCCACTTAACTTCCAAGGGAATTTGGTATCAATTACCGCAAGACGTCTTTGAGATTTATTCTTCATTTTTAACCACTCACTTCCATCTTCTCTCTTGCAACCGCAAATAAAATTGTTTCTTGAGCATTAATAGTATAGTGGCCTAAATAAAATTGATATCCCAAATTTAAATCGTTAATAAATTTCATAACATTAACAAAATCACTGATTTGATGATAAATCGCAATAGCAAGCGTAGGGCGAAATGTAGTTATAGAATGGATAGCACCTTTTAATGCATTCATTTCAGCACCTTCAATATCCATTTTAATGAAATCCAATTTATGAAGTTTTTGTTCTATCACCAAATTATCTATAGTGATGGTACTAACTTTATCTGTAACACCTGATTCTTCAGAAAATGATACAAAACTTGCAGCACCTTGATCTTTATAATATAGCGAAGTATTTGAATCATTCCAAAGAGGGTGTTTAACAATTGTAATATGATTTTGAAGTGTTTCATTTAAATTGATGTTTTTCGACATAATTTCTAAATTGCTTGGTATAAATTCAATTGTATAAACATGGCCAGTTTCTCCTACTTCATGGGCGAAATAAAGAGCAGTATCCCCAAAACATCCACCTGCGTCAATAACAATGTCTCCTTCTTTTACTTTTATTGCGGGTGAAACTTTATTGTATTCATACTGCTTATCTAAAAAAGTTGCACTAATTCCCATCGAAACATAAAATAACCGCAAATTATACTTTAAAGGAGTTAAATCAAACAATTGTAGCGTCCAATTATGATAATTAGTTTGAAGTGTTTCTGTAGAATGAATGAGGTTTTGAATAGATTTTCTTTGATTCCAATAATTAATAGTATTTAAAGGTAACTTTACTTTATGATTCCCTAATAATCGAAATGACAAGAGTTTAATTAATAACTCTTTGGAAAAGGGATCGTTCAGTTTGAAATATAGTTCTTCAAGTCCTTGTAGGTGCTTCAGAATTTCTTCTTTTTCATTTTGGATATTTACAACAATTGAATCAATGGAGGGACGAACATGCATAAGTTCAAATAAACCAATATCGATATTATAGTAATAATGGTTCTTTAAGCAATTAAGAAGTTCCATTATAAGTGTATCTAAAAATCCAGAAGTAGAATGCATATTATCGTTAATGTTAATTTGGATTGCACGTTCTGCTAAAAACAATAATTGATTTGCTTTGTTGGATAAATCAATATTGTTAGTCATTTTCATAACATAGGATAAATAATTTGCTGCTAAATATAGTCGACCACTAGAGTAGTAAATCTCACCTAACTTTAATAGTGTCTCAGGATCATTTATATTTGCAATCAAAAGTTTTTTCAACTCATCCTCCAGTAACTTTGTTTCATTTTCCATTTTTAAAGTTACCACCCTTCTTTTAACATAAATTACATTAGATTTTTTTCTAGATACGTATATTTGTATGTATTGAATTTACTTCTTATGGCTGTTGTTATTTTAGACATTGTTATAAGGTATTATCTGCAACTAAAAAATAGAAGCTTAGATTATATATCGCAACACTAGAAGGTGAAACTTAACTCTATACAAATCAAAATACATTCAAGTAACAAACAATTTTTTATAATTGTTTGTTACTTGAATCATATAAGGTGATTCAATCGAGAAATTCATAAAAAAACGTCCTCCTTTCCTATTTAGCTTATCTAGAAAGAATAACGTTTTTTTACTTTGGGACATTGGAAATGTTTAAGGGGATAGCAATGTGTTACAACAACCCTCTTTACTACAAAAAGACAACTATAAGATAGCCCCATAAATAATACAGTAATCACCATAATATCCCCTCATACATGTCTTTTTTTATTTTTTTGAGAAATGCTGCAACAAAATCTTTTAAACACTCAGGAATTAATGCTTTTTAAAAATTCATTTTCTAATTCTACTATCTTTTGTTTACGAGCTTTTATTTTTCTTACAGGTACCCCAGCATACATATACCAATCATCTAAACTTTCTTTTACCATACTCATCGCACCAACTGCCGCTCCTTCTCCTATTACTACATTTGGAAAGATAATAGAATGCGCACCAACAATGGCATGCTTTTTTAAAATAACTTTTCCAGCTTTCACATTTTTATATTGATGTGGAATAGTCGGTCCCATTAATGTATTTCCGCTAAAATCATCAATTGCTGCATATACAATTGTTTTTGATGAAATATTTGCAAAATCATGCATTTCAATCCCCATTTCTCCTCCATATAACGCTGTATATGCCGCTATATGCGAATAACTTCCAATTGTAATTTTGCCACTTAAAATGCAAAAGTCATCGATTCTTACATTGTTTCCAACAGAGATAGCACCTGGATTATATATGCTGGTTTTTTTACTTATTAATACATTTTCCCCGACAGATAAAAAGCCAATTTCGCTCAACTCTTCTTGACTATAAAAACTATTCATCTGTGGACACCACCTTCTGCATTAAACACATTATAATTTTCTCTACGATTTCTTTTGTCATCCCTTCCCATAAAGGTAGACTAATTATTCGTTTTTCTATTTTATTTGTATTTGTTAAATCCGTAGACTTATATTTTTTAAAGAAATCTTGTTGATGACAAGATGGTGAAAAATATGATCTAGCTTCTATCTTTTGCTTTTTTAACTCTTCTATTACCTGCATATTGTTAATTTTTTCTGAACAAAGAATAGGCATAAATTGATGAATAACTGCTTTTGTCTTTTGAACTTGCCAGCCTTTTTTTATTAATCCCGTACTTTGTAATAACTGTTTATACCATTCAGAGATACGATTTCGTTCTTGCACTTTTTGATTCCATTTATTTATCGTTGTAATCCCAATAGCTGCTGCATATTCAGTCATTTTACAGTTAAACCCCATCATCGTACATTCACGATTATGATCAAATCCAAAATTACCCATTCTTTTAATTTGATTTATCTCTTCCTCATTATGGCTATATATCATACCACCTTCACCAATTCCGAAAGGCTTTGTTGCATGAAAGCTATATACAATCATACCACTAAAATTCTGACCGTAATGTATACCCTCATGCATTAATCCAAACCCTGGTGCCGCATCTACAACAACCGGAATACCCTTTTTCTCTAATTCTTCATAGTCTTTCAAGTCCATCCATGATCCGAATGTTGCATATGGAACAACAACTGCAACCTCTTCTTTTAATTCATCAATCTTATCCAAAAGTACCGTTTTATCCATACACCAATCATCTAATGAAATATCAATAAAATAAGGCTCCAAGCCACACCAAATAGCTGCCAATGGAGTAGCAGGGAATGTAAAACTAGGCATAAGCGCATACTTTCCTTTTTTTCTTTTCTTACATTGAATTGCCGCCATTAACCCTAACGTTGCGTTTGCTACTGTTGTAACTGCTCCCCTGTTCTGAAAAAATTCCGACATAATGGTTTCTTCAAAACGTTGATTTATAGGTCCATAATTTGTATATATGTGGGAGATATCAATTCGCTCTAATTCATCTAAGTACTCTTTTGCAGGTACAATTGACGCACGTAAAAAAGGAATATTCTCCATATGCATCTATTCCTTTCTATCATTTTCGAACAATATAGAGCATATCCGTTTCAGATAATCCGAATTTCCTAGCAATTTCTATTCCTTGTTTCTGAGCTAAGTTATACAATTCCACCTTAAAGCCCACATCTGTTAATCGTTGAATAAATCCCGATCGATTATAAATCCTAACATGATCTTCTTGACCAAAGGCTATTTTTCTCAATAATGGCGTTACAATAGATTTATCCTCTATAATAAAATCTACGTTCATTGCGATTGGCACTTGAATAATTCCCCATCCATTTGGCTTTAGTACCCTATATAATTCTCGCATTGCTTTTTCATCGTCAGGCACGTGTTCTAATACATGACTACATAAAATAACATCAAAGGTATTATTTTCGTATGCAATTCTCGTAATATCAATTTCTTCCATTAAAGAATCCTTTGGTTCTAAATCCCCACATATATAAGTAATGTTTTTAAACTGGTTAAGCCATCCTCTTACCTTCACTTCAGGTGCAATATGAAGCATAGTATAATTCCTACTTAACAAATCCGTTTCTGTTTCAATGTACGCACGATACAACCTGTCACGATCCATCGAATAGCAAACTGGACAGATACCTGTATCTTTATTCCACATCTCAAATTCATATTTTAGAAAATCATAATGTGCTGGCCAAGGAGAAAAACTTTTAAATTCTTGATTGCAATATTGGCAATAACAAATATTTTTCTCAAATATATGCGTAACTAGTTTAATTAACCCGCTTTTTATCTTTTCATTATAAATTTGATTTAGTTCTCCACTTCTTACTGCATCCTTAAGTATAAATCCCGCATTCTCCAAACAATAAGATAAGCTCTCTTTATAATCTTGTTCAGAATTTAAAAACCCACTATTATGTGCATCTGTAATTAATTCAATCCATTCTTCAATTGTCATTAATATAAAGTACATTTGTTTTTGATTTTGTCCACTATGTTGTCTAAAGTAGCTAAGAGGTTCCTGTATATAAACTGCTTTTCCTTTCCTCATCATATCTAACCAAGTTGCAATGTCATTAATAGAAGAATATGCTTTCCCCTTAAAATAACCAAATTTCCCTCCAAAAAAATTACGATTAAACAAAACCGTTGTTGGTTCTCCAACTACGTTTTTTAAGTTTTTCAACATATAATTCCCTAGTATTTTCCCTTCAAAAATTGTAGTTTCTGTGGCAATTTTCATATTCAATGTTGAGGGGGGTAATACCTCTCCATTCTCATCAATCAGTTCACGGTACGACGTCACAAATGCAATGTTTTCTAATTCAAAAAAGTATTTCATCATTCTCTCAATCTTTTCAAGATGAAATAAATCATCATCTAATAAAAAATTTATATATTCACCAGTAGCAAGCTCTATACATTGATTAAAATTTTCAGCCACCAATGGATTTTCATTTTTAACATATGTTATACATTCATGTTCTTTTAAGTATGGCTGGATCATTGTTTTTACTTCATCATTTGTACTATCGTCAGAAATTATAATTTCAATATTTTCATAGGTTTGATTCAAAGCACTTTTGAGGGCTAATTCTAAGTAATGAGGTCTATTGTAGGCAGGAATTAGTATACTGACTTTTGGGAGGTGCGAGTTGATATTCATACGCTGTTTTTTCTTTTCAATATTTATTTTCTTTAGCTTGATTTGTTGATAGTAATCCAATGAATATAATATGGATGATGGAACAATTCTTCTTGCATAGTCTAGAAAATTTGTAATAGCTCTGTCTAACTCCTCTTCGGAGGATAAGAAACCATATTTTTCTCCAGCTATAATAATACTATGAGAAAAATCCTCTAACCCATCCATCATTTTATTAGATTCATTTAACTGCTGATTTGAATGTAATCGAAAGTAACTGAGTGTCTCCGCTATATATACTGCTTTCCCTTTACTCAGTAAGGATAACCATGAAGCTACATCTACGTTGCAAAGATACCGCCTTTTATCAAATACACCATACGGTTCTGTTAAATCACTTTTACGAAATAAAACCGTTGTCGGTTCTCCTATATAATTCTTTTGATTCATAATCACCATTTTTCCTAATTGTAGCCCATCTATAATCGTATCTGTAAAAAATAAACGCATCGTTGCATAAACATCTGGCAATAGGTTTCCTTCTGCATCCATTACTTGGCGATGGGATGTTACAAGCTTAATTTCATTATCTAGGTCATTTAAAAAGTATTTCATCATTTTTTCAATTTTATTTACATGAAATAAATCATCATCCATTAAGAAGTTTATATACTCACCTTTCGCTTTATGAAATAACATACGTGAGTTCTCAAATTGTCCAAGAGTTGACTTATTTTTTATATAAATAATATTTGAATGATCATACAAGTACTTTTGTAACACTTTCTCTGTTTCGTCGTTTGTACTATCATCCCCTATTATAATTTCTATATTAGTATACGTTTGTTCTAATACACTACATAAAGCTTTTTCAAAGTAGTGTGGACGATTATACGTCGGAATTAATACACTTACTAAAGGCGTTTGATTTATTTCCTTTTCATTTGTACCATTTTCCATTCTATTCCTCCGCCTTTTTATTTATTTTCACTTCTGAAATAGACATGCTACTACAAATCTATTTATTAGACGAACTAGATCTGAAAGGTGTTGCGAAAAACAAATAAATAGCTTTAAAAACAGCAGCTATGTTGACATAGTGTAGAATAAACCTGGATAACTTTTTTTGTCCCATTCTATTTATTTGTAAAATGCGGCATTCTTTTTTCAATAAATGCCTTTACCCCCTCCTTCACATCTTCTGTTTGAAATACTTTTCCAAAGTAACGCGCTTCAATCTCAAGCCCTTCTTGTAAAGGTACTGCTGCCCCTTCGCGAATTGCCAACTTCATATAGGCGAGAGCTGGAAGAGAAAATTTACTTATATCCCTTGCAATCTCTTTTGCTTTATTTAACGCCTCTCCTCGAGGGGTAATGTAGTTAACCAAGCCTATTTCTTTTGCTTCTTTAGCTGTAATCGATTTCCCTGTGAACATCATCTCTTTTGCTTTCCCTTCTCCAATTAATCTAGGTAAGCGTTGGGTTCCTCCAGCCCCAGGAAATAAACCTAACGTAATTTCCGGTAATCCAATTAAAGATTGTTCTTCTATTATCCTTAAGTCACAAGCAAGTGCTAATTCACATCCACCACCTAGTGCTAACCCATTAACAGCAGCTATAGTCGGTTTAGACAGATTCTCTAGTTGATTAAGAGGTTGGTGCAATTCTAATGATTTCATCTCGGCATATTTTTCACCTTTGCCCATCCAATCTGGAAATTCTTTTATATTCCCTCCTGCTACAAAGGCCTTTTCTCCACTTCCAGTTATAATTACGACTGAAATATCATTATCAATTTCTATTTCCTCTAATACATCTACTAATTGTTGAACTACTTCTAAACTTAAAGTGTTGACTGGTGGATTTTGAATTGTAACGACAGCAATACTTCCTTTTTTATTACAAGTTACTACTCGTTCATTCTTCATAAAAAATCCCCTTTTAAACTACCTAATTTTTCACAACACCAAGCATCTTTACTTCACTCACCATCAGCCTAAATTTCCGAATATGGTTCCGCTTTTAGAAATTCATCAATTTATTGTATGAACTGTAGAAGCATAAAATGAGCAATCCTTTCTTGGCACCACTTTATAATCTAAACATATTTTTAAATTATTCTTTTACTGTATTAATTTGCTTCATGTTTCTTTGGTTTCCATTACACAGTTTCTGAAGCTGGGATGACTCTTAGAAAAAATGAGATAAGAAGACTGATACATGAGGTACATTAAATGAGAACAATTTAAGAAAACACTATTTTAGTAACCACTTGTATTTAAGTCTTTGTTAACTAATTTGTTGTAATTACAATTGAACTACCCCCACTTTCACTTCGTTTAGAAGTGGGGAATTCCTAAGTAAAGAGTTCTATCGAACTCTAAATAAAAAAGCTTATCCTTTAACACGTTATGATAAGCTTTTTTATTATTCTTTTCATTTTTTGTTTTCGGAAGTATTTCTTTAAGTTGATAGCAATGCGGTGCTATCAAGCTAAAACTTTATAGTGCCCTCAAAACGGAAACAACAAGTTGCATTTATATAAATAGCTTTTGGAAAATTGATAATTTTGTTTAGGGATACTTTAAGATTTTAGCTTGAGAGGCATATAGTACAACCTCATACAGAGTGATTAGGATATTAAACTTAAACGTGTTATTTTTAACATTCTAAATAATCGGGTTCAATGTATTTTTCTGTTTCAGGAGAGCTTTTAATTTCTATAGGATATTTCTTAAAAGCTACAACAGTAACCCTATCTTCTTGAACTAAACTTCTGGATTCATTTATAGAAGAGAAACCTGTTCGCGTTAAAAAATTGTATAGAGAGGATTTTGTCATCCAAAAACTAGTAATGTTATCTAATGATGCCCATTTTGATTTTAAACGTTCTTCTATTGATGAATTAGCAGAGTGTTCTAGCATTGTGTGCCCCTTATATTCATAATTTTTATAGAGTACTGATACATTCGGAGTATGAGTGATATGAGTATCAATTATTACAAACCTTTTGCATACTTCATACACTTTTTCTAAAAAAGGGAATACATCTGAGCAATCTAAATGATATAAAATACCAGAGCATAAAACAATATCAAATTGACCATATTTTTCAGCACTTAAATTTCTTACATCATCTTGATAAAAGGTTAAGTTTTCCAACCTTAATAAATCTTTAGCGAATATAGCTTTTTGTACGTTTGATTCTCTTCCTTCTATCCCTACAACAGTTGCTCCTTGCATAGCAAACTCAATAGCGTAATGCCCCTCTAAACAAGCTAAATCTAAGATTCGAAGATTTTTAAAATCACATTGTGTGATATCTTGAATCATTGTCACAATTTTTTTTAACGCAGGATTTGGTTGTCGAATATCTCTTGTATATAGAGTATCCGTTAATTTAATATCATAAGCGGTCCATTCACCATATTTACGAATAATGTTTTCTTTTTCGAGAACAAAATCTTTCATGATACAATTCGCCACCTTTAACATAATATTATGTGTAATATATACCTTTATAAGATCAATATATGTGTGTATAACTTGTATTTAGACGAAGGTAAACATTTTAAGTCTAATTCTAGAGTATTCCTGCAAAATAAAATTCTCACTAATAAAAAATATGTTATATAACTATAAAAACTCTACCAAATTATTAAAGGAATCTCCTTCCCCCTATCGAATTATTGTAGAGGAAAGGAGAGGAATACATGGAAATTCTAGGATTAGATCCTCGCGCATTAGCGACTTTAGGTGCACTTGAATACACCAATCGTCGCAATAAATTAATCGAAGACTCGGAGAATAACATATACGAGTGTAAAGAAATAAAAGAAATACTTCAATCACTCCCTAAAGAGAAGCAGATTGAGGTTCTTGAGAATCAAGCTCACTTTGAAGCTGTGGCAAAGATGATTGAACAAAACAATTTAATTCTTTTAGAACAGATGAAAGCTCTACAGCTAATTCAGAAATAACAAACTTATGATTGATTAACTCTACATATGCTTCCATAAATAATGTATCTTTATTTATACCTTCAGCCTCTGTTTTTACAGGGGCTTTTGTTATGCGTTGATTCATATTTTGAATTTGAATAGTTTCTTTTACATGTATGAATAGATCTTCTAATAAACCTGGTGTAGACTCTAATTCCTGCTTTTCAATTTCCTCTGTGACGGCACTGATAAATTCCCATAGTACTTTTGCACCTAGTAGTTCTGCTAATCGTTTTTCACGCATTTCAAATGTTTTCATATTCATATTGAACACTTCCTCTTCTGTATTTTTTACTATTAATTGGACTATCTCAATTATGATGGAACAGCTATATTGGCAATCAAATTCTCTACCTCTATCATCGTAAACTATAGTTTACAAGAGGGGCTAAAAATAGACTCCACGCTTGTTCCTAAAACTTTTGCTATTTTTATGGCTAACTTAACATTAGGTTGTTTTTTATTATTCTCTATCTCAGAAATATACGTGCGCGATAAACCAACTTGTGCCGCTAACTTTTCTTGTGATATTAGTTTTTCTTTCCTTAATTCAGCTATCTTATTCATTGCTCTACTCCTCTTCACTTATGTATTCATATGATTACAAATCAATTGTAAACCATAGTTTACTTAATCGTCAACAATGTTTTACATGTTTTTTCTCTATTTTAGTTTCTTTTTGTAAATTATTGTTTACAATTGTACTAGGAGGATTATATATGAAGAAAACTCTTGGTGAAATTATAAAAAATTATCGTTTAACAAATAAACTATCCTTACGCGAGTTTGCTCAAAAATGTGATGTTAGTCATACTTATATAGACAAACTTGAAAAAGGTGTAGATTCAAGAACTGGAAAACCTGTAGAACCAACACTCTTAGTAATAGAAAAGATATCAAACGCAATGAATATAAGTACTAAATCCTTATTAGAAGAAATAGGATTCATTGCAAAAGATAGTACCGAAGTACATAATACAGAATTAGAAAAATGGTTTAAAGCTATTAAAAGTGCCTCTCCCCAAAAGCAAGAGGAATTAAAGAAGTTTTGGGAATTTATAATACAGAAAAAAGATTAATACATCAAAAAGACCTCCACATTGACAGGGGGGAAGTCGTGAGTTCGAGCCTCTCCGGGGTCATAAGTACAGAAACCGTGTCAAATCAACGTTTGATGCGGTTTTTTATTTTGTAAACTTGTATTCAAAAGGGGTCGTGGTCACAAGTTTGGTCACATTACCTACAAAATCTCTTCTATTTTGTTAACTGCATCTTCTTGCATTGTTGGCAATACATGTGAGTAAGTGTCTAATGTGATTTTGATGTTACTATGTCCTAACCGCTCAGAAATCACCTTCACATTCACACCTTTAGCCAATAGCAGAGTAGCATGTGTATGACGTAAATCGTGGAATCGAATCTTTGGAACAGCTGCTTTCTTAATCAAAGCGTTTAAACTTCGTCTCACATTAGCAGGATTGATTGGCGTTCCAGAAGGAGTACACATCACCAAGTCATTGTCTTGGTATTCCTCACCTTGACTCAGCTTCTCTTTCAATACAACTGCTCTATGTTTCTTTAGCTTTGCTACTGTTGATGCAGGCAATAGTATCTTTCTTAAACTTGATTTCGTCTTTCCTCCAAGTAAGAACGTCTTACCATCATGACTTAACGTTTGGCTAATGGTTAAATGTCCCTTTTCTAAATCAACATCTTTCCATCGCAACCCTAGCAATTCCCCTTGTCGCATTCCAGTTACAAGAGCTAAATGAAAGACAATAGAATACCTGCCATCCTGTGCAGCTTTTAAGAACAGCTGTATTTCCTGCTCGTTCCACACGATTAACTCTTTCTTATCACCTTTAGGCAACTTGGTTTTAGCTGCAATATTTTTAGTGATTAACTCCAAATCAATCGCATGTTCAAGAGAGTTCCGAATGATTTTGATTATCTTCTCAATTGTTCCTCTCTTTAACCCCTCTTCTCGCAGTGAATTGACGTAGTTTTGCATGTGCAGTGATGTTAACTTGGCTAGTTTGATATTGCCTAGAGAAGGAATGATGCGACTGTTTAAATACCCTTTCAGTACCTTCGCTGTTTGAATACCAACACTGTGCTTCTTTGTATTAAACCAACTCTCAAGATATTCACCATAAAAAAGTTTGCTAGGTTCTACATATGTTCCAGTATGAACTTCTGCGAGTACCTTTGTTAAAGCATTTTCTGCTTCTTTTTTGCTAGTAAATCCTCTTTTCTTCTTTTGTTTTCTTTTACCTGTTAGAGGGTCAATACCAATATCAACAATATAAAAATACTTTCCTGTTTTCTTATCTTTTTTGACGCTTCCTTTCATCGTTAAGAGCCTCCTTAGAGTCCTTAACTGTCTGTGTATGGTAATTTTATTATAGCTTATACTCATTTATTATTAACTGAAATTTTATATCCTATCAGTATTCAGAAGACTCAATATTATTCATACAGGATTTCTAACAATTTAATGAAAAAGAATATGCGAAAAATATATTATCACCAAAAAAGATAGTACGTAGTTAACTACGTACTATCTTTTAATAATTTAATATTCAAAGAAACTTCTTATTTTTCAAACCAACATGTAATGCATTTGTTACCTCATCTGAAATTGATGAAAAGACAAGGGTTTTGATAATTGATGTAAGTTGCGTATTAGGCATTGGAGTATCATCTTCATTATCTAAATTAAACTGGTACTCTTCTTCCTCGTATTCTCCAAATATCCCCAGTTCATCCTTCACTGCATTAAATAAACTATCGAACTCAGAAGTACTCAAGGTCTCCTTGGAAAAATTTTGTGGGCTTAACGGAATCGACCCGTACTTAAGTAACGTATCAACATCAGTCTTTGAGATTATAATGCTAAGCCCCAAAATCTTTTCTAGTATTTCATATTCTATTGACTTAACAATTTTTATATCTTCAATTAGCCTATCAATTTGTATTTTTATTTGATGATAGCAATCTACTAACCTAGTGAATTTAGTTAAGTTCATAAAACTATTATGAGCTACATCACATCTAATTTGATATAAATCTTTCCACATTGCAATAAAATTCCCTATAGTTATATGTTCTTCAAAAAACTTTTTCCAATTACCTAATAACTTATTATTTAACCCTTCAACTTTTCTATCAAACTTATCTATATCTTCTCTAACATTCGATAAGAATTCGATAGCCTCTACAACTTCATGGTTTTCTATCCTTACTTTCCCATCCAACAATTCTGTCAAATCAATGAAATCTATACTATAAAGTTGTAGGTCTAACAAACTACCAAACGTTCTTTCTCCCCTTTCTTTTACTTTCCCATCTAATTGAGGAGTTTTATTAATATCCCACCATTTAAGACCAAATTTCTTTGTGAAAAACCTTAGAAGATAATTTCTTAACATATTTTCTAATTCTCTTAGTATTGGATATGCAACAGTACAAATTTCATCAGAAATTTCATCATATAGACAATGTTTTTGCTTAATAAACTTGCGATTTACTAGAGTTGACAAAAACCTAGTTCGAAACTCCTCTAGAGTCGCAAATCTCCCTTCAAATACTATCTCCCACAAAGAATTATTATTTTCAGAGGATTGATTATTTATTTTCACAATAATTTCATTTGATTCCCAATAAACAGAAAAGTGATTTTTATTTTTTATTGAAGGATATTCATCTAACTCTACGGCATCAAGTATACTATTTATAATCTTATTTATAAAATTCCCTTCAACCTTCTCTCCCGCAATTATAAGATAAGAAACTTTAAAGTTCTTTTCTAAAACAGTTTTAAAATAATCATCTAACATAATGTCTTTATGACTTTTCTTATTTGGGGTTGAGATAGATTCTTCAGTTTCCACCAATACCATATTCATTACTCACCCACCAAATATAGTTTCTCTTTTTCTAATTGTAATTGTTCCTGTGTAAATTTAATTTCATTATCAAAAGAAACTTCTACAGAGTCATTTATACAATCTTCTCTTGTAGAGACTGACATTATTAAATCATCATCAATATTAAAATTCATTTCCAAAGTATCTCCCGTAAACATGAAAGGGTGAGAATAATTAATAGTCTCTAGTAATATATCAATTTCTTCACCTTCTGCATTGTAGTATTTTTGTATTATTTGAATAGGGGCTTTAGTATCCAAGGCAAAAGGAATCTCATAATTAATGTTTTTTTGTTTACTCATGCTACCTTTTTTAAATATCGGCAAATACTCCTGGTCATTTTTTATGTAAAAGTCATGAGGTATAACTGTTTTATAGTCATCTATTAGTACATTTTTCCCAGCTAGTATAGAAGCATATATAGCAGCTCCCCTTGATACAGAGGTATAGACTTCTTGACCGATAATTGGTTCATGTTTAAACGTATCTTTACAATATTGTTTTACTGCAGGAATATTAGTTGACCCTCCTACGAGTAATACTCCTGATAAATTTAACCAGTCTTTAAAATCACTCGTACTTTCTGTAGCTTTTAATAAGATTTCATCCACATGCTTTTGTATTTTCAAGAAATAAGGAGCTAGTAATCTTTCAAATTCCCCTTTACTAATTTCAACTTTATAAACTCTTCTCTCATGTGAAAAAAAGCTAACAGTCCGTTTATTATTATGACTTAAAAACTCTTTACACACTTCACAATCCCTTATAAGTTGCGCTAAGGCATTTCTTATTTCTTCGTTCCCATCGTAATCATCTTGTCTTTCGGCAAATTCTAATAATTCTCTTAATGGTTCTATGTCTTTTGGATAGAGCTTTAAAGCTTTGTTTAAAACATAAATCATTAAATCTTTATCAAAATTTATTCCACCTAAGTACTTATTTCCTGAAGAAGTTACTACTCTTGTGCTTAATCTCCCTTCAGAATTAAAACAAATTGCTGATAATGATAAATCAAAAGTACCCCCACCTAAATCAAAAACAAGCATATACTTTTCTTTTTCAGAAAAAATCTCTCTTAAATTTTCTTTTTCATATGTCTTATATATATAATTAAGAATTGCTGCATTAGGTTCAGGAATTAAGTGAACCTCTTTAAAGCCTGCAATTTTTGCAGCGTCTACTGTTGCCTGTTTTGCTTTTGTATCAAAATCAGCAGGCACAGTTATCACAACATTATCAATGGCATCTTCAATATTTCCTTTTTCAGCATAAGATTTTAATTCCTTGAGAATACAAGCTGAAATAGCTTGTGGGCTTAGTTCCCTATTTCCAAAATTATAATTATAATCTAATCCCATTTTCCTCTTAACCCATCTTACAGTTTTACTAGGTTCATGCTTATAATTGTCTAAAGCATATTTTCCAACAAGAGGCTCTTCTTCATCTTCAAAAAGAACTACTGATGGTGTTAGTAAATCACCATTAGTATTTGTTAATGTCTCAAGTTCAAAAAAATCTTTTGAACTTATTTCAATGCCATAAGAAATTGCCGAATTTGTAGTACCAAGGTCTATACCATAATACATTTCTTAATCTCCTTTAGGACTAATAATGTTATTTTTAATAAAATCGCTTTTTATATCTTTCAAAGACTGGACTTTTGAATCAAAATTATCTGATAATGCCTCTAACTTATAATTAAAATCCTCATTATCCATGATTCTCTTTTTTTCTTCTAAATTAATCTCTACCGAATCTAAAACCTCTCCTAACAAAGCCTTAAATTTATCTTTTAATGTTGTTGTTTCTTCGAGGTCAATTTGCTTTTCAATAGCTATAGCAGATAATTTAAGCTCACTTTTAATTTGATTTAAAGCTATTAATTCAGCTTTTTTTCTTTCATTATCCATTATCTTTCTATCTCGGATTAGTTTCTCTAGTTGAAAATTTAGTTCTTCAATCATATTGTCTTTTTCACTCATTACAAGTTTCATCTGATTATCTTCTAAGAGATTATTTATAGAATTATTTAGATAATTTAGTTTTGAATTCATATCACGAGAAAGTTCTATTAACATATCATTATTTTTCATCGCTAACTCTAATACTTCTGGGTTATTATTAAACATATTCTTTGGTAAGCTTATTTTCGCTTCTATATACTCTTCATTATTCGTAGCATTACTATAGGAATTTCTAGACGAACTAATTACATTGCTTTTAATAATGTTACTCCTAACATTCTTTGATGTCTTTTCATATTTTTTAACATTAGGCATCATAAAAATAATCTTCTTTTCTTTTTCGTCTAGCAAAGTAATTATTAATCCACCGTAACGATGTAAACTATCAAAATCTTCATGCAGAATTTGATTTTTTATTTCACCGATATTTCTATTTAACATAAACAGAAACGATTGCCCGTTGTTCTCCTTTATTGAAAGCTTGCTATACCGTTCTATTGTAGAAATAAGAATATCCTGTGGTAAAGCTTTCAAAAAAGACTGCCCCTTATCTTCTATTAGCTTTTGTAAATCTTTTATTTGTAATTGAGGAAAAGATTTTTCACCTATTTCCCAATCAACAAACCCTACAAGAGAATCAAGTACTAAAGTTCTATCGCTAGATTGTTCATAGTAAATTTTTTCTTTCAATTATCTCGCCTCGCTTCTTTTTTATTTATACAGAGTACACCAGATATAACAGCTACTGAATTCAAATAGCGACTTGGATAAAATTCAATTAATAAATAAGTATCATTTTCTTGCATGTAATTAATCCATTTTGTTTTTTTCTCTGTAAACGTCTCTTCTCTAGAAAGCATTAAATCTCTCCAATATGCTTTGAATCTCATATCCTTTACAGCAACTCCAGGTGCTGTTTTATATTTCCAATAATACCCATTTTCATCTTTAAAATCCAGTCGACATTCCCAATAATACGTTTGCTTTGAATTATATAAAACTCTTTCTTCCATTCTCTTATAAAAATATAAATCTTCAATTCGGGGATTCCTTATAATCCCTACCCAAGATGGACTTTCTTGCAAATCAGATATGCTGCTTAAGGAAAGTTCCTCTAAGATTTCTTTTCTCTTTTTATTACTCTTGCATGCTGGCTCAATTAAATACGGAACATAATTATCACTTATGACCTCATAAACATCATCTCTATTTTCTAACTTCCTAACAATATCCGCTTCCGTTATTGCAAATATATCCCAAACATATTTCCCATTAATCTTAAACAGTTCTTTTGAAAGAGTTGGAATTATCACCCAAGAATTATTATCAAGATTTCTTGCAATGACTGCATAGCCTTTTTCTTTATCACTAGTAGTTTCCGCTAATGATAAAACTAGTAATTTTGCCAAATTCATCCCCCCTACTACCTATAAATTTTCTGTGATTTTTTGTGAAGATGCAAGCAATGTTATTTACAAAACTAGCCATTTTCACTTCTAAGTAAAGCAATAAAATATTACCAAACTTTTCTATATAAAATTATATAGAAATATCGGCATTATCTCAATCTCCTTATTAAGATACCCTTTGAATTCAACACAGCACAATAGAGGCTTTTCCAATAAACATAAAGGAAAGAATACAATAGACGTCTGATGGGAATGCTATAGATATAATGGATTTTTTAGTTAGTAATAATTAAGAGGTGAGACAATGAGAAAACATTTCTTTAACGAGAACTACTTTACAAATATAGATACCGAGCAGAAAGCTTATTGGTTAGGCTTCATTAGCGCTGACGGTTCTGTAGCCAAAACTAGTCAATGGAATTCTTTTAGACTTCAAATAAACTTAAAACATACAGATAGAGAACATTTAGAATTATTTAAACAACATATCGGCGCTTATAGTTCGAAAATATATGAATTTGATAATGATTCTTCAGATAGGGGATTTGGAAAATCTAGATTAGCTAGATTCGTACTGAACTCACAAGTACTCTATAATGACCTGTATAATTTAAATGTTGTCATCAATAAGACCGATACTCTTTCAATGCCTTTTATAAGAGAGGATTTAATCCACCACTATATTAGGGGCTATATTGATGGCGATGGTTCTTTTTCATATACACCTAGAAAAGAAGACCCGAATAGATTTAGATTTTCATTTGAAATAGTAGGAAATTCAAGAGTGTTACTTGAACAGTTTAGAGAACACTTTGCTAAATATGATGTTAAATTAAGTATCTATAAAAGAAAGAACGGAAACAGCTTTAGGTTGATGACTGGTTCGGGCGTTACGATTAAAAAAATCTCAAGATTAATTTATAATAATGCATCAGTATATTTAGAAAGAAAGTTTATTAAGGCTCAAGAGATAGAACAACTATCCAGATGTTAGCGGAACCAAATAATTTAACAAAAAGCTTTTACTTATTGATTACGGATTTTTTTAGTTAAAAGTTATGTAGATTCCAAATCGAAATTACTGCTTTACAAGCATGCACTTATATCATTTTATAATCCAAATAAATGTTCCACTATTATCCGTCTTAAAGTGACTCTATTAATAAAATCAAAATTTTATTATTCTCTAAATTCGACATCATAAAAATGCACCTACTGAGCTACTATATCTTCCTAGAAAAAACAAAAAAGAGGAACACATCAATCCTTCCGCTCTAGGATTGATGTGTCCCTCTTTTTAAATTTACTGCTGGTTAACTGCTCTATATAAAGTTGCAGAAGACATACATGCATTGCCATATCTCATCAAAGTACCTCATTCACCAAATCATTTTTGATAAATGTATACGATACATTATAAAGTACCGAAAATATTGGAATAATAATTTGTATCAATAGTGCTCAGTTAAATGAAGTTTATTTTGATAACAACACTCTTACTTGTTCCTGGTACTTAATGTATTTTGCAACTATTTTAACTTGTTCATTTACTGGTGGAAGAGGTATCAATATTTCTTTCACTTTACCTTGATTCAGATTGGGCTGAGCTCCACCCGCAGCTTTTTGCCTTATAGTATTATATACAAATTTTAAAGCAATCTTTATATATCCTGTTGTAGTAATGGTATCGTTATATAATTCAATTGCTGCACAGGCTTGATTTATTGTAGAATCAATACCCAATTCCGTTACTTGTCCTCTAGTCTTTCCTTGACCATACATTGCCATCAAAAGAGTCCCTTTAGGATAAACCTTGAGACTACATTCTTTTAAAGCCAAATCTGTGATATAAGCATTAGGCTCGTTTACAATTTCCAACCCCGTTACAGTACTCGTGCACCAAGGTATATTTCCATCAACATAATACTTCGAGTTCGATTTTAAAGGAGTAGCTCCTGAAGTTATACTAGCTAACTCACCTAATCTCACCCATTCCCATGTTTCAGGAATATCGAAAGGAATTTCTTCATCTGTTATTTCAGGTAAAGCTTTTTCTTTCTTAATTACCTTATTCATGATTAATTCTTCTTTTTTTAATTTAATTCGTTCTATTAATTTGCTTGCAGGTTCATTTGTAGAATCTTGCTCCAATAAATTGCCTTGCATTGCATATTGTAGAATTGATTTTTCAAGCTTAACAGGGAATTCATTTTGTATTTGATTTAACCTTGCTTGTTTTTCACCATAAAATGAAACCATACTTTGCAATTTCTTTATTTGTTCGACAATTCTTTTTTGTTCATTTTTAGGCGGAACAGGAATTACTAGGTTATTAAAATTAGCATCATTAATCGCTGGGTATGTAACCCCTTGAACCTTTGATGCCACTTGTGTATCAAACATAGGACTTACCAAAACATAGTACAAAAAATCAACTTCAATTTGTATAGGAGTCATTACTACAAATGCTGTACTTGCTATCGGTTCATTTGCAAATTCCCTATCTATCACCGCAATATTTTTTAAATACGGTCTAACTGTAGCATATATCACATCACCTTTAGTAAGAACTTTTCTTGCTCGTGAGGGTGCATTTGCAGATTCTATTTCACTTAATTCTTCCTTTAGCACACCATTCTTATTATCTATAGCAGCAACATCAATATAAGTGAATTTTTTGTCGGGTTTCTTTTGACCTATATTATAATATACATTTTTAATTCTACACCATTCCCATGTTTCAGGGATTTCAAATGGAATTTCTTGCTCAGAAATCTCTGGTAACGCCTTCTCTTTTTTTATAACCTTTTGAGCGATTAGCTGCTCTTTTTCCCCTTTAATCCGCTTCAACAACTCAATAGCAGGCTCATCGTTCGGGTCTTGTGGAACAAGTTTCCCTTGCATTGCATATTGTAGAATTGAATCCTTTAGTTGTTTAGCATCCATTACTTATCACCTAACATTTCTTGAATCTCAACAAGGATACTATCAATTTCTGTATTCAAACGCGCTCGCTCTTCTTGATAGTTTACAATTAGTTCTTGCGGTTCAAGAATGATTTCTTCTTCTTGTGGGAATCCACATAAATCCAAGTTGTAATTACCATCAATAATTTCTTGAGCTGTGTACCGTTGAGACTTAAAGCCGTTATCCTCTTCCATCACTTTACGATTATCCCACCACTCCATAGCAGGTTGAAAATGCTCCAGCTTGATAGGTTTTGTTTTCGAGAAATTCTTGTATCCTTCTGGCATATCTAAACGATAGAACCAAACATCTTCAGTTGGTTTTGTTTTATCAAAGAATAAAATATTTGTACGAATTGATGTATAAGGCGCGAAAACACTATGCGGTAAACGAATAATCGTATGTAGATTAAACTCGTTCAGCATCTTCTCTTTAATTGCTTTCTTTGCACCATCAGTCCCAAACAGCAAGCCATCGGGTAAAATAACACCTGCACGACCATCTTGTTTTAATCGATACATAATAACGGACATAAATAAATCTGCTGTCTCACTACTTCTTAGCTCCATCGGGAAGTTCATTTTAATGTTCTCTTTTTCAGAACCACCATAAGGAGGATTCATCATAATGACTTCAAATTTATCTTTCTCACTATAATCACGGACATTTTTATCCAAACTGTTTCCATGAAGAATCACAGGGTCATCAATATCATGTAGTAATAAATTTGTGATACTTAATAAATATGGGAAAGCCTTCTTCTCAATACCAAAAACAGATTTGTTATAAACATCTTTATCTTCTGTTGATTTGATTTGTGGTTGCAAGTGATTCAATGCCGAAGTTAAAAATCCACCTGTGCCGCATGCAAAGTCAGCTACACGTTCTCCTAATTTAGGTTTAATCATAAGTGTGATAAAGTCCGTTGTTGCGCGTGGTGAGTAGAATTCACCAGATGCACGTTGCGCTTGTAAATCCTTCAAGATTTGCTCATAGATTTCATTGAACGCATGCTTTTCCTTATAGTCAGTGAAGTCAATTTCATCAATTGCATTAGCAACTTGACGTAATAGGACACCATCTTTCATGTAGTTATACGCATCTTCAAAAGCAAAACGTACAATTGCTTTGCTAACTGGCGTATGCTCGTCTACTTCAATTGCCTTTAAAGTCGGGAATAATTCATTGTTCACGAAACCTAATAACGCTTCACCTGTTTTAGCTTCGCCATCTTTTTCATCTACAGCCCAGTTTCTCCAACGATATTCTTCTGGAATAATTGACTCATAATCATCATCGTGAAACTCCCATGCTTCTTCTTTCGCATCGTAAATCTTTAAAAATAGCATCCAGACGATTTGCTCAATACGTTGTGCATCGCCTGAAATACCTGCATCATTTCGCATAATGTTTTGAAGTGTTTTTACAAATGAACTGATTGTCATACTAATACCTCTTTACTTTCTATAATTACGAGATATAAATCTCATCCTTCAACTTTTTCACTGCTTCAAGATACTTCTTCTTATTCCCGAAGGCTCTTACAATTTTCATTGGGCTTCCAAACTTCTTGAATTCATTCAACTCAAGAACCTCAGTACCTTCAATTTCAGAAATACCTTCATTCATATATTTATCAAGCAGCATTTCCAACACTTCGCGTGCAACATCTTTATATTCATAGATGTAACCACGTTTCTTCACTTTATTCACTCGTTCAGCTTTTGTTAATGGTGGTTGGTCATAAGCTAAGTGAAGGATTAAATCAAACTCATCCAAATCACTTAGATGCTGCTGTTCACGAAGTGCTTCTAATAACACACCACGCTCTTTTAAAGCACTTAGGATAACTCCTTTTTTATCCTCACTATTCCACGAACGAATAAATTCATCTAGTGTTGCATACTCTTCTTGGATGTTCTTTTTCGTGTAGTCTACTAAGCTTTCCGTAATGAGCTTACCACCTACATCATAGTATTGGATACGCTCATTTACAATAAGTACTTCAACATCATTCACACGATATTTTTTACGTCGTTTGCTTTCATCATCGATATAGCCACCTATTAAAGGAATGCATCCACCAGTTTCGCTCTTCTCACTACCATCTACTTGTTCCAATCCATCATCAGTTGGAATTTCAATCTCGCCACCTTTTTGCACATCAATAACTGAAATAGGGTCACCATTAAATTCTGGGTCAGCAAATAAACGTGTCGCATTTCTAAAATCCAATATCGTGAAGTGCGTCTTCCCATGTTCTTCATCAAGTCTCGTTCCACGACCAATAATTTGTTTGAACTCGGTCATAGAGTTAATATTTGAATCCAATACAATCAACTTACATGTCTTAGCATCAACACCTGTAGTTAATAGCTTTGACGTTGTCACGATTGTTGGGTATTTGCTCTCTCTATCAATAAAGTTATCTAGTTGCGCCTTACCTTCCTTATTGTCTCCAGTTATACGCATGATGTATTTGTCGTTTTCTTTAACGAAGTCGCTATTCTCATTCACTAAAGCTCTTCTCATACGCTCAGCATGGTCAATATCAACACAGAAGGCGATTGTTTTTGCGAAGCGGTCAGTCTTCTTCAAGTACTCTGTAATACGCTTTGCCACAACTTTTGTGCGGTCATCAATAATAATATTTTTGTCGAAGTCTTTTTGAGAATATTCTCTATCCTCAATTTCTTCACCATATATATCTGTCTTGCCTCGTTCTGGGCGATAACCTTCTAAGTCCTTATCCAAACCGATACGCATTACTTTGTACGGTGCAAGGAAACCATCATCAATACCTTGATTCAAGCTATATGTGTAAATGGGTTCTCCAAAGTATTCAATATTTGAAGCTTCCTTCGTTTCTTTTGGCGTAGCAGTCAAACCAATTTGTGTCGTACCTACTGTGTCAAAGTATTCTAATACCTTTCTCCAACGACTATCTTCTTTAGCTGAGCCACGATGTGCTTCATCAACAACAATCAAGTCAAAGAAATCTGGCTTGAATTGACGGAACGGTTCTTTACCATCATCCCCTGCTAATTGGTGATATAGAGCTAAGTAGACTTCATATGAGCTATCAAGTTTATGGCCTTTAATTTTTGTCATTACTTTATCAAAAGGCTTGAAGTCGTTTGTCATTGTTTGGTCTACTAATACATTTCTATCAGCAAGGAATAGCACTTTCTTTTTCTGCCCTGCCTTCCACAAACGATAAATGATTTGAAATGCTGTATATGTCTTCCCTGTTCCAGTCGCCATAACAAGTAAGATTTTATCTTGACCACTTGCAATTGCTTCTACAGTTCTATTAATAGCAACTCGTTGATAATATCTTGGTGTCTTATCACCTAATTGGAAAAAGTACGGTTCATTTATAATTGCTTGTTGAGCAGTAGAGATATTCGCATCTCTCACATGTCTTTCCCATAGTTCTTCACGAGTCGGGAACTCATCTAATGAAATTTCGCGTTCTTCTCCTGTATTACGATTGTGCTCTATAAAGCCATCTCCATTCGATGCAAATGCAAAAGGCACATCAAGAATATTCGCATATTCAAGCGCCTGTTGCATACCCGCACCTACTTCTTGCTTGTTGTCCTTTGCTTCTACAATCGCAATTGGATAGTTTGGTTTGTAATTCAATAAATAATCAGCACGTTTTGACTTACCTCTTGTTGTCAAGTTACCTCGTACAATAACTCGACCATCTGTGAAACCGTGCTCACAGAATACTTCTTTTTGTATATCCCAACCTGCCTTCTCAATTGCAGGTGTTATGTATTTCAATTTAATATCTTCTTCTGTCATTTGACGCTTAGTTTTCATTCATTTAACCTCCCCACTTAGTATTTTCATACCATTTCTCCACCTACAACTATTCTACACGATTCTTTGGGAATTGTTGTGGAAATGAATCAATATGATGAATAACAAATTAACCTTGTGCATAAGAAAAAGCAGTAGAGCTAAAGCTCTACTGCTTTAAAAGAATATTGAGCTACCTTTCGCTCGGCGAAAGGTGCTCAATTATCTAGCGCACACATATATTGTTAATAAAACTCAACTTTTATTCACCTAGCATCTCTTCTCGTCACCAATTTTCTTTATATAGAAGCATTGACGAGTTGCTCGTCTGCTTCAATAGCTCCCTTTTTCACAATCTCTTTATGACGAATCTCAATCACTTCTCTATCAACCATGTTTTGGATAACTTTGCTCTTCCAACATCGAGCTAGGTTAGTACTTGGGATTCCAAGTGCTTCTGAAACATCTTTCTTCAAGATTATTTCGCCCACTTCATACTTGTCATTTATATATTTTAGTATCTTTTCTGCCTTCTCTTCCAATGCAGAAGTGCTTGCTCCTATTATGTTTGTATTGTCTAATTCTATAATATCCACCAGATTTTTAAACTTTGAGTTAAACGTCTCAATAACTTCCTCATCAAATGTATACAGAATATATGTTGCTTTAGGATTCTGGTTACGTTGAATACGTCTTGCCGCTTGGTAGAAGTCTGAAGCAACAAATGCTTTTCTAATAGTCTCCAATTCTTCAATCTTAAATTTCCCTGCTTCTAATGCCATCTTATCTGGCAATTTACTAAAGTCTGTTCCAGTACTATATTGATAAAACTGCAATAGATATATTGGCAAAGGCATATTATTAGTTCCAACAATAAAACACAAATCATAATCTTTATAAAGATTTTTCCCAACAATATTTCCGTACCAATCTGTTGCTGCTTTAAAGCTCATCACCTCTTCATTTTCATCTTCATTTGGGTAGTAAATCCCCTTTTTGAGGGTGTTCCTAAGTGTATTATTCAACTCTTTAGCATTTTCTTTGTGACTGACTACTAACACTCTTTTGTCACTGTCATTAAAGTTTCTCAGCCTGTTTTGTATATCCTGTATAATTGCCTCTAAATTCTTCTTCAAACTAGACTTACTCGTATTCACCTTCATGTATGCCATATTTGATTTCGAATGGTCAATACAAAGTCTATTTTCTACAATCTTAAATTGCTTTTTCAGTCTATATAGTGGCGTAATGTCTGCACTTGCATCTAAGATAATATTATTCTTTAGCTTTCGGAATTTCTTTGACTGGTCAATCAGATACAAAGCATTGTTATGGATAAGTCCATTAGATTCATCTTTTTGTAGAAGTTCAATCTTCTCAATAATATCTTTATATTTTTTCTTCCGTAAATCGTTACCGTTCACTTTCACCCATTTTTTGAAATCTTTCAATGTTTCTTTATCAAATGAATCTTTAAAGGTAACAATATCGTTATAGTCTCCTGATTTATAAACACTATCCAATTTCTTAAGTAAAGGTAAAAAGCACTTATCAAACAAAACTTGCCCTTCATATAAGTGTATATCTTTTCTCATGTCATTGTATTCTGCACGCCCATATTTCGTGATTGGAAACTGTAGTTGTTCATCTATAATGAGCGTATCCCTTTCACCAAATGATGCAGCAAGTTCTTCTGAACATGCTTCGATATATCTTTGATGTGTGATAATTAAAACCATACACGTTTTAATATCATCTAAACTATACTCTTTAACATTTTCAGATGTTAGTCCAATTATCGAATCCTTCCCATACATATCCAATAAACCATCATTTTTCAACCTTTCAACCGTTTCATACACATCACTTTTAAACTTCTTTACAATAAGAAACTTTTTGACACCTTCTTCAAAAGCAAACTTGTTGTAATGCTCAATGATTGAGTCATTTACATGTGTACTCTTTCCAATACCAGCCTCCCAAGCATATACATGGAATCTTTCCTTATCACCAGTGCCATTTTTAACAGCATCGCCTAACCGTTCTTTCATCTCTTCAAATAATTGCAAATCCAATATACATACATCCCCTCACTGATTATTGTTCCTTCCTTATCAAATCTAACACATCATTATTCCCCAATTTATTTACACTCTACTTACAAAGGCAATTTGTTTTCAAAGTCTTTTATCCTTCAATTGTGAAGACAAATTCCCCTTTTTCAAGATAGCCATCCTGTTTCGTACCTCTAAGATAGTTAGCAGTCATACTCGTGTCATAGTAATAGTACCCTAGGATTCAACTTAGCGTGTACCATTAACACCATTGCGTAGCTGTGTTTGAACGAAGTAATGCCTGCAATCATTCGGTAAGTAGCGTATTTTAATCTGTTTGTATGTAACATCTTCATTTTTGATATTACATAATTCACCAACTCAAATACCTGTATCAACAAAAATGTAAGAATGAGCTTATCACGCACATTGGAATAGATTTTCTCTTTCACATCCCGAATAATACGTGCCACTTCATCATCATTAAACTTATGTATGTTTTGATACATAGAATGTTTTCAAACTTAATCATATCATGCTCAACCTCTACTGTTGAAGTTACACAGTAAAACGCTCTCAACCCTGCAACATCAAAGGATTGAGCATAATTTGACCAATTGTTACATTTTCATTACAAATTACTTAGGCTAATTTGTTGATAAAAACTTCCATTGTAATTATACTTGTTTTCCACAAGCAAAATAGAAATTTCAAGATACAAACTGATTAAGCATATACGCTTCGAGATTCATATTATAAATACTTGCGGATGAAATGTTTGTGTTGAACAAAAAGCATCAAATACACGTCTCGTATCGGCGTTTCATACATGACATTGGTGTGAATGTATGTGCTATGTATCCCTTCTCTGATAAGAGGGCTAGAGAATGTGGAAAATAGCCCCCCTCTACGCAAAAAGGGAATGAGTCACCCCATTCCCTTTACCATTATACAGACAGTTAAGAACTTAATTTTGTGGTCACAAATGGTCACATAAATCACAATAACCATTGTATTTCGAATAAAATCCCGCTTATATAAACTCATGTAAATGCCTTTAAATCAACATTTCTCCCGTAGCTCAGCAGGGAGAGCGCCACCTTGACAGGGTGGAGGTCGTGAGTTCGAGCCTCTCCGGGGTCATACTGATAGAAACCGTGTCAAATTAACGTTTGATACGGTTTTTTATTTTCCGTTGACTTAACGGTGACTTGACACAGGGTCGCGGTCAGCTACAACGGGTAGTTATACGTCTTTTGTCTTGTTTTCAATAACGACATAGGAGGCGTTTTTTTATGACATCTAATATGGAACATTATCTCTTATATTTTTCATTCCTACTGCTACTTATGTTATTTCTAAATTAATATGGTCATAATTAAAAAAGAGAGAGCTCGCAGCTCCCTCTTTTTTTAGATAATTAAATATGCTCTCCATGATCCATAAACACTTCAATAGTTTCATTTTGTGATACGTCTTTTACATTAGTAAGACCAAAAGTAAAAACAGCGGATAACATCATCATTAATAAGATTGCTTTTTTCATTTTAGCGCCCTTCTTTCTATACTCTTTTTGTCTGCATCTAAAGCGATGTGTAAATACTTGCTGGCTTTTTCGTGATTTTCTGTACCATAGAATATATTACCTAAAAGATAAGCATATTCTTTCACCCAATCATATAATTCTTCTCTTTCAAAATACGAAATACCTTCCATGACCACCTTTTCTAATTCTTCTTGTGGTGCATAGTTATGTAATGCTTTTAAAATTTGAAAATGATGACGATAACATAAGTCACTAATCTTATAGCCATTCTCAATATATTCATTAGCATTATGATTGTGACCTAACTTAAAATGTTCTCTTGCTAAAAGAAACATCGTTTTAGCGTTGTTTTCTAGTGATCCCTCTAAATGCTTAATTGCTAACTCTGACATGTTTTGACTTGCATATAAAAGTCCTAAATTGTGCTTTACACGTTTAGTAAGACTTTCGTCATGAGATTTTTGGAAAGTACCCAATGCTGAAAGTAAATATTCTTCTGCACTTTCGAAATCACTTAAGCGAGTGTGTGCCATCCCTAAAGTATTCAAACAAGCAGCAGTTTTTAATTCATACCCTGGACTAATTGAAAATACTTCATTTGCCTTCGTAGCAAATTGAATTGCTAGGATTGGTTTCAATATGTGATAGTAATGAACTGCAAGCCAATAATTAAATTCAGCTTTTTCGATTTCATCATGCATGTACTCTAAATACTTTTCAGCTTCTTCAAATTGCATTCTTGCTTCACTATGGTTTGCTGTATTAGTAGCATAAATTGCTTTAAATAAATGATGATAGTACTCTAAAAATGTTTCTGTAGGCTCTTGTAATGGCTCAATTTTATCCAAAATATCTTTTGAACTATCCATATCACGAATTAGCAGATTATACCGTGCATTCAATAAAGCATAGTAGACTAATATTGTTTGGTCTTCCTTAATATTATTGATTTTATCTGCAATCTCTTCTTTTATTTTATTAGACTGTAATACACGTTGTGAAATTATAGCTTGATACCAGTCGTTTAATAATTTTGTGATTTCTTCTTTAGAAATAATTTCAACATTCATATACGCTACCCCCTTTTGTTAAATGTTACCACAACATACTTGTTTATATAAATGATTTTTCGAATATTAAAACTTGATAAACTTTTTTGAACACTTATATTAAACAATGTTAATTTCAGATTTATTGAACTACCCCCACTTTAAATAATTATCTGTTAATCTTACCAATCCAATTAGTACAACAGTTAACACGATACACAGGGAAGATTTAATTGAATAGAAAATATATTTTGAATAACTCCCCTTAAAATTAGTATCAGTATCCCTCATTCCCTCGTCTATCGATTTTAATATCCGTATTTCTTCAAGTACACATATATGATTTGATTTTATACGAAAAACCATGAATTATTAAAAATTTAGTTTCAGATAGAATACGTAGACCATAGGAGTTGGTGTTTCTTAATCCAGAATACATTACTGGGTCTTTTTTTATTAGTACAAGATATAAATCGTCTGTTTGAATTATATAGTTGAGAAGGAATGCTTATAAAGAAGGAGGATCATGATGAAATATCAAACAATATTTCCCTCATTAAAAAAATCGCTTTTTATCTTTATCCTTTCTTTCAGTATGTTAATTTTCACACTCCCTGCCTCTACCTTTGCACAATCCAATAGCAATGCAAACCCTGTTACAAATTACTATGTATCTCCAACAGGAAATGACCTCAATCCTGGTACATTAGATCAACCTTTCGCTACCATTCAAAAAGCTGCTAATGTCGCAAAAGAAGGACGTACAATCTACATAAGAGGCGGAGTTTATAACCAAAAAGTTCGTGTCGCTCATTCTGGTACCTCAGGAGCACCCATTACTTTTCAAAATTACCAAGATGAAAAAGTCATTCTTGATGGTTCTAAAGTCAAGTTAGAAGATGATGGGTTATTTACAATAGAAGACAAAAACTATATTCAAGTAAAAGGATTAGAATTTCGTAACTTAAAGTCAACGAAAGTTAACGAAACCCCTATTGGTATTTATATCACTGGAACAGGAAGTTACATTGATATTAGAAATAATTATATTCACCACATTGAAGCAAATGTTAAGGATGGAAATGCACACGGTATTGCTGTATACGGTACTTCATCTAGTGCTCAAAATAATTTAAATCATATTGTCATTGATAATAACGAATTAGCAAATTTGAAGTTAGGACTGAGTGAAGCAATTGCTGTGAATGGGAATGTAGATTTCTTTGAAGTTACCAATAATAAAGTACATGATAACAACAACATCGGAATTGTCCTGATTGGACATGAAGGCGTATCACCAGTAGCTTCTTTAGATCAGGCACGAAATGGAGTTGTTCGTAATAACATTGTCCATCACAATTCATCCATCAATAATACTAGTTATAATGAATATTCAGCTGATGGTATTTACGTGGATGGTGGGAAGGAAATTGTCATTGAGCAAAATCAAAGCTATGAAAATGATCTCGGTATTGAAGTAGCTAGCGAACATGCTGGAAAAAGCGCAAGCCAAATTACTGTTAGAGACAATACAATATCAAATAATATTATGAGTGGTATTGCAATTGGTGGGTATGACAGTCAGCAAGGATATGCTGAAAATAACACAATTACGAACAATGTAATTTATAAAAATGATACAAAAGATCAAGAGAGTGGCCAAATCGAATTAAATTACGATACCCGAAACAATGTAATTACCAATAACCAAATCTATGCAAGTAATAGCCGTATTTTTATTAGCAATAATTTTAATAAAAACACTGGAAACAAACTCGATTACAATCATTACTATGGTGAATTCGATCAAACTAATGGCTTATGGCAATGGAAAAGAAAAATGTATAAAGGATTTTCTTCTTATCAAGCAGGTATGAACCAAGAAGGAAATGAACAACATAGTGTATTTAGCAAATTGTCTCCTTCATTCAAACTTACTTTAAAATGAAGCAAATTTACTAAAATGACTTTATCTTAGCACACTTCAAATCCCCTCCCCTATAATGGCAAGGATGAATTAAAAATTGCAGTTTCAATTGAAACTGCAATTTTTCCATGCTTATAAAGGCTCTGCATTTATTCTATAAGTACATAGGTGTATCTATAATTATATTTAGTAAGCTGCGGCTAATTTCTCTTAATATTAAGTATTAATACCTCCGCAGAAAATAATCTATTATTAATTTAGGAACAAGTATATTAATAATATGAACCTTATTTTTAGTATTTCTTTTTATATTTAATAGCTCCTTCTCCAATATAAATAAGCAACTTTTATTATCCCTAAAGAAATAAAGAAATATAGGAGGATATTCACAAATTGTCCTGCTGTAATATATTGAAGTATGTTAAGGAGAAATAATATAACTATTCCCAGATAAAGAGTATTATATAAAAAATTAGTAGTTTTATACTGAATTTCTAAACCTCTCTCATCTCTTGCCTCTGGGCTTTTTTGAAATTTAAACATATATAATTCACTTAAGCATGATAAAACTATAATAATAATTACAGCATACTTTATAAATTCCATTTTTTTATTCCTCCTTAAATTCAAAAACTTCCTCTAATGGTTTTCCAAAAGCTTGGGCTATTTTAAATGCAAGAATTAAAGAGGGATTATATTTATTCCTTTCCATAGAAGCGATAGTCTGTCTACTAGCACCTACTCTCTCTCCTAAATCTTGCTGTGTCCAACCTTTTTCGGCACGACAAACAACTATCCGGTTGTTTAACAACTACCTCCACCTCCCATAAACATTTTATCCTATTTTTAACATTTTGCATATAATCTTTAACATATTGTGTACTATTTTTTACATTTTATTAAAAATACCATATGAGGAACATTGAATATTCGTAAGAAGTTGTCTCTTCAAACAACTAATATTCTAGGAAATTGCAACTAAAGAAGTTGCTGTTTCTTTTATTCCCCTAAAAACTTAATCGCTTTGCGGTACTTCTCCAATCGTTTTAGGTCTCTCTCTGTTATCCTAGCAAGTCTTGAGCGATCAGAATTATGTTTTAAGTCTGCAAGTTTAACTGTACGGGCAAGAGAATTTTCTTTCACTCTGCTCAGATACTCAAAATAAGGCGTGTATTTCTCTTTTGTCAGCACCTGCACTGCCTTAACTACGTTATGAGGTATACCAGCATTTAACAGATCATTAGCAGTTATCTCAGTATCTTCCAGAACATCATGCAAATAAGCAGTAGCCTTCTCTTCGTTCGTATTTACAAAGCTAGCAACTGCCTCAGGGTGTTTGATATAATCCATACCTGCTTTATCTACTTGTCCAGCATGGGCTTTTTGGGCTATCTCATAAGCTATCTTTATATAATCAGGTAACATCGCAAAATCTCCCTTTCTTTAAACAGAATCTCCCCCTCTAGCAAGCTGTTCTAAAAGTGAAGGAGGAAAATATTGATATAACCTCAGCAAATCATTGAAGTTTATCTTGGAACAAAAAATTCATAAAAAATGCCATCCTCTCTGTATATTTCTACAAAAAGAATAGCGTTTTTGGGTTATACGGATACAATTTTATTTTAATTTGAATTACGCCCTTTTCCCTTACGGGTATTTACTATATTAATGAAGAAAATTAGTCCGCAGACAAGAAATAAAAAAGGGCGCACCCATGTTCTAAAATTACCAAGACTTATAATAAGCATTATAATGCAAAGGATACAACCTATAATATCAATGCTAAAAGATAACTTCCCCTTTATTGTTTTCATTTTTAACTATTCCCTTCCAGATGCCACCTTTAATTTATAATTCTTAATATAATAATAACATACGTTTCGAATTTTAACTTTTTTTACATTTAATCACTTTTTTTGTTCTGGTACAACAAATACTGTTATTGTGTGCCCCCAGGTAGCAAGATAGCAATAACCCCTGAAATTAAAATTAAATCTGAACAGATTGAAGAATTCACTACAAAAAATCTAACGAAGCAAAAATAAACAAACTATAGATTTGAATTATATTTCTCAACAACCAACATTACTTAATGTGGTAAAAATAATCAGATTGGCACTCAATACCATATTACGATGGTTCCAGTCGCAGGAAGGCACCTTTAGGTGTCTTTTTTTGTTTGAAACACATTCTGCCAAAATACCTGTATCTTTGTTCATTTACGACTCATATAAATCAACAAACTTCGTATATATAATTTGTTACCCTAAATGGGTTGAAAATACGAACAGTTATAGGAGGATTTTGTGAATGGTAAAAACAGCTTGTGTAAGTATTATTACTGGAATTCTTTTAATATGTTCAACAGGATGTGCCACTCAAACTGATTCTATTACAGCTAAAACTCAATCAATAGATGATGGCACATATACAACAAAAGAGATCACAGACGCATTTCCTGTAGGAACACCCATAACTACTTACATTCAAAAAGAAGAAAAACTGAGCGTAAAACATCTCACCAATATTTCACTTACAGATGGTGGCGTCGGTAGAGTTCTGGAAGCAACAGATGGTTTTGTTGTCGTATGTGGGGATGAAAAAGGAATTTTTGATGTGTTAATATTTAAAACCATGGAAGATGTAAAGAAATATGAACAGAGTTTAAAGCGATGATTAATATCCTTCTTATTCCTTTTACACAAACATTGTCCTCTAGCTCTTGCTATGGCTTTTTCTAAGTACAGTATAATTGCGTCATGAATACACACACGTTATAATAGTCACCTAATTACATATGAAGAGGTGCAGAAAATGAATAAAACAGAATTAACAAAAGTAGTAGCAGAAAAAGCTGAACTTACACAAAAAGATGCTGCAACAGCAACACAAGCGTTATTAGATACAATAACAAATGCGTTAGCAAATGGAGAGAAAGTACAGATTCTTGGTTTTGGTACATTTGAAGTACGTGAAAGATCTGCACGTACAGGACGTAACCCACAAACAGGTGAAGAAATGCAAATCGCAGCTTCAAAAGCACCTGCTTTTAAAGCTGGAAAAGAATTAAAAGAGGCAGTGAAATAATTTTACATATTGAAAAGATCTTGATATGAATATCAAGATCTTTTCAATATCCTTTTTGTTTTATTCTAAGGACACATCTTGCAAATTCTATATAAAATAGATCCCAAAAAGAATGTAATCAACTTGTGTTATGATGAACATTTTAAGTTCGAAACCAGTGAGCTTTCTTTCCCTTTTTATTTTTCGAAAATATAGAAGCATTATATATTCTCTTTATTTATATACAGCTAGTTTTTGTAAAAGTTGTTCTTTTATAACCGGCCATTCGCTTGCAATAATACTATATACAACTGCATCCCGTACATAACCATTTGGCAATTGTCTTTCGTTTCGCAATACACCTTCTTTTACAGCACCAAGCCTTTCAATTGCGCGCTGAGCTTTTTCATTCCGTAAATCCGTTTTTATTTGCACACGTAGCATGTGTAACTCTTCAAAAGCATATTGCAATAACATATACTTACACTCAGTATTTATACTTGTACGATGTACACTTGGATGATACCACGTTTGCCCAAGTTCAACCGTTTTGTTATCATTTGAAATACTGTACAAACGTGTACTGCCTACAATTTCATTCGTTTTCTGATCTACAACAACAAATGGTAAATCCGTTTCCCCTTCAAAACCTTTTATTGCTACTTCAACATACTGCTCCATATCTTGATAGCTATCCATTTTAGCTATTAAATACGTCCATATTTCTTTATTTCCTTCCACAATGTTAAATAAGCTTTCGATATCATTTAGATGCATTAATCGTAACATGGCTCTATCATTTACTAATTTCATAAACTATTCCCCTTTTCAATAGATGCTCCAATAGTTGGCATTTCACAATCATTTTTTCAAATAATTATGAAATTGGGCATAAATCGAATGATTTGCTACAAACTTAAAATCATTAAACATTCCCTTGCCCTTCTTACTATAATTTTCACGTAATTACATCTATTTTAAAAGGTCCGCCATATATACATTCTCTTTAAATAGTGGTATGGTTTGACACAATATTTCTACAGCTTTTTTATAAACAGCATAATGTTATTTTAAACCTAGATTGCTAGCTGTACTCCATGACTATCAAGCTAACCAGAACGGATTTATCCCAAAACAATAAATACGACCAACACTCAAAAAATTATCGTTCTGGGAGTGTTATAATTTCTTAACTTAATAGGCATGTCTGGTGGGCCTCTACCGTGAAAACCAACGCTTATAATCAAAAAGCGCATAAGTATTTATATTAGAAAGTGAGATATTTCACCATCAGATGGTACTAAAATATTGTCGGAAAGTCCTTTTTCATTGATGAAATTTTTTAATTCTTTTCTAGTCAGTAAGCAATGGTTGACAGCTTCCATATGAACAACAATAATAGTTGAATTTTGAGCTTCCATGTATGTTTGATAAATATCTTCTTTAGTCATAATTACAGGATTTCCTTGAAGAAATTGTGCCCCTCCTCCATTTACAACAATTACTTCCGGATTATGCGTTTTAAGCACCTTTTGAACATCGGTACACCATATTGTATCTCCTGCTATATAGAGTGTTTTTTCATTTGGGTGTTTAAAGACAACACCTGAAACTTCCCCCATAAGATGTCCTATGTCTCCCGTACCGTGTTTTCCATCGGTTTTAGTTAGGGTAATGCTCCCCATATTAATAGCATTAGTTAATGCTTCAACGTTCTGAAAACCTTCTTTTTTAATTGCTTCCACGTCTTTTTCATTTTGTGCATAGATTTGTATATCTTTAGGTAAAACCTCTTTTGCAATCTGGTCAAAATGATCAGGATGTAAGTGTGTAATGATAACAGCATCAACCTGAATGATTTCTTCTATAGAAGTTGGTAAGCTAACCAAAGGGTTTAGCATATGTTGATTTGGTGTATTAGGAAACGGTGGAATCAATCCTTTTTCAGCTAAAAAAGGATCGATTAGAAACTTCTTATCACCATAATGTAAAACTAGCGTTGCATTTCGTATGAGCCTGATATCCATGAAGTAATCCTCCTTTTGCAAGATTTACTAATAGTATAAAATAAGAAGTAAATAATTTTACATGGTCAAAATCAAGTATTTAGATGGTTTGACTTGAAATATGAAAGGATTTGAAACGATGTTAGACGATACAGATAAAAAAATATTAAGAGAATTATCGAAGAATGGTCGTATGTCGATGAAAGAATTAGGAAAAAAAGTTCATTTGACGGGGCAAGCAACTTCATCTAGAGTAATAAAGTTAGAAGAGAACGGTGTCATAGAAGGTTATACGATTAAATTAAACAAACTAAAATCAGGCTACCCTGTACATACATTTATAAATATATATACAAAAGACGTTCAACATCAGCCCTTTTTATCTTTTATAAAAACACAACATGAATATATTATAAATAACTTTAAAATTAGTGGTGAAGGTTGTTATCTTCTTGAATGTAAGTTTTCTTCTAATGAAGTACTAGATCAATTTTTAACCAAACTAAACCTGCATGCCAATTATAAATTATCCATAGTGATTAATTAATCTGGACCAAAAAACATTTGGTGATTTTTATATTTAAGCTATTTAATTACATCAGCCAGTATAAGTAAAATCACGTGAGAATACGCACAAAGTTGTCTAAAAAAAAGAAACATATACCTGCAGAAAAAAAGAGGATATGTTTCTTCTTTGATACAGTGTGTAAAATATACAAATTTAGAGTATATTTTGTACAAATAGTCATCGATTTGTACTACCTTTTCCTCATTTGGCATTAGAGATTGAAATGGAAGAGAACAGATTTGGAATACTATTGTCAAAAGCTAATGTAAAGGAAGGGATTAATTCATGTATTCTTTCTTGCAGTGATTTCTTACCTACTTCTCCAAGTTCGTTCAAAAGTTCATTTCCCTCCGAAGTCTCATCCCCAGTGATTAACATGCTTAATATATCTGAATTAATGATTTCATGAGGCGAATGAACTAGCCCATTCATCATTATATATTTTTGGAGCATGGATGAATTATCCTCATTTGCTTGCTTTAAAGCTTGTTTAAGATATAAATCAAAATATTTTTGTGCAAATTTCACACCTTTTAGTGGAACGGCTCCTACATGTTCAACACCTTTCCAACGTAAATCCGCAATTGAACTCAGCCACCATGCCGGCTCAATAGCTTGTTGCATACGTTGCAGCACTTTGCGTTCGAATCCAGGTTTATGAGTAGAATGTTCTTTTAAACAAGTATCTAACATTTCAGCTTCAATGGCTGCTACGGTCATCCCCTGCCCATAAATAGGGTCAAAGTTACAAAAAGCATCACCTAACACTAATAATCCAGATGGCCAATTTTCCATTTGTTCAAAATGTTGACGAGTTGACTCATGCGCTCTAAATCCTCTTGGGACACTAATTGGTTCTAACTCTTTAATTAACTCCCTCATCATAGGGGTAACTAATGAGTCCAGTTCTTTTTCATATTCTTTTGAATTGGTTGGTGGATAGTGCGTACCTCCAGCAACAAATAGTAGCGCTTGAGCTATGTTATCTTCAATATATAATAACCCTACAGCTCCAACGTTTTTAGCTGGATCTCCTTCAGAAATTGCACTCAATTTCTCTTTGATATGTGAAGGCACTTTATAATATCTCGTGCTATATCCAAAATTCACCTTTAAACGTTCTGGTTCTGGAACATCATATCCCATAGATGTAAGCCATTTATTAAGTTTAGATTGACGACCACATGTATCAACTACCAAATCGGTTAACACAGTTCGCTTTGTTTTTAATTCGTCTCGTTCTTGAATATTGACTCCAATAACAAGCTTGTGATCAGACGAAGTTAGAAGACCTGTCACCACTTGCTTTGAATGAAAATGTACATTAGAAATTTCTTGTACACGTTGGCGGATTGTCCATTCTAACAATGCTCGACTGCTCGCTGCACCTTTTCGTTCTATAACTAGTTCAAGTGCCCCATAAGGAGAAAATCGGATCATTTTATCATTCTTGACATTATGGGCCCCTAGATTTAATAAATCATCAACATATCCAGGAAAGAAACGGTTCATAATTATTTCTCCGCGTGGTAATACACGATGAGGATGAAAGTCTTGTGGTGTACCTGGACGTTCAGATGGTTTTTGAGGTAATTCATCTTTTTCAACAACTATCACTGTCTCAAAATAACTGGAAAGCACGCGTGCAGTAAGCAAGCCTGCAACACCAGCTCCAATCACGAGTGCCTTTTCTCTTTTTTGCTGTTGATATAGTAACTGACTATCCATCAATAATCTCTCCTCTTTCTAAAAAGTATGTTTGTTCAGCATGAATCTATTAAAACTTTTCCAGAAATCAGAATAAACAAATGATGATTTTTCATTATTTCAGTAAGGAGTCCGTTGCTATAATCGTTCATATAGTGAAACAAAAACAGATACATTTCAAAACACTACAATCCCCCCTATTACAAGTGAGAAATAATTAACGTGACCAGTAGAATTGTAGTATCTAATAGCATTGGTCTTGAATAGTTTGTTTTTTTGATTATAAATGTGTCAGTAAACCTAGCACATTTATCGTTATACTTTCAAACTTAGTTCTCTTAAAATATATATGTTTATATTTTTTAGATATACGATTTTAAATCCTTCTGAAAAACCATAGCACCATCCACAATAAGCGTCCCATACATAAATAAGAATATCTTGTTTCGTCTCTATTTAAATCTCCTACATTAGTATTAATGCTGATAAGAAACATTTGAGAAAAGGAGCGTTAAAATAATGAAAAAGATTAAGAAAATTGTATTAAGTATGGTAGTAGTAAGTGCATTAACATGTAGCATGATTAGTTTAAATGTATCACAACACTCTTCTTTTAATGGTGGAGATACGCCAGCACCAACAAAAACGATTGTCTCTGGTGGAGTATCTATTGATTAACGTAATATATTCCCTTTTGTAAATTCAGAAAATTCAACCTATTATTTTTTATAAAATCTTGAGCCCTTAGTCCGAAACACCCCTGTTTCGGACTATTCACGTTACTATTTTTGGTTTGAAAAGGATTAATCAAAATAAGGCTATTCACTATTTTTTACATTCTCCCCCTTCAAGCCGAGGAACTCCGTATTAACTAGGTAGCGAATTCTATTAAACAATTATTAAATCTCCTTTCATCCAAGTTAAAGTAACTATAAAGTTCATTTCATTACTGCCAAATTCTCATAAATATATGCCTTTACAACAACTATTGATTATTTTTTATATCATTAATTCTATAATTTCTTTAATGCACTTACCATTATCCATTGCTATATCTAATTTCCGTTTAAATCCCTTATTTATAAGTTTATACCTATACATCGTGTTAAATTATGTGTGGCAAGATAAAACAAGGTGTTAAATTTAATTATTGTTAGGTAGTTTCTACGGTATGATATTATCACACAATTAGTTATACATATAAAAAAGATTTCCTGCTTTGTAACAGGAAACCTTTTACGTATTATTAACCTAAAAACCTAAAATTTCAACAATCTGACGGGCCTTAGCATTATCTATAAAATAATGCATCTCTATCCCTCTTCTTTCTGAGCGGAGTACGGTTCCCCTCAATTTTGATAAATGTTGTGAAACAGTGGATTGTGGGAGTCTCAATATCTCCGTTAACTGTGTAACATTGCAGACTTTATGTTGCATTAATTCATTTACAATTTGTAATCGAACAGGATGTGCCATTACTTTTAATACATCTACATCGTCTTCTTGGATTTCAGCTAGATTTCTTTCAGATATTAATGTTATCATTTCGCATTCCCCTTTATTATTAATTTCTATTTTCCTGTTATCCTTATAATTAATACTTATAGCTAATTACCATTTGTCCTGTTGAGAAAATATATTCTCTTTTTAAAACAAAAAGGACACCAATTCATTAAAACGTTTTTACTACTTTAATGAATTGGTGCCCTCTAATTTTTTGACCCAAATATATCTTATTTTAAAGGATATTTTCAGTTCCTTTTTTCTCACGTCTAGTAAAATTTTGTATTTTCTTTAAAATTCATATTAAGAATACTCTTCAAATCCTGAAAGCATAAATTTGCGGTAAACCTATACTTTCTATCACATTCCACACCAATTAAGATAGTTAACACTATTAACACAGTGCTAACTATCTTAATTGAATATTAATAATAGTGAATCTACATATTATCAATTAACTTTATAGTACATGTATGTAAAAATAATAACATGATAAGCTTTTTCAAATTTTTCTCCTTGTAAAGATTTGAAAATAGCATTTCATTACTCTCCTTACTGTTAATATGCCTAGAAAAAGAACCCCATAGGGTTCTTTTTCTGTTCATTCCCTAAAGTCCTATATTAATAAAAAAAGAAGAGGGATATATCCTCTCTTCACCAATAAAATCGAACATCTTTACACTTAAGGAAGGGCATACATTCATCAAGAGATGAAATGAACAATAATAGTTCACCTAGTGAATTATAACATAAACCCAATTCCATTAATAGATAATATTAACATTTATGGAATAATTGTGACAGAATTGTTAAGTATCTTAATATTAAAAGGCTTTATATGTATGTAAATTGAAAATGGATAGTGTAAGGATAAAATATAAGGGGGATATATCATGTTTAACAAAAAACAAACATTCGTAACAACGGTAACAGCTTTAACACTAGGATGTGGATTTACATTCGGATTAACACCGGCCTTTGCAGATTCTAACAAGATTTCCGCCAACAATATTCCTGTTCATTCTATTCAGAACCAAGAACAAGAACCTTTTACTGGATATGTCATTTCAGTAGAGAACAATTATTTAGTAGTTGCAGCTACGCCTACAAAAGATGAAGCTCTTGCTTATCAACATGATTGGTGGGATCTAGTTTCTCAAAATAAGATTTTAAGGGTCCCTGTTTCAGATGGTGCAAACTACACATTAGGTGAGAAATTAAATGTATATGCAGCTGCATGGACTAAATCCCTACCACCAATAGCTGTTATGCCTACAATTGAAAAAGTATTTCAGTAGGTAATATTTCAAATAATAAAGCTGTCCTATATAAAAAGGAGTTGTTATTCAACTCCTTTTTATCTTTTTACATTTTCCAGAATTCTTTCCTTCTCATACATCCAATAATTGATAACTATTTTTTCCTAACTAACTAAAGCAGATTTCATCTTATTTATAGTCATAATTCACCTTAAAATTCAGATTACAGCAGTTGATAAATGTATCCATTCCCAAAAATCCATTCTAGATTTCTTTTTTCTGTAGCTACCTCCTCCTGAACTGATATTATAGTTCGTTTTGCCTCTTGAATCTCTCTGACCATTTTCATAAAATTATCATCTCTTATAACTCTATCCTCTTATCTATCCTTTCTTCACGTTTCTTCCAATCTTTCATATATTCTCTTATTAATTTCTTCTATAATTTACTTGTTCTTTTGAGAAAATTTTAGGTTCGTTTGTCTAGTTCAGGGCTGTATTGATGAACCCAACGCATAATCGTTGTAAAAGCAATAGATAAGCCCCCTTTCACAATCTTTTCCACTAAATCATAAAAACTAAGACTGTACCATTACCAACATAAAATCAGAATTATAATGCTTTCATGTAAACACTTTTTCCTTTTTATATTAATAGTATCAGCATCCACAAGATTAATAAGTTTATTACAATTCTCCTGAATTTTTTGCACTAAAACTATATTTCATCTCTATTTACCTTTATATGAAATTAAATTAATATTTGATAATTTTCAAGATACCCCATATTGAGAATTATCAAATATTAATTTAAAATTATTTCTATATATGTTAGAATGTAGTATGCGATATCTGTTTTTATATTAGGTTTATAAATTTAATATAAAATAATATTAAACTTTTTTAAATGCCACAATAATGCAATAGATATGTAACTAAGTCGTTTTAATATTAAGGAGGTATATAATGTTAAAAAATAATGAGGAGAAATTCATAAAGTTCCAGGTACCAGATATTATATTTACTACCTTAATTATAGTATCCGCTCTTATAACTTTTAGAATTAGCCAATATCTGTACATAACCTATTTATTATTAGGGACTATGTTTATATTTAGAGGCATAAGGGACTTTAAGTTAAATAAATCTAAAGTATTGGCTAGCATTGAGTTGATACTAGGTTTTACTTTTAGCATATATATACTAGCTAATCATTTATAATTAAATTTATTTACCTATAATGTTATATTTTACATTGATGGTTTTTAATATTTTATTCAATATGAATTTCTTAATAGACCGTGAGCATTATATTGAATAAAAAAATCGTAGCTAATTCAACTTGTAATAGTTTCACTAACTCTTCCATTCGTATTTGTTTGTTGATTAATTTTTGATTGTCCTTAGTCATAGATAGACGACATTTTTCTTCAGTTTAAGGGCGTCTACTTCTTGATTCGCCCCAATGATTTCCCAATAACCTTTACACTCTTACTGTCAAATTGCTAATGTATCACTACATTCATTTTTTCTTCTAAAGTAAATTTAGTCATAAAAAACTGTCCCCCAATCGTTAGACGGTGCCTAACAATTGGGGGAATTCCACCACATTGAGCTGTTTTTTTACTTTTATTGTTTTTTGTAGGTAAATTGTAAAAGAGCTTGCCCTGCTTCCTCTAAATACTCCAACACTATTTTATGTTGACCTGCGGTTATAGGAACTGTCACAGTTCTTATATCTCCTCCATTTGGACCCCATGAATCTAAAATTCTCTTATCATCTATATACAAACGAACTCCGTCATCTGCTTTTGCTTGAAAATGATAGTTTCCTTGTTCAAATGTATCTATTTTAGTAAAACGTGCAGAAAAATTATCACTTGGGATAATTGGAGACGGAGAAGCGCTCCCCCAATTGAAATCAATATTATTAATTTGGTCTATTGATCCCTTTCCGCCTTTAACCAGAGCATTACCTTTCAAGTCTTTATTAGGGTAATATTCCGCCGTCCATTGTGGAGATAAAATAGCATTTTTATATGGTTCCATACCGAATTCTACTTTACTTAGACCACCCTCTTCTAAATATTGTACTTCAACCAGATGAATATCTTTTTCAGTAGATTTTCCCAATACAGCCGCTCCTGCATTGTCATTAATTATAACTTTTTGAGCATCCTCTACATATCCTCCACTCCCATACCAACGATCTATAACCTGTTTACCATCAATAAATACACGCATGCCATCATCTGCTTTTCCACGTATTATATATTCTCCAGCCGGTAACCTTTTTATTGTAGTATAACGAACTGAAAAATTATCATTTGGTACTTTTGAAGTGGGAGACCCGATTCCACTATCTTCAAACAAAACTTTTTCACTTCCTTTTGGAGCAATTACCTTGGCATCAGAAGGAGTCCCTTCTAAATTTTTGTTTGGATAATAATAGGCTAGCCAGTGGTCAAACGGTACAATGTCAGAGAAAATCACTGCATTTCCCGCATTCTCATAAAAATCCGTTTGAATAGAATGTTGGCCCTTGGTCATATTTGTAAGCAATGCCCTGTCAATTTGTCCACCGGAATCATACCAACGATCAATTATTTTTTTATCATCAAAGGTTACACGAACTCTATCATCTGCTAGTGTTTGCACAAAATAATCCCCTGCATTTAAATTTTGAGATTGGTCAAATATAGCCATAAAATCATCTGTATGATTTTTAAAAGGACCACTAGCTCCCCAATTGTAATGCACATTTGACTTTTTCTCTTTAAAAATAAATGGTGTAACAGTAATATAGCTACTAAAATATTTTGCAGATTTATCATAATTTACATACGCATCCGTTGGTGAATCACTCCATGTATCATGCACTACTATGTCACGATAGTTTTCATTTGTTTCAGGCAGGTATAGTTGCATATAACCAATTCCAGTCATTGTATGATTCCCATAATAAGGTTCCTCGAGCGTGTTTATTATTATCGGTCTATCTGAATCAATTTCTTTTATGTATTTTTCATAAGTAGGTTTCTCATCATACCCAATTACAGGATTATACCCGCGACTCTGAAAATACTGTTCAAGCCCTGGCTTCATTCTAGACTCGATAGTGCTACCTGCTGAATCTGTACCCATTGCGGCACCTAAATTATCAATTAATTGATTAGAAGTTTCATTACTTCGAAATAAATTATCATATCCATGTTGTCCCCAATAAGCTACTAAGTTTGCAATTGCTGTTGGAGAACAGCCATGATACCAGGTGTAATCAGGTACATTACTAATATTATGTTCTTTATAATCCGGTTCTTGTGAGTTTAATTCCATCTGGGGTGCATTATATGTGTGAGGTTGATGTTGTTTTTCTTTATCTTTATCTATTTGTATACTTTTGGCTTGATTTATACCTATGGCTTGGCTGGTGTGGATATTAATTACTTTGTCTTTCTCTTTTTTTAGATGGTGAAGTGGCCCAGTATATATAGCTTTTCCCTCGTCAATATTTTTGTAGGGATTAGAACCTTCTCTAGTAGATTCTAAGATAGGAGAACCATTGTTCTTACTATCCGCAATGATATATCCAAGATCTTCATTATTCTTTTGTACTTGAAATAAGTATCCAGTAATCTGTCCTTCTAAATCATATAGTGTTTTACTTTCGCTGAAATGGGTATCTTGCCACTTTGAGTTGGCTTGTTTACTTACTCCTTTAAGATATTTTTCAGCTTTACTTTGTGCTTCTTGTTTTGAAATAGTGTTTGTAGCTGTTTCGGCCGCATGGGAGTCAGTTGGCTGACTTAAAAATAATCCAACTGAAAGCGCAACAGCAGAATACATAAAATGATACTTTTTCATTTTTACCCCTCTTTTGGTTATATTAGATTAAAGTCAAATGATATTTTTAATAACAATGCATAATAACTCCTACCTACCATGTGATATAAGAATTGAAAGAAGAAAAACATATACATAAAGGTAAACAACTAGGGCCAGTTAAGTATCTTAATAATATAGCGGAAAAAGAATATTTATTTATTAGGAAACACATATGTTCTATATTGTAATTTTGATAAAAAGGGGACAACTTGATTTGCAAAAACAAGTTGTCCAAAATTAAAGAGCGTGCATCCACCAAGTTATTAAACTTAGAGGATAAAATACGATTACATTAGGAATCTATTATCATATATATATATATATATTTATATATGTATATATTTTCAACCAAAGCATATTTTTATGTTTGCCATCATTTCATTATTGGCTAATATTTTGACCAATAATCTCTACAACAGTAATAATTAACATTCTTAAAAAGATTAATTATTATGATCCTGCATTAATATTATAATTTAAACTCCACTTATGATGCCCATTTGCATTACTTAAGTCAATAGTTGCATTCGGCCCAAATTTAAATGAATAATTAGGTTGTCCCCAACCATGGACGAAACCAGCACTAATATTAATTTTTGAATCTTTATATTTGGTAGGAATGGAAATTTTTTGAGAAGTGTAAACACCTCGGGCAGTAGAATTATTTATTTCTGGTATTTTCCATTGAGTTCCATATATACTTGATCGATCCGCTTTTAAAGTTTGCTCAAATTCATCACCAGCAAACCAAGATTGACGAGCTGAATCTGTATTATCTAAAGCTTTCCCTTTATCTCCCCATGTAATTCCAAGTGTATCATTCCCTCGAATACGGGGCATTTCATTCCAAAATTGACTTGAAAATATTTGATAAACGTAATTAGAATCTTGTTCTCCTTGATATATGGCAAATAGATTAAAATTTTGGCCTTGATCCGTCAGCACTGAAGGGGGGTCCATATATTGAATAGCACTACTCTTTTTAAAATTTCTTTTTAAAATTTCATTTATTTCTTCTATCTCCATATTTTCTATTGATTCTTTATTATGATCGTCAATAACATATTTAGTTCCTTTTAAATCTGTATATTCATGCTTTTTTTCTGAAAATTCTAAAGAGGCCTTTTTCCCTCCCGCTTTTACTATATCCTTTTTTAACTGGCCATTCATTTTTGAAATCTCACCTTGTGAAAATCCCATCTCATTTAAAATATAATCTATTTGCTCAACTTTTAAATTTTCTATAGATTTTACCCCTTGAATTCTACCATCTTGAGTTTTCGCAATTTCAAATTTCCCATTTGAATTAGGTAAATTAACTTCTGCAGATGCAGGATTGGTGAAAACTAAACTTACCCCTATCCCCATTACCATTATAGAACTTAATGTTTTTTTCATAAGTTTCCCTCCTAATATATAGCCCAAAAGATTATTATAAAGAAATAGATATCCCCTTAGTTATTTTAAATTAACTTTAAGATATTTGGATAAAGACTCTTGAATCATCGCAAGCTATTAAGCGTGAAAATCATTAATTAATTTTAGACAGTAATAAACACAGCTCCATAATTAAAGATGAAAGCTGTGTTTATACTAGTAAAAACACAGAATCTAGGTTTATATCAACTATTTGGCAAATTTATTTTATAAACAGAACTTGTCATTTCTCCTCCAAGCGGCTTCTTCATTGCTTCATCTGAATATAAACGTGTAACAGTAAACTGTAACCAATTTGTAGTTAAAGGATTTGCTTCATATAATTCATAGTAATAGTAATAAATATCAAGTAAACCTGCCTTTGCTCCTCCCATAGCAAGTATTAAAGCAGCAACTGGGCATTTAGTTATAGCAGAAATACCTGCAGCTGTTACTGCTACAGAGTCTCTTAATGGTCTTGTGCTACCATACAATTTGCCCATATATGTAAACTCCTGCCCTCCTCGATTATACTGAGGACCCTTGTCCAATCCATTAAGTGTACGCGATTGCCCTTGTAACACATTATTCATATTCAAGTCTTCGACTAATTCATCATCGATAGTTAATTCGTTAGTCATTTTATTAAACTTAACAATACTATTCTTTCCGTTTTCCTGAACTTTAATAGTTCTAAATTCTGTTGTTTCTAACACATTAAAATTCACATTCCCTATTGTACTTTCTTGGATTATGTTTTTTTGTATATCTTGATAGTTGTTAGGTTGAGTTGCTGCTGAAGAAGAAATAGGTGCAGCTGATAATAACATGACAGCCGATAATGAACTAATTACAATTTTTTTATTCATAATACCCTCCGATTATTCTGTATTTTTTCACTAAACAAATTATTCAGTGTATTCGTTGTAAATTATAAACACATGATCTAAAAATTGTAAATACTTTTTTTGGAAAAAATAATCATTTAAGACTACATATTCATTCAAAAAAAATCAAATAATAATTAACTAGTAATCAATAGAAAAGGTTTCTTTAACTTCAAATCTCTTATTCCTCTATATTCAAACATGATACATAGTAAGAAATAAGTTATATGCATATATTCACTAAATCAACAAGTTTACAAGGGCTAATAATAAAATAAGAATCACAAATATAATGTCTTAAATTTTGTACACATCAATTTTTTTATCTCTATTTTTAAACAAACATATAACTTCTAGAATAAAAAAATTAATTAATCTAGATTTAATTATCACATAGCAATATCAAGACGATTAACTTTTAACCTTTTGATTCCCTATTAAATTAATAATATATGCACCACCTTTTAAGATCCTAAAAATTCTCCAAAATTTTACAAACATCAAAATAAAATATGTAAATTTTTAGAAAATTATGCTATGTTATAAACATTGTTACTTTATGGAAAAAATACACAGGAGGAATTTAAATGAAAATAAAGCGTTTATTATCATCTGCGGCTGCAATTCTTATAGGTCTATCTCTAAGCCACCCTAGCAATACGTATGCCGCAAAAACAGATATCCATACTATTTCAAAACAAGAAGCACAAAGTAAAGCTGAAAAATATCTTAAAGGAGTAAGTAAACAAGCCAACTCAAAGTGGCAAGATACCCATTTCAGCGAAAGTAAAACACTATATGATTTAGAAGGACAGATTACTGGATACTTATTTCAAGTACAAAAGAATAATGAAGATCTTGGATATATCATTGCGGATAGTAAGAACAATGGTTCTCCTATCTTAGAATCTACTAGAGAAGGTTCTAATCCCTACAAAAATATTGACGAGGGAAAAGCTATATATACTGGGCCACTTCACCATCTAAAAAAAGAGAAAGACAAAGTAATTAATATCCACACCAGCCAAGCCATAGGTATAAATCAAGCCAAAAGTATACAAATAGATAAAGATAAAGAAAAACAACATCAACCTCACACATATAATGCACCCCAGATGGAATTAAACTCACAAGAACCGGATTATAAAGAACATAATATTAGTAATGTACCTGATTACACCTGGTATCATGGCTGTTCTCCAACAGCAATTGCAAACTTAGTAGCTTATTGGGGACAACATGGATATGATAATTTATTTCGAAGTAATGAAACTTCTAATCAATTAATTGATAATTTAGGTGCCGCAATGGGTACAGATTCAGCAGGTAGCACTATCGAGTCTAGAATGAAGCCAGGGCTTGAACAGTATTTTCAGAGTCGCGGGTATAATCCTGTAATTGGGTATGATGAGAAACCTACTTATGAAAAATACATAAAAGAAATTGATTCAGATAGACCGATAATAATAAACACGCTCGAGGAACCTTATTATGGGAATCATACAATGACTGGAATTGGTTATATGCAACTATACCTGCCTGAAACAAATGAAAACTATCGTGACATAGTAGTGCATGATACATGGAGTGATTCACCAACGGATGCGTATGTAAATTATGATAAATCCGCAAAATATTTTAGTAGTTATATTACTGTTACACCATTTTCTTTACTTGATGTTCCTAAAAATCATTGGGCTTACAACGAAATTACTTATATGGTTCAAAAGAAATTTATGAGCGGGTATGGAAATGGTTATTTTGGTCCCACTGATAATATTACGAGAGAACAATTAGCAGCTGTTTTGTATAGATACCTAAAACCACAAGATACAACTAACAATCCGTTCACTGATATAAACGATAATCCGTTTAAAAAAGAGATTTTAGCATTAACAAAGATGGGGATATTTAGTGTGAATCCAGAAAAAAAATTCAATCCCAAAAATATAACAACAAGGGCTGAAATCGCAGCTGTATTAACAAAATCATTTGATTTGAAAGTAAAAGCTCCCTACGAATTTGATGATATGAAAGGGCATTGGGCAAATGAATATGTAAAGGCCCTTTATAGTAACGGAATAGCTAGTGGAACTGGTGGAAAGAATTTTAGTCCTAACGCTCCTGTGACTAGAGAACAAATGGCTATGTTTTTATATAGATCAATCAATCTAAATCCTAATTTTATGCCAAATTCTATTTAAGCTTAAAAGAAAGTTAAAATATTTTTATATAATTCAAGAATAATAGCAATAAAATTGTATTGATTATTATCTCAAACTAAACATTTCAATTTTACAATGATTTACTCGTTATCTATACATGTTACTAGCCTCTGCTTTTACAGGGGCTTCTGTTCATATATTGAAGTAACATATGCCTATGGGCATTTTGATACAATATACACAGCGTCAATTCCATTAACAAATTACATAATGAATTCGCTTCACATCTAATAATACACATTTTAATAATCTTATTGAATATTCACATAGATATACTAAATCATGAAAGGAAGAATTTTACCTTTCTTTTTCTTATATTTTAGAATTAAAAACGTATCCCCACCTATATTTACCTATGCGAATTTAAGAAATAAATAATTCAAAAAGAAAAATGAAAATACTACAACAAAGAATATCCATTTGTTTCTTTTCATTGGTTTTCAAGCATGTTGTATATAAGAAAATAAGGCAATACCTGACATGGTAAATAAAAAAATGATAATAATCAATCATCTGCAATACCCCCTCCATACAAAAATAAGAAGTCTCTTTTTAAGAGACTTCTTATTTCTAATACAAACGACATACATAGGGTAAATATACACAATATTATCAGGATGGTGTGCTTTGTTACTCCTTTAGCATAACACACAATATCTCATTTTTGTTCAATAATCCCAATTCATAAAACTTTATCAACATTAAAATATTTCATTTAAAGTAAACGAACAAAAATAAACTCAACGAAATATTCACTTATAAAACCAACATATATAAAAAAACAGCTACAATTCCATTCATAGTTTTAAAAATTTGTCCTCCTCTTCTTCTAAGAATATTCTAAATCTCAGATAGATTATCTTATAGCGCCACCTTATGTATGCAGAATTACATATCAAACCATATTGAAAATCATTCTCATTGTAACTATAATGGTTTCAAGAAGTGGTATTTTCACTTCCTTTTCAAATCTCAAAATATATTAAAGGAGGAACTAGCATTATGAAAAAAGTTATTTTAGCAGGGGCACTAGGAATTGCAGTACTATCAGGTATGAATTTACCAGGAGTAGAGGCACCAAAAGCGAGTGCGGCAACTACGAATTTAGAAATTCAAGAAGTTACAAAATATTACTCTATGAATTCCTATGAAGTTTCTCAAAAAGAATCATTTAATCTTAGTAAAGGGGACGAACTTACAGTCTTTGTACAAAATTCCGGGTTCCCAATTTCTTATACAGTCTTTGATGCAGATAATCAAGTAATTGGCACATACAATGCTAATTCACCATATGGTCGCGTATTCAAAGCACAAAAAGACGGTAATATTTCTGTTCAATTTCAAGCAGGAGTAAATTCTTCTTACATGAAGAAAATGAATTTCACAGCTAAATTTGCAGTTTCTCAACTTAACCAACAATAAAAAATGTAACGATTCTCTTTAAAAGCAAATTAAAAAGGTATATCCCTTCAATGGGATATACCTTTAACTTTAGTGAATTTTATATTGACCAGATAACTGCTCTTGCGCCATACGAACTAAACGTTTCGTAATCTCTCCACCTACTGAACCATTTGCTCGTGATGTTGAATCTGGTCCAAGTGTAACGCCAAACTCCTGAGCAATTTCATACTTCATTTGCTCAATTGCACTTGCTGCCGCTGCTATTAAGATTTCGTTTGAATTATTATTTTCTCGAATTTGCATTTTTTAAACACCTCCGTTGAATTTGGTAATATCATGCTCTATTTCCAACAAAATATGCAAAAAAATTATTCGTTTAGCTATTTTTCATATATACCTAAGCTTTCATCTCTGATGTGGGAATAAATAAAGGTATAGGTCATACTCTATACCTACACCTTCTTCTATCCTACTTACTTTTGAATTCCCCTATTAACCCCTGTAACTCTTGCGAGAGCCAATTCAAAGAATTTGCTAACTCTGCAATATCTTGTACATATAGTTCTTGCTCTTTCATACTTGTCTCCACATTACTACTGCTATTCACATATGTATTTGCAATGTGTGATAATTCATTTACAAACTGAACAATTGTTTGATTATCTTTTAGAATGTCACTTGAATGATTCGAATTCGCTTTAATTTGATTTGTAACAGATTGTGCAGATTCTGAAATCTTTTCAAAGAAAGCACCACTACTTTGAACAAGTGTTATTCCTGATTCAACTTCCTTTGAACTCTTCTGTATGGATCTTACAGCTCTCTCTGCTTCAGCTTGGGTTTCACCAATTAATTTAGCTATATCCCTTGCAGATGCCTCGGTTCTTCCCGCTAATATACGTACCTCGTCCGCAACACCTGAAAATTCTTCTCCCATCTCTCCAGCACATGAGGATTCAGTAGAAGCATTTAAAGCTAATGAATTTGTTTGATTTGAAATGGTTGTAATTACAGTAAGAATTTCATGAATTTCCTTAGATCGTACTTCTAATGCATAAATACTAGAAGATACATCCTGAACTGTATCTTTGATTCTTTTCATTTGATTCACGATTTGCTTAATCAAATCTTTTCCCTCTACAGAATGCTGGTCCATGTCTTCCAAAGCATTGCCAACTTGTTTTGCAGCTCCTTTAATTTCTTTCATCTTACTTTCCATTTCTTGAACAATCCCTAAACATTTTTGCACTACATATTCATGAGAATGTGCTCCTAAATTTAATCCTGTAATAGCACTTGCAATTTCTTTAAAGGCTATGCTATTCTCTTTTGTACTTACCGATAATTCCTGTGAAAATGTCGAAACCTGCTCAGCAGTCTGCCTTACTTTATCTATAATACTATTAAACTTTTTAATAGTATTATTAAAATAGATATTAGTTATTCCTATATCATCAGATCTTTCATTCAATTTAATACTTAAATCCCCTTCACCAACTTTACGTAACCCTTCTTGTAAATCCTTTAAAGGCGATAGAGAGTTTCGTGAGATAAATATTTGAATTGTAATTGCGATTGTTAATGAAATTATAATAAATAGTAAACCTTGTATCATAAATTGTTTCTTTGTAAGAGGAATAATGGAAGCATCCAAATCGGCTGCAACAATTGCAATTATATTTTTATTTTCATCTGTAACTGGCTCTAAAATTGTTACCCAGAACCCTAATTCATCTTCATACACTTCTGTCATTTGTGCCTGTTTTGTTTGTATTACTTTATCATATGTTTTCATCCAATAAGTAGGCTGCTCATAGTATTCACCTGGTTTTACAGAAACAGTATTTGCTAATTGTGTATCCAAAGCTACTATTTGTAATTCAGCTTTATCATTTAGCTTGGCTCCTGTAGCATATGTTTGCCCAACACTTTTCATATCTTTTATAGATTTATCTAATTGCTCTGTCAATTTTTCTTTCTTCACTCTTTGAGCTGTGGGGTCTTTTGCTACATCTTTTACTATTTCTAGATCTAATTGATTTAATACCGCATCACCTGTTTCAAAAGACTGCCTCTCAAATATAGACATCATACTATTTTGAAACATATTAAAACTTAACGCTCCCATACTTCCAACAAGGGTCAGAATTACTAATACCGTTAGTAATACATTTTTTTGAAGCAACGATAGCTTATGCCAATATTTTTTCATTGATTTCACCTTTCTTATTTTCAACAATACAAAAACAAAGTAGTAGCATATTAAGAGTTTCTCTTTCTGTTATTAATTTAAACTTTAAAATCGCATACTAATCGTTCAACCAAACGTTCCAATTTTTTTCATTTACAATTTCATCTTTTATATGTCCAGCTGCTCCTGGAAATCTATTAAAAGGAAGACGTAATACTTCTACTACTTCATCTTTTCTATTTGTACTGATTTCTTCTAAATCGATTATATTAAAGGGTTTACCTATAATAATTGCTATAATGTTTAATAGACGACTAAGAATATTTAAAATTCCATATTTATCTCCTAAAGATTTTCAAATTAGACTTGTTGCAGCACCTTCTGCGAGGATTTTTTATACTATCGTTAGTTTTAAATAAAGATAAGAATTTTTAAGAGACTGGTCTTTAGTTATTTTTATCTTGCAGAACAATAAAATCTGAAAGTTTAATTCAATTTCCTATTTTATAACTTTTTTCCTTATTTTTCTATAACATTATAATATTTACCTGTACAATCAAAACTTAGACTCTTTTGGCCTTTACTCTTCAATTGTCTTAAATTCATATGAGGTAGCGCAGAAAGTAAATTTTTAATAAAAAACTTTTGTATTAAAAAATGCAAAAATACATACTCCTTCAAAACTATATGCACTTAAATATTCATATAGTAAAATAAGCAGTACAAGCGTGTCCTATACATCATATTTCCTTAACGGGCTTGATATTATATTCATCATAAAATTGGTGTGATCTTAATATCTCACTTAGCTCTTTAATATTTTGATATTAACAATATAGTGTTAATATATCCCTACTTTATCGCTAAATCTACATATAAGCCAAGAATTCAATTACAGAACAGTTTTTATCAATAGTAGATGAAAACATGTCAAACAAAAAGAGACTCAATTATTTATTACTTTTCATATAGATGTAATAAAAGATTATAGGAGAAATATAGATGCTAAAAAAAATAAATAGATTTATGTTTGCTTTGCCTACCATTTCTTTTGTTTTTCTTATTTTATTAGGATCATTTTTATTTGTAATACCATTAGATCTATTCTTACCTGAAATACAAAAAAACCCAATAACAGAAGCAACTCTTATTCTTCAAGTTTTATTAGGGGTATTAGCGGCACCTATATATGAAACAGTAGTTTTTCAAGTATTTTTATTTTGGCTATTAAGTTGGATTCCTTACATTAAAAATCGCGATTACCTTATCATTTTAATAGCTTCAATTATATTTGGATTAAATCATCAATACGGAATCACTTATATAGTTGGTACAACGATAATTGGTCTTTTATATAACTATGCTTATTGGGTATATAAAAAAAAGAATGAAAAATATCAGGTTACCATGTCTGCTTTTTGGGTTGTTTTTTTGATTCACTTATTACATAATTCTGTTGCTTTTATAGCTTCAAATTTATCATTTTAGCCAAGAAGACTCCTTCCTCAAGGAGCGTAAAGGGTCAAAAAGCCAATTAAATAAATGCATTTGCTTGTCCCATGGGATGTATTTTAGAGTATGCGACAACGGATCATAAAGGATATCATCAATATAAATCCAACCCAGAAGACTACGCTGTTTGTCCGCTACGTGAGGTATGTTTTTCAAAGAAACAAAAAGTTATCACTCATCATATATGGGAGAAATATAAGGATATCGCTAGAAAAAACAAACTAACAGTTACAGGGAAAAAGTTTTACAAAGTACGCTGTTCAACTATAGAGCGAAGCTTTGCGGACGCCAAAGAACTACATGGCTATCGATATGCTCGATTTCGGGGGCTGAAGTCTGTCCAAATGCAGGCTTATCTCACCGCAACTTATCAAAACATGAAAAAAATAGCCCTCCATCTGACCAAAAAAGGTCTGGTGGAGGGCTATTTTTTTGAAACTCTATTATTTTATGTTGTTTTTATTCACTAAAATCAAAAACAAACTCATCTTATGACCGCGTTTCTTCTTACGAAATTAAGTAATTGTTTCAATAGCTGGTTTTTTAGTCATAGAATTACTTTCTCTCTCAGCTTTATTATTCTGTTCTTTCGCCTAAAATTCCAATATCCCCATTACTTCCTTCGTAAATAGTTTGAAATCAGTTAAATGTTTTTCAATAATTTGACGAACAATATCTAAATTTACACTTTGATAATCATGAACAGCAATATTACGAAATCCAACCATCGCCTTTAACTTATTTGCTAGATCAGCGCTAAGTAATCCTGCTGTAACCAATAAATCAAAGGCCTCTCGACTAGATTGGGGTAATCCTAATTTTTTCCCTGCAACAATATGCATTGCTAAATCAATACTCGCTTCACAAGCTCTTTGTATATTCAATATTATTGAATCTTGTTTTGTAAAGTCCTCTAAATTTTCAGGGTCATTTCCATACACATCTTGGATTCTTTTTATACAACGCTCTATTGTAGAAATTTTATTTAAAATAACCTCATTCTTCATATATAGAACCTCTTTTCTTTATATCATCAAATACTACCTGTCGTTCTTCATTCAATTTTGAATACATTTTTAAGGTTTTCATTTCAAAAATAACCTTACGTTTTTCATCCGAACAAAATATTGTCTTACCTGTATGTATAATCTGAGCTTGAAAAACTGTAGAAGCTTCGGATAAATCAACTAAATCAACATCTCTATGAACAATGTTAGCTAACTCCTGTGCTAATAAAAAACGTTCATAGTTCCCTAATGTTGTGTCACTTACATAAGCTATATCAATATCACTATCTTCTCGTTCTCTGTTCTCAGCCGTTGATCCAAACACAATTATCCAATAGGGATTCACCGTCTCTTGTAATTTTTCTATAATAGCTGTTATCATGCTTTGAAAAATCATTTAATTAATCCCCCTTATTGTACTTGAATTTTATTATATCATAACCAATCATAAATCCTTTAAACGACTATAAATATGTAAACAAAATTAAGCTTTTTTAGTACTTAACTCCTCACAAAATCAGAAGCTTATTTCTGACCTAAAATTATTATAGTTCAGGGGTAGATATATTGTAGCTTTGGATCTTAAATAATTGTTAATAATCCAACACTTGCCTGTTAAATACCTTTTATATTTTCTTCCTGCAAAAGCAAAAGACTGACAATAACTGTCAGCCTCTTACTTTAACAACTCTAAAGAACTTTAGCCTATTTCACAATATACATTCTAATAGTTTGAGGATATATTGCTCTAACAAAGCATTATATATTAATCCACCTTTACTTTTTCTTTTACCTTTGTAGGGAGTTCATCTTTTTTAACTTCTTCCCAAGATTTCACACCTTTTTTCTCAGAGTAATATATACGTAAAAACGCTTCTTTACGAAGATTTTTTAACGCTGTAAACTCCATTTCTTTCTCCTTACCATCCTTATCAAATCCAGGTAATTTATATTCGTAAGTCGTATCCCCATTTACATTTTTCTCTTTTAATTTTTCACCATCCTTGGTAATTTGCACATAATATGTATCTGTACCAAGACGATTTAAATTACACCCGGATAACACCACAGTAAACATCACAAAAACGCTACACATAAGCACTATTCGTTTCATATTATTCACCTCATATCTTTTCTCACAAAAATTATATCCTAATCTATTGGCTGCCAAAATTCATTTCCATTACGCTAACATTACGTTTTTGTAAGGTAGTAAAAACAGCTTAAAATTAAAAGGATATGAATTCATATTTCTATTGAATCCATATCCTTTATTCTTATTGAGTAAACTATTTTACATCATTCTAAATAGGAGGTATTTTTATTATTCTGGGAAAATGAAATTAGAGTTCCCTTCACTATTATCGGAATCCTCTTTCGGGAACGTGATAGTAGAACCTTGATTTCCTTTATTTATTTCTTGCTCTTCAGGAAATACAATGGAAGAATCATTACCTAAGTTTGGTGAAAAACCTAGTTTAGATAAAATAGCTTTTAAGTCAGGTAAAACACCAATTTTATCAGAGATTGAATCGTTAGATTTCGTTCCAGTACTAGGGTCGCTTAAAATATTCCTAAGCTGGCTTGGTGTATATACTTTTCCCTTATTATTTTTTGCAATTCCTTGAATTGATGCAGCAGCACCAGCAATAATAGGCGATGCACTAGATGTTCCAGCAAAACTAGATGTATATAGATTTGTTATAAATTCACTTGGTTTAGCATCTGTAGTATCTACTGCATTCCCCCATCCATACACATCCACTCTACTACCGTAATTAGAGAAATATGAACGTTTATGAGGAACCCTTGCAGAAGCTGCCCCAACCATAATTGCCCCTGAATCTTTAAAATCAGGACTATTACGATTTAAAACTTGTTTACCATTACGGTCTCTAAATTGATCCAAGTCATTTCCACCGTTTGCACCTGCTTCAATAATAATAATTCCCTTATTTGTTCCCATGCGAATTGCATCAAATATGTCTGGTTTTACTTCCACAGGAAAATAGTTCTTATCTCCATATCCATCGTAAGTTGCTTGTGCCTCTAGTAAAAGAATATCTCCAGCTTGCATATTGTTAACGGCACTTAAAATAGCATCAGCTGTATTATAATTTCCGTTATCCCTAATCTGGGATACAACCTTTACCTTAGCCTTTGGTGCAATCCCAATTCCACCTATGTTATTATCCTCTGCAGAAACAATTCCCAATACTGAGGTACCATGATCATGGTGTTCACTCTTATTCTGTCCAGACATCAATTCTATCTTCTGGTTCACTAAATCTTCATGACTTAATAACCAACCATACTCCATGTCTACAAAAGTTGTTCCTTTTCCGTCTCCACCATTTATACTCCAAGCATAAGGTGCATTAATTCCTAATGGTGCTGGTTCAAGGTAACCTTGTCTTGTAAGTCTAGGCTCATCATATGGATTAACAGATAAATTTGGTAAACGCTCTTCAGGTGGCGTTTCTTCTTCCTGTAGATATGCCGTTTCAATAAGAGATGATTTCTCAAACTTTGCAAGTAAGGCTTGTACATCCATATCACCTTGATTTTCTACAATATAATAGTTTAGCAAATTGGAAGAAATATGTTCGGAGTCGTTTATTTCTCTACCTAAATTTTTAATTTCTTTAGGATTTAAAGAACTAAAAAGTCGATTTATAGTTACATTTGGATATTCGGCTAAAATTTTAATTAATTCAGGGTCTTGTTTTTCTTCTTTAATGAATTTTTCCACCCCATCCTGATATGGTAAATTTACTTCATTTTTAAATTTCAAAATTAATTGTTTAGTAGCTTGCTTATGTACAGTAGAATTCAATTGCTTATTTGAATAATTGTAACTAGCTGCATAGGCAACTTCTGATTTATCACTTGGAAGTAATCCACCCACCCCATTAAATGCTGTTAACGCAATTGAAGAAACTATAATTCCCTTAAAAATTTTCAAAATGTGCACCTCTTTTAATTTATATATGATTATAAAATGCTTTATATGGCCTTAATTCTTTTTATATAAGCTTCTTATATTTCCAACTCCGTTCATTTTTCAATAATTGCTTATACATCATTAATACAACTACTTCATGTCATCAAACCTATTAATTTAGCTGCACAACTGTAACCATTATAGTTACAACTATAACGAATAGTCAATCTAATTTTTTATGCAATTTCGCATTTTAAAGAAAGAATGTCTAATTACATCCACTTAGTCTTAAATATTTCAATAGAAGTTAGGCTTCTATCATTATAGGTAATTGCATATATGTAATATAAAACATATAAAGGGGGCAAAACGTGGTAATCTCAAGACAAGATTCCTGGACTAACGATAACGATTTACTTCTCGCATCAACAGTACTCCAGAATATTCGTAACGGTGGAACACAGTTAGCTGCATTCAAGGAAGTAGCAAAACTACTAAATCGGACACCTGCGGCTTGTGGATTTCGTTGGAATTCATACGTGAGAAAACAATACCAAGAGGAAATACAACAAGCAAAACAAAATCGAAAAGTGGGAAACAATATTTCTCTCTCTCAACAAAAAAAAGAAACAAATTCTTTATCTATGACATTAGATGATATTATTCTCTTTCTACAAAATTATAAAAAAACAAATGAATTTACAAACTTACAAAACCAAATAAAAAACTTAGAAGCAGAAAACCAGTCCCTTCTACAAAGTGTAACTATGTACGAAGAAGAGTATCGTATGTTACTTAATCATATTGATAGGTCAAGAAGTTTAGTTATGATTGATTAAAAGAAGCAGTAAATTACTTTTATATACTTAAGTCGTAACCTAAAAAATTTATATATGAGTTAATTTAAATACTAATAAATAAAGTACACGTTTACTAATAATAAACGTGTACTTTATTTAATTCTTAAAACATAAAATTTAATTTTCAACTCATTAACAATATTAAAATTAAGATGTTTGTTTTATAGGTAATTCTTTACTTCTATTCTCAATAAGTCTATCTAAAAGTAAGTAAACAAATCCAGAAATAATACAACCTACACCTAAGATTGTAAATAACATATGCCCTAAAAGCTGATCCAGTAATATACCACCTAGAAGAGGCCCAAATACATTACCTGTAATCCATTGCAGATTAGCTGCTCCCATATAAGTCCCCCTCAAATGTTCTGGAGCTATATTAGCAACAAATGTCATTTGGACAGGTGACATAATCATTTCTCCTACTGTATAAATTGTATAGGCTATTAATAATGAGCCTAGAATAACTAAATCATTTGCGTCTATTACCTGAAACCACTTCGGTAACCATCCTATTGCTAAAAGACCAACGCCAAAAAGAATGGCACCATATAGCATTGATTTACCAATTGATTTGTGAGTTAACCACTTTGAAATAGGAAATTGAAAACATACAACCAATAAGCCATTTAAAGTCATTAAATATGGAAATGGATTACTATTTCCAAAAATCATTGTATCCTCATTACTAAAATGAAGTGGTAACATACCTTCCGATTGTGAGAATCCCATAAATATAATGATTCCCGTCACTATATAAAATAGAAATATTCTATCTCTTATAACAACTCTTAACGTAAATCTTATTGACTGTTTATGTGTTTCCTCATGTATTATGATATTTTTAGGTTTTGTTTCCTTTAGAAACAATAACATTAATATTGTATAAAACAGCATGGTCCCAGAAGTAATCAAAAATATGACATCTTTTGATACAACCACAACTGCTGCACCAATTATAGGGCCTATCGCAGCTCCTATATTATGAGCCATTCTAAGTAATCCATATGCCTCAGTTCTTTTTTCGGGTTCTGTTACATCGGTAACCATTGCAGATGCCGCTGGTTCAAAGAAAGAATTACATAGTCCTAAACCAATAGATAAAATGGCATATGCTATAAAACCATCAATAAACAAAAAAACAAGCATTAGTAGCCCATTACTCGCCATAGAGAGCACCATAGTTGGTTTCCGACCATAAGTATCTGCTATATGCCCTCCAATTAATGAACCAATACTTGCTGCAATTGGAGATAAGGCTATAATTATACCTACCTCAAGTAGAGAATCCACTTTGTCCTTCAAATATAATGCAAAAAATGGCATTAACATCATCATTGCAATACCATTTAAAGCTTCCCCAATAAAGCGGATCCAGACATTAAGGTCCATCCCCCTTAATTCTTTCCATGCACTCCTCATATAGTTACCTCGCCTATGCTCAAAGTATATTTTTATCCCAACAAAAGTTTTACTATATTATTATTAAAACCTAAATTTAGCCGGCTATGCTGAAACCTCCGAAAAACCTATCTTTTGATAAAGTAATACAAACTTGTCCCTATAATTTCTAGTGCCTCCTGCATACGTTGAGGAGAAATATTTTCTAAAACGGTATCTTGAGGTGTATGGAATACCTTTTCAACATGATAAATTAGGGGATTCCAACTCTCTACATCCATCCAAATAAATAGTGCCGAGGAAATTCCAGCTTCGTAAAATGGCACATGATCACTAGAATCAAACTTTCCAGTTAATACAACCGATTTCCCTAATGCCTTACTAGTAGCTACCGCAGTATTTGTTACTTCATTTTGAGAACCATCTAGTGTCATTGCATATAAGTCCTTAGCCTGTTTGTAACTTGTCGCTATCATATCTGCATTAAAAACCCCTAGAATATGTTTCTTATCTGTTGTAGATAATTGATTAACATAATGGTAAGCACCTAAAGATTCATTTTCTTCTGCTCCAAAGGCTATGAATTGAATTTCTTTATTAGTCTCTATATCTTTAAAATTGTATGCTAACTCTAATAAAAGTCCTACGCCGGAAGCATTGTCATTTGCTCCAGGTGCTCCGATAACACTATCATAATGAGCACTCATTATTGCTACATCCTCATTATCTGTCTTGTATTTGGGCTTTTTTGTCGCAATAACATTTAATGAACTCAAATTCATTTCGTGTTTTGCCTTTAAACTAACTATATTTTTATTATGCACTATCTTATCTTTCATTCTTATTCCCTGATTATAAGCAAGCCCAAATACAGGTATTTCTTGTTTCTTTTTTAAAACTGGGTTAAAGGCTTCTCCATAGTTGCCCCTATCCCCAATCGTACTATATAACAATACAGCTTTTGCTCCCTTTTCTGCTGCATACTCAACTTGTTCATTATATTTCTCATACGTATCAGCTTGTTCCAATAATACTATTTTCCCATGAATTGATTCAGGTGAATTTTTAATATCATTCTCTTTTCCTATAGAAACTACCTTCCCCACGACAGGATCTTTAGGTATAGATGCATTAGATGCTGCTCCAACTTGCCATTCTTTTTCTCCATACATACTAAAAGAGATACTCCCAATATATTGATCTGGTACAGGAAATGCCTGATACTCAACTTCATACCCTAATTTTTTTAATGTATCTCCAATGTATATAGCTGCTTTATGTTCTTCCTTAGTCCCGCTTGGACGTGGACCAATTTTCTCAGACAGAAAACGTGTATGTTCAATAGCTCGACTAGCACGAACTTTATCTGCCATGAGAGAACTTTGGTCGTTCTTAGTCATAGCATGTACTGGTATTACTTTTCCAGATAAATTACTAAAAAGGAAAAGCAATAAAACCCCAAAAGTTACAATAGTCTTCTTTGTCAGAATTAGTTTCTTCATTTGTCCTCCCTATAATTAAAAAAGATTAATAGTAAAACCTTCCCTCCTAACACACTTACTTAGAAGAAAAGGTTCATTAAAATAATCTCTAACTCAAATTGCATGTAAAAATAAATAAACCGATAGTGCTTTTTATATCTCCAAAAAATTCATTTTTGTTTGCATACCAGCAATATTCTTTTGAAACCAATTAAGAGTCTCCCATGACCTCTTTCTATTCGTATAATCCGTTTCCTGAACCTCAAATACAATACCTATGTTTTTATCCAAAGTATTTTTCTTCAATTTTAATAAAGTTTCATGTAATATACTCTCATCAATAGATCCATTAACTGGATTCTCTCCCTCAAAGCAACGTACCTCACTATAAGGAATCGTTAAATGTTTAAAAGAACTAAAATGAAAATGTTTAATATGTTCCATTAAGCTTAAATACTTATGAAAATCCTTATATTCAATTTCCTCTTGCCTTAATAATTTAGAAATACCTAAACGTGTAAGATAGGTTATAGACCAATGACATATATCCCATGTTATTCCAACGTTAGATAACTCCAAATTAACCAAATCAGTAAAATCTTCGGGATATATAAATATAGGATCAAAGTCATCGCCCAAGTTTCCAATAATGGGTAGGTTTTCAACGCCAATCCATATATCAGTTCCTTTTATTTCTTCGTCTAGCATGTTAAAGAACTCTATAATCCTTTTTCTATTATCAAGAAGATTATAGTTTTGAAATTCCGCGACATTCATAAATTGATTAGCATGCACTGTTATACCTGATGCATTATACTTTATAGCAAGGTCAATAAATTCATATAGTTGCTTTTTAATAAATTCATCATTGAGATAGTCTGCATTATCAGTAGGAAAATGCAGCGTTAACAAGGATGGATTAAGGGTTTGAACAAAAGAAAGGACCTCAGAAAACCTTTTTGTATATGAGTTATCAAATAAAGATTTCCCATCAAAAATATTTGCTTCTAATCCATAGCCTTTTTCAACCCATTTTAAATCAATCTGTTTACTATCTAAACCAAAGAACGGGACCTGTGGTATTAACATATTCTCTTCACCTACCATGTCCCCCTTACTAACATAAATGCCTCAGCCGCTTGGTATCCAGATTTGGCACCCCATACAAATGCGTTATGTCTCATTGCTTCTATAGAGCGTGGATGAGGAAATTCCCTTAACTCAGATTCATAATGTCTCATCGCACTTAATTTCTCCTCCAAATGATCTTCAATATTCACAAAATAATTAGGAAGAAACTTATCTTTTTCATTATAATTCCACTCTGTAGAAGATAAAGTTTCATATGCAAATACCCATTTGATATTAGTATCTGGCAGAGGGCGTGTCGCTGTCATTACTGCTCTGTAAACAACAGTATGATCAATATTTATATCTCCACCATATTGAGTATAAATAATTGTAGGATTTACTTTTTCAATGTGATTTTCAATCTCTTTCACTACATCAAGTAAGGGTAATGTATCAAGACGATTATCAGGGAAATCTAGTCTTGCAAAACTCTTTACACCAAGTGTAGTACATGCCCCCTCTGTTTCTTTATAAGATAAGTTCTTAACCTCTAAATCCAGCTCTTTATATTCTTTAGCTCTAGAAGATTTTCCCTCTGCAAGTATTACAACATGTACATCATCACCTTGTTTCACGTGTTTCGCTATTGTTCCACCAACACCAATTATTTCATCATCCGGATGAGCGGCAAATACAAGTACATTCATAGAATTTTAGACTCCTTTAATTAATTTTTCTGTTTCCTTTGGCCCACAATTTAGTAAAATATCTAAAATAGATAAATGTGGTATAAATTCTCCAAATAATTGCTTGTAGGAATAATCTCTTATTCTTTGGTAGATAATTTCTATATTCTCATTCTCAAAGTCATTTTCGTTTAAATAATCTTGCCCTAAACTTCCAGAATAATAAGTACTGGCATTAAATTTCTGACACAATTCTAATACAAAATCACTTTTCTTACCTGTAATCCCTTCTAGATCTGATACATAATATAGCTCCGTATTAATGTTTAATTCACGGATAATAAAATGAATAAAATTCATATTCATATCATTTAAATTAATCCAATCTTCTGAATAAAAACCCTCTAAATAATCCTTATATACATTAAAATAAGGTGCATTAGAATAATTAATTCTTATCGTTTTCCAATGCTTCCGTTCCCAATCTTGAGTATTGTCTATCTTTAACTCATTAAATGGAATTTCTTTATAATTCTTCGTTTGTATTGGAACCGTTAGCCAAGACGCTCCTTGTGAAGTCTTAATACGATTCCTATTTAAAAAACCTTTTTTTTCAAATTGTGCTATATCATGAAATACAAACACATCTGATTTATGAATTTTTTCAAAAAAACCATACCAAGGTAAATAACTTGGTTGGTGGCCACTAATAATCATAGTTTAAATCCTTTCTTTTAAACAAAAACATTTTTTCAAAGCTGCCCCCCAGTATATCTTAGGTCTAGCAATCCCTTTATTATGTGAATATCCTAAATCCGCATACTTTAATTTATTATGAATTGCTAATTCAAACGCATCATTTAGTAGTAAATATGAAGATTGCGAATTTTTTCCTTTGGTATTATTAATATTAATCCAGTAATATAAAACCTGTTTATCCATTATAAAAAGGCTGGAACTAATTAGTTCTTCTTCTAAGAATGCCCCTAAAAAAAGGATTTTTTCTTGTAAATTAAGAACTAAATGATAAAAAAACTCTCTACTAAATGAATAACTCGCTCCTATACTGTTATTATGTTCTTGATATAATTGGTAAAACTCATCTAATTCCGCTACAGTTATAGGACGAATTTCAACATTCTGTTTACGTGCATACCTAACACTTGTCCTAGCTTTCCCAGAACACGATGTCCATAAATCCTCAAACTTATTTGGTAGATCTAACATATAAGTTTCTTTATAATCCCACTTTTCCTTACTATAACTTTGAAAAGGATTTATTGTTATAGGTAATAAAAGCTTTTGAATTTTATTTTCAAACTTCTTATTTATTATGGATTCATAAACTGAAAAATCTAATTTATCTTGGCCAATTATTATTGGGCCTCCATAACCAATTAAACTTCCCAATAGCCTACCATCTTGTACATACATAGGAGATAAAACTACTGTATCTCGTGTTTCTATTAGTACTGGGAAAAATTGAACACCAGGTAATAATTCCATTAACTTTCCCCATTCGAAACTATGAAATACAGAACCATTATATTCTTCCATACAAGCATCCCAGTATTGGGCGTCAGTACATATTTCGATTTCCATATAATCACCTTTTAATTCTTATTCTCTAAATATTTTAGAATTTGACTACATATATACTTAAGGTCCTTGTCTACTAAAGGATATTTAAAAGGTATTGATAATACCCTTGGCCATAAAAAATCTATATTTTCTGACTCGGTTGCGTACTTCGAAAAAATAGGAATTTCACTTAGGGGTAAATAGTTCCAACAAGTTTGTATACCTTTTTCCGCTAAATGTACAGAACACTCATACCTATCAGATGGTTCTTTGAATATAATGGTAAAATAGTTCAAATAAACGTTCTGAGTTGAAAATATAATCTTAACGCCATACTTTTCTTCAATTTCCTGTAGCATTGTATAACACAGACTAGCGTTGTATATATTTATTTCTAAAATCTTCTTTGTTTTCTGTAGGTGTTTATCAATTAACAATGAACGTACTATAGACATTCTTTTTGGATTTATAACTTCCGTTTTCTCCGGTAGAGAATCTAATTTACTATTATTATAGGAGGGCAGAATCTCTAATTCCCTCCAATAATTAGTAAATAAACTCAGTACTCTACTCTTTTTTATTTTTATAGCTAATTGTGTTTTTAAATGATTCTTATAATCTAAAATCACTTCTTCCTTCTTTTCTTCATCCATGTCACATAATTCACTTATTGTACGATTAAGAAGTAACGCTCCTCCCCCAATACTTGGGATTGGTTTCGTTCCCCCAAAACTTAAAATACCAATGTCGCCTAAACTACCAACTGGCTTTCCATTTTGATAAGAAAACATTGCTTGTGCAGCATCATCGATGATATAAATATTATTTTCTCTAGCCCAGTCAATAATTTCTAAATCGTCATGACATCCATACAAGTGCGTAAGAATAATCGCCTTTGTATTAGCATTCAAATGTTTTTTTATTTTATTAAGAGAAATTGAATGATTAGTGTTTAAATCAATTAATACAGGTTTTGCTCCCACTGTTAATATTGCTTCTATCACATTAGGACAATTAAAGTTTGATAGAATTACTTCATCTCCCTTTGCCACTTTTAGGTACTTTAAACCAACTACTAATGCAGATGTACCGCTATTAGTTAATACAATTTCTGCATCCGGATAAAGAGCTTGAAGACTTTTTTTAAGTTTAGAATCATTAGGTCTATATACACTTTTCAAAAAAAATACATGATCAGATATACTCCAAAGAGAAGAATATATGGGATACTTAATTTTCTTTGGATTCTTAGGATATAGATACTGTGTTTCCATACTTCTCCCCTATTATTATCTCTAGTCCTTTATCTAATGAAATAATTGGTTGATAGTTTAAAAATAATTTAGCTTTCTCTATTGAAGGGATTCTTCTAAAGATTTCAATGCTAGAATTTCGGACTCCCTCTTCACCTAAATCAAGAAATTTAATTTTACTTTTATTGCCCATTAATTCATTAATTTTTATTGCTAGTTCTTCCATAGATATAGGTTTGTTATTGCCAATATTAAAATCTGCAAAGTTCTCTCCTTCATATTCAAAGGCTAGTATAGTTCCGTTAACAATATCACTTATATAACTAAAGCATCTAATTTGCTGTCCATCTCCATAAATAGTAATATCTTCACCACTATGAGCTTGTTTTAAAAACTTAGAAATTACAAAGTTATCATTTTGTTGTGAACCGTATACATTAAAATAACGTACCACTCTAATTTTCAAACTATTACTAGCGTATTCTTTCAAATAATCTTCGGACATTAATTTAGCTTTTCCATAAGCTGATTTTGGGATTTTAATATCATTTTCTTTAAACGGAACACTCACTCCATCCCCATATACCTCCGAACTGGAAGAAAACAATAATTTTTCTATGCCATTTTCGTTACAAACCTGTACAATATTTTTCGTACCTTCAAAGTTCACCCTCACTACATCTTCTTCATTTAAACGGCAATTATCAACACCCACTAATGCAGCTAAATGGATTACCCCATCGACATTAATAAGATTTTCTCTTAATGTTGCAATATCTAAAATATCAATTTCCTTAAAAGGAACATCAATACTCGGTTTAAATTTATCAAATATAACTACTTCATACCCCCTTGCTAGTAACTCCTTTGTAACATGCTTACCAATAAATCCGCTGCCACCAATAACCCCAATTTTCATAAATATTTACCTCCCTATTTTTAATTGATATAGACTTTTTAAAGACGTTATAATATGTTCAACTTCATTGTCTGTAAGAGCGCTATACAGTGGTAATGAAATAATTTGATTAAATATCTCTTCCGTTTTAGGTAAATATACGTTAAATCTCTCTTCATAATACGGATGCATATGAACAGGAATAAAGTGAACACTAAGCCCAATATTTCTCTTTTTCATTTCTTGAATTACCTGATTTCTACTAACAGGAGAATTAGAATTAATTTTTATAACAAATAAATGCCATGCATGTTTTACACTTGGATCGTTAGTATAATTAGGTAACGTTATATACTCTTGAACCTCTTTTAATTCCTCTTGGTACCTTTCAGCTATTCTCTTACGTTTTTCAATCATTTCATCAGCTCTTTTTAATTGACTAATACCCAAGCTAGCTTGTAGATCCATCATGTTATATTTAAACCCAGGTAATAGAACATCATAACGCCAGCTTCCTTCTTCACCATAACGATTCCATGCATTTTTGGTGATACCATGCCAACCATATAATCTAGCTTTTTCAGCAATCGATTCATTTTTAGTGACTAACGCTCCACCTTCACCTGTTGTTATATTTTTTGTGGCATAAAAACTGAAACAAATAACATCTCCATGTGTACCAATTAAAGTATTATCATATTTTGTTCCTAATGCATGCGCTGCATCCTCTATCAAAAACAGTCCATATTCTTTACATAATTTTTGAAGTTCTTTTAATTTAGCCGGATATCCAGCAAAGTGAACTGCAATAATTGCTTTCGTTTTTTTAGTAATTTTTCTTTTAACATCTTGAAGATCAAGACATAAATTCTCTTCATCTATGTCTACAAATACAGGTTTTGCACCTACATGCATAATAACGTTTACACTTGAACAAAAAGTAAAACTTGGAACTATTACTTCGTCTTCTAATCCAACTCCCAGAGACAGTAATGCTAAATGTAATGCGGCAGTCCCTGAATTACAACTTACTACATGTTCAGTATTCAGATATTCTTTTAAATTCTCTTCAAACTCTATCACTTTTGGCCCCTTTGAAAGCCATCCAGATTTAAGGGCAGAAACTACCCTCTCTATATCTTCATCATTGATTTCCGGTCGATAAAAAGGAATAAACTCTACCATGTAATCACCTACAAACTTATAATATTTTTTTTATATACTGATTCATCTTTAAATATGTTTCTTGTGTCTAAAATTAAACAATTTACCTCATTAAGCAATTTAAAATTAATGCAATCATGATCCGTATGAACAATAATTAAAGTGTATTTGTCTAATTGACTTAGGTTTAAATCTATAGATTTTTTCAATGTGTTATCGCCCACAATGAGTTCCTCTATAAACGGATCGTAATAATCCACGTTATAGTCTTCTATCATTAAATCATTCATAATATCCAAAGCTGGCGATTCCCTAGCATCATTAACATTCTTTTTATATGCAACACCAACCATAAGAATATCCTTACCATCTTTATCATCTAGTAACTGTAGTGCTCTATTAAGAACGTACTTAGGCATGTTTTCATTAATTTCTCTTGCCACATCAATCATTTTTGTTGCTAAATCCTTATTATTTGCAATCCACTTAAAATAAATAGGATCAATCGGAATACAGTGTCCTCCTACGCCAGGGCCAGGATAGAATTTTTGAAATCCAAATGGCTTAGTTCCTGAGGCATCAATTACTTCCCAGATATTTATGTTTAACTCATTACAAATTTGTGTCATTTCATTAATAAAAGCGATATTTATAAAACGATACGTATTTTCTAATAACTTAGCTGTCTCTGCTACTTCTGGACTGCTTACCTTATGAATATCCTTAATTAAGTTACTATAGAAAGCTGCTGCACAATCGGTACAATTAGATGTAACTCCACCTACGATTTTTATAATATCTTGAATTGAAAACGATTGATTTGCAGGATCGATTCGCTCTGGAGAGTATGCTACAAATATATCTACACCAATTTTAAAATTAGTTTTCTGTTCTAATTTGTATAAAACTTCTTCTCTTGTAGTACCTGGATAAGTAGTACTTTCTAAGATAATTAATGTACCTTTTTTAATGTATTTAACTATTTCATCAACTGCTGAATGAATATATGTTAAATCTGGTTGTTTACTAGTTCTTTCTAATGGTGTAGGAACACATATAACTACAACATCACATTCGTTTATATCATTCATTTCTGTACTAACAAAAAATCTGTTTGTATGTAAAGCATCTTGGATTTCAGTATCTTGAATATCACTGATATAACTTATTCCACGTTCTAGTTTTCTTATTTTTGCTGAATTTTTATCAAAACCTCTTACCGCATAACCTACTTCTAAACATTTAAGAGCCGATGGTAGTCCAACATAACCTAGGCCTACATATCCAATACACGCATTTTTATTTGCAATTTTTTCAACTAATAAACTTTTAGTTTCATTATTTAATACTGTGACCATTACTTATCACTTCCCCAAAAGATTTGATATTAAAATGCATACTAGCAAATAATAACTGTGCGTTCTAAAATCCCATGGATGCATATAAAAAACTGAATTAGCAACAAACTACATTTTTAGCACTATCAATCCTCCTAATTCAATAAACATCTAAATTTGTAGAAAACTCATCTGAAATATCAAGGTGTTATTTATATCTATAATATTCACACGTATTTTTTTGGGATTCAATTGATATTTTTCTATTTTTTTACTTTCTCAATATATAATAATATTTATTATTCCGAAAATTCTCTCTTTGAAAAATCAAATATTTTCATATCATTAAAACAACATAATAGTTGTTATATCTACATTTAGTACAATTTTCATCCTTAAATAAAGAAAAAATCACGCACATAATCATCCAACAAATTCCATTTGTTGGATATTTAAATGAACATTTAACCATAACTAAAATGGATAAATTTTATGTTTTTTACTTTTCATTAAAATTAATGGAAAAAGATCTATCTGAATTATAAAAAACAATTTGAAATATATTCAAATTGTTGACATAACAGATAAATATATTAACACTTGTTGATTTTGTAATAATTCTTAAATACATATACTCACTAATGCTACCCACAAATCATAATAACGCATTACAACAAAAAAAATCGCAACTCTCCATATTTAATGGGTGTTGCGATTTTTATGTACAAATAATTTTTATAAATTTTGCGTTAACCTAATCATATCCATACATTGAATACCATTTTCATATATTTCTTCATTGTAATTTCGTAAGAAAAAATCCTTATCCACACTGGTTATTCTAAAACCACATTTTTGATAAAGGCCTAATTGCATTAAACTAGAATTTCCCGTGCCTATTTCTATAGTTTTATATTCTTCTTTTTTAGCATAGTCTATAGCAAATTTAAGTAAATATTTCCCATATCCTTTTCCTTGCTCTTTTTCGGAAACTGCTATATTTATAATCTCAATTGTTTCAGGGCAAGTAGGAATTAAAATCATAATACCTACAGTAACCGTATCTTTTTTTAAAACAAAGCATTCTCCCTTTTTTAGGTATCCATTAACTACTTCTATTGAAGGGTCAGCTAGTAATAACAACTCCATTTCTTCCTTGTTAACATTTGTACTTTTTTCAATACTAATTCCATCCCAATTATTTAATTCCATCTCTAACATCCTCCCAATTAATATTTTCAATTAATATCTTAATTGAATTCATTCTCACAAAACAATATTAATAACAATTTTAATATTTAGTAGGTAGTTACTATTCTTTATTAGAAAAAAACACATACAAATTGTATGTGTTTTTTCTAATAGAGATTTTTAGCTCATGTTACATCTTCTCTAATATTTCTTGTCTTTCACACCATTTCGTTAGCTTTTCTAATGCCTTTTTAGATAAACGTTTCGTTTTATAATTACAAAACCTAGATAATGTAGACGGAGAAATACTAATTTCATCTGCTATTTCACGTATGCTTACTTTTTTTTCATTGTGTACCTTCAGTATTTGGTCACGGATTTTCTTCTCTATTTGTTCAACTGATTCTACAGTCTTCTTTACCTCTTTAACAACTGTTACTTCAGGTAATTGTTCTTGAGGTTCTTCTATACTTTTCTTTTCAATTACCCTATCCATTGATTGTAGCATTTCCTCAGGTGGTAAAATCGTTATTCCTAAGTTTGCATAATAATTTTTAAACCAGTTACGTTTTCCAATTTGTTGTTCATCAAGCGGATCACTATACTCCCAATGAGAGATTACTTTTTCATTTTCTAAATCCATTAGAACATTTTCTAATTGTTCTCTAATACGATTTGGCTTCCAATCTTTTGGGATATCCATTACTGATAGTAATCCCTTATCCCCTCCTATAGAATATGGCTTTTTCAATGATGAATACATTTGTCTAATTCTCCACTGCCATGTTAAGTATCGAATTAACCTTTTATGATATTTGTGTCTATAACTATTGTATTCAAGTGCTTTTTTAGACAATAATGCCGTTGTATTATTTGATCCGTATAAATAATTGGTTAAAAAGCTACCTGGTTTAATACGACAAGATTCAATGCCCATATATTCATTTGTAACACTATGCCTCCACAATACAACCGAATCTAATACAAATAATCGTTTAACAACCTCACGCTTTAATTCTAGTCGCTCCCCATCGTCTTCACGGTCATTTAATACTACGACTTCATTATCATCATTTAAATAGATAAAAATACTTGCTAAAGCCGCAATTCTCTTTGCTATTTTAATTTTATCTTCCGCTCTATAGTATTCTTTATTTTTAACTACTGTTTTTGGAATGTTACACATCTCTAAAACTTGCTCATAAGAAAAATCAATGAATTCGTCTGGAGATTTTGCTTCGTTTATCCATTGTATTGTAATTGCATCTAAACAATCTGCCGTTAAATCATCCATATTACTCATTACATCATCGACAAGGGTATTCCACCGAGCAGCTTCTTCTATATTTGTAAGTCTTAAATCTTCATCTTTGTGTGAAGAAAGCTGTGCTACACCATTAGAAGATTTTGTATCAATAGGATATTGTAAAACCTTACTTAACTCATCTTCTTCAAATTGATTTTTTGCAATCCCATCTCTTAGCTTATAATAAACAGCAGAGTTATTTACCTCATAATAATCCTCATGGTTTACTACGTTTGTCTTATCTATATTTTGATCATTTTCTAATATTTTTGAACTTGAAGGTGCTACATTTTGAAATTCTTTTTCTATAAATCCTTCAATTTCTTTATATATTTCTTCCTTATAGGAATCAATTTTCGCATAAATTTGTACTAATGTAATACCGGATTCTTGCTTTTTTTCTAACCAAGACACTAATGCAGTAAATGATGAAGAAGCATGGGGTGAGGTTAATACTTTATTATTGTTGTTTTCAACATCTTTAAAGTATGCATTCCACTTCTCCCATACTAGCTCATTCGTTTTATAAATTGGCTCAGAGATTAGTAATGCATCTCGAAACATTTGTATTAAGTTATCCACTTTATATTCCTCCCTAAACCATGGATCACAACAAAGTAGTTTTCATTATAAGGTTTCTTACTACTATTATATTTAATTTATTGTAACAGATATTTACAAGATTTTGCGTCTTTCTTTCCTTAACCCCTTAACTTGCAACAGATTGCTCTTTCTTTTACCTATTTTTCTTTACTTGCATTCCTTTTGCGCTTTGCTTTCCTTAGATTCTCAACTTGCAACACGTTGCTCTTTCTTTTACCTATTTTTCTTTACTTGCATTCCTTTTGCGCTTTGCTTTCCTTAAATCCTTAACTTGCAACAGATTACTCTTTCTTTTACCTATTCTTCTTTACTTGCATTCCTTTTGCGCTTTACTTTCCTTAAATCCTTAACTTGCAACACGTTGCTCTTTCTTTTACCTATTCTTCTTTACTTGCATTTCTTTTGCGCTTTGCTTTCCTTAAATCCTCAACTTGCAACACGTTGCTCTTTCTCTTACCTATTTCTTCTTTACTTGCATTTCTTTTGCGCTTTACTTTCCTTAAATCCTCAACTTGCAACATGGTTGCTCTTTCTTTTACCTATTTCATTCAACTTGCAACACGTTTGCGGTATCCTTTACCTATTTCATTCAACTTGCAACAGTATATTTTATTTCTCAACCTAGTAATTTTAAAATTTTTAAGCCACTTTTCTTATATTTTGAGTAAGTTACATACATAAAATGCAACATGTTTGCGGTATCCTTTCCCTAACTCCTTACCACTTTTCACTCCAACCCCATATATATCAAGCTTTTAAAGGTTTTTTATTTAATTCTTTATGTATCATTCAACTTGCAACACGTTTGCGGTATTCTTTCCCTTATTTTTCACCCAAGATGCAACACTGTTTGCGGTATCTTTCCCCTATTTCCAATCTATAAATACCAACAAATCCTTTTACATCAAGGATAATCATTGTAATTTATTTTAAATGATTATCCTCACCAACTTGCAACATGTTTGCGGTATCCTTTCCCTAAATCCACTGCCATTTCTACTCTAATCCTTTATATATCAAGGGCTTAGGTGTTTTTCTGCTCATTCATATACATATCATCAAACTTGCAACACGTTTGCGGTATCCTTAACACAAAAAAAAATTAAGAAATTCTCTTAACCCTTGATACGACTAGCTTCATAAGCTGTTGCAAGTTGCTATTTTTCTTCTTAAAGGAGCACATTTCAGCATTTTTCATTTTGCTATAATCAAAATTGGTATATTTTATAGTATTTTGACATATATTTCTGAATTTGTAGAACGGAGGTGAAAAAGATGGGGAAATCATTTGTGATACGTAATCAACGTAGCTTAAATGGGAAAACAACAAACGCAGTTTTAGTAACACTAAAATCTTGGCAAAAGTTTGTGGAAACATTTGAGGAGAAGTACTACAGCTATAAAGATACATATTTAGAAGATATTCTGCAGCACATGACATACGAAGAACGTATTGCTGACGAAGAAGGCTTTGTCGAAAAAGCCAAACCATCTTTTTCACGTCGCGCATTGTCTGCACTTGCAGAAAAAACGGGAAGAAAACATAAATTATACGGCATTACGAATGCTGATCTCGAAGTTTTCTTATATCTACATAAGAAATGCTTTACTAATGGTGTCATTCCAAATGTAACAATACATATGATGTGGGAAGATTACAAGCAATACAAAGAAGAATTTGCTTATATCCAACACTCTCAATTCTATATTGCATTAAAGAAATTAAACTTACATAACATTATCTCCATTGAAAACGGAGTAGATGGCCGATATACAATCAAGCTGACTCATTTTATGAATGAGGAATCAGAAAAAGCAAATCCATACGTATATATTAGTCCTGTTGTATTTACCAAGGCTTTCTTTAAGTTATCTGTAGCGTCTAAGAAACTATTCTTAGACATCGCCATGCAACAACATACAGAAACAACGTTAAAGCGTTCATTGGACAAGCAGGACGAAAGAGGCAACAAAACTCACTTCGGTGGGATGTATCGTTTCTTACATAAAAAATATCCGCATCAAATCCGTGCCGTTATCGACGAATTAACAACGGCATTACCATGTACGGGGAATCCCCTGTTCAAAATTTGCAAAATGCAAAAAGGTGTAAAGCATACAAAACGATATACGACATTATATCTGTCTATCCATTCAGACTTCTTATGTTCGAAAGAAGCTGGAGAAGAACAACATAGGGATCCATTTACACCAAAAACTACCTATGCTCGTAAAGCGAAATTTATCGAAGCAGTTCTACAAGAAATGAATATCGGTGAACTGTCTGCAGACATGAATAAATTCATTCATGTATTAAAACATACTTGTCATCGTCAAATCCGCAGTGTAATTCGCGGACTTCGTGACATGATTGATCGAAAAGAAGGATATCCAACGAAAATTGTATATACATTGAAAAAACTATTACATCAAACATCTCAATATCAAATTCTTGATGCAGCTGCGAAAGAAGGTATCTATCCTCTTATTGCGCAACATATACCAAAAGAGAGAAATAGTGACCGTGAACAAGCTGTCTTTAATTTCGGTTTACATTATTCTATGTACTCTCTTCACAATATTAAGAAGATGTTTAAGAATGTGCATGCACTACTGAAGCAGAAGTTTGCGGTACCAGTGACGGAAGAGTCTTATCACCGTAATTATCTAAAATACCAGGAAGAAACGTTATTTAGAAAATATGCGTATGATCAGGGTGTTAATCTCCATGCATATATCGCTTTAGAAATTGAAATGCGTGAAAAATTAAAAGTACGTGGCCATAAAGAACGCATAATTCCAAGTGATGTACGTGAATGGTTTATTGAAGAAATTGATAAGTTACCACAAGAGCAGCTGCGTGTGATTGAGCTACCAAAACAGTTTAATTTACTAGAGTTTATGCGTAACTTCGAACGTTTAGCACGTGCTGGTGTAACAATAACATCTCCAGATCAGGTACTAACCGCAATGGAAATAAAATAATAGCAACGAGCTCTCTATTTTTGAAAAAAACAAAAGTGGAGGGCTATTCGTGTTTATTTGATTAGTAACACCTTCCTAATAATCTATTTATAAATACTAAATCGAAAGAACTTCATGTAAAATGGAGTCTTTTTTTATGCACTTCTATACAAATTTGATTCTATCAATACATAACTCTCCACATAATACGAGAGTGTATTCCTCTAATGTATTAAAACCTATCTCATAATACCTACAAAAAATCAAAAGGAAAATTATAAAAATAGTGGATATGAGGACAAGAAGGATCCAATGTGGATATAATCTTTCTAAAATCATTGTAATTACTAATGTTGTTGTATTTATCTAATAAAAATCATCAATAATAATGTGAGTTATGTGTAAATACTGAGTAATGTTAACAAATAGCCACCTAATCTGAATGAAATGTGGATAATTAGAGGATTAATATCAACTTGATCACCAAAATAAGTAAAACAACTTCTATTTACAAGGTTGAATATATATAATGCGATTGGTATCAAATTCTTTCCGATTTCATGTAGAAATATAGTATTTTCTTTCTGCTTTTTTGTAGAATTAAAAGTCTAATAATCCTTGAATCTATGGATACTTTTTCTGTCATTTATGATTTTTTATGTTCTTATATCAAATTTCCCCTTGTAGGAGTAAGTCTAACCTCTATTTTGACTAACCTATAAAAGTTTTATCTTTATTTCTTTTTAATATATAAGATATATATTTATAATAGATTTTTAATATAACTAGTGTGCTTGTTAATAAGATGTCTGACCTAATTGAAAATATTTGTAAATCGCGTTATAATAATGGTAATTAAACATATCATTACCCACATAAAAAAAGGCAAACCTAAGTATCCCTATCAGGATGAGGTTTGTCCTTTTTTTCATTTCTTCTTTAATTTGTGTATAAATGTTCGTCATTACATTATTAGCTCCTCTTTTTTAAATAGAAAAAGAGAGTCCCTCTTTATAGGCACTCTCTCTTATGTATACCCTCTATTTTTAATCAATTACGATTTCATGTATATTCAGCTTGTTTAATTTTTCGTTATAGAAATTCATTACCTTTTTAGCATGTTGTATAGCCATTAACCCATCTTGAACGGTAAGAGCTTCGAAATACGGATAACGAATGTCTGTAGCATAACCATTCAGCTGCACGCATTGTTCTAAAATCAATGAGAACTCCGCATCTAATCTACAACAAGATTTGTGCAGCATTAAAAGGTTATGAGTTTTTGGGACTGTCCTACCGTTTAGTGCAAGAAATCCTTTTAGAAGTTTCTCCACACATTGTTGACTATGATAGCAAATAATTGCAGTGGGGAAAGGTTTCATATGAGATAAGTAACTAGCAGAATCTAAATCAGATTTTGCGATAATTACCCACTCTTTTAGATCCTCAGTATTTCTCATATAGGACCTTCCCTTCTAGTGCAATCTTATGTTCCATAGTTACGGTACGGTTAGCACGTTCTAGAAACTCTTCTGGCCCATACACTAAAATATCAACTGGTGTTTCCATAACATCGTAAATACCCCAATTGATACAATTAATGACTTCCCTTTTTCTTTCTCCTACACCTTCCACAACAATACAGAGATCAAAATCACTATCTTCATTTGGTGTGCCATATGCATGAGAGCCAAAAAGGATGATTTTTTGGACAGAAGACACAGTTTCACGAATCTTTTGCACCAATAGATCCAATTCCCTTTGTACCTCTTCGTTAATCCGAATCACCCCTCGGATAATGTAATTAAATAGACGTTTAAGTATATTATACATGCGTTTCTCTTCTCCTTGCTATTACATATTTATTTTTATATTTTTCTCTTGTTTCCCAACGTTCTGCAATGCTTGATAACATTCGTATATCTGCTTGAAATCTTGTAAAAATCCATGGTCAGAGATACTATGAAATCCTTTAAAGTTCTTTCTACATCAATATAAGATGCTAGATTCATCCTTCGCTAAAAAAGAATCCGGATTGAAATGAATCAAAGCCTCTGCTAAACAAGCCAGAAGCAATGGTATCATTTCGGAATCTTGCTTTGATAAATCAAGTACAGATACAACGGTATACTGCTTATATTGGTAGTATTGTAGAACACCATTACACATGTTTGTTGGTGTTAAACTGTATTGTAATTGAGTGGAATCTAATTGATACACTCTCATCTTGTCCCCTCCTATATCATTACTCCTCAATTGGTGCAGCTTTCGTAAAAGCCTTTTGAGCTTGGAAAATGATATAATGATTCGATACCGTACCTTCATCAAAGAGTTCGTTGACGAATTGAGCAACAGTCATGGCAGCGAACTTATTGGTAATAACGCGCTGTGGTTCTGAAGCAGCTGACGGATTATAATTTTATAATAAGAAAGTACCCATTCATCAAATGAGTACTGTTCATAACCATCCTCTAGAAATTCAATCAAAATATGACTGGGATACGCTTCACTTTGATAGGTGTTAAACGGAAATTCATATAACACGAATTGAAAATCAGATTGTGTTATATGTTCCGATCCTATACATAAATAGTAACCAGCTGTATCGAAGTAACATCCTTCCGCAGCCATAGAACTAATATCTGAAGCAAAATTCGAATACATGTCTTCTGAGCTAAATAACGTCCCATCTAACAGGTCTTCTTCAGTTCCAAAGGCAAAGTGACAAAATATACGTGTTTGCTCGTTAAAACGCGCAAGCGACTCGAATAATAGTTCACTTGTGACATGCAACTTGTCCCTGTGAAAATCATTGGTATTGATTAAGAATGGGATGTTATATTTACGAATTAATTTTTGTATGCGTAGTATCCGAATGTATACTTTCATCTCATTTCCTTGATTAAATAAATATCTCATCTTCTAGCCCCTGCTTTTCTACATCTTCTAGTTGTTCAGTGAAAAGATGTAAATATAGCATTTCTTTTAATTCACAATCTGGACCATTTATACGAAATGCATTATCACTATAAAACGTGACATAATGTCGCAGCTGCTCAAATTGCTTTTCAAATTCATCTATATGTTCTAATGGTATGTTTTCTAAATCAGGCATTTCGTTCGAAATAAATCCATTTATAATCGATTCAAAGGATTGACGAAGTTCTTGATTATTAGGAAGGACTTCTTTTGACTATAAGAAGTCAAAGCAGTCACTGTGATTCATACTCATTTGGATGCCCCCTTACACGCGAACCGGTAGAATTAACTGCAGATTAGAGTGAGTTGTATCCTCTGCTCCTACTACAACGATAGGTCTCTGATTACTAATCATTTTTATCACGATTGTTTCAGAAGTTATCGTTTGTAGTGCTTGCAGCAGATATTCCACATTACAAGCCAATGTAAATGCTTCTACTTGATTACATGGAATTTCTACACTTGCAGTACCTACTTGAGAATTTTGTGGTTTAAGATGGATGCTTTCTTTTCCTTCTGACGTAAGCACGATTAAAGAGCTTAAGAGCTGTTTTAAGAGACTTAATTGGTAACACGACTTCACCATCTTTTGCGATAGTGATCTGCGTACAATCAAAATGTAAACGGGCTAAACGGTGAGCATCAGTTGCTATACTAAAGAACTTATCATCAACTGATTTTAAGTTCACACCTGTTAGGATCTTACGTGTATCCATTGCGGGAATAGCATGTAATGTTCCGTTGGCCATCGATACAAATTGTTCTTGTGAAAGTGAAATCCAATCTTCCCCTGCTTCAATTTTAATTTTAGGATATTCTTCATGATCCATGGTACAAAAGCTAAATTGTTTCTTCTTACTTTCTACGATTTTTAGCTCATTATTTTTATGTTCAAGACCGATGAATTCACTTTTGAATTTCTTAATCGTTTTAAGTACCGGAGCAGCTGAAAAAAGCACCTTCCCCGGTTCAGTACAATCCCCACTGTTTACATTAAAGCGAGTTACTAATGTTACTGTTTCTGTACCGTCTGAACCCATTAAAATCATTCCCTTTGAATTACAATCTAATAAAACCCCTTGTAATGCCGGCATTGGGTTTTTAACGTCTACAGTAGCACTAGCTTTCTCTAATTTTTCGATAAATAATGTACGGTTAATAGTAAATTTCATAATAAACCCCTCCAAAAAAGTAATAAAAAAAGAACAGACCTCATATCCTGTTCATTCGTTTCCCTGCTATAAAACAAAGCTTTACGCGCTTTGTTGTTTTTTTAACTGTTCTATGAGTTGATGAATGGCTTCTGTATGATCATGAAGTAACCATTCTCTAAAGGACGTAATATCTCCAGGTATAAAAGTCGATAACCAACGGCTAAGCTGTTCTTCATTCCCATGGCTTATATTTATGGCCTCATGAATCAACTGCAAACGAGTTATAATGTCCTCTAATCCACCAATCGTTGTATCTTCGAATGTTCTAACCTGTGCATTATGATTGTGATTATAGGCACGCAAAATATCCGTAGATGTAATTCCTAAAGGCTTTACTAGCTTTTGTATGTCTTGAATTAATAATTCCAGACTTCGCTGTACATTCGATGGTTCCTTCTGTGAACTTCCTTGTTTATTTTTTTGCTGTAACATAGTAGGTGGTGTAAAATAATATCCATTCCTTTGATAAGAAACATAGATATCATTTTTCCCCTTACCCTGTGTAGTAAGCTCTACTTTATGTGGTTTTATATTATATAAATATCTTCCCACGCCCCAAAGGACTGCGGCCCTTTTTAAGCTATTGGAAAATCCACCTTTTACAGCATTGTAATCAGATTCTTCACTGCCATCCTCTTTTGATATCCAACGTTCATTCAAAAACACTGAAATGGTACATTTTGTAGCCTTCTCACCCCATTTTTCATAAGACACTTGCCATTTATCAATACCAAAGACTTCATCAAATCGGTCCTGAATGGCGCGTGCGTCAACAAATGGAGCTACATACGCAAAAAAACGACCTTGGCTTTCAAATGTATGTGTAATTTTCCAACCTAATTGTTCGAACGGAAATTCAGCTTGTAAACTTTCCATTATATTCGTCATAATCATCCTCCTGTATTACTTTTTATTTCGAATCTGGGTGTTTCCACTCTTTCTTTCGAAATTCATCAATCATTTCACATATAATTCCTCTGTTTTCATGAAGCAACCAATCCTCATAGGAAGTAATATCTTTTCCTGATTGAATGGATAGACGCTTATTCAAATCCTCTATACTTTTACAACTGATATTCCTTGCTGCATAAATGAGACTTAAGCTGACTTTCAAATCTCTTAAATCAGAAATGGTAATATCCTTAAATGTCGTAGCTTTCGTATTGAAGTTTTGATTGTGCGCTTGCAACATTGATACAGAACTGATCCATAAAGGATTAGCTAGTTCTTTAATTTCTTCAATAATGTCATGTAAATGAGCATCATTTTGTGATTTCCTTTGTGATTTTTTCGTGATTAAATTCATGATGTTTCCCCCTAATTAATAAAATAATTGCCTAAAGTGCTGGCTATACAATAACTCCAAACTTGAAGACAAAACAAAAAGGGCTTCTTCAAGTCGATTAAAAATGTGCATAGCAAAATAAGCTATAAATACACTAATCGGCTCAAAGAAGCCCTTTCATAAATGAAACAAGACGCAACTTGCTTCTACAACTCAACCACAACACAATAAGGTGTGGGAATAAACGGAATCAATTAAATAATAAATATATCTGTATATTAAACTATCTTTATTTTTAATGCAAGTAAAAAAGAGTGAAACAACCGTATCACTCTTTCATCCAAAGTATATTATTTGCTCCAAAATTCATTATAATACCAAGCTCGATAAGAAATATGTTCTGATACATCCATTATTTTCATACGTCTTCTATGATTTTTAGGATGAACAGGTATACTATATATCTTCGCATCGTCTGGTTTCGTCAAATCTTCTACTTCAATTTTTACAACTTTTTGTCCAGTGATAATATAGATATTTAATTTCCACTGGATAAACCAGCATTTCTACACCATATAATGTTACTCAAGTGAAAATAAAGTTGTTTAAAATACTATGTTAAATCTTTACAATATATCATTAACTTATGAGATACTAAAAATAAACCGTAATAAAAGGAGTGTTAAAAATTTTGAAATCAATTAAAAGTTGGAAACTAAGAGAATTTAGACAAAGTAAATCATTAACAATACCTCAATTTTCGAACGAACTAAACTATAACCCTACTCTGATAGGAATGTATGAAAGGGGTATAAAACGTCCTGATAATTCCTTCTGGGATAAGTTGAATAACACTTATAATATGTCTCCTGATTATTTTATGCAATAATACCTGACAATAAAGTCGTTTAATTACTTCTGTAAATTAAACGACTTTATTATGTTTTAAAGAACTTTATTATTTATATACATAATGCGTCTTTTGCTTCATTATGATTATATAAATGTATATAAATTGTAAGTTATATGTCCAATTTTTTCTGTACTTATTTCGTTTTAGCTTCCATAATTTATGTATGTAGTGCATTCTTATCAATTTTCCCCATTACTTTAACTCGTAGGGGCATTAACTTTAGAACTCTACTAATGGATAAGCAAGTTAATAATTGTACTTGAAAATGGAGTGATACGATGAATAAGACGTATGATGTCATTATTACCGGTGCTAGATGTGCCGGCTCTACCCTGGCAATTTATCTTGCTAAGGCAGGTTTCCATGTGTTGTTAGTGGACCGAGCGAATTTTCCAAGAGACACATTATCAACCCATACCTTTTTCAATAATACTGTCGCTCTTCTTCGAGAAATCGGTGTCATGGACAAGTTATTGGAAACAAAAGCACCGCCGGTACGGGATATTAAATTTCAATTTGAGGATACCGTGATAGAAGGTCTCATGCCTGAGGTTTACGGAGAGGAAAGTTGTTATTGTATTAGAAGAACTTATCTCGATCATATTCTACTTGAACAAGCCAAATCCCAAATGAATGTAACTGTTTTAGAAGGATTTCGTGTGACGGATGTCATCCGTGATGACGAAACAGTGATAGGCGTGAAAGGTTTAGACGGCGACAACGAGAAACAAGAATTTTTAGCTCGCCTGGTAGTCGGGGCAGACGGCCGATCCTCTATTATTCGCAAGCTGGTAAAAAGTGAACTCAAAATAAGTATTCCGGCAACAGTCGGCATCTATTTCGGGTATTTCTCTGGATTTCGCCACGATAATGTCCCTAAATTTGAAGTATACAAGATAAAAGATAATACAGCCATTCTCTTTCCGACGAATGATGATTTATATGTAATTGTCGGCATTTTTCCATTAGAAAATAAGGAATTGATAGAACAGTTAAAATTAAATCCGGAAAGCTGTCTACTCAATTTCTTTACAGAAAACTTTCCAAATACAACAATTGGGGAGCGCTTGAAAAATGCAGAACTAGTAGAACCGGTCAAAGGCATTCTCGGATATGATAATTACTGGTATAAAGGAATGGGAAAAGGATGGGCGTTGGTTGGAGATGCAGTTTGTTTTAAAGATCCTGGCATGGTGCAGGGTATCCATGATGCTATATATGGAGCACGTATATTATCCAATATTCTATCAAAATATAAGGCACAATCCGATCAATCAAATCAAATGTCTGAAGAATATCAAAAGGCAATAGAAGATGAGTTTATGGTTCGGTTTCACATGGGATGCCAAATTTCGAAGAATGAACGCATATCTGAACAACAGGATGCTGTCAATAAGCTAATCAGTTCCCATCCAGAGGCTATAGAGAAGTTTTTAGGGATTTACAATTATGCAAACGAGCCCGCTGCTTTAGAAAAAGAACTCGCACGAATTATGCAATCGATCTAACAATGTGTTCAGTGACAATAAAGTTGTTTAATTTTAAGTCTAAGAAATGTAATAACCACCTACTAAATTAACTTGTAGGTGGTTTTAAAGTTATTTAAAATTAAATTTAATTGTTGTAGCCTGTAATTTATAAAAATAATAAAGTTGGTTAATTCTTCTTCAACTAATGCCTCTTATTGAAAAAAGTAGCTTGCTCCATTTACTAAATTTTCATCCTATTTTACATATCTTAATCTGCCTCAACATCTTTTTCACCTAAATTTTGAACAAATCTTAATAGATAACCATCAGGGTCCATAATTAAAAATTCTTTTTGCCCCTTTAATTTAGTATCAGCTCTATACCAATTCTCTTGAATACCAAATTTAATTGGATACTGGTTCTTTTTCAAACTATTATATAGTGGATCAATATCATTTATGATAATTTGAAAATTAATTCCTCTTCCGTAGGGATAAGATAACTCCCCAGTACTCCAATGACCATTTACTTCTTCAATCATAATCTGGCAGTCATTTAAAGACAGTAAAGCAAACTTATCCTCTGGTCTTTGATATTCAATTTTAAACAGGAGAATTTCCGAATAGAAATTTAAACTTTGCTCTATATCTGAAACTGATAGCTCTGGTATTAATGCATTGAGTTTGTGCAAAAATGCTTCCCCCTTTGTTTAAGCTATTGATTATTATAACACTTACTATAAATTCTTCTTCCATTAAACTACTTCGTTAATCCTAAAAGAAGTAAACAACTTAATTATTTTTTAAAGGACTTTATTATAAATTAAACAACTTTATTATCTCTACACACTTTTAGATGGTACGGCATACGACCATTGCTAAAAATATCCCCTACACAAATTGTCCAAAGACTTGTTTCTATTTCAGTTACGCTATTCATTTTATATTCTCCTCTATAAATTAATAAAAAAGACATTGAACAAATACGTCCAATGTCTTTTTTCCCTCTTATATACTAGTTAACTCAAAGTATAATTTTTCTGGTTTTCCATACATGTTAATTTCATTTTGATATACGACAGCTAATTGCTGAGACATCTCAACGCTTTCCACATAGGATAATGAAGTAGCTGCTTCTATTTTTTCTTTAATCTCATTAGGAATGGCTGAGTAAGATAAGCTATCCATTTTACTTCCTAATTTAGTATCTGTAGCAGCTTCATAATAAATTTCGGTAATTAAGACCTCATTATCATCTGGATCATACATATATCCTCGGTTAACTGTAATCATATTGTAGTACTCCTCTCAGGTTTACATTTTCTAATTCCTTGTGCTTTTAGCATTGCAACAAGTTCTTTACGTATATATAAATCTCATATTTTCTATAACTTCATTCCATTCTATCTTTACTGTACTATGTCTCTTTTATGAATTGTTCTTAAAAGTGGAGAGTTCAGAAATTCTTAACAAAATTAGGATATGATAAGGTCCTGGATTTGGTTGTAATTTCATACCGCTTTTAATATTCGATATTCTCTAAATTCGCTTTTTTACAGTGTAATAGCGTAGACCCAGGAGCCTTTTTCAAACCTGAATGTATCAAGATCTTTATCTATACGATAGAAAAGATTCGGTTCATGCTCTGAAACTACTGCAAAATACATATAAACTGTCCCTTTACCTATATATTTAATTCCCTCAATTGATAAAGAGAACATATCCCTCATAAGTTGTTTACAATATAAAATCTCTTTTAAATTTTTTTCAACATCCATAATATACACCTACTTTATTAAATTTATGGTAGTAAATTTGCTATAACACAAGGAAAATATACTATTTTTTGACGATGATAAATTCCCTCTACGGTTTCATAGATTGCCATATGCCCATAATCTACCTTTACTCGCTCACACAAACCTAATAGTTGAATATTAACGTACTCCACTTCACCATATTCACTTTGCGCTTCCATTAAATAAAATCCTACTGCTTCATATGGACTATTTGCTGCAATAATTTTTATAGCAAGATTTAATCCATAACTAACCTGAAAAAAATTCATTTGTAATTCCCCCTTCAATATAGAAAAAAGCACCTTGAAAATGTGCTTAAATTCCTCTAATTATTCTTTTATCCCAAATGGTCTAATACATATAGTTCCTAACTTAAAGACAACACAAAAAGGGCTTCTTTAAGTCGATTAAAAATGTGCATAGCAAAATAAGCTATATATACACTAATCGGCTCAAAGAAGCCCTTTCACAATTGAAACAAGACACAACTTGCTTCTACAACTCAACCACAACACAATAAGGTGTGGGAATAAACGGAATCAATTAAACAATAAATATACGTTTATATTAATCTATTTTTATATAATATTCAATTGTTTTTACTAGAATGAAGATAAGAAGGGACCTTCTATGCGGTTGTTATATGTATTAATAATAGCTCCCTTGTTTCTCCTGCTGAAAATCCCCTCTTATTTTCAGTTCTTGGTATTAATCCATGTACTGCATTTCAAAATAAAGTTTTTCTGGCTTTTGATTTTGATCTAAATAATAAAAAATTTCTTGAATAGTTTCTTCTTTTACTTCCATACTTTCCATATAAGACATACTTGCGTTTTCTTGGATCTTTTCAAAAATAGAAGTAGGTAGCTTGTCTGCAGCAAACACACCCATTTTGCTTCCTAACTTTTGTTCGGATGCAGCGTTGTAGAAAATTTCGTTCACAATGACCTTATTATCATCTGGATCATACATGTAGCCTCGTTGTATACGTAGCAATGTGTTACCCCTTTCAAATATATTCCTTCATACGGATGATCATATTTGTATATGTTGTTTTCCTGAATAAAGGTGTCAAAGAACATTATTTCGTAAAATCTGTACTTTGTATAGAGGTAGATATGGGATTATTAACATTAAATTTGTATTTTCTATTGTTTATAACTTAATAGATGCATTAGCTTTTACTGGTATTGTGGGGACAAGTATCATTGATATGCCAAAGGTTGAAGCTACTTCTGCTTCAGTTACTGCACAACAACCATCTAGTCGTTTAATTGAAAGAACATCCACTTTTCATTTAACCCCTGCAACATTATAAGATAGTTCAAGTAAGTTCCAAACAACAAGCCACCCTTTAAATGAAATCAATAGCTTGTAAGGGTGGCTTAGTTTGTTGTAAATAACTTTGTATTTAATTGTTTAATCTTCCCTTCTGCAAGGGGCTGGTAAAATGCATGTTGTAATCCTTGTACATGTAAGATTTCTCCTATACATAACAATACTTTACCAGGGAGCAGGTCGAGTAATAGTTCATTATTAATTTGCTTTGCTTGGTTTTCAGTAGAAACATATATAACTAAGACGGTAGGATTGTTTCCTAAATCTTGCATAATAACATCTTTTCCTGATTCTACGAAATCTTTCCAGCGAGAAATAATTCGTTTTAAGCGATCCTTTTTATCTGTTAATAGGGTGGAGTATACAACGAAATTAAATTTATGATCTACTCCGCCTTGCACAGCAAAACTTAAAGGAGGGGTAAAAACCCCTTTACTAATAGATGGGTGCATAATATGCCCTAAAAAGGATGGAGCATAACGCAGGTGGCAAACTAGGTCTATATCATGCCAATAACGTAGGTGAACATATTTACCATGATTATCAATTCGCTCTGGAGCAAAGAAGAACATATTTCCTTGCCAGTATTTTAAGAGTTTATAACCATTATCGGATAACGTATACGTTTCTTCAAAGATCTCCATATCAAAACTCTCCACCTGCCATTTTTCAATTAAACGGTAGTAAAGTAATCCTTGAAGTGCATCATTTATTTTCTTACGTGAATATTTATCCTTAAATAAATATAATAAATGATTAAATCGAACGGATGTATGAACACCGATGAAAGCAAGTACGGTATACTGTTCTTCTGTTAAACGCTGCTTAAACTTAACCAATTCGTCAAAAGAATGGAATACATAGGTTTTATCCAGTTCATGTATTCGATATATTTTAAGTCCCTGTACATCCTCACTTGATAAATGAGGAATAGAAGGGACATAAGTAGGCAATTGTTTCTCTATTGTACGCATAGTCATCCATTAAAATTGGAAAATTGACGAATTAGTTTTTTTACTTTGTCCCTGCGGATAATTTAGGATACGCACTGTACCTTTTCTATTTTTGGCGTCGATATTAAGCAGCTCACATGTAACAATCGTTTGATTTTTCGCATCTTCTATAGTTGGATTGGCAAGATTACGGCTCTTAAGTCCTTTAAACTGAATTCCTGGAGCAACCTCTACGAAAATACCCGCAATAGCGTCTACCCCTACAATTTTACCTACAAATCGGTCACGGCGTTTCTTTAGTTCTAACAACTTTTCAATTGGATCTGTTTCTAGTTTCTTTTTATTTCCTCTAAATTCATAACGGCCATTCTTTTCCCCTACTTTATCGATGATAAGTTCTACAACATCACCAATGACAATATCCTCCGGACGAACGAATGTATAGGACCAGTGTGAGTACCTTACACCTATTGTTACACCATGCACTTCAACTAAGACCGTTTGTGCAGATGGGATATGTCCTGAAACGGTTCCTGTGTATACCTTGTTGCCCTCTTGCGCTGTCACTTCTTCATATAATTTTTTTTGAAGTGCCAATTCCCCTGCTGTGATAGATACAACAGCAAAGTTGCCTTCCTCCGTTTTCTGGAAGTGTTCAATGATTAAAGGCTTTGTTCTACCAACTAGCCATTGAGGATTTTTAGGAACATTTATACCTGCCTCTGTAATGGGACAATATGCTGTTGTATGAGTACCAATTTGCATTGTAAGTACTTGTATACGCTCAGACTTTCCGTTTTTAGTTGGGAATAGCTTTTCAGATACGACTGTAATCAAGCCTTTTCCTACAGTACGCTCACGTTTCATACGGGCTAATTCCTCTAGTTCATGATCACGTACTCGCTCAAATTGATTAAAGTTTGTTTCTAACAACGTGTCACCTTGTGGATTCTCTGTTTCAAAAGCCATTCCAAGTTCTTCTACAGTTTGAGTGTTTGTCTTATCTTCTGCCATTATATTTTCCTCCTAGAACGTAAAAAAGGACACACCTGTACCGTTGGGATGGTACGTAAGGTGTGTCCTTCACGTAAATTATAATTTATTTATATAGTTAATAATACAAATATAATGGTATCGCATGATTTTTGCAAGTATAAAATTAGTTTGAGTTTAATAGAAAAATTGTTAGCAGAAATATTATTAAATCTATAATACAAGTTACAGTTACATTAAGTGGAGAAATAAAAAACAGTAATAATCCTTGGTATCCCAATATTTGCCTTTCGATCTTTATATATAAAATTTTAACAAAATATTACATTTTTGATATAAATATGTTATTTTTGGTTGAATAATAATAAAGGAGGATGATTTATTTGTTAAAGAAAAGCGTAATAACGAGTCTATCAGCTTCATTATTGGCAATACCTATTTTAGTAGGGTTTACTCCCTCTGCTTCAGCTGAAACAAAACCTCAAAACTCATATGAAATTGAAATTTCATATGAAAATGCTGTATTAAATCCAGCAAATTTCGGTATCCAAGATCCAAAACCTTTATGTGCTACTTGTAATCAGTATAAAAGTAGTATTGTTTCTCAATCCTTAGTTTCTAGAACGTATAAGGGAACTGTTACATTAAGTAGTACTTCATCAGTTACAGGAGAGATATCATTTTCGTATAAAGGAGCTACAATTAAAATTGGAGGCTCTAAAGTGTATTCATCAAGTCGTCAATTCAAAGATTATACTGTAGTAAAAGATTATCGTATAAGAGTTAAAACATATAATCCAATTGGACAGCTTATTTCTGACGAAACAGTGAATAAGAGAATTACTACTCTTGATAGAGTACCAGTTTAAAAGAGAGCCCTTTGTAAAAAGGGCTCTTTCAAATAATACTGGTTAAGTTCCATAGACAGTGGATAAAAAAGGGTGCTAATAATGAATTCGTTTTTTTATATATAAAGCTAGTTACAACACTCAAGATAAATGGGAAAATACGATATTCCATTGGGATGCTATGTAATGATGCAAAAATAATGGATACTATGCAGACACTAAGCAAAAATGGTATGTAACAATCTAATGTATCTAATACGATTCTTTTAAAAAACATTTCTTCCCAAAAGGGTGTCATAATAGCCACCCCTAAAATAAATACTACTATGTGGGACATGGATGTAATCTGTATTGTTTCGGAATCTATTGTTTGATCTATTATAGAGATCAAACTCCCTAACTGTGATAAAACAAATACAATGATATATCCCCCAAATACATATAAGTAATTTTTAAGGTCAGTAAAAAATGACCAATGAATTTTTTTTAGCATATACTGTCTTACTTTTGTAGGGAGAAAAAACATTATCAAAAAAATCAGGGTTATTATAAAAGAATCATTCATTTGAGTATATATTGTAATATTAAACAAGTATTCAAAAAATCTCAAAAGGAAAACTACGCCTATAAACATTAGGGTACAGTGCAATAAATTATTAGATTTTTTGATATTTATCAACCTCTATTCTATTAATTTCTATTTGTGTATATTTTTTACATAATCATTGATTTTATTTTATCATATTTTAGGTAGATGGGTCTTCTAAAAATTATATAAGTTAATCGAGATGTAGGATCTGAATATTAAAGAGTTAGCTTTCGATATTACCAAATATATCATCCAGGCTTTTACTCATAACATTTGATGCCTTGGTTTTTGGTTCCTCATTTTTATTAAGTAGTGATTGTGTATTGTTGTTCTTGTTATTTTGTTGAGCTTTTAAATGCTCTTGGCGCTCTTTATAACTCATACGCTTATATTTATGCTGTTCTTCGTTACCTTCAGTGTTCTCTATTTACTCAAATGCAAGAATAATTTTTAAATCATAATTTTGCTATAGGTTAATTCAAAATCTAGAATGCAGCCTTACTAGGGGGACCGCTAGTATTTCGGAAAAAACCACGCTAAGAGTATGCAAAATTTTATACAATTTTTCGAGTAATCCAGTAACAAACGAGAAACCTAAAAGCGTGCCATAATAGGAATGTATAAAAAGATGAATAGCTTTATAGAAAATAAAAAAGGGGAGTCTTTCTGAGGTTAAGGATTCCCCTTTTTCCTTGCTACCAATAATGAGACGTTATGTTAACCTCACATGTATAGAATATACAACCAAAATCAAACAACATATCATTTCTCTTAAATGGTAAAATAGGGAAAAAGGAGGTTCTAAATAATGCCTTTAGAAAACTCTATGTATTACATAGGAGTTGCTATTATTTTAGTAATCATCGGTGCACTGTTTGGCGGGATTATACGTATAATTCGGCATACCAACAATCACAAAAAACAGGATCCAGTTGAACAAAAGTTGGATAAGGTTATTCAACTGTTAGAAAAACAAAATAAAGATTGACTCTCTCTAAACAGAAGGGGTTGGCTTTTTATTTTGAAAGGAGTGTAAGCCTTTGAACAAATATCAAAAAATTTCGCTCATGGTCATGATAGGACTTCCTGCTTTTTTTCTCATTCTGTCAGTAATTACAAACAATTGGAGATTCTTTTTTTGGAGTTTACCACCGAGCTTTATATCTGGAATGACAGGCTATTTTGTAGCAAAAAACTCCTCTAAAGGTATGAATAAAAATGTATAGTAAAGGCTTTATTTTTAGGTAAAACAACTTCCGCTAACGATAATTATGTAAAGACAAAAGTCCTCCAGTTAAACAATCCGGAGGACTTTTAATAGTTTTCTAAGTTATCTTCCAAATACACTCAATCCTAAATAAATCAAACTATAACTAATTAAAGCACTTGCAAGCATCAAACCTATTTTTAATAATTTATCTTTTATATTAGGCTTTACTTCACTTATAGGTTTTCCCTCTATAAAATCAATTATTTGACGATAAGTTTTTAAATTATGCTCTTTTTTCAAGTTTTCAAGCTTCGACGATGAAAGCATAAGCAAAATCGTAAGTAACACAGGTATTATAAGACCGTAATAACCAAAAAAATAAAATACAGGTGCAATAGAAATAGGAAGTAGAATCATTAATGCTAACATGATGTAACTCCACTTAAAGAAAGTTGATTTTTGAAGTTCTTCTTTCATGATCTTTACATCTCCTTTAACTAAATCATCCAGGGAGACATTAAAGAGAATACTCATCATTAGTAAATTATGAATATCTGGATAGTTCCTTTCATTTTCCCAGTTAGAAATAGATTGCCTGGAAACATGAATTTTTTCTGCTAACTTCTCTTGGGACATGTTATCCCGTTTACGAAAGTATTGTATCTGTTTACCGATGTTCATTTATACATCTCCCCTAAATTTGAGGTTAAGTTAAAGGCTAATTAAATACTACCAAATATCTTTATAATAAAGGGATTTTAAGATGTAAAAATGTTTTATCATGCGAATTTCCCTTTATTTTCAGGTACAATTACTGATCCGAATTAAGAAACTGCTTAAAAAATAAGCCTCTTTTGGATAGAAAAAGTTTGCTTTTACTTCCTAAACCAAAAATAAAATAAGCTGCCTATAGAGCAGCTTATTTTATTTTTGGTTTAGCGTGGTTTTTCTGAAATGCTGACTATACCAATACTAGATTTAATTTGAGGTTTACAAACTATTAATCAAAAAAATTATTCAATTCCTTACTCATTACGTTCGATGTTTTTTGCTTAGGTTTCTCAATTTTATTAAGTAGCGACTGCGAAGTGTTATTCTTATTTTTTTGCTGAGATTTTAAGTGCTCTTGGCGTTCTTTGTAACTCATAGGTTTATATTCTGGTTGCTTCTCATTATTTTTCGAATGATCTTCTCTATTTTTTTCTAAGTTTTCTTGAACTGTAATACTAATAGATTCGTAAACTTTTGCTACATCTTCATCTAGCTTGTTTTCTTCGGTTTGATTAAGCGTTTCTTCAATTTGAACCGTGTTGATTTCTACATGTGTTTCTTCTGCTATTACAGGCAGTTCACCATTACGTTGTAGGGCTTCTATTAATCTCGATGCACGTGTATAACTAATTTTAAACGTGTCTTGTAGTACAGATATAGAGATACTTCCCGATTCCTTCACAAAACTTAAAACATCGTCGTATAGAATATCCTTAAAGGAGCTAGTTTCTTCTTGTTTGATTTCTTCGCCTTCAATTGGAATTGCTACTTCCGGTGAAATAGTATTGTCAGATGAATGAGTAGTAATAACACTTGTTTCTTCTGATGTACTACTATTATTTGAAATTAATACTTTACGAGGACCATCCCCTGTGTAAGAACTTACAACTAGATTTTGTTCTAACTTCTCAATATATTGCATAGATTTCATGTAGCTAATCTTGAATTTTCTTTGCAGAAGAGATGGCGAGACTTGTTGTGATTCGATAATAAATTCCTTAATATCTTCATACAACTTATTTTCAATTTCATCACCGACATTTCCCTGCTGGCTCATTTCTGCAGGATCATTAGGTAGAGTTTCATTTTGAGACTTGTTTTCCTTATAATCTTCCAATGATACAATGTGTTGTTGCTCCCCATTTATTTCTATAGAGTTATCTTGCTCCATCATAATCTCTTGCATAGATGACAAAGGTTGTATTTTCTTCATGTTCTCTGCGTCTACATGCTTCATAGGATTTGCTTTTGCAATAGATTCATTAATAAGACGAAGACGTTCATTTTCCCAATATCGGCCCATACCTTCATCTACCTGTGTAATAGCTTGAGCAAATTCTTCTTTTGGTACAAAGTTACTCGTAATTTGTTGTACGGGTTGGACATGATTGTCTTGTACAATACGAGCAGCACAGATGAATGCACCTTGTGCCATGATATCTCCTGGTGACATAACAACTTCTTTCGTTTTTTGATAGGTTGATCCTAGTCGACTAACTGGATTCTCTTGCATAGGAGAAATGCCCTGTTCGGATTCCGCCTCTTTAAATTCCTCTTTCTCACCAAACATGTCAGAGAAAATTTTTGCATCATATGGTGTCACATCTCCAAATATCATTTTGTTACGGAATGAACCTAATAAAGTAAACATGTATTGTTCTGTGAAGTCGAGAGCTAATTGGGACAGCGTTTGGCTAGCGATTGTTAGAATTACTTTATATTTACGAGATTGGGCAGGGAATTCTTTAAACGGCCGCACAACATAATCCGGGAACTCATCAACAATTATATGATGGTAAGGTGAGACGTTTGGTTCTCTACGGAATACCGCATTCTGCATACTCAGCAATACAAATTTTCCTAATACGTTAGAAAGGTCTGCTAATTCCCCTTTTGCAGTATTAACAAGTAGAATGCCACCCTGCTCTAAGTAGGGTAAGTACCCAGCGCCTTATCATATTTCTATGATAGGTTTCCAAGTACTCCCCCCCGAACCGTACGTACTCGTCTCCAAGTATACGGCTCTCCATTTATCAATCCAACTTACCTGAGTGTAAATCTATGTGACATTGATGGCAGAGTGCCATGGTTTTTCTTTTTCTAGCGATCATCATTTTCTCCCACATTTTCTTACCTTTTAGGTCTTTTAACTTTCTTATGTGGTGTATTTCGATAGCTAGGTTCTTTTTGCCACACACTTCACATTCTTCGGCTAATAATCGTTCAATGAGACTTGTTCGTCCAGACATTTTTAAGGTGTTTGGGAGAATATCGACTTCTGTTTTGGTATCTATACTTATGTGTCTCCGAAATCCTTGGTCATAAAGATATCTTATCTTTTCACCGTTTTTAGTTTTGTATCGTATACCAAATTTCCCATTGGTTCTATATTTGTTGAGAATTTGTTTAACACTTTTTTTGTACTTGCTAGCGAACGTTTTATACATACTATATTCCATTATGTATTTGTATTTATTTATAACACTTACGTTGTTCGCCAACTTGTAGTATTCATATAGACCACGAATTTCTGCGTTGTAGATACTTAAAATCTCTAAGTCGTCATTATCTTTTAGATAGGTTCTGTGTTTAGGTTTCCAAGTACCTGTATTTTTATCAATTGCTAGTGCGTCTTTTTGAAATAGGTTCTTTATCCATTTGTTTTTGGGTACGTATAGTTTGGGTGTGAAAGAGAATACCCTTTTTGTCCTTCTATGGGTTGTTTTTGCTATTGCTTCTTCTCTTGAGATTGTAATATCGTAACCGAGAAATTGTACTAATTTTTCACTATGGGTTATGAGAGTCTTTTCCTGTGACAACTCGAGTTCAAGGGTTTCTTTAAGAAAAATCGTAAGATTTTCTTTGGCTTGAATAGCGTCTTCTTTACTACCTATTATTCCTATGAGGAAATCATCTGCGTACCTGGTATATACAATTCTTTTGTAGTTTTCGTCCATAGGTTCTTTTGAATGTATAGAGAGCTGTTCTTTGTGTAGTTTGTTCCACTGTAGTTTAACTTCTCTTTTTTCGTCCTCTGACATTTGTCCCCATTGTTCCTCATGTTTTTTTCGTAGTCGGTATTTCTTATCTGAAAGGTACGCATAATCACGATTTGTCTTTCTTCTTGCCCCATTATCAAATTGTTGTTTATAGATCTTCATAAATTTGTCTAGTTCATTCAAATAAATATTTGATAGTATGGGACTGATTATGCCTCCTTGAGGGGTGCCAGAGAATGTGTTGTTATATGTCCATTCTTCAAGATAACCTGCTCTGAGAAACTTCCAAATTAACCTTATAAATTTTTCATCATCAATCCTTCTTTTAAGGATATTTATAAGTGAGTGGTGATTTATGTTATCGAAGAAACCTTTTATGTCCCCCTCAACAAACCATCGTACCCCTCTATATGTCTTTTGAATTTGAATTAACGCAGTATGACAGCTCTTTTTAGGTCTAAACCCATGTGAATCATCGGAGAACGTAGATTCATATATACTCTCAAGGATACTTCGTATTATTTCTTGTATGATTTTATCATCCATAGAAGGGATGCCTAGTGGTCTTTTACCACCATTAGCTTTGATCCTATAAATCCGTCTAGCTGGATAAGGTTTGTAAGTCTCGTGTTTAATTTTGTCTATAAGAGTGTTAATTCTTTCAATACTCATTCCATCGATATTCTTTCCATCCGTACCTTTGGTCATGTTGCCTTCTTTGGCGTATATCTTAGAATATGCCATATAATAAAATTCTGGGTTATACAGGTTTCTGTATAGTCTCTTGAACTTGTAATCTGTATTACTAGCCATGGTACGTAGGCTGTTTAATACCTCATTTGGATTTCTCAAAGAGCCTCACGCTCCTTCCTAATTTGTATTAAACTGATAAACTGTTTCCCTTCGCCCTGTAATAGGCTTTCCCTATCTCTGACTACTACGGAAACTCCGTTACCTTATTGGATATTCATAAGCCACATACCTTGTTTTACACTTGGTATCATCCTTAATAGCCAGTTTGTATTGGCGTTCCAACTTAGGTAATCCCCATTTAGTACATTTAGAGATGAGCTTGGTATAGTGTCGGATGCGACTTTCGTCCTTTTCCACCTACAGTGGATAGTTAGTAATGGATCTCTGGGACTTGAGGATGGAGACCTCGTCCTTCTATACCATTTAGCGTACACCTGGTTAAATGGTCATTACTACATAACGTTACTAGTTACCTTTCGTCATGGGGTTCGATATCCCCCTTTGGACTATCGTTTAAGCAGTTTAGCTTTCATCCTTGTCTATACGTTTCATCTGGCCATTCAGTCGTAATTTGGTAACTAATTAACTTATGGCTTTACCAACATGCTACACTCCCCGTTCAGTTTCCTTCACGGATAAGTTGGTTGATGATAGGCTTTTGTGAGACCTGAGCCTACAACTTTGCTAGAGTTGAATCTCTAAATGCCCGTATGGGCGCACATGGACATCGAAATCAAAATCAGATTTTCCAAATAAAACACGTCGTATTAAAACGTTTGAAGCTAAATCTTTTAATATGTTGCGTAAACCTTTTACATATTCTTCTTCTCTGTCATAATGCATTGGTTGTCCGCGGTATTTTCCTGATTTATAAACCGCTGCTTCACCTTGAAAATCCATTTTTTCACGAATGGTATTATCAAACCATTCATCAATACCTTTTATAATTTTATATTCATTTTTTTGGTCACGTGAAGCAGCGCCACTTTGAACAAAATCATATAACTTTTCGACCTGTACTTTTAATAGTTTATGCATACGGTGAACACGTTCTACATCGTCATACATCTCAATCAAATCGTCGAAGGTGACATCTTTTTGCGGGGTGTGAAGCTTTAATAAATAGATATGCTGTTTAAGGTGGTTACGTTGAGCTTGTTCAAAGAATGCATTGTTAGATTCAGACAAACCTTGAATAACCATTGCGAAGACCTCTGCTACTTTATCAACTGGTCCCCGCAGAATGTTTATATTTTTGGTATCAGGATTAGTTGGATCAATATAATAAACTGAGCTTGCTGGGATCTTATGTGCTTGTACCAATTTAAATACTTTTTGACATAAATCATTACTGGGTTCAATAACAGTGACACCATTTAAAAATGTTCCTTTTACTTCTTCTGTATCATAATCATTCTTTTTATAAGCAGTTTCAAACTTATTTATGAAACGCACCATCCAGTGTAAATCTTGATTTATCATAGGAATAATTAAACTTGATGTTTTACCAGAACCAATTGGCCCAATAATGATACCATTTAACGTTCTATCTTTCCCTTTAATTCGCACCATTTCTTTATGTTCAATATGTGGTCCAATTTCTACATCAGGATATATTTGTTCTTCTTGGCTATTAAACCATTTTTGTAATTTGTGATTTTTATATTCGTATTTTTGTACCCACTTTAGTATCTCTTCCCGGTAACGAACAATATGCCCACTATACCAAAGTGTAAACAAAATCATAAATACTGTTGGTAAAAATACAAAAATCATAGTGAGTGTGTGAAAATTGCCTGTTAAGACATGACCTAAGGCTTCATAATCACCAAAATTAAGATGATTTGATTTATCCGTTAGATAAGGAATAACCTTTGCATGGATCGGAGCAGTTGCAAACCATAAAAATTGAATATCAACTGCAAAGTGAGAAGCAACCAAAATTATTAATTTCCCATTATTTACATGTAAAGCTGGAATACGGCTGTAAAACCTAAAGCTAAATTCTCCTAACAGTAAAGAAAAGAACATTAGAATAAGCGGTACATATGTAATTTCTATAGGATAAGACGGTGGTTCAAATGCATAGTAGAGTAACTTGATGTAGTTTACTAAACCGAATCCAAATGAAAGAATAAATCCGCTAATTAAGCCGATTGTAGTAAATAACGGTAATCGTTGTTTAAATGTCTCCATATAGGCTCACCTACTTCTTACAGATATAGTTGAGCTTTATGTTTAAATTGAAATCGATTATTGAATTCTGGTTGGAATAGTTCCTTTGATTTTTCGAGAAAGAATTCTGCTGCATCTTCAGTTTGTTTTAAATATAAATCAATACTCTCTCTCTCTCAGAGTTGATTGTATTCTTGTTGAGAAAGTACCGCGATATTTACCTCGATTTTTTTATCCGTTGCCGTTTCAATTATGACATCGTACCAATAGAAATTTGGTTTCCCTGGAATTTGGATATCTTGTAGAGAAACACTAAACGTTGCTCCCTCTTCTGTAATATGATTAAGGACTAGTTCCGGGTTTTTAAATGCTTCTCTAGCAGAGAGCACTTCCCCAGTAGTAGTTGCATATTGTAAATCCATTTTGATTTTCCACCTTTCTCCATATAAAAAAAGGCAAGCGACACCCACTGTAAAAACAGCGTGTGTCGCTTGCCTTAATTTCATATGTTCTGATTTGATTGTAGTTTTTAGTGTTTAGTTCAAACGTAATTCTATCACCTTAAATAATAAAAATCAATAAAATTGTATAAAAGTATATAAAAAATAAACGATTAATATAATTCAACAAGCTTGCGTCTTTTCGGGTGTATGTTATTTGCAGTACGCGCCATGATCTGTTCATCCGCGTCGATAGTAACACCTTCATTTTGGAGGGATAGCAGTAATACGTTGTCATAAGTGTCCATTAAAAGTATATCTCTAGCCTTTTTGCGCTTTGGATAGATCACAACAAGTGGTACCCCTTCATCACCTTCTCTTCTTGAAAACACAACATCGTCTAATCTAGCAATCATTCGGTAATCATTTTCATTCCCAAAAATAAAGAAGAAATCTTGCATAACATCTTTATCTCTCCTATACGTTCGTCTAAGACCACCATCTATTGTTTCCGTAAATGTTTGAACTTGTTCAACAAATGCATAACGCCAATCGGCATCTCCTACTGTGCGTTGAGATAAAGGCAAAAGAATATCTTGTTCAAAGTTTTGGTTATCATCTATTCCTAGAATGATATCTGAAATAACATCTCCAGCTTCTTTCAAAGAGCAGATGTGCATATTTAGGTTTGGTAGATTCATTAAATGTTCATGATATTCTCGCATAGAAAATAAGAGATTTTTCATACGTACGTATGGTGGTTCTGCATCTTGCGCAAGAAACATCGACTTGTCATAAAGAACAAAAACAACCGTTACATTTTTATCAGTTTTTTGCGCGTAATCTATGTACTTCCCTACTTTTTCAACTAAGGTAGCATTAGTTTCTTTACACATATCCATCTCTATATAAATATTTTTATTATGATATGAAATGTGTTCATCAGGAATCAAAGGTAACTGAGTCTCTTGAATTGTCATGTTTTTCTTTAGGTAATAGGAACGGATATCTAACTCATTTAATATTTCATTACTAAATGTCTTTTTAGTAATAGCTAGTAGAGTACGTACAAAAACTTCACGTGCACATAAAGTATGAAGTGTAATTACACGTGAATATCTTTTTTTAGAAACGTTCGGTGGAAGTTTTCCTATTTTTTGTAAGAATTCAATAGCTTTTTCTTTTAAAGAGAATGAAGCTCGTTTTGTTATACTATCCTCTCTTTTATCAATCTTTTTAGTTAGGATAGCGCCGTATTGTGAGTATCGATCTAGCTTTGTGAATATGCTAGCTTCTGAACATTCTCTTCTCTCAAATGCACTATATAACGTTGTGATTTGTCTTGTTGTAAGAGCTCTTTTGTAATATAAAACTGTAAAAACAAATATGTCTGCTTCTTTTAGATGAAAATATTTCTGGGTACCTGCCCTTTTATATTTATACACTTTCTGCGGCACTATATACACCTCTTATTTATAATTAAGTTTAAACAAAATCAGTAGTATTTTATATACTATTACATCTAAATATTGATTGTAAAATAAGAAAAAATGAATTTGAGAATTTCTTTTCTAGAGATACCTATTCTTGTACCCCAAAGTTGTGGTGGTAATGACCTTTAAAAATCTATAGTAAATCATTAGCCTCATGGGGTTTATTAGATTCCCCTGATTGTTAGGGCGAAGTACTACTAGGTAACTAACAATTACTCAGGAAAAAGTTACTAATAAAGTGATACTATGCCGTCCTAACACGAAGCCGATTAAGATATTAAAATTTTGATGGATTACAATTATTCAAAAATTATAAAAGGATTTTGGGAATCAAGGATGATTTTCTTTATTTATTACTTGATTGGATGTTTATTTTTAATACTGGTTTATATTGGAAATTTAGTTTTTAGTTTCCCTCCCCCGTGTTGAAACGGCGATTTAGTAAGAGGAAAATTAATGTTATTTCTATCTTATCAACGGTACATTTCAAGTACATTCATAGGTTTTGTATATTAATCTAAGTTCTATCGAATTCTCATTCACTAAATTGTAAACCTATGTAACAAACTTGGGGAACCGTTTTTTGTTTATATGAAATTGATGGAGTAAGAATGTTAGAAAGGTCTAAGCAAAGTTTCAATTATTCTAATCTATAAAGTATTTAACTAAATAACCTAGTGATTTTGTGGATATGAAATTAACAATCATCCTTAATAAACTTTTAAAAGTTACTGAAATTGATAAGAAATCGGGTTCGTATATAGACCGTCCTTTTTTCATTACACATATATTTAGGTGGATCAGTAACACAATTAACATAACATTAACAATCTCTGATTTAACAAGAAGTGAACTGTGTAAAAAAATGTAAGCATTTATCAACATAAATACATGAGTGTAGTGCAAATTATTAAAATGCAGGTGTTTTTCATCATTTATATGTAAAGTGTATATATAAAACTTATATATAAGCTTTGTATATGCACTTTATTATATTTTGTTTATATATAACTGACAATTAAGAAGGTATTAGTTGTTGAAATATATAGCGTTACATATACAGTGTATGTGTAAGTCGTATATATAAGGTGTATAAAATTATAATTAGGTGATATATAGGTTTTTTGATGATGAAATAAAATCTTTTTTTATATTTTTATTTCATGTAATCATAATGGTAAAAAAAATATTATGAAAATGTAAATTACATGAAGTGTCAAATTGACATATCACATGCACGCTTTATATATACGTCGCATAGAAGAGGCTATGGGAAATGTAGATTGTTTCTATTTGATGATATATAAAACTTATATATACACATTCTATATAAGTTTTATATAGAATGACTTGATATACGGCGTATAATGATGTACTATGTTTCTAGGAATAATTAACCAATGTTTTAGGGGGGGACAACTTGAACGAAATATTAAGTGAAAAATATCAAACAATTAAGTTTACAGATGAAGTAGTAAACATGTTTGCTGATATTCTTGAACAAGACGAGATACTATATAGTGTATTTCTATACATAGGAAACGTAGTAAATAAACAATTCCAAGAGACAAAATACATGAGGGGCATATCCATTAATGAAATAGTGGAAAATGTAGTTATAGACAGGCGAGTAAAGAAAAAAAAAGGAAAATCTTATTCACTAGAGGTTGAACGTACAAATATATCAAGACGTTCAGCTGAAATAAGTGTAAGTACATTATCATCAATGTCTTTAATTTATGAAAAGACTATGCATCCATATAAATTTTTAATCTCAACTTATAGAGGACAACAAGTACTTATTGAGTTAGGGAAAAGAAAAAAAAGTGAATAAGGAGAGATAAAATAATGGCGAAAAACTTCTTGAAGAATGAAGTGGCAGTTAAAATGACGATGGTTGGTTTTGGTCAAGCTGGTACTAGAATGGTAGACAAGTTTGCGGAGTATAAGCATACAGATGGGACAGCAGTATATAACTGCTTAGCACTAAATAGTAATGATGGAGATCTAGCTGAATTAAAAAATGTGCCCAAAAGCAATCAGGTTTCACTTAAATTAGGTGGCTTAGGTAAAAACCCAGAGCGCGCGGTTAAAGTTCTAGATTCAAATGAAGAAGCAAAAGAAAAATTAAAAGACTTTATCACTGAACGTGTAAGACCATCGGATGAACTTGTTCTATTTTTTGCTGGATTAGGTGGAGGAACAGGAACTTCTACAATAATTAAGGCTATTGAAGAATTTTCGGCATTTCATAACAAGCCGATAATTAGGAAGGAGTTACAAAAGGTTGCACAACAATATCCAATGGCTGAGATTAAAGCAAATCAAGCAAAATTTGCAAGAATAGCCTTTGAAAATGCTATTGAGCGTAAAGATTTTATTAAAATGGGAATTGTGGTGACACTTCCTGTCCGAGCTGATGGGCCAGATGTACTACGACAAGTAAATAAATTTTCACAAGAGATTTGGAAACTAGCAAATGACAAATCTAAAGGTGTAGCATTTGTAGTATTTGCTGATAACCAGCACTTTTATGATGAATTTAAGGAATTAAATGAAAATGAGAAAAAAGGTATTGCTAATTCAAGAGACTATGCAAATCAACGGATTAGTGAGATTATTCATGAGTTAAACACTGCTGCTAATGGTTCTGGTACTTCTGTAATACTGGACTCTCAAGACTTTAAACGTATTTTACTTGAAAAAACGGGCTGCTTAGTAATTAATAAAGTTTCTCGTAATATGAACCAAATAGAAAATAGTCATGCGATTATAGAGATGTTCCAAGAGTCATTAAGAGGAAGTTCATTCCACCATCCAATTGATTTAATGAAAAGAAATAATGATGGTTCTGTTGAAGCATCAAAAGTACATCATTTTGGCATGTTGGCTATTTTGGATGAGCAAAAAAACATTGATGATTCCTTTATGGATGACGCTAAAGTAGAAGTTTCAAATAATCTACCTATCAATGGTACTGTATTTAATGGATATCTAATAAGTAAAAATGATTTCTTAGGAAGCGTGTATACGTTCTATAAAACTGATGCGTTACCATCAAGGTTATCTAAAGGATTAGTAGAAGAATTTAATGAGTTTAAGGAAAGACAAAGTCAAATTCAATATACAAAGTCCCAAATTAGTACAATAGAGAGTATAGATGAGGATGAAGATTTAGGGTTTGCGTTTGGAGATTTTATTGACATGGGCAATGATGAAGATGAAAATTCTGGGATAAATGAAGATAATGAATTAGCAGATTTTCTAGATCCAGATAAGATGTTTGGTACTACAAAATAATAAAAAAGTCTGGATGTTTATCCAGACTTTTTTATTATTCTACAGCATTCATAAGAGTTTTTATATAATCAATAATATTATCTTGTATGTACTGTTCAATGAAGAGTTGCTTTTTACTCAAATCTTCCTCTTTTTTAAACCAACCTGCTTTCCTAGTACGTTCCTCTTCAGGTTTACTATTCCACAGATTTTCTGCTTGTTTTCTTAATTCTTGTCGTGCTCTGTGCTCAATAATAAAGTTATCCAGTCTATCTTGACGTTGACGCAATTTTATGGTTTCTTCATCCTCTGGCTGTGGCAATTGTTTAAGTATACTCTCTACTCTCTCTTCATAACGAGACTCAATATGTTTTATTTTCTCTTCTAACTGTTTAGATACCATTTTTTCAATGATTTCTGCAGTAGCCTGAAGGTTTAATTCAGTAGATACCTCATTTGATTGATTCTCTGGTGATACAGGTCTTAAATCAAATTGGTGTGGTAAAAGGTCAATAATTGCATCTAAAGACCATTTTTCATCCCTTTTTAGCTTAATAAATAGAGCGATTTCAAGATCTAATGTATTATAGAGTTTTTCATTGGTATTTTGGGTTCTTAACGTTTCGTGAAGTCCTTTTTCCTCTAGAATATTGAACCAATTATAAACGGTATTATGATGACGTCCAACTAGTTTAGAGAATTCAGTTATTCGCCATGCTTTTTCAAAAACATTATCAGTTAATATATCATCATCGTTAATTTGATGGTCTTGTGATTCGTTTTTTTGTTCAATCATTGTAACTACCTCCTTAAAAATCAATGCATGAACACCCAATATGAAATTAACATGTGAACTGAAATTAACATGTTAGGCAGTATTGTGGTGATATTCATACAAATCCCAGTACATCCAGTGACTCATATGAAATGTGAAATTAACATGTTAGCATGTTCTTGTTGACAGAACATTAACTATAAATGCAAGAATATACCTGGTTTATTAGTGTTATTATTAACTTCAAGTATATAAATGGTAATGTGCTATCAACGAAAATCTCGATCCTTTACATTAGTGAGATCAATGATAGTTGCTATGAGATTAACAAAATACGTTACTTAATACTAATGATAAGGAAATATAGTTGTTTTGTAAACAAGTTATAAGGAGATAATCATTGATATTGAGGAAAAAAAGTAGACTTAATCTAGGGGATTTAAATTATAGTGTATAATTGCTAGAAATAAAGATAATAATATTACTAAATTAGTAGTATGTTATGAGGTCAAATATAGTTAGAGTATAGAATCGTCATCAACATAAATAAACTATGAGATTCAATACCCACTCCATGCTGCATGGAATATTTGAGATGGTTTTATGTGGTTACGGTAATACTGGTGTTTTTTAAACGTCCTAAAGACATCATTCATCTAATTTCAAACAACATGTTCCATATTATAGCAGTGTCTTCCCGTTTAGAGGTAATTCCAACTTATTGTTGACATTAACATGAAATTTAACATTAACATAGAAAGTACAATGAGGAAATGAATTCGTTCAGATGTCAATGTCTTGTTAACTAAAAATCATTTTAGTCCTACAATATTTGTTGTTTGTTTCACAATATGTATCCTAGCGTATTGTGTGTGTGAATAAAGGGTATGAAATTGATCTATCTATCAGCTATTAGATGATACCGTTAAGAAGATTTATAGTGTTATCATTAACATAAGATTGATATTTTTAAAATTCGCTATATCTATTATCAATTTTATATCAACCGAAATTATTAAATATTAACATTATAGTTTTTAAAAAATATTAATAGATGGAACTTTGTATTTCATTAGAAGTTTTATGTTTTTTTAGTAATTCATTCGTTATAGTTTCAAGTTGCTGGTTCTCTAGCTATTTATAATATGTTCTACTAAGAAGTATTACTTTAAAAGGATAACAATTATATCAAATGGTAGCATGCATACAAAACACCTAAAAATATTGATATGACATTAACATTTTTCTTGTGAATTCCGATGACATGTTAATGTTAATTGATATGTCAATGTGACTGACTCTTAAAAAACCTAAATTGTTTACATAACATTAATATCACTTTTGATATTGTTTGGTTTTGAAAATTTGATTGAACATATATATTTTAAGTTTTTTGTATGAAAACCACACGATTGTATTTAATTAACTTCTTATATAGCAATATATTGAAAACTTATTTAAATGAAGATGAGGAAAATTCGAATCTATATTTTTTAATAGGATGTTAATGATATTGAGTGAATGTATGTACTTGCTGCTTAGAAAATATTGATATGACATTGATATTTTCTGTTAAGTTTTTGATTATATGTTAATGTCAGTTGATATATTAATGTGAGTCGATTTTATAAAATGTATTTTCACTGTTTACATAACATTAATATGGAGAATTATATGTTAATGTTATGTGGATTCGAATGTATATAATGAGCGTAAGATTTTTATGTGAAAACTTCGGATCTTTTGTAAGTAACTTTCTAGACATATTATGTTTCTGAAAATTAAAGCTATCCTAGGGGGTTATCTAAATGAAAGAGAGAAGAACTTAAATGCATATTATTAATTATAAAAGTTATCTATGGTGCAAATCCAATTGTTATTTAAAATTATTATGGGATTATTTTATGAAAATTAAACATGAAAAGGTATTGACATTTAATTTTTATAAAGATAATCTTGTACATGAATATTAATCGCGAAAGAGTTATATACAAATAAATGAAATTAAAATTCTTGCTAAACGGACACACCGAAGGCGCATAACCTGCCAATGGTGTGTCTTTTTTATTTTTGGGAGAGGAGTAAAAGGCAACTATGAATACGCAATTAAAATTTTTTGAGCAAAGTCTTAATATTCATGGGGTTAAATTTTTTGATGGGCTATTAAACATCGTAAAACTAGAAAATGAAAGAAAAGAGTTACCATCTTCAGCTTTAGCTACTTACATCTTGCTTCACTTTGAATGCAATGATATAGGAATGCTACCACGTGAATTTCAAATAATGGATCTTGCTAAAAAAAGTGGGATTCCCTACACAACAATTTATACAGGTTTTCAAGTTTGTTTGGAGCGTAGACTCGTAAAAGAAACACCTGTTGGAAATCGTACTGTATATGAAATTGTAGATTATGCGTTGTATAACCACACTACTGCAGAAACTGCAAAGATGACAGGTATATCGCTATCGTATTTCCGTATTCCATTTCACCTAATTCAAACAACGATAATAAGTAGTCTAGTAAAGGCTCGTGATAATAGAGGGATTATATTCCTGTTAGATTTAATCAATACTTTTTCAAGAAAAGTGGGTATGGAACATTATAAACATAAAATTAATGAGTTTCAGATTACAAGAAAGATGTCTTCCTTAAAAAAGAGATTAAATCGTAATGCAAAGAAAGTAAGACGCTACATAGAAATTATTAACCCCATTGTGCAATTTACTGCAATCGATTCTAAAGAGAAGAAATCTAATGAAACAAGAATTACAAATGTAAGAAAACAGGTAAAACAAATCATCATTGAGAAGTTCAACGTGGTATTTTCTTCAAACTGCGTAATTGAGAATGATAAAAAAGAATTACATAGACCAGTAGCAAAGTGCAGAAAAGAAGCGGTGTCTCGTTTAAAACACATGGGACAAGCCTTACGAAAAAAAGATAAAGAAAATATAATGACCGCATTTAGACAAGAGATTGTTGATATCGCGATCTATTTACCAACAAAACAAAAACAAAGTGAATTACTAATTTACGCAATGACTTATGCATTAGATCAAGTTGAAAGTTGTATGAAACAGCAAAAAATATTCTCTATTCCAGCATTTATGCGTGTACAGTTTAGAGAGTCCTGGATAGGTTTTAAGGAAAAAAACTTGTCTACAGAGGAAAAACACGATGCAATGATAAATTATCATAAGAAGAATGGTGTTTACCCGGAATTCATGTGATTTTTTTTAAAAAAATATACGGTAGCCCTTGTTAAAAAATTACTTAAAAGCAAGGGTTATTTGGCATGTTCTTTACTTTGAAAACATGCTTTTTTATTTAGGAAAATATATCTATTAGCATTTTTACGGAAGTATATAATCGATTTATGTTATATTTCGTTACGATTCAGTTTGTTTATAATTCGATTCAATACTTGTGGTTATCTTAGTAATATTATTCTAAACTTGTGAATTCTCAGTAATATGTTATTTAACTTCTTAATTTGTGGTTTCTATGATGTAAAACTTGTATGAATTGGGGATATTACGATAGTGAATTTAGCTTAATATCAATGAACGTATGTAATACAAGGTTTTAGAGGTATTTGTTGAATCTCTTTATAATTCATAATTGAGTTTAGTTATATATAGTTCTTGTTGTTTTTATATAAAATACTTGTGATTCTTTACATTTAATTACTTGTATTTTTTTAAATTAAATACATAAAAAAATAGAAAGAGGGAATAAATATAAGTTTCCAAGGGTGTAATTAATCTATTGACTTTTAAAATTCATAGAGGTATTCTTATACGTGAACAACAATTAATCAAGAGAAATATACAAATTAATAGATTTAATTTCTAGCTAAACGGACACACCGAAGGCACATAACCTGCCATCGGTGTGTCTTTTTTTTGTATAAATAACAATAAAAAGGGAGAATTTGAAACTATGAACGAAATTGTGAACATGAGTAAAGAACGATTTACAAAGTATTGTGAGGACAATGCAGCATTTGAAAAGGATATTAGTCGCATTATTAATCACTACTTTTTATTACTAGGGAATAAGGCAAATATCTTACAGGAAAGAGAATTTAATAACGAAATTGAAGAAAAAACGTTTAAAAATAATGTAAAACGTTTTGAAACTCTATTCCCTGCAGCTGTTAAGAATGCATTTTTAAAAGGATATCAATTATGCCTTGAGTTTATAAATCATCCTGAAACACAAATTCCTGAGAATTTATATACTGAGCCGAATTTTATAAAAGATATTCCTTTTGCCTTAGCAAATGCATCTGAATATGAATTGTACGAAATCATTCGTACAGATGAAACACAGGAATTTAGTGTATTTGCTATACGAACATATGAGGGGATTCGTCCATTGTTAGAACAAGTATTTTGCGAAGTTGCATTCACTGGTGCTGAATATGCTTTTGAACATGAGCGATTGGAAAAAGGACTTGAATTAAAGAAAGGTAATAGTACCTCGTTAACCAAAGTTCCTGTGGATCGTCTTTTCGCTATTACGCCTTCTGTTAATGGAGTTGTTGTACATGCGGAAGAACATTGCGAGATTTGGAATTTAAATTGGAATAGCAAAGTAACAATCGATAATCCTTTTGTTGAGCTTGCTGAGGTTACATTTATTCATCAAACAAAGGATATGATTCAAAAAAATATTGAAGATGGTGTTTTATACTACAGCATTCTTTATCTTGGTACACCTTTACATGAGATACAAGATCGATTAGAAATACGAGTAAAACTAAATTCTGATTTTGGAGCTCCACGTACAATGGATCAAGTTGAAATTGAGTATATTCTGAATGAGATTATCGGGAAGGTTCATCTTCAAGCACAAATTCCAATTGAAAACATGATTTTAATCCAACGTTAGATTTTGTAGGAGGTTAACTATGGTGAAAAAAATCGTTTTAGCTATTAGCGATACTGTATATACGGCATATTTACGTGAGGATTTTATTGGTGCGGGATTTGAAGTAGCTGATAGTGATGTGATGCATATCAAGTATCTAGATGAAATTCTAGATACAGAACAGCCCGATATTCTATGTATTAATGAGAAACGATTAAATATTGATGCAGGACATGAAGAGAAACGTGAATTGATTATCTTACAGAAATTAAGAGATATTCGTTTTAATCGAGATATTCGTATTGTGGTATTTACAGAGCGTGAAAATGATGATGAGTTTTTGGCGAAACTGATTTATCTGGGTATCTATGACATTTTTAACTCTCGTAAAATTGATATTGATAATAAAGTTATCCCGCAGCTGCTACAGGAGTCGGATATTAAAAATGTAGCGGAAATTGTGGGAGTAAGTCAGGCACCACAACAAACAAAGTTGCCCGAAGTTCCTGTTGATGAGGAAGAAGAGGAAGTATCAAGTGAATTAGAGGAAGGTGGCAAAAATGAAGCTACCTCTAATTCCAACAAACTATTTAAAAAGAAGCAAAAGCGTAAGTCTGTTCCAAATGAGACGCCAAAAGCGCCTATTATAAAAAAACAATATAAACTGGCTTTTGAGCCGGTATATGAAAAACAAATTGGTATTGCTATTCCGAGAAGAACAATTGTTGTGGCCAGCATGAACAAAAAAAGTGGTGCAACTTTTGTTTCACATCTTTTAGCTGCTTACTTAAATGAACTACAGATTGATGTGAACTATATAGAGAATCTATATGATGATGGATATACGTATCCTTTATTAAAGGGATATACAGAAGCACCAGAAAACTATCGTAGTGAATTTATGTTGCAGCGATATAAAGAGATGTTACAAAAGGAATCTGATATATTATCAATTCCAAAATGGAAGCAAGGAAGAATAAATTATATCGTAAAGAATCCTATAGTGGACCAAGAGCTAAAAAACGAAACAGAGCAGGACTTTGACCATTTTATTAAGGTATTATTGGCTAACCAAGAAGCGCCTATATCTATTATTGATGCTGGGTATGATTGGGATAAAGATTTATACCATGAAATATGTGAAATGGCAGATTTTATTTTCTTTGTAGCAGAACCAGATTTGCATCAATTGCTAAAGATAGCGCATCCTCTTACACAAAAGGAGAGAAAGCTCGTTTCTTACTTAGCTTTAGAGAAAACGAGAATCATTGGGAATAAGTTTTCTCCTGCACTTTTAAAGCATGAAGTAGTAGAAGAATGTTTTGGAGATAAGGTATTAACTGCCTTATCACCATATGAGATAGAGGATGTATTTGAATCTCAATTAAAAAGTAGTACGTTACTATCTAGTCGGAACTATTATAAAGAGCTTGAAGGAATAATGAAGGAAATAGCAGAGTTATTGCTGCCAAACCAATTGTTGAATCAAAAGAAAAGTTCCATTTTAAGTGGATTTCGATTTCGGAAGTCTGAAAATTAAGGAGGGGTGAAGAAGATGCAAAAATTTATTATAGGGGCCGCTTCAATATTATTATTTGTTGGTTGTTTATTCTTAATGACAGATATGATTATTGGAGATACAACAAACACAGATAATAAGTCTGCATTAGAACGTGCTGGAAGTACAGCAATGGATAAAGCCGTAAAAGTAGGTGTTTTACGAGCACAAGAAGAAATTGCTATTGACACAAAAATCGCAAAGAAAGAATTTGAAAAGTCATATAAACAAAATGCAACATTTAAGGATCCTGCATCAAAACGAGAGTTTTTTGCACATGCCGTACAAGAGCAACCTGCAATGATTGCCGTTGAAGGAGATGCCGAAGCTGCTAGTTATACTAAACAATTTGATGAAAAGAAAGGCAGCATTAAGAGTAACGCAAAACACATATTTATTTATGAAGCAGATTCTGACAACAAGAAAGATGGAGGAAACGTGAAATAAATAAGAAAAAGTAGGTGTGTAAGAAATGCAAAATACAGTAACAACAGCGCTTTTTCTAACGCTTTCTTTATTATTGATAACTCTTATACCAGAAGGTGTACTGTATGGAATGCAGTTAGTAAAGGCACATGATTTTGCTTCTAGTACAGTAGAGTTAGCAGAACAAACAGGTGGTTTTCAGTACACATATGAAGGAAAAAACGTAAATCTAATTCCTGATATAGAGAAGAAAATGAAAGAGCAGAATATGGATGGATGGAAATATGAATATACTAAAGGGCGCGTAGATCATAATCAGCCATTAAATTTTAAGATAAAAGCTGAACATCACTTCTTTATTTTTAAAATGATAGGGATTGATAGTGTGAAAGCACCGATATGGGCTAACAAAGATGGAATGGGGCAAATCTATTTCCGTTGAAAATATCAATATGTATAAAAAGAGGTAAAAACTATACTGAAAAGTGTAGTTTTTTTACTAGAAATATATATTTATAAATAAATACATATAAATACTTTACAAGTCTATTTTTATATGGTAATATTTCCCATACAGAACAGCGGTTATAAAAAATGCTAATTTATAAAATTATATGTTAAATTATATGGATTTTATATTTAAATTCGGTACAATAAAGGAATCTATAAAAAAACTAATATACTTGGAGGAACAAACAATGGCTAACAAATTTTTAAAAACAGCAACAGCATTAACAATTATGGGTACATCATTACTAGGAGCAGGAGCATTTACTGCTAAGGCTGATAACACAGACTCATTAAAATTCAATGATGTTCCAGCAAATCACTGGTCTACAAAAGCAATTTATGATTTAACAAACCGTAAAGTAGTGCAAGGGTACGGAAATAATATCTTTGGCTTTGGTGACAATGTAACTCGTGGGCAAGTTGCTCGTATGATTTATATGTACGTAAAACCAGCAGATGCAGATGCTAGCTTCAAAAATCCGTTTACTGATATTAGAGGACATTTGTTTGAAAAAGAAATCTTAGCACTTGCTAAAGCAGGACTTGTGAATGGCTTTGGTGACGGGAAATATGGTCCAGATGATATTTTAACTCGTGAACAAATGGCACAAGTACTTACAAATGCTTTTAAATTTAAGGCAACGAAAACAACAAAATTTTCAGATGTTGATAAGAATTCTTGGTCTTACGGTGCAATTAGTGCATTAGAGGAAAATGGAGTTACTATTGGTACAGGAGGTAATATGTATTCTCCAAAAATGTTTGTAACACGTGAAGCGTATAGTCAGTTCTTATATAACTCTATTAATGCAGTTGAAAAAGAAACAAAACCAGAAGTAAAACCAGACCCGAAACCTGAAACAAAACCAGACCCAAAACCTGAAACAAAACCAGAAGTGAAGCCAGACCCAAAACCAGATCCAAAACCAGAAGTAAAACCAGACCCAAAACCTGAAACAAAACCAGATCCAAAACCAGAAGTGAAGCCAGACCCAAAACCTGAAACAAAACCAGATCCAAAACCAGAAGTGAAGCCAGACCCAAAACCTGAAACAAAACCAGAAGTGAAGCCAGATCCAAAACCTGAAACAAAACCAGAAGAAAAACCAGATACAAATTTACCATCAAGTATAGATAAAGCTTTAGTTACAGAGGAAGTTACGTATAATCCAAACGCTATGAAAAATCCAATGGCTCAAAAATCAATTTCTACAGAAGCGCAAAATCTTATCAAGAGTGTGAATGCTAAATATGGCACTAACCTTAAGTATGCAGATTTAAATGGAACTATTAGAATAATTGACAAAAACATGTATTTACCAGAAGGTACAATTGGGGCACAAGTATACGTTAATGCAACTAGTGAGAATGATTTTAAAATTATTTTCTTAGATAATAACGAAGCAACTATTGAATTAGCTAAAAAGTGGACTACGATGTTAAATTCTGATTTAGTTCTAGATAAAGAAATTCAAGAAACTGTAGATGCTCAAGAAATTAATAACTATGAAAAAGGAAACTATAAGATTCGTGTAGGGCATTCTACAGCTGACCACATGATGTACATTCAAGTACGTGTATAATATCATTGCAATTCAATGTTTCATTTGATATATTGAAATATGTAATATAACAATTAATGAATAAATTTGATTTATTTACGTAAAGGACACACCTTACGTACCTCCCAAGGTACAGGTGTGTCCTTTTTTATGTTTAAAGGAGGGATTTTATGAAACTGAGAAAAAAAATATTATTAACCTGTACTTCTTTAATTTTGTTATTACCGTCAGTAGCAAGTGCGGGAAATAGTGATGTACCATTTTATGATGGAAATGAAACTACGATTTTAGCATCAGATGAATTACAATTAAAGGGAAAACTACTTAGGTCTGGCAGTAGCTATAAGCCAAAAGAGTTTGCATATAAAGCCGATATACATTTTCCTGCTGTTTATAATGGTTCTTTTAATTGGGGGAATCCAAGGGAAAACCTTATCCAAAATGAAGACCATTCAGACCCTTATGTGCGTATATCAAATGACGGCTACATTAATCCTTTAGTTGTAGTGGGAGATAGAATGGTAACTGAAGTGGAGAGAATTACAAATAACATAATTACAGATAAATATTGGGGTAACTCTCAGTTTGTTTTAAAATATTTAATTCCACATAAGATTACAAATCAAGAATCCTATGAATCTTATGGTCATTTCTATTGGATTAGGGACATTGCCTATCTTTCTGGCGGATATGCAGGGGCTGGTGGTGTAAATGATGTGAATAGGTATAGCCTGTGGTATGTACGCACAAGTAAACCTCAAATAAAAGATTTTAAAGCTACGAGTGGGAAAAAAGATATGCCCGTAAAATTAACATTTAACGGTTTTGAATATGTAAGTAAAAATAAAGGATACAATGACCGGGATCCTAATGGAACAACAATAAACCCTTATCAAAAAGCTGCTGGAGAACGAAACCGAGTTAAATGGATGTTAGATATTACAAAAGATGGTGAAACTGTGTACCATCAAGAAAATTACCTGCGTTCAACTCCGCAAAAAGATAATCAAAAACCAAATGAGGGTGATGCAGGGCAATTTAAGTCAGAAGAACTAAAGTGGCAGCCACAACTGTGTGGCCGATATACTGCGAAAATTAAAGTTCTTGATGCTGTTCAGAGGGAATCAAACGAGAAAACTGTTGATTTCAATATAGATGGTAACTGTGGTACTGAAGTAACACCTAACCCAGATCCAGGTGATGAAGATGACTTTAAATATAAAATTGACTTTTCTAGTGACAGAATCGAAGGAGAAACAGGAAGAGAAGGAAAAAATATAAAAACAAGAATAGATGTCTCGCGTGATAATTTTAAACCAGAACGTGACCAATATAGAGAAAAGGTAAATAACAATTTTAATAAGTCCCAGCAAGAAGTAAATAGTTCTGAATCCGATAGAGATAGTGCGCAGTCTAGTCTTAGTTATTGCCGTCGTAATCCAATTCATGAGGTAGATGCCGACGGGAAGGATCACTACTATGATAGGGACTGCTCTTGGGAAGAAAATAGACTGGACAGTGCAGCAAGTAGGTTAGATTCAGCAAGGCAGAAGTTAGAAAAAGAGAAAAATAAAATTAAAAAGTTAGATGCACTAGAAGCGAAATATGCAAATCCTGAAACAGTAGTCGTGCTCAAGCATAATGGACAACAAGTAGCATCAGAAAAGGTAAGATTAACTGAGGGGGAAAAGAAAACTTTGAACCTTGGCTGGCAACATAAGGGGAAAGGAACAATTCAGGCAGAAATTAACCCTGTTGGTAATCGGCTAGATATAGAAGAAACCACATACAAAAATAATCCTATTAAAACAGCTATCTATGCACCATCTCATGAAAAAGGGATGTGCGGAGTAACGAGTGTAAAAGGTGTGGTAGAAACAGTAAGTGAACGTGTGTCTAAAGAAGATACAATTGGAGAAATGTACTATGAAACATTGAGTGGAAGTATTGATAGTTTAGCACCATCTAAGCTCCATGCTGGGTATGGTTTTTCTTATGAAGTAAACGGAAAATACAAAAATGATTGGAATGCCAATTATCCAGGTGTATTTACAAAAGCAACTGCACAATATCCATTTGCAGACGAAGGACTAAAAACAACACAGGATTTAGAGAGTGTTTCTAATAATGGCTTAACATCAAAATCTCTACCTAAAAATATGTATTTGTCTGAAGTAACAGGACATGTCTTCGATAGTAAAAGAGCAACTAAGTCTTTATATTGGGATGGGCAAGAAAAAATTATTGATGGCCAACGTAAATGGTATGCGCCATTAAAAACGAAAGATGGAAAATATACGTTCAATGTTGAAACAAACCCAGCAGGTGTGAATGAAATGAGTTTGTGCCTGACAAATGAAGTGGAAATTAAAGGTGTTGCGTACGATGATTTCAAAAAGAGAAGGGTACTTGCGGATCTTCCATTCCCTGTGCAAACACCAGGTTGGAATTGGGTTGGAAAGGAAAATATTATTACTGATTTGTCAAATTGGTACTATATGAAGAATAGAAATTAGTTAAATAGTATTGTATAATGACTTGAATCGACAAAAGTATATAATCCTTCTTAAACTAGTAGCTGAATGGATAAACCAAAGGCACACCCCTTAATGGGGTGTGCCTTTTTTCATAGAAAGGGGAAATTTGAGTGGATAAAAAGAAAAAGCAGCGTGTGAGACGAGTGATTTTTGTTGGAGTAATCGCAATGATTGTATCGTTATATATTGGAAATGAATTTCGGGATCGAAATGGGACAAGTTATGCTCCTGCAAAGTATTTTGAAACAGGAACAAAATTGATTTCGTTTTAATAATAATGTTTTTTTTATCAACTATCGCGGATAAATCTGCATAACATGTACAATAGTTGATGTTATAATAAGTGTAGAAGTATTATAACAATAGTTTTTTCATAAACTAAAGAAGACGAGATGCTCCAACATCTCGCCTTATGTAACTGTTACCGCAAGGTGGCTAGTTGCTAAAAAAAGTTTATTTTTTCTTAGAACCGCCCTTCACACGCTTGCAGGCATTGTGGGTGGTTCTTTTCGTTTTTCGTCGCTTTTTTTGTGTTTTCTTCCAAGACGTTGATAGGTATTTACCTATTCGTTTTGCAAAAAATTCAGCGACTTCTCTAACAATTACTTTTAAAATTTCAATTACTATTATGGAAAGTATTTTCATGCGATCACCTCCTTTCTCCATAAAATGAAAGAGAAAGGATAGCAACCGACCACCCTGAAATATGCAGTTAAGTTAGACTAATTTCACAATATTTATGAGCTGATTAATAGCTTAAAAACCTTGATATGACAACCTTTTTAAGTTTTGGAATCAGAGATTTAAAATGGTAAAAATAATATTTTTTTTAGAAATGATTGACATAAAACTCTATATATCATAATATTGAAATTGTAATATTAAAGAAAACAAATCCAACATTTTCATATAGACTTTAGATTAGCTAAAAGGACACACCTAAGGCGCATTATGCCATAGGTGTGTCCTTTTTTTGCGTTTAAAGGCTACATAAGGAGGAATACAAACATTGAAGCCATCTAAGTTTCAAAAGAAGCAGATTATTGCGGTAGGTTTAGCTGCTGCAACAGTAGCGGGTATCTATGGGTACAATCATTTCGCAGTCGAAAATGCAGTAAAACCAACGAAAATTGTTGTAGCCGCAAAGGATATACCTGCGCATACAGAAATTAAAGAAGACATGCTAGTGGAACGAACATTACCTGGTGATGCGATTCCCCCAAATGCATTACGTGCAAATAAAAAAGAGGTTGTAGGGAAGTGGACAAATGATGGACAGCCCATTACTGAAAATAGCTATCTCTTTAAAAACAAAGTAGTAAAGAAAGAAGAGTTACCGGACTCTGCTATTTTAAATTTGAAAGAAGGAGAAGTAGCTTTCCCGTTACTCGTTGATTTGGAAACAAGTTCAGGGAATAGTATTATCCCAAACACGTATGTGGACTTGTATTTCAAACAGGTTGTTAAAGAAGGCGACAATGAGAAGGTTGTCTTCGGTGGTCTGTTCCAACGTGTACGTGTGACCGCTGCAAAAGATAGCAACACAGAAGATGCATTTGTGCTAGAAAAGAAAGAATCAAAAGAAGAACAAGAAGGAAAACAAAAGCCTAAAGTAACGCGATTATACACACTGGCTGTTTCACCTGAACAACTTCAATACTTAAATCGTGCAAAAACACTTGGAGATGTCATTCCTGTTGCAGTTGGGCAAAAGGTGGAACAAACAGGGAAAGAATTAGAACCAGCTGAAGGATTCTCACAAATATCTGATCAAAAGAACATTTTAAACTATGTAGAGAAGCATTCGACTAATCCAATTTCTAAAAATGTAAAAGAGTATGTAGCACAGTATCTGAACGAATCCAAGTAAGAAAGGGGTTATTAAGATGGAGCGGCAAGGAAGAATCATGGCCTTTTATGCAACAAACGAAAATGTAGGGAAAAGCACATTAAGTATTGCAATGGCAAATGAATTAGCTCATTTAGGGAAAAAGGTGCTTTATGTTGAAGCAGACCAAGTAAGACCAAGCTTTGCAGTTGGAACTGGTCTGAGCCACGATAGTAAAAACATCTTAGAGCTTGTGAGAAAAGAAAATGAATACAATCTCTCACAGTATATTTGTACCAAGCAAGATTTATTAGAGAAAAAAGTGAATCCAAGGTTGATGCAAAAATTGCATGATAAGATGGATTTTCTGGTGTTTCCATCAGGTTATAACTTAGCTCAATTCCCAGAGATTCAAAACAAAGAACTGTTTGTAACTACATTTATAGAATCACTTGTAGATACAGAATACGATTTTATCATTCTATCAGTACCAACTGAATTATCTGAGGTTCTGAGTTATCCAATCCTATACCAATCAGACCTTGTTGTTCATGTGTTAAATGGCAACCCTCGTGGTGCAATAGCAATTAAAAGAGAATTACAACTACTAGAAGAAGCAAAGCTAACATTGCCTCGTATGATTCATGTTTTAAATATGGGAGATGAGGATTATGTAGAAGATATTGAAAAGCTTTCTTCACAAAAAATTGCGGTGACAATTCCGTATGACAGGGATCGTACGAGTTACGAATGGGGGATGCAGTTTGGTTCCCAGCAAATTAATACAAAGGTCCATCACATTATGGAAGCAGCTGGTCTTGATATTCCAACCCAGCATACATCCTCTATGAAAAAGGGTCTCTTTGGTTTACGAAATTAAAAGGGAGGCAGTAGTATGTGGGGCTATTTACAGGGAAAACAAGTCGCCTTAAAGCGAAATCGAGTTGATTTATATCATTTTGGTTATATGATTCGTTCCAAATCAGCTCGAAAGTTAGGAACAACTACAGCTCAACAAATTAAAGATATAACAGATGAAATTCGTGCATTTTTAGTTAAAGAATATCGTGATATCTTAAGTGAATCTTTTATGAATAAGGAAAAAAAAGCAGCTGTAGAGCAAATCATCAAAAGTTTCTTATTAAGTAATCAAGTCGTCATTTCAGAGGTACCTTCTGAACAGTTACTGAACATGGTGTGTGACGATATTGTGGGATTTGGAATTATTCAACCTCTGATTGATGATAAAGATGTAACAGATATTTATATCAATGGAATAAAAGAGATTATATACGAAAAAATTGGTGAGGGAGAATGCAAGTACAAGTATCGATATGAAGCTGAAGAAGATGTAAAAGCCTTAGCTTATAAGATGGTAAACAGTACGTCAGAATCACTTAATACAGCAAAGCCATCTGTCGACTGCGTGTTCCCTTATATTCGTATCAATATCGCCTTAGATGAGATTGCTGGACTTGGTACAACAATTACTATTCGTAAGAATGCAGATCATCTTCGTGCTTCAGAAGAACGTATGTTATCCACAAATCAAGCATCGAAAGAGATGTTGGACTTTTTGGCAGCAGCTGTGAAAGCCAAAATGAATATTTTAATTGCTGGAGCAACAGGAACAGGGAAAACGGAGTTTATGAAGTACCTTGCTTCTCATATACCAAAGAATGAACGTACTCTTGTAGTGGAAGATAATCCTGAACTCTATTTACATCGCATATTTCCAGAGCATCATTTTGTTCCGATGCAATGTAGGGCATCCGAAGTTGAAGAAAATGCAATTGATTTTGATAGATTGTTAACAAATGCTTTACGTCAAGGACTAAAGAGATTACTTGTAGGGGAATCAAGGGGGGGAGAAGCCCTGAAAATGATTAACTTCTTCCAAACGGGACACTCTGGTTCTACCTCTGTCCATGCAAGAAGTGCAAAAGAAGCAGTAAGACGTTTAATGCTTATGTGTCTACAAAGCGGTGCGAATATTGGTGCTCAGTATTTATATGAATTAATTTCACAGACATTTGATGTGATTGTCTTTTTCGAAAAGAAAGATGATGGGAATCGTTATATTACAGAGATGATCGAATTATTGGATTATCAAGGTGATATACAATTTAATCAACTTTCTCAGTTTATTCCGACATACGAGGAACATGATGAAATGAATGAAAGAGTAGGAAAGATTCATGGCCAGCATAAAATTACAGCAAGAATGTCAGCCGAAATGGAGAGGAAATTCCATTCTTCTTCTGTAAACCCAGCTCTTTATGCACCATTCCTTTCACAACAGGAGGTGCAGTATGCATAGTTTGTTAGCTTATGGATGTATATTATTAATCTTTATTAGTGTAGTATTGCTTGTTTTACTTTTTGCGAAATCTAAAGGTTCTGCTCTTTCGCAATTTGTACAAGAAAATGAGAAAGAAGAAAGGCGCTTGGAATTAAGAAATATTAAAGGCATACGAATGTATCTGCCACAATCTGTTATCCAAGAAGCCCAAAAATACGAGTGGAAATTGACGAAAAGCATGTACTGGGTATATACGATTCTTTCCGGAATGAGTATAGCAGCAATATTCTACTTCTCCTTTGGAAGAGATCCTTTTACACTGATTTCTGCTTTATGTGGATTTTTAGTTCCGAGATTTCTTCTCTATCGAAGAAAAAAACGTTACTACTTGGTTGTCATTGACCGTCTCTCAATTTATATGAAGGCGGTAGCGAATGCGCTTCAAATTAGTAATAACGCTAAACGCGTGTTAGTACAAGTAAAGCCAATGATGCATGAGAGTATTCAAGAAGAAATAGAAAAAGTTTCTCTTTTATTAGAAGGTGGAACTACAATGCACCGTGCATTTAAAGGATTCAATGAAACTTTTAATTTTAGAGAATTGGTTTTCTTCCATGAAATGTTGGAAGTGTGTAGCCGAGAAGGTGGGGCAAATTCAGTACAAGTCTTATTAGATATTGCAGAAGATTTCGAAAAACAAAAGCTATATTTGGCAAGATTACGTTCTAGTTTGTCACAAGCACAACGTGCATTTGTACAAAACTGCTTAATCGTCATTGCCATGCCGATTGTAATTATGTTGATGTCAAAAGAAGCATATGGATTTTTAGTAGGTTCTATGATGGGGAAAATTGCATTAGCGGTAAATATGTTCATTGTCTTTTTCTTAGCAACCTGTGTAGAAAAGATTGCAAATTATAATCCAACAGAAAGAGGGGAATAAAGTGGCTACGATTTTAGCTTTAGTGGTATTCGTTGTCATGTACTGGGTATTCTCTACCTTTCTACAAAGTAAAAAAGACAGCGGTAGCCTACTTACAAACTATGTAGAAAATGCAAAACGAATTGAAAAAAAGAATTTAAATCAAATGATGCTTGCTCCCTTCCAGTCGTTATCACATAAGTATCTGACAGAAGAAAAGAAAGAGCAGATCCAGAAGAAATTAGAAGAAGCTGGTTTGGATACGAAACCAGAAGAATATTTGAAAATGAAGGTTGCGTATCCCGTCATTTTCACCTCGGTTTTCTTGATATGTACGGTATTTCATGATTACTACTTATTTAAAGTGGGTGTTTTGATTTCACCACTGCTTTATTTCTATCCTGATTATCTATTAAAGAGAAGAATCAAGCAGGCGATAGAAGCTAGGAAGTTCGAATTACCAGAGTATCTAATTCCACTGCTGCAGTTGTTAAAAACACATACAACATTAGAAGCAGTAAAAAAGGCGCAGATATATGCTGGAAGACATCTTCGACCGTATGTATCTACACTTACAGCGGAATTAGAAATGTATGCGGGTTCGGATCAACCATTTAGAAACTTTGCAGCAGCCTTAAATAGTCCAGAAGTAAATATCTTTACTATTGCATTGCAACAAGCGCAAAAAACGGACAAGGTACAGAGTCTTCGTATTATGGATGCACAGATTAAAATGATGCGTGAGTTAAAACATGAGAACTATAACCGTCTCATTCAAAATAAACCAATGGAAATGAATAAATTTAACGTCGCAGTTATTGGATGTATTGTGATTTATCCAATGGTTATTGTTATTCAATCCTTAATGCAAGGATTTGCAAGTATATAGAAAAACATTATTCAAAATGGAATAGGTAAAGGAGCAAAATATATGTTAACGAAAATGAAGAATTGGTTAAAAAATGAAGACTCACAATTATCATCAGAAAATGGTATGTTAATCGCCTTGGCGGTCATTATTGTGCTGGTAATTGGACCATTTGTATGGAAAGCAATCCAAGGTGGCTATGATACAATTCTAGCTCGATTCACAAAAGCATCAAGCAATGCAGATGTGAATACTTGGAACAAGTAATAAAAGTTTTAGGTTAATGATGTTTATTATGTATAGCTCAAATAAATGGATAAGGGAGATTCAATCATGTTAGCAAAAATGAAAAATTGGTTAAAAAATGAGGATTCACAACTATCATCAGAAAACGGTATGTTAATTGCCTTGGCGGTCATTATCGTATTAGTAATTGGACCGTTTGTATGGAAAGCAATCCAAGGTGGTTATGATACGATCCTGGCACGATTTACAAAAGCATCAAGCAATGCAGACGTAAATTCTTGGAATAAGTAATAAAAGATTTAAATAGTTAAGTTCTTATTTTAGTAAATTCTTAAAATTGATATATAAAGGAGACGAAATGCGATGTTAGCAAAAATGAAGAATTGGTTAAAAAATGAGGATTCACAGTTATCATCAGAAAACGGTATGTTAATCGCTTTAGCGGTAATTATTGTATTAGTAATTGGACCGTTTGTATGGAAAGCAATCCAAGGTGGTTATGATACAATTCTAGCTCGATTCACAAAAGCATCAAGCAATGCAGATATAGATTCTTGGAATAAAAAATAAATATAAAAATAAACGTGGGGGCTACTCTAAAAGTGGTCCCTTTTTTACACAGTATTTTTATATGAAGTTAAGAGGGGAGTAAAGAAAATGAGCCTGTATATCATGGGATTATTTCTAAGTTATATGGTACTTAATGTATTTACTGACTTAAAGTATAGAAAAACAAAAAATGTATGGCATTTCATTTTTTTAATAGTAGGTTTAGGTATTACGTATTTTGCAGGAATACGAACGGGAAAAGAGATTGTAATTGTACTTACTATGGCCTTAGTATGTGGCTTATTGTTAGAGACATTTAAATTTTCTTCACCGGGTGATACGAAAATGCTGGTGGTGGTAGCCTTATATGTTAGCAATGTAGTAGAAGAATCGGCTATGCTTACCGCAATTACATTAACAGCTTTCCATTTACTATTCTTTTGGATTGCTAGTGTTTATCGATTAATTAAAATTTTAGGGTTTGTAGGAGCGATTAAAGACCAATTGGAGCATGCAGCTTCTATATTTGGTGTAAAACTACCTAAGAAAGAAATAAAGTTAATACAGAGCTTCCCAGGGGCTTGTTCTATTTTACTAGGGGCGATGGTTTATATTGCGTTCACTATCTATCAAAATGGAGGTATCTTGGCTTGAACAGTAGAATCATTCATCAAAGAGAAACCTATATTTACTTTACAATTTTTGCACTAATAGGCGTTATTATTTTAAACATGTTTATTAATATATTGTTTGTATTAGCATATCCTTTACTGATAGGATTAATTGTGCAGGTTATCTTGTTGCAGAAGATAAAGAAGCCATTTTATCGGAGCGGGAAAGAATTAACAGAACAGTTAAAACTAAAAAATATGTTTCTAGTAGAATCAAATATTTTAGGAGATGAAGAAGGAACAGTTTATGAGGTGCATCAAATGCCTTTTACAATCTCTAATGGATTAATTAATAAAGATAAGACTTATAAGGTGATAAAACAAGAGTATGAGAGAAAAGTAAAAGAGGATTTAACGAAAATTTCTAAATGGCAAGTTACAACAAAAGCTAGACTTGTTACGACAACTCATTTTCGTTTATATACAATTTGGCAGAAAAATAGTACAGGCTATCAGCTAAAGAAGTTAGAAGATTGTATAGATCCATATGCCAAGATGAATTTTATTCAATGGATAATTGCTTCATTCTGTACGACTGGCCGTTTAAAGTATGATAAGAAGCCTAAAGAATGGGAAAGTTACGAATGGATAACCTTAAAATAAAAAGACAAAAGTTATAATACTTTTGTCTTTTTTTCTTACTATTTCTTCTAACAATTTCATGAACTATGCATGATTTTTAGCGAGTTCTATAAATGGTTGATATTTTGTTACATCACTAATATCAAGTCCGAAATCGAAAGCATCTATTTCTGCATGATAACCGTAAGATACTAAACCAAAATCTTTATGTGACTCAGGGAAATAAATAAGTACTTTTGCATTTTTATAGTCTTTTAAATTTAATAATTCATACATTTTAACGATTAGATATTTGCCAATTCTATTAATTGCACTCGTTCCGCTTGTGACGTTAGAAATCTCATCATAAATGTGTAATGTATGATTTTCACTGTCGACGAATAATAAAAAATGATTGTAACCCATATTGTGGAAGTTTTCTGTAACTAGGTGATATTGGTTTTCGCGGCTAGTAGGGAATAAGAAAATATCGAATGAATCTTCAGCCATCATAATAGTTGCTTCATTATCTATTGTATCTTTTTTAAACTTTTTGAACATGGAAATTCCTCCTTTCAAAGAACGTATGTTTTTATAATTGTAGCATAGATTTAATGTATTTAATAGAATATATTGGAAAAATAATAGATGAAAGGAAGAAAATGTTAATTTTGTAGACGATAAAAGAACAAAAGCTGCTGTCACAATTACTTCTTAAAACATGGATACAAGTATACAGAATGCATTGGACTCCTATCTTCAACGGATAGGTCTTCTTATTTCTTAATTACCAAAAATGATGTTTTATTTTTTATATAGAAACGAATATATGTGCAGGGAAGAAGGCTGTAATAAAAACAATTCGAATCGCTAGTCATTTGGAGGAAACAAAAGCAACTTTGGAAATTTTTGCTTTACTTAATGTAACACGTGAACACATTTTTTAAGATTCATAATAACTTAGATAGATTAAAAGAAATTTTAAAATATATTACTAAGTGTATACAATACAATGATTGTGAAAAAATAGTTGAAATAACAGTGAATACAAATGTGGTGCTTGCACATATGACATGTAAATGAGATAGGGTCCAATTGTCAAAAACTTAGAAATTAAAGATTGATGAAAATACGCTCTTAGTATTTTTGATTGACTCGTTTTTTTATAAAAAAGTTTAATCATTTTCTACATATGTTACTCCAATAAATATAGGAGACATATCCTGTTACAACTGTAAGAAAACCCATGCTATGACTGAGATAACGAGTAGAATAGAGCAAAATATTACACAGAGAAGAAAAAACAACTGTTAATTTGTGGATAAAATTGTTATTATATGTAACGTGTTTTGTTTTTTGTGCTAATATTATAAACGCAATTCTTTATATTTGAATATAATCTTATTAGTTCTCATGTGTATCAGAAGGCGGGGTGAGGATGATGGATGCAAAAACCAGCTGTTTTATTCAAAACTTAAACGAAAAATTGCAATTTTGCACATACGAGTTTATTAGACTGGAAGGTTGTGGAGAGAGAAAACAGGTTGAGAAAGAGCTAAAAAAAATCTTATTGGATATTGAGATTATGATTCATTTAACAGAGCTTTTTATGCTAATAGACAATTCGTATGCGTCAGAATTAAAGCAAATACATGAGAAATTACTACAAAAACAAGAGTATATTCAATTCGAATGCAACAAAACTTTAGTCTGTATTTAGAAGTAGAAAAAGCTAAGTTTTCTAAAAAAAGAGAATTTTTTTTAGAAAAAAATATTTACATTTCTCATTTTTTGGAATAAACTTCTAATTGTAAACAAATAAATACAAAATATGGAAAGGTTGTGCGTTATGACTAACGTAACTGGAACGAAATTTACTTATGAACAAGTGCAGGATGTGATCATCACTGTAATTAAAGAAGAAGCTTCAGTAGATGAAGTAGCTTTAGATGCAACTTTACAAGATCTAGATGTGGATTCATTATTGTTCGCAGAAATTATGATCGTATTACAAGACGAATTTGATCAAGAGCTGGAAGTAGAAGAGCACTTAAATCCAAAAGAATCAAAGCCTACTGTTAACGATCTGGTAAAGGCAGTTTATACATGTTTACAAGTTTAATAGTTTAAACTTGTTTTAATTTGTTTAAATTAATAAACAGATTTTATAATCAAACTTAATGTGGAAGAAAATTATGATTCGTAGAAGGAGTTAATAAGATGACGACTACAGTTGATACACGTACTCGATTTGATGTAGAAAAATTTGAAGACTGGAAGAAAGAAGGCGTTTATCCATTCTTCCCAACAGTTGAATCAACAACTGACAACTACATTACAACAAAGGAAAACGGTAAGATGTTGATGTTCGGATCTTGTGATTATCTAGGATTATCTCAGAATGATTATTTAAAACAAAAATCCATCGAAGCGATTCAGAATTTTGGTACAAATACATATGGTGCACAAATCTTTTGTGGTCATACAACGATTCATAATGAACTAGAAAATAAACTTGCTAAACTATACAATAAGCCAGCTGGAATTATATTCCCATCTGGTATGACTGCAAATATTGGGGTTTTAACTGTATTAGCTGGGCCAGACGATGTCATTATAAATGACAGATTAAATCATATTTCTATTTTCATGGGAAGCCAGTTATCAGGTGCGCAAATCCGATCCTTCCCACATAATAATGTAAAGAAGCTAGAATCTATTTTAAAACAAAGCATGGACAAAGGAAAAAGAATCATCGTTGTAGATGGCCTATTTAGTGCGGATGGAGATTATGCACCATTAGATAAAATATGTGCACTTGCAAAAGAATATAACGCGATTGTAATGGTTGACGAAGCACATTCATTTGGTGTTGTTGGACCGAACGGACTAGGAGTTGCGGAGCATTTTGGTGTTTTAGACCAGGTAGACATTGTTGTTGGAACAATGAGTAAAGCTGTAGGTAGTGTTGGCGGATTTATTGTAACAAATAAAGAAATTGAAAAAGGTATAAGATATTATGCACCATCATATACGAGTTCAAGAGGATCTACGCCAGCAGTTGCAGCGGCTTCCCTTGCTTCTTTAACATATATGGAAGAACACGGTTTACAATTAAGAGAAGACCTTTGGAGAAATTCACGATACTTAATTGATAAATTACAGGAGAATGGTTTCAATTTATTAGATACTGTAAGCCAAATTGTCCCTGTTCTAGTTGGAGATGATAAAAAGACAGCAAGCGTCACTTCATGGTTGATGGAAAAAGGATTGTTTACAGCAGCTTTCATTTCTCCAGGTGTTCCTGTAAATAAGGGCCGATTACGTATTGGTGTTACAAGTAGCCACTCGATTGAAGAATGTCAAAAAGTAGTTGATTTATTAATAGAGGCTAAAGAAATCTTTGAATTTTAATTCCTATATTTGCTAACTATCGTTGTAAAAGATGATATACTTATACATACAGATAGTTATGATACCATCAGTAATATTAGCTCATTTACCTCTAACTGATGGTATCATTACAAATATATTAATTAAAAAGGATGCGAATCATGGAGAATTACGAATGCAAAAACAGAGAAAACATTCTCGAACAATTTAATTTGGCGACTCCCATTTTCCAAGCATTGGGTGATGTAAATCGGCAGCAAATTATTATGATTTTACTTAAAACAGATGGATTAAATGTAACTCAAATAACAGAGCAAATGTCAATTTCTAGACCTGCAGTATCTCATCATCTAAAAATACTAAAACAGGCAGAATTGGTTAGACCAAAGAAACATGGAAAAGAAGTATATTACTCTTTGACAACCAGCAATTTTGTAATTTATATGAAAGAATTAGTATCTGCGATTGAAGCAGGATATTAATTTTTTTAATTAACATGTTTATAAGTTTGAACATATGAACATGTTGTATGCACTTTTAACAAATAGGAGGTACAATGATGCAAAACCAAAACCATTCAAACAAAATTTATTTCTTACTTCTATTAGTTCCTTTGTTTTGGGGCGGTTCATTCTCAACAGCTGAACATGTCGTAACAGAAATCCCACCTCTAGTGGCGGCTACACTTCGTTTCGGTATCGCGGGTGTCATCCTTATGGTGTATTTAACAATTAAAGCAGAATGGGATATGGGATCTATTAAGAAAAGATGGAAAGGATTATTATTAGTCGCGTTAACTGGTATTTTCGGGTATAATGCTCTTTTCTTTTTAGGTGTACACTATACATCTGCAATCAATGGTTCATTAATCATTGCAACAATGCCAATCTTCGTTACACTAGGTTCTATTCTCTTTTTAAATGAAAAATGGAACAGTAAGGTCGGAATCAGTTTATCGCTATCTTTAATCGGTGTGATTATTGTTATTACAAAAGGGTCACTTGATATGTTACTCTCTTTAGCATTTAATGTGGGAGATTTACTATTTTTAGCTGCTTTAGCATGTGGCGTTATTTATGGTTTAGTAGGTAAAGCTGTTATGAAAGATGTTTCGCCTTTATTTGCAACTACGATTATGACTGTTATGGGTTCTGTTTTTCTAGCAATCTCTTCCTTATATGAAGGTGGCTGGGACAAAGTACCAAGTATGTCTGCACAAAGCTGGTTAGAAATGTTTTATATGGTTATATGCGGTACGCTTGTTGGATATATTATTTTTAACAAAGGTGTAGAGCAAATCGGTGCAAGTAAAGCGAGTATGTATCTAAATCTTACACCAATCGTGACGACTTTAATTTCTGTAGTGCTCTATGGATCAGTCATGAGTTGGAAAGAAGTAATTGGTATGATATTTGTACTAATTGGGGTATACATTGCTAATTCAAAACCAGCAAGTTCAAGTAAGAAAGTTGCCCTTAATGATTAAAGGGATTGGTATAGATATTACAGAGATTGAAAGATGGAAAAATAAAAAGATACTGCAAAAATTATTCACGGAACAAGAAGTAATGTGGGCAAAAGAGAGTTACATCAACTATTCAATCATGTGGTGCATCAAGGAAGCATCAGTAAAAGCACTCGGTACTGGCTTTCAAAAGAACACCATGTGGAAGGATATAGAGATAGTAAACATTGATGGGAAATACGAAATACATTTCAGCACTGCAGCAAAACACAAATGCCATATAAAAGCAAAAGATCAATTCCATATTGATGTGACAAGAAACGATACGAGTGTGATAGCACATGTAATTTGGACTGATACTCATTTGGTATAAAGTTAATATTGGATTAGCACCACATCGCTATCAAGCTAAGATTTTAAAGTCTCCCCTAAACGGAAATCTTCTTTCTCTATAGGTAGTTACTTTGAGAAGATAGCTCATCTTTTTCGTTTTGGGGGCGCTTATTTTTTTGTTGATGGTGATTTGGCGGGCTCCTATAAAAAAAGACACCCTAAGGTGCCTTCCTCTAACTTGAACCACGTTCATTTAGTATAAACCCATCCGTATTATCCCTTTGTTATACGTGTAAACACATCCTATAAAACATCAATATACACCAGATTGTTAGTTCACAAAGTACAAGAGATTTGAGTTCAGTATTAGAGTGACGCCACACCTTTTATAATTATCGATATGTTACGCCTTTCAAAAGAATCTGCTTTATAGAATGTATCCACAATTTATATGTTACTATATGTAATATTTATTTGGTGTAATTTTTATGAATATGTATAATTGCATAAAGTTTATGAAAAAATGAGAGTATAATTTGGTATTGTGTAATAAAGATAAGGCCCACCTACGGAAATAGGTGGGGTTTTTGTTGGGTATTTTTATCTCATTGCACAAAAGGGAATTTCTATTAAAACCATAGCATATTTCTATAGCTCTTATATTGAGAAAAAAGAAAAGACACCCAAATAAGAGTGTCTTTTCCCATAGTTTTTAGCAGAAGCAAGAAGCTCCAACAATAATTAATAAAATAAATAATACAACTAATAAAGCAAATCCTCCTGCAAAGCCACAGCCGCCACCGCAGCTACCACCAAAGCCCATAATAATTCCTCCTTTAAAGAGTAGGAGAAAAATAAGGAGTCACTCATGTATTTTAATGGATTCAAATTACTTTATGTTTTTATGGATTAAATGAGCATGGCCTTTTGAAAATAAAAAAAAGACGCCATAAAGCGCCTCCCATTTGGGTAAATAAGAAGTAAGGTTTCCATTTTAATTGGAAAAAATAGAACAGGTGCTTAGATTTTATCACGATTTTTTGCTGAATGAACATGCATTATTACATATCACTATAAATACCTCTATTTTCCATTTGATAAAATAAATTACAAATATTTACAAAATTTAAATAAATATTTCTACAAATTCAAAATATTTACAAAAATCACAAAAGTGATACATTTAAGGTGCAAGTTATAAAAAACTATTAAAGGGGGATTTATTATGTTCAAAAAATTAGTAGTTGGGGCTTTAGCGACAGGTATTGCATTAACAGGAGGAATTGGTGCTGCATCAGCAGACATAGCAACTAAACCAAATGAAACAATACAGTTCACATGTAAATATGACAAAACTACTGATGGTAAGTACAAAAAAGAAGAGAGACAAAAATCCGAATACTTCAGTAACACTAAAACTGAGCAAGCTTGTGGCGGAACAATCGTCTGGTATTTAAAAGGAATTAAGTACGTAAACGACAATGGCGGGGAGTATGTTGCTTATTATGAAGGATGGATTAAATAGTTAGCATACATTTCATTCTATAAAAGGAACTTTAAGCAAAAAAAACTATAATAAGCTGTCCATATGGGTAGCTTATTTACATAGAAAAGACACCCTAAGGTGACTTCCTCCGACTTGAACCATCTTAATTTTATTGTGTTGTTATTATATAAGAAAAGAAGACATGGATTAAGATGTCTTCTTTTACTTGTACACTTGGTGTTAAGAAGGTATTTATTGCTTAAAAACCATAAAAAAATATAACAATCATCGAGTAAACCTATTATAGCATCAATAAATAGGGTCTTTATATTTATTTTTGATTATATAGATTTATTTATATTTTATCTATATAGTTAAATTGTCTGTTTCTTGTTTTAATTCGTTTGTTTATTTTGAGTGCTCCAGCAATGGAGCCTTTTTTTATGCGATAAAACATTTTCTTAGCATTACTTAGTTGATCTATATTAACTTTACCCTCTTAAATTATATCTATATTTTATCAAATGATTATATAGATAACCAGTTTTTTCTAATAATCTAGTGGATTGATAATTTTCATGTTACTTGTTAATTTTTATAGGAAAATTTATCATGCAATGAAGATTGAGAAATCAAGAATTATAAAAAACTTATAGTATCTTTAGGAAAAACATATTTATCATTCGTATATTAATATGTTATAATTTAATCTCTAAAACTACCCAAAAAAGACTGCCAGTAATGGTGGTCTTTTTTATATTGGTGAGATTGTACTAGTATGATAGAATAGGATTAACTGTATATTGTGAGGGTGATTGGTTATCCCTTCTTTCCATTTGGAAGGAAAGGAGGTGATATACCTATGGAGTTTTTGTTTGAGCTTCTAAAAGAATTTGTGAAAGCCATTGTACGTGAAGTTTCTGCGTATGTTTTTAGGAAACAAATTTTAGAAAAAGATAACAAAAAACCCACTCCTCGTCGCCGTCCAAAGCAAAAGGGTGGGTTTCGTAAAAAATAAATGATATAACCACCACCCTGACGGTAGCAGTTATTAGAAGAGATGTTAGCGCATCTCTTCTTTTATTATATACACAAGCTACTACTGTAATACTACTACAGTAATTATATCAAACGTACATAAAAAATCAATGAGCACGTAATAGATATAATGTACAAAAGAAAAGATACACAAAGGAGCCTTTTTTCAATTTATTACATCCCTAATTGATTGTAAATTGATTTGAATACGTGAATTCACCACGATATTTAATTGCAGCGACATAAGTACCGCTTGTATAGCTATCTGTGATAGGGGTTTGCCAAATTTCTGTTCCAGGAATAAATTCTGGTTCTAATGTTTGGAATCGTTCTAGGGTACCATTTGTGTGGATTTTAAAAATTTTCATTTGTGCACCAAAATGTTCTCTACCAAAGTGCTGTGTTAAGTAAAATGTATCACCAGTTATTAAATTCCCAATCTTCCAATCTGGTTGATATGTACTTTCCTCTGAATTTTGTAAATCCACAATGGTTTTAAATCCCCAATCATCATTAAGTGGATCTGAGTAAGCTGTAGCTGCTTGTGAGGTATGCTTACTCATTTCTATTGCAGTAAAACCGCTAAAAGTTAACGCCCCAATTAATGCTAATTTTCCTAACTTCATTATTGTTTCCCCCCTATTAATTTTTGTGATTTTTAAAACCAAAAATCATACACACATAATAATATAATCTACTGTATTATATTTCAAATATTTTCTAATAAAATCCATAAATAAAAAGGCACCCCAAAGGTGCCTTCCTCCGACTTGAATCACTTTAATTCTAATAATATGTATTGGACTCCCATTCAAGTATTATTTTTCTCAATGAATAATTGGTATATTTTAGGGTGTTTTTTACTATTTTTATGTTAAGATATTTTGGTTGATATTCATCTTATTTTAGGAGGTTGGAAGATCTGTTACATGCTTTTCATATGGATTTTAGTTTCTATACAGAAAATATAAAAGTTTTAGGGTTATTAGGGAATTCTACGCGATTATCAATTGTTTGTAAATTGATTACATATGGATCGTTGTCAGTTTCTGATTTAAGTAAGCAAACAAGAATTACAGAGGATTTGATTGTACAACATTTGCGTAAATTAGCCTTTGGAAATATTGTAATTAGTGAACGTATAGGGAAAAGGCTTTATTTTAAAATAAAAGATAATAAAACAATTGAGATTATTAAGGTATTAGGGTTACAGAGTTAAATTTAATCATTTGTATCCTCAAAAAGGGACACCTACGGACATAGGTGTCCCTTTTTGAGGATATACGAAAATCTCTGTATCAACTTTCACTTAAAAACATAGGAATACACTTTCAATTTTCTTACAATTCTGTATAACTATTTATAATTATATAAATAGTTTGAAAATTTGGTTGATATGTAAAGATTAGAGAGGTAATTTACAAAAATCGAAAGGGGATTTGATATGAATACAAAGTATGTTATTAATCCAAAATGTTTTCGGTTTAAAGTATTAAGTTTAGTTGCAGTTTTAATGATTACTATTTGTACATTTTTTGTAAGTGGAAATACAACCACTTTAGCTGCTACATCTACACCTGTATATTTAAGTGATACGTTGACTCCGATTTCTGTTGTAGGAGATATAGAGAAAATAAATCCTAATTATTCTTCGTATAATAAAAACCAATCATTTTATAAAACGAAGTTATCTATTAATGGTGTGCAATATGACAAAGGAATTGGCTCACATGCAAATAGTACAATTAAGTACAATTTGAATGGACAGTATTCTAAATTTACAGCAGATGTAGGAATAGATGATCAAGTAGCAGCTGGTCATGGTTCTGTGAATTTTGTGATAATCGCTGATGGTAAAATTCTGTATATAAGTTCGGTTAAAAAATCTCAAGATCCAGCTGAACATGTAGAAGTAAATATTGCAGGGAAAAATACACTTGAGTTAGTTTCGTATAATGCTAATGATAATATTGACAATGATCATGCTGACTGGGCGGATGCAAAATTGTTTACTCAATGAGTACAATATATTACTAAACTATAATTTACTAAAAAACTCCCTTAGTTATTTGAGGGAGTTTTTTAGTCAGAATATATCAATCTAAAAAGTCGAGTTCTTAGCGTATAGGAACTCGGCTTTTTCTTTATGAAATTTTGCTTAGCGTATAAAATTCGCGAAATGTTGGTACTATCCCTAATAAAGCAAATCCTCCAGCTTTCACCGTAACTACCACCATATCCTATAACAATAGTGCCTCCTTTAGATTAGAGGATAAAACTAGGGTTCATTCCATGTAATTTAATGAGTTCACATTACCTTATGTATTTAAGAATCAATTGAGCAGATCTTCTTGAAAATAAAAAAAGACGCCATAAAGCGCCTCCCATTTGGGTAAATAAGAAGTAAGGTTTCCAAGATAACTGAAAAAATAGAACAGGTGGTTAGAGTTTATCATATTCTTTCGCCGAATGAACATGCATTATTACATATCATCACAAACCCCTCTATTTTCCATTTGATAAAATAAAATCCCAATATTGTTAATAATTAAATGAATATTTCTACAAATTGAAAATATTTACAAAATATACAAAAGTGATACATTTAAGGTGCAAGTTATAAAAAATATTTAAGGGGGATTTATTATGTTTAAGAAATTAGTAGTAGGAACATTAGCAACTGGTATCGTATTAACTGGAGGGATTGGAGCAGCATCAGCAAGTACAGAAGGTGTAGATAATACTAAAAATTCAGCACCAATTATCCAACGTACCCAAATACTTAAAGATGATTTCAGTCTGATAAATGGTGAAAGAGAAGTATCGTTCGAGCATGTAAAAAAAGCAGATATGAGAGTTCATATGACAAACAATACTAAAGGTACACTTGACTGGTCTTTAAAAGATTCAAAAGGTAATGTTATTGGTTCTGGATCGTTAGCAGCAGGAAAAGGTTTTACAAATACGTACAATACTCTTTCAAAAGGTAAATATAAGCTTAAAGTTACTCACAGAAATGGTGGTTCTGGATCGTTCTATGCAGCTGCTCGTACTTTAGACTAGTATACATAGAACCATTTTAAGCGTATTGCAGAAGAACGATCAGAGAGTTTGGGGATTAAGGAGTTTTGTCATAATATCATCGTTTGCAAATACAAAGTCACAAAATGCCTACCTAGGGAAATAGGTAGGCATTTTTAATGTAGAAAAAAGACACCCAAAGGTGCCTTTTACGCTGTAATAAATTTAAATACATAGTACATAAAGAATAACAAAGATAGACTTGCTAATCTGCCAGCAATTGATTCTTTCATAAATTTCATAAGTATCACTTTGACAATCAATGCTAAGAATAACGGTATAAACAGTACCATAGCAAGTTTGATAGCTAAGTCGTTTATAGTTGGATTAAACGCTTCAAAGTTAATAATGATATTCACTTATCCATCTTTTTATCTGTTTATATTGTTTTGACTAATAAAGAGACGTTAATTTGAGAACCATTTATTTTTGGATTATAAGAGTACTCTCACATTTACGACAAGCGATCTTCTCTTCTTCAAAAATGAATAGATTCTCAGCATCACATTCTGGACATACAACTGCAAATGGTGTTTTTATATTTTTATAGCATAGGAAAGAAAAGAATGCCATGATTAGAGCAGGTATAATAAGCATCATAATTAAGAATAGGCCCGCAAAAACGCCTGTAATTATGGAAAGTGGTTTCATTAGTTTTCTACCTACGGAGTTTACTTGATTATCCTTTTTACGAAAAGCAGTAACAAGATAAGTTTGGGTTTCTTTTACTGGCTCAAATGCATTTACCGTATTGTAATCTTGTTCATCCATAGTGGGATAGGAAGTGTTTGGTCCTTGATATCCTCGTTGTATATAATAATTGTTTGACTCAGCTATTCGTGGTGTATACGAGATTCCAGTTCCAGGTACATAAGTTGTTGTTCTTGATTCAGGTGAAATAGAGTTCCCTCCCATACCTGTGTATGTAAAGTTAATTTTCACACCCGGGGAAAACTGGATAATTCTACGAAATTTATAACCCATAATATTGTATCCTCTCTATCTAATTAATATAATTAGCAAATAATTATATTAAATTTTTAATCTAATATTAATATATTAAGTTAAAATAAACCAATAAAAAAGAGTAATATTGAAGTTTACTAATTTAAGGCGTTTTAGGAATCCATTTTTACATGAAAAAGACACCCTAAAACGCCTTTCTCCGACTTGAACCACTTTAATTTTAATAATATGTATTGGACTCCCGTCCAAACATTATTTTACTACATTAAGTAATGTCAGTTGTTAAGAAAAAAAGGCACTCTTTCGAGTACCTTTTTCCTATTCTACTTTTAAATTAATTTCTTTACCTGTCATACCGCCACTAGCTTTTAAGAAAATTCCTTCAGCATCTTTTGGTATATCAAATACAATTTTCCCTGTCTGTGTTAGACCAGGATTTAATTGTTTTAAGAAGAAGTCAGTTTTTCCACCGTTAGCTAAGTCAAAAGATGTTTGACCTTGTACTGAAGATGTAAATTCACGACCTTTGTTATCTACCAATTTAAAGCTGTTAGTATCAACAGTGATAGCGTCTTTTTGATTATTAGTAAGTGTAACTTCTAAAATCTTAAAGACACCTTGTGCTTGTTCTTTTGAGTATTCATTACCCACAGAATCTACTGTTTCCATAGATCCTACAGAGATTTTTACATCAGAAGATACACCTTCTTTTGATACAGCTTTAGTGTCTGTTGAAGTTTTTTCTGTTGAATCTCCGCCGCCAGCAACCATAGCAATTATTCCGATTACAAATAAAGCTATAATGCCCAGGCATCCAAACTTAAATATTTTTCCCACGTTTGTTCCTCCAATTATGTAAAATGTAAGATTGCCTCATTAATAATACCAGATTATATATCTATTAATTGTCATATTATGTCGAAAGGAAATAATAATATAGTTCGGAAGTTTCAGTCTATATTTCTGAACTATGATCTATTATTTCTGCTGTACCTCTTATTCATAAAGAAAAGACACTCTAAGGTGCCTTCCTCCGACTTGAACCACTTTAATTTTAATAATATGTATTGGACGCCAATCCAAATATTATCTTACCACGTTAAGTTGTTTTGTTCATTGAGAAAAAATAAAAGCACTCAAAAGAGTGCTTTCGTGATTAATTCTTAGATAGATCAACACCATCTGTTTTGTTTCCTGCTGTCGCAGCAGCAGGTTCAGTTTGCATTGCCTTCAACATATTAGGATCAATATTAACTTGAACAGTGTTAACGTTATTTACGTTGTTTGTTCCAGCTGTACGGGCCGCGAATAATGCATTCTTGTAATCCACACGTCCGCTTAATAAGAATAAATCAATAAACCATAGAATCCCTAATCCTCCGCAAGTCAGAAGATTCAAGATACCCATGCCAATATCCCCAACATAAAATCTTCCTGCACCTAAGAATCCAAGGAAAATATGTAATAAATACGCTATACCTTTAGATTTCATCTTTTTCACTCCGTCCTAAAAATATAAAATGTAAGATTTCTAAAACATCATAACAGAAACAGTTACAACTATATTGTCATATTTTGTCGAATGTAAAATAAAAAAGCACTCATAAGAGTGCTTTTCCATAAATCTAATGTTTTTTACTAGATTTTTTATGTCCTTTATTTCGTTCACAAGCTACACCATCGCCATCACGATCTAAATGCGAAGCATAAGCTGGGCTATCTGGAGTTATATCATAGTAACCAGCATTATTTGCGTCTGTACAGTTTGCAAAGTGAACTTTCTCTTGTTTAGGTGCAGCTTGTTGCTGAGGTGCTGTGTTAGCTGCAGCTTTTTGTTGTTCCTGTTCTTTTGCTCGAGCTGCTTCTTGTTGTTTCTTTTGTTCTTCCTGTTGTCTTTGAGCCTCTTCTTGTTTGCGTTGTTCATCTAATCGCTTTTGTTCTTCAGCCTTTTTCTGTTCTTCTAACTTCTTTTGCTCTTCAGTTTGTTTTTGCTCTTCAGCTTGTTTTGGTTCTTCGGCTTTTTTCTGTTCTTCTATTTTCTTTTGTTCCTCTTCCTGTTTTTGCTCATCTAACTTCTTTTGTTCATCTTCTTTTTTAGTTTCTTGTTTTGGTTCTTCTGATGTACTTGCTTTATCATTTGAACCACAAGCAGCCAATCCCATAAGTAACACGCTGCATGCTAAAGCCATTAATAATTTTTTGCTCATAATTTAATTCCTCCAAGATATATAAAATGTAATATTTCTGGACAATCTTATCAAAATAAACATTTATTTATTGTCATATTATGTCGAATGAAAATAAAAAAGGAGAGAGCTATAACTCTCAATGGGAAAATGATAAGAATTTACCGATGGATATTAGAGAAATATCCTCTATTTTTTACTAATGTTGAATAATGGTTTTTATCAAATCTATCGGGAGATGTGGTTTTAATGTGGGGTAGGGGTGTGTATCAAAAGGTGTACCTTTCGGGAATGTATAAAATTGGTATATGTAAAATAAATAACAAATTATTACAAGTACACCTTTTTTACGGATTGTTTTTCACCTTAATAGATCTTGGGGTGTAAATAGTAGGTAATGTTGATAGTGACACGTAAGGGTGATAATGAATGTTAGAGAGAAATGAAAATTAGTTAGATACCCTTTATTTCGTAGTGAAAGATTATTAATCTTTACTATGTTATAGAAGGGGTTCTAAAGGTGAATAAAAAACTTAAAAAGCAGAAGAACAAGAAAAATACTAAAAATGTAAAAAAACAAAAAAAGACTTCCAAACTGGAGACTTTGATCAAATGGGGGAAGTTTGTAAAATTAGTAATTGAAATAATTAATATGTTCTTTTGAGATGTTTGAAGAGATTCTTTTATTAAACTTTATTTCAAATCAACATTTATAAGAATTCTGCAAAAAAAGAGTCTAATTACAGACTCTTTTTTGCTTATTGCGAAAATATTAGTTAAGCCAACCAGTTGTATATTCTGGATCAGCTTTTAAATTTAAAACATGTGTGAATGACCAGAACCCTAAAGAACCTGTAGCTGCAATTTTAAATTTACCAGTTGCAAAAGCCCATCCAGCAGATGCCCAATGGTTTGCCCCTTGGTCAGTTACAATAATTGATGGATTAATATTAGTGTGTCCATTATCAGCACTTAATGTTTTCGTTACATCTCTTGAGCCTAATGGATGCTGGAATCTAACTTTCACCCAATAGATACTAGCGAAAATTCCATATACAACTACTTTGTGTGTTACATTTCTTTCTTTAACTGCATAACTTGCAAGAGTGTTAAATGGTGCCTCATTTTGAGGTTTAACTTCTTCGACAACACTTGCTATGATAGAACCATTACTGAAAGATCTTGATTCACCTGGATTTAAAGTTGTAGTAGCTTGAAGTGCTTTTACAAATTCTTCACTATTAAGCGCTTTCACAAAGTTTTTCTTATCTTCATCACTTAATTGAGTATACTGTTCATATGATTTTTTTGCTTCTGGATCAGTTGTAGCTAAATGCTTGATGTGGTTTTCAAATTCGATTTGTTGTTGTTCGATGGTGTTAGTTGTTGTTTCTGTTGCGGCGAAAGACTGATTCACAAAAAGACCTGTGAACGTTAGTATGAAGGCTAAAAGATAGACGATTGGTTTTACTAGTTTTTTCAACATAATTCCCCCTATGCTTTGTTAATTTACGTAAATGCTCCCCTCAAATAAAGTAGTTTTGATTGTTATTAATCCTAAGAAAATTAATAGAACAAAAACTATAAAAATGATAATTATTACTTTTTGTTTCTTTGTAAATCGTTTCAATTTCTGCACCTCTTTTCTAGTTCTCTATTAATAAATTATCATTCATTTTAGGGAAGTTAGCAAATCCGTAAATTCATACATATATTATAATGAATTGTAAAATATTTCAATATTTTACTTACAATTGGAATATTATGGTCAATTGGTTCATTCTGGAATTTGTAATCTTGAATTCTTGTTTGTTACTGATAAGTAACATGGTGTCTATTCTTTTACTCATAAGTTTGTTGGAACGGCAATTTTATGCTTCCAGTTTTGGGGAACTTTTGGGTGAAGTGAGAGGGTGGTTAGGATGTTATTTATGCTAGATGAAATTATGACGATCGTTGGAGAATAGCACAAGATGCGCTGCGGATGGAATTAAGGAGAGTTAAAAAGGAGGGAATAGTGGATAGATTGAAGAGGGGAAAATAAAATACTATAAACCTGAAGGGAAACAAAGGGGGAGTGGATTTTAACAGTTGAAGAAATGGATGTACTATTCCCTCAAAATATAACTGAAGATTGATGTTTTATATAATAGAAGAAACATGGTTAAATGATTTTGAAAGGCATGGCGCTATATTTATAGAGTATAAGTGGTGGAAAAAAGTAACCAATTCTTTTTTACATAAATTCTACATAAAATTTAGTCTCAATGATTTCGAAAGCAACCTTACATGGAAACGTTTTTTTTCACTGGAGCAGCACGCATACAAGAAAGTACCCAATGTTCTAGTTCTAAAGGTAAGCGGTATACTTGAATACTACCATCATTGTTTTTTACTGTTATAATCGGTGCATTTACCCTGGTTGTAGCAAAATCATCCGTTGTTATCATCGCTACTGCATCATTAGTGCAAAAAACAACGTTTAATACCTCATAAACCATTCCGTTTTCCTCATTAATGATCATAGGTATATTTAGAAAGGGGTATTTTTTAATGTCATTATGAATAACTACTCCTGCTGTGTTCTTCTTTAATTGATTCCCTTGTATTTTTACACTCCCTTAAATGAACCTAACTTGATAACGTTAATTTGTTCTATTTTACACCTATTATATTAGAAAATTACAGTTTTATCTTGTTATAAAAAGCATCGGTACATATAACAGCACTATTTTGCTGATCAATGCCAACAACAGTCATATAGCTAGAGAGTAAATAACCATCTTCATAATATGTAATTAGTATTTCTTCTTCAGATAATAAGGAACATAAGAACATGTTCTCGATCAGTTCTTTTTCTTCAGCGGTTGAGATTGGACGGGGCACCCTATACGTTTCTTAATTATTTTAATTGTACTAGAAATCGTGAATAAAAAAAGAGAGCCGAAGCCCTCTATAATAACTACTAATAACCATAGTCACTACCCTCATAGTAATATGAATTTGATTCACCACAACAAATACATGTTGTTTGTTGGATAAATAATGGACTAAGTTCAGCGTTAGCTGTAGTAGCATTTGAGAAAGTAATACTTTGAACATCCTCAAATAAGAAAGTTTTTCTATCTCCTGGTGTTAATGTAATTGTTTGTGGAGTTGTGGAATTAAATGTTCTAATAGTCAATGTAACAAACGCAGCAAATACAGGGCTAAAACTAAAGCGAATTAGAGTTTTATTGTGATTAGTTGTAAAATTTTCAAATAGGGTAATTGTAGAACCGGGTGGAATTTCAAGACTTGTAGGGGTAGTTTCAGAGCCGAAAATTGTAAATGTCTCTATGAAACAGTTATTGGAGTTTGAAGAGTTACATGATTTTTCTTTTTTCTTGTAATATTTCTTTCCATCTTTACAGAAATAATCTGCCATATCTAATCATTCCTCTCAAAAAAGAGTTTAAGGTTGTCCCATATATATTATGAAGGTTGTATAAAAAGGTTCTAGTTTAAAAAGAGGAAATAAAAAAGAGAGCCGTAACTTTCACTGGTCAATACGATAAAATAGGCATCAGGGTACTTCATACAGAACAATGCACTATTGCATATCCTTATCCGTAAGTGTGAGAAAGCATTGATATACAGCTGTTTTTACTGAAGAACAAATTGAATGGATAAGAAAACAATACAAACCAGGCCACTCTAAGTATGGAGCTAGAGCAATGGCTAGAACATTCGGAACATCACATTCAACTATAGGGAAGGGTGTAAGAAATGAGACTTGGAAGCATGTGTAACGAGCTTCTAACGAAACGCGGAATCATTTCAGAAATGGATAGGGAGGCGGTTTAAATTATGAAAGAAAGCACATTATCACTGTTAATTGTATCAGCAGCAATATGTGTATTTGTATACCTGGTACACCGAATAGATGTCTGGGACAAAAAGATAGGATGGTCACGGAATGACAAATAAACAGCAGTGTGATGAATATAAACGTAAGAAAATCTTGTGGATTATAAAGGATTTAAGATCAAAGGGTGTACATAACAGCGCAGATAAGGTTGAGGAAACATACAAGAGGTATATCACACTCTAGTTAAATGATAAAAGCCCTGCAAGGGGATGCAGGGCAAGACTAAGGGTATTGAAGAATTGTCGATTCTAAAAGTAAAGGACTTCTTGGAATGTAATAAGTTTAACACATACTTCATTAAATTTTTATATAAAGATTTTACAGTTTTATGAACATAGACAAACTTTTACTGGTCTGAATGTTCAGCGATTTAATAGGGATTCTTCACCTTATTGAGAGGTTCCTGGATATTTCGAAGTGTGAAAACATCAAAAAAGCCCGTACAGAAGCACAGGCCAGTTGTTACACATATCGGTAACTAAATTTTAACAAACTTTCAGAAAGTTAGCTATTGAAAAATAAAAAACGCTCGATGGCAACGAGCGCTGTAGAGAAAACATTCCCTAAAATTAGCTACCTCTATTATACCATGAATTTTCTCTCAGTAAATAAGGAGTGAAAGACCTATGTTAGATAATATTCAATCTAAAGTCGTCCTTCCGAAGTGGATAGAGGACGTCATGCCGTTATTGCGGAGTTAAGAGAAATTCATCAATTACAGCTGGAGGGAAAATGGGATGCCACGAATTGGATCGGATTTGGAAAAGGAGAATTACACAATGGCGTTGCAGCAGGGAAAGTACATGAAGAAATCGCTGCATTAATTATGGATCAGGCAGATAAGAATAAAATCAAATCACGTCCAATGGGGTTAGGGGCATGAAGCAACTAACACTTGAGGATGTAGTCGGAAGTTTTGATTATACCGCAACAAGTACCGTGAACAAATTCTTGAAGCTTAATAGCGTTATGACATACTCAGTAGAGTTTTACGACAAAGACGAGAAGTGGAAGCTTCGTTGGTTTGAGGCGAAGTCCGAGAGCGAAGCTATAGAAATGGCTAAAAAGAAATACGGAAAGATACAGATTATCACCACGTATATTTCTGATAGAACCTTAGAAGAAATAATGAATTTGGATTAGGAGACATAGCGTTATGACGTATTTAAAGGGTAGAAATTCATTTGATTGAACAAGGCACTCGTAGGCGTCATAGGGTCAGTAGAAACGTTGGGATTATTGAAATCAGAAAGAAATATGGGCTTCGGATTTACTGGCTAGGGGCACTAAATAAAAAAAGCTAGGATTCCCCCTAGCAAAGAGTTATGTCGTACAGAAAGGTACAAACTTAATGTTTGCTATTTCATTATATAACGTTTCTGGGGTGGAAGGATTGACTCATAGCAATCTTTACGTAACTTTTACATGTGATTGAAATATTTGATAACACAGACATGGATTGATTAGAAATTGAAATTATTAAAGGAATTTATGTATATGTTAATTTTTCACAAAATCCTTATTGGAATAAAAAAATGGTCCTTACTATTACGTAAGAATCCCATAACCGAAGAAAAAAGTCATATGTGAAAACAAGTGGGAATCACAAATATATTTCAAAGTCTAAATATATAGTTATTAATAAAATGAATCAAACAACATAGTTATTTAAACGAAGGAGCCCTAGATTTAGGGATCTAGGGCTTCTTGTGTCGGTATAACTCACACAATTTTATGAAAAGAAAAGAACTTACTGAAGATAACATATGAATGTTTCGTAAATGTATCAAAAAAGTGAACAAAATAGTTATTTTATGATGGATAAATAAAAGAATCCGTTTGTAATAAACGGATTCTTCCCACAAGGTTTGCAAGAAATTCAAGGTAACTAGACCGGAGCACTTATTGAATTTCTTGTGATAATACTGTACGCAAAGGAATTAATAAGGTTAAAGAAACTTAAACAAAATCCTTATTTAACAACAAATAAAAAGAGCGCTCCTTATACCTAATTATAACGAAAGTGACGAACTCACATTATACAAAAAGGCACTATTATTGTATGTCAAAGTATGAGATTAGTGAATGGATTTAGATAAAATCGTTATCTAAATAAAAGAAACCCCGATTATCGGCGGGGCTTCTAAGGGTATGTGTCAAGTAATGACGTACTCGACTAATTAACCATATCATGAATTTTTTTGGTAAAAATACTGGTAAATGCGTCCAAATAAGCAGGGCATCAATTTAAATAAAAAACGCTATGTTAGTAGAAAACGTTGAAAAAGGACCCGGAAAAGGGGTAGGGGTCCTTTTTAATGGAACAATAGAATTTTATGGGATTACCAATATGTTACCATAAAAGGTAATGTGTTTCCAGGTTATAGATGTTGAGAAAACTTTATATAAAAACTTCATTTTAATAGAAAACGGGGGTGATTAATTGAGAGTTGATAAAACTTTTTCAGAACTATGGCATTTACATTTAAGAGGAAATTTAAACACCGAATTAATGACCACGGAAGAATATGAAGAAACCGAAAAAGAAGTTAAAGATATATCTTTGATGGCTATAAACACAATTAAAAAGCTGCAAAGAAGAATAAGTGAACTTGAATTAGAAAACGATCAACTGAAAGGTATAAATAAGTTTTCTTAATAAAAATTTCATTTTGTTTTATTTTAAAACCCAAAAAGAGCACTTAGTAAAGTGCTCTCGTAACGAACCTCATTTTATAACGACTATTTTATAAAGAAAGGAAGTCAGAATATTATATGTGAGTCCAGTTAATTGAGTGCTTCTTACAAATAAAGAGCAGCTAGCAAAAGCTAACTGCTCGCTTCTCCAAGGGGGAATAAGGAGAAAATCTGATGTCATATACAGTATTGACGGAATATTGAATTTTATTCACGAGAGATTATATTCTGAAATTTGAATTATGATAGTTGATATTCTCCATATTGACCAGAAAAGAACTAAAAGTTCTAGTGAAATTCCAAGGGTTCTTTTCTTAGTTTTTTGAGATTCTTTTATCAAATAGCCAACAGCACTAATTGCTATAAGAATGAAAAGAATAAGTTCGAGTGTAACTGGCATTCTATCTACTCCTTGAAATAAGTTTGTATATAACGATTATAAGATATTTTTGATGATTGGTAGTAGAAAATTCAAAAAAATAATTCTTTTAAGAGAAAGTGAAGAATAACATTGGGACAAGGTAACCGTGGAAGGGCATTTGAAATGCTTATCAATTTAGCGAATGAAATGTATCAAAGAGGGGGAGTGGCGCTTATTAACAAACGTCCGACTCCTGTGAAGGTGTTAAAGAGCAAAGGCGGCCGTGTACTAAATGGATTCTATGAAGCAAAGAGCACAGTAGACTATGACGGTGTATATAAGGGGAGAGCTGTAGCATTTGAAGCGAAGTCTACAGAGAAAGATACACGTTTTGATTTAAAGAACATTGCGCAGCATCAATTGGATTACCTGGAGAAAGCGGAGAAGATGGGAGCGATATGTTTTTTTCTTATTGAGTTTAGTAAGGATAAGTCAGTATTCGCAGTGCCACTATCAGTTATTCAATCTTATGTAAAGATGTCTCATCAACCAAAGGGCAAGAAGTCTATACCGAGAGCAGACTTTGATATTTATTATCATTTTAGCCAAGAAGACTCCTTCCTCAAGGAATGCGAAGTGAGTAGGTGGGAGATGAATTGGCTTCGGACAAGAGATGGCAGGAAGCCATCTTAATTGTTCGATATACATAAAGTGTTACTTCACTATCTATCGAATGTATGTTTGTTGTATAATAGACACATGCCGAAATGGAGGTGAAATGAATGATGATTAATAAAGCATATAAATTTCGTATCTATCCAAATAAAACACAAGCAACCCTAATTAATAAAACAATTGGCTGTTCTCGTTTTGTATTCAATCATTTCCTATCTCTATGGGATAACGCATACAAAGAGACGGGGAAAGGTTTGACATATGGTACATGCTCTGCCAAACTCCCTGCCATAAAAAAAGAATTTGTTTGGCTCAAAGAAGTGGATAGTATTGCGATTCAGTCGTCTGTTCGCAACCTTGCGGATGCTTATACACGCTTTTTCAAAAAACAAACTAGTGCCCCGCGTTTCAAATCTAAGAAAAACAACGTACAATCTTACACCACAAAACAAACAAATGAAAACATTGCTGTCGTAGGAAACAAAATAAAATTGCCAAAACTAGGTCTTGTTCGATTTGCCAAAAGTCGTGAAGTACAAGGACGTATTTTAAATGCTACGGTTAGACGCAACCCTTCTGGTAGATACTTTGTGTCATTGTTAGTTGAAACAGAAGTGCAAGAACTTCCGAAAACACATTCTTACATTGGGATAGATGTAGGACTAAAAGATTTCGCCATTTTGTCAGATGGAACACCCTATGAAAATCTGAAGTTTTTCCGATCATTAGAAGATAAGTTGGCGAAAGCACAGCGTGTTCTTTCTAGAAGAATGAAAGGATCTTCTCGCTGGAATAAACAACGAGTAAAAGTAGCTAGAATTCATGAATACATATCAAATGCTAGAAAAGATTACTTAGACAAAATCTCAACTGAAATCATCAAAAGCCACGATGTTATCGGTATAGAGGATTTGCAAGTATCGAATATGTTAAAGAATCATAAGTTAGCAAAAGCAATTAGTGAAGTATCTTGGTCACAGTTTCGAACCATGTTGGAATATAAAGCAAAATGGTATGGCAAACAAGTCATTGTCGTATCGAAAACATTTGCTTCTAGCCAATTATGTTCTTGTTGTGGATATCAAAACAAAGACGTTAAAAATCTGAACCTACGTAAATGGGATTGCCCTTCTTGCCGTACACACCATGATAGGGATATTAACGCAAGTATCAATCTAAAGAATGAAGCGATAAGGCTTCTAACCGCAAGGACTGCGGGGTTAGCCTAATCAATTAGAGTTCAATAGAACTCTTTACTTAGGAATCCCTCACTTCTAAACGAAGTGAAAGTGGGGGTAGTTCAAAAGTTTTGTGAGAGTTGAAAAATAGTATAATATCTCTTTCAATGTACATATTAAGAAAAGTTTTTAATATCATACATAAAAGGCGGGATAATATGAATGAAAATAAGAAAAATGAAGAGTTGAATAAGATAAAGAAGTATTACTTTAATGAGGACAATCAACCAGTAGCTGGTATAGAGTTAATTTTGCCACCGGATATAGGAATCATGTTAGACCCGAAATCAGTTAATGATGAAAGTAGAGATATTGATAATGAATAAGTTTAATTTAAGCATCCATTCGGGTGCTTTTTTCTTTGTTGTATAGAAATTATACATTAAGTCCCTTTAATACATGACTTAGGCATAGTCGGGAATGAGTATCATATAATGACACTGAACGGTTTCCAACATGTTCCCCTATATTTTTTCAAGAGAGAGCACTTATTGGGGGAGTGCTCTCTTTCGTTTGCACATAAGGAGGCTTTCATCATACAATATCGAATCAATGCCAACCAACTTATTCCTTTTCCGAGAGCTATATATATTCCGCTATAAAGCTCTTTTAGGTTGCGCCATTAGAAATGGCAAGGCATTGTCGTATATTTTATACTCAGAAGCTTAGGACACTTTATAGTGTTCTTTTTTTATTGAACAAAATGTACATTTGGATTAAAGGATTCTATATAAATAGGTAGAATCTAATTATTTGGTTTACATTTTAATCTGAGGGGTACAAATTCGATGCGACGTGAAAAGGATTTGTTGAAGCAATGGAAGGCGGATTTGCAAGCTGTTCAAGAAGAGAAAAGGCTGAAGAAGAAGGCTAAGAAAAAGAAAAAGAATAAGAAATATAACATTCCGGGTAAGACAGCTGACTTCATGGATGGCAAGAATATTTATCGTAAAGAGAATGGGGTATGGAAGCAAAGAAATAAATAATGTGAGGATAAATGATTTTGATTAAGTGTATAGCAATTATCGTAGGCGCTGCTGTGATCTGGGTGGCGTCTTGTTTGCTGTTAAGGAAAGATAAGGCGTGAGATAGACTTGCAAATTGAAATATTATCAGTTTGAAACATAGGCTAGTAAACAAACTATTTCTACCTTTTAATCATAGAATATGATGAATTCTATTTTTAGAGGAGGGAATCATATCTATGGGATGGGATAATAATTTTGGACATTCTCGAGATTGTAATAGATTTTGGGATGATTTAGTCTTTTGCGGTTGCGGCCGTAGACGAAGAAGAAACGATTTTAACGACTGTCATTGTAGACGTGACTGCGATTGTGATGAGTGTCGTCGTAGACGTAATCATGAACGCGATCGTGATCATGATGATCATCGAGATTGGTAAAGTCTTTTGAAAGAGTGCATGTCTTAATCGCACTCTTTTTTTATTATGTTTTTATTAGGACTTATTAAACCTAAGGATACAGTTTCAATTTGATTGAACATCTACAAAAACAAACGAAAAGGTGCATCAATTTTGTGAAAGAGAACCTGCAAACCTGCAGATTCTCTTGATAATGATTTATGAAGTAAGACCCGAAAATATAATACAATAATTCGAAAATGAGTTCAAGAGTATTTGGTGATTTAAGCCGCTTTATAATCTTTGTTTTTAAGCTTTTTTCTAATATCCATAAATCCTATAATCATTATCGCCATGCATATTAAGTTAAGCCAACGAACCTCCTGGTGGTACATTAGCCCAGAAAAGAATTCATAGGCATATAACAAACCGACAATTGGAAATAGCCAAGTCATAAATTTTAAATCTTTTAGATGAAACTTATAATTATTAATCTTTTTCCACATATGTATCAACTCCTATTATTATGAGGTTCTGTAGTTTTTCTTGATGATATCTTTTATGTTGATAATTAAGGATATAAGGAATCCAACAGCTAGGATACCGTTTAATCAATAATATGTATTTCCTTATGAAAACTTATTATAAAAGGAGATGACATTATAATATACTAGGAGCACTGAAAAGACAGTAGAGAGTATTAACATACCAAAACTTTTCATAATGTTCATCTCGATTCAAAATTTTAGAACTTATTTACAATTTTACATTCAAATAATTGGATTTACAAGAAGAGGAATAAAAAAGAACCCGTTGGAGTATGGGTTCTTTCAGAAGTGATGATGTATTCTCGGCAAGGGAACTGAGAAAAACACAAAAATATAATACATCGAGATTTAGAGAATTTCAATATTAAAAGCAATATTATCGAGGAGGGAATTATATCATTTGATGAAGAAACCAAGGTAGCGTTAAAGCGTATGAATTTTTTAAAAAAAGAGCTGGATATTTTAAGGACACATAAAATTATTGAAATTTTTGTATGAATTCATTAATATGGAATTATATTTATTGTTTATTTGATTCCGTTTATTCCCACACCTTTTTTGTGTTGTGGTTGAGTTGTAGAAGCAAGTTGCGTCTTGTTTCATTTATGAAAGGGCTTCTTTGAGCCGATTAGTGTATTTATAGCTTATTTTGCTATGCACATTTTTAATCGACTTGAAGAAGCCCTTTTTGTGTTGTTTTCAAGTCAGTTTGATTGGTAGAACCCATTATTACACGGGGCAAAAATTATTATTTAGGGGGATTTTTTTATGAATATCAGTTATGTAGTATCTTTATTTTGTTCTGCGCATCCAGATGAACTTATTCCAAGTTTACGTGCATTACGAATGAGAGTTACAAAAGAAGGAGCATTTTGGGAACGAGATTGTTATCAGTTTTCCGTTAAACCATCAAACTTGTCACAGCGAAAAGCAAAACAAGCAGGGGAAATCTATTTGTATCATGTTCATTTTAATGGATGTGTACGGGATTTCCTTTTTTTATTGGAAAGATGTTTTAGAGGGACGAGTTTTCGCTTTACTGCTATCCGTGGCTTTTTAGATGTAGAAGGTTATTCACTTAAGAAATGGAAACCAATTCTACGTAACCAACATATAAACTCTGCAGATGTAGATTGTATTTTCAAGAAAGATGATCTTGTAATGATTGTGCATCACCATGGAGGTTTAGAAGTGGCTAAGCGTGCGGAGAAAGGTGAACAATTAAAAAAAGTAAACTTTCTAGAGGTAGATAGCTGGTTACAAGCACTAAATCCGACAAAAGAGGATTTATTCTCTTTAACAGGTGTGAGTGTATCGTAATGAGTGAGTTACATAACTATATGGAAGTATACAGATAGAGGGAATGACAGAAATCCGTAGTGAAAAATGACTATGAATTTCTGTCTTTTATTTTATTCAGGAGGATTTCAGTATGAATTTATTTGAACTGTTTGATTTAGAGGTAGGAGAAGACATAATGGTACAAGATGTGAGAACAGATAAACAAGTTCGCAATCGATACAGTTATGATGTAGGTGAGAAATTAGTGGGAGCAAAGAAAGAAATACGAGCTTTAAAAGAATTATTTTTAGTATCATTTTCTCTAGATATTTTAGCGGAAATTGAAAAAGAATCCGCAGTAGAGGCGCTAAATGTATTGGATCGAAACACATTGATTCCATTTTCTTTTGAACAAGAAAAAGAAAATGATGTCCCGCCACGTGTTGCAAAGTTAAAGCAACTGCTAGCGGGCAGAATTAATAAGAAGCCAATTGTAGATACACCGACTGCGAGGAAACTATATGTTCAAGCATGTAGAAGAATATGGCATGATATACAGTCGGTACATACCTCAGAACAATGGGTAGATCTTGTGGTCTCTTATGGAATGGAAATGAACAATGGTTGGTCTGCATTTAGAAAAAATAAGAATGTAACATTCACATTTAAAAGAATGGTAGAGGAATATTTTGATGAGTTTGTTGATGCAGATGGTATGGAATTATTAATATTAGGTAAGAAATTCATATCACTTTGCACAAATTCAAAGAGTATTAATTCTACGTACCTTCGTGTATCACATGAACTAACATGGAATGATTTACTTACGAAAAAGGTTACGACTCGTAAGAAATCCGCAGCTGCTTGGAGTAGGAAACTGCCAGATACCCTGCAAAGAAAAGGGCCAGGAGTAGAAATTGCTACCAAACCTGAAGACGTAGTTGCTATGTTTGGGTTGAAGGGGATGCAATTTGGTCATTATTGCACTGAACAATATGCAAAAGAGCATATTGGGCATGTATCTGAAGCATTGCATGATTTAGCTCGTATATTAGGGATTCCACCTGAGTATATAGGGTTAGGAGGACGCTTAGGACTTGCGATTGGTGCGAGAGGAAGCGGCAATGCATTAGCACATTATGAACCTTCTACCAAAGTCATTAATTTAACTCGTGATAATGGAGTGGGGGCATTGTGTCATGAATGGGGACATGCATTGGATCATTTCTTATATGATTGTAGTCATGATTTTCAAAATGGCAGTCTTGCTTTCTTATCAAGTGGGAAGAGTATTGGGAATATCTTGCCTGCTATTATCAAGGAAAAGATGCAAGCTATGTTAGATGCTTGTAAACAAGGAAAAGTGGCCAGAATAATCAACGTGGAAAATGCCTACAGTAGAAAGTGGTATTTCTATGGTGGTGTTATCGATAATTATGATGTGTTTAAAGGAAATATTTCAAATATTTTAGAATCACATCATGCTAGTTTGTGTAGGAAGCTTGATACTTTATCAGGAGCAACAAAGACGCGTATGGAGCTTAAAATTGAAAAAGAATTTGAGAAAACCGCACAAATGTTAGCTGCATATCATTATAAAAAAACAGGCGAAAAACTTTTTGAAATATCCTATCAAGTGAAAGGGTCTGTATACTTTGATACAGCCATTAAGTTAGATAAGAAGAGAACCAAAAAGTATTGGTCTACAAATCATGAGATGTTTGCTAGAGCATTTGAAGCATATGTAGAATCAGCTTTGCTAGATTAAGAACATAGAAACGATTATTTAGTTTGTGATACATATTCTTTTGTATATCCGTTAGGAGAACAAAGAGAATATCTAAATAGAAGTATAAATAGTTTAATGGAAGTATCTATTCCATATATAATAAACACTATACAAGGAGTGGGGAAAAATGAATTATAACATTCAAAAAGGTCAATTTCGTTTAACAAGTGCTTATCCAAGAGGTAGCTGGTGGGAATTTTATCGTATTACGTGTCCGATTTGTCATGATACAGGTAATTGCATGTTGCATGTTTCGCAAGAGAAGGTAGCATGTACGCGTGTAGAAAGTAAATGGATTTATGGAAAAAACACGGGCAATCCAAGCTATATTCACTACATAAATGGAAAAGAGAAGTATCAATTGCCTGAGGTGGATGAAGTTCAGATTCATGATAAGAAAAATAATGAGGAATTAGATGTGTTTAATCGTAAGTTAATGGATTTCATACGATTACAAGAGCATCATCATACACATTTATTACGAGATAGAAAAATGACTGAAGAACAAATACAAGTACGTCAATATCGCTCTTTTTTAAAACAACAAATTGAGTTAGAAGAGAATAATACATATACGACAGTTTGGGAAAAATTATTTAATCAGATTGGGAATAAAAACTGCTGGCAGGGAATTCCGGGATTTTATGAGATGAAGAAAGGTCAACTTTCTCTTCGTTTGATGTCAGGTTCTCCTGGTATATTGATTCCTTTTCGAAACCAGTACAATCAAATTGTTGGATGGCAGGTTCGTGTTGATGAAGTGAAAAACTCCATTCATATAAAATCGGCACCTACTGGAGTTCAAGTGGAATTAATCGAACAACCTAATGTTGTAAAGATAACTAAAAATGGTGATTGTATCTTTGAAGGCGAACTAGAAGTGAGCAAAAAGGTAGAGATTCCATTTCATGAGGAACGAATTGTTGTAAAGATTCATAAAGGGCAAAAATATTTGTGGCTCTCATCAGCAAACAAAAATCAAGGAACTGGTGCAGGAGGTAGTAAAAATCCACTTCCTGTACATGTAGCGGTGCCAAGCTCACATTTGAAACATTGGAAGTCTGGCACGTTGCATCAAACAAAATCAGTGCTGATTACAGAGGGACCTATGAAAGCAGATCTAATTGCTGATTTGGTTCCAGAGAGATTTAATAAAGAAGAACTTTCTGAAGTAGGGACAACGGTTCTTGCGATTCCTGGTGTAAACGCTTGGCGAATTGCTATGCCTGTATTAAAGGATATGGGGATAGAAAATGTCTATTTAGCGTTTGATGCCGATTTAGTAGAGAATAAAAAAGTAAGAAAAGCTCTTATAGATTTTGCGACAGAGTTAAAGAAAGAAGGCTATAACGTAATCATAGCTGCATGGAACCCAACGCAAGGTAAGGGGCTGGATGATACAATGCAAGCGGGATTTAAACCTGTATTTAAGAGGTTGTGAAAGTCATAAAGTAGGTTGATATTTTAATAAATAGGTAGATTGAAAAAGATAGAGTTTGTAATTCTATCTTTTTCTTATATCCAATTACTACAGAGGATTTAAATTAACTAAAAGAAAGGTAGAAGAGAATATGAATACATCTATGAAAAAAAATCTAGTAAATTTACGAGTTGATTTTGCTTTCAAACGCTTGTTTGGAGTAGAGGGAAACGAGGATATACTCATTGGTTTTCTTAATGCGGTATTACAATCCTCTTTAGATGAGGAAATCATTTCTTTGCATTTAGATGATCCACATCTTCCAAGGGAGCAAAAGGATGATAAATTGTCTATTTTAGATTTGCGAGCTACTCTGAATAATGGTATAAAATTAAATATAGAGATACAGGTTCGCGACAAAAAAGACATGATTGAGCGATCTTTGTTCTACTGGGCTGGCATGTATTATTCCCAAATCACTCAGGGGATGAAGTATACAGAATTAAGACCAACTATTTGTATTAATATAGTGGATTTCATACTGTTTCCAGAAGAAGAAGACTTTCATAATGTTGGTGTAGTCATTAACAAAAAATCGGAGCACATAATTTCAGAGAATATGCAATTACACTTTCTTGAGATTCCAAAAGTAATTCGAGAATGGCAAGAAGATCGAATGGATCCATGGGATGATATATTAGCACGTTGGCTATTATTATTTCCTGCATATGAAGATGAGAAATTAACTACAATCCTGGAGGGAATCGCGATGGAAAAAGATCCAGTTTTGAAAAAGGCAATAGAGGATTGGGAGCGTTTAAGTAGTGATAAGGATTTTTTACGCATATATGAGGCAAGAGAAAAGGAAATAAAAGATAGAATTTCTGAAATAGAAACGGCAGAAGAAAAAGCAGTAAAAGAAACCAAAATACAACTAATTCAAAACTTAATTAAAGTAGGTGTACCTATAGAAAAGGTTGCTGAGGCTGCTGAGTTAACTATTGAAGAGGTAAATGAAATTTTACAAAATAAATAGGTGAAATTGATAAAAACAGGTAATTGCGTCATACATGCAATTGCCTGTTTTTTATTTTTCCCCATTCTAATTAATATTTCGAAGAGAATTTTAGCGTATATACCTTTTTTATAATCTATTGTGTTTCAGAACTTTTAAACTAAAAAAAGGAAATATATTGCATATTATAAATTATGGAATTAAAATATAGAGATATATATTTACATTTACAATGAACTTCCGTAAAGTGTCTAGCACATTTATTTAGATGAAGTAGTTGAGTGTACTCAAGTATTATTTTGAGGGGAAATAATCATATAAACGTAATTTGAATGAGGGAGATAATTTATGAAATTTAAACAAACGGTATTAGCAGGCAGTATTATGTTAGCAACAACATTAACACCAATGATAGATGCGCAGGCAGAAGACAAAAAGTTTAATGATGTTCCACAAGACCATTGGTCCTTTAATGCTATTACAGATTTAGCAAATAAAAATATTGTTGCAGGTTACGGGAATGGTATTTTTGGTTTCGGTGATAATATAACGCGTGGTCAAGTAGCTAGAATGATATATAATTATTTGAAACCAACAGATGACCCTAATGTTAAAAATCCATTTACTGATGTCAAAGGGCATATGTTTGAAAAAGAAATCTTATCTCTAAGTAAAGCTGGTATTATGAGTGGCTATGGTGATGGGAATTTTGGACCTGATAATATCCTAACACGCGAGCAGTTAGCTGCTGTGTTAACAAGAGCTTTTAATTTAAAAGCAACAGCAACTACCACTTTTAAAGATGTGGAAAAAAACTATTGGGCTACGAATGCTATCAGTGCATTACAAGAAAATAAAATTGCTGCTGGTACAGGAAACAATATGTTTGAGCCAAAAATGGTTGTAACTCGTGAGCAATATGCGCAATTTTTATACAATGCAATTAATATGAAAGAGAAACCAACAACGGAACCGAATAAACCAGAAAAAGATAAAAATGGTGGTACAACAACAGAGCCAGAGAATCCAGGTAAAGACAATGATAATGGGACAACTAATCAAGAAGATAAAGCACCACCTACATTAAATAAAGTAGAAGTAGGTAAAAAGACATACCAAGCGGGGGAAAGTGTACAAGTAAGTGTAGAAGCTGAAGATGACGTTTCTGGTGTCCAATATGTGTTCATAGATATAAAAGGCCCTGGAGGAGAAGAAAAGAGAGAGACAGCAAATTATGACTCTCAAACTAAAAAGTGGGTTGCTAATATTCCGCTAAGCTCATATGCACAGTCTGGAGAATATATAGTAAGTACAATAGTTATGTATGATAATGCTGATCATCCTGTGGTATATAGGGGTGGTAGGGATTTTAACGTGAATTTCAATGTTACTGCAAATTAATTCGTGGATTTCGAAATGTTAAAATTTAGTGATTTCGCATAATAAAAGCAAGATAGATGATGATTATTCTATCTTGTTTTTATTTTTCTTAAATATGTAAAGAAAGTCTTGTGTTTTAAAAATCGTATTTCTATAATATAGGGGTAATAAGATTTTACAATGAAATAAAAAATTAATCAGTTCGCATATAAGAGAAGACCTCAATATGCGCCATGTCCTTAGGGGACGTGTGCGTGTATTGGGGTCTTTTTGCGTTTTGTGAACAAAAACACCCGGAGGTGCAGGAATTATGTTGAATTGGTTGTCTGCAAAACTTATGACAACACCGGTAGGAGATTTTCTGCTGGCAAAAAGTAGTTTTGAGAGTAGTCTTAAAGGACACACAAGTGGTGCAGATGCTACCACTGTACAGAAAAGCATGAATACCCTTGTAACAACACTAATTGGTTTTGGGGGGATTTGGGTAGCAGCTTGCGTTGTATTTGCAGCTATTAAATTATCTGGTGCACAAGGTAAAAACCCTGAAAACCGTACACAAGCCATGATTGGTTTAGCTTGTGCGGCAATTGGAGGCTTTGTCATGATCAAAGCATACGACATCGCTTCTTGGGTTACAAAAATTTAACATAAGAGTTTGTAAAAGCTCTCCTCTATTTGGGGAGAGCTTCTCTTATACAAGGGAGGAAACAAAATGAGAAAAGTAACCGTTCCTGTTGATATGACTTCGGAACAAAAAACACTATTAGGTGTGCTGAGCAAACGCCAATTGATTTATCTATTGGGTGGAGGAGCATCCCTTTATTTATATGTGCCATTCTTATGGCGGCTATTTGCACCTTTTAATACGGCAGTAGCATTTTTTATTTGCTTAATTTTAGCAATACCAACAGTAGTAGTTGTAATAACGTTTGCATTTATTTATAAGGAAAAACAACATATGTATTTAGATAAATATTTACTTATCAAAATGCGTAGCCGTTCTGAAAAAGGCAAGTGGAGAAAAGGATACGAGCCAATTACATGGGTAAAGGAGAATTTATAGATGTTAGAAATGATATATTTTGCGGTGGTAGCCATTGTAGGGTTTTTCTTTTATCGAAAAATGAATGGAAAACCGATGTTTGGCTCTAAGAAAAAGGGAAAAAGTCATGGCGGGGTAGAGAAACGTACTGCAGAAAAAAATGGAAAGAAAAATAAAAAGAGTACGCCTGCTACAGAGGAAATTGATGAGGATAATGTGGATTTCTTTAGTGCTTTTGTAGAAGACATTAAGGAAGTTGATAATCATATGATTCGTTATCATGATGATACGTTTGTCCTAATTGCTGAAGCACACCCAGTAAACTATTACTTACTTTCTAATGCGGAACAAGAAGCGATTGATATCAAAATTGAATCTTGGTTAACCACATTAGAGTTTAATACGAAGGTATATATCCAAAGTAAGTTTGTAGATTTAACAGATCCTGTACGAAAAATGACAGAAACAATGAAAGGTGCGAAGGACCTTACGCCGGAGACAGTACTTTATGGGCAAGAAGTTATCGACAACTTAGAGTACTGGCAACGTTCGCAGCCTCGATATGAACAAAAGCGATATTTAATTTATCCATACAAAGTGGATATTAGCACGATTACAGCTGATACAGAGGAAGAATTGGAAGAAAAGATTGTAGATAAAGCGTTTAACGAATTATATCGTCGCTATAATGCTTCTCGAAATCTACTATCGAAAGCAAAAATTAGTGTAGAAATGTTAACGAAAGATAAATTAATAGAACTATTATACGTAGCGTTTAACCGTCGTAAAGCGGTGAAAGCACGTTTCCAAGATTTAATTGAAAATGAGAACTTCTCTCTGTATTCAACAGGTGAAACAAATGAGAGAAAACTAGAGTTAATGAAGAAAGTTCTAGCGGAAGAAAAAGCTGAAAAATCAAATAATGGGGTGGCATAAGTATGAAATTGTTTGGAAAGAAGAAAAAAGAAAAAAAGAAATTAGAAGCTGAAAAGAATGATGAATTGGAACTAGAGGAGGAAGGATATGAACAAGAAGAAGTTCCGCCTCAATTAGACAATCAAACGACTGTGTTTGATGTCATTGCCCCAGAAGGTATGAAAATTGATTCAGAGGACTATGGGGTAATTAAGCAATCTTTGGGAAGTAATACTTTTTTCCGTCCGTTTTATATTCCGCGTGATGGGTATCCTCGTATGATGCAGACCAATTGGCTGAACATGTTAACCTCAGCTGGAGAGGTTGATGTCATGATTGATATTCATAAAGAGCCAAAAGCAAAAGCGATGCGATCGTTAGACATGCAGCTAACGATGTTACGTTCGAACCTTTCTTTCCAACGTACACGTGGAAATATTGACCAAGAAAAAGACTTAGATGCAAAAATTCAGGATACAAACAATCTAATGGATGAAATTCAATTTAATGAAAATGACTCCTATATGGTAAGCACGATGGGAGTTGCGTATGCTGACTCAAAGAAAGAATTAGATGTTTTATGTGAGTATATCGAAGATGAAATGCAAGCATCTCACTTTAAAATAGCGAGTACTTGGAATCGTGTGAAGAGTGGCTTGAAAGCGGTTATGCCACTAGGTGCACCAAATACTCTGCAAGATACATATCGAAATATTGATAGACGTGCTCTATGTACATTTGCTCCCTTTGTATCAGGATCCGGAAGATTTAACGGTGGTATACCAATAGGAAAGAACAAAATTACTGGCCAAGTAGAATTTTTAAATTCATTTGGTAACGCAGATTATCGTCCACCAAACTATAACATTGGTGTGACAGGGATTTCAGGTTCCGGTAAAAGTTTACTCTTAAAAATGAAGCTAGCTCGTGAAACATCACTTGCAGATACACATGCGATGATCATAGATCCAGAGGGAGAATTCGTAAAAATCACCAAACGATTAGGTGGTATTAACTTAAATATTTCACCTGAAAGTAATATCATTATTAACCCTTGTGCAATTGCAGTAACAGAACTTCAGATTACGGATAAAGATGAAGAGCTAGAAGCGCTTGAACAATATGACAAGAAAGAACTCGTAGAGCGTGATGGCTTGAAGTATGTAAGATTTGTACCTATTTTAGAGAAAATCAATGAAATACTAGGATTCTTTGACATTATTATTCGCGGACAAGATTTTGATCAACCAGGATTAAATGTATTCCAGCGCACAATGTTAGAAGATGCGATTCGTGAAGTATTCAGTAAACATGGTATTACTTCTCACCCTTCATCTTTATATACGGATGAAGTGAAGAAGGTAGACGGACAATTAATTCAGTCTCAAGTGAGAAAGCCAGAGCCAGAGTTAAAAGAAATTTATGATGTGATAGTGGAAAACCATGGAGACGATGTGAAAGCAGAAGAATTAATTGCTGCGATTCGTCCGTTCTTACGTGATGGTTCAAAACCATTATTTGATGGACAAAGTAATTTTGGACGCGGTGTAGAAACACAGTTAAATGAATCACGTGTTGTTAACTTTAATATTAGTCATTTAGAAGAGGGCTTCTTAAAGCCAATCGCCTTTCACGTTATCCTAAACTATATTTGGGAGCATTGGATTAAGAGTCCAGAACACGCTATCAAACGAAAAGTGTTATATGTGGATGAGATGTGGCAGTTTATCGACTATGAACAAACGGTTAACTTCTTAGAAAAAGTAGCACGTCGTTCACGTAAAAGAAATGCCGGTATGTGTTGGGCAAGTCAGGACTTTGTTCGTATTTTAGAAAATGTGAAAGCACGTGGTATCTTGCAATCTACTTTCTCTTATTTCTTCTTAGAGCAAAATAAGATTGATAAGAAAAAAATCCAAGAGAACTTTAACTTAACTGCTGGGGAGCTTGACATTATTCTCAACAATTCAGGGAAAGGTGAAGGGATTTTCCGCATAGGAGATAGTTCAGTTTGGATTCAAACAGATCCATCAGATAAAGAAATGATGTTCATTGAATCCAATGAAGCCGTACTGCAAGAGCTTTTAAATAATATGAAGAAAGTACAAGGGTACGCAGGATAAAAGCGTACCTTTGAAAAGGAAGGTGAAATTATGCTTGATAAGATAATAGGATGGGTCGGCGGCTTAATTGTTTCTATGGTCAAGACCTTTCTTTCTCCAATCTATAAATTAATTGATACTATCCCCGATTTAATTTTTGGTGGGGATAGTGCAAAATTAAATTTCTTATTTAAAGACGACACAGCTGGGAGTGTATTGAATACGGGATTACCAGTCATGTTTAAATTTGCAGCCTTTTTAGTCTTAGTCAGTGCTGTAATTGCTGGTGCAAAGTATTCAGCTGCTGCCATTAATCCAACAAATCGAACATATATCATTGAATATGCGAAGGATTTAATGATCGTTTCTATTTGTATATGGCATTTAGATTTCTTCTATAACATTATATTTGATATGAATACTTGGGTAGCATCGGAGTTTAAAAGAGCAATAGGAGAACAATCGCTAGATGTTTTTAAACCAGGTCAGACAATTGCCCAATTGTCTATGGATAAAAATAAGGATGATTATTTATTTCAAATTTTTGCGATGTTGATTGAAGTAGGATTATCACTATGGGCCAACTTCTTCTATTTAATGCGAGCGGTATCTCTTTATATTTTGATGTTAATGGGACCGGTTATGGTTGGTATGTGGCTATTTCCGCAAAAAAAACAACAAACTCTATATTGGATGCGTGAATTTGTTGGTACAGTACTCATCCAAGGTATCCATGCGATTACTATATGGTTGATTTTTGTACTAGTAGGCAAATCAGATAATACCATTATTAAATTAATCTTATTTGCTATGTTTATTCCTATAGGCGAAATTGTAAAAGGATTCATTGGTTTAAGTACAAATACGGTGGGAGCAGTAAATAGAGCAGGTACGATGCTTGGAATGGGTGCCTTAGCAAGTATGGCGGGCATCATTAAAGGAATACGTGATGACCATCGTAGTAATAAAGAGAAGACAAAAGCTAGAAAAGAAGGCGAGGAAGATAAAAAAGAAGATGCTGATAATCCTAAAAATGCGTTAGGAGCCAATTTAGGAACAGATATAGGTACAACATCTCGTGCAGCTCGTATGTTAAAAGCAGGTCAAATTGGAAGCATGGTTGGAAAAGCAACGGGTGGACTCGCAGGATTAGCAATGGGCGCAGGACTTGGACCAGAAGGAATGGCAGTAGGAACATTTGCTGGAAGTAAAGCAGGTGGAGTTCCTGGTGCAGTAACAGGAAGAACATTGGCAGCTGGACTTGAAGGAGTTACTAGTGCTGGGAAGCATATTGGTTCTAGTGTGAAGAAAGGTCTAGATACGTATAAAGGGTTAAATGGAGAACAATACCCAGAGTTAACAGATGAAGATATTGCACAAGACTTAGCTACGAAAGATTTTGAAAATTGGAAAGCGGATAATCCTGATTCTGCAGTTGCGAGTCGTTTAAAACAAGCATTCCCTGGTGCATCCGATACAGAGATTGCAAAAAAAGTAGCAAAAACAAATAGTGATCAAATGTCTCATTTCAAAAATCAGCGAAAACAAGATTTACAAAATATGAAGAAAAATGCTACACCATATGGAAACGCTAGAGATTTAGTTAACGCTGCAACTAACGCATTCCAAAAAGGATATGAGGCAGACCATAAAGATGCGTTTATGAGTCAATTACCAGAAAACATGTCAGCGGAAGAGAAAGAGAAAAAATGGAATGACCATATAAACTCAAAAGTTCAAGGATTTAGAAATCATGCAGAACAAGCGGCAATAAAAGCTGGAGCAATGCCAGTTGATGCGAAAGATAAGCAAGGCAACAACCTGTTTGATAAGTCCTATGTAAATAAAGATGCCTTTGCTTCTCAACTTGCACTTGGAAAAGTTGGGAAAGCAGTTGAAGGAGTAAAAGGAGAAACACTAGAGAGTGGCCATCAAAATATGGGACAAGTAGACTCACTTGTGGGGGCATCCACTGCTGCATTTAAAAAGGCATATACAGCAGATCATAAGGCTGGATTCATGAAGCAATTACCTGCAGATGTACCACAACAAGAAAAAGAGGCTGCATGGAACAAACACTTGAGTCAAAAAGTGCAAGGATTTAAAAATCATGCTCAGAAAGCTGCCGAACAAGCAGGGATTGTGCAACAAAAAGATGGGACTAGCTATGCTAATAAGGAAGCTTTTGCTTCTCAGCTATCGCAACAATTACAAAACAATCCAAATATAAATGCAATGGGTGTATCTAGTGTATCTGGCATTCAAAAAGCGGTAAATGGTGTAAAAACACATAGTTTAGCAAATGGATATGGAAACCAGAAACAAAAAGGTGTAAGTAATGTCGGGAATTTAGTACAAGCATCTACAGAATCCTTTAAACAAGGATATGCAGCAGAGAACAAAGCAAACTTTATGAAGAACTTGTCTCCAACTATGTCTCAAACGCAAAAAGTAGAAGCTTGGCAATCTCATTTAAATGATAAAGGTAATGAATTTAAAGCAGTCGCTCAGCAAGCAGCGGTACAAGCGGGTGCGATGCCCATACAGGCAAAAGATACGAGTGGTAAGAGTCTACATAATCAATCGTATATTAATAAAGATGCCTTTGCTACGCAATTGACGAAAGGTTTACAAAGTCATGCTAGTCTTGGAACAGTGAGTCAACAAGTAGGTTCTGGAATTACTAGTGCGATTCAAGGTGTTCGTTCACACGGTGTTGCGACAGGTGGTGCAATCAATAAAGCTGTGTTTGCAGCTACGCAAACGCAAGCGAGTATGGCACGTGCAGGAAATCTGTCTGTTTCTGAAATTGAGCGCTCGTATGCGGATGCATCAGCTAGTGTAGCAAATATTTCGCAAAGTGCTGGGAAAATGGCGATTCCAACTTCAGCAGTGGGACGTATGACACAGCAAAGTAAGATGGTTGGTGTAAGTATGATGGAAGGTGCCAAACATCTCGTGCATACAAAAGGTATGGAAAATGTATCACAAGCATACTTTAATGCGTCTAGTGCTGTTCAGCAGGCTGGTGGAAATGCAGTACAAAGAGTGATGAGTGGAACTGCAGCTGCCGTTCATACTTCATTAGGAGGTAATGCAGCAGAACGCCATTACAATGTGACAAAAGGATTAAGCTATGCAGCAGGTGTAATTGGTGGTGCAGGTGCTTACCAAGCTACTGCACGTATGGTAAGTAAACATAATCCTTATAATAAAGCAGTTCAAACAGAAGCAAAAGAAATTCAAGAGATTCAGGGAATGGTACCAACAACAACAGATGCTACTGGAAGACAATCAGTTGCTCAAGGTGCAGTACGTCTTGTTACGACAAATAATAAATCATGGATTGAAGCGAAAGATTCCAGTGGAATGACACAAGTTGTATCTCGTTATGGTAGTGGAGATAGTAGCATTCGTTCAGGACAAGTGGTATATCAAGATTTAAATATTTCAGACGGTCAATTAACACAGTATCGTAATGGTATGAAAGCAACGCCAGCGTATATTCAAGATTCTAGTGGCGGGAAAATTAGTATCAATCGTTCTATCAATATTAATCCAAATCAATTAGTAGGAAATCAAAATCAAAGACCTTTACAACAGAAACCAGTATTTAGTGAACCGCCACTTACAGTAAGTCATAAGGTAGACAATGGTCACTTCTATATGTCTGATTTAGATCAAGGGGGATACCAAAATGTGCAAATGGTGGTAGAAAGAGATCGTAGTTATATGGTTGCTACCACAACAGATGGTACAGTGTCACGTATTTCTCCGTTCGGCAAAGGAGATACGCGATTACAAGTAAACCAAAGGATTGAAAGAGTTTGTGAAGTGCAAGATAGCAGTATTAAACCGAGAGAAGAAATCTTAGTAACTCATACACAGGACGAAGTTGTACGTACAGAGACACATTTAAATTTATCAGAACATGACCCACAAAACCTGATTCCATTTGCGCCAAACCCACGCTTAGCACAGCGAAGAAGCAGAAATAATGAAAATGGAAAGTATGGAGTGGCAAGTCTATGAGTCAAAATCCTAACGATCCAAATAACCAGAAGAAAAGTAACCCTTTAAAAGATGCGACATCTCACTTTATTAAGAAAAAGGGGATGCAGGCAAGTGGGAAAATGGCAAAAATGGCAGGAAAAGCAGGAAGAGCGGCAGCGAAAGCTGCTGCCAAACTGCTAAGAGCTGGTGTAGTGAAAATTGTCGGAGCTATTGTGGGAGCAGTGGGATTGCCTGTTGCCCTCATTATGGCTCTTATTATTACTGTATGTGTTATTCTAGCATCTTTTGTACCATTTACCGATGATGAAAGTAAAACAGAAGAACAAGTGAAAAAGTATATGGAAATTTCAATGGCGCTAAATGTAGACTGGAGAGAGGTTGTCGCTTTTAATATGGCGCGGTATGATAACGATTTGACTGGTAAAGATCCGCATGATGCTATATCATATTTCTTGGATATCCAATATGAAGGATATATGGAAAAAGAGGTATGCGAGGCTGGGCCAAATGGTCCCTGTGAAAAAAAGAAAAAGGAGATGCAAAAAACTAAATCAGAAAGTTATTCCGGACCAGATGTAAAAAAGATATTAGGAGATACAGATTTTAAGAAAAAAATAGATGAAATTAATGCAAGCGGAAGTAAAAAGGTAACAGTATCTTCTCACGGTTTAGAGAAAGCGATGGAACTTGCAAAATTTAGTGAAAGTCAAAAAGATCGTGCTCGTGAGATATTAGCCGCAGGGATGTTAGAAGGGCTATATGGACATCTGGCTCCTACTACTGGTGGATTTATTGGTGGTATGTGTGTAGGTAATGTAAGTCCTGGCGGAGAGCCTGTTAACCTTAATGCAAAAGTTACAGGATACCTTCCTAAAATTAAAGAAATGGCAGAAAAACATGGTGTTGCTCAATATGTTGGTATTTTGGCTGCCCAAATGATGCAGGAATCACAAGGAGAGGGAAGTGACCCGATGCAAGCAGCGGAAGGGAGTCATGGGAACTTAAGTTCATATTGTGTAGACCTAAAAGGAAGTGCTCGTATAGGATGTATTAAAGACCCTAATATTTCTATTGAAGCAGGCGTACAAGAATTTAAAGACGTGTTAGCAAAGGCAAATGGAGATATAGCCCTCGCCTTACAATCGTATAATTTTGGATCAGGATTCATTAGCTATGCATTAGCAAAGGGTGGCTATTCAGAGGAAACAGCTATTGAGTTCTCGAGAAGTAAGAATCATTTAAACCCAGCAGGTTGCTCCGATCCAAATAACTTCAGGACAAAGGTTAACGCGTGCTACGGGGATTACACGTACGTTTCTAAAGTTTTGAAGTATTACAAAGATTTAGGGTGTGTGGCAGATGCATCTGGCGAATGGATTTCTGATAAAGGTTGGAAATGGCCAACGAAATCAGGTCGTATTACAGATACATTTGATGCAGTTCGTGTTGGAAAACAACATAATGCTGTAGATATTGGAGCTATGACTGCTGGAAAAGCTGGAGACCCCGTGTGGTCAATGGAAGCAGGTATTGTAGTCCGAACAGGTAATGTAAATGGTGGAGGTCTAGGTGTTTATGTAGACCATGGAAATGGTATTGTATCTCGTTACTTACATTTGAGTAAAATATCAATTGCACAAGGAACTATGGTGACGAAAGGACAAATTATTGGAGAGATGGGTGGTTCTAACTATGATAAAGACACTGGTTTCCTTAATATGAATGACTATGCTGTCCATTTAGACTTCCAAATTCGTATTAACGACCAGCCAACGGATCCAATGAAATTCTTTAAGAAAAATGATGATCCAGGTCTATCATCTGGTGGTTCTCCTACAATGGCAAATGCTAAACGACAAAAGGTATTGGAAGAAGCAAAAAAATGGGTTGGACAAGGGAAAGTGAGCTATGTATCCGGTGCTAGAAATCCAGCTGCAGGTAGTGCAGATTGTTCTGGATTCACACAATATGTGTTTAAAACTAGTATAGGTGTCCAGCTAGGAGATTGGACAGGTGCTCAAATTGGACAAGGAAAACAGGTGCCAGATATCGGTCGTGCACAGCCAGGGGATTTAATTTTCTATGAAAATCCTAACCATGTATCTATTTATTTAGGGAATCAGAAAATGATTCATATTGGTGATAATAAGGGTGTACAAATTACAGGTCTAAACTATACGGCAAGAGGACAACATATGTCGCAAATCCGTAATGTAATAGACTGATAAGGGATGAGAGTAGGTCAACACCCCACCACTTAACGACCTTTCGGTCCGTTTGAAGTGGGGGCTTGCGTCTGTCAAGGTTCGACAGTGCCTCTACTCTCATAGAGCACAACTACGCTTGTTCCTACCCAGCAGTGCGAACGAGCATAGCTCTCCTGCCTTTGTGTGGTGGAACATAAGGACGGTTGACTTCGCCCCTACCGCAAGAGTTATACTCCTGTGGTAACTACACCAATATATTCAATCCCTTTTCGGTGTAGATTCATTGCACCAATACGGTCATCATTTGATTGATATTGACAATTTTTACACTTAAACGTGTGTAGTTTCTTATTTCGATTCGCTTTCTCAACGTGTCCACATTTAGGGCAAGTTTGAGAAGTATATTTTGGATCTACAATAATTACCTTCTGTCCATTCATTTTAGTTTTGTATTCAAGCATTTGACGGAATTGATAGAAAGCCCAAGAAACAGAGATATAGCGATTTTTTACTCGCACTTTTTTAGTTGCAGAACGAACGCCCTTCAAATCTTCTAAAACAAATATCGTCCCTCTAGGGTATTTATCAATGAGTGCCTTTGTAATTCGATGGTTTACATCAGTTATATAACAGTTTTCTCTTGAACCAATTAGTTTTAGTTTTTTACGAGCAGATGGCGTTTGCTTCTTTTGTAATTGTTTACGAGTAGCTTTAAATGCACCACGTTTATGCTTTACGATTTTCCCGCTGTAAAACGTAGTTTTACCTTGACTATCATAGGTAGTTGCAAGAAAATTGATTCCTAAATCAATGCCGACAATGTTGTTAACATTAATATGATCAGGTTCGGGGAAGTCTTTTGTCATTGGAATGTGTAAGAACCACTTATTATACTTATTAACTAATTTAGCAGTACCAAATTTCCAAGTACCATTGAAATACTTTTTCATGGCTTTACGCTCATAATTTAGCCTTAGACGACCATCTAGTGTATTCAAGCTAAATTGATTTTGGGTTAGAGAGTAGTCGCGGTTCCATACAAGGTCGTATTCTGGAAGTTTAAATTCAATTAAGGACCATTCATTTCCATTTGACTTTGCCGATTTATAACGAGCAATTACGGTTTTCATCACAGATTGAGCCATTTGGCTTTTCAATCCGAATAGATTGCGTAATTGTTTATAGTACAAATTGTTAAGTTTTACTTGATTTAGAGTTTTTGTTTCAAATATATATTTGGATAACCAGTTACAAGCCTTACGATAAGCGTTAGCTGTTATCTTTAGACTTTTAGCTTGCTTATCAGAAACATAGATTTGTATTTTTGCAGTAATTGTAGTTATTATATTCACCACCTTTTTCCTAAATTAACTATATCATTTTTTAGTGAAAGCGAATAATCAAAACAAAGAAAGGAGAAGGCAAGGTGGAAGTTTCAGGTACTTGATATGGTACAAAATCTTACGATTTTAACTACCATACCGTATCTGACGGCAATTCCTCCTCCACTTATCGTTGGGCTACGCCCTTCACACGCTTGAAGTAGGGGGTATCCTTGCCAATTTCAGATGAAGAAAATAATCAACATTTTATCCAATATGCCTCGTAAGTACTTGGTCATATTAGGTATCATCATACTAGTGGCAGGTGTTGCCACGTATAATACTATTCATGATTATATGAAGAAATCACAAGTGCAAGAGGAAGAACAAGTAAATCAAGATGAAATCGAGATGCTTGGAGATAAACCAAAGGGATTTGATACAAAAGAAGAAGAATATACTGCGAAAACGAAAACAGTAGAGGATTTACTACGAAAAATTTCTAATAGTAGTTATGATGTTCCATATTTGTTTACAAAGGCTGGATTTGGTATTGAACCAATGAAAATGACAAGTAATGAACGTATGCTTGCTACAGAAGCTGTTCAAAGATATTTCCTAAATGGAGATAAGTTTTACAATGCACGTATTATCAAAATTGACCGTGGGAAAAAAGTAGATACATTTCATATAGAGGTTTTAATACAACAGGTAAACTTCTTGGAACCACGACAATTTAAAATTCAGGTAAATCAGTATGCGCAAATTGTAACACCAATTGAACAAATACCACATGGACAAGAAGAAGTACCTGTGGATTAGCTGAAAGATAAGGGTTGTGAATAAAAATCACAACCCTTATTAAAAAATATAAAGAGTACCTAAAAATATTTATTTAATATTCATAATTTTCTGATACAATGAAGTTATGGTTAAATGAAATTTATATATATTAGTGAAATGATATAGATGTGGAGGTAAAAAGAATGAGATTATTATTTGGAACCGCAGCAAACTATTTTGCAGGATATTCTTCTGGAAGAGGCTCGGGACTTTTAGGGACATTATTTGGCTGGGCTTTATTAGTAGGTAGTGGATACCTGTTGATCACAAATTGGGATAGTATCACAGCTTGGATGCACAGTTTAGATATTGTAACGGGATTAGATGGTTATGAAGACATGAGCAATGGATTTATATTCATCTGCTTGCTTGTAAGTGGTTTTATTTTCATGTTATTGTTACCAGTCTTTGCAATTGTATTAATAGTGGGTGTGGTATTCCTGAATATTGTCATCTGTACAATTGTATTATTAGTATTACCAAGTACATATAAAAAAACTAAAGATGTGGAGAGTGAATAGAAATGAGTACAATTCTAGTTTTAGGTGGTTCAAATGGTAGAACATTAGAGAAATTAGCGAAAAAAAGAGATTGTCAGGTAATTTTTCACGATGGGAAAAATCATGGTGGTGTAAAGAAAACGTTTCGTAGTGTTATAAAAAAATGTGATGTTATTGTAGTACAGAAAGGTGCATGTGGCCATGTGTCTATTGATGTAGCAAAAGAATACGCAAAGAAGTATGATATTTAATCAAGGGTTTGGAGGAACAGGCGCGTTAGAGATTGGGTTAAAACATTTGCAAGCAGCCTGAATACGTTTGATAGTACATAAACATTTGTTTTATTATCGTATATTCAATATATATAATAAATAAGACGCTAAAAGTGAAAGGTGAATATAATAAAATGAATAATAGTAACTTACATAAATCAGGTTATATCATACTCATATATTTGATAATGACTCAATTTGTTGGAATTATAGGAGTACAATTACTAGCGAAGACAGGCTGGTATGATATTCAGGGGAATCAACAGCAAGCAATTCAGCAGCTACTGGTTCATTGGGAACTAATAGGATTTTCACTCATATTAATATTCACTTTTCTTATATATAAGAAAGAATTTATGGAAGATTCGAAGCTATCGATTAAATTTTCAAAAGCATCGTTCGGTTGGATTTTAGTAGGAATAGTTGCAGTATTCTTAGCACAGACAATTGGTAGTATTTTGGATAAAAGTATATTTCACTTAACTACACAATCAGTAAATACATCAAGTAATGTTGAATCTGTAGCCATTTCTCCTCTTGCTCTTGTATCAATTGTAATTCTTGCTCCACTAGTTGAGGAGCTTGTATTTCGTTACGCGGCCATAAATATATTAAGCCGTAAATTTAATAAAATTAGTTGTATATTAATTAGTTCATTGTTTTTTTCTATCATGCATTTTGATTTTCCTTTTGTATTTGGATATTTTCTAATTGGACTTGTACTTTCAGCAATATATGTGCGTTCTAATAGGTTGCTAGTATCATTTGTCGTTCATGCTAGTATGAACTTAATAGTTATTATACTTCAGATCTTTTGATAGAAATTTTGTAGGTAAGGAGAGAGTAATATGGCGAAAAAGAAAGCAATATTTTTAGATCGTGATGGAGTAATCAATCTTCTGTTATGCTAAAGTAATCTAAAGAAAATGGTTTACTTTTTTTATTTACGGCTTAGAAAGAATGAATTTTAATAGTGTACTAGAAAACTTTTGGTATACTATTTATTAAATATCGCAAATGAGAGAAGAATTGTAGGATGAAACATGAAAATATGTAGGGATTAAAAGTAAAAAAAGCTAGTAATGGAGAAGTTTTAAGATATTTAATTGTAGAGGATGGCATGGTTCTCACTTAGTTAATGAAAAAGGTCTGTAGTATATACTATAGACCTTTTTTCTATTGGGTTAACTGAGATATTGTTTTAATATTTCTAATCCTATTTCTAATTCATCTAATGAGTTTGTAGAAGAAAGAGCAACACGTAAATATTTACTAGGAGTAGTCTGCCCACTAATAAAACGATCAGAATGAAAAATTCGAACACCACACGTTTGTAAATCAGTTTCTAATTTTAAAGCATCAGAATGAGTTGTGATAGGAAGCCAACGGTAAAAGCTCAGAGGATGTCCAATAGACGGGATGTCAGGGAAATATTTTGAATAGAGTTCATTTGCAGCTTGAGCTTGGTATTTTTTTTGATTAACGATTTCATGAGCCTTTCCCGACAATATCAGCTCAGTTATAACCTCCCCGTCTAAAGAAGACGTTTTAACATTGACATTAAAGATGGCCTGCAAAATATTATTGCGCAGCGGCTCTCCAAAAGCCATATAAGCAACTCTCAGTCCAGAACAAATGCATTTAGAAGTTCCACAAATATAAACACTTTGTTCTGGAAGCAAATTGAACATAGGTTGTTGATAATCAGATATAATACCCGCTGTCAAAAATGCATGTATATCATCTTCGATCAAAATTAAATGGTGTTTTCGAATGACAGCTGCTAATTCGTGCTTACGAAAATCTGCAATCATAATCGTAGTAGGGTTTGAACAAGAGGGCATTAGAAAAATCCCATGAATATCTAATTGACTACACTGCTTATCTAGCTCATCTGGAAGCATTCCGAATCCATCCCCTTGAATTGGGACTAATTGAATATGGAGCATTTTTGCTAACTCAATAAAGTTTGAATATGTATATAAGTCGGTTGCAATGCGATTGCCAGGTTTAAATAAAGCAGTTAATGTAATGGCCAAGGCATTTTGTGCACCTGAAACTATTGCCATATGTTCTTGTGTTACATTAATGCCAAAAGAACGCAGCCAATTTAAGCCTGCCATTTTTTGATGAGGAAGACCAGTTGGATCATTGTAATTGAGTAGCTGTTCCAAATAACTTTTACCTGCGACCGTTTGAATAACTTCGGCTACTATATTATTAGATTTCTCAAAGGATGCTACAAAGCCAAGGTCGATACTGTTTGTCATTTGTTCTGTTGATATGGTAATTGACCGTGCAGCATTAGGCGCTACAAAAGTTCCATTTCCTGTGATTGCATAAATTAAGCCCTTAACTTCGCAAATTTTATAAGCGCGAGTAATAGTCGTAAAGTTCAAATCCAGAAAATCCGCCAGTTCTCGTTGCGGTGGTAACTTTGTTCCTGGGGCTAATAAACCATTTATAATATCATGTTCAAGTAGTGCGGCGATTGAGGAATAAAAAGGACGCTTTAATAAATTTTTATCTGGTTTCCAAGACATAAAATAATTATCAAATGAATTTATTGGCATGTTACACCTCGATGGTTATATTTTGTACAAACTATATAACAAATATGAAAATAGATTACTCTCACATCTTCTATCAGTAGAATAACACACATTTTCTTATAAAAATTGTAATCCATACAATAAATTCGTTCATTGTATGGATTTGTTGTGTTAAATTTACATTCAATAAAGCTTTGGATAAGGATGTGAATGATTTGAAAAATAGTAAGCAAATAAAAATTGCATTTCTTGCAGCTTTTCCCTATACAGCACCGATTCTTGCTGGTTTTGTATTTTTAGGAATCGCTTATGGAATTTATATGAACTCATTAGGCTTCAGTGCAATATATCCAATTATAATGAGTTTTGCTATATTCGCGGGATCAATGGAGTTTATTGCAGCAAATTTATTACTAGTTACGTTTGATCCAATTAATGCACTTTTTCTAACATTAACAGTGAATGCACGTCATTTATTTTATGGTATTTCTATGTTGGAAAAGTATAAAGGCACCGGGAGAAAAAAATTCTATCTTATTTATGGATTATGTGATGAATCTTTTTCAATTAATTCTACTGTTGATATTCCGAAAAATGTAGATAAAGGGTGGTTTATGACTTTTGTTACATTACTCAACCATTCTTATTGGTTACTAGGAGCAACAATTGGCGGCATTTTTGGGTCATTAGTACAATTTAATACAAAAGGCTTAGAGTTTGTTATGACAGCTCTTTTTGTTGTTATTTTTGTAGAACAGTGGATGAAACAAAAGAAACATCATAGTGCTCTTATAGGCCTCATCCTTTCCATAAGTAGTCTTTTTATTTTTGGTGGAAATAATTTTATTATCCCTGCCATGATTATGATTGTAGCAATGCTTACTGTTCTAAAAAAGCCAATTGAGAAAGAAAAGAAGGCTTCCGCATAGTAATTTGTATGCTCCAAAGGATCATCACAATTACATTGTTTGTCTTAAAACATTAAAAAAATGTACACTATGCATCGGTTTAATCTGTACTGGATTTCTCCTCTTCAGAAGCTTTATTGCAAAAAATAAAATACTGTATAACACTTTATAGTTGGAGGATTTATTATGACAAATAAAGTTTCTTTTTCCTATATCCTAATGCTAGGATTCATGTTATTTGCATTGTTTTTCGGAGCAGGAAATTTAATTTTCCCGCCTATGCTTGGTCAAATGGCTGGAAATAATGTATGGCTAGCCAATGCTGGCTTCTTAGTTACCGGAGTTGGCTTACCACTATTAGCAATTACAGCTTTTGTTTTTTCGGGAAAAAGTGATATACAATCACTAGCCAGTCGTGTTCATCCACTTTTTGGTATTGTATTCACGACTGTTCTCTATCTGGCAATTGGTCCTTTTTTTGCAATTCCTAGATCAGGTAATGTATCATTCGAAATTGGAATTAAACCTTATGTATCAAATGGGGCAAGTCCCACTATATTAACCATATTTACAGTAGTGCTTTTTGCCGTAGCATGCCTGTTATCACTTAATCCATCAAGAATTATCGATATAGTGGGGAAATTCTTGACTCCTATTAAATTGACATTTATTGGATTACTTGTAATCGTATCCGTTGTTAAACCAATGGGAAGGTTACAATCTCCTTCTGAAGGATATAACACGTCATATGTATTTTTTAAAGGTTTCCAAGAAGGGTATTTAACACTAGATGCTTTAGTAGCCTTTGTCTTTGGAATGATTATAGTAAATGCAATAAAAGAAAGAGGAGCTACTACTAAAAAACAGTTAATGACTATTTGTGCAAAAGCAACTGCTATTGCTACCACACTTTTGGTTTCTATATACACAGCCCTTTCTTATATGGGGGCTTCTAGTGTCGAAAAACTAGGTCATTTAAATAATGGAGCTGAAATTTTAGCGAAAGTTTCAAACTATTATTTTGGTTCTTATGGTGCAATTTTATTAGGCTTATTAATTACTGTAGCATGCTTGACTACAAGTGTAGGGCTAATCATTTCTTGTGCCACTTTCTTTCATGGGTTATTCCCAAAATTTTCATATAGAAAAATTGCTATTATCTTATCGGTTTTTAGCACACTAGTTGCAAATATAGGGTTAACACAATTAATTACAATTTCAGTCCCTGTATTAATGGCCCTTTATCCAATGGTTATTTCCTTAATTTTCTTAACGTTTTTACACCCAATATTTAATGGAAACCCCACTGTATATAGAGTTAGTTTGTTATTCACATTTATTATTAGTATATTTGATGGCTTAAATTCTGCAGGCTTAAAGATTGTAATAATCAACGAATTCTTTGACCAATATCTTCCTTTTTACGGTATAGGTCTAGGGTGGTTACTTCCATCTATTATAGGTGGCTTGAGTGGTTATATTTTTAGTGTATTACGGAAGAAAAATAAACTTAATTCGAGTGAAATTCAATTAAAGGAAAATTAATATATATAATACTTCCTCGCTTTTATTAAATTAATAAGTCCAAAATTTAAAGTAATTTATATATACGTTATTCATTCTTTTTGAAGTCATTTAAAATAACTACAATTTCTATCATCGTTACATTTTTTAGAAAATAAATAAGAAAAGAGGGTTCCGTATGACGATGAGTATATTCCAGCAAATCATTACAATTTCCATGGTTGTTTTAGGAACAATGCTTACAAGATTCCTTCCATTTGTGGTGTTCCCATCAGATAGACCTACGCCACAGTATGTTCAGTACCTTGGTAGAGTACTACCTTCAGCAGTCATAGGTCTTTTGGTGATTTACTGTTTTAAAGATGTAAACTTATTCACTGGTAGTCATGGTATTCCAGAATTGATTGCTGTAGCGTTAGTAATGGTACTTCATTTATGGAAGAGACAAATGTTGTTGTCCATAGCGGGTGGCACAATTATCTATATGGTGTTAGTACAGTTCTTATTTTGAATATTTATGCTAGTTAATAAATGAGATCCTCATCATTGAACCATATTATTAAAGTGATGGGGTAGCATTTAAAATAAATATTAAAGGGGAATTAGTCATGAAAAATAGAATTGATGAACTTCAAATCCACGAAAAACACTATGCAGAAATTTTAGAACAAGTAAAGAATGATCTGTATGCAAAATCCTTAGGAATTCAACTAACAGAGTTTAAAGTAGGTTTTGCAGAAGCGACTTTAGAGGTACAAAGCCATATGTTAAATGCTCATGAAACTGTTCATGGAGCTGTTATTTATGCCTTAGCAGATCATGCTTTTTCTGTAGCTTGTAACGCTTATGGAAAGACATCATTAGGTCTTTCCACAACCATTCAATTTATTGAATCGGCTAAAGCGGGAGATAAATTGGTTGCTCGTGCCACGGAAATAAGACGAAACTATCGTACTGGTTTCTATCGAATTGATATTTTCCATGGACAGAATCTTATTGCGACTATGGAGGCAGTTTCATATAGGAAAGATCATTATTTTGTTAATTTTGATGAAAGTGTATATTTAAAGTCATAATAAAGTGATTTACTTTTTATATAAAAATATAAGAGCCTTGCTACATTTATATCGTAGCAAGGCTTTTTAAAATTGTTTCATAACGGTGGGCTTTACTTTAAAAAATAAACAGCACCCACTATGCGGACACTTCATGTTATTATGGTTAAGCTATACTAATTGAAATTGCTATGTGGGTGAAACGAATGGAAAATAAACAAGCTGAACAACACTACGATCTAAGTAAAATATACACATACAAAGAGTTCCCAGATAAAATTAGCGGTCGTTGTGATAACTGTGGCAATACCGCGTTCAAAAGTTCCGTTAAAGATTTCATCTTTCTAAGAGAATGTCGTCAATGTGGTATGAAGAAAATCATTTAGCCCTGTTAGGGCTTTTTTTGTTGGCTCTTATCTCCAAAAATGCCTTTTACTAAATAATATTATTATCTAATACATAAGTATTAAAGGTTTGTTAAAATACATATTTTAATAAAGAAAAGACACCTAAGGTGCCTTCCTCTGACTTGAACCACTTTAATTTTAATAACATCATCTTACAATTACAAATATATCTTTAATCTTTCATATGATATTTTATCATTTTTTTTAATTAATTGCATGAAACTGGTGAAAAATAGGTTATTTTTTGTAAATTCCTTTTCTCCATATCCATTCAATGGGACCATAGCGAAAATATTTACTCCAAATTTTGCTGAATATAATTTGCACAAAGATAATTAAAATCCCGAAGATACATAGTTGCCAGTAATATACCTCTGAGACATCTTTAAAGTACAACGAAAGAATGACAAGAGTTAGTATACTTTGGCTAATGTAATTCGTTAAAGCATACTTACCTACGTTCATAAAGGGTTGCAGCCGCTCTATATATTTTTTATTCTCACAAACCCTAAGTAGAGTACAAATATAGAATATAGCTAGCGTTTTCCCTCCAAATAGAATCCATAGTTTAATATCCTGAGAGTAATAGACATCCGTTTTTATAAAATAGTAGATAATTGGACAAGAGAGAAGACATGAAATGCATAACGAAATCCATTGGATAAATCTAATTTCCTTTATTAATTCCGATACCCTGTTAAAAATATCTTTCTTACCAGCCCATAAACCAATTAAAAATAAGCCTGTATATTCCGGAATTCCTATTAGTAATTGTTGAAATTCCTCGGTCATTAAAAAGAACAGACGAGCTTTTACTTGATGTGAATAATGTGTAAATAGATTTACAGTGTCATTGGTAGTGTGGCCCGTAAACATATATTGATAGTAACTTGGTACTGCAGAAATAGAAGAACCTGCTTGTATAAATAAAATGGTATGTAGTGTATAGCTAATAAGTAGAGCGATGCAGCCAACTATAAAGATAAGCTTTGTAGATCGCTTATAAAAGAACAATAGGATAAAGCCAGCTAAGGCATATGCGTGTAGAATATCTCCATACCATAGAAAGATAAAGTGGAGTAAACCAAAGAGTAGCAAGATACACAATCTACGACTAAACAGCTTATACATAGAATAGCCTTTTGCTTCAGCATTTTTTATAAAGATATAAAACCCTACTCCAAATAAGAACGCAAAAATAGTATAGAATTTTGCCTGTATAAACAAATCTATTAAAAAGCGAATCAATTTATCTGTACCGGAGTAACCCGCTTGATTAAAGGAATCTAGTCCCGTCATAGTAGGTAGATTAGCAAATAGGATACATAGTATGGCAATCCCCCTTATTATGTCTAAAGAATAAATACGGGCGTTTTGTTGCATGTAAATTCCCCTTTCTTACAAAGAAAAACGAGCACTATATTAACTAGCGCTCGAATTACGTCTCGCAAAGAATCCGTCATATGTAGCAGCTGACACTGCACCTTCTAGTCGTTCAATTTCTTCGCCTCTGTTATAAGCTACAACAACTGGAGTACCAGGAATGTCGAACTCTTGAAAGGCACTTTGATTTTCTGGCGTAGAGATATCAATACGATAGATGGTTCTATCATGCTTTTTTGACATACTATTGATATCTGGTGCTGCCTTTTTACAATAATGACAAGTTGGTTGATAGTAATACGCAATAAACTCTTCATGGGATTGTATTTTTTGCTTTAATTCTTCTTTTGAAATATCTTTAATATTTTCGGGTGATCCTTTTGTTTCTGCAGCTGACACAATTGTTTTGTTTGGTGTTACAGTCTCTGGGTTAACAGATTCATTTTTAGTTAAAGTAAAGATAGCGATACAAGCAACGCATAATGTAGTAACAATTGCTCCAATTTTGTAGACTTTATTCATAGTAAATTCCTCCTTAAAGTAAAAAAAAAGGACAAACCTCGCCCGAGTTAACTGGGCGTAAGGTTTGTCCTTCACGCTACGTACAATAGAGTATAAACAATGGAAACAAATTTTCTATCTATATTTTAACATATAATCCATATAAAATACTATACAAATTTTAAACTATAAAGAAAAAAATAACAAGACATATTTAAAATTTCACGCACCGAATTATTATTTTTAAAAAACATACAAAAAACAAAGACATAGGGGCTTTTAAGCTTCTTAATTACTGTTATTATTTGCCTCTGAAACGCCCAAGAATTATGAGTATGTGTAAGGTCATATTCTTTTTGTAGGGGGGCTCGACGCATCATCCAAGCTAAAGTTTTAGAGTACCTTATACATACAAACTCTTTTCTCTAAAGGTAGTTAATTAAAGAAATTAGTATAAAAATTAGTTTTGGAGATTTGTTTTCACCTTTTCTATTATATTGAACATACTTTTAAACCAACACTTAACACTAGTTTTCATTGTAACCATACTTAATGGTTTGTAGCTTCTCTTTATATCTTTTCTCAACTTCAACTGCTTCTAAAGGTGTAATATCTTTAGGTAGTACTTTTAGTATAGAGTATTGGAATTGTAAGTGAGCCTTGGCATCCTGCTTATGTGTGCGTATAAGTTTGTTGTTCCCTCCATGTATCGTATGGACATACTCTTTCCATCTCCCGAGTAGTCCATTCTTATTGTATGAAGAACCTATATAAAGTTTGCCGTTAGAACAATCTGTTACTGCATATATAGCATTAATCGAACTTAAAGCTATGTGCCAATCCTTATATGTGTCACCATTAGTAACCATTTCCTTTAATTCATTGTACATTAACGACACATTTTCAAATCCAGGGAAGTTGTATTGGTTTGTATCAGCTAGTTGCGTTATGGGTTTCTCATTGGTAGCCTTTTGCCAATACCTCATACCTTTTCCCCAATCTATAAATAGCTTGTTCTCATACTTACACAATGGATCGTTATTTATTTCAAACAAAGGATGCATAATGTTCTTATTATAGGGTTCTAATAAGAATTTAGCGCAATCTTTCGATAGATGATATAGTTCACCATGCTTTACTTCATATGATTTCAAGTATCTCGCTGTTGTACTTTTATCGGCAGAAAACACTATAACTATATCGTATTTATCAAAAAAGCCTGGGTCTTGATGTTGGGTGTATTCGCGCAGAGAACCTTCACCATAAGCTTTTACAAAGCGTTCATGATTTGTGGAGTGTCTCATTAACAAAGTCCTACTTAAGTCATAATTACATCGCTTCAATAAATCAGATAGGTAGAATCGAACCATAATATTCCTCCTTTTATGTATTATTATATAAACCAGCTATGTCACACCTAAATATATATTCCATGCAAATATATTTGCTATAATCAATTGCTGCTTTACTTATCTATATCAATATAAAATCATTGTAGCAAGTCTTAGAACATGCAAAACAAACTTACCATATATTCTTCATCTTAAAGTTATTAGTGCTTACATATATTTTTTTAGAAAGTACAAACTATTACTGATTCTCGATTTGTTACGAAGGGAAAAAATAAATGGATAATAATAATATCAATAATTCTTTAAACAACGATTCATTAGAAAAAGGATTAAAACTTGTATCTCTCGCTAGTTTAATAAACAACATTCCTTACACTACTTATGAGGTTGAATATGAAATTCCACCTCATTTAAAAGCTGATCCTTCGACAGTTTTTTCTTTAATATAGGGGTAGCGTCACATCGCTATCAAGCTAAGATTATGCAAAGTCAATTTTAGGCGAGATTGTTTCTTTTTTCTAAAGGGCAAGTGTAGGTGATTAAAAGATTTGCATACGAAATAAACCCTAACGGGTTTCATTTTTTGAATTAAGCGGCTTGATTATCAGACATGGTACAATTGTAAACGACACCTAATATATCAAAGACCGTTTTTTTCTCATATCGATGAGATTTCCGCCCGTTTTGCTGTAGGAGATTGAACAGGCGAAGTAACACCTTTGATAACTCTTGGGTGTTTTTTTGTATAGTTTGGAATAAAAGAAGAAAATAGTCTTTGATCATATATATGGCTTTATACTCACTAAACTCTCGTTTTTTCTTCATTAGGAGCAATTGTCGCATTTGAAACATGATAGAAGAACAGAGTAGAATGGCAATCAATTGACCATATAAATGGCACTCCAATCGTTCTGGTTTTATCTTTTTACAATGATGAATTTGAAAGAATGACTTCCACGTTTTAAATAAAATTTCGATTTGCCAACGTAAAGAATACCAATCATGTACTTGTCCCGTCGGGACAATATCTGTAGGGGTGTTTGTCATATATACATTGAGACCACTGAGTCGTTTACTACGAGGAGAATACGTCATTCCTTTCTTTTTTTCTCTTACAGTTTGATCTTGTAATCGTTTTTGTTGCTGTTGTTTTGTTAATCGATGAACAATTACACGAGCTGGCACTTTATCAATTATTCCTACATAAGCACCAGCTATTTCACATGTTTGTCCTGGTTGAAGGGAGCTCATTAACGTCTCCATATCTATCTGTATATACTCTGTACCTTTCTTAATTCTTCCGTCTTGAAAATAATCCGGGTTAGGATTTTTTTGATAAATACGTGTATTCGACTTGATACGAGAAATATAGTAGGCCTCTTTATCTTGTATATATTGAAGGTCTTTTAAATGAAAATAACCTAAATCTCGGATGCATAAATCATTCGCTGTCACAGTTGGGGCACACAGAGAGCCGTAAGTGCGATCATGTTGTATGAATATGTAGGAATTGTCCACTTAACAAATCATACTCAAGTTGAATTTTTATCCCAGCCGTATGGCTGCATCCTCCTGCACCTGGATAAACCGATGAAAATACATCCGGGAGTTGAAATGCAGTTGAATCTAAAATACGAATACGCTTGAAAACAGAAGTGTATGGAAAAGAAATTGGCATAGATACGGCCAATTTTTTGCTTAGTAGTTCGGCTAGTAGGTGTTGTAAAAGTTGAACAGCTGCCTTATTAAACCGTTGATTCAGTCCCTCAGGACTGATGAGTACTTCTACTGATGCTTCTAAACAACTAGATAACTGAGTTAAAGAAGTCATAGCTACATTTTGGCTCAACAATACACATAAAGCTACTAAATCTTTTGCTTGGTACTTACTGGTTCTTTTTACAAATCCAACATCTCTAGCAAGATCCCGTAAGGTATTTGGAGATAAAAAACTTTGAATCTCTTGAGCAAATAGTTGTAATTCGTCAGACACAGAAACAGACATAAAAAACACCATCCTTTCCTATGACTCTACAGAAAGAATAGCGTATTTTTTCATTTTAAGGAAATTTAGTTTTATTAGCTTAATAGCGATGTGGTGCTACCTCATGTCACAAAGCATTTATAAACGTTTATTAAATCCAGATAACCCTTATAAATCCCTTAGCGTATAATTTTCTTAAAATGATATAGTGCCCCCTAATACATAAAAATATATTTCACTTTACTCACCTCTTTATATTTTTGTTGCAAACACAACAATTAGGAAGAAAGTATGTTTAAGGTGAAGGATATACCTTCTGGATAGTGGATATGCGATTAAGCATATCCACTTTTTAATATTATATTAAAATACTTAAGCTGCTGGATATATCATGTTTATTATGATTTGAGCATGGATACCGCAAACATGTTACAAGTTAGAGAGAATAGGGAAAGGATAACGTAAACGTGTTGCAAGCCAGATGGAATGGAGTAAGGACTATAAACAAAAAATGTTACTGTTTGGTTGAAATAAAGTTTGATTATAAATGCTTTGAAAATCCTTAGTGAATGAACACTAAAAAGAATCCAATTTGAAAAAGATTAATCAAAATGAAATGTTATTAAAATAAAAAATAATCAATTATAAAAGTGATTTTGAACGTAAGGAATTTGTAAGGAAGAGGTAAGAAAAAAGAGATTTTCATTGTGTATGATTAAAATGTAAAGAAGATTGAGAGGAGGAACAAATACCATATATTTATATAAAAAAACAAATCAATTAATAAGACTTGTTTGGAAGAAAAGAGACATTACAAAAGTTAACATACAACTGAAAAAAGGATAGGTTATTTTTTAGGTCAGAAAGTCGTTTGTGAAATAGTGGGTATAAGAATGATTACAAATTCAATATCGCCCTTTTGTCTTTAGTCAAGATGAAAGCTGTATGATTGATTAGCTTAAAAACAGTAAAAAACCATATATACAATATGAGTAGGGGAGAGAAATATTTTGATGAAAAAGCACTGTCGAATTACATGTACAGGTTTAGCCCTTTTGATAACTGGAGGTTCTCTGTTATATACAACTCCAACCTCAATTGTAAAAGCGGAGTCCACTCAAAATGTATCTAAATCGTTAGAAACAAGCACTCAAAGAGACCGTACTTCCGTCAAAGAGGCAATGCGGGGTACATTGCAACTTGGATATCCAGGGATACTTGCTAAAGTTTCTAAGAGCGGAAAAACATGGAGTTATGCTGCTGGTGTAGCTGATCTGAGTACCAAGCAACCAATGAAAACAGATTTTCGTTTCCGGATTGGCAGCGTGACAAAGACGTTCACTGCAACAGTTGTACTTCAATTAGCAGGAGAAAATCGCTTGAATTTAGACGATTCTATTGAAAAATGGTTGCCTGATGTCATTCAAGGAAATGGATATGATGATAAACAGATTACTATCAGGCAATTATTGAATCACACAAGTGGTATCGCTAATTACACAAGGTCAAAGGATTTTAATATGATGGATACAAAAAAATCCTATACTGCTGAAGAATTAGTAAAGATGGGAATATCCATGCCTCCAGATTTTGCTCCAGGAAAGAGCTGGTCGTATTCAAATACAGGATATGTATTACTAGGAATTCTTATTGAAAAAGTAACTGGGAACAGCTATGCGGAAGAGATTGAAAGTCGAATTATTGAACCACTTGAATTAACGAATACATTCTTACCTGGAAATTCAAGCGTCATTCCAGGAACCAAGCATGCCCGTGGATATATCCAATTAGACGGAGCAAGTGAGCCGAAAGATGTTACTTATTATAACCCAAGTATGGGGAGCTCGGCCGGAGATATGATTTCTACAGCTGATGATTTAAACAAATTCTTTTCTTATTTACTTGGGGGCAAATTATTGAAAGAACAGCAACTAAAGCAAATGCTTACAACAGTCCCTACAGGAATAGATGAACTTGGCGATTACGGGCTTGGAATTTCCAAAATAAAGCTTTCAAACGGTGTATCCATATGGGGGCATGGAGGAACCATTCCTGGTTTTTTAACTTTTGCTGGGGGCACACTTGGAGGCAAGCATACATTGGCCGTCAATTTAAACAGTATTAAAGCTGATAGTCCTGATCCTTTTAAAAATATTTTACTTGCTGAATTTAGCAAGTAGGTCAAAGGGGAGAACGGATAAATTTTATCATATTTTCATAGTGGAACAAACAAATGATGAAAACGGTCACTTATCTAAGGAGGTAATTCCGTGATGAAAAATAAGCTAACTGGTGTGTTAGCCACTGCATTAGCGGTAACTATGATTCTACCAACAGGAGCGAAAGCATTTTCTGAAAGTGAGACTACAGTTGTAACTGGTGAAGAAGTAGCTAGTCAGGAACTGAAGAAGATTGCAGCAGAGAAGGCTGAGCTACTTACAAAGTCTTATGAAGCGAATAGCGTGCAGTATGCGCTAATTGATAATGGAAAACTTATTTTGTCGGGTCAGGCTGGCAGGAATGATATGGAGGGGGAAAAGCTGCTAACCAAAGATACTCAATATGGGATTGGTTCAGTCAGTAAAATGTATGCAACAGCGGCTGTAATGAAATTGGTCGATGAAGGGAAAGTCGATTTGGATGCTCCTGTTGTCCGCTATGTTCCTGATTTTAAGATGAAAGACGGTCGATATAAACGTATTACAACGCGTATGTTATTGAATCACTCCTCTGGATTGCAAGGTTCTACGTTAGGTAATGCATTTTTATTTGACGATAATGATACCTATGCCCATGATACCTTGTTACAGCAACTGTCAAATCAAAACTTGAAGGCGGACCCTGGCGCTTTCTCGGTATACTGTAACGATGGTTTTACGCTGGCCGAAATTTTGGTGGAAAGAGTTAGTGGTATGAGTTTTACTGAATTTTTACATCAAAGCTTTACAGGGCCTTTAAAGATGAATCATACGAAAACGCCGCGGGACAAATGGAGGGATGAAAATCGGGCTGGACTATATTTCCCGGCGTACCAAGGACAACTTCCAAGTGAATCGGTGAATGTAATTGGTACGGGAGGCATATCTTCTACGGCAGAAGATATGGTGCAATTCTCACAATTATTTATGGGACAGGGAAAAGGGATCCTCTCTGATAAAGTGGTCAAGGCAATGGAGCAAGCGGAATATAAAAAAGGAATATGGCCAGGGGATGGAGATAATATTTTTAACTATGGCCTTGGGTGGGATAGTGTGAAACTATACCCATTTAGTGAATATGGGATCAAAGCTTTGGCTAAGGGCGGCGATACGGCACTGCAACATGCTATATTAGTCGTGCTACCAGAACAGAAAATAGCAGCGGCTGTATTGTCATCTGGTGGACGGAGCTCTATAAATCAACTAATGGCAACTGAATTGTTACTCGCCAGACTTAAAGAAAAAGGTACTATTAAAGACATCAAGCCAAACAAATCCTTTGGCAAGCCGGTAAAAGTCAAAATGCCTCAAGGTGTAGCAAAAAAAGCAGGATTTTATGGCAATAGCGAAACCCATTTTAAAATTGAAATTACGAACAACGGAGAACTGCTCTTACCATCTAATCGAGAAGAAAAATATGTATATACTGCTGATGGAAGTTTTATTAATGAGGAGGGTACCTCCAAGCTCAACTTTGTAACCGAGAAGAATGGAAGAACTTATTTGAAGGAGAGCGCATATAAATCGCATCCAGGTTTAGGGCAAAGTGTGATGACCCACTATTTAGCTGAGAAACTAGAAGATAACGTGCTATCGAAGAAAACCGCTGCTGCATGGGCAAAGAGGGAAGGTGTCAAGTTCTATCTTGTGAACGAGAAATTTAGTTCTATTCAATATCTCGTTCAACCGAAACTTCTTACTACACAAATTACTCGCAAGGAAGGCCCAGCAGGCTATTGGGATGGCAGAAAGATTACAGGTCCGAATACCGCAACGCATCAGCTCCAAATTCCCCTAATGAATGGCCGTGATACAATGGAAACACACTTCTATACAGAAGGTGGAAATGAATATATGAAGATGGCTGGGTTGTTGTACGTAAGTGAATCAAATGTAAAACCAATTGATATAGGCCAATCATCCCAAGTTACGCTGGGAGCAAATGGGCATGCGAAATGGTATACAATTCCGCAAGCGGCAGCAGAGAAAAGAATGACCGTGACGTTGCCACCAAAGGGTTCGTTTGCGGTGTATGATGAGAAGGGAGTTTGCATCAACTTTAGCATCGTGAGTGGCAATAACAAGGTGAAACTGCCGAAGAACGGAACAATCGTATTCGCTGGGGCACCGAAATCGGAATTTGCAATCTCGGTGAACTAGCTACAATTTAAGATGATCTTAAACAAAACCAGTACGGCACAAAAAAGATGTATTACTGGTTTTGTTTGTATTTACGCATTCTCTACGAAAAAACTTGAATAATATCACGCTCAAGCACTATAAAACATCTATAATACATTATAAAATTGTATAAAGAAAAGGCACCAAAGGTGCCTTCTTGCGATTTGAACCTTCTTAATATAGAATTGGATGCCAATCCAATTATTATTTTACTGCATTAAGTAGTTTCAGTTATTGAGAAATTATAAAAGCCCTCTTTCAAGTGCCTTTTTTAACGAATTTCCCGAAAGAATTCTCCTTCCTCAAGCGTGTGAAGGGCTTAGCCCAACGGTAGGTGGGAGATGAATTTCGGTTTGGCGTAGCCAAAAGGTTTTCCTTTTTATTTTGCCTCTGATATAATCAGTCTTATAAATTATAAAGGCTGGTATATAAATGAAATTAGATAGTAATAACCATTCAGTATTCTTGTTGTATTATCACCTTGTGTTGGTCGTGAAATACAGAAGAAATGTGTTTGATGATGATATGTCAGACTATGCAAAAGATATGTTTGTTCGACTATCTGAAAACTATAACATCACATTAGTTGAATGGAATCATGATGTAGACCATGTTCATATTTTGTTCAAAGCACACCCTAATACAGAAATGACAAAATTCATCAATGCTTATAAAAGTGCAAGTTCTCGACTTATTAAAAGAGACTTTCCACAAGTGAAAAAGAAACTTTGGAAAGAGATGTTTTGGTCAAGAAGCTTTTGCTTGCTAACGACTGGTGGTTCGCCAATAGACGTAGTAAAAACATATATTGAAAATCAAAGTGAAAAGTGAGGTGAAATGATATGACAAAGCAGAATAAAGCATATAAATTCCGTTTGTATCCAACAAAAGACCAAGCACATCTTATGCGTAAAACCTTCGGTTGTGTACGTTTCGTGTATAACAGAATGTTAGCTGAACGGAAAGAAGCGTATGAAAAACATAAAGATGATAAGGATCAACTAAAGAAACAAAAGCTTCCCACTCCAGCAAAATACAAAGCAGAATTTGAGTGGTTAAAAGAAGTTGATTCATTAGCTTTGGCAAATGCTCAACTAAACTTGCAAACTGCCTATAAAAATTTCTTTCGTGGTCAAAATGACTTCCCAACATTCAAAAGCAAAAAAGACAGAAGGTCTTATACAACGAATGTAGTGAACGGAAATATTATGTTGCTTAACGGTCATATCAAATTGCCAAAACTGAAAATGGTACGTATCAAACAGCATAGAGAAATACCACAAGACTATATAATCAAGTCATGTACGATTTCTATGACATTTACTGGTAAATACTATGTGTCCATTTTGACTGAATACGAAAAAGAGATCGTACAAAAAGAAGTAGAAACAGTTGTTGGATTAGACTTTGCGATGGATCAATTATACGTCAGTTCTGAGGATGAGAGAGCCAATTATCCTAAATTCTATCGTGAAATGTTAGACCGATTAGCAAATGCTCAACGAGTATTATCAAGACGTACAAAAGGTTCAGGGCGTTGGAATAAACAACGTATCCGTGTAGCTAAGCTGTATGAAAAAGTAGCAAACCAACGTAAGAACTTCCTTCATCATAAGTCTAAAGAGTTAGCTACTCATTTTGATGTTGTAGCTATTGAAGATCTAAATATGAAGGGAATATCGCAAGCACTTCATTTTGGAAAAAGCGTCGCTGATAATGCTTGGGGTATGTTCACTTCTTTCTTAGCTTATAAACTAAATGAACAAGGCAAACAGCTTGTGAAAATAGACAAATGGTTTCCTTCCACAAAAACATGTAGCAGTTGTGGAAATGTGAAAAATATGTCATTGTCTGAGCGAGTCTATTCTTGTATATGCGGTGTAAATCTCGATAGAGATTATAACGCAGCTATCAATATCAAAAATGAAGCAATACGCCTATTAGCGTTAGCATAGATAGCAATAAAATAACCCTTGGAACAAGGGAGTTAGCTCGGCTGTTTTAGGACGAATTCGTTAGCTACCAAAAGTAACGACTAACCGAGAAGCCCCCACTTCAAACAGTCCGTTAGGACGTTAAGTGGCGGGTAGTTCACTGAAAGAAACTGGTGTACCGTTAAATAACATTGTAAAACATCAAAAATGGAGCGGTAAAATCTGCCCTGCTAACATGATTAATAATGGGCAATGGGATGTATTCGTAAATAGCGTTGAGGGGTATTATAATAATCTTTATCAACCAAAAGATGACATTACAGGAGGTTGGTATGAAGAAGCTATTCGAGAGTTAAATAGAAAGGGTATTATGATAGGGGAAGGAAACGGAGTTTTCGCACCCAATAGAGCGATAACAAGAGCCGAATTTGCTCAATTAATCTCTAAGTCTCTAAAACTGCCAGCTGGAGATGCTTCATTTAAAGACCTAAACGATGCAAATTCAACTTTACGAGATGGTATTAAACGTACTGCAAGTGCAGGTATCATTCAAGGTAGAGGAGATGGTTATTTTGACCCAAACACACCTATTACAAGAGAAGAATCAGCAATTATTGTAAACAAGGCTTTACAGTATAAAGGTATATGGGGACCAGTTGTAAACCTACCATTCTCAGACAAAGACCAAATTATTTATAAAGAAGACGTACAAAGACTGTATGGCCTAGGTATTGTAAGAGGTAAGGGGGACAATCAATACGACCCTAAAGGAACAACAACTCGTGGTGAGACAGCAACATTCATTCTAAATATGCTACAAGTAATTGAAAATGGTAGTGTTCAAAAGGTAATTGGAACGGCTCAAATTAATGGTATTGGGGTAAATGTTCGAAGCGGATCAGGTACAAACTATTCTATTGTTAGAAAGACAAGTAAAGGCGAAAAAGTTACCGTATATGAAGAAAAGAACGGCTGGCTCAGAATTGGAACAGGTCAGTGGATTTACTATGACTCTAGTTATATCGAATATAACAGATTATAAAAGACTGAATAGTTAAAAGAACAGGTCATATTTGGATATATAACTTACTCTCAGGTTGTGAAGAAGACTTTCTCCACAACCTGTTTTTGTGACTAGCGTCCTCTTTACCTACCAATACTGATAAAAAGAGGAAATTCATTATGATGGGGTCATCAGAAAATCAACATAATTAGCGTGTATACAATTAAAAACTAATGTTTTTCTAATAATTAAGTAGAGGTCACCGTACATGACCATCCAGCTCATATTTTGAAATACCCCAAAACGAAAAAATGAGCTTTATTGTTACAAGTTAACATAAGATTTCGTTCTGGGGTTACTATAAAATTTTAGCATAATAGCGATGTGTTAGTTCTAAAAACTCAATAAAAGCTTTAAAATACTCTTATAGTTGGTCAAGCACATGAACTAGACATCTAATTATTTCAGAAGATTTCTCGATTTGATCTGCATCAAAATCTGAAAGGTTCGCACTAAGAATATGTTTTAGTTTTTTCTCTCTTTCTAAGTGACAATTTAAACCACTAGGCGTAAGTCGGATATTGACAACTCTCCGGTCGTTAATTGAACGAACACGCTTAACGTAACCGACCTGTTGTAATCCGTTGATTAATTGAGTAATACCAGCGGCGGTAGTTTCTGCTCGATCAGCTAATTCTTTGACTGACAATTCGCCTTCTTCAGCTAATACTTTAAGAGTTCGAGCGTGGACCATTGAAACGGCCCCTAATGTACGAGTAGCTCGCCCTCTTAAACGTCCATCGGCTGCAGTCAGACTATATATAGCCTGGCTAAGTTCGTCTATCGCAGTTAACTTGTTTGAAGAATTTGTCATAACATCACCATTTCCTCATTAACTAAGTACTTAATTATATGAAGTTAACATTAACATATGAATAAGAGTAGAGTCAAATTAAGTAGAGTCTGGCTATTCATTTTCTAAGCAATATTATATATGCTCACTTTAAATCATCAATAAAATAATAAAACGCCTTTATTTATAGTCTTGACAAAAGTACATCTTATACTTCAATATTTTAATTAAGTACTTAATTATTAAGTGCTTAATTAAAATGTAAAGGATGATTATTATGACTCAACGTTCACAATCACAAGGATGGGCTTTAGATATAGCCCTCGCACTTGGTGGGTTTGATGCTTTGCATCCTGAAGCAAAGGCAACAATGGAACAGTTAGGGCACGACCACACTGATTTTGATAAAGTTTTTTCTCAAGTAAAAAGTGGAGCAATGATACCAAAAGCCTGGGCCACAGTTGCTTCTCAGGCTCAAGAACGTGCAAAACATTATGAACAAAAGGGATTCACTGTTACTGCTCGTGATCTATATCAGCGAGCGGCTGTTATGTGGGGACGTGCACAATACTCATATTTTAATGACGATCCACGAAAATTGGCATTTCGAGAACGTTGTAACGAATGTGTGGCAGCTATTTCATCACTTGGAGGAGGAACAGTACAACGCATAGTACTAGAATTTGAAGGCAAACAGATATATGCACTACTTCATTTGCCCTCAGGTGAAGTTCAGAGTGCACCAGCAGTAATATTAGGTCCAGGTATGGATATGATTAAGGAAGACTATATACAGATTGCACAACGTTATTATACGTCTCGTGGTATCGTAGCTCTATCAATTGAAGGACCGGGTCAAGGTGAATCTGTATCTGAAGGTCTAAAAGTTGATTTGACTAATTACGAACGCGCCGTTAGTTGTTATATCGATTTCCTATCAAAACGGCCTGAGGTGGATTCAAAGCGGATTGGATTTTTTGGTATCAGTATGAGCGGGTATTGGGGGATGCGAGCTGCTGCGAGTGATAATCGTATAAACGCTATAGCGACTTTTGAAGGTGTATATGGTGAATTTGATACCATCTTTAACAGAGCGCAGCCGAGTTTCAAAGCAAATTTTATGTACATGTCTGGTTACACTGATGAAGTTGCTTTTGAAAACGAATTAAGTAGCCAGATGAATTTGTGGAAATTAGCGCCAAAGATTACTTGTCCAGTCTTCATGGGAATAGGAGAATTTGATGAACTTACCCGTTTGGAAGAAGCATTAGGTCTTTATGAGTTTGTAGAGGCACCAAAGGAGATACGCGTCTATGAGAATGAATTTCACCCACTTGGTGGAGTAGCTGCAGAAATTTTTCGTTTTGGTGCAGAGTGGGTGGAACTTGCACTTGAAGGAAACTTTAAAGCTAACCATGATGAGCGTTATTACATGCATCGTGATGGGGGTGTTACTGAAGGGACTGCTTTTCCAACGTATTGGCTTGGTGCCCAGCCGGCGGAAATTAAAGGACGAAAAAAGTGTAATACATTAAATGCTTGTAATAATTAACAAATTTTTACTGATTAAAAAAACAACAAAAATAGTATGTAGCTTTTAATTACACTATTTTTGTTGTTTTCTTCAAAATTTAGACTTCTCATAATTATGGTCATTGTTGAGGATATTCAAAGTGCAGAAGACTTCGAGTTGATGAAGAACATGGAAGAAAATGAAGGGAATGTTAAATGATTTATAAAGTAGGGACGACATACTATGTTTTTTCTTGAGCACAACTAGCATACATATATTCTCTAGGAATTAAGTCCAGAATTGTAGAGACAGACAATGAGATATTTACGTTTTGAGGAACATGACTTTCATAAAAGGCTAGGTATCATTGGATGGGATTGCAAGACAAATTAAAGTTCCTAATTTGAATTTTAGAGCTGATGGATATGGGATGCTATCCAAAAAAGGCGAATTAGGGATCTGCCTTTTTCTTTCTATCGATAATAATGCGTTATGTTGACGGGACATGTATAGGATATTCATTGCTATTCCTTCAAAATGTTGATTTTACATCATATTAAAATAACTCCTAAATTAAGTATTGAAATTCTCTAAATCTCAATGTATTATATTCTTGTATTTTCTCACTTTGCAAAGCTGAGGAAACATCATCACTTTTGAAAGAACCCGAACTCCAGCGGGTTCTTTTGATTTACTTGAACTTATTTTTGAATCATTGTATTATATTTTCAAGTCTTACTTATATAAATCATTATCAAGAGAATCTGCAGATTTGCAGGTTCTTTTTTTATTTTATCGAAAGTAAACTTTTAGCCAGTAGTTTATTTTCATACTATTGATTTTTATACTTGTTTAGTAAAAAATTAATGAGTTGCAAAAAAACCTCTATTTTTTTAGTTCAATTGCAAACTACAAAACTTCTCTTAATAGGGGTAGTACCACGCTATCAAGCTAAAAAACAAAATACCCCCTAAAATGAAAAAATACTGTAAAATGATAATAAAGTTATTGAACTTAGATATGAAAAATACAAGAACTTTGCTACAATGTATCGTAATAAAGTTCCTTAAAGTTGTTTAATTTCTATCCGTTTAAAGATATTAATAAATATTTGATATTGTAATTTAATTAAATAAATGTTTATTTGGAGGTTTTATTAATGAACATTTTAAGTTCGTGGCTATATAACATGAAAATCATAAAATACTTATTGGGAAGGAGTTGATAATTTAAAACTAAAGGAGAGATATTAATGATATATAAAAAAGCAAATCAAAAAGATTATAATACAATTTTGAATATATGGGAAGAGTCGGTTTTAGCTACTCATCACTTTTTAAGAGATACCGATAGAGAAGAGTTTAAAAAAGAAATACCCTCATATTTCCCACATCTTAATGTACAGTTATGGTATGAGAAAGAGGATTTAATTGGCTTTTCTGCTATAAATAAACAACACTTAGAAATGTTATTTTTAAAACCTAATAAAATAGGTAAAGGATACGGTAAAGCTATTATTAATTCTTTAATTAATGACTTTGATATTACATCCGTTGATGTAAATAAAGACAATAAGAGTGCAACTAAATTCTATATTAATAATGGCTTTTTTATAGTAAATGAAATGGAAACAGATTCTTCTGGACGTCCATACCCTATACTAGAGCTAAAGTTAAAATAAGGTAAAGGTTGGAATTCTCTCTTACCTTTGCTTATTGCACTAAACTGCGTGTTAGTCCAATAAGAATTAAACAACTTTATTGTCACTTAACAAATACGCTATTCTTTCTGTAGAATCATAGGAAAGGATGGCGTTTTTGTATGGCTATTTCTGTATCTGGTGAATTACAGCTATTTGCTCAAGAGATTCAAAGCTTTTTATCTCCAGATGTTTTACGAGACCTTGCTAGAGATGTTGGTTTTGTACAACGAACCAGTAAATACCAAGCAAAAGATTTAGTTGCTTTATGTATATGGATGAGTCAAAATATCGCTACAACTTCTTTAGCTCAATTATCTAGCTGTTTAGAAGCATCCACAGAAGTACTCATCAGTCCCGAGGGACTGAACCAACGGTTTAATAAATCAGCCGTTCAGTTTTTACAACATATATTGACTAACCTTCTAAATAAAAAATTAACTTCATCTATGCGAATTTCTTCTCCATACACCTCTGTTTTCAAACGTATTCGTATTTTAGATTCAACTGCGTTTCAGCTTCCAGATATATTTTCATCCATTTATCCTGGGGCGGGAGGATGTAGCCATACTGCTGGGATGAAAATTCAACTTGAATATGACCTGTTAAGCGGACAATTCCTACATATCCATACAGGTCCAGGTAAGCAACATGATCGAACCTATGGTTCTCTGTGTGTCCCAACTGTGACACCGAATGATTTATGTATCCGTGATTTAGCATATTTTCACTTAAAAGACCTTCAACATATACAAGATAAAAAAGCTTATTATATCTCTCGTATTAAATCCGATACACGTATTTATCAAAAAAATCCCACACCTGATTATTTTTAAGGTGGAAGAATAAGGAAAGATGCAGAGTATATACAGATAGATATGGAGACGTTAATGAACTCTCTCCAACCAGGACAAACCTATGAAATATCCGATGCTTATGTAGGAATGACTGATAAAGTACCAACTCGTGTGATTGTTCATCGGCTAACAAAAGAACAATAAAAAAACGATTGCAAAATCAAGTTTTAAGAGAGAAAAAGAAAGGAATGAAATATTCCCCTCGTAGTAAACGTCTCAGTGGTATCAATGTATATATGACAAACATCCCTACAGATATTGTCCCGATGGGACAAGTACATGACTGGTATTCTTTGCGTTAGCAAATCGAGATTTTATTTAAAACATGGAAATCATTCTTTCATATTCATCATTGTAAAAAGATAAAACAAGAAAGGGGTTGGAATGCCATTTGTATGGGCAACTAATCGCCATTCTACTCTGTTCTTCTACTATGTTTCAAATGCGTCAATTACTTCTTATGAAAAAGAAACGAGAACTGAGTGAATATAAGGCCATATATATGATTAAAGATTATTTTCTTCTTATTTATCAAGCCATACAGAAAGACACCCAAGAACTATCAAAGATTCTCATTCGCCTGTTCAAACTCGTACAGCAAAACGGGCGGAAATCTCATCGGTATGAGAAGAAAACAGTCTTTGATATTATGGGTGTTATCTATGAGTATAGTAGATTTAGAAAACAAAAGAGAACTGCATAATCTTTAAAAATAATACCTATTTAGGTTTATTTGGCATGCTCATTTTTACGGAGAAAGAGTGTTTTAAGAGTTTTTTATTTTATTTGAACAAAATTTCATTTTGTTTCTGTTCTTAAGTTGATGGGCATGTATGGTGACCCCTAATAGCTTTTTCAAAATCGTCCATCTTGAAATTCATTTTAATTTTCACAAGAGCCCTCCTATTTATTGGTAAATTCAACTTCTTATGAAAATTATACCAAATTGAAAGGGTGGTAGTTATGAAGAATACTAATTTAATGGCAAAAGTTGAAATAAAAGGTTTAGAAAGACTTAAAGCATTAGTAGAGGAGTTGAATAACCTTGAATTGGAAGTTGTTGTACATGAAGTAAAACAAGAAGAGGATTGAAACTAATGAATAAACAGCAGCGGGATAAGGAAGACAAAGCAAACATCATCAAAATGATACGAAATTTAAGGTCTAGAGGAATACATAACAGCGCAGATAAAGTTGAGGAAATGCATAAGAAGTTTATAACTCTAGCTAAATAATAAAAACCCTACATGTTGAGGTGCAGGGCAATAAAAAGATAAGTAGTTTTAGATTTCGGACAGGAAATCTTGAGGTGTAATCAGTTTAATATATAGTTTATTAAAAACTCTATATAAATATTTAATAATATATGGACATAGACAAACTCTCGCTTGTCGGAATATTCAGGAATCCGATGGTATCCCCCACCTAGTAAATGGGCTCCTGGATATTCTGATGCGCGAAGCATCAGAAAGGGTGAGAACAATGCATCTGCTAGTTAAAAACTAACATTAAAAATACCTGTACCGGGAGGCACAGGTATCCAAAAAGGGTGTTTCAATGTGTTAGTCATATTGTATCAAGAGTTCAGTAAAAGTGACAAGTTAAATAGAATGAAAATTCAGTTTATTTTGTTGGGAAATAAAAAAAAGCCTCCACCAATAGGACGGTTTTAGAGAAACAAAATAAATATCCGTAACTACATTATATAACGTTTATTAGGTGGATAGGTTGAATCATAGTAATCTTTACGTAATTTTTACATGATATTGGAGTTTTTTGATAGAGGACCAAATTTAAATTTTGTATTAATAAATATTGAGGATAACCCTTATAAATAAAGGCTCCACTCTCAAAAGGATGAGAGTGAAGATTGTGGATGAAATTACTGAGTTCTTGGGATGGTGAACATCAGCACATAAATAATAGCATGAGTATTCAGAAAAAACATTGAGTAAATGTTTCCGATTTTTCAAATTATAGTTAATTAATTTTTATTAAACAAAAGCGTTATTTTTTAAAAGAATCTTTACGCCTATACAAAAAGGTAGCAGGCAACTAATTAAGTTACCTGCTATGCTCGCACACTGCACAGAGGAGCAAGTTCCATTTGGAAAGAGAGAAGCCAGGGAGAAAGCGGCTCAAATGTAGTATGTGTAATACAAAAAAGATTATTCAAAAAAGGGGAATGAGAGATGGAACTATTAAAAACTCAACAATGTCCGTATTGTGATTCAGTTGTAGAAGATTGTTATTGTGATGCTGAGGAAGATGAAAACTAAACAAAACAGTTATTTGAATCGGTTGTATTAATAGAAAAAGAGCCATATTTAGACTCTTTTTAAAAAGGTTTATTAATCATTTGTTTTCGAACCAAAACAAATATTGTACCTGAACAAATGCAGATTGCGTAAATTATACCGCTTATGTCACCAAAGAATTCAAGCCCGAATGGGAGTAGAAAAGTGACAATTCCTATTATATAAGCGAATGTTCCAAATAATTTAGCTAGTTTATCTTTATCACCAATAAAAGTAGCTTCTTGGTATCCAGCGATAAGGAATAAGTACTTTTTAATATGAATTAGATAACCACTTATGATGATAATTAAGCTAACAAGTGTACAAATTACAAATCCACCCATTATATTCACCTGCCTTATTTGGATTTTACCATATTTAGGTTGGTTTTTAATAGGGCTAACATAGAAGACTACTTTTCTATGAGAGAGAATTAGGGTTGAAAAAGCAGAAATTTAAGGAGTGAAAGAAAATAGTTTCAAACAAAATTCTTAGTGTATAAAAAATAAAAGAACCCGTTTATTATAAACGGATTCTTCCCACAAGGTGTGCAAGAAATTCAAGGTAACTGGACCAGAGCCACCTGTGGAATTCCTTGTGATAATACTGTATGTAAAGGAATCAATAAGGTTAGTGAATTTCAAACAAAATTCTTATTTAATAAAAAAACGTGTACAAAAAAATGTACACGATTATATAAAAATTATGTCTTGCGTGCTCATTGCATTCTATGTTTATGGTATGTAAAACGTGATACATTGCAATACATTAAAAGTGCTCTCTGACCAAAACTAATATTGAAAAAGGATACCCAAGATATTATATGTATGTTTTTTTAGATAGGTGAAATTAAAAATAAAATCTTTATTTAATTAAAAAGAGCGCTAATCGAGAGCGCGCTCCTTATGCCTCATTATAACGACAGTGACGAACTCACATTAAATAGAAAGGCACTATTATTGTATACGGAAGTATAGGATTAGTGAATGGATTTAGATAAAATCGTTATTTTATAGATCGGAGTGAAATTTCAATGAATGTTAAAGCAACAATAAAACTTGAATTAGATGAATCACAGAAAAACTGGGTTTCCTATGTTAGAGAGCAAGGTGGAGAAGAAGCAGTATTTCATTATCTGGAAGAAGAAGTGCAAAAGAAAATTGAATTAGCTGATTTTGTAGAGATGGAATACAAAGACAAGTAATTTAGACCAAAACGCTATTTGAATGGGAAGAGAAGGATACGTTTTGTATAAGGGATGCGTAAGTGTATCTAAAATGAAAATCCCTCGCCGAGTATAAAAGTGGTGAGGGATTCAAGTAATCTAACTTTTATTGTTAGATTAGTCATTAATTATAATAGCCAATATAACTTACTGAACTTTTATAAGTACAAACTCGCTCTCCTTTAATTCCGTTCTTTGTATAATTTTTTGGCGGTTTAGAATTAAACAACTCAGAAAATTTATGCGTTACATTTTTACAAGGATTATCATCAGAAACTTTAAGCGGTGTATCATTTATTTTTGCCGCAGATACACTAGTAACACCAGAGAAAATAATACTAATTGCAAATGTTCCAATAGCTAATTTTTTAAACATAAAAACATCTCCATTCTATTAATGATTTTCTATCAATTTTTCTATAACTTTGATAGACAGCCTGATTATACCAATAGAAAAAAGAGAAAATGTAATATTTTGTAGATTATGAAATTTAATTATAAATTTTGAAGGAATTGTGATATTTATGTCAGTGTTACTAACCTTAGTATGAACAATACCCGTGAAACTAAATAAAAACTTCATTTTAAACAACAAAGCAGCTAGCCGAAATAGCTAACTGCTTCGTTGTACAATTTTAGAAGTTACAATCGATACGGATATATGTTGTAACAAAAAGTTACAATTATAGTATAAACAAATATCAAAATATTATGCAGGTAAGAAAACTAAACAAAAATTTCATTTTATAGAAATAAGGAAACTAAAAAAGAGCACCATGCATCAGTGCTCTTTAAGATAGGAGGTAACACTTTGAGCTGATGTCTAGGTTAAAAATATATGATTTAGAAAAGGAATAAGACCTAAATTTTATTATTAACTCAATATAAAAGAGCAATTAGCTTTTGCTAATTGCTCGGTCCAAGGTAATAGACATAGAGTGGGTATTAGTAAAATTGGCTATTCACGAGCCTGTTTACAGTGTAACCAAGATTTTTAAATGTATTCCCTCTTTAAAAACCTTATTCAAACAGTGTTAATTAAAGAGGGAGTGGAGTAATGAAAAAGAATACTTTCCCTTTATACATGAGATGATTTTTTAATTCTCAATATTATATGAGTGTTAAGATAAAAATGTGTAATTAAAAGAGCAGCTAGCAAAAAACTAACTGCTCGGTTCTCCAAGGGGGAACAAGGAGAAAGATAACCATGTGTCTACATTATTGACAGAATATTTAGTTTAATTCATAAAGAATGACGTTTAACTTAATGCATAGCCAACGATTAAAGTTAGTGTTAAAAACACTGATAATAAAAGTGTTAGTAGAACTGTCGCTATGCTTCTAAGCATAGCAACCCAATTATCTATTTTAGAAAATCCTTTCATACCAGCAAAAAAAGTTCCTATTGTTAAAACTAGTAAAAAAATAAAGGGTGTATAGGTAGCGAATTCATAATAAACATTTTTGTTTCGGATGAGGCTATCGAACCAATTTCAAGATATAAGAGGAATAAACCAATGCAAATAAAAGAAAAAATAAAGGACCATAGATTGATGTTATGTTTCATTGCTTTCTCCTATGTAATTAAAATATTTACATTTGATTTTACTGGAAAATTAAAGAAAGAGATAGCGATTATAAATCGAAATAAATTTTTTAACAAAATAATCCTTTGAATAGAAAGTGAGGAATAACAATGGGACTTGGAAACCGTGGTATGGCTTTTGAAAAACTTATCAATCTAGCTAATGAAATGTATCAAAGAGGGGGAGTGGCGCTTATAAACAAGCGTCCGACTCTTGTGAAGATGATTAAGAGCAAAGATAACAAAGTGCTAAATGATTCTATGAAGCTAAGAGTACAGTAGACTATGATGGCGTGTATAAAGGACGAGCTATAGCGTTTGAAGCGAAATCTACAGAGAATCCTGGACGATTTGATTTAAAGAACATTGCACAGTACCAATTAGATTACCTGGAGAAAGCAGAGAAGATGGGAGCAATTTGTTTCTTCCTTATTTAATTTAACAAGGACAAGTCAATATTTGTGGTACGACTATCAGTCATTCAATCTTATATAAGGATGTCTCATCAACCGAAGGGCAAGAAGTCTATACCAAGAGCAGATTTTGATATTTATGGATACTTAGTAGAGCAAACAGAACGAGCATCAGTTGATTACTTGCAATACGTTGATGAAGTAATAGCACCAATTATGTTTGATGGAATGATTCAGTTTGATCAGGACCATAAAAGGGTAGGAAATAACATTGAAGCAGCAAAAGAGAAGATGGCCAACAAGAAACGTAAGTTATTAAAGGCTTAATAGATAACGGAACCATGTAGAGTGGATGGTGGGGGCTACTCGCTATGCATGGTTCCCTTATTTAACAAAGAGATATTAAAAAGACAAATTCAGAAATAGGGGAATTCCTTCATGGAGAGACAATTAACTTTATTACCGGCTGTTGATGATAAGAAAGTACAAAAGGAAGTAGTAAGTGTATTAAAGGAGTACAGAGCACTTAAGATGCGCTTTAGTAATGATGTGGAGCAAAGGAATCAGTTTATTCCCTGAGTTGCGTGATTCAAGGAATACGAGTAAATGGAAGGTGCAGCAGGTAGAAAAGGCGCTTAATAACTTATTAGATGAGGATGAGCGTAAAATCGTTGGGCGGAAGTTTCTAACGAACGAGAGTCAAGGATTCAGATGTTTATCATGATCTTTTACTGAAGAAGACATATTTCTATGAAAGGAAGCAGAGTGCGGTTAAATTGATTGCTACAGCACTTGGAATCATCTAAAAATAGCGAACAAAACGCGAACTTTTTGGGGGACTAAATAAAATGCTAAAAATTATAAATTATATGTACAAGCCCTTTGACAACCACATATCGAAGAGGATTAGTACACCTATAAGTGAAACGTTCTTATGCGAGAATGTCACGGTAACGTATACCGCATAATAGAGCGGGCAAGGCGGTAAGAACCCGCATTAAGACGAAAAGACCAATGAATTAATTATAATGACATATTCCAGTGTGGCGGGTGTGTGATAACTCGCATTCGTCATGCTGTTTCTAATTTGTATCTATCAGTCAACACGGGATTCACCTTCTGCGTTGATAATAGATATAAATCTATATTCCTGCCATGTTGATTTCTACGAATGGGGGTGTTGCTCATGATTGAGTTAAATCGTTCTAGAAAATCTACATGTTCTGAATTAATACATTTTAAAAAGTCTGTTGTATACGTAACTAGCTTTGTCTTATAGTAATTACTCACGATTTTCACTATTGGGATAAAACAGAGTGTAAAGAGACTAGTTACCTCTTTACTATAGCTAATATAGCACTGTTATCCCCTTTTCGGTGTCTCCTTAAAATATGTTGGCTATAGTAAGGCGGAGAAAAAGGCAGTATCGTCTTGATATGAATATAAAGATTGATTCCCTTTATATTCGACAATATTTATATTTTATCTGTCACGGGAGGAAATATAACAAACTCTACAGAGTATAAACGAGGAGATTCTTAGTCTTCTCTCAGTCACCGAACACAGGGCGTGTAGCCATACTAGTTGATGCGGTGGCTTGGAGAAGGTTGAAAGTACTCAGCCTTGATATAAGAAAAACTTATAACACACAGTGCATACGAACAACAGATTTATGAAATAGTTCCTGCGAAGCGTGGTAATTATCACTTTGCAGAAAGTATTTCACAAATTTTACATGAGGCAAGACGTTGGCCAGAGGTATTTGAACATGTATATGGTAGTATGGAAAAATTCAAAAGTTATTTAAATAAAGAAAGATAATGTCAACAACAGCATCCATAACGGGTGCTTTTTTCTTTGTTATATAGAAATTACACATTAAACCAGTAAAACTTCGAATGAGACAAGCATATACTAATAATTGAACACGACGTATTCATTCTTTATAATCGTATTGGATGAGCACCTTATAGGGCTCTTTTTTTATTGCACATAAGGAATTCCTAAACATACAATATCGAGTCAATGCCAACCAACTTATTCCTTTTCCGAGAGCTATATATATTCCGCTATAAAGCTCTTTTATGTTGCGCCATTAGAACGGGCAGGGCATTGTCATATATTTAATACTCAGAAGCTTAGGACCCTTTATAGTGTTCTTTTTTATTGAACAGAATGGACATTTGGTTAGGAGGATTCTATATAAATAGGTAGAATCTAATTACTTGGTTTACATTTTAATCCAAGGGGTACAGATTCGATGCGACGTGAAAAAGATTTGTTGAAACAATGGAAGGCAGATTTACAAGCTGTTCAAGAAGAGAAGAGACTGAAGAAGAAGGCTAAGAAAAAGAATAAGAAATATAGGATTCCAGGCAATACAGCTGACTTCATGGATGGCAAGAATACTTATCGTAAAGAGAATCGGGTATGGAAACAAAGAAATAAATAATATGAGGATAAATAAGTTTGATTAAGTGTATATCAATTATCGTGTGATCTGGTTGGCGTCTTGTTTGTTGTTAAGGAAAGATAAGGGGTGAGGGGACTTGCAAATTGAAATATTATTAATCTAAAACACAAAACATAGACTAGCAAACAAACTATTTCTAGCATTTAATCATAGAATATAATGAATTCTACTTTTAGAGGAGGGAATCATATCTATGGGATGGAATAATAATTTTGGACATTCTCGAGATTGTAATAGATTTTGGGATGATTTAGTATTTTGCGGATGCGGTCGTAGACGCAGAAGAAACGATTTTAACGACTGTCATTGTAGACGTGACTGCGATTGTGATGAGTGTCGTCGCAGACGTAATCATGATCATGACCGTAATCATAATCACGATCACGATGATCGTCGAGATTGGTAAAGTCTTTTGAATTTGAGGTTGACATAACCACTTATTATTGAAAGTATCCAAAAAAATCTCACTTCTTATCTTTTTTCAGATAAGAAGTGAGATTTTTTGTCTTGGGGGCGGCTTAACTTCTAAGGTTGATGGGCATGGGGTCACCATATCAAAAAAAGAAAATTGTACATTTAGACACATTTTAGACACAAATTAACCGATCCCCTGTACGTTAAGGAATCGGTCTTTATATTTTAAAAATTAGTTTCTTCTATTATAAATAATTGTTTATGGCATTTATGTTGAAAGGCTTAATTAGGAGAGAGTACCCATGTCAGGAAGTGTAAGGTGTTTTTATAGATTCATCAAAAGAAGAAACACAGAGTTTTTTTATTTCTGTATTTCCTCAAGTTTTCGTTGATTAATTGCTCGATAAAGAGAGCCTTGTGATATTCCAGTTCCTTCTACAATTTCTTTTAGGGAATATTCTTTACTATCATACATACGTAATGCAATGGAGAGCTTTTCTTTTTCTAATTTTGGTCTACCTAATTTTTTACCACGCTTCTTACTCGCTTCTAATCCTTCTTTTACTCGTTCTGCAATCAAATTCCTTTCTAATTCAGCGATAACACACATCATCTGTAGCATAGCCTTACCTGTAGGCGTTCTTGTATCTATATTCTCTTTCAATGATACAAATTGAATTCCTATTTCTTCAAACTGTTGAATAATGCTTAAGATATCTAATGTTTTTCGTCCTAAACGTGAAATACTTTCAACTACAACAGTATCTCCTTTTCTTATCACATCAAACAACTTTATAAGGGGTACGGCAACCATTCCTTCTTTTTGGATCCACTCATAAATAATTAAGTCAAGAAAAATCGGAACAAACACAGATTAATCTTGTTATATTTTTCAACATACTGAAGGTGCAGACTCAATCATATTTAGTGATTGAGTCTGCACCTTCAATTTTTAGATTATCTTTTTTATAAATATATTTTTGTACATATGCGTTTTATATAGTTACTTCTAATAATAAGGAAGTAAATAATTTGCATACAAGTAAAGCTTACTAATACAACAATTGAACTTTGAATAACGGACATTTCCTTACTTACTCTTTGTCCTAATTGGTGAAAAGTTAGAAATGCAAAACTGCTGTGAACCATAGCCACTACAATCGGTAAGAAAAATAGGATCATCATTTGTTTTGTCACAATTTGCTTTAACTCTTTTTGGCTTAAACCTAATTTTGAAATCATTTGATATTGCTCTTGATCACGTTCTAGATCAGTAAATAGACGAAAATATAAAAAACTTAGTGTAAATATGAAAAATAAAATTCCCACCAATACACTTGTAATAGAAAATAATCCGTTTTGTTGTTTCAGTTCAAGCCATTTTAAATTCAAAGATGAAAAGGCATAATAATCATCTTGACTCGTACCAATGAACTTCATAAGTTTTGTAGAAATTGCAGTTGTTTCAGGCCAATTTTTAACGATAAAACCGTATATGGTGTAATCTCGGAGTACGCCTTCTTGTTGAACATTTAGGACCTTATTGTAAACAGCATCAGAGACAATATAAGGGTTTTCCAATGTAGTCGTTAATTCTGGGATAAAAACTGCTTTTTGAACAGCAAGTGATACTTCTAGTTCACCATATTTTAATTCAAAAGGATTTAGATACTCTTCAGTTTTTTGATTTTTCTGTGATATTATGATGATACTTTCATTTTCATTTGTTAATTTCTCTATGTCATACCCTAATTTTTTAGCGTATTCATTATACGTAGAAAGATTAATTAAACTCGGCCCATTTTGTGCCCTTTTAAATTTTGTTGCTACAAGTTTATAAGAAAATCCAGATTCTTTTAATTGTTTTTTTATCTCTTCAATATGGGATTCTTCTAGTGTATTCCCCTTATCCGATTGATAGGTAAATGCATATGGGGTCTCATGTTTTGCCAATTCAGGATTTGCGATAGCCGTACAAACTCCAATTGCTGTAAAAGATACTGCTGATATAATTGTAACGATAAAGAACGTTCTCGCATTATCTTTCATTCGATACATCAATTCTGAAATAACAAGTAGATTAATTCTTTTAAAGAATGTAGCTTCTCTATTTTTTAAAGCGGATAACACATATACACACAATTGAGTAAAGAAAAAATAGGTTCCAAATACAATTAATAAGACACCTACTCCTACGAGTAGGAATAATTGATTCCAACTCATGTAATCCAACGCGACGATACTGTGGTGGACGAAAGAGTAACCTGCTCCAATTAAGATAATTGCCAACAAGGATATCCAAACGGACACTTTGGGTTCAGGTTTTGGTTTTTCCTCTGATTTGATGAGTTCTACAAGCACATTCATTTTCACAATTTTTGATGTAAACAATGAAATGAGTAGAAATAAAACAAAAAAGGAAATAGCTGTTATCCCCATAGACTTTAATGGGAAGTAAAATGCTAAAGTGTGCTTTGTTGCCAATAAGGAGCCACTAATTAGTAAAACTAATTTAGAAAAAACCATCCCAAGCCCGATGCCTGCTAGTATAGAAGGGATTCCAATCAGCATGTTTTCGAGAAAAATTAATTGATGAAGCTGTTGATAAGACATTCCATGTAACATTAATAATCCAAACTCTTTTTTTCTATTTTTTAAAAATGCACTAACAGAATAGAAAATCAAAAAGAAAGAGAAAAGAAAGATTAAGTAATACGATAATAGGAAGCCTATTTTCCCAAATGTACTCATGATGGTGCTTGCATTAGTCAGCTCGCCTTGTAGGTTCGGATGAAAGATAAGTAGTCCATAGGTGAAAAAAATCATTACAGCAAATGTGCTACTAAAAAAATGACCAAGATATATTCGTTGATTCCGTATAACATTATTAAATGCGAGCTGTCGAAAAGTCATGTTTATTCCCCCCTAATATAGAAAGACTGTCCATAATATTTTTATAAAATACTGGACGATAGTCATTGTAGCAAACTTCATTGTATAACTGCCCATCTTTAATAAAAATAATACGATCACAGTAACTTGTAGCAACTGGATCGTGCGTTACTAACATCATTGTTGCCTTTTCTTCTTTATTTAATAGTGTTAATATCTCCATTACGTCTTGAGAGGCTTTAGAATCTAAGTTGCCTGTCGGCTCATCGGCAAGAACCAATTTAGGAGAGTGAATGAGTGCTCGGGCAATCGCTGTGCTTGTTCTCCCGATATTTCATATGTCAGTTTATTTAAAATTTCATTGATTCCTAATTTTTTCGAAATAGATTCTACTCGTTTATTTATTCTTTTCACATTCATGCCATCTAAAACAAGCGGAAGAACCATATTCTCTTTTACTGTTAATGTATGTAACAGGTTAAAGGATTGAAAGACGAATCCTAGTTCCTGTCTGTGAAATAATGCCAAATCATTGGGTGAAAGTTGATACGGATTTTTACTATTAATCAATATACTGCCTGATGTTGGCGAGTTAATAGTAGAAATCATATTCAATAACGTTGTTTTCCCACTACCCGAAGGGTCCATAATCCCAACAAATTCTCCCTCTGTAATTGTTAAATTTATATTTGAAAGTGCTGTATGTGAAACCTTTTTTGTGTATTCTTTACTAAGATCTTTTACTATTTTCATATGAGAAATTCCCTTCAAATTTACACACTAAGAATGAGAATTGATTGATTATGCCCCTGCACTATACAAACAAAAGCGAAGTCTTCAAACGGACTCCGCCTTTTCGATCTATCATGAATTATAGCCAGTACTAGTAGCCTCTTTATAATATTTCCTCATACATTCATGTCTCTGTTTATTTCTTAAAAAACTTTGCAACAGAACCAAATTTACGTTATTTCTTTGCGGAAATAGGTTGAGACCAAATATCTTTATCATTTAAGTGTCCTTCAAAAACATATATAGGCTGAGAAAAACCTTTAGTATCAGTGTAGTAATCTATCTTATATTTTGTAATAACTAATGTATCACCTGATTTGAAAGATATTATAGGATCAAAATCTCCTTGTTTCAGTTTTTGTAATGCTTCCTTTGGAGAAAGAATTTCAACATCTCGAACAGGTGATTTTTTTGTAACATAATCTTTGTAAACAGGCATTTTTTTCCCTTCGTCTTTTAACTCTATTGATGTTTTTATAGTAACATGAGACATATCAGTTTTTGTAATGGGATCAATAGGCATATTCCCAAATTCCTTCATTTGATACGAAATCATTATCCCGAGTGCGACGAAACTTACTGTAATGGGCAGGTATAAATATTTGATTATTTTTGTATCTGTTTCTTTTATCTTCAAAAATATAAGAACTATGTTTAACACAGAATATCCTAGCATCATGCCTAAAGTATTATGAAGTAGATCGGCTAGTTCCATACTTCCGCGTTGCAATGTGAATTCAAGAATTTCAATCAATAAACTTGCTATAATTGAGATGATGAACATCCATTTTGTTTTTTGAAAAACTTTACTAAATAAAGGGAATAAAATTCCTAACGGAAAAAGCATACCTATATTTAGAATAATATGGAAAAAAGAAGAAGGCGAAAAGATATTCCATGCTTTTTTATAAACACTAAGTACATCGAAGTCAAACGTTCTTGCAAAAACCATATCATCTGAACGACCAAATGAAGTAGCTGATAATGCAAAGGAATAGTATCCTGTTATTAATACAAACAATATAATTTGTTGTACAGTAAGATTTTTTTCTCCTTTACATATCTTTTTGTATACTACAAAATAGCTAAAAACAAATACAAGTAGTAACAAGAATGTGAGTAGTATCGCAGGAATCGCATAACTAGCGATTAGATTGAAAATAAAGTTCATTTTACACCTCTGTTTTTATGAATTAAATATTTAATAGTTTTTATATACTATTCTAGATAGATTGTTACTCCTAATAATAATTAACATAGGATTATATACTGGTTCCATGTTCTATTGAATACGTATGCACTTTCATTTTTGGGGTTATCTTTTTTATGAATATAATTTTGTATATATGCGTTTTATATATTGATTTCTAATAATAAGAAAGTGAATAATTTGCATGCAAATTAAGCTTAATAATACAACAATTGATGGTATAGTTTCGTATTTCCTTATTTAAACTGTAATACTTGGTAGAATGTTATAAGCACTAAAATAACTTCATATAGCCCCACAGATTCTTCATGAATGTATCTGTTATTCATTGTAGTAGTAAGATTATTTTTCTCATATTGAATTGCCTTACATTTTGCTTACACGCTTGTAATGTTTCTGAAAATACAATCTATAAGGTTCGAAGCAATAATTCTTTTTGGGGGAAGATAGCAAAGAGGGATTTTTTATATACACTTTACTATACCGAACTAGATTTCGGTATAGTCTTTGTTTTTAATTTATTGTTTTTTCTTTACCGAACACGTATGATTTCTATATCGAAACAACTTTACCGAACACATTAAGATTAGGAGTATGTTTAATGAATTATATAGACTCATTTCAATGTTATTTACAAGAAGAGGGAAAACGCCATCGTACAATTCAAGAATATGTAGCGTCCGTTGTAGCTTTGGAAAAATGGGTAGTTGAAAGAACTGGTGAAAATTTCAATCCGGATTTTCTTACATCTAGGGATTTAAAAGAATGGGTATCTTTTATGCAAACCGTAGAAAAATTGGCATCAGCCACAATCAATAAAAGAGTGGCAGCTATTAAGGTGTATTGGTCTTATTTAGTGCAAGCTGGATATTCTATCTTAAATTCTACAATCAAAGTAAAAAGAAAACGAATCTCACCTTTAGCGCAAGCACCTAGATGGCTTAGTCGTTTAGAGCAAGATAAATTTTTAAATCAAATACATAAAGAAAAAAATGCATGGAAAAAAACGAGAAATCTTGCGATTGTTCAAATCATGCTACAAGGGGTCACCTTATCCAAAAAAGAAAATTGTACGTTTCGATACAATTTGGATACATTTCAGCCGGTTCCCTGTACGTTAAGGAACCGGCTACTTACTTTACTACCTTTTATGATTATGAAATTAAAAAAGATATAGTAGAAATCATGTATGAAATAAATGCAAGTAACACAAGGAAGAATATAAGCATGGTATTGGAAACACATCGTTCTATTCTTTTTTTCATTTGAACTTACTTTATTTTTTTAATTTGGTAGGGTCAATTTTAAGTTGTGTTTTCCAAGACCCAGATACTTTTCCAATTCTGTTTATGTGTACATCTAACGTGAGCGGTTGTTTGAAAGAATCTTTTCCTTTAAGACCTTCGATAAATGTGATGACGCCTTCAGGTCTATCCTTAAAACGAATACCAATTTCCTTTAATGCTACACCTGATGCCTTTAGTTCGAATGGCCCATCATTTGCTCCTTCAATAAATGCTAATTGTCCGAAGTACCCATTTTTCTTATACTCGGGGTTATTTTCTTGTTGACCGTTTACTTTTCCGTCATCTTCAAGTTCTAAACCTGTTGTATCAAATTCAAACGGTACTACATTTCCATCTTCTTTTTCAATTTTGTAATGAACGGATATACGTGCATCCGCTATATATAATTCTTTCAGATGTACTGTAACACCTTGATCTGTAATCTTTTCATCAATAGGAATAAATTGACCTTTTGTAACGTCTCTTCCTTCTTCAATAATCCTATCATTTGAAATTGCATTGGAAAAATAAGAGGCTACATCTGTAGCTGCAACTCGAACTTGTGGAATCATGGCTGTAGCAAAAAGCCCTGCTACCGCTACTGCAGTATACATGAAACGTTTTGATTTTTTATTCATATTTGTAAACAATCCCTTCTTCGGTTCCATTTTTTCATTGATATAAGAAACATTTTCTGATTTTGCGTGACTTTCAAATACTTTCCACGCTTGGTCAACATCAATCTCGATTTCTTTTGATGAATGTACTGTTGCTTCCTCTAACTTGACATCTTTCCATTGATTTAATTTGGTGATTTCCAGTAATAATTCTTGGCATGCGCTACAAGTATCTATGTGTTTTGTGAATTCTTTTCTTGTCCTATCAGATAATTCACCGTCTATATATGCTTGAATACATCCCATATCATAGCAATTCATTTATTACGCCTCCTCTAATTGTTGATAAATCTTACGGAATTTTTGCTTGGCTCGGACTAATAATGTTCCAATAGAAGATATGTCGATTTGAAGAATTTCGCCAATTTCTTTATATTGAAAACCAGAAAATTTCATTAATAAAATGGTTTGATCTTTCTCATTCATTTCACTAAGCGCCAATTGTACTTTTGTAATTTCTTCTTTTCTAATCCAGTCATCATCTAGGGAAGAAATATGCTGTACTTCATGATATTGTATGGTTTTATCTACTCTCGCCTGATGTCGTTTTTCAGATCGTAAATACTTATAAGCTACAAAAGTAGAAGATTTTAGTAGCCATCCAGATAGGTTATCAATCTCCTTCCAATTGTTGCGGTATAACTGTAAAAATACCTCTTGTGCCAATTCTTCAGCAATCGTCTGGTTTTTGACAATCCAAACAATCTGTTTCACCACGTACACATAGTTTTGTTTAAACAAATCTTCAAATGTCACATCCGAAACAGGCCTTTCTTCCTTTTTAATCTTAAACATATCGGTTAAACCCTCACTCTCATTTTGATGCCTGTATTATATAGAACCCGAATTAATGATTTTTGTGACAAAAATTCTTATTTTTTTTATATGTACAAAAAAACATTCATCTTTCAATCAGATGAATGCAAAAATTAAAATCATTTTGGTTTCTTAGATTATTTGTATAGTTTAAACCAAAAAACAAATTTTAGTAATCTAAGACCATTACGAGAGAAAAATTATATAAAAAAGTAAGTAGCCGGTTTCTTAGCGTACATAGAGGAAACTCATTCAAAATGGAAGAATGGAGAAATAACTGCTGTTATATTTAAGGAAATGTTAGAACTAAAGAAAAACACCTTTTATAAAATTATAAAGGAATATGAAGTAGTAAATTAGGGATTTTCCTATAAAGCGTACTATCAACACTTTAACGAAACTCTAGCAAACCATCCGAATTTAAAATCTGTACGTATTTTGATTGGTAACAGAGAAACATCAAGACGTTTAAATTACAAATTAACTGGATTGGATAAAGACGGTAAAGAAAAAGAATTAGAATTCAATATTCAAAAACACCTTCGTAAAGAAGTATTCCTACGCGTCTACTACTCTGATAAAAAAGTTGAAGAAGATGTATCAGGGTGGGAAGAAGTGAACGAAAAACTAGCTGCGAAATAATAAAAATAAAAATAAAAAGGGTTTGGCCTTAAAGGGCAAATCCTTTTCTGTTTTCAAAATCTTCTTCTGAAATGACTATGAATCTATGTCTTTTAAATATAGCTGTTGTTACGCCATAATCAGTTTGTTTATTTCCATTCATTACATAATTCTTATCGTTTTTTGCACTAGAACAGATATCCCTACATTTATTTGCCTCTTTGGTAAGGCATCGAATAATCCTTACTTATACCATCGCGATTTCTGATAACTTATATGTAGAGGTATCACTCAATATAACAAAAATGTAATGTTAATGAAATGTAATTCCATCGATACTATAAATGAAATTATTTAAAATTAGTTACATAAATGAATGAGAGTTAAAGAATTTTTATAATGAAAAAGGAGAATTATTAATGCGAAATATATTAAGTGTAGAAAAAATTGAAAAATATTATGGTAATAAAGATAATGTAACAAAGGCTATAGATAATATTAGTTTTAAGGTAGATGAGGGAGAATTTGTTGGGATAATGGGGCCTTCAGGAAGTGGTAAAACGACATTACTTAACTGTATATCAACTATAGATAATGTTACTACGGGAAAAATAATGATAAATAATAGTGACATTACTCGGTTAAAATCAAAGTCACTAGATAAGTTTAGACAAAATGAATTAGGGTTTATATTTCAGGACTTTAATTTATTAGATACCCTTACTGCTTATGAAAATATTGCCCTAGCGTTAACAATAAAAGGTGAGAAAAGTTCAAAAATTGATGGAAAAATACAAGCGGTTGCAAAGTATTTAGACATTGAACAAGTATTAAGCAAATACCCTTATCAAATGTCAGGCGGACAAAAACAAAGGGTTGGTTCGGCAAGAGCTATCGTAACAGATCCATCTTTAGTACTTGCAGATGAACCAACAGGATCGTTAGATTCTAAATCAGCTAGATTATTACTCGAAAGATTTGAAAGTCTAAATAAGGATTTAAAAGCTACAATACTTATGGTTACTCATGATGCATTTACAGCAAGCTATGCTCGTAGAATTCTTTTTATTAAAGATGGAAAAATATTTATCGAGTTGGTAAGAGGGAATGATTCCAGAAAAGAATTCTTTACTAAAATTATCGAAGTTATAACTCTTCTTGGAGGTGACGATAATAATGTACTCTAAGATTGCTATTGGGAATGTAAAGAAAAGTTTTAAAGATTATGCAATATATTTCTTAACACTAACACTGGCTGTTTGTATATTTTATAGCTTTAACTCAATAGAATCACAAAAGGCACTTATGGAAATTAACGCTTCAGATAGAAAGTATGTGCCTACAGTAATGAACGCTATCTCAAATGTGTCAGTATTTGTATCTGTAATATTAGGTGGTTTAATATTGTATGCAAATAATTTTTTAATTAAAAAACGTAAAAAAGAATTAGGAATATACATGACTTTAGGTATGGGAAGAAGAAACATATCCAGAATATTAGTAACAGAGACATTTCTAGTTGGCGTTATATCTTTAGTGACTGGACTTATAATAGGTATTGGAGTATCGCAGGGGTTATCTACATTTGCATTAAAGCTATTTGACTTGCCCATCAATAAATATAAATTTGCAATTTCAACAGGTGCTATAGGTAAAAGTGTATTATACTTTGGAATCATGTTTTTACTTGTTATGTTATTTAATGTATATGTTGTTTCTAAATACAAAATAATTGATTTGTTAACAGCAGGTAGAAAAAACGAAGATGTAAAATTTAGAAATCCTCTTATCTATGTAATCACATTTATTATGTGTGTAGCATCACTTGGATATGCATATGTGACTGTACTAAAAATCGGATTGAATTTTACTAATCCTATGCTCGTGGTATCAATCATTCTTGGAATATTAGGTACATTGCTGTTTTTCTTTAGTTTATCTGGATTTATATTATATGTTGTAAAGAAGAATAAAAAAGTCTATTTTAAAGGTTTAAATATATTTATCATCAAACAAATAAATAGTAAGGTTAATACAAATTTTATATCCATGTCTGTAATCTGTTTAATGTTATTCCTTACAATGGTGGCTTTATCTACAGGAATCAGCTTTAACAGAATGATGGACGTAACAACGAAAGAAATAACACCATTTGATGCCAGTATAACATTGGAGAATAAGGATGAAAGTTACACGATAGAAGATGTATTAAATAAAGCCAATTTTAAAATAAGTAATAACGAAAAATATGTATCTTATAATGTATATCGAACAGGAATGGAAGTGGTGGACTTTGTACCAGAACTTAAAGATTATAATAACAGTATAGATTTCATTAAAGTATCTGATTATAATAAAATTTTAAATCTTAAAGGTGAAAAGGAAATCACTTTAAATAACAATGAAATCTTACTTTTATCAAATGAAAGCCGGTTGATTAATTCGACAAATGAAAGATTAAAAAATAGCGATAGGATGAATATTAAAGAAAAAGAATATTCGGTAAAAAACGCTAAAATTATACAAGAGAATCTTTACACTTATGATGTGCGAACTAATTACTTCACAATCGTTATAAATGATGAGTTTTTATCAGGCTACAAAATTACTGATTCCATACTTAATGTAAATTATTTAGATGGAAATAGAGAAGCATATAATAAAAAATATGATAACGTTGCACGGGGCTTTTATGACGAAAACGGCCCGAAATTAAATATTAATCGTATAGCAGGCAAATCAAAGGATGAAGTTTATGCAGGAAGTAAGGGATTGAAAACTATCGTACTGTTTATTGGGATATATATAGGTATTGTATTTTTAATAACGAGTATGGCTGTATTAGCTCTTCAACAATTATCAGAAGCCAGTGATAGCATAGATCGATATAAATCTTTGAAGAGAATTGGCTCAAACGGAACAATGATCGATAAAACAATTTTTATTCAAACTTTCATATACTTTAGTCTTCCAGTTATTCTGGCTCTAATTCATTCTGTAGTTGGAATTTATGTAGTCAATGATTTTATTAACGCATTTCAACAAGTAGACATTACTTTACCAGCATTGATGACTGGCTTAGTATTTCTTGTAGTTTATGTAATATATTTCTACACCACATATGTCGGGTATAAAAATATTGTAAAAAGTAATACTTGATTTTATAATGCTCATTAGGGCTATTACACCTTGTTTCTCAAGATGTAATAGCCTTATATTCTGTATAGGGAGGGAAAAGTCATGAAAAAAATCATTCTGATTGAAGATGAAGAAATCATCAGAGAAGAATTACAACATTTTTTTATAAAGTATGGATATGAAGTAAAGGCTCCCACAGATTTTAATCATATTATCGAATATATAGAAAGTGAGAATGCAGACCTTATATTACTAGACATAAATCTTCCTGTGTTCGATGGCTATTATATATGCAGAGAAATACGTAAAACTTCAGATGTTCCAATCATCATGGTTACAAGCAGAAATAGTGATGTAGATGAACTAATAAGTATGAATTTAGGAGCAGATGATTTTATAACAAAGCCTTATAATACAGAAATACTATTAGCCAGAGTAACAAACATTTTAAGAAGAACATCTGGAGATTACAAGACGAATCATATCTTAATCTATAGAGATTTTAATTTAAATCTTTCAAATGCAACAGTTACTTATCAAGACAAGTCTGTAGAGTTAACTAAAAATGAAGTTAAAATACTCTCATGCTTAATAAATAATCGCGGAAATATTGTAAAAAGGGATTCACTCATAGAAACTTTATGGAAATCTGATTATTTTGTGGATGATAGCACCTTAACTGTTAATATAAATAGATTAAGAAAAAAGCTTGAAGAGATAGGTATAGAAAATCCAATTGCAACAAGAAGAAGCTTAGGGTATATAATGCCATGAATATAGGTGAATTTATTAAAGATAAAATAGTAGTAATATTATCAAATGTACTGGTATATGTCATACTAGCAGGTATATTGCTGACTGCGCACATTCCGTTCATTATCATATTTTTTGTCTTTTGTATTTGGTTTTTTCCATTAATTTTATATATGGCTATAGAATTTATAAGATGTAAAAATTATTATAATGAGATTAACAGCATATTAGAAAACTTGGAGAAAAAATACTTACTTCCAGAGGTAGTAAAGGAAGCAAACTTTATACATGGGGAAAAGCTTAACGCTATACTGAAAGAAGTAAGCAGAGATATGCATGAAAATGTAAAGTATTATAGAGATATGCAAATAGATTACAGAGAATATATAGAGACATGGGTGCATGAAATTAAGACACCAATAGCTTCTACAAAGCTAATAATTGAAAATAATCAAAATGAAGTAACGAATAAAATTGACTCTCAAATGGATCGAATCGAGGGTTTTGTAGAACAGGTTCTGTATTATTCTCGAAGCAATAACGTTAATAAAGACTATATTATAAAACCAATCAACCTTGATGATGTAGTAAGAACTGTAATTAAAAGAAATTATAGAGATTTTATTCATAAGAGAATAAAATTAGATATAAAAGATATTAACGAAACCGTATATAGTGATAGGAAATGGGTTGAATTTATTATTAATCAAATATTAGGAAATTCCATAAAGTACTCAAATAACAAAGAACAAATGATACGTATATACTCAATTAAGAAAACTAACTCAGTAATACTAAATATAGAGGATAATGGAGTAGGGATAGTAACTCAAGATATAAATAGAGTTTTTGAGAAAGGATTTACTGGAGAGAATGGAAGAAGATTTAGCAAAAGTACAGGAATGGGCTTGTATCTATGCGAAAAACTGTGCTCAAAATTAGGTATGAAAATTAGCATTGAATCTGAAGTGAATAAAGGAACTAGAGTTACATTAATATTTCCGTTGTCAGGTATGGCAACTTTTGATCCTTGTTTATAAAAGAGATGCTGCCATCTTTCCACGAATTTGGTATGAACTTATAAACAAATTTAAAACGGTATGAAAATAGTAGAAATTCTCTTCATACCGTTTGTATTATTTAGCTATTTAACATAGTGGTATATGTAATTGTGAATTGGATGGATGTTAATCTGGATTAGTCATTACTATTTTTGATGTCCACTAATACTTAACGTAAGATTTGGTTTGGTTGCTACACAGACCTCGTAAGGGAGAAATTGCCCACTATATAAAACAGTAAAATAAATATCCGATCCTTTATCGTACAAGGAATCGGATATTTTGTGTCTAAATTGTGTCCAAATGTACAATTTTCTTTTTTTGATATGGTGACCCCATGCCCATCAACTTAAGAACAGAAACAAAATGAACTTCCGTTCAAATAAACTAAAAAACTCTTAAAACACTTTTTCTCCTTAAAAATGAGCATGCCAAATAAACCTAGGTAGGTATTATTTTTAAAGATTATGCAGCTTTCTTTTGTTTTCTAAATCCATTATATTCATAGACAGCACCCAAAATATCAAAGACTGTCTTTTTCTCGTACCGATGAGATTTTCGTCCGTTGTGCTGTAGGAGGTTAAACAGACGAAGGAGAACCTTTGATAATTCTTGGGTGTTTTTGTGTAATGCTTGGTAAAAAAGTGAAAAATAATCCTTAATTATATACATCGCTTTACATTCACTTAGTTCTTTCTGTTTCTTACGTAATAGGAGTTCTCGCATTTTAAACATAGTAGAGGAACATAGGAAAATAGCGATTAGCTTTCCATATAATTGGCACTCTAATCGTTCCTGTTTTACATGACGATAATGGTCTATCTTAAAGAGTGATTTCCACGTTTTAAAGTCTGTGAATCTCTATATAATAATTTTTTTATTAAGAAAAAATTAAGAAATTTGATTAGTAATTATTAAGAAATGTTATTTATAATTCAAATTACTTTACAAAATAATTGTTACATATGAATATTTGTTACTTCTATTTGTAGTTAAAATAATTTGAAGGAGAGATTACATGTTAAAACGTATAGCATCTATTGGTATAACTGGAATTATATTTATGAGTGTACTAACAGGATGTAGCTATGTTGGAAAGTTTTTTTCAGAAACTTATTATGTGAAAATAGCAGGACAAGGTGATAATATAGGAAATGCATCTGAATATACTTTAAAAGGATTTAAAGAAAATGGGGAAGAAAAAACGATTCGGTTTAGTATAAATAATAATAAATCCATTGCAGAGGGAACATATGTAAAAATTACTGCCGACGAAGATAAAGAGGCAAACAAAAAAACACCAAATAAAATCACATTAATTAATAAATATGAAGTAGTTAAAAGTGAGGATGTACCTCAAAAAATAAAAGAAAAACTAAAATAACTTTTTAAGTTAACATGGAAGCCTATATGGAATGATTCATTCTATATAGGCTTTTTATCATTCACGTGACCGTAATTATGGACTAACAGGAAAGAATGCAAATTTTTGTTATGGGGGCATTCTCAATTCTTATTTTGATGGGCATGTGGCTGAACCCAAATAATTATGAGAGTATCAAAATGTCCAAGTTTTATAGATTTCTTGTACCAGAATCACAAAAAGGTCCAATGCTAGGAGCATCGGACCCAAGGTTGTTTTTCATCGGATATCTTCCAACTTCTTAATAATCATATTTGGTATTGCCCACTCATCGCGATTGAAATCAGAAATAGATACTTCAATATTTAGACGATCTTGGAATTCTACTAGTAAAGATACTGTAGCAAAAGAATCAAGGATACCTTCTTCAAATAGTTGCACATCAAGATTTTCTTTTAGAATATCATTTTCACATACTTCTTCTAAAATATCTAATACTTGATTTTTGAATTCTGCCATTAAAAAAATCTCCTTTATATCTGAAATGTATCATTAGTAATTTTTTAGTTATAAGAAAAGAAATTGTTTATTAAAAATAATGATTTAGGTGACCAGAGAAAATTAAGAAACCGAAACATACGAAATGGAATGTAATCACAATTGCAAGGACATGCATGAACGTATTGTTGGGCCAAAATTTATGCTTCTTGTTTTTTCGTTCGAAAATATCAAATAAAATAAACAGAGCAATATGATATAGAGCATAAATCATATATTGAGCAATATTATGACCAGTAATGTGCCAAATTCCCATGACAAAAAAGTTTAAAAAGACACCAATATATGAAATCATATAGCGATTTTTAATGAGCTTTTTCTTTGTTGCAAAAAAGACAAAGCGCATGTATATAAAATCACGGAGCCAGAATGATAAGCTCATGTGCCAACGATTCCAGAAATCTTTAATATTACGACTGATAAACGGTTTATTAAAGTTTTCTGGTGTTTTAATACCCATCATATAACTGACACCAATTACGAATGAGCTATAACCTGCGAAGTCAAAGAATAGATATAAACTATAGCTATACATGTAAATCATATTTGATAAAATTGTGTTTTGGTGAGCTAATGTTGCATCCATAATATTTTCTTTTATTAAGTAAGCAAGTATAAATTTATACAGAAAACCTTGAAAAATACGGTTAATACCCATGTATAGTAGATTTAGGTATTCTTCAGCACTTGGTGGTTTTTGAATATCTTTTTGGAACCTGCGATACCGATCGATAGGTCCGGTCGAAATAGCAGGGAAGAACAGGATGAATTCCCAGAAATTAAAGAATGAGCATTCTTTAATTAAGCCATCGCGAATTTCAAATACCATTTGTACTGCCCTGAATGTTACATAAGATATACCAGTAAAAACAATGAATTTTAATTCCGGTACAAATGGTGCAATTTTTGCCAAAATCAACGGCAATATCGACAAAATAACAGCCATGTAAAACATGAACGTATTATTATTTTGTTTTCTTAGTAGTAAATAACCTTTAATAAGGACATATTGCCAAATAATAAATACTGCTAACATTAATGCTTGATTTGGTTTATCCGAGAAGATAATAGCAAGCATAATTAGCGTTAGGACAGCATTATATTTGCGCAACATTTTGCCCCTTAATCCAGCTACGATAGTAGGTATCAAAAAAATACCCACTATAGCGAAAAAATAAAATGATCCATATGCGGTCAATGTTGTAACCTCACTTTATAATGTTCTACAATCCTACATTCCATTTTGTCTAATGGAGTAATGGATTAGCACATGAATTATCTCGGGATTATAGAGTTTAGTAATCACTCATTGCGTCTTTTGGGAGGGCAAATGCTGATATAAATGTTTTTTCTATAATCGCATATGCCGGAGCAATTTGTTCCTCTGAAGCCCCATGCATAACTTGCAACGCTAATCCATTCACTGAAGCCAATAAAGCCCTTGAAAATGCTTCTAAGTCAATGATTTCTACATTGGAAGTTTGAATATATTCTTGAATTATGTCTATCAATTGGTTCTGTAGAACTCGAATTTCTTCCATAATTTTCGGTGACCAAGCCGCTGCTGCTAATAAAGTAAAATACACCTTTCTCCATTCAGAACTTTTGAATTGGTGATGTACTACAAATATAAGATTTTTCAATTTCTCTGAAAAATCTTGTGCATTTGAGAGTTCCTTCTGAATTTCTTTAATTTGTTTTTGCATGACATAAGAGGTAGCGTTAACTAATAAACCCTCCTTTGTTGGAAAATAATAGTGAATTAAACTTAAAGTAATTCCCGCTTTTGTAGCAATATCCCGTAATGTAATAGCGGTTGTACCCTTTTCAGCTAAGCATTCAAACGTAGCCATTAGTATTTGATCCCGAGTAGCTGTTTTTTTTAGACTAGACATTGTATTTCACCATCTTATTTTTTATTTGGTCAACCGACCAATTTATACTAACTTATTAGAGTATTTTTTACAATACTGAGTACCATCCCGTATCCACCAATCTAAGGTTTTAATGTAACCCCTAAATGAAGATTTTCTTTCTCTATAATTAGTTATTTTGAGAATTCAGCTCTTTTTTTCTTTTTTGGGGGTTATATATTTTTTAAGTTGATGGGCATGGGGTGGGACCCATTATACAGAAAAGGGGCGTGTAGAATGGAAGAAGGTCGTATTTCCTTTCAGCAAGGGTTTAAAGAATTTCTTATTATGATGGTCTGTTTTTGGTTCATTATGTTTCTCATGTATGGTGAAAGCCTGTTACAATAGAATGGAGTCGAAAGTCTAAATACCCTTAGGTAGCTCTCATAGGTGTAAGATCTATGGGGGCTTTTTCATTACAGTATATAATAATTTCACGTACCGTAATATTTAATAAAAAATAAAACACATAATTAATAGTCTACATTTATTTTTGTGCTTATTTAATCCGCTTAATGGATTCGATCTCGTCTATTTTGGTTTCATTATATTAAGGTTCATTTTCAAATTTCCAAAATAAGGTGTAAATATATCTTTACATCAGTCTTTTTTTTATATATCATATTAGTAAAGATATCTTTACATTGTAGGTGGAAAAATGGGGGTAAAAAATCGAATTAAGCAATTACGCACACAACATAATATTACACAAATTCAGATGGCTAAGGATTTACAAGTAACTAGGCAAACCATTGTAGCGATTGAAAATAATCATTATAATCCAAGTTTAGAACTAGCATTAAAACTATCTCGTTATTTTAATACAAGAATTGAAGATATTTTCACGTTAGATTAACATAAGGAGTTTAATAATAAGGAGGCAGAGAACTCTATGAAGTTTAGAAAACAAGATGAAATGGAACAATACCAAGTAGCTAAAGCTGGTAAGAATGCCTTCATATTTTACACAATTGCATTACTAATTTGGTCATTATTTGACAATTTTAGAAATGCTCATTTAGGTAATGCATTCTTAATTTTGTGTCTAGGTAATACTGTTTATTTTACTACCCTCGTTGTTCAAAAAAGAAAAGTAGATAAATTTGAGGAGGAAACAACTGAGGGAAATGAATTAAGTCAATTTATTAAGAGAAACAAACATATAATATTAGGTGCACTATTTGTTATTATTTTGGTTATTATTGGTTTGTTAACAAAAAATTAAAACTCTAAAAACCAAAAAGGTTGGCAATTCGCCAGCCTTTTTGGTTTACTACCAATCAATTTTAAAAAATAAAAATTATGGTTTGGGGGTACTTGGGGTCCCGCCCCACATCGCTATCAAGCTAACAAAAAAATACCCCCTAAAATGAAAAAGGCGTTATTCTTTCTGAGAAATCATAGGAAAGGATAATGCCTTTATATCAATATGACGGTATCCTATATGAAAAATTAATATCGTTCAAAATGTATATATTGTATATATTGTACACATTGTGTATAATGTGTTCATAAGCATTTAAGAGGCAAGGAGTTGAATCATGAAAATCTTACTATCTAATAAGTCTAAGTCGCCTATTTATCAACAAATCATTGATCAGATTATATTACAAATATCAAACGAAACATTGAAAGTAGATGATTCGTTACCTTCTATGCGTTCATTAGCAAGAGACTTGAAGGTAAGTGTTATTACTTCAAAAAGAGCGTACGAAGAACTTGAAAAAGCGGGTTACATCTACTCTATAGTAGGGAAAGGCTCGTTTGTTGCAAAACAAATAAAGAAACAACGTGCGGATGAACTAAGTGATCCAATACGTGAAAAGTTCAGTACAATCGTTCGAGAGAGTAAGGCTAATCATTTATTAAGGGATGAGTTAATACAAATTATTAATCATATTTATGAGGAGGAATAAAAATGGAGAACATTGTAGAAGTGAAAAATGTTTCAAAAACATATAAGGGATTTTCTTTAAAAAATGCATCGTTCAACATCAAAAAGGGGTTTGTAACGGGATTTATTGGCGCAAATGGTGCTGGGAAAAGTACGACAATTAAACTTATTATGGATCTTATTAGCAAGGATAGTGGAGAAATCACAGTGTTTGGTAAAGATCATCAAAAGGACCAAGTTTCTATTAAAGAGCGTATTGGATTCGTATACGATGACAATATCTATTATGAAGATATGACAATTCATCAACTAAAAAAATTCATTGCTCCAGCGTATAAAAAATGGGATGAAAATCAGTTCCAATCCTACTTACAACGCTTTGAGTTACCAACTAACATAAAAATGAAAGAGATGTCTACAGGGATGAAAATGAAGACTTCCCTAACGTTTGCACTTTCACACCATGCCGAATTTATACTTATGGATGAACCGACATCTGGACTCGATCCTGTATTTCGAAGAGAACTTTTAGACATCCTTTATGATTTAATGGTCGATCAAGATAAAACAATTTTTTTCTCCACACATATTACCACTGATTTAGATCGTATTGCTGATTATATTGTATTTATTCATAATGGAGAGATTGTGTTTGAAAAAGATATACATAGTATTTCTGAAGAATATGCAACTGTAAAAGGGGATAAATCCTTGCTTACGCCGAAAATCAAAGAACAATTAATCGGGATTCGTGAAACAAACGTGGGATTTGAAGCACTCACAAGTAACGCCAGCCGTTCACGTACGCAATTAGGAAATGATGTATTAATTGAAGAAGCGACATTAGAAGATATTATGTACTATACAAAAAAGGGGAATATTCAATATGTATAATTTAATATTAAAGGATTTTCGATTACAAAAATTAATGATCTTATTCTATCTACTTGGTATATGCTTTTTTATAGGGACGTTTGGAAGTTTTGGGTTCATAGTCGTTTTGGTGGCTGGTTCTTATATGATAAATCTACATTATTACGACGAAAAGAATAATAGTCACAAATTTATTAATAGCCTACCTTATAGTAGAAATAAAATTATTATGTCAAAATATATCGGTACAGTGTTGTTTACAATTCTAGTAGTTCTATTTTCATTATTGATTCAAGCAGTAATTCAAGTTGCATCCCCGAATTATGGAGTTGAAATTGAAACTCCACAGACAATTATGGTTAGTGTTCTTACTGTCATGTTGTTTACGTCTATCTACTTACCATTTTTCTATCGCTTCACCAATAAATATTTGATGGCTGCTGTTAGCATTATTTTCCCTGTATGTGTTGTTTTATGGAGACCAATTGAGGCATATGTAAATATTACTTACCTTGTATATAGCGTTACTACACATTTTACTATTAATCAACTAATTACAATTGCTTCAATCGTTACCATGCTTATATTTATCGGTTCTTACTTCTTAACAGTGAGAATTTATAAACGTACTGATTTTTAAAAATTCTTTTTAACTGAAGTATAGAAAACCTAACAAATAACTGTTGTACAGTTTTATTCTTAAACGCTTTGGTGCTACTCAATCGCTATCAAACAAATAAAACAAAGTTCTCCCCTGAAATGAAAAAATACGCTATTCTTTCTGTAGAATCATAGGAAAGGATGGCGTATTTTTAAATTTTATGAAGAACTAATTATTTATTTTTTATAATAAGTAAAGAAATTTACTATCATATTAATTAAACATATAAAGGTGAATGATTACTTATAAATATCTTAATATATTTATAAGTTTACACTAACGTTGTCTTTCTTTTTCCTCTCTAAATTATATAAAAATATTTGAAACATCTTGAATGAGTGCTGGAATATAGGGCTTTGGATAAAAGTATACAGAAATGTCACAATAAAAATGGGACCACCTAGAATATAACCAATTACTAATACAATGCTTTCCACAATAATTCTAGCCCGGCTTACAGATAATCCTGTTTTATCAGAAATAGCAAGCATGAATCCATCCCTTGGTCCTGCACCAATTCCAGCAGCAACATACATACCACCGCCAACACCCGTAATTATAATTCCAGAAAGTAATATAAGAAGATTTATCCACAACAAATGTGTGGCATGAGGAAGAATATCCAATTTTAAAAAAAGATCCATAATAGGACCGATTAGCAATGCGTTTAAGAATGTACCTATGTTTATATATTTCCGATCTACTACTAACGACACGAGAACAAGAAATAAGCCACATATAACACTCCATGTACCAATGGTCCATCCAAATCGCTGATAGAGTGCCATATTCAGGACTTCCCATGGATGGAGTCCTAGAAATTTAACATTTACTGCAATCGCATTGCCCAACCCAAAGAAAGTTAATCCTAAGAAAAAAAGAAAATACCGAAAAAGTGCTTTCCACATTTGTAATCCCCCTAATATTATGTATTATTACATATATTACATGTAAAAATCTATTTATGCCAATATCTTGAATTTGTTGTGGAAATAAATATTATTTTGCTTTTATACTTTCAACGAAGAGAGAGAACTAGTTTTTTAATGGGAGTGAAATGCTAAACGTAATAGGGGCTCGCTCTCATGCGTATTAACTTAAGAATTTTATAACACCCAGAACAAAAAAGGCTCATTTTCTCCTTGAAATGTCAATTTTTTCTTTTGGGGGTATTTGCTTTTCTTAGCTTGATGGCAATGTACACGAACCCCAATACCATCTTTAAAAAAACTTTAGATATATTTTATTTTTTCTTTCTATAATTATTCTATAATTTATGCATGAATATGAAAAATCTCTTTAAAAGATACACACCTTTTTTGTAGTGTGGAGAGTTTAAATGACCTGTATTTACAGCAAAATCTACAATTGACAAGGAGAACACTTTATGAGTAAGAGAATAAACGAATTAGATTCAATACGTGGACTAGCGGCCATCACAGTTGTATTTGGACACTTTTGTTTAATGCTACCATCGTTGCCTAATTCTATTAAATTTTCCCCTCTTAGGTTTTTATGGGCGGGTGGAGAAGCCGTAATCGTTTTTTATGTACTAAGTGGTTTTGTGTTATCTATGGCACTTTATCATTCAAAAACAAATTATTGTGGATATTTAATTAAGAGATTTGTAAGAATCTATATTCCTTATTATTTTTGGATAATCATTACCTTTGCTTTATTTATTTTCTTTTCACCATATGAAGTTACGGGACTACGAGATTGGTTCTATGATAAGTGGCAAGGGCCAATAACAAAATTAGATATTATGAATCACTTTGTACTTCTTAATAACTTTTTTACGGATAATTATAATCCGGTTATCTGGTCATTAGCTCAAGAAATGCGTATATCTATCGTGTTTCCCCTGCTATTCCTTCTGTTTTATAAACAGAGTTGGAAGAAAACCATACTGTTTGCTATGAGCTTTTCTTTAATTGGTATTTTCCTTAATATGTTGCATATTGGGAAAGCTGAGGGGTTTTATAATGGTTATGCCGATACACTGCATTTCACATCTATGTTTATGATGGGAATGCTACTTTTTAAACATCAGGAAGAACTTACTCAATTATATAGAAGTATGAAAAACTTAAACAGAAAACTTCTTATCGCATTAGGGATCTTTCTATATCTATATTCCATTATGATTTATGGGCTTTCTAGTAATGATACTACTTTCTTATTAAAAGATTGGGGTGTCGTAATTGGTGTTAGTATAATAATCATTATGGCAATGAATAACCTAAAGGTAAAAGCTATTTTAAATAAGGGTGTATTTGTATACTTAGGGGAAATTTCATATAGTATCTATTTATGTCATTTTCCAATCACGATGGTACTATTTAAACTTTTGTATGCAAAGATACCCACCCTTTTTCTTCTTATCTTATGTATTACAACGACAATACTTTGTTCTATATTATCGTATCATTTAATTGAAAAGAAATGTATCAATTGGGCAAAACAAAGAACAGCAAAGTTCAAAAAAAAAGTGTGACATTTGTAGGTGGAAGGAAACGATTCAAAGAATAACCCGCTTTGAAAAATCCTCCAATTCAGGCGGTTGTTTTTCTTTAAATTTCTATATTAAACTTTGCACCTAAAAGAAATAATTTTGAGTCCGAAAAGGTACGAATTTTTAATACGAGGAGGAGTATTATATGAAGGATACGATTAAAAAACGATTTATTATATTATTCTATATTAGTATTTTAGGTTTAGGAACCATGCTTGGAATATTTTATGTTAAGCATAAAACCAATATTCAAAGAAATAAAGTGATTGCTGCCGAAAAACGTTTATTGCAATATGAGCTCACCTTGAAAAAAGAATTAGAAAAATATAATTTAGGAGAGAAAACAGCAGTTTTATTAGGAATTATGTACCAAGAGAGTAGAGGTGAGGGAAACGACCCTATGCAGTCTTCTGAATCACTGGGATTAAAGCCAAATGAAATTCAAGAGACAAGCTTGAGCATTAAACAAGGGGTAAAACACTTTGCTCAAATGTACAAATATGGAACGGAAAAGGATGTTAGCATGGATACAATTATTCAAAGCTATAATATGGGACCGGGGTATATTGATTTTATTGCGAGTCAAGAAGTTAAACAACACTCGGAAGATTCGGCCAAAAATTTTTCTAAAATGAAAGTTGATCAAAATCCAGAGATGTACACTTGTGGTGGAAATAAAAATAATTTTAGGTATCCATATTGTTATGGTGATTTCACATATGCAACAAAGGTGAATGAAAAAGCAAAGCTTATTGAAGAACTTCTCCGAAAAAAAACCAAAATATAATTCAGAAAATTTTTAATATAAGAACTTTAAGATTTATTTGAGAGATTTATTAAATCAGGTCATAGTGATACCCGTATTCTAAAAATAGTCTGAATACATGTCTGGTTCAGATAAGTTTGGAGTGACTCATGCAAAGTAGGCAGGATTTAAAAAGCACTCCACCAAGTCACGAGAATTTAGGTTTTACCGTAGATACCATTTCAAATTCAACAAAATAATATTAGGTTGATAATGTCTCCATTTAAATAAACTTTCCTTATCCACACTAAGCATACACCTTTTTAAAGTAGTCTAATCAGTATGGATAATTTTTAGAATGTTCAATCTATCCTTATTATTGTAAAATATTAATAAATGTTAATGTACACATAAAAAACAGGATAGTTCCTATAAAAAGTAAATACAAGAATGTCTAGGGGGTGTAATGGTGGAAAAAATAGTTTTTTTAAAAAAATTAGATAAGAAACTAATATTCATTTTATTCATATTATGTGTCACCAGTATTGTTGCAATATACAGTAGTCAGCAAACCGGGCAATATGGTAACCAAAATTTTGCTATGAAACAAATGGTAAATTACGCTATCGGATTTGTTTTATTATTAATTGTTGCCAATCTCGATTTAGATCAATTACAAAAATTAGCTTGGCCGAGTTATATTGTGGGGTTCATCTCAATTATTATCTTAAAAGTATTACCAGTATCAAGTTTTACACCTGAAATATCAGGGGCAAAAAGATGGTTTAGATTCCCAATTATTGGTGCTACTCAACCAGCTGAATTTTTTAAGCTTGCCTTACTTCTTCTGGTCGCTAGTTTAGTCGTAAAACATAATGCACAGTATATGGCACGGACATTTCAAACTGATTTACTTTTGATTGGTAAAATATTTTTGATATCTATTCCACCAGCGTTACTTGTTTATAGTCAACCCGATACGGGAATGGTGTTCCTATATATAGCAGCCATTGCATGTATTATATTTATGTCAGGAATTCAAAAAAAGTTAATCGTACTATGTGCTGGAATTCCGATGACTGTATTGTCTGCTTTAATATTTATATACGTAAAATATCCAGATATTTTCTTCAATAAGTTAGTTACTTTATTAAAGCCTCACCAACAATCGCGAATTTTAGGCTGGTTAGATCCATTTCAGCATACAGATCAGGGATATCAAACTCAACAATCACTTTTAGCTGTTGGTAGTGGAGGGATAGAAGGAAAAGGCTTCGGTTCTGGAAATGTTTATATTCCAGAAAAACATACTGATTTCATTTTTGCCACAATTGCCGAAGAAGGCGGTTTTATAGTTGCTACTTTTATAATATGCATATTCTTCTTACTGCTTTCCCGAATACTTATAATTGGTAATTCCGCAAATAATTTATTCGGCACCTTACTATGCGCAGGAATTGTAGGCGTTCTAATGTTACAATTTTTTCAAAATATCGGTATGATTGTGGGATTAATGCCTGTCAAAGGTATTGCACTTCCATTTTTATCATATGGCGGAAGCTCTTTATTTTCGAACATGCTAATGATGGGGCTTATTCTATCCACACGAAAAACATACAAAGAATATATGTTTTCAGTGAATCAGCACTAAATATCAAATAAAAAGTGCTTATACCTTAAACTATTCGTAGAATAACACGAGATGAATAAAAAAGGTTACAGAGCTATAATTAAGTATTGTTAATAGACAGAGGGAGGAGAATAATAAATCTACAAATTATGGTCAGGAGAGGTTTTGCTCTTTGTAAGGATGAAAGGTGAAAAGAACAACCTTCCATCACCGGGTGCAGATTTTAAATATTTAATACCAGATGATATCGAGGAAAAATAAAGAATATTCCTGTTGCAGAATCCTTATTATAAGGATTCTTTTTTGTATCAAAAATTTACAAAGAAAAAAGATAAGATCGGGAACACAATCTTATCTTTAGCACAAGGAGTAAACAAAAGGATAACTATCATATTGTTATTATAATCTATTTTCTGTTAATTTTGAACATTAGAACCATAATTAACAAGTATATCTATATTGAGAAATTTATTACCAATTTAATTATAAATGATTCGAAACTCCAAAGTAAAATTTTAGCCATTAGTTTACTTTCATTTCCCCTTAAACATTAACTTTATCCCGATCCCCCTGATATCCTCAAAAATAGAAACAAAAGTATACATTGGAAATACTAATAATAAAGAGGTTGTAATACCTGTAAACAAAAAACAAGCTAGAGTTAATCTAACTTGTTTGAATAAATTACATCAGCGTAAGCAGTACTCTCTTAGATACAAAAAAATAATTACAAATCCCTTATATGCTTTCTAATATCCGAAGCTACTTTAGTAGGGTCATTGATTTCAAAATAAACATATTTATATTGTTCATGTCCTTCTAATTCAATCATTACGAGTGGTACTCTATTTTCATAAGAAAGAAAATACCATTCATCAGCATATTTAAAACTACCTTCAAAAATGTTAAGTGCAGAAATTGAGATTCCAGGCATACGGAGCATCCATTGTGGAGCATCAAAATGATTCACATATACATTCTTAATAGTATTATAAGGAATTTCTAATTTTAATTTTAAAGCAAAGAACCCTGTTACCCCACTTAACTTTAAAATTACACTTTGATTATCAAATAATACTTCTCTTCCCATGAACTCCCTCCTAACTTTGATTAATATATATTTTCTAAATTATACAATACCTACTTAATTACCATAACCCCACTTATCAGTAGTCCATGTAATTAAAAGTAGTAAAGACACTAGCAAATAATAGACCTAATAAAAATTAGGTCTATTATTTTTATTTAATTCAAACTCTTCTTCATGTATTACTATACTTGTAATTCTCACTTTTTTTAGTATGTGACTTAATTTAAGAATTCAAATTATAAATGGAGTGTACAGTGCGAAAATTCTACCCCTGAAAAAACGTTAATTTTCTTGTTTACAAACAAGAGGGCATAGGAGTAATATATTGTACATAAATTCATATCACTATTCGCTGAATCCATATGGAGCGGGGGAACCAAATTTTGTGCGATTGCACTCGGGGTGAATCCTTCTTAAATGAAGGTAGGGCTACTCTCAAGGCCCGAATCCGACAGCTAACCTCGTAAGCGTTTCGAGAGGGGATACTATGGTGACTTTTAAAAACACTGGGTGAACTCTGGTGTCTTTTTTTACACTCTTTTTCTGGAAAATAATTCAAAAAGGATGAGACACTTGAAAGAGACACCCATAAAAACGAAAAATCCACTTTTTTCTTTCCCTTCTAATTCCCAACCTTCTAAATTAAGAAGAGAATTAGGGATGAGACATTTAACAATGATTTCTATAGGCGGAAGCATTGGGACTGGGTTATTTATAGCAAGCGGAAATACGATTCATGCAGCAGGACCTGGTGGATCAATTATAGCTTATTTGTTGATGGGGTGTATTGTTTACCTGTTGATGACCAGCTTGGGAGAGATGGCAGCGTATATGCCTACATCGGGTTCTTTTAGTACGTATGCTTCTAAATTTGTAGATCCTGCATTTGGTTTTGCAATTGGTTGGAATTACTGGTTTAGCTGGACTATTACTCTTGCAGTTGAAATTTCATCAGGAGCTATTCTTATGAAATATTGGTTTCCATACAGTCCATCTATTCTTTGGAGTGCGTTATTCATACTGTTTATGTTTGGAATTAATATTCTTTCAGTGAAACATTATGGAGAAATGGAGTTTTGGCTTTCACTTGTAAAAGTTATTACTATAGTCGTGTTTATTATGTTAGGAATAACCACAATATTCGGAATTTTCAAAGGGAATCCTATTGGATTTCACAATCTAACAATTGGAGACGCACCGTTTCATGGAGGTTTTCTTTCTATTCTTAGTGTGTTTATGATTGCTGGATTTTCCTTTCAAGGTACAGAAATGGTCGGAATTGTAGCTGGAGAAAGTAAAGATCCTGAAAAGCATATTCCAAAAGCTGTGCGGCAAATCTTTTGGAGAATTCTTTTATTTTATATACTTACCATTTGCGTAATTGGAGTCATAGTTCCCTACACAGATCCGAATCTAGTTAACAATGACATTAGTAATATTACAATGAGTCCCTTTACACTAGTATTTGAAAAAATTGGATTCGCATTTGCAGCTTCTATTATGAATGCAGTTATCTTGGTATCTGTTCTATCAGCTGGTAATTCTGGAATGTATGTTGCAACCCGAATGTTATGGGTAATGGCAAAAGAAGGGAAAGCTCCGGATTTCTTGAAAAAAGTAAATAAACAAGGTGTTCCTATTAATGCTTTACTTATGACAACGACTGTGGCAATCGTAGCGTTTGCAGCTTCTTTATTTGGAGAAGGGCAAGCATTTATATGGCTTTTGAATGCTTCGGGACTTTGTGGATTTATTGCATGGTTAGGGATTGCTATAAGCCATTATCGTTTTCGTCAGGCTTTTTTACATCAACAAAAGAATTTAAATAAGCTCCCGTATCAAGCAAAGTGGTATCCTATCGGTCCTATTTTGGCATTTGTAATATGTACTATTATTATTTTAGGACAGAATTATTCAGTCTTTATAGGATCACATGTCGATTGGTATGAAGTACTTGCTACTTATATTGGTTTACTGCTTTTTCTTGTATTTTGGTTCGGCTATAAAATTATAAAAAAAACAAAGGTGATTCCATTACAACAAGTCAATTTAGAGTATGAGGATCATTAAGAATGGAAATTAAGGAGACAGAAATATGGAACTAGACATTCTACTCAGGTTACTTGTAGCAATACTTGTTGGAGCAATAATTGGATTAGAGCGTCAATGGCATAATTGCATTGCTGGATTACGTACAAATGTACTTGTTTCCGTTGGTGCTGCACTTTTTGTACTATTAAGTGTACTCACTCCAACTGATAATACCCCTACAAGAATAGCTTCTCAAATTGTAAGCGGGATTGGTTTTTTAGGTGCTGGAGTTATTATGAAAGATGGATTGACAGTTCGAGGACTGGATACAGCAGCAACCTTATGGTGTTCTGCTGCTGTAGGAACATTAGCAGGTAGTGGCTACTTACTTATAGCTATAACGGGAACCATTCTTATTGTCAGCATAAATAGTTTACTAAGACCTGTTTCAAAATGGGTTTCCGAAAAATCCGAAAAAGGTTTTAAATATTCCCAACAAGTTACCGCTCTCTCTTATAGAGTAAAACATAAACCATCAGAGAAAAAAGATTGCTAAAGAGAAGCTAATTTTAAGAACGTTATCAATAATAATAAAAGAGACCTATTCTAGATGGCCAAATAGAGAAATAATTAGTGTGCAATTTATTCAATATTTGAACTGATGAAAAATAGTTTCTACAAAGTAATAAAAGAATACGGAAGTACATTAAAAACAGCCCTGAGCTGTTTTGGTAGTCCAACCTTACAGTAGCTGTTTATCTTTCTTCCAATATATAAACTAATTACTTAAGGCGTTTAGAAAGGTGGGAGCTTCATATCAAACAAATAGAATGTTTTACAGAACCATATTTTAAAACTGTTGGTGGACGAAAAAAGGCATATAGAGTGTTTGGTTACAAAGATGGGGAAAAAAAGTCTTTTCCGATTACATTTAAAACATTGAAACAGGTAAGAACGTTTACCTACAAACATGCTCTCGAAAATCCTGGATGGTTAAATGCCAATGGTGATATTAGTGAATATAATGTTAAAGTGGATAGAGATGAATATAAAAATGTCTGGCAAGATAATGTTATAGAAAATGTATATAAAAATTACACTGATTTTAATAATTGGTAGCAGTAATTCTTAAACTGCTATGATTCCAAATTAATTTTTTACAAAAAGCTATGAATAAATGTAAAAGTATGAGGCAAGGAAATTCACTCATGTAGAGCAACAAGAAATCAAAACTGGAATTGATAAATAGATGATTTAAAATGTTTCAGAAATGAAACTAATTGAGTCATCTATTTTTTATTATGTAGGGAATGTTGTTGTTCGAAGTAACGAATATACGACTACAGATTGGGGGCGCGTCCACATTTTAACGAAAATATACGCTAAGCAAATTTCAGCATAAAGCGAGTCATCTTTTTTCTTAAAATAAAAAGATGACTCGTTCTATTTAAACTGTTGAATACTTAATATTTATTCCACTATTCATAGCCAACAACCGTACAAAATGAAAATATCCTTAACTATTTTCACGTATTTTTATTTTTTCAGAGGAAACTGTATAAAGCTTTTCTTAGTGCAAGTTCTCTTGGTTCATTGGCCATGCCAAATCCATGTTTGTTCATCGCATAAGCATAACCTAACTTTTCATCTGGATCGGCAAAACAGAATGATCCTCCTGCGCCTGGGTGATCAAAAGAGCTTTCGCTTCGCCCGAATTTCATATCTGAAAAGTGTTTCCAAAATCCCAAAGAATAGGCTATGTTTATACAATTCACATGATCATAATACCCTGATGTCGGAGGGATAGCTCTTTTCCTTAATTCATTTATTGTTTCTTCCCTTAATCCGAGAGTTTTTGCACCACTAGCAAAAGTCCCATAAATTTTTGCCATTGCTCTTACTTGTCCCACACCATTTCCTGAAGGGAATTCTATCGATAAAATAGGACGATAATTAAAATTATCATTTGCTACGAATTTTTTTGGATCTACTAAACTTCTAGCTACTAATGACTTTTTATTAAGAAAACCAAGTAACATTTTTATAGGTAGCTTTGTCATCTCCTTAAGTAACTGAATGGGGTGATTTATTCCTTCAATAGTTGTTATTTTCTCTTCAAAAATATCTTTAGGAAGACCCATATAAAATTCTGCTTTTAGTGGTTCTGCTATTTCTTCTTGAAAGAAATCTTTTACGGGCCGATGTTTAGGGTCGGTTCTTTTAATCATTTCTCCAATTAAGGTTCCAATTGTCCAGGCATGATATCCTTGAATTTTCCCAACCTCCCAAGCAGGTTTGCTTGCAGCAAGGGAATTTGACAGACGAGAGGTATCTAAGTCTTCTAACATATCAATTTTAAGTTCATTGAGAGGTGACAATCCAGCTTGATGTGCAAACATTTGCTGTGCCTTTAAATCTACTAAGTATTTTAAAAAGATACTATTGGCATTTGTTTTTATTTGTTTGGTTGGAGTTAACTATGTTTTTTCAATACCGTTTGGAATATCCATTTGAGAATTTCTATTAGCATTGAAATACGAAATGATATATTTACTGTTTTCATAATATTTATCCATATATACAAGTGTATTAAATGAAAGTTTTACTTTGCCTTCATATTTTTCTATATTATCTCTGTTATTTTGAATGTAACGTTTCTGTTCCTCAATTCTCATCAATAACTCTGAATCATTAGGATTATTTTGCAACTCTATTTTCAAATTATTTAAAGCGTTTTTGTGAACAGCAATATATTCGTGATTACGACTAAGTTGTGTTATAGAGCTATTTTCTGATATCTCCAAGTATTGTAAGATACCTTCTAGTAATGAAGTTTTACCTGAACCATTTTTACCAGTTAAAATTAAGTGCTTTCTAGTTTCTTTAGAGAGTGGAATACTAACATTTTTTAAATGCCTTACTTTGTTAATATTTAATTCGATTACAAATATATCGGTTATAAAAATCTCCTTCCTTCTTCTCGTATCATATTAATATGATACGAGAAGAAGATATTTGTGTTTATGAAAAGGTACATCTTTTGGAACATATTTAAAGATTACAAAGGAAAATGAGTTTTACAAAACATACAAAATGTTAAACTCAAAAAAACCAGTGATATTATACACATGTACTGATATCACTGGTTTTTTATATGGATATTTGATGGTCAATTTTACAAATTATAAAAATTACAAGCTCAGTTTTACATTTTCACAACAATATTTTTGTAAGATTATCTTTCTTTTCCCTCTGTTTGATTGGCTTGGAACTCCATTTTTAACGCAATACTATCCCCTTGGAACACGTTTTGATCCGTTCCGTTATCTTCAAATATAAACTTCATCCAAAACCAATCCATTTTTCCAGATTTTAATCCCCCTGTTTCAGCCCACTTGGAATGAAACACTTTCTTGGAAGCAATCTCTGGACTTTGTGATTTTAGTTCTGCAAGAGTTGTTTCGTATACAGGACTTTTTGCTGGATCCCAATCCCAAAGAAATTGTATTTTAATATGTTCACCAAAATCTTCTGTATTATTATTTTGTTTTAAATCGTTAACAGAATAATCTATTTTCATCATGATATCTTTAATATCTAGTGTACCACTATTTGTCAAGTTGAATTTCTTTAATATTTTATCCCCGGGTTTCAAATTTTCTAGGTTAAGTGAAGTAGTTGGTTGCATAGCTAAATCCAATGTACCTGCAGCAAATGAATTATTTGTCACCACTTGATCGCTAAAATATGCATATGTTCCCCCACCAATTAAAGATAAGCCAAGAGCGGCTGAAACCACTCCAACACCTAATTTCTTCTTCAATGACATTTTTTGTTCCTCCCATACCATTTTTATAATCTTTCTCCCTAATCAACCGAAAAGGTCCCCTTAATACAGATATACCATGAATTGTTAAAAAATCATATTAAAAGAATAAAATCCCTTATTGAGAAAATTATGTTATTTTTATCTTCTATAAATGAAACGTCCCAAAAATAGAAACGTTGAATTTATAATTATCAAAAACTCTGCCAAAAACAAATTAATATTAACTCGCTTTTATGATTAGAATTATTTATTTCTTTAGGAGTATTCTAACGCTTCAAAAGGTACAAATTATAAAACATGTTTAATGTTCATTTAGTGAAAACGAGTTTTACAAATGAACATAGCAAACTAATAAAAACAAGTTGTAATATTGCCATTAACTCAAAAAGAGCATGCGGTAATTTCTACATATTCTTTTTTAATAAAACTGAAAGTAAACTTTTAAAAATTAGTCTACTTTCATTTCCACTTAATCATTGACTTTAATCAAAATCTCCTAAAATACACAACGAAAGTATACATTCAAAACACTGTAAATAAATATATCGAAAATCCATGAACAATTGTTGAGTGATACGCTGTTTTAGATTCCATACATAATTACCGATAAAAGTAATGTGTTACTAACCTAACGGGTGAAAGATGTTTAAAGATAATTTAATAATTTTGGCTCTTAATGATAACTTAAAGCTTGAAAATCAACTTTGTTTCGCTATCTATGATTATTCCCGTGAAATCAATCGTCCATACCGAATTGTCCTTCAGCAATACAACATCACGTATCCCCAGTACCTGACGTTACTTGTACTTTGGAAGCATGATTGCCTTACAGTAAAGGAATTTGGATATAAAAAATAGCCGGTTTTCACCACGTTAAGGGTGAAAACCGGCTTGTTCATTTTAACCCCGAGTAACAGCATAATTAGCACTGTTTATAGGGCATGTATGGTGATCCCTAAAATAATAAGTTAACGGAAGACACCTTCCGTTAACTAAAAAAATTGCTATATGTATTTAGTTCTTTAATAAATGGAGATATATTTATTTGTTAAAAAAATAAGAATTGAAAGTTTTTTAATTTTTTTACAAATAGCACACAAATACGACATACTTCTAGACTATTTTTATATACAGGAATTATTTTTTGAAATGGTTACTACATATAAAGGAGACTTCAAAATGGATATGGATTCATATTATTGGGAAATGGTTAAGAAGAATATTGGTGTGTATTCTGAACAGGAACAAGAATGTCTTCGAAATAAGAAGGTCATTATTTTTGGACTAGGGGGAGTAGGTGGATATGAAGCAATTCTGTTTTCGCGAATGGGAATAGGGCATATTACTGGTGTTGATCCCGATGAATTTGAGGTTTCTAATATTAACAGACAAATGTTAGCGCTTTCTAGTGTGGTAGGTGAACCAAAAGCAAAAGTTGCAGAACAGGTTGTAAAAGATATACATCCCTATATATCAACAAATTTTATACAAACAAGAGTAGATGAAGATAATGTAAGCGAGCTTATAAAAGGGCATGATATTGTAGTAGAAGCCGTAGATGATATGCCCTCAAGAATTATTATACATAGAACAGCTAGAGAATTAGGTATACCAAGTGTGGGGATGTCAGGTAGCCCACCAACAAGAGGATTTGTTTCTACATTTTTTCCAACCGGAATTCCTTATGAAGAAGCATTAAATATCTCAAGTGTCGGATGCAAATTAACAAATCAAGAATTAAGACAACAGATTGCTGATATAAAGAAAAGTCGAGCTTGGTATTCTGTTGAGAAAGGTGCACCAAAACAGTGGGCGCAAGATTTTTGTGATGGAAAAGCAGGCTGGATTATCACACCAATGCGTGCTCATCTATTGTCATTATTTAGCTTTCATGAAGCAATACAAGTTTTAACTGGTCGTGAACCTCTAGCTAGAGCACCTAAAGGCATTGTAATGGATTTAGATAGTCATATCCCGGTTCAAGTAAAAGAAGTCCCAAAGGGTGGATGGGATTATAAAACACTATAAGGAGGAATATAATTTGTTAACAAAAAATAATGATATGCAAAATATATATGAAGAAAGTTTTACGCGAAATATTGGTGTTATCTCTGTAGCAGAGCAGGAGAAATTAAAAAATTCTAGAGTTACTGTAGTTGGAGCAGGGGGCGTAGGAGGAATTACACTCATCCAATTGGCGCGAATGGGTGTGGGTTCTTTACATGTTATTGATCAAGATGTATTTGAAGCAAGCAATATCAATCGACAAATGCTAAGTTCCAACAGTAAATTAGGACAGCCGAAGGCAGATGTTGCTTTAGAAGTTTTGCAAGACATTAATCCATTATTACAAATAGAGATAACGAAAGAATTTGTTACCGAGGACAATGCATTAGAATTTCTAACGAATACAGATGTCATTATAGATGCAACTGATAATTTAGTAGCGAGAGTAATTATCCATCGTACAGCTCAAAAATTAGGGATTCCTTCTATTTGGATTGCAGTTACACCTCCCTTTAGAGGTGGCGTCATGTCTTTAACTCCTGACTCTACGCCTTATGAAATCGCGTTAGGATATCCGTCTTATCAACAAGAGCTAACACCAGAAATGCAAAGTAAAATTCATAAATTAAAAGATGGACGTGCTCTTCATTCCGTCAAACATGGTGCGGATGAGAAATGGGCAAATAATTATGTACAAGAAAATCGTCCATGGGCTGTGCTGTCTCCCGTTGCGAATATCGTAGGCATTCTAGCAAGCTTTGAAGCATTTAAATTTATAATAAATCGAGAAGACTTAAAACCTGTAATAAGTCCAAATTTAATACAAATTAACCTTGCAAGTCAAAATATGGTACATGTGTCTGTACCTAAAAATGATAGTTGGGATTATACAACATTATAGATGAGGTAAGAGAATATGCTTCCTTTTTTGTTACTGGGGATTATTGTTACACTCGCTCTACTTGTTAAGGATTATGTGCTAGCTGGTGCGGCTTGTTTATTAGGAGTTTTACTTGCTGTTGGACAAAAAACTTTATTACATCTTATTCAACAATATTCTTTTACAATTGGGATTTTCTTTCTGATGCTATTCCTTTTAGTACCAATTACATCTGGAAAGATTACAAGTGAAAACGTAATAAAATTAATTACCTCTCCTATCGGATTAGGATCCATTCTAGCAGGTTTTACTGTGTCATACATAGGAGGAAAAGGTGTAGGAGTTCTACCTATGAATCCTACGATATTGTTAGGTGTCTTAATAGGCACTCTTATTGCCGTATTATTTACAAAAGGGTTACCAGCCGGATTAATTATTGCGGCTGGAATCATAGCTATCATTTCTATGAAATGAAAGGAATATTCTAAATGAAGATGAAATGGAAACATATTAGTTTAGTAGGATTTTTTTTGATAATACTTATGTCTAGTTGTACTAATATCAAAGAAACTTCTCGAAATGATCAAACTCCTAAAGTGGTAAAACAAGAATTAGAAATTCAGCAAGGAGAAGAAAATTTATTTTTACTTCATAAAAACTTAAATAATAAAAAACAGTATACATCTGATGAAATCATCTTATTTTTAGAACCATTTAGTGTACCTACAGCTCAAGCATTTGATGTACCAAAATTTTCATGGATGGATGAGTATGCCAGAAAAGGGTATGATACTTGGGCTATGGATTTCAGAGGGTTTGGTCGTTCTTCTCGTCCTAAAGAAATGTCAGATCCTCCTGTCCAAAACCGTCCGGTTATTCATTTGAATGATGCAACTAAGGATCTAGAAAAAATTGTAAATTGGATTAAAAAGAAGAGAAACGTAAAAAAAATTCATATTGTTGGATGGTCATATGGAGGTGTTGTGGCTGGGAATTATGCAATATCCCATTCTCAAGATATTAATAAACTTATTTTATATGGATATATGCATGGGTTCACACTTCCTATGATGACACAGTCTTTCGAAAACCCACTACAACCTAATCAGTTTAATCCTGAAGCACCAGCTTATCAAATGGTGGACTTTGATAAAGGAATGCATCATTGGCATATGATGATGGGAAATAAAAAAATTGTTACAAACGAAGCAATGGATGCAGTAAAACAAGTTTTTATTGATTCAGATCCTATGAGTAAGAAAAATAATCAAACGATTCGTCGACCAGTAGGTCCACTTGAAGATTTATTTTATATTTGGAAAAATCAGCCCCTATATGATGTATCTAAGATTACCACTCCATTACTTGTCATTTACGGGGAAGATGACATATTTGCAGACCGAAATATGATGTCAAAATTAACAAGTACAAAACAAAAAAAAGAAGTAGTAATCCCTGATGCTACACACTGGGCTGTTTATGAAAAGAATCGTAATATCCTATTCGAACAAACATTAAACTTTATAGAAGCGAAAGAAGGCAAACAGGAATGAAAAAGGGTTTAACAATATTAGATGCTACCTTGCGTGAGGGAGAACAACAATGTGGTATTCGTTTCTCCAAGGAAGACAAAATTACATTACTTCACATGTTAGAGGATTTTGGAGTAAGTCTTATTGAAGTTGGGCACCCTGGCATCTCTGAAGAAGAAGAGGAGATTTGCCGAGAAGTTGCAGCATCTGCAAAAAACGCCGAAATACTTATGCATGCTCGGGCGAAAAAAGAAGAAGTTCATGCGGTTTATCGTGCTGGTGCCGATTGGATAGGAATCTGGGCGTCTATTAATCCTATTTCTTTACAAACAAAATACACTAATCGATCAAAAGATTATGTTATTAATCAGGTGAAGCAAGCTATTGAAGAAGCAAAATCTTTAGGAATGAAAATCCGTTTTACTATTGAAGATGCTTCACGAACGGAATGGGAAGATATCGCTTACATTGGACAGATTGCACATATAGCTGGAGCAGATCGAATCAGTTTAGCTGACACTGTAGGAATTTGGGAGCCAGGTCAGTGTGCGACAATCGTGAAGAAATCTGTTGAGACATTCCCTTGTGAGATTGAAGTTCATCTTCATAATGATTTAGGATTAGCCCTGGCAAATGCTCTTGCTGCAATCGATTCGGGAGCAACTGTCATTGATGCTACATTGTGTGGAATAGGTGAACGCGCTGGGATTGTTGATTTGCTAAATTTATCAGTATTTTTATCTCAAAAGCGTAATCTACAGAGCTTTAAACTACAGATGATTCCTGAATTAACGCAGTCTCTCCAATTAGCTACTGGTTGTCAAGTAGATCATTGGAGACCGATTATTGGAAAGAATATATTTACTCATACTGCATCCTATCATGTAAAAGCTGTTCAGCAAAATTACTCAGCATACGAGGGTATTCAACCTGAAATGTTAGGAAGAGTAAGGAACATACAACAAAAACGTATAGAAAGAAAAGGGCCTCGGCTTTCAAAGTCTCTCCGAGTTAGTAAACCATTTGTAAAAGGAGCATCTGAGCTTTTATATCATCGTGATGGTCCAGGAGAGCGTTGGGTACAGATGGATTATAGAACTGATGAACGTGCTTCATTTTATGTAATACAGCGTGTATTTTACGACGCCCATATGGATGAGAACTTAGAAGGACATGTAGATACTCATGCACACCACTGTGATAGTGCCTTTATTTTTTGGGGGAATAGAATAGATGGTACTGGTCTCATTTGTGAAGTGGAAATTGAAGGAGAATTACAAATAATTGAAAGTCCAGCATCTGTTTTTATTCCATCAGGGTTAAAACATAGGTACAAGTACCTTTCGGGTACAGGAACATATACAAACATCGTACTAGCACCTAATTATAATTCTAGTTTATTAGAGGAAAACTCATCAAAAGTATTTGTATTTTAATTAAATAAAAAAAGTTTTTATTTTTGTTATTATTATGTTTTAGTAAACCATCTGACTTATAAGAGTATAAGCAGTCTTAATGTTCTTTATGTAAAAAAATAAAAAACAGATAGAATTCATTGTGTTTTTTGGATTCTATCTGTTTTTCGGTTTGGGGAACTACCAATTTCTTAAGTTGATGGATGTGTGGCAATATCCCAACAACGATATTAAAAAGGGTTGATATGAATATCAAACCCCTTTGATTATGTATAATTATTTCACTGCTGCTTTTAATTCTTTTCCAGCTTTAAAAGCAGGTGCCTTTGAAGCGGCGATTTGCATTTCTTCACCTGTTTGTGGGTTACGTCCTGTACGTGCAGATCTTTCACGTACTTCAAATGTACCAAAACCAAGAATTTGTACTTTTTCCCCATTTGCTAGCGCATTTGTTATTGTATCTAAAACAGCTTGTGTTGCTGCAGCTGCATCCTTTTGTGTAAGCTCTGCTTTTTCTGCTACTACTTTTGTTAATTATGTCTTATTCATTTTTTGCACCTCTTCATATGTAATTAGGTGACTATTATAACGTGTGTATACTTATGCTGCAATTAATATTGTGCATAGAAAAAGCCCACTAGCAAGAGCCAAGGGACAATTTCTGTATGGTAGTAAGAAAGAAAATCATGTTCATCGTACAATCTATATTGTAACATCTTAATTAAATAATGAAAAGTAATTCTAGATGTTCTGCTTGTTTCCATATATTCTAAAGTGAAAAATATTCCTCTAATTTATTTCATCTTAGAAGGATATTTCCAATCTTTTTCTTTTCGAGTATTTAGAGTAGGTTTAGATGAATCTATTGAAAGTGTTTGCTTTTCTATTTTCTCTAATCTCTCATCTAATTTTTCAATCGCTTCTTTTGTTTCCTTCAGCTCTAATTTAATTTCTGCCAGCAAACGGAGTATTGCATCTCCTTTTGTCATTTTCAACAGTAATCGCTCCCTTACTTATTAAAAGTGTTACTGTATTTAGGTGAAATTTCAATTAAAATGGAAGTAGATACACCATTACGGCTCTTCCTTGTATTTATCTTTTCTCATTATTAAGCTTAGTTAAAATATGTCCTGCTAATTCACTACTATTAAATCCTTTTTCTTCTTTTATTTCATTCAAATCATTGGCTAATGTTGTAGATACTTGTGTTCTATTCACTACCTTATACTGCTTCTTCTTAGTCATACTGAACATCCTTTTACTTATGCATAGATATATAATTGTAGTATGACATGCAGATAGTAGCTAGAAATGTAAAAAATAAAAGGTGGTATAAACATGAAATCAACAGGTATCACAAGAAAAGTAGATGAATTAGGGCGAATTGTTCTTCCGAAAGAGTTAAGAACAACGTTAGGAATTGCAGAAAAAGATCCTATAGAAATATTTGTAGAAGATGAAAAGATTATTTTACAAAAATATAAATCTTATGATGCTTGTGCAATAACTGGTGATATTTCAGAAAAAAATATATCATTAGCAAATGGGCAAATCGTTCTCAGTCCTGAAGGGGCTAAACTTTTAATTAAGGAGATTCAACAGCAATTAGTTAAATAAGGGCATTCTCCTTAGTACAATACAAAGAAAAAGACATCTATATAGATGTCTTTTTCTTTGTATTAAAACAACATGATTCTACTAATTCTACTTTTACAGTGGTAAATATATCAGCACTATTTCATATCACATTCATTTTAGCACGAAAAATCTATTATTCTATATATAAAAATTACATTTAAAAAAATATACATAATTCCCCCCTAAAAAACGAACGTACTTTCGTGAAATGACTTGATTATATAGGTTGGGTAGGAATATAACAAGAACGAACGTTCTTGTTTATTAGAATATTCCCGTGTATGGCTATTCATTATTCCCCAACAATGCAAAACCAAATTTTAATAGAAGCTATGCAGACAAGAGACGAAATCGATCTCTGTCATTATAAAGATGGAATTATAGTAAGTAAGATTGTTCGCATTATAAGTTTGATGTTTTAAGTACTACAAATATCATTTAATAAAGTGCTTTTTAATGAAATATGTATAATCGATAAGAACATCTAGCGCTTCTTGTTGCTTTTCAGCAGGTAGATCTGCTAATGCTACTTTAATGGATTCTAATATACTTTCTAGAGGATTATTTCTTCCAAATAATTCATCTATAGTGATATTATGCAACTCTGTAATCCGCATTATCGAATCTGCATCAGGATCAGCTTTTCCACATTCACAATTTGCATAAGTAGTGCAGCAATGTTTAGGCGATGTGATATATCGGATTAGGTATATCCTTGTTTTTTTCGCAATTCAGCAAGTCGCTTGCTTAGATGGGACATATCACCTTTTCCTTTCTGAATTATAACGTTAGTTTAAAACAGAAAGGATAAATTGTGTCCCGATAACTAATAATAAGTCATAATTTAAAGTAACTTGTAATAATTAGTTAAAACGTTATGATGAAAGAGCAATATTTAGCATTCTATGAGCAAAAAATAGTAAGAAACTGAAATGTTGAATCGAGTTTCTTCCTATTATATATACTTACTAAAATAATGAATTGCCGATATCTATTGTGGCCAAGTTTTGGCGTCTTGTACGTTCTCTTAAATAACGTTCCGTCGTCATAATAGACTCATGTCCTAAATAGTCCCGTATTTTCTTAAGTTCGACTCCTTTTCCCATCAAATGATTGGCGAAGAAGTGTCTACAGGTATGGGGAGTTATTCTATCTTTTCGGTAACGCAGAAATGATAAATTAGTTTCTTCAATTTTTTCTGCTACATATTTCGATAAGTAGTCGGCTCTATAATGAGAACCGTCCGCTTTTGGTAGAAAGGCAGATGAGCTAGACGGATCTAATTCACTTATCTGTTTTCGTAATTGACGAAGACGACAGAGATCGTTGAGTACATCTTCAAAGATACGAACTTCTCTCGTTTTATTTCCTTTTCCGACCACACGTAGGAGATAAACATTTAAAGAAGGGTGGAATACAAGATCAGCCCACTTTGCATTTGCCACTTCCTCAATCCGGAGTCCAGTAGTTGTAAGAAGGAAAAACAAGGAATACATAAAGAAATTTGTTTTCTTCAATGTATCTAGAATTTCATTCACTTCTTCCGGAAAGAGATCACGATTGACTAACTCTTCTTTTTTTACAGATACTTTTTTGAGGCGAGTACTAAAGTTGTCAGAGAGTCCATTGTTATCATACACATATTTTAAGAACTGCTGAACCACAGTTTTCTTTCGACGTAATGTGGTGGCCGCATACTTCTTGCTTAGTTGATAGAAGTAGATTTCCACCTCATTATGGGATAACTCCTTAATGGTTCCGATTGTTTCTTTTATATAACGAAGAAAATGAGAAAGGTCATGCAGATAAAGTTTTTTTGTTCGCTCACTTCTTTTTTTCGTTAAAGAAGGCTCATCGTGCAAAAATAAATAAACTAATGATTCTTCGCTTAATTGGGAATAGTCAATATTTCGAATGCCCATGCCCATAATTTTTTCGAAATGACTGCTATCAAAAAAATCCGATTTGGATTTTACAAGTTGATTACTATGTTCGTAATTTATAATATTCAAATTTACACTCACCTTTTATTAGAATGAAAAGACAAACATATATTTTATGTAAATTTTTATGATTCTTATTATACCACAATAAACGCATTATTTATTGTGGTATAGAATGAAATGTTTAAATATATATTTTTACCTTATTATTTAACGTTTCTGTTTAGGTAATGTATAATGGAAATGTTTAATTGATTTTTTTGTACATTTCAATCCAAATGCGGTAGGAGGAGATTTTTTTGACTAGTCTTCGTCTGAAAATTTTACAAGAAATCCATAATTTAGAAGATACCCATTGTTCAATTTGCCCTCTGAACAACCTATCAGTGAATTGTACAGATGAGCAAGAACAGGCAAAACAGAGAAACTACAAACATTGTAAAGGTTGTCCCATTTTTGATTCCATCCGAGAGAAAGGAGAGCAATTGAATTCTTTATCGAAAAAGAGTACATTTAATAAGGTACGAGAACGTTATATGGAGAATCCATTTAAGTATCTGCAGTATAAGGAGTACTCAATTACAGATGTAGTAAAAGAAACAGGTTTAACAAAGTATCAACTAAGAAAATTTAAACAACAGCTAGAATGAAAGTTTCGGACGAGGTGAGAAATGGACTATTTATCTTTAGAAGAGGTATGCGATAGGGTAGGTTTAACAAAAAATCAATTAGGCTATTTAATTAAGTATAAACAAATCGAACCTATCAATCTGGCTACCTGGAAAGCAGATGGCGGATATCGCTTTGAGCAAGAGGATGTAAAAAAGTTAGAGGAATTATACAAAGACTCTTTAACATTAAAAGAAGCAGCTGAATTTCTAAATAAGTCTAAGACTTACGTTCATAATGCCGCTAAAGAAGGGATATTGCCCTTTAAAGAGATTGCTAAAGGGAAATCTACTGAACGATTGTACTTAAAAAAGGATTTGGAAGTTTTCAAAGAAAAAATTGAAAACAAATCAAAAGAGGAATCAAAAGAAAAAAAGCAGCATTTAAGTCTCTATCTTGATGAAAAGGTGGTAGAAGCAATAAAGAAAAAGGCTGCAAAGAAAGGGTATAATGGCTACAAGAAGTTTGCTGAAGACATTTTATCCGCAGAAGTAAAAGAAGAAATAGAAGAATAGAATTCTAGAGAGAATAGATCCCTGAAAAACGAAAAAACGTTATAAGGGGTCTGTTTTTGTTTTTAAGGAGCTTTTTAACTATCGAATCTTATTGCATTACCTACATAACCGATGTTCTTTATAAACGAATTTGAAGGCCCTTTTTTTGAGTGTGTCCTGAAAAAATTCTCTTAAAATACAAAAAAAGTAACATATATGCTATATATGGATAATTGTGGAGGGAGCGATAAAAAATTTAAGACGATTTTATTCAAGGTAAAAAAAGCACTCGAATTGAGTGCTTTTTTTATCATTTATCTGGTACATAACATGTGTTGTTATCCATATAGCATTTTTCTATCTTTGTTTTAGTATTCCCTTTTTTATCTCTGTAAAAAATTTTAACTGTCCCCTTAGCGCCATTATAATCGAATTCATATGCATTAGGGTATTTGTCTCTAACCCATATTAATCCTGAACCAGCACTTGCCGGCATTGCAGAAATAAGTAATGCAGATGTTAAACTTAGCGCCCCAACTATCTTTTTAATTTTTGACTTTGACATAAATAATCCCCCTTATTATTTTATTAACTTATTAGAATAATGTAACTAATAGGTTAATAAAATGGTAACATATACCACAGGTGTTTTAAATCAATAAAACTTGATAAATAAATATTATAAAATTCAAAAAACAATTACTGTTTCTAATTAAATTTAAGGGTAAGTGTAAAAACCTTCAAGTAAACATATTTTAATTATAGTAAACTAGATTATTAGAAAATGAATGTATCATTGTGGATTCTCTATTTAAATGAATAGGAATATGATAAAATAGAAGTATAACTGTATATCGTGTGAAGGTGGGCTTGTTATTATCCCTTCTTTCCATTTGGAAGGAAAGGGGGTGATATAACATGGAATTTTTGTTTGAACTTTTAAAAGAAATTGCAAAAGCAGTTGTGCGTGAGGTTTCAGCATACGCACTGAAAAAGCAATTCGAAAAAAAAGACAACAAAAAACCCGCGCTTCACCGACCAAAGTACAAGCGTGGGTCTAAAAGAAAAAGATAATGCATAATAACAGCCACCTTGACAGTAGCAGTTATGGGACGGGATGTTGACGCATCTCGTCTTTTTTAGTTTATGCAATTCAGTTAAGTACTATACTTAATATATATTGGATTTGCTTTCAATATATATCTAATCTACAGTAAACATACCATATTTTTATTTTTTGGTCAATATACAAGCTGATCATACTTCCATTTAAAGCATATATGAAAAACTCCCAAAAACATTATTGGGAGTTTTTCATATGTAAATAGCCTAAAGGAGACTCGTCTCTTTGTTTCATTATACTATAAATAAAAAGAAAAAATAACAGACTACTTAACTACAAATAAAACCATATATATTAAAAATAAAAACTAGAAAATTATTTGATTAGCAATATTTAAAAGATAAAATAGTATCGATATTAGATATGTTATAATTTTCATAATATATATGCAAAGAAGGGATGGAATGAGCACACAAATTAAGGTAACACCGGAACAATTAGAACAAGCTGCTAAAACCGTAAGAAATACGAGATCATCATTAGAATATATACATAAAGATTTATACTCTCAAACTGAATATATAGCTTCCCAGTGGAGTGGAGCAAGCAGTGATCGTTTCTATTAGATGTTTAATGAAGCGAAGCCAATGATGTTTAACATTTTGCAAGAATTAGATAAAATCGCAGTAGAATTAGAGCGTGCAGCTGTTAAATTCCGAGAAGCAGATGAATTGTATGGCGGAAATTTAGTTGACTCTGATATTCAAGAAGGAGCTATGTGTGAAAAAATCCCTCCAAAATCGGAAGAGCCATTTTTTAATAAAAAGGATATAAATGCTGCGTGGACTGGTATTTCTACTGGGTTTGTAGATGGTGCAGTGGATGCGTGGGAAGGACTGATATCCTTAGGTGATAAAGAAACCTGGTTGGATATGCGAGATGCGATTGTAAATTATGAGGAAACTATTCCTGTTGCATTGAATGCTCTATCAGATTCATTTGTAAATAATCTTTGGTATGGAGATATGGAAAGTAGAGAGCATTATGTAGCTTATGGCATAGCAACGTTAGGGCTCGGGCTTCTAGGTGATAAGGGTCTTAGTAAAGCAGGACAAGTAGGGAAGGGAGCTGCTATTACAGGGTTTACTAAAGGGAAATCACTTGTGACTAATTCTCCGGCATACAGAAATGCATTACACATATTAAATAACTATGAATTTAAAGCTGGAAATCACCTTTCATATGAGGGAGTCGGAAGTATTCAAAAGTACTTGCAGAAAGCAGCTCCATATACTTATGAGGGGCCAAATGGTCCGAAAACAATAAGATTAAGGTTGGGTGAGTTAGCGGGGGACAAACATCCTGTTACAGGCATTCGGTATGATTTAGATGGTTTCCCTATTTTTAAAGCTCTTTCTGAAGTTAAATTAAAAGAAGCTGATTTTAAAAAATCTAGACCAACACATGATAGAATATGTAGTAAAGCATTATACGAACAAATAATGAAAGACCCTAAGTTAGCTGCAAAATTCACAGAAGAAGAAATAGAGTTATTTAAGCTAGGCGAGGTACCAGAAAATTATACATGGCATCATCATCAAGAACCAGGACGAATGCAACTTGTTGATTATGAAACACATAGGAAAACAGGTCACACTGGTGGATATAAAATTTGGGGAAAAGACAGCGATAAGTAAGGAGGAGTATATATGAGCAACGTTACTTGGATTGGAGTAAATAAAAAAGAAATTACAGATGAAAACATTCAGAAAGTAGAACAATATTTCAACGTAAAGTTCCCTATGGATTTTGTAGAATGTGTAAAAAAATATGATAGTGGCTATCCAAGACCAAAAATATTTGATGTACCTGGACAGGATGAGAATGTATTTAGTAAGCTTTTAACTTTTGATTTAGAAAGTAGAAATTCAATCATTCAAGTTTATGATGATATAAAAGATAGATTAGCAAATAAAGTATATCCTTTTGGCAAGGATTCATTTGGGAATCATCTATGTTTTGATTACCGTAGCAATCCTGAATCGCCAACAGTAGTATTTTGGGAACATGAGGAGGAAAACATAGAAGAAGCAATATATCCTGTTTGCTCAACGTTTACAGAATTGCTTGCTAGTCTACGTGATTTTGAAGAAGAAGATTGAGGAAGCAAAAAAACGGCCTAGAATTCTAGACCGTTTTTTTATGATTTACTAATTTTCCAACCATCATCCGTTTTCTCTAATTCAATTACGATTACCTTTTTAGGATTATCCTTATATACAGCATCAACAGTTACTGTAGCAATTTCATTTTTCTCTTCGACTTTTCGGATTATATAGCTTTTAAGATCCTTGCTCACTGATTTCATTAAATCTGCATTTCCGCCCACAAAAGCAACGATTTTCTTCGCTTCAGGAGTAAATAACTCTCCAAAATCTTTTACATTTCCTTCTTTTGCATTTTCGAAATACGCTGTAGCAACTTCTTCAGGATTACGATTATTTCCACATGCTGCAAGTGCTGTAACTGATAAAGCCATTACCACCATTAACATGATTATACGCGTAAATTTGTTCTTCATTAAAACCACTCCTTATATATAACGTAATTTCAACTCTTAAAAAAGGGCTAAATCACTTGTATAAGTATATAATAATTAAAACTATATATATATATATATATATATATATATATATATTTGTATATTATTTTAGTAATATTGTATGTATTAAAATGAATTAGAGCAGGGGGAATCTACCTATTACTATAATATTGATTTCCGTTATATACATTAGTATAATAATAAAGTCAGCGTTATAGGGGTATAACAGACGACATTCATTTTTAAAATCATAAAATCGGATTCACTTATATGAAAGATAAAAACCCTCCTATGAATAGGAGGGTTTTTATCTTTTTTGAGCTATAAGCATAATCTTAAAAATTAGACTTAAGATCTTCTTTATATAGATAACTTTTGTGAAAACTTCCCAAAAAATTTACAGTAACTCCATACAAAACACATATATCGTATATATAATATATTAATAGATACTAACATTAAGAAAAAGCGTTAAATAGTAATTTTAGAGTGTACTATTTATCTATTATCAATGCATTAAAGCAGTAGTTAAAATTAAGTGACTGAAGTAGAAGAGAGGATGATTAACAATGGGACAAGTCTTTATTGATGAAAAAGGACCACAAGAAACAATCAGAATTCCAAATACATACCGTGACGATAGAAGAATAAATCTCGGTGATGATTTAATGCGTTCTTATGTAGCTGATGTACTTTATATTCCAGAAGATTCCCTAGAGAATGTTAACAAAAAATATCTGGAACTGGTTGAAAACTATAGAAACGGACAAAAAAATAAAGTTGTGAAAGAGCTAAAAGGAATTGACATTCTAAAAGGAAACTTCAATTTCGGTGTAGCAAGTATGAAAGAAGTAAATAGTAGTTTTTATTTAAATTTATTTAACATGCTACTAGATGCGAATGTCTCTAACTTACTATTTTCAGTAAATAAAATGTCAATGGTTATTGATGCTAGGCTTACACACTGGATTCTCCAAATGGAAGCAAAAAGATTTATCGATTCCGCTATTTTGTTTAAATACAGTCTCACAAAGTATTGTGAATTAGAAGCGTCTGAAGAGGTTATTAGAAATCTTTTTGATCCAGAAAAAACAATCAATGAAATACTATACTCTATCCAAAAAGATTTGAAAGAGTTTGTTGCAAAACATAAAAATATTTCTAGAATGAGAAACCAAATAGCATATTACAAAAAAATGATAAAAGACATTGGGAATGGGAAGAAATTAGCTAGTGATGTAGTATTTGAAAAAGTATCATTTGACTGGGAAAAGGTAAGCTCTGATGTTGATTTATGGCTAAGCGAGAATAAATTAAACGGTATATGGCAACCAGAGCAATCCACACTAATTCTAGATCAAGGAATACCTTCTAAGCCATTTGAGAGTATTGGATTTGGCAAGATAAGGGAAGACAAGGATTCTAAAGAGTTTGTTGGATTACAATTAGCAGATATGCTAGTGGTGATAACAGGGAGCTATATTTCTAAACTTGCATCTGCAGTTCGTTATGATAAATCAGAACCAGAAAAACCTAAGCACCTTGATGCAGAATGGTTTGTACTAGAGAAGCATCAGTTTGACCTAATATCGAAAATGACAGAGTTCCTTTTTGGAAATGATCATATTTACAGTGTCATAGGAGATACTTATTTTGATGAAACTCACTTGTTTGAGATGTATTGTAGGTATATAAGTTCCTTCAGTAATTATGAAAATTATGATAAGAAGAAGATTGAATTACATGTTAAAGATATGTTTATTTATCTTGCAGCTGCTACAAACGAAAAATGGGAATTAGGAGTACAAAACGAGCTTTTCGCAAGGAATATGTATGGAGATTATATGACTGGAATTAATGAGGGAGTAATAAGGAAATTGTAATTTATACACTTCCTAAAATCGGTAATAAACTACTAGTAACTGTATATTTACTATAACAAAAAAGAACTTAGAATCCTTATAGATTATGGTTTCTAAGCTCTTTTTATTGTTTTCACTTGACGAACTATTAGAATATTTCCATGCTGCAATGCCTACTCCAATCTAAATTTATATATCCTCCCTCAGGTTAATAAACTATTCATTTATAAAAAGATAAATTATTAATTTAGGCTCGTGTTTACTGAACGAACATAAAAAATTTCACATAGAGTATCAAGAAATATAAAGTCTTTAATAATTTTATAAAGGGTGAAAATGATGAATTCTAATGTTTATAACTACCAATGGTTAAATAAGAGTATGACACAAAATCAGTTATATCCCAAATATCCTCAATATCCTCAATATCCTCAATATCCTCAATATTCCGGAGATTTACCCGTATGCTATGAACCCACGCTTAATCGAGAATTTAATGAAGTGTTCGAGTTAGATGAAGATTCAGAATTATATTCAGGAGAATATTTTTCCTTTTCCCCTGAAATAGACGATAACATACATCGCCAGGAGGCCACATTAACTAAAACTATTACTTCCTTCCATTACCCTCACTGTAAAGGTTTAATTTGTAGAAGGAGACTTTATCGTGTCTATCTTGAAGTTAAAGTTCCTCAAAGCATTGCCTCCACTGTACAAAACTCACTAGATAAATGTATGGAAGTAGCTAAAATTACGATGGCTAAAATTTTAGCACCATATGCTACACCAGCTACTTATGGTGCTCTACCTGGTGCTATTCCAGGTGCCCTTTCTGCAGGAACTGCAGATTTCACTAGATGTGTGGGCTCTAATCCAGCAATATATCCACATGTGAACAAAATCAAATTATCAATTAAAACAAATAAAAATGCTTAATGGTCATCTCAAAATTCATATATAAAATATCCTATTGGGACAGGGACTGAATAAAAACATAAAGTGTGCAGTGTATAACACTAAACATACAGAGGAAATTTGTAATTCAAGAAGATGCTATAGACTTTGTTGGAGAAGTAGCGCAAAATATTGAAGAGGGGCAGTCACCAAAACCATCTCTTCTTAGAAGAGCAAAAGAATCCCTAACGGATATTAATTCGATGGTGGAGAGTGGTTCTCACATTGCTATTAAAATAGGTCAATTTTTAAGTCTGCTTAACAGTTAAATTTAAAGAGTTAATTATATTGTTGGATTTATTATTAGAAATAACTACCTTTTAACAAAAAGACAATTACTTATAAATTAAAGTACTTGTCTTTTTTAATACAAGTTTTTAATTAAAATAGTACCAGTATACGTGCATATATATAATATTTATTAATGTAATATAATTAAATTTCACAGATGCTATCGCTTAAAAATAGTATCCACTTTCTTGTCTCATTAGGAGATAATGATAGTCTAAATTTATGTTAATGGGCATAGGAGAGGATTCTACAAACATTAAATACGGTTGACAACACGAGATTACAAGTGTAATATTCAAATGTGGATTACAAATGTAATCAAAGGAGGATGTAATTTAAACTTATGAAAGAATTACCTAAAATTTCGGAAGCTGAATTAGAAGTAATGAAAGTATTGTGGTCAAACTCTCCACAAACGGCAAATGAAGTAATTGAAGCGTTGGAGGTAAAAATGGATTGGAAACCGAAAACGATTCGAACGTTGATTAATCGATTAGTTCACAAAGAAGCAGTGGCTTATCATCAAGATAAAGGGCGTTTGTACTCTTATTATCCTTTGGTATCGCAAGATAGTTATTTACAAGTAGAAACGAAATCTTTACTTAAACGTTTCTATGGTGCAGCATTTAAACCTTTACTTGTAAATTTCTTAAAAGAAGAGAAGCTGTCATCAGAAGATATTAACGAACTTAAACGTATTCTGGATGAGAAAACTGAGGAAAATCAGAGGAAGGATAGATTATAGTGATAGAAAAATTTATAAATATCTATCTACCTGCTTTTTTTGATTGGATGATTGAGACTTCTATTATGGCTAGTATATTAGTGGGACTAATCTTGTGTATTAAGGTCTTGTTTAGAAATAAGTTAACTCCACGTTGGCAATATATGCTATGGATCATATTAATTATAAGACTTGTATTACCTTGGTCGCCAGATAGTTCCTATAGTATCTATTCTGTTCTTACTTACAAGAATGATGATGCATTCATTTCTAGGGGAAATGCTGTAGCTAAGTTTCTTACAAAAGAGAGTACGCAAGAATTAAAAGGTATAGACGATACAAAGGTTCACACAAAAGAAGATACTTATACCTCAAGTTCAACAAAAACTGTTCAGGCAAACAAGACACAAGCAGGTATTAATGAAAAGCAGGAAGATGAGACAATTTCATTCTATACAATCTGTATGTATATTTGGCTTACTGGCGTTATCCTTCTAAGTGTTGCTACTTTTATAATGAACAGGCGATTATTACTTTACATAAAAAAACAACCTGTTATTACAGATGAGAAGATTGTCCAGATTTTTGAAAAGTGTAAGCAATCTATGTCTATTCAACGGAATATCCCTCTATTTGTATCTGGAAAGGTTTCCAGTCCAACGGTGTTCGGATTTATTCGCCCCAAGTTGTTGTTATCCAGTGTACATATGAAGATTTTAGATGAACAACAATTACGATATATTTTTTATCATGAATTAGCTCATATCAAGCGAAGAGATGTTGGTGTAAATTGGCTTATGCATGGGTTACTCATTTTAAATTGGTTTAATCCCATTCTATGGTATGCCTACTCATGTATGCGGGAAGATCAAGAACTAGCATGCGATGCATTAGCTCTTACATGTATAGATTCAGAGGAACAAATTGCGTATGGACATACTATTATTAGTCTATTGGAACACTACTCAAGTTATTATCGAGTACCAAGTATAGCAAATTTTAGTAAAAACAAGAGAGCGTTAAAAAGGAGAATTCTAATGATTAAAAAATTCCAAAAAAAATCATATCGTTGGTCTGCGATAGGGGCTGTGGCAGTGATTGCAGTATCATCTGTATCCTTATTAAACGCCCGTGCTGATCAGCCGACTAACCCTGAGAAACAACAATTAGAAGTGAAAAATAATATGAAAGAATTAAAAACACGAACAGATGCTCCTATACAGCGAATTGTAGAAAAAATGATTGGTACAAAAGAACAAGCAGAAGCAGAATTTTTTGTTTCCGAAGGAGACTATAATACTTTACTTACAGAGATTGGAGTGGCGAGGAATCTGTTTACGAAAGAAGAATTTGATCGATTCATTACATTGGAAACAGAAGCACATATTTTAGATAAAAAAGTAAGGCAAGTAGGAAGTCCTGAAAAGTTAGACCCAGAAGAGGAAAAAAAATATGAGAAAAACAGTGAAGAAATTGGACCATTTAGAGAGAAAATTCATTCGCATTTTAGATTAACTAAAAAGGAAGCACAGAAATATGTTGATTTTCCAATTAACACCCCAAGTTATGTGGTAAAAGGGTTTAAATTAACTGGAGAAGGTGTTAATACACCGATGACTACTGGAAAAATGAATCCCGATTTTATTTATGAATATCAAAATGAAAGTAAAGATAATGTATATATTGTGCACCAATCTGCAGTTACTGCTGAAGGAATAGAATTCTCGAATAAAAAAGCGGATTATAATGAAAAGGTAACAAATTATGAATTAGAAGGTACAAAAATAACCTTAGTTGAAAGTCTTGATACAGAGGAAACCTATAAAGTAATGCAAATGATTGTTCCTGCAAAAGGAAAGAATAGCGCTTTTCAAGTCTTTATTATTGCAGGTGATTTAAGTAAAGAAGAAACAGAGAAAGTTATGCTGTCCTTTCTAAAATAAAAATAGAGTCTCAGAATTCCGTTTAAATGGACTAAACTAAGAAGAGGGTATTATGTTCAATATACAGCATATATCCTCTTTTTTTATACATATTAGATTAGTAATACAGATATTGAAAATCATGCTAATGATACACGTAGTTATATATAACTGAAGCAACTCCTTTATAAAAAAGTACCCACCTTCTTGTCCTAAAACAATGATAGGAATAGAAGTATCTACTTTTTGAACATAGGACAAGAAACTCTAAACTACTTAGCCAGTAATAATACAATAAAACCAAAGTAAACTTTTATTCAAAAGTTTACTTTGGTTTTATTTCAATCACTGTGTTTATAACATTTCTTCATATTTCGAATAAATATCCAAAAAAGTATACATTCAAAACACTGTTATTTTGGTTTTTATGAACAATTGCTACTTTTACATAAAAAACACTCCAACAGCTTAAGAATTATATTTACGTGTCCGATTAACTAAAATGATTTATCAAATCAAAAAAGAGAGTGGGGCAGATGAAAATAAAGTTCAGAGTTGGTAAGTTGAAAGTGTATTTCGAGATTAACAGAACTACATTTAAATTAATAGGCGAGTTAATAATGAGGTCTCGCCAACTAAACGCGAACTACGTATGCTAAGGAATTTCTAAGTTAAAAAACTGGGTTTTACCGTACGTTAACAAATTTCCATAAACGACATTTAATGTTTGTTATGGGATTTTGTTTTTAGTAATGAGTTTAAGAACTGGTTTTTGGCCGTATTTCTTTCAGATATCATCTTTTATTTATTATATATAGTTTGGAAAAATTATCATTTACACACAATCAGTATTAGTGTATTATTCATCTAGTACACTAATACTGAGGAGGGGAGAAATGGAAATTGAGTTTTCTCCTAATATCCCGATTTATATTCAGATAATGGAATACATAAAAAAGGAAATTGTAACAGGTCGTTTAGTACCGGGTGATAAAATCCCAGCTGTACGTGAACTAGCCAGTGAATTACAAGTGAATCCCAATACGATTCAACGCACATTTCAAGAGCTAGAACGAGAAGGTATTGCTGTGACACGAAGAGGAACAGGGAGATTTGTAACGAGTGAAGGAGAAAAGATTACTGAACTACGCAAAGAAATGGCAACAGAGTTGCTTAATAATTTTATAAATGGAATGGACAATTTAGGATTTACGAAAGAAGAAATTCTTCCAATCCTCCATTCTTCATTAGAAAAGAAAAGGAAGGAAAACGAATGACAGAGTTATTAAAAATTGAAAATCTGTGGAAAAGATATAACTTAAAAACAGTGCTTCAAGATTTAAGTGTAACAATTTCTGAAGGGAAAATTATTGGTCTTGTTGGTGATAATGGTAGCGGAAAAACGACATTATTAAAAATGATTGCTGGTTTGCGTTATCCTTCTAAAGGAACTGTCACAATTGAAGGTCAGAAGGTAGGAATAGAAACAAAGAAAACTGTTTCATTTATGCCTGATAGTCCTGTTTTTGACGAGTGGATGACGATAAAAGATGCTGTAGTTTTCTATCGGGATTTTTATAGTGATTTTGATTTTCATCAAGCAATGGACTTAATAGCTGAGTTTAAAATGCCATTAGAAGAGCATATAGTTGCTTTATCAAAAGGTGGAGTGGAAAAATTACAACTTATCTTAACTTTCTCCAGGAAAGCAAAGTTATATATATTAGATGAGCCATTGGGTGGAATTGATCTTGTTTCTAGAAAACATGTACTAGATTTAATTCTGAAATTTTACCGAGAAGATTGTACCATTCTCATTTCAACTCATTTAATAGAAGAAATCGAAAATATATTTGATGAAGTAATCTTTTTAAAAGACGGAACTATTATATTACATGAAAACGTAGAGGAAATTCGTTTTCATCACGGGAAAGCAGTACATGAGTTGTTTAGGGAGGTGTTTGAGCAATGAACCCACTTTTTCTCTATTTATATAAGTGCAATAGAAAAAAAATAGCAGTCTTTTATTCTGGTTTTATTATTATTTCTTTACTTCTTTTATTTAGTACGATAGGACTCTCAAGGGTACTACCTCCGTTTATAAAGGATTTAGTATTACTCATATACCTAATAATAATTGGTATAGCTGCATTTTTACTTCTTCTAATAGCGCTGCCTTCTTTCAATAAAATATTAAAAAATTCTATGATTCGTTATACAGCCATCTCAAACAGAAAATTTATATATACGAATTTATTGTTTTTTACATTAATGTTTATTATTTTATTAGGTATAGGCTTAATTTTTTCATATTATTTTTCACAAAGTCTTTTTGATGGAAAAGTAATTGGTTATAATCCGAGTCTTTATGGTGGAGAAGTAACCGGAGAATTTCGACAAGAATATCACAAGTTGTATAGTTACGGAATCTTCCAACACATATTTGCTTTTCTTTTATGGGGAATCGATTTCATGAGTATCCTTATTTCTTGTTATTTTATCATAGTCATTATAAGACTGTTTCCAGTGAAGTCATGGATGAGTAAAATAATTTTATTCATCATTTTCGTTGCTATCTTTTCAACAATACAAACAATAGTAATGAATGTGTTAAGTAAATTAGAGAAATATGCAGTTACTATTAAAAGTTCTGGGTTCATGGATAAGAATGATTTTTTTGATACATCATTTTACCCTATTGAAGATTTCACTATTTTGGGTCTATGTTTTACTTGCTTGTTAATAATTGTACTCGTAGCGATTACAGGTCGCATGATCAATAAGAAATTAGAGATATAAAAAATCACTTTATAAGTAAAAGATATTTTGGGAGGAAAGCATGAGAACATCTAATCCAATGTTAAAAAAAGACAAATTCCATGAAGAGAAGACAAGCGCTTCTATGATGACAATAGGTGGAACGATAGGAAAAACATTCATTTTGCTTATCTTACTTCTTGCAGCATCTGTCTATTCCTACGTACAGATGACACAAGAGACAATGAAAATACCCGTGTTAATTGGAATTATAATAGTTACTCTAATTGTCGCTTTTGTGGTTATATTCGTTCCGCGCATATCCCCAATTTGCGCACCGATTTACGCAATATTACAAGGGGTTTTATTAGGAAGTATTTCAGCATATTATACAATGCGCTTTGGTGATTCTATCGTTTTAACTGCCGTATTACTAACAATTTCGATTTTATTTTCCATGTTAGTGTTATACGCAACTCGAATAGTAAAAGTAACTAAAAAGTTTCGTGCGGTTGTAACGGTTGCAACACTTGGAATTTTTATTATGTATTTTATTGTTTTCTTATTGAGCATCTTAGGGGTGACTGTTCCATATATTCATCAAGGTGGGACAATTAGTATTATCATAAGTGCAATTGTAATTGTTTTTGCTGCATTAGATTTATTACTAGATTTTGATTCAATTGAACATGGTACTCATAGTGGAGCACCAAAGTATATGGAATGGTACAGCGCAGTAGGACTTATGATGACATTAGTATGGTTATATCTAGAGATCCTTCGTCTGGTTTCTTACATTATGAAAAACAAAGACTAGAAAACATCCTGCATGGTTCAAACATGCAGGATGTTTTTGTATTTCGTAGTATCAATTAGGTCACGTTATGTAGAGAAAGAAAAATTTCATTTAGAGGGTACTTCAAAACCTTAGCTTGATGGTGATGGGGTCACCATATCAAAAAAAGTAACTTGTACGTTAGATACATTTTTCAACCGCTTCCTGTACGTTAAGAGATTGGTTGTTTTTTTATAATGAAATTCTAAATATCTAATGATAATAGATGAAAAAGACGATCAATAGTTGGGATAAGGAAATGATTCGGATTTACATTTTTTCTCAATATATATTATGGATAAATAAGGTAAAATATGGGCTGAGGGTATGTCTCATGTTGTGTTCATCCTAACAATAACTAAGGATACATAATATGCTTCCATATCCTTAAATGATTTTGTTATAGAAGGGATGGAGATTTAAATGGCTCAAATTGTTGATATTGATAGATACCTTTGTACTGGGGCTTTAATCTATATGAGTGAGGGCCTTTTCCCTAAGCCTAGGAGCTAAGGAACAGTAAACCGCCACCTATACAATATGAATAGAAGAGAGGAATACCTTATGAAAATACGTAGTCAAATAACATTTGCAAGTCTGGCCCTTTTAATAGCTGGAAGTTCTCTGTTATACACAACACCAATCTCAATTGTAAAAGCAGAGCCTACTCAAAATGTATCTAGTGCGTCACACAAAAGCACTCAACGAGATCGTAATTCTGTCAAGCAAGCTATGCGGGATACATTGCAACTTGGATACCCGGGAATACTTGCTAAAACTTCTGAGGGTGGAAAAACGTGGGGGTATGCGGCTGGGATAGCGGATCTGAGAACCAAGAAACCAATGAAAACAGATTTTCGCTTTCGTATTGGCAGTGTGACTAAGACGTTCACCGCAACAGTTGTACTTCAATTAGCTGGAGAGAACCGCCTGAATCTAGACGACTCCATCGAAAAATGGTTGCCTGGTACCATTCAAGGAAATGGATATGATGGTAACCAGATTACTATCCGGCATATATTGAACCATACAAGTGGTATCGCTGAATACTCAAGATCAAAAGACGCTGATTTTACGGATACAAAAAAATCGTATACGGCTGAAGAGTTAGTGAAGATGGGGATTTCTCTGCCCCCTGACTTTGACCCAGGAAAGGGCTGGTCTTATTCAAACACAGGATACGTATTACTGGGTATTCTTATTGAAAAAGTAACCAGAAACAGCTATGCGGAAGAGATTGAAAATCGGATTATTGAACCACTTGAATTGTCGAATACATTCCTACCTGGCAATTCAAGCGTTATTCCAGGCACCAACCATGCCCGTGGATATGACCAACCAGACGGAGCAAGTGAGCTAAAAGACGTTACTTATTATAACCCAAGTGCAGGTAGCTCTGCTGGAGATATGATTTCTACTGCTGACGACTTAAACAAATTCTTCTCTTACTTGCTCGGTGGAAAATTACTGAAAGAACCACAACTAAAACAAATGCTTACTACAGTTCCTACAGGAAGAGAAGGAATCGATGGATATGGTCTTGGAATCTATGAAACTAAGCTTCCGAACGGTGTCTCGATATGGGGACACACAGGTGGCATTCCAGGGTTTACTACTCTTGTTGGAGGTACACTTGGAGGCAAGCATACGTTGGTCGTCAATTGGAACAGTTTGGGTAGAGCTGACAGTCCTAATCCTTTTAAAAATATTTTACTTGCTGAATTTAGCAAGTAGGCAAAAAGGAAAATCGGATAAATTTTGTCGTAGTTTTTATAATTAAAAATAAATTTAGGGATTTTTGGAATTCAGGCGGCAACTCAACGCTATTAAGCTAATAAAACAAAATCCTCCCTAAAATGAAAAAAAGCTATTATTTCTGTATATTTCTACAAAAAGAATAGTGTTTTTTCGTTTAATAGATACATTTTTTTAGCTTGATTGCGGTGTGATGTGCCCCCTATAAATAATAATAAAAGATAAAACAACCCAATTAATTACCAATTTATTTTTTATGCATCACAATTATTAATTAAAGTTGTTTTAGATATATAACCACCTAATGAAGATATATATAACCATTTAGATGAATTATCATAATGTCCTTGGACATATTCTCCATTAACCCAAGTACTAGTTACATTAGTATTTTTACTAATGAAACCTACAACCTTAGCGCTAGCAGATGCTGTGTTTCGTACATTAGCGCCATATACGCCTACATTTTCTCCATTTGTACAAAGACCTGATACATCATTTTTTTTGTAAAAGATTAATTGTTGAAAATAATGAAGTTATACAAGTGCAAACAGAAGTTATTTGTAAACAATGTAATAATGAATACAAACATCTAAAGCAATATGATAAAAGGTTTGTGGTCCTCCATGTCCATCAACCTTTTATTATGAAGTAACACCTGAACGTATTATATTATTGTTTTTTATTAACAGACATAAAAATGATTTATTTGTTTTATTAATATTTACCGAACGTCATTGTAAAATGTTTGAATATGTATAAACTTAGTTAATTTTCGTTTGGTTATTTCTGAAAAAATAGTAAGTATTAATAATAATAAAATATTGGATATATCACCTACAAAAAGCCGCAAAAAGAATGGAACCAGTAAAGAAAGGATACTTTCATAAAAAATTTTAAAAGATAAGAATTATTTGCTCTTGAAGAAAAGTGACTAGAAAAGTTACAACCATATGGAGAATAAGGTTATACAAAAAAATCTTAAAAAGAGGACAAAATTATGGAACAAAGAAAGTTTTCAGTAACACCTCAAGATCAAATGAATTATGTATTAGGTCTTTATTCTGCAGATCAACAAATTAATGCAGTTCTTTATTTTCCTGTAGGTATATCAAAGGAAATACTTGAAGAATCAGTAAGGATAACGTTGCAATTGCAACCAGTTTTGAACAGCCGGTTTGTAGAAAATGATATTCCTTACTGGGAGGAACATTCATCTGACACTAACTCATCTATTTGCTTTTTTGCAGAAGGAAATAATCAAGAACTTGAAATAATGACAATAGATTTTATTAAGGAACCTGGTGATCGTATACAGGGGCCTATGGTTCAAATGAAATTATTACGGGGCACTACAACAGATATGTTAGTTGTGAAATTATCTCATCTATGTTCAGATGGTGCATGAGTCAAGGAATATATTAAATTGCTTGGAACAATATATACGCACCTTTCATTGGGACGGTCTAAGAAGCAAATTATAAAGGAATTTGATGAGGGAAATGAGAGTTGTCGAGATCAATCACATGTATTCAAATACGCTGGAAAATCGGACATAAAAAGTGCGTATCGTCCTAACCAAGAACAACAGGCATCGTTATGGTCTTTTCCATCTCAACCTAACAAAAATAAATTTCCCCAAATGTCCGTACGGCGATTGAGCCATGAGCAAACTCTACGTTTAACCCAATGGACAACAGTACAACAGGCTACCTTGAATGATGTATTCATGACTGCATATTTCCGAGCTTTATCACATTTCACTGTGTATGCAGAACCTCGCACTGCAGAAAAAATGATTGGCTTGACAATTGATTTACGTCGATATCTGCCTAATAATACAACTGGTGCTATTTGCAACTTATCCGGCATGGAAATGCCAGTGATTAAAATGGAGGATGATGAATCATTTAATCAGACTCTCGTTCGAATTAAACAATCAATGGATAAAATAAAGTCTCAAAATCCAGGTCTTTTTTCAGCAGCAGGAATGGAGCAACTGGCAGGTATGAAGCTATCTGTGGTGAAGGAAATGTATAATCAGCAATACGAACAAGCTTTACAGATGGGGATGGCGTTGCCATTACTGACAAATTTCGGGGTGATCGCTGATGAACCTATTCAGTTTGGTGAAATTCAAGCTGAGGACGGGTATATGACATCACCCGTTATGTATGCGCCATTCTTTTCAATGGGTGCAAGCTTTTATAATGGAAGACTTACATTTACGATTGGTTATCATGCGCCGGATACATCAAAAGAAAAGGTAGACAAATTTTTAGAAAGTGTTGTTAATCAACTATCATAAATAAAAGAGAATATAGAGCAAAAATTTCTGGCAGAATTGTATTTTAGGGGCTCGTCCCTATGTCCATCAGGCTAATACTTTGAAGCACCACCAAAACAAAAATTTTATTTCTCAACAGTTATATATGAGAATTAAGCTTATTTTTTCGTTTTGGGGTATTTTTTCTTAACTTGATGGGCATGTATGGTGACCCCTTATACAAGTACTCTTAGTAAAGAGAGTTTATTATCTGATTGTAACGAGTTTCGTTTAATACTATATTCATATTTAAATTTATATGTGCATAAGACCAAAAAATGAAAAGAGCAGCTAGTAAAAGCTAACTGCCTCTTGCACTCAAGAACAATACATTTGCAAAGAAAAAAGGTATGCAACGTTAAGTTACAGTTATAGCTTAACCAGCATTAGGAATGTTATGCAGGATCAAAAAAGGAGCACTGTATATAAGTGCTCTTAAGAGGTAGACGTAATTGTAATCATAACCAGTATTAATATACGCTTAGTCTAATTAAATTTTGAAAAAAGCAGCTAGCTACTGAGCCCAAGGAAGGGAAAGGAGCGATTGATTAGGTCTTAGACCGAAATGGGGATTTTGGATATTTAGACCTAAATATAGTATGGATTTTGCTTTAGAAATTATGTACAAATGAAAAGAGCGTTTTTAATCATTCTTTGTTCCAAAACCATAGATAATTGGATTATCATCGGTATTAATGTCGCATTATAGATTAAAAAACAACTGGTAGACTTACGAGAGAACGAATTTTACTATGTCTATAAATCAGTTGATCCGGTTTGATTGCCAGGCGAAGATTAGGAAACCGCTGTAACAAAGTGCCTAATGCAATTTGTCCTTCTAGACGCGCCAGCGGAGCTCCCAAACAGTGATGTATACCAGTCCCAAAGGCTAAATGATTATTCTCCTCCCGTGAAATATTCAATGCCTCTGGATAAGTAAATTCCTTTGGATCAATATTCGCTGCAGTCAGAGAGAGCAGAATTAATTCGCCTTTACGAATCCTCTTTCCATGTATTGTCATATCTTCACCAGCAAAACGGCTACTAAACATAACTGGACCAGCAAAACGTAATAGCTCGTCGATGGCGGAAGGAAGCAGGGAAGGGGCCTGCCTTAGTAAATTCATTTGTTCGGGATGTTGAATTAACGCCAGTACGCCATTACCGATTAAATTGACTGTCGTTTCATGTCCAGCAATAATGAGCAACCAAATTGTCGAAAGAAGCTCGTTCTTACTCAACTTGTCTTCTTGCTCTTTTGATTGAACTAGAGCACTTATCAAATCGTCACCAGGATTTAGGCGCTTTTCGTTCAGCAATACTTCGATGTAATGAATAAACTTTTCAAGTGTTGCAGTAACTGCAGTCCCCTGACTAGGGTCCACAGAGGCGTTCATGATTTCTTGTGTCCATTTGCGAAACTGGTTTCGATCAGTGGCGGGAATTCCGAGCATTTCTGAAATGACAATAATGGGTAGTGGGTAAGCAAAGTCTGCAATAATTTCCATCTTTCCTTGTTTCTGCACAGCAGCTAATAATTCGTCAGAAATTTGCTGAATACGGGGACGAAGTTCTTCGATCATACGTGGTGTAAAGGATTTAGAGACTAGCCAACGTAGGCGCGTATGATCAGGAGGATCTACCGTAAGCATATTTGGCATATTCATTATCCATTCAAACAGTTTACTCACAGGTGTATTCTCCTCAATGGACTTCTGCTTATCATGGGGCGGTGCGAATTTTCGTAAATCTTTGAGAAAACGTGGATCTTTCAGTATAGAAACAACATCATCATATTGCAATACGACCCATGCTCCTCCCATTCCATAAAAGTCGTCAATATGAAAGAAACGCTCTTGTTGATTGATAAGCTTTTTATAGAACATAATGGGATTGCGCATAGTTTCCTGTGAGTTTAAATCGTTAAAAGTGATCTTTTTCATTAGTTTCCTCCTTATCAGCGCATAACTATTGAATGCTCTGGTATTAATACTCCTCTTTACCGAATAATTCTATGACCTTCCATGTTATAAATATGTTTATTTGATTCTCATATCTAATCAAATGAGCATATTTCTCTTCAAGAGCAAAGAAAAGAATTCCTTCTTTTTTGACCCGATTAGGACAAGAAGTAAACACGTATCTAATGGTATAGGAAAATTCATGAATAATGAGAAAACTATTTTATAAAAAATAATAATCTAATATCAAGTTGAACTCCTATTTTGAAAATTTTATTAATATAAAATAAAAACTATTCACCATCCAATTCTTATCTAATATATGGGGAAGGCCTTTGCACCTTTGGGATAACACTTTCTATAGATTGGGGGTATAGATGCATTAGTTTCGAAATACATATAAGATACAGTATTACAATTAAATTATGAAACGATTGTAAAAGGGACGGGAACCGTATGCACACTTTACAAGGGTATATGGAGAAGCATCAGGAAAATGCGGATTTACAACTAAGTTATGAAGGTGGATAACAAGATGGATATAAATTCTAAAGCTGTTTCCATTAAGCCTCTAACAAAGGGTAGACGAATTACTCTAACACTCGGGCTATTCTTCTTATCACCGCTCATTGCAGAGTATTTGCTAGGAAACATTTCAATTAGCGCAATAGCAGCATTACCTTTTCTTGCTTTGATGTATGGCTGTGGGTCGATTCTCATTCGGGAGATTACCAGACGTAGAGGTTACGGATGGCCCACAATGATCTTAATGGGGTTAGCGTATGGAATCTTAGAAGAAGGATTAATCACACAATCTCTCTTTAATCCTTCGTATGCAAATGCCAATCTTCTGAGTAATGCACCTATACCGGAACTAGGGATAAGCGCTTGGTGGACTTTGTTCGTCCTTACATTACACACAGTTTGGAGTACTAGCGTGCCCATTGCACTCATTGAATCCTTTATACCTAACCGGAAAACAACACCCTGGTTAGGAAAGATTGGAATATTCATAATTAGCCTGTTATTCGTAGCTGGAATGATCTTCACCTTTAATGGTTCGTATGCACAAGGACATTTTCTTGCTACTCCAACACAATTAATCAGTACACTCATTGCTATTTTCATAGTGATTATCATTGCTGTCAGCATTGGCCATGTTCCAAGCACTTTTGTAAGAGGGGATGCACCAAATCCTTGGGTAATCGGTGTAGTTTCTCTGATAGCCTCAAGTTTATTTATGATTGTGCGTGAGTACAATGCCTGGGGGGTTGTCGTTTTCTGGATATTACTGTTCGCCGTGATGACGATCTTATTCTTGCATTGGTCACGGCGCAAAGGTTGGGGGAATATACACGAGTTAGCCCTAGCAGCAGGAGCACTCCTGACCTACGCATGGCACAGCTTCATCGAAGAACCAGTCATTGGGGCCACAGGGACCATAGACCAGATTGGTAATGTCGTTTTCTCACTTAGCGCAGTCGTTATTCTGTTTCTCGCTATTAAAAGTTTAAAGAAATCTCAGTAAATCTATATTATGACAAATTATATTCTGTGTTTCTATTTTATTGAGGAACGAAAAAAGCCTAATTTCTCAATTTTAATGCTGAGGAATTAGGCTTTTTAATATAGAAGAAACTTATTCCAAATGGAAGAGTGGCGAAATAACGCTGTTATGTTTATGGAAATGTTAGAACTAAAGAAAAACACGCTATATAAAATAATTAAGCAATATGAAGAAGCAAAGTAGCATCTATTCTATGGCAAATGCTACTTCGCCCTCAGTTGTAAGAACGCTGATACTCCACTTATTTAAAGTAGGAAATTTATATATATCGCCATATTTTATTTATAGAATTAGAATTTAACTTCACTTTACATATTTTTGCTGTTTTTACATAAACTATTTCTAAGCCGGTTGATCTAGCGGCTTCACTCTTGGAAAACAATTAGTTTTCCAATCAAGCTCATGAAACCCACAGGCAGACAATCTAAAATATTGTCTGCCAAATCATTAACTTTTTATATAACGAATGATAGTCTCGTACATATCCTTTATATGTTAACGATAATGGAATTCCGGAATTCTCCCCTATTATACAAGTGCTGTAATAGCGGGGAATTAAAGAAGTTACTTGCTCTTTTTTGTATAATTACATTGATCTTACACAAACTATTAATGATTCATTTTACCAATATGAGTCATTTGAACATTTTAAAAATCTTTATGAATTGCTCCTGATGGGACAAGCAATATAGCTTGTCCTGTTTTCATGTTTAGAATATACCTCTTTTATTAACATTAGCTTAAATATAAGTATCACGCACAAGGTTTAGTTGCTTGATATGTGGATTAACCAACAGGTCGTAAATACCAACAATCATGCAATTATTTGGCCGTATTTAAGTATCTACAGATATTTTGATAATTAACTAGCGATTTAATACATTGGTAGCGTAGTTCTTGAACAAGTTTCATCTAAAGTATCCGTACAATCAGGGGCAATCTTTTTATATTGAATAGGGGTAAGACTTTCCTTATGAAGACTTAAAAATTTAATATCTTTTTCTTCTACAGTACTATATAGCATAATGCCGATGTTTAATAATCCAAGTAAAAGAGAGCCTTTCCATACCGTGTGCATTTGAAACTTCTCCTTCCATAAAAAGAAAATGAATAGTTTTAGTATGAGTAATAAGAAAATTCATATGCATTTTTTATATTTTTTATATTTTGGGAGAGACTAAAAAAACTTTGAAAAGGAGGATTCAAAAATGCAATTAGCTACACATGAGTTACGTGATTTAAGTGAATTAATTGCTGGCTGTTACAATACAATTAATACGATGGGTACATACATTCAGCAAGCACAAGATCTAGAATTAAAACAACTATTACAGCAACATTTTCCGCTCCATGTGGAAGACTATAATTTAAAAGTAGAATTTGTCCAAAGCCAGAATACACCCGATATTGAGCGTTTTCAGCCCTCTAAGTTAAATCCAGTATTGGTTTCTTATTTAAAAGCACCTATTGAACAATATCCATCAGTTGCACCTAGTATAAATGGAGCACCTCCAAACGATCGAGCAATCGCTACGGGCTATCTCTTAAATCAAAAATCAGCTGCATTAAATTATGCTGGGGCTGTATTAGAGTGCGCGAATCCAAATTTGAGGTCTTTTTTAGAAAAAGCCTTTTTAAATAGTAGTAGACATGCGTATGATATTTGGCAATACATGGTTAAAAAAGGTTACTATCCGTTATCTCCAGCACCAGAGTCTGAAATAAAAGCAATAGCAAGCAGTTATCAGCCTATTAATCAGCCGTTACAATAATATAAGAATTAGTAAGCACATATGTTAATTAAATTGTATTGGATAAAGCTGAACAGATTAATTATTCTTACTCTGTTCAGCTTTATTTTTTAATCTTCTTTTAAGAAGAGAGTCAATATTAATACATAATTAAAGTGGGATTATTTTTCCATAAAAAGGAATAACTATTTTTCCATGATTCGTAGCATATTAAAATTATAGGAGGTGATACACTATGGCAAACAATAATAGCGGAAGTCGTAATGAATTATTGGTTCGAGGCGCTGAGAGTGCAATTGATCAGATGAAGTATGAGATTGCACAAGAGTTTGGTGTACAACTTGGTGCAGATACAACAGCTCGTGCAAACGGTTCTGTTGGTGGAGAAATCACAAAACGTTTAGTTGCAATGGCTGAACAACAACTTGGCGGTGGAGTTAATCGCTAAGTTCAATTATAAATGAGAGTGGATTAGTATAAGACATAGCAGATATTCAAACCAATTTCTTTTGTGTATTCATAAAAAAATAAGCCCTTATAGTAAACGCTTTCTCACTTAAAGGTTATTGATAATCTTTGAGTATTTTGTTTGCAAATCTCTTTTCTAAACTACACACAGTGTTGGGAAGGTGTTTCCCATGCATGATAGAAAGTCTTTTGTAGGAAAAAACATACTTAAAAATATCTTTTCAATATTGAAAACTATACTTATTATGATATTTTCGAAAGAGAGGCATTTTAAAATGGGTATATTAAGTGGAAATCCTCAAAATGAGCCTTTACATTACGGAGAAGTATTTGATATTTGGAGTTATCTTCTTGCAGCACAAGGAGCTGTAGCTGGACATCAAGTATTTATGAATCACACAGGTGATGAAGATTTAAATAAGTTCTTACAAAACTTAATTGAGAATGATATGACTTCTGAAATAGAAGAGTTAAAAGCTCTTTTAAAGGTGAATGGAGTGGCTTTACCACCAGCACCTCCAGAAAGACCGGTTGCCTCTATTGAAGATATTCCTCCTGGCGCACGCATTAATGATGCTGAAATTGCAGCAGCCGTTGCTACAAGTCTTGCAGCAGGATTAGTAACTTGTAGTCAAGTTATGGGGAAATGCCTTCGAGAAGATGTAGGCATGCTCTTTGGACAATTTCACATGAAAAAAGCACAAGCTGGAGTAACTTTACTACGTTTAAGCAAGAAGAAAGGCTGGGTAGTTCCTCCGCCATTACATGTACGAAATTCCGAACAAGCTTAACAATAATAATAATAATAAAAGTGGCGCTCGGCCACTTTTTTATTTCAATTCCACCTACTCACTTCGCGTTCCTTGAGGAAGGAGTCTTCTTGGCTAAAATGATAAAAGTATCAAAAGGTGTGAGGATTATTTTTATGGAACGATAGAGCATTTCAGATATTGTTACACATTCGTAATCATTTTTGTATAAATATCTCATAATATTTTCTAATGTTTTAACTGACTGAGATGTCTGAGAAAATTCGCTACCATTCCAATCATGAAGTAGAATAATATTTCCAGGTTTAACACCTTTAGTTATATACCTATAAATTTTACTAGCTGCTGGATTTCTCCAGTCTTGAGGATCCTGATGCCATGACCATAGAATAACAAGTTTCCAATTTTGTATAGCTGTATTAATAATTAAATCGTTGAGAAGGCCTCCGACTGGTCGATAGAGAGTTGGTTTATAACCAGTGATTTGCTTGATAATTTCATCCGTTTGATCTAATTCTGCTGTTAATTTAGCGGCAGCATATCAGATAGACATGTTAAGGTTCAAAAAACATCTAAGTCTTTTCCCTGCCTAAAAAGGAACGAGATTGGAAATATCCCTCAGAAATGAAATAAGTTAGGCTGGTTATTAGCTGTTTAGGTATAAAATTTTACTTCACAGTAACAAGTTTGGAATAACCCTATATATTTTCCTTTGTATAACTTCTGGAACGTATAAACATAGCTTCTTTAATTATTTCTATTCTTGTTTATTTGATGTTTTAGACAACTATTAACGAATAACTTATCCAAAACTCTCAACCCTATATAAGCAAAAATTACTTTCGCAATGATAATCAATAAATATACAATCGAACTAACTGTAAATCCAGTCATGTAGCTAAATTAGAATTAAAACTAATAACTATCTCTCCCCCCAACAAAATACCTGAACATCCTGCAAAAGAAATCAAAAATATTAAAAAGGTCCTAAAATAGCAAATAACTTCATCTTTTTATCTATGTGTCACATCTCCTATTTAAAATAGGGGTACAGCCACATGACCATCAAGCTAAGAAAACAGGTTAATCCCAAAACGAAAAATATGCTTTTTTGTTATAATTTAACATAAAATTTCGTTCTGGGGGTACTATAAAATTTTAATTTGATAGCGATGTGGCGGGACCCCTAATAGAAGACTCGAAAACGGGAAATTCCAAACAAAAAAGTAGCCATTACCGGCTACTTTTTCTTTTGAATCGTCGAGGGAATTTGTATCAATTTAATAAATTATATGTATGCATTAAAATTATATTCACCATTTTATCTTAGATAAGGTGAAGTATCTTTCCCCCACCTACTTATATGCATCGCTTGAGGTGGGGGTAGTTCACTAATTCACTTGCATGTCGATATAATTCACAAATGCAAAAGCGCAAGATATTGTTTTATTGCCTCCAGTTCCTCCTTCTTCTACAACTCGAATTGTGCAAGTCTGAAGATTAACGCTTGTAACCGTAATTGTTATTGGATTATTTGTAGTTTCATCATATTCAAAGTGCAGGCGAATATTAACTAAACCAGCTGCATTTAAATCACTAACTTATTGCAAATCACTCAACATTGCACGACACAAGCTATTATAAGCATTAGTATTTCCTCCTCCGCCTGATGGTGGTTTTGGCACTTTCTCATCAATTCCATTTCTTTAAAATTTAAAAAGGACCAGGTAAGACTAAAATGTACCCTATAGAATAGACACTTGAAAAAAGTCTATTCTATAGGGTATTTCTTGTATAATAAAAGGAAAATTGGGATCGGAGAATGTTGAAAATGACAAAAAAACTATTTACAGAAAGAGGAATTCAAATTCTATCAAATAACCTATACGTAAAATCTGTAAGTCAGAAAGGTATCACTTATACAGAGGAATTTAAGCATATTTTTATTGAGGAAAATGAAAAAGGAAAGCTACCTCGAAATATTTTTGAAGAATGTGGTTTTGATATAGATATGATTGGAATGAAACGAGTTATGTCATCGGGAAGTAGATGGCGTGCTGCTTATAGAAAAAATGGTGTATTGGGTTTAAGGGATACACGTATCGAAAACGCTGGAAGAACTCTTGAGAGAGAGCTTACGTTAGAAGAAAAGTGTGCCCGTTTAGAAGCCGAACGAAACTTACTAAAGGCGGAAAACGAATTGCTAAAAAAAATCAAACTTATGGAAGGGAGGATGAGAAGGAAATAACACTACCACCTAGTCAGAAATTCATCTTGATTCGTTCCGTCATCATGAAATACAACTTAAGGAATATGGTCAGTCATTTGTGTAAAGTAGCTGGTGTATCCCGTTCGGGATACTATAATTACTTTTCAGTTTCATCTCAAGAACAACGGAAACAAAAGAGTGATCGAGATGAAATCTTGAAGGAAACCATATTAAAAGCACTTCGATTTAGAAATAGAAACAAGGGGGCTCGTCAGATAAAGATGACATTGGCGGGTCAGTTTCAAGTTGTCTACAATTTAAAGCGTATCCGTAGAATTATGAAGAAATACGAGATTATCTGTCCGGTTCACAAAGGGAATCCTTATAAAAGAATGCTTAAAGCTACAAAAGAACATCGAATAGTACCGAATCAATTAAATCGGGAATTTAAACAAAATACCCCAGGGAAAACACTTCTTACAGATATCACCTATTTAGTTTACGGTAAGAATCAAAGGGCCTATTTATCTACAATTTTAGACGGCTCAACTAATAAAATTTTAGCTTACCATGTTTCAGAACAGATGACATTAGAGCTCGTAACGACAACTCTCCATAAACTAAAAAGGAATCCGTGGATTCGATTGACTGAAGGTGCTTATATTCATTCAGATCAAGGATCCCACTACACAAGCCCTACCTATCAAAAGCTAGTTAAAAAGCTAAACCTTGGACAATCCATGTCAAGAAGAGGAAACTGTTGGGATAACGCCCCACAAGAATCATTTTTTGGTCATCTGAAAGATGAAGCTCATATAAAACCTTGCGTGTCCTTTAATGAATTGAAACAAGAGATTAAGAAATATATGACGTATTATAATCATTATAGATATCAATGGAATTTAAAAAAGATGACTCCTGTTGGATACAGAAATCATCTTCTTGATGTTGCCTAACTTTTTTCAAAATGTCCTTTACAAAGGGTACAGATTAATTACTACATGTTCTTTTTGAGGTGGTTCATATTTAAATATTCCGTATCTTCTAGACTTTTCTTATTGTAGTGTCCTGCTGTTTCTTTTCCCTCATTACAACAGCAAAGTTCATGATCTCTTCCTGTGTTAATTTTTCTTCTTTAATATCACCGAAAATACCTGAACCAACATATTTCATATCATCCCACTTGTAGAACGGCTCTTCATCTTTTAAGACCATTTCTGTATACCTTTCCCATTTACCATTAATGTTTGCCATGTTGAATCGTCCTTCATCTTGTAAAATTCTTAGTGCAAACATCTTATCTGAGTAATAAAAGTCGTAAGGAGTATCTTTATTGTAATAACGCTGAAAATCGATTTCATCTTCTCGTTCGGGAATATCTCTCTTTTCTGTTTCAACTTTTATATAAGAAGAAAGTGGAAAATTCTCCAATTCATCGTCATATATATGCTCTAAAACCCAATAGTTACTATCTGAATCTCCAGGGGAGTATGTAAACCATTCGTCTTTATCAGTTTTAAAAACATATTCCGTGTTTGAATGAGTTTTTTTCGATATGTTTCAACTATATATTTATCGGAAAACCAATCTGTCTAATCGTAAGAAATAGCGGATAAGGTTATGTCACTATCCCCATTTATAATGAGGAATTCTTCATTACCTTTTTCTTTACAAGAGTAACACTCGAATACTTGAAACCCCTCGTATGTTCTTAGATCCTCCTCTGCTAAAGCATCTCTAATTTCATCTTGGACTTCTTGAGGTATCTCTCCTAAACGCAACAAACCATTTAAATCGCGCATTCGTACTCCATTAGGTTCTTCGGCAACTTGTATGCCATATGGCTTTAGAATTTGGATTATCCTTTCTACTAGTGGCCAATCAATATGAAACATATATTCATAAATACTTGAATCAAAATCATCTATAGGAGTTAATAATTCTCTAGTTTTAAAATTGTCACTAATGAGCCATTTTTGAGGATAAGAAAAGTCTCCTTTTTTAATAAATATCGATGGGGCATTGTACACATATTTTTTTAAACTTTCATTCGAAAAGATTAGATACCTTGTATTTTCATCAGTTTCGTATTCAAATATTCTTCTTCCCTCTAATAATATTTTCATATATACACCTCTATAAGATTGATAGTGTAGCAGCTATTATGTAGAACATAGATTATTAATAATATTATAGGCGTCAAGTCACCAAAAGTAAAAACTGTAACCTTTTGAAACATTTTACAGACGTATCAAGGATTCTTTTTATCTTTAGATGTATGAAAATAAAAAACATCCTGAAAGTTATACCTTTTTGGAGTGTGAAACATCTAGGGGGGTTCTGAAGGAATTCTTTTAGATTCCTAGATACACTGAATACTAATAATGTTACGTTATGTTAACCGAGCATGTATACAATATACAAATAAAATCTTCAATTACTTTTTGTATAATAATGGTATATAAGTTATTTTTTTAAATAAAGTAAGCATGTGATTAATAATAAAAAAATTAAGAAAGTAGGGAGTGAAACATGAAAAGCAGCAAACGAATTCGAAGTCTGGATATTTTACGGGGATTAGCAATTTTAGGAACCTTAGGAACAAATATTTGGATTTTTGCACATTTAGGGGATTTAAATTATATATTTACTTTTACTCATAACAAATGGTGGTTATCGGGTGATGACTTTTTACGAACTTTATTTTTAGCTTTAATTAATGGCAAATTACTTGGCTTATTAGCCATCATGTTTGGCGTTGGATTGGAATTAAAATATCAGCAATCGCAACGGTTGAACCGTCCTTGGCCAGGAATATACATATGGATTTCCTTAATTCTACTTCTCGAAGGATTTTTGCACTTTACCTTAGTGTTAGAGTACGATATTTTGATGTCTTATGCAATAACCGCGATTATTGTCTCTCTTATCGTCAAAGCAGGAGAAAAAACGATGCAAATAACGATAATCAGTGCTGCAGTGATTCATGTCTTCTTTATATTAATTGTTTGCTTAGGTGTACTGGAACACCAAGTAAATAGTGAGTCAATTGCAAAACCTCAAGAAATCACTAACCTTTATCAAATCGGACCTTGGTTGAAACAAGTTCAATATCGACTTAGTCATTTTTGGGATTTGCGAACAGAAGCAATCTTTATTATTCCCTTTAATATTTTTCTATTTCTAACGGGTGTTCTGTTGATGAGGAAAGGAGCTTTTACGAATGATGATAACGGAAGGAACATTCGCAAAAAGATGATGAAAATCGGACTATCTCTTGGCTTGCCTTTAAACTTATTGCTGTTTATTCCTGGAGGTTATTTTGATTTTCCAGTAAGGTATATATTTGCTCCAATTTTGTCGATTGGATACATGGGGGGAATTAGCTTATTAGTTGAAAAATTCCATTCCTTTTCATTGTGGAGCTTCCTAGAAAAAGCAGGTAAGATGTCCTTGAGTTGCTATGTATTACAGAATATTTTGTGTTCAGTTCTGTTTTATGGTTGGGGATTGGGGTTTGGTGGAAATCTCAACTCATTTACGGTCATTTCTATTTGGATATTAATCTGTTTACTGCAGCTACTCTTTGCTACTGTATGGTTAGGTTACTTTACCATGGGACCAATGGAAACAGCACGTAAGCATTTAGCTGGCTTACTAATAAGAGAAAAAACATCAAAAAAAGATTTGCAAGCATAAGATTATATATAATATCATTTTTAATATGAAAATGAATAAATCTGAGTATTCATATATTAATTGACTTTCGCTAACAATAATTATGTGAACACGAAAGTCCTCCAGTTAAACAATTTGGAGGACTTTTAATAGTCTTCTAAATACATTGAATCCCGATAATGAGACGTTATGTTAACCTAATATGTATGGAGTATACATCAAAATAAAGCTGTATTATTAATACTTTTATGCCATAATGGAAGAAAATTTAAATTGCGAGGGATTACATTGATTAAAAATATTTTAAATATTGAGGGATTATTTGTATTATTCTTAAGCACTTTTATATATTTCTATCACTACCATTTTAGCTTGATGTGGTTTTTAATACTTTTGTTAGCTCCTGATATTTCTGCGCTAGGCTATATCGTTAATCTCAGGACAGGAGCAATTTTATATAATATATTTCACTCTTATATCTTACCTATCTTGTGCATCATATTAGGAATACTATTCACAAACAATATTACTATTATATTAGGACTAATCTGGACCGCACATATAGGAATGGATCGTATTTTAGGATATGGCTTAAAATATAATAATTCTTTTAAGGAAACACATTTACAAAAATTAACCTAATGTTTTTACTTCCAATAACGATAATTATGTAAATAAGCTGTCTATATGGGCAGCTTATTTTTTTTTTGCTTAACGTGGTTTTTTTCCAAAATACTGGCGGTATCCCATGCCCATCAACCTAAGGTTTTTAATTATCCCCATAACGAAAATTTCAACTTTTTACAATTGTTCATGAGAATTTGGCTCAATTCTTTCGTTTTGGACAACAATCAATTTCTTAAGTGGATGGTGATGGAAAGTTTCCTATTTTTAAATAAATCGGACTGATATTAAAAAAAAGAAAAAACTTACGTGAAATTAAAGTTATATAATCTTGGATTGATGGGTAACTAAAAGCAAAAATACTCAAGATCAAACAGGTCAATAATGTGCTATAATCTCATGTGTTGAGGTATCGATTGGAAAAAGATATCAGGCACATTAAATTAGAAAAGGAGAAGGAAAGATATGCCACTTATTGTTGACAGAGAACAGGTACGGCATGAAATACTGCATGCACTTCAGCAATGTTTAGAGGAAAAGCCTCTTCTAAAGGTTTCTATGCGAGATATCGCAGCAAAGGCCAAAATCGCTCATTCAAAAATCAACTATTATTTTAATACAAAAGAGAAACTTCTACTGGCTTATATCGAATTTTTTGCTATTTCATATAAAACGGGGATTGAGCATTGGTACATAAAGTATAAACAAAATAACGCCAATCTCAACGAAAGTTCACAAACGATAGTAAAACATTTCATCAAAGATATGGTTTTGATAAGTCATCAAAAACAATCGTGGGCTTTCACGCAAATAAGCACTATGGGTCAATACAATATGGAAATAAGGTCTGCAATCAAAAATGTTTATAACGATTGGAGAGAGTCCATCAAACGTGTTTTGGAAGAGGTTTATCGAGGCAAGGATGACCACATGGTATATAAGGCAGAAGCAGTTTTAATCATTATTGATGGGCTTCTTATTTATTCACTTCACGAAAAGATAGATGAGTCAAGAATAGATGCTGTGCTAGCAAATATTACGCTATGATCTTTTTGATTATTCAAAAAACATTGACGAAACTTGATATGAGTAATATGATTTATTTAGTCCAAGTGGACTAAATAAATCATATTGGAGGTCGCTTATGTCAAAAATTACTGTAGTTGGTTGTGGTGTTATGGGAATCGCTCTGATTCGCGCGTTTATGAAAGCAGGTCATACTATTACCATTGTCGATAAAAATCCCACGGCAGCCAAGCCATTTGTAGCTGAAGGAGCTACGTTCAAATTATCATTGGATGACGCTCTAGATTGCGATTTCGTTCTGTTAAACTTACCAGATTATAGGATAGCAATGCAGGTTATTGAACAATGCAAATCGAAAGCTATCAAAGGGAAAATCATTGTAAACACTACTACAACAACCCCAACTCAAGCCCAAATTTTTGAGCAAATGATTAAAGACAGAGGCGCTATCGCCCTTGAAAGTGTGATTATTTGTTATCCTCACGATATTGGCACACATCGCGCATATCTTGTATATTCTGGCCCCAAGGAGGCTTTTGACCTAATTGAAGATCAACTTTCGGCACTTTCTTCGCCACATTTTGTTGGGACAGACATTCGCTTTGCAGAAATAATTGAGATGAGCACGTCAGCTCTGCAATTCGGTCTTTATTGGTTTGCCCTTCTAGGTTCAGCGCTTTGTATACGAAACAAATTACCTATCTCCGAGTATTGCAAACATATTAAGGCAGCGCTTCCAGTGGTGGGTCACCAACTGGTTACCCACTTGCCTGATAATCTAGAAAACTACACTGGCAAATTCCAAGATGTTACCGTCGCATCCTTGGATGTTCATGCGCATGGACTCCAAACGGTAATGAAAACATTAGAGGATAATAACATTGATACCAGTGTATGTGAAGTTATGGAAAATCAGATGAAAGCAGCTATTGATGCAGGATATGGAAAATGTGATTTTGAAGCAGCAATTACTCAATTATTGAAATAAAGAATCTTCTTGAATCATCCTTGATCTTACATACATGATTCAACCGGAGACTAAAAATAATATACTAACTACTGTATAATAATTGATTAATTGCAGTGATACCTACTATCAAAAAGTTAACTGAATTGGTAATGATTTATAATTTAGAGATGATTGTGTTATAATCTCACCAAATTACTATTAATCTAACGAAATTAAATTACCCTCAACTGAAAAATACGCTATTCTTTCTGTAGAATCATAGGAAAGGATGGCTTTTTTTCTATCTAAAATGTAGGAGGAGCATCGTTTGTATTTTAAAAATGTAAAAAGTTTTCGACATTTATTACTTAAGTAGGTAAACTAATAATGTAAAAGGTTTTTGACAAAATTAGGGGTGATGTATATATAAATGGAGAACGTAATTCGGATTTTACGTAAGGAGAAAAAACTTTCCCAAGATGATTTAGCTAAATTATGTCATGTTTCAAGACAAACGATTAATGCGATAGAAAATAATAAATATGATCCTACATTGGAACTTGCTTTTAATTTGGCGAAAAATCTTGGTGTAACAGTTAATCAATTGTTTATTTATAAAAGCTAGATGAGGAGAAAAAACAAATGAAGAATGGAATTAATATCTTATTTACTATTTTTTACATTTTGATTATAGGTTTACTTGCGCTTGAGTGGTATCAGAAGCAACAGCTCTCTATCACCACGTTATTTGTAGCTACGCTCATTTTGCAATCATTATTCATGAAGAGAATTTTAAAAGATAAAAAAGAGAATGATCATGTTATCGATGAAATGTTTTTACATATCAGACAGAAGAGCTTATCAATTTGTTGTTTTATAATGTATGTATTAACTGTAGGTATTTTATTTATAACAGAAGGAACATGGAACTTTAACCATATGCATAACAAACCGTTAATCTTTTTAGTCTTTTTATATCCTATCGTTTACCAAATTATCCATATATTCGTTGGAAGGCGTAATTCTTAATTTGGATGCATAAACAATAAATTTATTTGTAAAGGAAAGATTAGAATGGAAATTATTTTAATAATTATTTTAGTCGGAATATTTAGCTTATTTACACGCAACTTAGCAGGGGAAGGTGAAGGATTATCAAAGGGCGATGAACGTCAAAAAATAATATTTAAGGATGCTTCCATTACAAGTTGGCAAGTTATCCTTTTTTATGCTTTAGTACGTCTATTGGCAATCACACCATTTATAAAGCATTTATTTGTTAATGAAAAAACATCCATCCTTTTATCCAATTCTTTTTTTACAAATGGTGGAGATATCTTAGTTGTCGGTTTATTAGGATATACGATAGGGATTTTTGGTAGTTATATAAAGCGTACGCAAATTTGATAGTAGAGGTTACGCAACAGACCCATCTAGCTAACATTTTGAAGCGCCCCCAAAAAGAAAATTTGGTCTTTTCATAGGTGTATATGAAATTTTAGTCCATTTTTTCGTTTTGGGGTACTTGCTTTTCTTATTGTATTTAGAGTAGGAACTTTTTAATATAGCAGAAAAAATAATGAAGTATTTATCTTTAGTTTGCTAACTCAAGTTTTATATGTTTGAATTTTAATAAGTTTCATTAATAAAAATAGTTTAGACTATAGAATAAAGCATTAGACTGTTAAAAAAAAAGCAAAAAGGGAAGAACCACCAATATTCTTCCCCTTTTGCTTTTAATTAGGGTTTCTATATTAATAAATATAGAAGATTATAAAATGTTGGATGCAACAGTTTACTCTTGAAATTATAGCAAAAGTGACAGGTGTTTTTTATGCAATATTGCATAAAAAATTATTGTTTATCAAAGATACTGTCTCATGATAGACGATTCTGATACAAAAACTTAAGGACCAGACTCTGGAGAAGTATTACTAAGGGAAAATAATTAAGTGGTATAATGTGATGCAAAAACTTCTAGGGTAAATCGTATTTTTAATAATTAGCATAAGTAATCCCTTAAATAAAAAATTCAGGTATGAGGGGGTATTTTTTGAGCCTTTGCCATATCTCAATAGGAAAGAATAAGTATATCGAGTTTACATTAATTCACAAACAAACCATGTATTGATACTAAAGTGAACATTGCTTATTATTAAATACAAAAGGGGGCTACTATTATGTACAACTCAAAAAAAAGAATCGCCATTATTGGAGCTGGTCCAGGTGGATTAACTCTTGCGCGTATTTTGCAGCAAGCAGGATTTGAACCTTTGATTTACGAACGTGAATCTTCGTCAACTGAACGGTCTCAAGGAGGAACGCTTGACTTGGAAACTCATACAGGTCAAAAAGCTCTACGAGTGGCTGGACTGATGAAAGAATTTGAAAAAGTTTGCCGTTATGAAGGGCAAGAATTAAGGATTATGAATAAGAATGGTCACCTTCGCTATAAGAATGATTTCCAGGATAAAGAGGAAAATTCCAGGCCCGAGATTGACCGAATGGATTTAAGAAATTTGCTATTAAATTCTCTACACCCCAATTCCGTTCAATGGGGCTATAAGTTAATTCAGGCTGTCCCTGTAGCAAATCATCAATATGAACTTCAATTCGAACATGGAGAAAAAGTTACTGTGGATCTTGTCATTGCAGCTGATGGTGCTTTCTCCCGAATTAGACCCCTGGTAAGCAAGGCCAGTGCAAAATACTCTGGTATTAGCATGATTGAATTAAGTATAATGAATGTCGCTGACCAGCATCCAGACATTTTAAAATTTAATGGCAGTGGCTCCATGTTTGCAATGGGGGACAATAAAACACTTGTGGCTCAAGTAAACGGTGACGGTAGAATTCGCATCTATTTAGGGTTCCGAACGAATTACAATTTTTTAGATGAATGTGGCATTCCCTTTCATGAACCAGAGAAGGCTAAAAAAGAATTGTTGGAATATTTCGATGATTGGTCAGACGATTTAAAAAAATATATTTTATGTGCGAATGGAGAAATAATCCCTAGAAGAATCTATATGCTCCCTGTGCATCACCGATGGGAAAATAGATTTGGAGTTACGCTTATCGGTGATGCCGCTCATTTAATGTCTCCTTTTGCTGGTGCTGGAGCAAATTTGGCCATGCTGGATGGCGCAGAGCTAGCGCTGTCCATCATTAATCATTCTAATTTGGATGATGCAATTAAAATCTATGAAGACAAAATGTTTGCATACGCTGGAGAAATGGCAGCCATTACTCAAGCCAACTTAGATATGTTTTTCTCAGACCGTGCAGATGAAAAATTGGAGGAGGTTTTTCGTGATATCCAGTATTGATACATTAAAATTTGCGCAGAAGAATTAGTAAAAATATTTTGTTAGTTGTAGAAAGTAGTATTTAGTAGAGAGACATAGTGTTTTATGTCACTCTACTTTTTTAAACATCTTTTGTAGATTTGAAATAAAGTTATGAAGTTTCTTATATAAAGGTAAAATTACCTTGTGATAAAGCAAAATGAAAAACACAAGGAAACCATCGTATTTTTTATTACGATGGTTTTCTAAACGGATGAAAGCCCTGGATAATTAAGGATGAAGAGGATATTGTAACATACATTTTGTATTACGTAAAATATGCAAGTTTGATTAATAAAAATGTATGAGTTGATACTATTCGAATTGCCTTCTTTCTAAACGTTAAATCGCCTCACGTTTCTTCTCATTATTGATGTTCGTATAGATACTGGTCACCTCGACAGAAGTATGACCAAGTTAATCATGTAACAATGCCAGATCCTTATTTTCTTTATAGTGATTTATAGCATAGGTATGGCGCAGTTTATGAGGGCCATGCTTCTCATCAAATGCACTTAAATATTTATCATTTAACTTCTTTATAGCTCTAACAGTTAACTGCGTATATTTCCTTTTATAATTTGTTACGAAAAGTAAGTCTTCATCTTGAGGGCAGTTATATTGATTCTGATGCAAAAATTTAAGGACCATTGCAATGAATCTATAAATCTTGGACATACTGATACTATTACTTTAGAAAGAGTGCGTGATTGGTATGGAAAAGAAAAATGTATTCAAATGAAAGCATTCTCAGTCTTATTTTGTTAACGGTAAGATGGTACCTACGGTAAAACCTCAGTTTTCGTGATTCATTGGAAATAATGGAGGAACGGGGCTTATCTATTTCTTATATAACGATTATCCGTTGGATTCATCAGTACAGTTCTAAATTCGACAAACGAATCCGATATCACCTAAAAAAATAAATGACTCCTGTAGAGTCGCTGAAACCTATATCAAAGTTAAAAGTCAATGGAAGTATCTGTATTGTGCTGTTGATTTTAAAGAAAATACAATCGATTTTTACCTAAGCAAAACAAGAGACCTGAAGACTGCAAAGTGCTTTTAATCAAAATCAGATAATATTTAACAAACTTTGCAACAGAACCAAATTGTTTATTTATATAAAAAAATAGGAAACAATGATTCTAAATCATTGTTTCCATTTAAGAAGATTATTTGGCACTTTAAAATATGAATAGACAGCATGTCAGCAACATAAAAAAACGATATAACAATACATGTGGTGGCCGACTTTTATTTCTTAGAAAGATTTTATAACGGTTTGGATAGATCCTGTTTCATGATTAAAACAAAATGAAATTTTAATACTAAATTATGTTTATAACAAGAAAGTGAGGGGATTTTTACTATGGCGGAGAAAAAAAGCAGAAGTAGACATTTGATTGATCCAGAAATTATCAGGGCAGTTGATTTAATACCAACAAACGCACTTACCCAATCTACCCTAATGGAATCACGTAAGAATCAATCACAAATGATGCCACAAATAGATATAACACAGATGTTCCCTGTCACATTTGAAGAAAAGGTTGTGCCAAGTTATTTTGGTGGTCCGGATATTCGAATAGAAATCATTAAACCAACCCAATCAAAGTATTATAGAATGCCCTTATTTTATTCGATCCATGGTGGTGGAATGGTTTTAGGAAGCCCAGCCGTTGATCGTTCAAGCAATGCATCATTAGCTGTACAACATGGTTTTTGTTGTGTATCTGTGTATTATCGCCTGGCACCTGAGCATATTCAGCCAAGTCAACTCGAGGATTGCTATTCAGGGCTAAAATGGTGTATTGAACATGCGGAGGAATTAGGAATAGATACGCAGAAAGTTGCTCTTGCGGGTAGCAGCGCTGGCGGCGGATTGGCAGCTGGATTAGCCCTATACATTCGTGATCAGAAGGAATTTGAAATCCATCATCTAAGACTAATAAGGCCAATGCTAGATGACCGTACGAGTATTGCACCAGAGCATCCCTATGCAGGGGAATTTATTTGGACAAAACAAAGTAATTATTTTGGCTGGAAATCCGTATTAGGGCATGAACTAGGTCTGGAGGAAGTAAGTGAATATTACGTACCTGCACGTGCAAAGTCATTGGCTGGGTTACCACCGACTTATATGAATATAGGTACCATTGATTTATTTATAGACGAAGCCTTAACATTTGCGAAACAACTGATTTTTGATGGTGTTTTAGTGGAATTACATGTCTACCCTGGGTACCATCATTTGTCTTCTATGTTTCCAGATGCACATTTTTCAAAAGAAGATGCTAAGTCAAGAGAACACGCCTTACTGAAAGCACTGAAGTTAATTTGATATTAATGGTGAAAGTGGTTGCTGTTAGAGGAAGTTTAACAACATAGTTATTAAAATAGTAAATGAAAAGAGTACACAGATAATTATGCTCTTTAAAAAATAAATTTTTATGAGGGAAGAGTGTAAATTAAATAATAGAAATTATTCATTGTTTTTATAAAGAGAAGAGTTCATAGCAAACTCTTCTTTTTATTACGTTTCAAAAGGTACACCCTTTGGTTCGCTTTTTATTATTACGTGTTCAAAGATATAGAGAGCATTTGATATGCCTATAAAAGTGTACCTTTATAAAGGGTTTTGAGTTGGAGGTTAGTAACTAGAAACGAAATCAATTTTTTATTAATTTATAATTTTATTAAGGAATCAAAAGGCCCTATACTTCATTGAAGTATAGGGGGAGAGAGTACAATCAATCAGTTATTAGTTTCGAATAGATACTTAAATCGATGAATTTTCCATTTGATTTTTCACTTTTTCTTAGCGTTCCTTCTAATGTAAATTTTAATTTTTTTAAAACACTTATGGAATTTAGATTTTCAGGTTCAACTTTTGCTTCAATACGGTTTAGCTTTAAATTAGTAAATGCATAGTCTAATAAAGCGGAAATTGCTTCAGGTGCATATCCTTTGCCCCAAAATGCTTTTGAAATATCATAACCAATCTCAGTTTTAGAGTTTTCGAAATCTAAGAAATTATAACCACATGAACCAATGATTTGATTAGATTTTGCTTCGATAATAGTAAATCGGAGCGCTTTATTGCTTTGAGCCAGCTCGTTTAGAAATTTAATCATGTCTTTTGCTTGATCCTCAGTTGTGAAATTAATAATATTCATGAATTTCGTAACATCTGGATCAGACCATATTTTAAATAAGCTTAATGAATCGGATTCTTCTGTTTTTCTTAAATGTAATCTTTGTGTGTATAATTCTGTAATCAATACTTTTACCTCCATTATATTGGTGATGGGTAGATTAAAAATATTGATATCTGCGCATAATTCAGCCCTTTCTACTCTTAGTTATTTTTTATTATACATGAGTGAAATAGAGAGAGGGAATTATGTGATTTTTATATCTACTTTGTTTCTTAATTGTTTTTTCCATTTAATAGCACAGGTGATTTCATTAAAATGAAAGGAGAAAATCTTTACCTTCACTTCAAATATCAGTACGTGATTGATATTAGTAATAATAAAGTTAATTAAACTTTAGAGGGGGAACAATAATATGGCAAAAGTTCTAATGTTTAATTTTCCAGGAGAAGGACATATTAATCCGACAACTGCACTTGTCGAAGAACTAATAAAAAGAGGCGAGGAAGTTATTTACTATTGCGTAGAAAAGTATAGAAGTAAAATAGAGAATACAGGAGCTTTGTTTCGACCATATGAAAATTTCATATTACAAATAGACATGGTAAAAAGAATGAGTAGGCAAATAGATTCTCAAGAACTATTATTACACATGGTAAAATCCATGGATAAAATAATAGAGATAATTTTAGAAGAAGTAAAAGAAGAATACGATTATGTTATATATGATAATAATTTTGCTGTTGGATGGATTATAGCAGAAGTATTACAATTACCTAAAATTTCTTCATGTACAACATTTGCCATTACTAAGAAGATGGCCTCTACTCTTATGAAAAATCATGGAGAAGAAAATAAAAAATCTCCTTCATATCAGGAAGTCATGTATATTTTAAAAAAATGGGAAGATATTTATGGTATTACCCTTAATGAAAGACAAAATGTGATGACATGCCCGGGGGATATTACAATTGTATATACATCAAAATTGTATCAACCAAATGTAGAGGAATTTGATGATTCTTATATATTTGTCGGGACTTCTATTGCACAGCGTAAAGATGTAGATACTTTTTCCTTAGAACAGGAAAAGGGAAACAAGCTTGTTTTTATTTCTATGGGAACAGTATTTAACAAACAACCTGACTTTTATTACACATGTTTTGAAGCATTTCGAGATAGCCCGGTTACTATCATATTAGCTGTAGGGGAACAAAATGATATTAGTCAATTAGGAAATATTCCTTCTAATTTTAAGCTATATAATTACGTTCCTCAATTAGACATTCTACAACATACGGATCTATTTATTACACATGGGGGAATGAATAGTTCCAGTGAAAGCTTATATTTTGGTGTACCTATGCTAGTTATCCCAGTTATGGGAGATCAGCCTATAGTTGCTCAAAGAATAGAAGAATTAGAAGCCGGAATCCAGTTAGATCGTAATTTGCTTACTCCGGAAATATTACGTAATACATCAATGCATGTGTTATCAAATAATATTTATACAAAAAATAGCCATAGAATTGGGAAATCTTTAAAAAATGCTGGGGGGTATAAGAAAGCAGTCGACGAAATTGAAACCTTTAAATTTAAAATGGGTATTAATTAAAGTAAAACTACTGTGATTTTAAAAATGAACTATGAAGATGCGCTATGTGGAGGGAATAAACGTGAAGAATTTAGAACAAAAATATCAAGAAACTAATTATCTACAATCTTATGAGAAAAGTCTAAAATTATGGCCAACTAGTTCTTCATCTTATTTTGTAGAAACATCTCAAGGAAAGACTCATATTATTGAAAGTGGTAATAAATTAGCACAACCTCTCGTATTACTCCATGGATCGAAAATGAGTTCGACAATGTGGTATCCAAATATTTTACACTGGAGTAACCATTTTAGAATAATGTGTATTGACATTTTAGGCGATAAAAATAAAAGTGTTCCCAAAAAAGGCTTTACAGATCGCTTAAGTTACGCACTATGGTTAAAAGAAGTACTACATACATTAGAAATTCATAAAACAAACATTGTAGGGTTGTCATATGGTGCTTTGCATACTGTTAACTTCTTGACATTTTTTCCAGAGAAGGTAAATAAGGCTGTAATAATGAGTCCTGCAGCAACATATATTCCTTTTCATCCTTTGTTTTTTTCCTATGCTTCAGGAATGGTAAGTAGTAGGGAAGGAGTAGTAGAATTTTTAGATTGGATTTTTGATAATCGGTACACTATTCATCCTTTTATTCAAGAACAATTGATAGCAGGAATGATGTGGAATAATTCAGTAAAAAGTGAAACAAAAATAGAACAGGGATTCCCATATATTTTTACAAATCAAGAGTTATCCGAAATTAAAACGCCTATGCTATTAATGTTAGGAGAGAATGAAGTAATGTATAATCCAATGGAAGCTTTCAAATATGCTGAAAATTCATCAACCAATCTAACTATAGAATTGGTGAGGGATGTAGGTCATTTGATGTCTATGGAGAACCCTCAGTATATAAATAACCTTATATTAGATTTTTTTAATGATTAAGGCGTTTCTAGTATCACATTGCAGATGCTACATTAGCTGGACCACTATAAGAACTGTAGTAGCTATACTAAAAAAATAGATTTTTAGTTAATATAGGATGCTTGACCTTTCTAATCCAAAAATAAAGGTACCATAGCAATCAAACTTGCTATGGTACCTTTATTTTTAGCATGGATTGTCAAAGTCATACTTATGAGATTTATGAGAGAATCGATTGGTGGGAGACTAGCATATCTATCTTGTCTATTTTTTATGTACTATGTATTTAAATTTGTTACAGAGTAGAAAAGCATCTTAGGATGTCTTTTTTTATAAATAACATTAATGTAGTATGTAAAGCTATACGCTCACACAAGATTACATGTATTTAGTTTTGTAAATTTATATAATTTCAGTTTGGATTTTATTGTCCAATTAAGTTCCAAAGATTAGATTTTCTTGTCTAAAAAGTATCCATTCTCATGTCTTTGTATATCCTTGTACAATAGGAGGGGAGTTTACTTACACCACACCACTTAACTTTTCGTTAAACTTAGATTTAACGAACTCTTGAATGCTGAATTCTATCTCTACTAGGGGGAGCATAACACATTGATATTAAGTTAAAATTTATAAATCTAAAAAAGGTAGAAAGATTTATTTTCTACCCTTCTTATTATTTATAAATATTTACTGTTGTTCTAAATTTCTTATATAAGATTTTACAGCTTGCAATAAGAATTCTTCCTGTCCCATACTTGCGTCCGCTGCCATTTGCACTATTTTTTGCTTGAATTCATGATCTGCATGAAAAGTTAATGACTCTACATTACTTTTAAAGTAAATACCTTCTACATGTGGAAGGATCGTGCCAGATTTCATATGAGAATGTAAGTATTTAATCTCCTCTTGAAACTGCAATGGATCAACTTGTAATACGAAAGGTTTAATTTCTAATTTGATAGTATCAGATGAAATACTCAATCGCATATTTGTGACACCTAGTTCTTTATAAAATAAATTTATTAGATTATAGGTGATGGAATGGAATAGCTGAGGTTTTTTAAATGAAAAAGATAAATACCCTCGTTTCGTAATTACCGCTTGTTTATGGAAAGACTCAAAGGAGTAATCATGTTCTTTATAAGTGGATAGAGAGAATATTTCTTCGTCTTCTGTAAGAATCTTGCCGTCTGCTCCATTGATCTCTATTACCCTAGCTGTTTTTCCGGTATGTTGGTGTGTTAATAATTGATAAAGATAAATTTCTTCTTCTTGAATCTTAGTAATGAATGTTTTTCGCTCTTTTGATGTAGTTTTTTCATAAGTAAGTTGAAAAGTTTCAAGATCATCTTTATCAATGATATATACTTCTTTTCCACGTTTTTCAATCTTTGAAGCAGGTAATTTACCAGATTTGATATAGGTAAAAACTGTAGATGGTGCTACATTGAGAATTTCAGCTGCTTCTCTTGTACTATATCCTTGAACCTCTTCAATATTTTTTAAACGTTCAATATCCTCTAAATAAAAAATCTTACTACCGAATTGCTTCCAGTTATCTTTATATACACATTCTATTAATCCATCTTTTTCTTTTTGTAAAATTGTTTGTACCGTTACTCCTAATAAGCCGGCTGCCTCTTTTGTCGTTACAGTAGGTTTTGTAATGAACAATAAATCTTGTGTCATGAAAGGACACCTCCTTAACTATCGTTTGCTAGTATTTTAGATATGTATATATCATATCAGAATATGATATATATTTAAAACAAGAACTAGAATTCATTAAAGTTCTTATACATATTTATGATTTAAAAATACTTATAATTCTTTTTATATTTTAATGGGTTTTTATATTTTGTTTTATTATAAAAATAATTTTACTGTTAAATAGCAAATGATTAAAAGATATCTACTTTCTAATAAATTATAAAAAAAATATAAGTATAAGTAAATAGAGAAGAATGTAGCATTCTTACAGAAAGAATATGAATTATCTTTTGTATAATGGATAGAAGTAAAATAAAATGGTAAGTAAGGATTATAAAGAGAGTTATACTCATAATCTTCAATAGGAGAGGTGGATTCGAAATATGAATAAACAAAATGAAAAAGAGAACTTACCTATAACAATGAATCAAAGTGAAGAGATAGATACATATGTAGAAAATATAAGAGATATGGTTCCATTCCTGCATGATAGTCGTTATGTAGATAAGATGGAAGAGAAGATAGAGGTTGCAGAAAAAGAGGGGAAGAGTAAATATACGTATTTAAGTGATTTGGAAGTCATTTATCATTTCATACATTTACAAAAAGATATGGATGAGAAGAAGAATAGAAAAGAGGATACGAAAAAGAGTTATGTTTCTGAAATCTTATCATTTTGTCAGTGCATGGTGCAGCATGCAGAAGCATTCGAATTGAATGGGGAAGAGGTACAGCAAAATGAATCTTTATTAAAAACATTGCAGCCTTGGCATATTCGTAAATATAATGCTTGGTTGAAGCGGGTAGAGAACGGTAGGAACGGGGATACATACGCGGTCGCAACTCTTGCGAAGAAAACAGTGCTCATTCGTTCTTTTCTAAAACATCTTCATGTTTTTTCATATATCGAGAAGCCTCTTCATGAGGAACTGCAGCGCGCTAATGTAAATGAACAGGATCGACCAAATCGGGACCTATCCTATGATGAAGTAATGAAAATTTTAGGGTTTTATAAAGAACAAGGGCATTTAGTGAACTATACAATTTTACTAGCTCTAGCAAGTACTGGTGCAAGAATTCAAGAATTGTGCACCGCGAGAGTAAAAGACTTACATTATGACGGAAAGTATTGGTTAAAAGTCACAGGAAAAGGAGATAAAGCACGTGAACTTTTCATTCCTGAGTATTTATTCCAATGTATAAGCGAAATGAGACGGAGAAGAGGATTCCAAACTATATTGGATCGGGGAGATGAATGTCCTTTATTCGTAAATCAAAGAGGAAATTTTTATAATCCAAAAACGTTATCAAATCAGGTAACAGATATGATAAAAAAGACAAATTTAGAGTTTCTAAAGTATCGTGAAAATCCTGTAACGGCACATACATTTCGCCATGCATTTGCAATCATGGCAGTTGAACAAGGAAATGCGGATCTATATCATTTAATGCAAACACTGGGTCACGAAAATATCCAAACAACAAAAATCTATTTAGAGAAGCATATGAAAAGAAAGAATAATGTGGGGACTTCATTTGCGGATATGTTGATGTAAGATTTTAATATAAGAACCTAATTTTATTATGTATTTTTTATATGATTAACAAGGGTTATATCCGTATAAAAAACAATAAGAAAGTATTATTTTATTCTATTGATAAAAAATTACATTCAATCAAAAATACTTTTGTAGTTAAGTTTAGTGACAGCTTGTAAATTAGAAGCTACACTTGGAATAGATACATTAGCACGTGTGATTGGCTCTGTCGGTGGAGAAATTACAAAGCGTTTAGTTCGAATGGCTGAAGAGCAATTAACAGGACAATACAGAATACACTAAGATTAAAAAATAAAAGGAAAAAGGGTCCGTAAAATGGAATTTTTTTCTTTTTATTTGCATGTAATCCAAAAATTAATTTTTATAACTTAAAAACGACCTTTCAGATTCCTTTATAAGAGGTTTTATTCAATAAGGTAATACAATAAGGGCTAAATTAAAAATAATCCATTACAAGTAGATTAAGAACTATTTAACATATTCTTGTTATATTTTATTATTTTTTACTAGTTTATTAAAAATTTATAATTAATGAAGTCATCTCTTTAATTAACCATTGATATTGATCGATAAATAAGTGGATAACAAGGATAACTAAGGATAAAACAGTGCCTAAAGAGTAATTAAAAATAGGAATTTCTTCAGTTTTAGAATAAACCACCGTATAAAAAATAACGTATTAGTAAGATAAATGATAAGATTCCTACAACAAGAAATATAATTGAATTTGCAATTGGTGGTAGTGACTTATTAATTTCTATAATGTCCGTTGAAATAAATCCAAATAATATTGCATTCCACATGCCCATCAACTTAAGAAAGCAGATCAGCCCCAAAACGAAAAAATGAGCTTTTTTATTACAAATTAGCACAAAATCTTGTTCTGGGATAGTTGTATTTTCTTAGGTTGATAGCGATGGGGTCACACCACATTGCCATCAACCTAAGAAAACAGTTCACCCCCAAAACGATAAATAAGCTTTTTCGTTACAAGAAATCCTAAAAATTTCGTTCTGGGGGTGTAATAAAACTTTGGGTTGATGGGCATGTGTCTGTGCCCCTAATTTAAGATGATGTCGTACTTCCTCTTAAATCAGATCCGACTATACTTATTCTAACCTTCTACCTGTTAATAAACTTTACAACAGAACCCTAATTTGCAAGCTAGCGGAACAAATCGAAATATCATGCTTTCCCATCAAATAACAAACAGCAACAGTACTTTAAATTTAATTCTTAGGATATCGCTCTTTTACAAGTTCTTCGATGTTAATAGCTTTTTTAATTTTTTCTGATGATAACCAAGGTGTATATCTTGTTCCATTCTTAGTTTGTAAGTATATCTGAAATTTTTTATTATATAGTTCTTCTTTAAGGATTGTGGTTATCTTGATTAAATCTTTAATTACAAGGGGATTATTTTCAAATTCATTACTACCGGTATTAATAATTAAATTCACCTTATATCCTCGAACATCCATATATTCCAAATTTGCATAAGTAATACCTTGTAATTCAAAACGATTGTTTTGAATTGCAATTAATCTCTCTTCTATTTTTGTATGATTTTTAATCCAATTTTCCAAATAAATGTCTATCGTATTGTTCATCGTTTTTTTCATTGTTAATAACAGCTCTTCTTTTGTTATCATTTTTTGCACATTTTTAAAAGGTCCACCTAAAGATTTTCCATTATAATCCTTAATTTCAAGTTCTGTTATCTTTTTATTATTTTTCTGGATGAGTTGAAATAGAGTATATAAACGATCTAATTCTACTGATTCAAATTGGCTAAAGTCAATCTCGTTACTCATTTGCAAAGTTAATAATAATTCATTAGTTGGTTTTCCTTCATCTGACCTTCTATCCTCTGACAAATATTGAAGAGTGTTATCAGTTTTAGTTTCCACGTACCCTAACTTTTTTATTTCTTCTAGAGTTGGTTGGAATTTCTGATATGCCTCATATGTTTTTTTTCCATATTTGTATTCATCACTTTTTATGGATGAATAGAAGAGACCATCTACCTCTACTCGAAATTGAATATTTTTATTATTCTTTACTTGCACAGTATGGTATGCATGTCCCATATTATTTTCATTTAAAGGGCTCATATGTGTTACAACAACATCGATTCCGTGTTTTTCTTTTATATATTTTTGTACCTCATCTTCATTAACTTGATTACAACCACTTAAAAATATGAAACATACTACTAGCAATATTACATTTTTCATGCTTTTCATATAAGCACTTCCTACGTAAGGTTAATTATTGAATATGCAGCACACTGCAAAGCACTCTTTCCTTAGTCGTATACTTCAACTTTTATATAGTGTGAATCTTAAATCATTTAAGTTCTTGACGTTCCCATCTATACTGCTTGGAACATTACTGTCTTAAATATATAACTTATTTGTTTCAAGGTCTTTCTCAGTTCTAAAAGCATATGGTTCATTGGGCAAATATCTAAATTGTACATTCATACCATGAGACCTATTTTACTATAAAATAATGAAAAAATACGCTATTCTTTCTGTAGAATCATAGGAAAGGATGGCGTTTTTTATGTCTGTTTCTGTGTCTAACGAATTACAACTATTTGCTCAAGAGATTCAAAGTGCCCTATCTCCAAATGCCTTACGAAATCTTGCTAGAGATGTTGGCTTTGTACAACGAACCAGTAAGTACCGAGCAAAAGATTTAGTCGCTTTATGTGTATGGCTGAGCCAAAATGTAGCTATGACTTCTTTAACTCAGTTATCTAGCTGTTTAGAAGCATCAACAGAAGTACTCATCAGCCCTGAGGGCTTGAATCAACGATTTAATAAAGCGGCTGTTCAATTTTTACAACACCTATTAGCTGAACTACTAAACCAAAAACTGACCTCATCTATGCCAATTTCTTATCCATATACTTCTGTTTTCAAGCGTATTCGTATTTTAGATTCAACTGCATTTCAACTTCAGGATATATTTTCATCAATTTATCCTGGTGCGGGAGGATGCAGCCATACAGCGGGAGTAAAGATACAGCTTGAGTATGATTTATTAAGTGGACAATTCCTTCATATTCATACAGGTCCAGGTAAACAACATGATCGAACCTACGGTTCCCTGTGTGCCCCAACTGTAACAGCGAATGATTTATGTATCCGAGACTTAGGTTATTTTCATTTGAAAGATCTTCAACATATACAAGATAAAAAGGCTTATTATATCTCACGTATCAAATCGAATACACGTATTTATCAAAAAAATCCAAACCCTGATTATTTTCAAGATGGCAGAATTAAGAAGGGTACAGAGTATATCCAAATAGATATGGAGGTTTTAATGAATTCTCTTCAGCCAGGACAAACATATGAAATATCCGACGCTTATGTGGGAATGACTGATAAAGTACCAGCTCGTATGATTGTTCATCGACTAACAAAAGAACAGCAACGAAAACGATTACATGATCAAACGGTAAGAGAAAAAAAGAAAGGAATGAAGTATTCTGCTCGTAGTAAACGACTAAGCGGTATCAATGTATATATGACAAATACCCCTATAGATATTGTCCCGATGGGACAAGTACATGATTGGTATTCTTTACGTTGGCAAATCGAGATTTTATTTAAAACATGGAAATCATTCTTTCATATTCATCATTGTAAAAAAATAAAACGAGAACGATTGGAATGCCATTTGTATGGGCAACTGATTGCCATTCTACTTTGTTCTTCTACCATGTTTCAAATGCGGCAATTACTTCTTATGAAAAAGAAACGAGAACTGAGTGAATATAAGGCCATATATATGATTAAAGATTACTTTTTTCTTCTTTTCCAATCGATACAAAAAGACACCCAAGAGCTATCAAAGGTATTACTTCGCCTGTTCAACCTCCTACAGCAAAACGGGAGAAAATCTCATCGATATGAGAAGAAAACAGTCTTTGATATATTAGGTGTCATTTACAATTGTACCATGTTTGATAATCAAGCGGCTTAAATCAAAAAATTGAAACCCATTAGGGTTTATTTCGTATGCAAATCTTTAAATTCCCTACACGTAGCTTTAAAAAAAGAAACAACCTCTACTATAATTAACGTTGTATGGGCTTAACTTGATAGCGATGTGGTGTGACCCCTAAATGCTTTGAAAATCCTATCTCTTGTGTTGATAAAAACTGTAGAAATATAAAACAGAATATTCCATCTTATTTTTATAAAACTTCAAATTATTTACATATTTAGGGAATAAAGTTATGTTTGTGATGATATACAATAAATGGAGGGAAGGGATCTTATATGTTTAAAAAAGTAACTTTAGGGATTTCATCGTTAGCAATCACTACATTTGTAGGTTTAGGAATGGCAACAGAGGCATCTGCTGGTCCTGCAGCACCATTATCTTCATTAAACGTTGTACAAGTAGAGTCTGAGCAAGGTGGGATAGAGACTATCAATACTAATAGCTTTAGTACAACAAGAAACCATGGGGGAAGTTACCTATATATTTACACAAAAGAGATTGGGTATGGACAAAATCCAATTGCAAAAATGAATGGTTCAGCAGTAAAGAGTATTGGATCAACTGTAATTGGCGGCAACCCAATTGTTGGTTGGTATTATAAGTGGGATGCATCTGGACATCAACAGGGGACATTTGAATATCAAAAAACCTCTATTAATTTCCCATTCAATACAATGCGTACTTCACTTTATATACAATAAATAACCAGAGATAAATTGTAGGAATAACTATTAAGATACGAGTTCTTATGGGGTTGTTTATTCTTTGAAATGAATACTATTTTTATAATGATATTTTTCTTTTGTTTTATAACTATGTTATCCATTTATAAAAGTTCATAGTCATGATGGCTTTACGTATCTATATAAACATAGTTTTGGAGAATGGATACCTCTTACTATAGGGTTCTTTATAGTTTGGCAGAATCAAAAAAATTTAATAGGAGATAATTAAGGACTCTGAGATTTGATACAAACAAATTAATAAATAATGTTCAATAAATAAGTTTGTTCCTTTGGTATGGCAACCTTTAATTTTTAAAAAATACAGAATAAGAGGAGTTTTAATATGAAAAAACAAAGTCTAGCTATAGCTACTATTCTATCATTAAGCTTAACTGTATTTGGTGGTACTACATCTACATTTGCGATGAGTGAGCCAAACGATAATGTGACGGTTCAATCTACATCAAGATATATAGGAAATATACCGTCAAAACCCAAGGACTGTAATAATGTAGACAAATATAAGCTGTGTACAAACAAAGAAGAAGCTGATGCTTGGGGGAAAAAACAATTTAATAAGTGGAGTAAAGAAGAGAAATCTGCCATAAGAGATTATACAAAAAATGCAAGACCGTATAATGAATTTTTAAGAATGCATGCGGGTAAATTAGATTCTGATCCTACAATGAAGAAAAAAATTGAATCCTTAGATAAAGCATTAAATAGAAAAGAGGCAAAAGTGAATGACAATATAAAAGTGTATCGAGGGGATGATGCATGGATTTTTGGAAAGGAGTATGATAATTCCATAATAAAAAACGGCAAGGTTGATAGGGAGAAATTCAAGGAAATACAAAAAAAATTCCAAGGAAAAACAACAACAGAATTTGGGTATATAAGCACTTCTATACTTATTGATGCCGGATATGCCAAAACAAGACCAGTTATGACAGAATTTAAGGTAGGCTCTGGGACTCATGGTGCTTATATGAATTCAGATGACTTGACTGCGTACCCAGGGCAATACGAATTATTATTGCCAAGAAATACCGTCTATAAAATTGAAAAAATATATATAGCTATAGATAACAATACCCAAAAAGAACAAATAAAAGTGGAGGCTACAATTAAATAAATCTAATGAAGTTAAATTTTTAAAAATAAAGTGATTCAGAATAACTATATAGATCCGAATACGCAACGCATGTAAATAATCCAAATAAAAACCGTAAGGATTTCTAATCTTTACGGTTTCTATCATTTTAGCCAAGAAGACTCCTTCCTCAAGGAGCGTGAAGAGTTACAGCCCAGTGAGTAGGCGGGAGATGAATTGGCTTCGAACAAGGGATGGCAGGGATCCATCCTAATTGTTCGACATATATAAAATGTTACTTTGCTATCTATCGAATATATTTTAGATAAGTTTAATTTGATATTCTTGAAGCCAGCTATTCACTTGAAGTAGATAATCAATTAAGCCTCTAGCCTCATTACCATTAATGATTTCATCTGTACCTAGTGCAATTGAACGAACCTTTTCTACGTTAATAAGAGGTAGAATAGGAGAGGTATTATCGTTTAATACATCTAGCATCCATACACTAATTCCTTGTAAATAGGCGTTATCTTTTGTACTTGGATATGCACTTTTTTTACGATAACATACATCTGTGGGAAGAACAGTCTGGAAAGCTCGACGTAAAATTCCCTTTTCAATATTATCGATACTTTTTATTTCAAACGGTACATTCCAGAGATATTCAACCAGTCTATAATCACAAAATGGAACACGTACTTCAAAACCTGTCATCATGCTAGTACGGTCTTTTCTCTCTAACATAAAAGGTAGGAAGCGTGTAATAAACATATAAGACATTTGACGTTGTTTTGCTTGTAAATCATTTTCTCCTTCTAAAAAGGGTATTTCATTTACAGCTTCTTGAAAACGTTGTTTTTGATAGTTGATAGGATTTATTTTTGTTTTTAAGTCTTCTGATAAAATTTCTGTAATATAAGAATAGTTTACATTCCAAGGGAAAATATCCGCTTTTAAAAACTCTTCTTGATGGAACCAAGGATATCCAGAAAAAACTTCATCTGCTGATTCTCCTGAAAGGGCTACTGTAGCATCTTTTTTCATTTCTTTAAAGAGAAGATATAAAGATGTTTCAAGTTCCCCAACACCTGGTAAGTCACGAGCCCTCATTGGAATTAATAAATTTTCAATGAGCTTTTCAGATCCTAATTCAAAAGAATGATGTTGTGTTCCAACATGCTCAGATACACGTTGTACCCAAGGTTCATCCCGATCACGGCGAAGAAAATCTTCTTCGAAATCTCGTTCTTCATTTGTAAAAGTTAGAGAATAAGTATGAAGTGTCTTTCCGATTTGTTTGAATTCATTTCCTGCTAACCCAGTTAAACCACTGGAATCTAAACCTCCTGATAACATAGTAACCACGGGTCTATCGGCAACTAATTGTCGTTTCACTGTATCCTCTAAAATAGATTGAATTGTATTAACTGTAGTATTTATATCATCTGTATGTGGTTTGCTTTCTAGTTTCCAGTATTGCTTACTTTCAGTTTTATTAGTAGTAAACAGAATGTAGTGTCCCCCGCGCACTTCATGTAAATCTTTAAATACTGCATGACCAGGTGTTCGCATTGGACCAAGACAGAAGATTTCGGAAAGTCCTTTTGTATCTACCTCTGCTTGTACATTTGGATGAGAAAGTAATACTTTTATTTCAGATCCGAAGATAACCGAATTATCACGTTGTGCAAAAAAGAGTGGTTTCACCCCTAAATGATCACGGGCTAACATGAGTCGTTGCAATTTCTCGTCCCAAATACCAAAGGCGAAAATCCCGTTAAGGTGTTGTACACAATCCTCTTTCCATTCTAGATATGCGTGTAATAATACCTCGGTATCTGATTTTGTTTGAAATACATGGCCCAAATGCTCTAGTTCAATACGTAGTTCTTGGTAGTTATAAATTTCTCCATTAAATGTTAGTGAAACAGTTGTCTCCTCATCCTTATACAACATGGGTTGTAGACCACCTTCAGGATCAATTACAATAAGACGACGGTGACCAAAAGCTGCATGTTTAGAGAACCAAAATCCTTCTGCATCTGGTCCACGATGTATAATAGAATTTGTCATGTTTTTTAAAGTTTCTTTTTGTTTAGAAAGGTCCATTGACCAATCAACCCATCCCGCTATTCCGCACATATATAATACCTACTTTCCATTTGATTAGTAAACATCATAGTATTTCTATAAATTTTTTGTTTAGTAATAAGTTTTTAATCATATTAATAATGCTTATTTAAATGATGCATATCCTTGATTTTTCGTTGTTTTTAGTTGCATTGCCTGCTATCTGGATACCAGCTAATAGGTGTATCAACAATTGCTTGTGCAATTGCAAATATCTGTATTCCATAATCGTCTTACTCTAAAGTTGCTGATTTTGTCATCATAATAACAGCACCCTTTGAAACAGGATAAACATAAGTACCTATTGATGCTAGAAAACTAAAAACAGAGGCAATATTAATAATTACACCATGAATATGTAATTCACACGTTTTTTAGCGGTGCCAATAATACCATAGGTTCCGCCGTGTTGATTGATATAAATGATACGATGTAATCATTCAAGTCATGTTCTAAAACAGCAGTGGGATAGCCAATACCGGCATTGTTAAACATAATGTAAATTCTTTCAAAAGCTTGAACAGTTTTTTCTATTAATCACTCAGTTCCTTTAAACTTTGAAACATTTGTTTTTATAACAATCGATCCTCCAGCATTTTCCTAGATGGCTATAGCGGTTGCATTACCTAGCTCCACATTAAAATTAGCTATTACAACTTGATTTCCTTTTGAGCAAACTTTTATGTAGTTTCTTTACCAATTCTTCTGTCTCGACCAGTGATAAAAGCGACTCTTCTCGGGTTTAGTGTTATCCATCTCCTTTATTTTTATATAATGAATGTTAAATGTGTTTATACAAAATTGTTATTAATTGAAAGATTAATAACAACTATCTGTATTGTAACTCTATTTATAATTCATTAAAATTTAGATATATTTACTAATAATTAAGTAAATCTTAATAAAGGGAGTATTAAGATGAATTTTGAACAAATGGAGTATATCGTAGCGGTAGCGAATACTGGATCATTTACTAAGGCTGCACTCCAGTCTCACGTTACTTTATCAGCAATTAGTCAATCTATTTCCTTGTTAGAAAATGAACTGGGAGTAAAACTCTTCGCACGTTCACGAGGGTTGGGGGCAGTTCCGACTTCCGAGGGGAAATCGATTATAAAAAAAGCTAGTGATATTCTACTGCAAGTAAAAGAATTGAAAGAAGAAGCGCAAATCTACAATCATACTTTAAACGGGGAGTTAAGAATTGCGACGATCCCTGGGCCTATGCATGTACTAATAAATATAATTTCGACATTCAAAAAGGAGCATCCTTATGTAAATATAAAGGTTTATGAAAAAGATCATAAAAAAATACTAGAAGACCTTCAACAAGGCGAGATTGATATTGGATTTATTGCATCATCAGAGAAGTTTAGAGAGAGGCATAATAATTTTACATTTAAAAAAATAATAGACGTTAAAATAGTTGTGGGAGTTAATAAAAATTCTCCACTTGCATTAGAGAAAATCCTTGTACCAGAACAGTTAATAAATCAGGATTTGGTTTTATATGATGATGAATACATTCGGGATAGCATTAATAAGTTATTTTCTAAGTATGGGAATGTGGATATATTATTCATCTCTAATAATACGCAAGCAATAGAAAATGCAGTGAAGCAAGAACTTGCTATTACAATTGGATTGGATTATTCATTCAAACATAATCTATTAAATAATCAAAAAGAAATGGTTTCTATTGTATTAGATGTACCTAACCTTGAGCCTCTTTCTTATGGATGGGTCCTTAGTAAAGACAAGCAACCTTCAAACATACTATTGAGGTTCATTAATAAGCTTCAGTTTGAGTAGAAGATTGGTTTAAATTGCTTAGTAGACGGTATAAATGAACATTATTAAAAATTAAGCTATTATTATCCAATACATTAAATTAATTAGGAGAATGTAGTTAAATCTAACATACGAATCCGCTTGAAAATAGAAGTATATGGAGAAGGAATCGACATATATGAGGTCATTTTTTACTTAGTAGTTCGGCTAGTAGGTGTTGTAAAAGTTGGATGGCCGTTTTATTAAACCATTGATTCAGTCCCTCAGGGCAGATGGGTAATTCTGTTGCTGCTTCTAAATAGCTAGATAACTGAGTTAAAGAAGTCATAGCTACATTTTGGCTCACTCATACACATAAAGCTGCTAAATCTTTTGCTTGGTACTTACTGGTTCGTCGTATAAACCCAATATCTCTAGCAAGATTCCGTAAGGTATTTGGAGGTGAAAAACTTTGAATCTCTTGAGCAAATAGTTGTAATTCGTCAGACACAGACATAAAAACGCCATCCCTTCTTATGATGCTACAGAAAGATTAGCGGATTTTTTCATTTTAGGGGGCATTTTATTTTGTTAGATTGATAGCAATGGGATAGCATCACACATCCATCAAACTAAGAAAACAGATTAACCCCAAAACAAAAAAATCCTTCGCATATTATGTGAGTGAAAAAGAGAGATAAAGGTATTTTAACCTTATCTCTCTTTTTCTATATTAATTTATTTTCAGGTAAGGAGTTGATTAGTTATTACTATTAATAAGAACATGAAGAAGTGTTGATGCCGGTTGGAACTGTGGTAAAGGTTGAGGGGGGAATCCAAGGAAATAGCAGAGATGAGCATGATAATTTGGCGCAGGGTTATTAATCCATCTTCTATGAAATTGTGGGATTATATAAGCTTTTATTATCCTGGAGATTTTAAAATAAAAACCACCTAATTATAGAAGTGATTTGAACGTAAGGAAATTGTAAGAAATGGATAAGAAAAAAGAAATTTTTATTGTATAGGATACAAATATAGAGAAGCTTAAAAGAGAGAGGGGAAATAGGATAAATTTATACGAAAAACAAACTAGTAATAAGAACATTCTAAATGAAAAAGTAATTTATGGTACTAACATACGTGTAAGAAAGAGAGGATTTACCCTTGGTTATGACAGAATGGTGCTTGTAAAAACAATCAATATAAAGATGATCTCTGTGTAGTTAGTAAGAAATAATATACAACCGCCCATACTATATGAATAGAGGGGAAGAGTGTCTTATGAAAATATATAGTTAACTTCCATTTGCAGATTTGGCACTTTTCATTGCCGGAACTTCTTTATTATACCTAACACTAACTTCAATTATAAAAACAGGTTCCACTCAAAATATACTTAGTTCATTACAAATAAGTACACAACGAGATCGTACTTCCGTCGAACAAGCAATGCGAAATACAGTGCAACTTGGATACCCCGGGATAATCACTACAGTTCCTACAGGAAAGGGAGGAATCAATGGATATGGTCTAGGAATCTATGAAACTATACTTCCTAACAGTGTCCCAATATGGGGACATACAGGTGTATCCCAGGATTTGATATTTTTGCTAGAGGTAGGCATATGTTGATTGCCAATTTGAACAGTATGGGTAGAGCCGAGAATCCTGTTCTTTTTAAAAGTATTTTACTGTTGAATTTAGATAGTAGGGATAAAGGCGGAATAGTAGTTTATGTGATGTTTGTAATTGAACAAATAAAAGATGAAATCGATCATTTATTTAAGGAGGCATTTTTCTTATGGAAAATAAATTATCTGGGGTGTTAGCCGCTACCTTGGCTCTAACGATGAGCCTACCAACAGGAGCGCTAGCATCTTCTAGCAGTAAGGATCCGGTTGTAGCTAGCCAAGAAGTTGCTAGCAAAGATTTGGAGAAAATTGCTGCAGAGAACGCTGAACTACTCACGAAGTCCTATGAGACGACTAGCGTGCAGTATGCGCTGATTGATAATGGTAAACTTATTTTGTCGGGGCAGACAGGCAAGAACGACATAGAAGGGAAAGAGCCACTAACCAAAGATACTCTATACGGAATTGGTTCAACCAGTAAAGTATATACAGCTGCGGCTGTTATGAAACTAGTAGACGAAGGAAAAGTTGATTTGGATGCTCCTGTTGCCCGCTATATTCCTGATTTCAAAATGAAAGATAAACGATATAAGCGTATTACACCGCGTATGTTGTTGAATCACTCCTCGGGTTTGCAAGGTTCCACGTACAATAATGCATTTTTATTTAAAGATAAGGATGCCCATGCCCATGATATCTTGTTGCAACAATTGTCCAACCAAAACTTGAAGGCAGATCCTGGTGCGTTCTCAGTATACTGTAATGACGGTTTTACGCTGGCTGAGATTTTGGTAGAAAGAGTCAGCGGTATGAGTTTTACTGAATTTCTACATCAAAAGTTTACAGAGCCATTAAAACTGAATCATACGATAACATCGCAAGACAAATGGGAAGACGAAAAGCGGGCTGGACAGTATTCTCCGACATACCAGGGACAGCTTCCAAGTGAAATGGTAAATTTGATTGGTACGGGAGGAATCTCTTCTACTGCAGAAGATGTGGTGCGATTCTCACAAGTATTTATGGGGCGGGGAAAAGAAATTCTCTCTAATAAAGCAGTTAAGGCAATGGAACAAGAAGAATATAAAAAAGGAATGTGGCCAGGAGATAGCGATAATGTGTTCAACTATGGTCTTGGCTGGGATAGTGTGAAACTATACCCATTTAGTGAATATGGGCTAAAAGCGTTGGCTAAGGGAGGGGATACGATGCTACAACATGCTACATTGGTCGTGCTTCCAGAACAGAAGATGGCAGCAGCTGTATTGTCCTCCGGCGGCTCCAGCACGACAAATCAACTGTTGGCAAACAAATTACTGTTAACTAGACTTAAAGAGAAAGGGACAATTAAGGATATAAAACCAGATAAATCCTTCGGCAAGCCAGTCAAGGCTAAAGTACCTCAAGACGTGGTAAAAAAAGCGGGTTTTTATGGAAATATCCAAAGCCATTTCAAAATAGAAATTACGAAGAAGGGAGAACTGTTTTTACCAACTAAACCGGAAGAAAAATATGTATATACGGCGGATGGAAGCTTTATAAATGAGAAGGGTACCTCCAAGCTTAACTTCGTTACTGAGAAGAATGGAAAAGTTTATTTGAGAGAGAGCACATATGAATTATCGCCGGGATTGGGGCAAACTGTGCTGACTCAATATTTAGCCCAAAAATTAGAAAACAATGTGTTACCGAAGAAAACAGCTGCTGCATGGACCAAGCGCGAGGGTGGCAGATTCTACCTCGTTAACGAAAAATTTAATTCTATAAACTATCTAGGAAAGCTAATACCTCTTAACACACAAATTACGCTCAAAGATGGCTATTGGGACGGCAAACAAATTACAGGTCCGAATACGGCGACGCATCAAATTCAGATTCCTGTGATAAATGGGCGGGATACAAAGGAAGCTCATTTCTATACAGAGGATGGTACTGAATATATGGAGATGGCCAGCTTTTTATACGTCAGTGAATCTAACGTAAAATCCCTTGATACAGGTCAATTATCGAAAGTTACACTGCCAAAAAATGGGCATGCGAAATGGTTTACAATCTCGCAAGAGGCAGCAGGGAAAACGATGACTGTGGAGTTGCCATCAGGAAGTTCATTCGCGGTGTATGATGAGAATGGCGTATGCGTTAATTTTACGGTTGTTAGTGACAACAACAAAGTGAAACTACCAGAGAACGGGACGGTTGTATTTGCTGGCGCACCGAACTCAGAATTTACAATTGCGTTGAACTAGCTACAATTTAAGATGACCTTTAACAAAACCAGTAAGGCACAGAAAAGATGTGTTACTGGTTTTGTTTGTATTTATGCATTCTCAATGAAAAAACTTAAATAATACCACGCTTAAGCACTTTGAACTCCCAAAAATTCTGATATTTTTGGTCCTATGCCAATTAATTCATCTCCACCTACTCACTTCGCGTTCCTTGAGGAAGGAGTCTCCTTGACTAAAATGATAAAATTATCGACAATATTGGCACTTTTTTATGTAACCAATAATGTACCGCTATCATTTCTACTTAAGAAATTAATAATCTAAAAACGAAAGAGCTATCTTGTTACAAGTTAGCACAAAATTTTGTTCTGGGGGGAGTTGTATTTTCTTAGTTTGATAGCGATGTGAGGGTACCCCATATATGTTTCATTGACTTTATAGGGGGCATTTAGTTGTTTTAGATCATGTCGGATTCTTTTGTCCAAGACTGATGAAACCAACGAATAATTGTTATAGAAGTAATGGATAAGTTCTGTTACCCTAACGTTTTCAACAAGTTATAGAAACTTAATATAGATGTAGTGGTAGTACATAATAGTTATTTGGAAAATTACCACTTATGACCATGTATATATAATAGTAAACTTTCCTCTATATGGATATGCAATTTTACATATCCATATAGAGGAAGAAAAAAGTGAAGAGTACTAAAAATTATACTAAAATAATTTTTCAGAAATGAAAATTCACCTAGTTAAATTAAATTAGGTATCTTTTTATCAGTAATATTAAATTATAATTATTTTAATTATAGGGGTGAAGTTCCATAGCAATTTTAGAAGTATAGTATTTTAATGTGTACACATATTAAATAATTAAGATAAAAAACAAAAAAAGGACAAAATTATACAAAAATCAACAAAATTTTACTATATACGCACTGAAAATTTGATGTTTTAATAAGGGCACAAGATGTTAGTTACATTTTAAGACATATAAAATCAAGATTATCTTCGTATATGCCTTTTATGTAATGACTTAGGGAATAAGTTTATAGTAGGGCATTATGTACAAATGTTTACAATCTATATTTATATTCCTTAAAATTCATCTTTAAAATAATCTATATAGATTAATAGTTGTATTGTTGGATTTCAAATTAATTAAAATTTAGTCCAACTATTTTATCAAAAGACACCAATAAATGGGGGATCACTATGAAAAAAGCGTTAGTCGCAGGGTTATTAGTTACAGCAGTATCTACAAGTTGCTTCTCACCTGTAAATACTTTTGCAGAAAGTAATACAACTTATTTACAACCAAGTAGTATACTTGGGCCCGCTATGGATAGGTTATCAAATTCGATTACGAAATTAGGATCACAGACGCCATTAATTCAAGGATATGGGCTAATCATATTACAGCAACCAGACCTTGATGTAAATACTATATATGGAATAACAACTGATCAAGGTACTGCAAGAAACCATGTTCGAGACTGGCTGGATGTATATAATCCCAATTTATTCAAAGTAAATCAGGACATAAAGAGTTTCGGAATAAGATTTACAAATTATTATGATACTTTGGTTGAACTAGCTGGAAAAATGAATGAGGATCCGCAAGCAAAAGCATTATTTGTGCGTATTTTTAATTTACTTCAAGGTGACGTGCAAAAAATTCAGTATAATATGAAAATAAATTCAGAAGACTTAAAGAATTTTAAAGACGTTTTGGTTGAAGATAGTAATAAATTTTCAATTAAAGTTACCAGAGCGTTTGAATCTTATAAGAGTTCAAACGGAGACATTGAAAAATTAAGAACAGAAATGGGACAACTTAATGCAGGCATTCAAGAAGATTTTGAAAAACTTCTAGATCTACCAAAAGAAAATCTAGATGGTTCTTTAAATATTACAAAGTCGGTTATTAATATTTTGAAAGACGGAGTTAAGGATAAAACTGTAGACGTGTCTAATTTGGAAGCGATTTATAACCAATATGGACAACTCAAAAATGATAAAGTAACAGAACTGAATAAAGCTATTGCTCAGAAGCAACAGAAACTAATTCAATTGGTACAAAATTTATCGAATATTGAAGTGCAAGCAACTCAAATGACACTAATTGAGCAGCAATTAAATAACTTTACAAGAACAGTTAAAAATCAAACTCAGAGTTTTGACAATCTAGTAAGTAGTTGGGACACCTTTAATAATATAATGATTCAAACGGGGACAAGTCTTAATGCTGATACGAAAATAGATTCTAATTCATTACAAGCACGATTAAAAGAGCTTAAACAGTTTACTGATGAATTGAACAAACAAACAACGGAATATCAAGAGAGTGTTACAAAAATAAAAGTAACAGGATGAAATTTGTAGAAGGAATAATAAAAATTCCTAATAATATAATTTAAGGAGAGAAAAATGTAATGAAAAAACCTTATAAAGTAATGGCCTTATCTACATTAATAGCAACAATAGTAGCGGGTGGCATTATGCCATCATATGCCTCAGCAGAGGAACCAGCACCTGTTTATGCAAATCAAGACCTTAAATACCCTAGTTATTACCTTGGACCAACAGGGCTTGATAATGCGATGAAGGATACTAAATCCAATATGTTGGTAATGGACCTGTATGCTTTAACTATACTTAAACAAGCAGATATTAATTTGGATGGTTTACCTTCAGTTGGCGATGATTTAAAAACAGACATTAAAACCAACCAAAATATTACTAGAGAAAATGCAACATACTGGTTAAATAATTTAAAATCAGGAATAATTACGACGAATCAAAATATTATCAGTTATGATACAACATTCCAAAATTATTCTCGTTATTTATTACAATATAAAAATGATCCAGTCAAACTAACAGCTTTGCTTACAAAGTTGAATGGTGAAATTTCACAGAATAAAGGTCAAGTTACAAAATTAGTGGATGATTTGAAAAGTTTTCGCGGCAAATTAGAAAAAGATACACAAAATTTAAAAGGGAATGCTCAAAAGATCGTAAATATTTTAACTGGTGAAGAAGCTGGAATTCCACTGTTCCAGCAACAAATCGAAGCAAATAAAGCATTAATTGATGAAAATAACAAAATTTATATTGGATCGTCGGTTGCAACTGCTTTTAGTGTATACTTAATTCTTTCACCTTTTGCGCCTCTTGGTGCAGCTGGATTAGGAGGCTCGATATTCGGAGTTGTTTCATCGCAGCAGCAAATAATCAAGGCACAAGAAGAAATTATAAAGCTAACACAAAATATTTCAATGGCGAAACTACAGTCAGGTAGGTTAACGATAGTACAAGGTGATATTAAAAATTTAACAGATACAATTGATAAAGCTATTGTCTCTCTTGAAAATATAAAGACTACGTGGGATGTAATGGGTACAAAATATGATGCATTGATTGATAAAGCTAAAAAGGTTGACCCAGAATTCCTTGCTATGGATATCACAGCAGATCTGGATACAGCGAAGGAACATTGGGAGCAGATTAGAAAGTATGCTGAAAATATTCAAAGTAGTGAGATTTCGTTCTTGAAATAATAATATTACTTCAAGAAATTGCTGAAGTAATGAAAAATATAATATACTGAGTGTCTCTTTTGAAGAACACATAATGGAAGTCTCCTGTTCAAGTTTGAGCAGGAGACTTCCATTATAGTTATGAAACTTAATAAAGAATATAGAATAAGAAAGTACAAGTATCTCTATTTTAATATGTTGTTTTATTTGCAATAATCATAATTCATTTGAAGTAAAGAATAGAAGCTTATGAATCTAATAAAATATGTGATGCATGTGAAAGAGTAGGTGAAAAAGATGAATAAGAATTTATATAAGAAAATTATTTTGTCAACAATCATTACGGGAATGGCAGCGAGTAATGTAATTCCACTTCATACTTTGGCAGCAGAACAAACTGTGTCCCAACAGCAAGAAAGTTTGAAGAACTATTCCCTTGGTCCTGGTGAATTTAAAGAAGTAATGGGAAAAATGGTGGCAAATATCCTTACAATGGATTCATATGCCAATACAATCAGTAATCAACAGCTGACAGATTTAAGTAAAATAAGTTCTATAAATGGTGATTTACAAGCAAACATGATTAAGCATCAACGGGATGCAGTAGAGAATGCCGACTTTTGGTTCATGTATTTTAAAACTCGTATTATGTACACGCATCAGAATATTGTAAATTATAATGATACGTTTCAAGCAAGTTATAAGCTTTTACTAACCGCTCTAGATCAAAAAGATAAAGAGAAATTAAAATATGAACTAGAAAATTTGTACAATAGTATTTTGTACAATAGTCAAAAATTAAATGTACTGTTAGAAAAATTGAAAAATTTTCAAGGTGAAATAGCAGAAAATACAAGAAATTTCAAAGAAGATTTCAATCAATTGGAGAATATTCTAGAAAGTACGAACGCTGGTATTCCGCTTCTACAACAACGAATTGAGAATTGTAATAATACAATTAAAGAAAACTATGATAAACGTGGTGGCTATATAGCTTTATCTGTATTTATGCCTCCGATTGGTATACCATTGATTGTCACTACTGACAAGAATATCGCATCTGCACAACAAGAAATAGAACAATTAAAGTCCAGAATTTCTGGGGCAGAGGCAGAAGTAGTTATTTTGACTGATGCTAAAAATAAAACGGAACATATGGCTGCAATAGTTGGTACAGCTGTTACTGCTCTTGAAAATATAAAGACTCAGTGGGGGACAGTGGAGAAAAAATATAAATCATTGATCGACAGTGTTGACAACATTAGTCTAGACTTGTTTGATGAGATTATAAGAGCAGATCTTAATACAGCAAAGGATAATTGGCAGGACCTTAAAAATTATACGGATAAATTATATGAAGGTGCTAAGATTGCACAAAATAAATAGATTTTACAAATAGGAAAACCGTAAATAGGACCGGATTGCAACTGAATACTTGTAAAATAACAAAATTAAATAATAAAAGCTTATCGTAAACTACAAGAAGCATAAGATAGACAAAATGGGCATCTTATGCTTTATAGTTTTATTATTTCCATTTATTGGAGAGGTAAACTTTGAGCTTAGAAAACAGCAAATTATGGCTGTATGTTCAATTTAGACGTAATTTTATTTGAACATTGCTTTTGCTTTTAAATGAAGCTTATTCAAATTGATACTAATAAATTTGATAAATAATCATAGAAAAGAGCGTGTTTTGAAAAAAGTTAATCAAAACACGCTCTTAATATTTTCAGTTGATTGATTCTTTTATAAAAAAGTTTAATCCTTTTCTACTTATAATGCTCCACTATCAGATTCTTTTCTTTAATAAGTCTACAAGTCATTGTGGAGAATTCAAGTACTTACAAAGAATATTTAGCTAACTGTTCCCCCCAAGCTGATAACTCTGTTTCAATAAATCCTGCTTTTTTATACACAAATTTAGCTGTAAGGTTTTCAGGAGCATATCCAATCATTATTATAGAAATGTTTGCGTTATTATTACTTCTTATCTCATCAATTACCAGATGTATAGCTTGTTTACCTATACCTTGTCCTTGAAATTTTTCATCAATCATAAGTCTATAAATCCAATAATTATTATCATCAGGATCTATCCCAAACATAGTAAATCCTATCATTTTTTCATCAAAATAAATACCGTTTGCATAGAAATTATCTAGAAATTGAACTTCTGCGATAGAATAAAGGTTGGATGCAATAAATGTTTGTTGTTCTTCTGTAACAGAAAGTTTAATCGCTTCTTCCCAATTATTTTTGTCAATGGCCTTTAAATAAATCTTATTCAATCTGATACTCTCCTTCCAATATTGAAGAGGAAGCACGTAGTTTATGGGCTAGTGATACGTTATCCTCTTGTTTTTTTGCCCAATCAAATAGAAATATTTTCTCATCGACAACGCCTCCTTAAAGGTACAATTCAAAACACATTATTATAATCAATATAAATATATTCTTTCCACTATAAATTCTTTTCCTGTTGAAAAGATCCTATTTTTCTATCTAATTTATCAAAGGTATATGATACCAAATATCGGGAGAATCTCTTTGCAAACAATTGTATTTCATCTTGAATAAAGAATGACGTTTTTTGTTTTGGAGAAGAATATGATTTTTAACTTGATAGTCGTGTGGCGGTACACTATTGTCATCAACCTATTATTCTATGATTTTTGTTTCTATTTACCAATATTTTCATTGTTACTGAACTCTACTTCATTAAAAGTTTGTTTATATCCCAGGTTACCTCGTGTGAAAATAAGAATAAGTAAAGCAACAAATCCCAATCCTACCACTACAAATATATCCGTATTCTTTAAAACAGGGTTGGTGGAATGAGTTTGTACCAAACTGAACGTATTTACACTCGCATGAATTAGCATGACAATAAATAAGTTACCGTGATTGCAGTTATAGACCCAAGTAAGAATAATTGAGATGGGCAAACATAGTAAAATAAAAATTGGCAAATGGATATATAGGAGAGAGAGGTCAGAACCCGGGCCACCCCTTTGTGCAGCCGTTAAGAAATGCGGAAGATGCCAAAAAGCCCACAAAACACTAAGAAGTAATGTTGCTTTTAACGGTCCAAATTTCGATTGTAATCGAGGCAGAGCGAAACCACGCCATCCGATTTCCTCGGGTAAAGGCCCACCGAGAAAGAAAATTGCAACAAAAGAGAAGAGATAGGTTATAAAAAATTCAAAATTAAGGTCACGGAAAGTAGGTATCTCTCCATTTACTATCACCATCCCCAGAAACATTGCAGCGGGGATAACGATGAGAGTAAACAAGTACCACTTCAAACCGACCTTAGTAGATAGAATGCTTTTTCTAACTTTTTTCCATGACTCTTTGCCTTCAAGAGTTCGAAACATGATACACGCTGCTAACATTGGGCCTGCAAATGCATTGGCAAAAAAGAAAATATCAAATGTATTTGTTTTAGGGAAAATACCCCATTGGGATAAGATAAATGGAATTAATACAGCCCATGAGAATAAATATGCCATTACAAAAAATGAAGTTAACGGATAGGATTCCAAATACCCTCTCAGACCTGTTGATGAGTTTTTTGATTTTGTTAAATAACTCAACACAATCACCTCTTCATTTATAAAATACCGTATATGTACTAATTCTACATATTTTCATACAGAACCTTTTTGACGTAATAGAGTTGAGTTTTTTGTAAGAAAGGAGCGATAAATTACCAAAGAAATATAGAAATTTCTATAACAGTTTCCTTCATTTCCGTGTCTATCTTGAATGCATCTGGGGGAAAATCCCATGCCTATCAAATTAAGAACATAGACAAGATGAACTTCGTCTATTAGAACTAAAATATTCTTAATGTAGAGGTAGACTCTTACAAATGTGGTTATTAATGCTTCACTTACATGATTCGTTGAACCCTCAATATAGAGGCATACTAGATTATGATGTTTTTCCGTAACAAATGTAGTTAAAAGTTTTTAGGTTTAGAGAGAGTTATAGAGGGTATACATACATTATAAAGAGTTAATTGGAGATAAACTTTAAATTGGTCTATAAAACTTACATTCTTACTTTAAATAAAAAGGGGGGAGTATATATGAGTAAAAGGTTAATGAATAAGAGGATTCTATTTATTTTGTAAACGGGGAGCGTGTGAAAAATGAAAAATATGAAACGTAAGCTAGGAACCTTTGCACTTACAATGACTGGGATTGGTTCGATTTTAGGGTCTGGCTGGTTATTTGGTGCATGGAAGGCCGCCAAAATATCAGGGGGGGGCGCTATCTTTTCTTGGGTCTTAGGAATGATTGTAATATTATTTATTGCCTTACCATATAGCGAGTTAGGAGCCATGATTCCAGAGGCTGGCGGAATGGTAAAATATACACAATATTCACATGGAGATTTCGTAGGATTTATTGCTGGATGGGCTAATTGGATAGCCATCGTCTCAGTTATTCCGGTTGAAGCTATAGCCTCAATACAATATATGAGCTCGTGGCCTTGGGAGTGGGCAAGTTGGGCCAAAGATTTAGTGGATAATGGAATGCTGACTTCAAAAGGTCTTGCAGCTGCTTCTTTACTTATAATCATATATTTCTTTTTAAATTATTGGACAGTTAGTCTATTTGCAAAAGTGAATTCGTTAATTACTATATTTAAAATTATAATTCCTGGTCTTACAATTGGTGCATTGCTATTTGTTGGATTTCATGGAGAGAACTTTACTAGTCATCAGGACTTTAATGTATCTAATTGGTCAAATGTATTAACTGCTATGGCAACATCTGGTGTTATTTTTGCATTCAATGGTTTTCAAAGCCCGATTAATATGGCCGGTGAAGCAAAGAATCCAGGGAAATCCATTCCTCGGGCAGTTGTGGGATCCATTTTAATTGCAACTGTAATATATGTATTATTACAAATTGCTTTTATCGGTGCTGTGAATCCTAATATGATAATTAACGGATGGTCAAATTTGAATTTTAATTCACCATTTGCTGATTTAGCGATAGCACTAAATATTAATTGGTTAGTTATTGTATTATATTTAGATGCTTTTGTATCTCCTTCTGGTACAGGTACTACTTATATGGCAACCACATCACGCATGCTATACGGGATGGAGAAGAATGGATATTTTCCAAAAGTTTTTGGGACATTACATCCTATATATGGTGTGCCTAGATTTGCCATGATGTTTAATTTATTGATTTGTTTTGTTTTTTTATTTTTATTTAAAGGATGGGGTGTTTTAGCTGAAGTTATTTCAGTAGCTACATTAATTTCATATGTTACTGGACCTATAACAGTAATGACTTTGAGAAAAACTGCACCTAATTTTCATCGTCCTTTCTATATAAGGAGATTAAACATTATTGCGCCTTTAGGGTTCATATTTGCATCATTAACATTATATTGGGCAAGATGGCCATTAACAGGAGAAGTAATGTTAATTATTCTTATGGGCTTACCTATATATTTTTATTATCAATTAAAAACAAAATGGGTTGGATTTAAGAAGAATTTTTTAGCTGGATTATGGATTGTGGGGTATTTATTATTTATGATTTGTATATCGTACATTGGAAGTGAAAGATTTGGTGGGTTAAATATTATAACTTACGGATGGGATATGGTACTCATTTCAATTGTTTCTTTTCTATTTTATAGATGGGCTATAAATAGCGGATTTAAAACTAAGGATCTAAAAGTAGCACAGAAGATTAATCGGACAATCAGTTAAATGCTATACATAAATTAGAAAAAATGAATTTCTAAGAGTTAACTTATGATATTTTGAAATTTTTAAGCTTTACGTAGAGAGGCAAAGATTTATGCAGAAGTCATTGGATATGGTGCAAGTTCAGATGCGCACCATATCGTAGCTACACATCCGGAAGGTAAAGGTGCTTATCTTGCAATGAGATCTGCTTTAAAAAATGCCAATATATCGTCTGAAGCAGTTGATGTTATTAGTGCCCATGCAACAAGTACAAAAGTGGGGGACATCTCTGAAACGATGGCTATTAAGCAGCTGTTTGGAAAACAAGCTTATCAGATTCCGGTAACAGCTAATAAATCTATGCTGGGTCATATGTTAGGGGCAGCTGGTGGAGTTGAAGCAATTGCTTTAACAATGAGCTTAAAGGAAGGTATAGTTCCTCCAACAATTAACTTAGAAAACCCTGATCCATTATGTGATCTGGATTATGTACCATCTGTTGCTCGCCAAGTGAAAATAAATATAGGTCTATCTAACTTATTTGGTTTCGGAGGTCATAATGCAGCTATTGTTTTAAAGAAATACGAGTGAATAATTCTAACCGCTTCCTCTAGAAACGGTTAGAATTATTCACTAAAATGGCCCGTTTGCTTAATAAGAAAAAATCCTACATTATCAAAAGTCCACATATAAAAGGTTTAACTTTGTTTTAAATCCACAATTAAAAGTACTTAAAATCTTTTGTGAGCTCATAATAGGTGATTTTTGGTACCAAGGTTGAAGAATTCTTTCTTAGCTTTAATTCAAAAACATCAAAATTACCGGAAGCATAAGTTTACCATAAATAAAAAGAACCATAACCTTGCCAATCCGGAAAACTTATGGTTTATATCACACCAAAAAAATGATGGTTCATGGTAAGCAACAACTAGTCTACAAGCAAGTAATTTCCACAATTCTTAAGTAATTCTTTTTCCTTTTTTCGAGAGAAGAGGAAAAAACATAAAAAAATAGAAGATTGAGATCAATCTTCTTTAAAAAAGGAACAGATGACAGATTACTACTCCAACTCTTAATCAATTATAAATAAGCACATGTAAATATTCAATCCATTCCGAGTTTTCTCAACAAATTTGTCTTATTTTTAAATTATATATCCTTATTCTCCTTTTCTAATAAACATTTTATATCATTGCAAAAGAAAAAATAATAAAGAAACCGAATGCCTTAACAGGTGGAATTCGGTTTCTTACTACAATATTTAACTGCAATTAGGAAAAGATTGTCCCCTTTAAAAGATAATATATTTATTTATAATTCGGATCGGAAGGTTTTACCTAACTGGTTACCAAGACCAAAGTAATGACGAAAATTATATATAAGTGGGCTCCATTTATTTGGATCAATATGATTTTCTTCAATAATGATTTCCTTGTGAGCATGCACATGTATAGCTTGTGTCTCAACAATTGCAAAATCAGAAGAATAATCAGGAATTCGAATGTGTTTCACCCTTGCCTCAATTTGAATTGGACACTCCATAATTCGAGTAGGTTTTACCGATTTAGACTTAGTAGGTGTTAATCTACTAATATCATATTTTTCTTTTTCATATGTAAATCCATTCTTTTTCTTATAATCTGGAACGGGATTTTTCCCTGTATAGGGGGCTAACTGTTCAACATTCTCCCATAATGAAGGACTCGGAACATTGATTACACATTCAGGATGTCGTTCTAAATTTTCAATCGCTTTCCCGCCAAGTCCAATCCCTAATATAATACAATCTCCTAATGCCCATGATGATGACAGAGGGCTGATATTTACTGTTCCATCTTCATTTAGCGAATTTAGTAAAATCACAGGAGTTCCGTAGTATAGAATTTTAGGTTTAATAATTTCTGTATTTGGAACATGAGCCATTTTTTTCATCTTTATTTCTCCTCCTATTCATATGTTCTTTCTTATTTATTGTAGAATATAAACATTTCGATTATCATCGAAATATGGATTACATTAGGGGGAATTAAAATGAATGCAAATCCAAATGTAGCAATGATTTCTACCCTTGTCAGTGAAGCTTCTCGTGCAGCAATATTAACAGTCTTATTAGATGGTAGATTCCATCCTGCAAGCGAATTAGC
>NZ_JBBOXT010000003.1:0-58920 GCF_038007725.1 Bacillus sp. FSL W8-0640
TAACGCTAACAATACGAATATCATTAACTTAAAGGCGCAGAACATTGCGTCAGGTACGATAAACGCCGATAACGTAACGATCAGTAACGGACGTGTAACGATCGGTAAGGATGGTGTACAAGTAACACAAGCCGACTTCCTAGTGAAAGACGCGAAGACAGGGTTTACACATTCTCTACAATCGCAAACCAACCTGATCGTCGACCACTCATTCGAAATGTTATCGGCGGACGGCGATATATGGAATCAATGTTATAGATTCATTAACTGGGAATTCATTACCGAGAATGATCGTTACGGTAGATGGGCTAGAGTCGGTTCACCTCGTATGATCGACGGATACAACACGGATGTACCCGAAGGATCAAGCGCATTCGGACGAAAGGCCGTCCTAGTTAATTCGAGCGCTTACGTATATCAAGACATCGATGCGAAGGCTAACACAAAGTATACGATATCATTCCACGCGAGTAAGCCGTTTTACATCGGAGCAGGTGCGCCACAAGTACAAGTCGAGTATGTCAAGAATGGTAGTGTCATAGGGTCGGAAGTTAAAAACTTCGCCATACCTTCGACGCCTGCGGGAGAGTTCGTACGTTATGGATTCACCGTAACCACGCCATCAACACTAAATCACGAGAGAACGAACAGGATTCGCCTACGTTTCCGTGTAAATGGCGGTGAACATGCGTTAATCGACGGCGTACAGGCGGTTCAAGGAGATAAGGCCGTACCTTACGATTCAGAAGATAGTCTATGGGTGATGTCAAATGGACACTTATCACCCGTTCGTATGCACCTTCGAAATCTTATGATGCAAGGTAATACGCGAGTAGAGGGCGGCGGATTAAGTATCGCAGGTCGAAACGCAAACGGCGTAGGTCTTGAAATGTCTGAACGTCTTCGTATATGGGGAAATAACCCAATCGAAGTTCGTCAAAGCCACGTAGAGGCTATGGGATATCGTTGTATTGATTCACGTCCTGCGGGGGTTGATCGCATGATATGGGTCGGTTGGCACGATCAGGCGGGTAACGCAATCTACGTATATATCGGCGGTTCGTGGAAAGTCGCAGTAAGACTATAACCAAAATAGAGGGCGGTCTAGCGTTTATGTTCGTGAGGCGCTAGATTCGCCTTAAATACAATCATGGAGGTACGCATATGACACAACAAACAACAATACAAGAAGACGGCCTTATTAAGTTGCCTCACGAGATCGTACGAAGAACGGGCGTATTGCCTGACATGGAAATGAGCATCGAAGGAGATCCATCGGGAACGATCACACTACGACCAAAAAAGCAGCGCCGAGACTTCTGCCAATCGTGTTTTAAAACGATCAGCACGATCAACTGGTCGGGAATTCGCGTATGTCGTGAATGCTACACAAAATTAACAGGTCGTATATGGGTAGATCCAACGCCCGAAGAAATCGAGCGCATTATTAAGGGTGAGCCTGCAAGACTACGATATTACGTTGTCTATGAGCAATTACGAGAGCTAGACGAAATCGAGCGGCTATACGGTGAGCCATTGCCGTACGACGAGTTATATTGGTTTCTTCGACTTAGAAATCGTACGCCTATCGCTATGATTCACGGTGATTACACGGATTTATACGAGGAACTAGTACCATCTCTAGAAAAGCGAGAAAAAGAGCGTATCGCAGCATTAGAAGCATTTAGCGATAAGTACCGATTAGATCTTCGAGGCGCAAGGGAACGCGACTCATTCGGAATTGCTACACATCTAAATTGGAGACTATCGAACGACGAGTTTCTAGAACTACGTAAAATTATGGGAGGTAATGCGTAATGTCACAAGTACACATCGACGTAAATCACGATAATATCAGAAACGATCTAGCATTACAGATCGCAAGTTTAACGACGGATAAAGCGATCTTGTCCGAGCAGGTGCGAGTACTAGCTAACGATAAATTAAATTTAGAGGTACGAGTACAGAAGCTAGAGGCGGAACGATCCGCAGCTAACGCCGCGAAAGAGCCTTCGCAACCTATGACGGAAGTAATCGACGCACCACAAACACCCGAAATTTAACGAGAGATAGGGCGGTAAATTACCGCTCTTTTTCTTTTTGGATAATTTAGCAATCTGCGAAAGGGAGTGCGTGAGTATGACGGCAGAAGCAAGGGAAATGACGCTAGCCGACGTTATCTTCAAGCAGCAGCAATTAGAGCGAGCGATCGCAAAGCTGCGAGAGGTTACGTATTACACGAAGCAAGAGGCGGAGGAAGCGCATAGAAAGATCGCCGTACTAGAAAGGCGTATGGACGAAATAAACGCCCTCCTGATCGAATTAACGAAGTCTAGTGTTAAGCAAGGCGAGAAGATCGATAACTTCGATAAGAAGCAAGATGTTTTTATGTCGAATCAAATGCAGTTAGTCAAATGGTTCGTAGTGATTATCATTGCGATCTTAACGGTACTAGGCGGCCTAGTCGGAATAAAACTCGCATTTCCGATCTAAATACGGGACGAGCCGCGTTTATGTACATGTAGGGCCGCTCACTCGTTCTATAAAAATCAAATAGGGGGAATTTAAATGACAAACGTAGATGTAGTAATCGACGCAGGACACGGAGCGCACGATAGCGGCGCAGTAGGAAACGGATTGCTAGAGAAAGAGCGAGCGCTAACACTATCGCACATGCTAAACGAAGAACTTCAAGCGAGCGGTGTTAGTACGTATATGACTCGTACGACGGACGTATTCGTAACGTTGTCTGGCCGAGCTAAAATGGCAAACGATCGAGGCGCAAAGGTATTCATTTCGAATCACCTCAATTCTTCGGACAATCCTAGCGCATTAGGGTACGAGTCATTCGTATACAACCGTAATAACGCCCGTACGAATCAGCTACAAGACTTACTTCATGCGGAAGCGATGAAAGTACTAGCGCCTTTAGGTTTCCGAGATCGTGGTAAGAAAACGGCAAATCTTGCAGTAGTTCGCGAAACTAATATGCCCGCAGTTTTAACAGAGAACGGATTCATCAGCAACGCGTCAGACATGGCACATATCCATAAAAACGAAGTGCTACGAAAGTTAGCGCAAGGATACGCAAAAGCAATTTGTACGTTCTTAGGTAAGAGCTACAAAGACAGTGGGAACACTGGCGGCAGCACATCGCAACCAACGCCACCACCAACGAGCGGCGGTGGATCTTCGCAGCAAGGTATCGGAACAATTACGATCAATGGCGAAGGCGTTCGAATCCGTACAGGTGCGGGCACAAACTATCCATTCAAACGATACATTCCAAAGAACGTTTATATCCTATGGGCTATGGAAAATGGTTGGGTTTGCGTAGGTAATGGCGAATGGGTGTACGCTGATCCATCGTACACAACGTTAAAACTATACGGACAACAACCGCAAGCAGTAACAGGCGTTGTATACGTTACAGGTACTAACGTACGTGTTCGTAAAGGCGCGGGCACTAACTACGAGGTCGTTAAGCACATCAATAGCGGCTCATTCAAAGTATGGGGAATCGTAGGCGACTGGGCTTGCGTCGGTACAGACGAATGGGTCAAATTAGATCCGTCATATACACGTTTCGTACGTGACTAATAAACGAAAGAGGCGATCATATGTTAAAGAAAATCGGTAATAAGCTATACTTCCGAAAGCTAAAAGCTCGCCTACTTAACAAAGGGACGTTGCTAGCGTTAGTAGCGTTCCTAGTTAAGCAAGGACTGGCATACGGCTATATTCCAACGCAGGAAGTCGCAGACAGTATCGTAACGTTGGCGGATTGGTTAACGACTGTCCTGATCGGTCTAGGCATCATTAATAACGCGTCGATCGGTAGCGGTTACGGCGATAAACCTAGCGAGGCCGTAACGTTCTTAGGCGCGAGTGAGCGTTGGCAGCACGCACAAATTACGAAAATCGATCAAGATTTAACCGAACGCGGGCTAGGCTAGGCGTTTATGTACATGTAAGGGTTGTGGCGATCCTTATTGCGTGGTAGTTTGTGGCGAACTGCTGCGCGGCTTATTCTTATTCTTATTCTTCATAAAACATCTATCTCCAAAAACTGCGACAACGTTGCGCCCTACTGACGAAGTTCTAGGGCGTTTCGTTTTGTCTTTAAAAGGATTTTGAATGTGGTACGTGAAATTATTACGCAACTTGAGTAAAATAACCTTTGAAAATTTTGCGATATCGCTTTGACATTAAATTAACAAATATGAATGTAGCAAAAAACGACGAAAGAAGGTATTCGATGATTGTCGATATATTAATAGGAACATTCTCGATATTAATAGTCGGAAACGTAGTCTATGAAATTATAAAAGAAAGAAGGAAAGAGAAATGAAAAATTCCACAATTGAAATGTTCAGAAGATCACTAAAAATAGCGGTATGTCTAGGTTTTATGTATTACGTACTTGTGTTATTCTCGAAAGCAATAGTAGCAACGATGTAGGACGATCAGCGGCGATCGTTCTTTTTTATTGCGAAAAACGCGTCGGTTGTAGTCCTAAGTTGCAGGGTCGTTGCATGGCAAAAACTACGCAGCAGGGCAATATTTCGACGAGATTCCCGACGGTGCAACTTTTTCATTGACAATACGGCGATATCGGTGTATTCTAGTTTTAGGCAAAGAAAAAACCGCCAACGATTGCAGTCGCTAGCGGTAAAGGTAAAGCCTAAATATCAAATTAAAAATATAAAGAGTAACAACGTACTCTATATAATTCGTAAAGCCGTTGGCGCGGCAGAACGAAACCTACCACGATTATACTACATATATCCCCGTAGGTAAAGAGGCGTTGTTATATAAGGAGAATATTTATTATGACAAACGCAACTACAAACAAACACTACATGAGCGAATACTCTAATTTATCGCAATTCGATTCTATCGAAGCAATGGACGAGACGATCGCAATTGCTAAAAGTTACCACGCTGAAGAGTTAAGTTATACGCAAATGGAAGTTCTAGACTTCATCGCACAACATGCGGTTAAGGTCGTAGGCGTAGCGAAACTACTCGTAAAAACTATCGCAGGTGCAGTCGGCAAATCAATCCGTACAATTAACTACGCAACTAAGAAACTAGAAGATCTAGGAATCTTGTACAAAGTCGAGACTCGCCGAAAGAAATCAGGCGGACTAGGCGCAAATGTATATGTACTTTCAAACGCTATTGCAGGATCAGTTGCAGGATCAGTTGCAGAGCGACCATGTGACGAAATCCCTTGCGAGAGTAAGGACGAGCAGCCGAAAATCGAAAGTGAAACTCTTTCTAAAACCCCAGTTAAAACCTTAAACAATAAAACATTAAAAGACTTCGAAAAGAATAACAATACTAATCTAGTTAAAGATCAAAAAGTAAGGGAAGTCGAACTATTTGCAGATACACCACAATGTTTACGAACTGCATACGCAGGTTTAGAAAATGATCTAGGCAATAAACTAACAAAAGATATTATTCTAGCATTCAAAAATAGCGAACTATCTCAAAAGACAGAATGGACACTACAAGAGCTTTGTATACAAGACTGCTTATTTGCTACGGAATTAGGAAACCGCATAAGAGATTGTGTAATTAGGCATCGTAACGGCGATATACATACGACACTAGGCGGCTATATTTATACTACTGCGTTAGAAATGTTTAAGGATCGCTTAACTATGATCGAAGCGCCTACCGTTGATCCTAACGAAGAACTAGATCTATTTAACAACGAAATTGCAAATATATTAAAAAACACAAAGATTGAGCGACCTACCTTCGTAATGCCTACCGTTTATGGTAACGTACATATAGTTCCAAACGATTTCAATAACGACGATCTACCGTATTGAATATAAATCTATACATTCCGCTACACTTTTTTGATATTATGTAGTTGATCTACGGAAATTATACAAAATACTACCACTGACTATATTGCGATACAATATCAAGTGTAGTATAATGTAGTTATCGATAGTTAAATATATTAATTTGGTGGGGGTTATACATATGACGGTAGATTATATCGGCGTAGAGGCTGCGAATTCGTTCGTAAAAGTTGCATCAGTAAACGAAGATTTATGCTATTTGAACACATCGCGAAGAGTGGAATCATTCGAAGATACAACAGGGTTAACGGTTTATACATACGAAGGCGTACAATACGTTATCGGTGAAGAAGAGAGCGCAAGCAGTAGCGCAAGAAATGATGATCGTTATTCTAGCGCGGGATATCGTACAGAAACGATCCTAGCAGTAGCGCAACTAGTTAAAGACGGAAGCGAAGTTGTTATCGGTACGGGACTTCCTAGCGAAGATTATAAAAACGAAGAGAATCACGAAAAGGTAAAACGTAATTTGATCGGAAAACATACGGTTAAGATCAATGACATAGAAAAGACATTCGAAGTAGTTCGCGTTTATACGCCTATGCAGCCGATCGGATCGGTAGTGAATCGCATTTATGATTACAACCTAAAGATCCGTAAAGGTATGGAATGGGAAAAAGATGCGCGCAAACTAGTAATCGATATCGGGTTCGGTACTACTGACGTATGCGAGGCGAAAGGATTACGCACAATACGTTACGACGGCGTACAAGTCGGAATGATGGAAGCAAACCGCATCATTAAAGACGAGCTTACGAAACAAGGCGCTAGAGGTATCGTATCATTCTTGCATATGGATAGCCTGTTACGAAGTGCTAAACGTGAATACATTAAAGACGAATTCACCGACAAGGAAGTCTTATCGAAAGTAATAATTGAGACGGGCGGCAAAGAGTACGATATTAAAGATATTATGGAACAAGCGCTAGAATATACGGCACGTACCGTAATGCAGCGTGTGGATAATTTAGGATATGTATTAAAAGATTACGACGTAGTACTATTCACGGGTGGTAGCTTACTAGCATTACACGAATACATTAAACCGTACTTAACAGGCGTTAACACGAAAGCAGAACAAGGCGCACAAACGGCAAACGCTAAAGGCTACGCTAAATATGCGATGGTTCAAGACGTGAAAGCAACGGTTTAACTAAGGGGGTTTACTAATGGCTATCAAGCAGCATTCTTTCAAGGCGGACTCGTCAAAACCCGACGAAAAGATGATTAATGATTTTCTCGAAGGCAAGCCAACGCAGTACCATATAATAGAAGCAATGAAGATTTACGTTAGGATAGAGAACGCAAAACAGGCGGCAATTGAAAAGATGATTGCAAATATGCAAACAGGACTATTCGCGCAATCTAGCGAACAAGCACCACGAGAAGCGCCGAAAGCTAATGACGCAATTAAAGAATTCGATCTCTAATTTAATATAAAAATGACAAAAAGACGATACCTCGAAGGTGTCGTCTTTTTTGTTGGTCGAAACATAATACGACAAGCATTTATGTACGTAAAGGTATCGAAAAAAGGAGGAGATTTACAACAATGGTTAAAAATGATTTATTCGGCGGTTACGTCAATGTCACGGGGACGGGTTTCGAGAATGAAATACGCGTCGAAGTTATGATCGATAAGGGTTACAAGTACATATAGGTAGACGAAAAGACGTTTTACAAAATGCTCGAAGAAAATCTACACGTAAAGGTCGTGGCGTCATGATTAAAACAACAATAGTCGCCTTTGTAGCGGCAGTATTGTCGGCGGGGTTGTTTACTATTATAGGAAGTTTAAACGCGATCACGAAATATTAGAGCGCTGCTATCGAGGTGTTGAATAATGCACTATCAATTATGGATCGACTACCGTTATGTAAGTATCGGAACGTTGGGCGAAATGCAGGAAAAGGCGAAAGACTTCATTAAAAACTATCGACAAGGATGTAAACATATAAAAGTAGAGTATCGCTATGCAGGCGGGATCTAAAAGATCTCGTCTTTTTTGTGTTTACGGCGTTTATGTTCGTAGTCGAGTTTTTAGGAGGCGATAAGATTGCGCAACGATGAAATGCAAAACGGCGAAGTATTCGTCAAATTTTTCGTGAATGCCCGTAACGGCTTAATGGCAGCAATGGGCGCTGAATTGTGGCATACGTACTGCGTGCTTGCAACGTACATGGATCGTAACGGCAAATGCTATCCGTCGCAGGATCAACTAGCGCGAAATTTAGGGATTCGTAGGGAGACGGTGAGTCGTCGTATGAAACGATTATTAGATTTCCGTTGGAAAGGCGAGCCGCTTGTAACTGCGGAATGGGTACGTACAAATGATAATCAATTTACGAATATCGTATACACGGTAGATCCTTCGAAGGCTTTTCGCATATTTACCGAATGACACACGATCCCCGTGTGACGTCTACGTAACATGGCTCAGCGTCACACTAACTAGAACTAGTATTAAATAATAGTTATATATAAATATATGTATGCGTAATTAAAAGAAATATACGCAGTATTGATATGACCTAAAAGATCGTCGTACTTGCGTTTATGTACTCGAAGGGAGCTGATAGCATGGCACGTAAAAAATTACCGCCTGCGAAGAATTGGAAAGAGCGAGACATAGACGATTGGAACGCAGTTACGTTTTTCAATTTCCTATGCGACAAACATCGAGAGGTACGAGGGATTGACTATTTTGTTAGTCGTGGCGTGAAATTGGATAACGCGATGATTAAACAAATGTATGAAAAGCACGGCAAACTCGAAACAAAAATGTTTATTGAAGAGTGCCTAAAAGAGTATAAGTCGTCACCGAAGTATAAAGTCTGCTCATTTATGTTCATGAGAACATATATGCTTGCTCAGGTGATGCCGAAAGTGCTCGATAGTATAAAATGTATTAAAGAGCTAGAAATCGCGTCAGAGGATAATCTCGACGATCTGACGTTCTAAGGAGGCGATAGTATGGAAAAGGGAATTCTAAGAAACGCACTACATGACGGACTAACACAAGCGGAGATCCTGCCGCATGTAATTGCGATACATGGATATAGCGGAAACGGCGGGCGTGTACACGCTGCAAATGTACCGAAGCAATATCGAAACGAGCTGATCGTAGACACGAAAGTACGCGAAAGCGAGCTGAAGATATATAACGCACTAGATCGTTACGTTAAAACGTTCTCTCGTCAATTCTCAGGTGAACAAATTATGGGGCTATACCTTTATTCACCTAACACAGGAAACGGCAAGACAACGACCGCCTGCGCCCTTATAAACGAATTCATTCTACGTCACTACGTCGGATCACTAAAACGGGGTTTGCGTCCATTGCAGCAGCCTGCGTATTTCTTCGATGCGAACGAGTGGCACATGCTCTATACGCAATTCAATAGGCCGAATGTGCCGCGACATATTGCTGAGGAAGCAGCCGCGGAATATTACCGAAGGGCAAAGATCGCGAGAGAAGTTCCGTTCCTTGTAATGGACGATATAGGAGTCAGAGAAGACATAACAGAGCCATTCCGAATGGACTTACATGCGTTAATCAATCACCGCAATGTCGAAGAGTTACCGACGGTCTACACAAGTAACGTACCGCTAAAAGAGTTAGCGGCGTTGTACAAAGATCCGCGACTACCTGATCGCATTCGTGATATGACGCGAGAATTAACGTTCACGGGAACAAGTAAGAGAGGTAAACGCAAATGAAGAACTTCGAAAAAGAAACGCTAGAAGAAATCGAGTCACTTTACGACTGGGCGTACGGCAGCGCAGGAAGTCGAAGGCTATCAAAGCAGAATGCACAATATGTATTATCTGAATTTCGTAAACTAGCAAAACGATACAAGGAATTAAAGGGGGCGTCGGCAGATGTCGAGAACGGGCGAGAAGCTACTATCGAAGATCATTCAAAATAACGATCCGCAAGCGATCATACGCTTTAATTTACGTTCAGATCATTTTAGAACGAAAGAAGAGCGCGACGTACTACGATTCATTAAAGGTTATGCGGAAAAGAATCGAAATCAAGCGCCGCCATTCAATACGGTAGTCGAGGAAGTACTAGACTTTAATTACGAGCCGAACGTAGGCGATACTTACGAATATCTAGTAAACGATCTAAAGGGTACGAACGCAAAGTATATGTATCTACAACTCTTACAAGGAGCAGCATCGAAGAAGTTTACCGAAATGCCCGATAGTGAGGGGATCGAGTACGGACAATGGCTATACGATCAGGTTAAGAATGTACTAGACGTTAACTCGATCGGCGGGAAAATTGGTATGGACGCAAAAGTCGATACCGAAGATTTCTTATACGAACTGAAACGAAGGCAGCAAGGTGAATCGTTTAAAGTATGGCTATCAAAGTTCGAAGATATAAACGAAGCGATCGGCGGCTACTTTACAGGAAATATGTATACGTTCTATGGGCGATCAGGTCGAGGGAAGTCGGCGACGACTCTAGCAGAATGCGTACATATGGGAATGGAAGGCGCTAACGTTTTAATATGGGCGTTGGAAATGTCGAAATACGAGGTACTTGTACGTATCTACTCGATCGTAGCTGCTACGAAAAAGCTATTCAAAACAAAGATCAAGGGCGTTGAGTACGGCGCAGGATTTAATACAAAGGATCTGTTAATGGGTACGATCAGCGACGAGCACATGACGCACTTCGAAAACTTCTTAAAGAATATCAACGATCACATTAAAGGGAATATCGTTATTCGCGGCGTAGACTGCGAAAATTTCACAGACCGTAGTTATAAGGCACTAGAAAAAGACATCATTAACAGTAATGCGGACGTTGTACTAGTCGATCCTTTTTACTACATGCACACACCGAAGAACGAATCAGGCGTTAACGGCGGGAACTTCGCAGCTCTATCGATGAAACTGCGGGCGCTCGCAGGTCGCACGAAGGTTGTTCTCATGGTAATTACGCAAGCAGAAGAAACAAAAGACGAGAATGACAAAGAGAACGACGAGCGGATCTTACGACCGCCAATGCGTGACGAGATTAAGAAGACGAAGCAAGTTCTCGAAGATGCGACGAACACGTTCGGAATCGACACGTTAGACGGCGAAGGAGTTATCAAACTAGGTAAGGGACGTAACGGCGGTGAGGGCGTATGCGTGAATATAATTTACCTTGCAGGGTACGGTATTATTTCGCAAATGCCTACAGGAACAGTCGCAGCCGAAGCGTTAAAAGATGATTGGTAGGGGGGCGATAATATGATTATGTTAGGTGTATCGATATTAATAGGAATTATCGTAGGATTTATAATCGACGAATTATGCGACAACGGTATAAAAGGATTTCTAGTTATGTTGGGGATCGTCGGTACTGCGCTCGTAATATTCTTCGGTCTATTCTTCACTATCGATAAAAATGTCGAAATGGTAACAAAACGCGATGTAACGGAATTAGTCGCATTAGGTGACGGACAACAAACGAAAGGTCGAATGTTCTTAGGTTCGGGATACGTAAACGGCGAATTAACATACAAGTATGCGTATAAAAAGGGCGAAGGTTATGGAATCGATATGGAGCGAGCGGATTACGTAGATGAATTACGATACATCAAAGACGGATCAAAACCACGTATCGAAAAAACCGAAGTCGTATATAAATCGACGTGGGCGAATGTACTAGTCGCGCCATTCTTCAATACTGCGAAACATATCTATGTACCCGAAGGTACGATACAAGAGACGTTTAATATCGATCTGAATTAGGGGGCGCACATATGGCGATCATTAAAGTACACGGAAGAGAGATCGACGTAGATGTAGAAAAGGAAATACAAAAATATTCGTGGGATCGTCCGAAGTGGAGGGCGGACAGGCTGATCGCTTGTTCTCCTTTCCGTGCGGATTCGTCACCGTCATTTTACGTTTACTTCGAAGATACTGCGACGGCATTTGCGGGGTCATGGGGCGATAGTGGTGGCGGCGAATTTCAAAAGGGACATTTTACGCAGCTACTCGCATTTCTAGAGAATTGCAGCGAAGAAGAGATCATCGAGTATCTATTATCTGAATATGCGTCAGAATGGGACGGTGAATCGAAACTAGAGATCGACCTGTCACGTTTAAAAATGAAAACGAAGGAGCGAGGACTAGATATGAAACTACTAGATAATTTAGCGATCACAAGTGAGTATCTACTAGGTCGCGGGATCTCATACGAGACGCAGCGATACTACAATAACGGATATGACGAGGCGAATAACATCGTTACTTTTCCGTACGTAACGCCAAACGGTCGTCTAGCTGCGTTGAAAAAACGACGTACAGATTCGAAAATGTTCTTTTATGCAGGTGGTGGTATTCCGATGCGCGAGCTTGTTTATGGTATCGATCTTGCATATCGTGACGATCATAAAATTGCAATCGTAACCGAAGCCGAAATCGATGCGGAATATGCATACGAAGTTACTGAGATCTTAGGTATTGCGATGGGAACGTCTTCGATCACTGACGAAAAGGTATCGGTAATCGAACGAAGCCCGATCGAAGAGCTTATCATCGGGTCGGATAACGACGAAGCAGGCGAAAAACTAAAGAAACAAGTAATTAACAAATTCGGTATGATCCGACTATATACGATCGAGTTTCCCGAAGGCTGCAAAGACCTTAACGATATGACACCGCGGCAATTAACGGAAGCGATCAAAAACAAAAAAGCCGTAGAAACTTCGCTATTTAATGTAGCGTAGTTCGCGGCTTTCTGCTATATTATATTAATACAGTAAAAAGAACACTTGTTCTCTATTTTAGATAAAATTCGCGTGTTACTATATCTATTGTGATAAATATACGTATATATATATAATTCGCGCTAACTACTTGCTATGTCTTCGATATAAAGCTACGAAATCATTAAAAAGCTCGTCTTGCTGCTGATCGCTTAGTGCTTCACTGTTTGTAACGTCGTAGATCATTCTTAAAATATCCTGACGTTTTGTTAACGTCTCTAGTACAGATGTCGGTATTTTACGATACGCGATCGCTATTTCGCATTCGTCCATCTCGTACACTCTCGCGATTCCGCTAATAGCTGCGGTAGAGGGTGCTTTTAAAGCTCGTTCGATTTCGCTTAGAAAAACGAAACCGATCCCGATCTTATCGCTCGCTTCGACTAGAGTAAGGCCTTTTCCCTCTCGTATGCGTCGAAGTTTCTGCGAGATATCAACAAATTCGGGGTGAATCTGCGGTTTCTTTTGCACTCTCTTTTTAGTTGATTTTTCTGCATTTTCTTTCATTAAAAACACCTCTGTAATGTAGTGATATCAACGCTTATATAAACCGACTATATACATCGGAATATCGTTTACAGTATGGATAAACTTTGCTATAATAGAAAAGTGTGGAAAAAGACTAACCACCTTTTACACAACTTGCGAAAAGAGGTCTAACCAATCTCTATTTTACGTATAAGGCTAACCATCTTATACCTTTATTTTTTTTGCGCAAAAACGAACTAAGGGAGCGTCACCACAACGCACCCCTAATCAAAAATACTATAAAAGTAAATATCGTTTGTATCGCTCACCACAAGCGAAACAATGCTTTATTGTACATGTTTTCTACCACAAAAACAAGTAGTACAATTCTGCCAATTTTTAATATGACATATATTGTAATAATGTAGAATATATTACCTATTACCTTCTACAAAACTTATTATATATTAGGATTTTTGAGTTGAAAAGAGAACGACTGTTCGGATTTGACTCTTTTTTTCGCATATTGCTTAATTTTTCTGGGTGAGTACCTGACTATTTTAGTCGGGTTACTCGCCTTTTTTATTTGCCTAAATTTAGCAAGTTGCGTAAATGAATGCGTCAACGGCGCGGGTTGGGGCGTACATGCGTTCTTAATTACGCAACTTGCGTAATTGATCTGACGAGCCGAAAACCTGACGAAAAAACTTTCCTAAAAAATTTTTAAAAAAATTTAACCCAAACGGAAAACAGGTCGGCGTTTATGTCCTTGTAAGCACAAAAACACATTTGAAAGAGGTCATGGATCATGAAAAGAAAAGAAACGAAATTGACAATGGATTTTACGAAAGCAATGCATACGGAATTAAACGAACTAGCTGCGGTTGCGGGCGAAGAGATCCGCAATGCATACGGAAAGGTATCGACTGATCGTATCTTCCAATCAGTAAACGGTGAATTCGATAAGGCGCAAGAGTTGTTCGTGTATTTCCTGGAAGATTTCGAGGCGATCCGCGAGAAGTACTGGCACGCAATGAATAGCGAAGAAAGTTTTATTATCGACTGCTATAACAAATTACGATATGCGGCACGAACTTACGACATCAATAAAGGTAATTTCATCGCAAGAATTGAGCCGTTAATCAGACGAGTGACAGGCGATCATTGTACGAGACGAGGCGATCGACGTAAGGTACTCGAATCTAGAGACGCAATTCTAGAAAAAGACGAGGGTACGAGCGGCGTTCAAGGAAAAAATCCAGTATTTAACGACGTGGACGAATCTGTAAATGTACAAGCTAGTGCGATCGAGACTGCGAGAGAACGTGAGCTAGTCGAAAAGTACGGCGATAACGACCGCAATAAAGCAATCTTGGAAATCATCATGCAAGAAAAATCATACATAAAGCAAGCTGACATTGCTAGACGTCTAGCCGATAAGTTATCTATATCTTTCGATAGCGCTCGCGGATCAGTACGAACATTCATTAAAAACATGAAGGAAGGTATCACGACAAATGACTACATCAGCGCTTAAATTTACATATCACGCAATTAAAGAAATGAGAGAAGAGTTACAACAAGACGAAATGATCGTCTCTAGTGGCCGCATGAGTGACGAAAAGGTTCGCCAATATATGCGCGAATTCATGAAAGAATCTACATATTTAGGTGAAATCACGGATCATACAGGAAAAACTGACCGATTATTCGCATATCGTCGATATTGCTTCGTATTAGATCGTACCGATGATGTAGTAATCACGGCGTATCGTCGAAACATTGCATCGGACGAGCTGCGCGACATTATTAAGCCGATCTTAATGTCGAAGCTAGAAGACATGGAGCGAGAGATCGCAAAGTTACAAGCTGAGTTCGATAAGCGAGATCGCGAATATAAGCTAGAACAAAAGATGTATGACTCACTAAGACGTAATGGCTATTCGACTGGGATTCATCGTCGATTGAGAGGCGAAGCACGATCGAAACTTATTGCGGCAAAGGTCGAGAAAAGCAAGATCGCAAAAGGAATCGCGCTATTTATATAAACAGGGGGAATTAACATGAAAAAAGGATTCACGTTAAATCTAGATTGGAAACAACAAATCGCATTAATGGGCGCACTAGCTGCCGTCATGTCCGAAGAGGATATCGAAATTAAAAACGAAGATCAGTACGATTTCGATGCGTGGCAAAAGGCGGGACGAGACGAACAATTCGAGCGACTGGGTAGTGACATCGATACGTACCAGTCAAACGAAGACATCGGCCGTACACTTAACGAGATCTTGGAAACCGTAGCGAAAGCATTCTTAAAATCAGGGGGTAACGAATAATGAAAATGCAAGAATTCAGACTAACACCAATCGAATAAAAGGTAATCGCGCTATCTATAATCGGAATTATGGAGCGCAACGGGGTTAAGGATCATGGCGTAAATGACGCGGTATTAATCTTCGACCTAGATAACGAACTTATGGCGCAGGTGGCCGAGGCTATTCCACCACATGAAATTAACAATCACGTAGTTAACGAAATGCGATCACTATTACCACTGTTTACCGAAGGGTACGGCAAATAAGGCGGCATATAGTCGCTCTTCCCTTTTTCGACTTGAAAAAAGTTATTGACATTTGACCGATCGTGCGATCGGTAGGGCGTTTATGTCTACGTAAGGCAATCGCCAAATAATCGATAAAGGGGAAATGTGAATATGTCATACATCGTATCTACAGGAACAGAGGCAATCGACGCAGCACTCACGGAGAAGGCAGATACTTCGAAAATGTTAACGTCCGTTAAAACAGGAAAAGTATTAAAGGTTCGTGCATTACCTACGGCGGTAGTTCGTTACTTCGCACATTCTGCGTACAAAGTGTTCTATACAACGCCATGTACGAAAACTAGCGGAAGGCCTGATCTATACGATTTAGCTTGCGACTTACTATACAAAGACGCAAAGGCTGCCGAAGATGCGGGCAAGTCTGCGGACGAAGTAAAAGAAATTAAGGATCGTGCGTATGCGTTAAAGGCGAAAGAACGCTATATGATCGGCTTCGTCAACTTAGAAGACGGGCAACCGATTATCGTAGACTTTACATCGAAACAAGGTAAGGCAATTGTAGCGGATCTTAAAAAGTATGCGAAGAAGTTAGACAAATACCCGTTCGAATTAACGAAGACAGGTTTGTCAACTGATACGCAAGTATCGTTCTCACTCGTGTTAGATCCTGAGGACGACTTAAAAGAATCCGAATACAAGAAGTTCGAAGAGTCAAAAGGCTTCGAATTCCCGATGAACGCATTCGGTGAAGTGTTACAAGTTAACGATCTTGAAAAACAGATCGAAGACTTAAAGGCATTCGGCTTCGATGTATCTCGACTAGGTATCGAAGAGACAACGCAAGAAAACGAAGGTGACGACGATACAGGATTCTAAGAGATAGGGCGCTATATGCGCTCTTTCTTTTTATCTAAATTACGAAAGGATTGATCGTATGAAACTAGATTTACAAATCAATTTAGAAATGGCGGATAATAGCGAGGCTAAGCGAAGCCGCTCGAAAGAAGTCAAAAAGAAAGTCGCGGAAGCAAACGAAACCGTCGAAGAAGCGCTACAAAGGATCTCGCAAATGTCGTTAACGAAGAAAGAAGTGCGACAATTACAAGCCGCAATCGAAGCGTTTGCCAAAGGTAAGGCGGGACGTACAAAGAGCGGTAAAATGGCGAAGGGCGAAGCGTTATCGATCGGCGAGAAGTATCTACGTAAGAAAGAAGCGCAAACCCGAAAAGAACGCATACAAGATGTACTCGACAATCACCCGAAGAATTTCCACGTATTAACGGACGATTCGCAACTAGAGCCATTCTTGCAAAGATTACGTAAAGAAGTGCGACAACAAGCGAAGCAATGGGCGGATCGTTTCGAAATGCTAGACGTAAAATCGTTAACCGCAAATGATTTCGAGGGAACGGGCATAGATTCGTTCTTAGATTTATCGATCGGCTTTTCGATATGGCTGCCGATCCTTAACGAAGGTTACTATCTTGCGTATGGTCACGTTGACATAAACGATCCCGAAATCCCGCGCGAGTACGCATTCAAAGAGGGCGACAAGCAACTAACGAGGTCGAAAGTTCTCGCCGCAATTTCGCCGTACTTATCGAATAAGGATCACGGAAAGTCGTTTCATATGGGAAGCGCCCGTTACGATTTACATATCGCCGAGAATGACGGCTACACAATTAACGGTTGCGTATGGGATTCACTGGACGCAATGAAGATCATGACAGAATCGCTAGACAAGTACGGACTAAAACCGTTGATTCAACGATACGGAAGTCGATTTTTAGGGATTCATAACGAAGTTTATACGTTCGAAGATCTATTCGGAAAACGATCACCTGCACCATTTAATACTACTATCGTAGGGATCTACGCAATATACGACGTTTACTACGGTTGGAAGTTGACCGAATGGCAATTCGAAACTATGAAGAAAACGGATCGATTGCTAGAGTGTTACGCAAAAATCGATAGTAGGCTGCCGCAAGTTGATACGTACTTAATGCGATCAGGATTCCACGTTGACCTAGACGAATTAAGCGGACTAGAAAACGAATTCCGAGAAAAAGCCGAAGAAGCTACGCAAGCCGTATTCGAAGTGTATCAAATCGACGATAAATTCTTAGAGGCCATGTCCTATACGAATAACAGTAAGAAGATTATCGAATGGCGCAAAAAGAATAAAAAGAAATTAGATACGCTAGACAAGCGATTATCGAAGCTATATGCGGATCGTAAGAAAGCCGAAGAAGACGGCAAGACTCATACGAAACGTTATGCGGACATTCTCGCACGGATCAAGAAATATAAAGACGAACGCGCCGAATTGAATGTGTTAATTAAATCGGACGATCACCCGCACAAGATCGAATCCTTCGAATTCACTAATGGCAATCACATCGGCTATCTTATCTACGATCATCTAGGCATTAAGGATCGTACACACAAGATACAAAAAGGTAAGAAGCGATCGACTTCGGCGGACGTACTAAAGATCTACTTCGAAGACGAGCCGACATTAAAACCGCTCGCAACGGTGGCGGAATATCAAACGTTATTAAACACATTCGTACTAAAGATCCCGCAAGTAATGGAAGTAGACGGTCGCTTTCATTCGAAGTTTGATGCGGGCGGAACGAATACGGGTCGATACAGTTCGGCTGCGTACACTGGAAGACCGATCGATATACTGGACGAATTTAGATAGGGCGCTATATGCGTCCTTTTTCTTTGTCGTTAACCCAGTTCTGAAAGTTTACTGCGTTTATGTACGTGTAAGGGGAAAACACCTTAACAAACAATTGAAACGAGGTAATTAATTATGACAAACACATTCAAAATCGGACAAAAGGTATCGGGCGGTTTAGCGCTTTTAGCGATGGAAACGCACAAGATTAAAAATATCGATCACGGCGGTTTCGTATTTTGGTATGAAAACGGCAAGTTAATGGGAAACGCACCTGACGTAAGAACAAGCGAACGCGAGCGTAGTATCGCATATTTCCACAAAAACACATTCGAGGTAATCGGACTTATCGAGTCTCCATTCAAAACAGGCGATTTCGTACGAGTAGATTCACATCAAGTGGACGTATTACTAACTATGGGTGAGGTCGTGGAGGTAGTCGGATATGACGAAACGAAGCACTTCCCGATTCGAGTTAAGAAGGAAGATGGGCGCGAAGCGGTAATTATCGAGAAGTTTGCTAGGAAGCTATCAGAAAGCGAAGTTGCGGAGATCAAAGCCGCAAGACATAGAAAAGCAATTAACGAATTAGAAGTAGGCGCATTCGTGCGAATTACAAAAGGTAGTCAGTTCGGCGATGATTTCGAGACTGGCGACATTGTAGTCGTAGTTTATCAGGAAACGAAAGAGAGTAACTGCCCGATCAAAGTAGCGCCGCTACATAATCCGAAAAAGGCATTGTCAGAGTGGGCGCGATGTCAAGAAGTCGAAGTCGTTACGGAAGAAGAAGCGATTAATGCGAAAATGAGCGAAAACGGTTTTACGTTCTCAATTCATGCGTTCGATTTCGAGATCATGACGCCGAAGGAGATCGAAGAGTACGAAGCGTCTCTAATCAAAACGGAAGTTGGATCATATCTAGTCGTAACGAACAGTCACGGAAATCCGAAGTTTAAAGTAGGTGAAGTTGTAATCGTAACGGGGATTCCAAGTGCTAGCGGCATCCATGTTAAAAGCGTAGACGGTAAGGAGAGCGGGTATAAGTTCTTAGAAAACGTACGAAACACAACGGCGAAAGAGATCCGTGATGCGCAAACAGTTAAGTACAACGAAGGTGATTACGTTGTAAGTGTTGACGGCTGCAACTACCCGATCGGGGAAGTGCTAGAAATTACGAAAGTCAACGGTAACGATCACTACGACGTAATGAATTTAGAAGGTAAAACAGGCGGAAAGCAATCATATAACATTCGCAAGGCTACTGAAGAAGAAGTTAAGAAGGCGAAGAAAGAAGCTGCTGCGAAAAAAGAACGCAAGATTTTCGAAGATTTAGGACGCAAATACGGCGAACTAAAAGAGGGCGATGTCGTACGAGTTATCGACAATTGCCTCGGTCGATTAAAAGAAGGGGATATCGGCGTAGTCAGACATCAGGATCGATTTAACTTCGCTGACGATGATCGATATAGCGCTACAGTAACGGTTAATGGTCGCGATAAGGTCGCAAACAATGCACTAGTTAAGTTAGTCGTATCAGTAGAGCACCGATTAGATAAATAACGAATAGGACGCCTTCGGGCGTTCTTTTTATATCCAAATAAACGAAAGAAGGGTGATAATATGGCGGCATTTCCTATCGACGTTAACGATAGCAATTACATCGATATAGTAAAGAAACTTGTACAGAATGACGATAAAGTATCGAAGGGATCAAACCTGCAAAACATTCCCGCAAGATCGAAAGAAGGTAAGCGAGTACGTGGCGCGTTTAAGCCGAAAGAAGGTTGGTTCTATCTAGCGGCCGATCTATCGCAAATAGAGCCGCGAATCATGGCACATATCATGTGGATAGTGTACGGCGATAACTCGCTGCGATCAATCTTCCTAGAAGGTCGCGACCTATATACGACAATGGCGATGATGGTTTTCAATCTAGAAGAAAAGTACTGCGTCGATAAAGCGTACGATCCTACAGGACGTTTCCAACCTCGCACAATGATGAAAACGGGCGTACTAGCGAAATCATACGATCAGAAAGTCGATAATTTCTGTACGACGATGGGCGTATCTCGTGAAGTGGGCGACATGTTCTATGAGAAATTCGATACGGCGTTTCCATCTTTTATACAAATGGTTCGTGATAAGCGTAAATTCGCGTACGATCACGGCTATAGTGAGACATTGTACGGACGAAAACGCCGATTCCCGTATCTTGCTGAGTACTCGAAACTAGTTCGACGTAATGAGCGCAAACTAATGGATCTGTACATCGAACGTAAGCGAGTACGCAGCCAATATGTGAAATCAAAAGCGAAGCACCTGCAAGAAAGACTCGATCAGCTCGAAGAAAAGATCAAGCCACTGGCGGAAATGCGAAACCTTGTATCGTACTGGGAACGTGCTAGCTTTAACTCAGTAATTCAAGGTACGGGCGCGGACATTCTAAAGATCAATATGATTCGATTATACGAAGAATGCGTTAAGCGCGGTTGGTATCTAAACGCAAGTATTCACGATGAAGTAAAGGTCGAAGTACCTGCGAAGGATCTAACGAAAGAAAACTGCGATCTTATTACGGAGATCATGACGAAATCCGTAGAACTATCTCTACCGCTGAAATCCGATACAGTAATCGAGACTGTATGGGGTGCTGAATACGATCCCGACGACTGGGACTTCGAAACACAACAACCGAAATCTGCATAAGTTAACCGAAAAGGCGATCGACCTGCGTTTATGTACGTGTAAGGCTGATCGCCTTAATTCATTTGAGAGGATTGATGTAAATGTTTAAGAGAAAGTTTAGTTACACACCGCGTACAAAGTTAGGTGAAAAGATTTCCGAAAAGCTAGACGGCAAGACGTACGCGCCATTTAGCGGCATAAAGTGGGACGTGTTCTACGTCGTATCGTTCGCGATCTTCGCATATATATCGGCGTTTGTGAAAGGTAGCGTGGTTTGGTTCGTACTCGATACGATCTTTCTAGTCGCTGCGTCTATTACATTAGGGATCAACATCAAAGGATTGGAGGAAAAGAAATAATGACAACACTATATAACTACGAAAATGTACTAGCGGAAGCACCTGCGAAAGAGGTATTTACGGTATTCGACTTCGAGACGACGGGACTCGATTACAATACGGAACAGGTCGTAGAAGTGGCCGCAATTCGTACGGATCTAAAGCAAGAACTAGGACGCCTACATATGTACGTAAAATTACACGAAGGTAAAAAGCTACCTGACTTCCTGATCGATAACACAGATCTACGTGAGCACATGCTAACAAATGGCGTACACGAATTACAAATGATGATCGTACTTAACGCGTTTATCGGTAATAGCACGTTAGTAGCGCACTACCTGCCGTTCGATTCTGCGTATCTATCGAAGTTCGGTATTAATCACGAACATTTCCTATGCACACGATCAATCGAGCGTTTCTTAAATCCGAATGAAAGCGCAAGTTTAGGTCCTACGGCAAAACGTCGCGGCGTTAAATTAGAGGGCGCACATAGAGCGATGAACGATATCGAAGCTACGATCGGCGTACTGAAATCGCAACTACAGGAGATCGAAGAACGCAAGATCCCGCGCGCTCACATTTCGAATATAATTATCGATAGCGAAGAGCGTCCGAACAAATTCAGCCCTAAGTATGCGAAGGTAAAAACACCGAAGGAAATCGATCTAGTAGGTAAGCGTGTAAAGGTACGAGATAAAAACAATCGATTCCATAACGAAAAAGGGACGATCATCGAAGCGTACTTACAAAACGTAGTCAAAGAAAACAAAGGCATGAAGATCGAAGGTAACGAAGGTGAACGCATTCTAGTAATTCAGCTAGACGAAGGGATAGGACAGGTCGTATTAAACGATAAGTTCGTTAAGTACAACGGGGGTTACAAGGCATGAGAGAATACGCAATCAATCGAATTATAAGTGAACGAAACGTAGTTAAACGTACATTCGTTGTGGATAACTTCGGGCTACGTCCCGTTGCGCTGCATGACACGATCATCATTATCGAGATCGGAGCACCAAACTGTACGCAACAAATTACGAAACGATTTCCTACGAAACAATGGCAAGAAATTAAAGAACGCGGCTTCGTAACAGTCGGTTAATATAGATCGGAATAGGGCGGCATATGGTCGCTCTATTTATTTATTTATTTATTGTCGACATGACGTAGGTATCGGTGAAATATAATAGACAAGAAAACAAAACAGCCAATCTACGAGATTAACCTCGGATGTGACGACTAAGGTGCGGGATTAAAATATAAAATGATGATAAGTTTGTTATATCAATGGAAGTTACAAACGCATTTAACGAAAGAAGACATAAATTACTAGCCGAAGGCGAGATCGAGCCGAAGTATTACGCAATCTTCGATCTAGGTAACATTTTCCTAGCGGGTGTAGTCGGAGCAAGTGACGAAGACAAGGCGGCAAGATTCTTCGATAACGTGATCGGCTGCGAGACGGAACTAGGAAAGAAGTATGGTTGTACTGAGGTAGAAATTACGGACGATAAAGCCGTAGAAATGATTGGATCAGGTGCAACATATTATGACGCATTCACATTCGAAAAGGTGGCAAAATAACATGATGAAATTTTACGGAATTAAAGACTTTAATATCAAGAAAGGTAGCGAGATCGTGGCGGTAATACAGACGAAGTCGCACGTAGATGCACGTTGGTTCTACGTTAATAAACTGAAAGACGGCGAAACGTTTATCGTAGATATCTCTTCGCATGAATTGGACGGAATGCAAGCGAGGAAACTGCATAGCGGCATAGAGTTTCATACGTTCGAAGGTGTAAACGAATATCTGAACATCGCATAGGGCGACATAGTGTCGCTCTTTTTTGTGCGCAAAAATAAACTTGACATATCGCCTAGTGTATGTGTCGGACTGCGTTTATGTACTTGTAAGGCACGAACGATCCATGACAACTATATAGGAGGCGATAAGGTGGAATTATTTACACCCGTAGACGTTTTAGGGACGGCGAAAAAGAAAGGCGCACCTAAGGCGAAGAAAGATATCTCAGAACTACCGAAGCGTGGCGGTGATAGCGAAGTCGCAAATCGATTCATCGAAATGCTCGATAAGTGGCACGGCCATAAAGAGGTTTGGGACGACGAGCTAGACGCACAGATCCATTATTGGGAATACGAAATTCGTACGACTAACAAGAAGCGCTTACCGTGGGGTAAGAAGGGCACGAAGTACTTTACGCCATCGAGTACGAATAGCGATAGCCGCGAATTGTACATGAAACATTCGGGCGCTGCTCGCGATCAACACACTGGGCGACCGCATCAGGGACGTTGGACTCGAATGGGTACGGCCTTCGGCGATATGGTCCAACGCGATCTATTATTCATCGAGAAACACTGGAAACGTGAATTCGGTGAAGATCCGCCGTTCGTTCCGTACTATGTCGAAGTCAACGGCAAGCGTTATCCTGCGTGGGAAAAATTTAGCCAAACGATCGAGCACGTAGAGCATAACGGACAAATTGTATCGATCTTAGGTCAATGTGACGGCATCTTAGTAGATACGAAAACAGGCGAACTAGTACTGCTCGAAGTTAAGTCGAAGCAAACGACGTCCGCGCAAACTGGATTCTACTCTATGAAGGAAGTCGGCGAGGATCATAAAATGCAATCGATCACGTACTCAATGCTATTCAAAAACATGCACATCAGCCGAGGTATCGTCCTGTACGGCAACCTATCGAAAAAGGCTTGGATCATGAGCGAAGAGGACTACGTAGCAAACCCCGATATCAGGGCTTTCGAAATCAAATTCGATCGTGAGACACAAACGCAAATTCTCGATAAGTTCAAGCATGTGCTAGATTGCGTAGAGAATAACAAGCCGCCGAAGTTCGATATTACAAAATTTACGTTCAACTCATATAAAGAGGCGACTGTATCTTCGCTAACGGCCGAAGAATACGCGGAAATAGGCGAGCAAGTCAAACGTATTTCAAGATCCCGTATGCCGCAATGGAAGAAAAATAGCGTGTTAGAGGCATGGCGCTATATCGAGGGAAATTGGAAAGGTGACGACGCGCAATGCGACGCCGATTTTTAGGACTCGATCTTTCTTTAGCGAGCGCGGGCGTGGCGATCATCGATCTAGAAGGCGGGAAGCTAGATCTTGTTCACAAATTCCGAATTAAAACGAATCCGAGGCAACGACACGGCCAACGACTACACGTAATCGCAACGGAATTAAAAAAGGTATCAATAGAATTCGCGCCATTCGATACGATTATTCGTGAAAAAGGGTTTAGTAGATTCGCACAAACTACGCAAGCACTATTTAAAGTCGTTGGGATCAGCGACCTTGTACTTCGCGATTATGCGATCGAAGAAATTTCACCTACTACTATCAAACGCGTAATGACGGGCGACGGCAAGTCGGATAAGGATGAGGTAGAGAAGTCCGTACGTCGCTATCTAAATTTAAGCGATGATTTTATCTTTATATCTGACGATGAATCGGACGCCTGCGCGGTAGTTCTGACGCATCTAGTAGAGAAAAAGATCATCGAGAAGAGGGGTTTCTAATATGAACAAGGGGGAAAAGAATGTGATAGTATGCGACGGAATCGTAGGCGTTGGTAAGACGACGCTAGCGAAATTAATAGAGAAAGAACTAGGCATCAAACTATACGAAGAAATCGGAAGTCGGGACACTCTAAACCTGCTCGATCGTTTCTACGCAAAGAAAACGCGATGGGCGTTTACGACGCAAATCCACTTCCTTAATACGCGATTCGCACAAATTAAAGAGATCCATCGTACAGGCGGCGGCATCTTAGATCGCTCGATCTTCGGCGATCGTATCTTCGCGGAAATGTTAGCGGAAGATCTCGAAGACGGCGGCGAGGGCATGACGTGGGAAGAATTCCACACATACGATACGCTACTAGATTCAATGCTAGAACATGCGCAAGCACCTACATTACTAATCTATCTAGATTGTGACGTAGATACGGCCATGAAACGAATTGCGAAGCGTAATCGCGGCCTTGAAAGTGAAGTAGAGCGCGGCTACTGGGATCGCCTTTACGCAAAATATACGAAATGGTACGAGAAGTACGATATTTCACCGAAGATCAAAATTAATGTTGCCGAGCTAGAGTACGTCAATAACGAAGAAGACAAAAAGAAAGTCGTACAGATCGTTAAGGACGCACTAATTAAAATCGGGAGGTTGCCCGCATGAACTGCGAAGCTGTAGCCAGAGGTAAAGAGTGCGGAAAGCCTGCGGTATGTAGCGGCGTTGTTCTAACAATGAGCGGCGTCGTTACCGTACACGCCTGCGAAACGCATCATAAAAGAAGCGGATTTTTCGAAGACAAACAAATAGATAATCAGGAGGTAACAGAATGATTAGAGGGATCTTAGGCATTATCGGAATTCTAGCGATCGCATTCTTATTATCAAAGGATCGCAAAAATATTAAATTACAGACGGTAGGCGTTGGGCTGGCAATGTTGATCGGCTTCGCTGCGTTCGTTATGAAATCGGACATCGGGATCGCTGCGTTAGAAGGCGCTAGTAACGGCGTTCAACACTTCATGGATTATTCGAAGGGTGGTATCGAATTCGTATTCGGTGATCTAGCGACAGGGAACTTCGTATTCTTCTTCCATGCGTTAATGGTTATCGTGTTTATTAGTTCGCTAGTATCGTTACTATACTACTTCGGGATCATGCAACGAATCGTTAACTTCTTCGGCACAATCATTTCGAAATTAATGGGTGTATCAAAGCTAGAGGGCGTTAATGCGATCGGCTGCGTAGCGTTAGGCGCATCAGAAGCGCCGATCTTAATTAAGCCGTATCTTACGAAGCTAAACAAAACTGAGTTATTCACGATCATGACGTCGGCGCTAGCGTCGGTGGCGGGTTCTATCCTAGTCGGATACGCTGCGCTAGGCATTCCGTTAAACTACTTACTTACGGCTGCGGTTATGGCGATTCCTGCGGCATTACTAATCGCGAAGATTATTATGCCAACTACGGAAGAGTCGCAAATCAAAGACGTAAATCTAGTTAAAGATGAAGAATCTGCGAACATGTTCGACGCAATGGCGAAGGGCGCGCAAGAGGGTATTCAAATCGTAGTTTCCGTAGCTGCTATGTTAATGGCGTTTATCGCAATCGTAGCATTCGCTAACGGTATTCTAGGCGGAATCGGTTCGCTATTCGGCATTGAAGGATTAACGATCGAGTTAATTCTAGGTTACTTATTCGCGCCGTTGGCGTGGCTTATCGGCGTGCCTAGTGGCGAAATTATGCAAGCCGCATCATTCATCGGCCAAAAGACGGTACTTAATGAATTCGTAGCATTCGGGCATTTAGTTGACGTCACAATGTCACCGAAAGCGATGCTAGTAGTTACATTCGCATTGTGCGGGTTCGCTAACTTCTCAGTAATCGCGATCTTACTAGGGTCAATCGGAGCGTTAGCGCCTTCTATTCGTAAGGACGTAGCGCGACTGGGATTCCTAGCATTGATCGGCGGGCTGCTAGCGAATTTATTAAGCGCTGCGGTTGCGGGTATGATGTTCTAAAAAATAATGAGAGTTAAAAGACGAGGTCTTCGGATCTCGTCTTTTTGTTGTTTAATGGCGTTTATGTATGTAGGAGGCGATAGTATGAAAAAGGATCTACAAATTAAACCTCGATACGTGTTGGTAATTTATGACACGCCCGAAGAGAGGGACGAGGCTAACAAGCTATACAACGAATACGACGAGGATCTAGTGTTCATTCGTAAAAACGTAAAGCTCGAAGCGATCAGCGTAGGACAATCGATCCATGGCAAGCAATGGCGAGGGCAACGACCAACGAAAGTAATCGATTGTACGGTACGCCGACCTATCAATTTTGAATGGTGGTATCGAGGTGTGAAGCCATATCTCGTGAAAGATTGCAAATTCGATAAAGGAGAGCGATTCGATGTCTAAAGAAAAAACATTCGTAATCAAATTCACGGGCGATGTATCTGCGCGAAGACTAGAAGACGCGCTATATCATGGCCTAGAGCGCAACGAGGAAGCGTGGGAAAAGTTTAGTATTGAAGAGGTGGCCGAAGATGATTAAGCTAACACATGCGAAAACAGTCGGCGAGCTGATCTAAGTCTTATCGCAATGTAGATTCAGTACACCGATCAATACGTCTTGTAACGAATGTCGTCACGGTTGGTCTGGCGGATCAGTAAGTGTCGAAGATTTCACGGATCAGACATACGGGTATATAGATCTACACATAAACCAATTAGGCTATAAATCGAATTTAACGCGCGATAAGAAGGTATTTAAATGCTATAAAATGGCGCACCTACTAGGACATGATACTTCGGAAATGCCATGCTGCTTTTACGATATGTTAGACGGAAATTTACATGTCGCATATACGAGTTTATGGAAAGAGCTATACGAAAGGTCTACGAGAATATGAACGAAGCTATTCGCGATAATATTACGCAAAGACGTCATCAGATCTTAGTACATTCGTGCATTTACTATCAATACAATACAAATATCATAGACGATCACACCTACGATCGTTGGGCGATGGAGCTAGGGCGACTACATGCGGAATATCCTGCGGAAGCAAAGGCCGCTGATATGGCGAAAGAGTTCGAAGGATTCACGACGGAAACCGCATCGGGATTCGACCTGCCGTACCACGATCCGCGAACGGTAAGTACGGCGGCATGGCTGATCGATTATCATAAAAAGCAAATAAAAAATAGGCGCTCAAATTAATGAGTCGCCTTTTCTTTTTGTCGTAGATTGTGAATGCTATCGCTTTCCGTGTATTCCGTATTCTGTATCGGTACTGTAACCATAATATCAGTGATGTTACAACCCAGTACGCTGCATATACGCACAAGATGTGTAACGTTTAGTAGTAACGCTCTATTCTCACAAATGTCATTTACAGTCGGCTGATTTAATCCGCTTAGTTCGGCTAGAGATCGTTGTGATAAACCTATCTTTTCTAGATATTCACGTAATACGAATCGTATGCCTGTACCTGTATTTGTTCGATGTAGTGGCTCGAAATCCTTGTATTTAGCTTTTTCCCAACGCGGATCGTCTTTCGTGGCGTTGTGGAAATTCACATACTTTAAGTTGTTCATCTATATAACCCCCGATAATATCGATATCCTATTAATATGCACTCATTTTATCACATTTATTCGCATTGTTGCAACGTTTAAAAATTATTATTGACATACATGCGATATCGTTATATGGTTAGCTCAACAAATTAATAAGATGTAGTTATCACAATGGAACAGTTGAATTTATTTGTAATCCCAACAAATACTGTAATAGGAGCGCGATTAGAGGTAAATGTGGACATCTTATCACTAATAATTGAAAATTTAGGGATATCGTAAAGATCATTAGAAGAGATCGAAGCGATCGATTAATTTTTAAATATTACTCAAGTTGCGTAATATTTAAAAATAAGTCTATATGGGGGTTTTGTTATGGTAAAACTTACAACTACATTAGAGATCAACGTATTAGTAGAAATGGCGGCACATGCTCGACTAGTTGCGTCGCAATCCGATAATATGGATCTAGTGATCGCATCAGGTGAATTGGTTAAATCGATCGAGGCAATGATTGATAAGACTTCGTATACGTCTGCGGAATTTCATCAAATGTCTATCGATAGGTATAAGAAATTAGTAGAAGAACAAACGAAGGACGCCGAATAGGGCGTCTTTTTAGTGCTCAATTACTTGATTAGTTACGCAAGTTGTGTAATGATGTTCGTGGATAATTAAATTTGGATGTTATTATATATGAATTTACAACAAACCGTACGATCGTCTATCACGGTAATCTTTAGGCTGGCCGCTCTAGTTACTGCGGTTCTCTTCGGCATATTCGCACTAATGAGCTTTTTGTCGACTGATTACGCGGAAGACGGTATTTTTAACGGAATAGTATTTCTAATATCAGGCGGACTAACTGCCGCAGTGTTTATGTTCATGGTGGTAGTAATCGAATTAAAAGAGGCTACATTAATAGAGCTACGACAACTTAACGAAAAAGAATAGAACGACGACGAAGGACGCCTATGGGCGTCTTTTTTTGCGTTTATGTACTTGTAAGCAAAACGGAAGGAGGGCGATATATGAGTTCGAAATTATACGCAAAACTGGGAACAATGGCGGCGGGGAAGTCGCTAGAACTTCTAAAGACTGCGGACACCTACGAAAGATCGGGACGTCGTGTATTGATATTTACACCAAATATCGATAACAGGTACGGCAAAGATCGCGTCGTAAGTCGTACAGGACTAGGGCACGAAGCTACGTCGGTACATATCGACGACGCCGAACAAATCTATCGATCAGCGGTATTCGAACGGCCTGACGTAATTCTAATAGATGAATGTCAGTTCTTTACGAAGCGAGTTATCGAAACGTTAGCGGTCGCGATCGTTGACGGCCTTAACATTCCTGTAATCTGCTACGGACTAAAAACGAACTTCAAAGGCGAGTTATTCGAAGGATCTGCGGAACTATTCGCACTAGCGGACGACATTTCCGAAATTAAGGGATTGTGTCAATGCTGCGACCGCAAAGCTACGATGAACTTACGTTTTGTAGACGGGAATCCCGCAAAAGAGGGAGACGAAGTACTGATCGGCGACGAAGAATATCGAAGCGTTTGCCGTAAACATTTCTATAACTGGGAGGAATTTTAATGCAACCACAAACAAACGAAAGGCCAAAAGCGAAGCCGATTCCCTGCGAATTGAGAGTCGCACCAACAAACTCGAAAGGCTTTCACCTGATCGAACTTAAAACAGGTCGTGAGAAGGTTGTAGCATTCGGCAATATCTTTCCGCTCAAAGGATCAAAGAACTTCTTAAATGGTTTGAAAAAAGAGCTAAACATTACGATCGACAATCAGGTCGAGTATTTCCGCGGCGTGCGTAAGGCAATCAAAGAAGGATTGATGTCGTAATGAGGAAAATCAAATTTCTGTTACTGATATTCGGTTTTATGCTGCTATTCGTCGGCATGACGGTATCTATCGATAAGATGCGATCGTCTGACGCGAAGATCGAAGCACTCGAAAATGATCTAGCACGCGAAAAAGTTGCGCACAATAAGGCGAAGGGTGATCGCAAAAAGCTAGAAGACGAGACATTCGATCTATACAAGCGCATTAACAATCTAGAAAATGATCTAGGCCAAGCGCAATGGGATCTAGCGGTCGAAAAAGAGAATCACGAAAAGACGAAACTCGAAGATCGCACCAAATCGGAAACGATCGAACACCTGACGAGCGAGGTCGAACGCTTAAAAAAGTTACGAGCGTCCACCGTTAATAAGTCGAAGAAGGTAGAGCTACCGAAGGAAGTTCCGAAAGAAAAGGATCAATCCGAAGAGGCGAAGCCGTCCGAAAATAAGAATGGTGGGCGCAAAATAGATATGAGAGTTACGGCGTACGGCGCTGATTGCAACGGCTGCGAAGGAAAGACGGCAAGCGGAACGGACTACACACAAGGTCGTACGCTCGCATGTCCACCGCAATATAAGTTCGGTACAAAGATCGAAATTCCCGATCTAGACGGTACTTATGTGTGCGAGGATCGCGGCGGCGCAATACAGGGCAATACGTTTGATATGTTTCGCGGATCTAGCGAAGCGGCGACGTCTTTGTTCGGTGTGAAATATGTAACGGGATATATACGAGAGTGAGGGCTATACGCCTTCGCTCTTTTTTATTTGCCTAAATGCCGATATGACGCTGCTGCTGCGTTTATGTACTTGTAAGGCAAAACAACGAAAAGAGGCGAAGAAATGAAAAAGATGATGGTAGATAGATTATTTGTATGGCTGGGTGCGGGTATGTTTGCGTTAGGCATTCGATACGGCATTAATCAGATCGTGGAAGGTGGTAAGGAATCATGAAAAACACAGTACTAATCGGCATCGCGGGCAAGATGCGAACGGGAAAAGATACGATCGCCCGATTAATGGCGAAGGATCGTCGCGGAGGTTTCCAACGTGGTGCATATGCGGACGAGCTGAAAAAGCAGGTGGATCGCAAGTACGGAAAGCAAGAAGGTGGAAAGCGTCGTGCATTGTTGCAACACGAAGGGCAAGAAGAGCGCAAACATGATGCATTAGTTTGGATCAAACGACTACAACCGAAGATTGACTTCTTACGATCAACAGGCCATAACGTGGTTATCACGGACGTACGACAACAAAATGAAATCGATTCGTTGCGAGAACAGGGCACATATATCATTCGTGTAAACGTAGACGACGAGATCAGAAAGCAACGTATTATCGATGCGGGCGACGAGTTCAAAGAAGAAGACTTCTATCATGAAACGGAAACGGCGATCGATAAATTCGAGGTAGATTACGAGATTTACAATAACGACGGCTTAATTCAGCTCGTACAACAACTAGACGCAATCTTGATCGATATTGATAGAAAAGAAAAGCGCCGTATTGCGGCCGATAAGTCATGGCGCGAATTTATGAAGAAGATCAATCAGGATATGAAGACTATTTCACGTAGGGAGGCTATGCGATATGGGCGTATCTAACTTCGATAAACAAGCGGCAACGAAACGATTAGAAGTACGTTTCGAGCTTCGCACGGTAGCGGGCGTCGAGGCGTTACTAGAACAACAACATAACATACGATCTGCTGCGGAATCACGAGGCGATACGGCTGCAATCGATCTACTGGCGGATCTAGAAAACGCAATCTATCAGGCGGAATTAACGGACTTACAAGCACGCTGCATGGATCTTCGATTCGGTAGAGATCTATCAAACATAGAAACTGCGCAAATTATGGGCGTCGATAAGTCTACGACAAGCCGTAATACAAAAGCTGCATTAAAAAAGATCGCCGCTGTATATACGGCGTGGGATTACTAGGAGGGCTACATATGGAAAAGCAAATTACTAACATCGAAGAATATAAACTCAATTTCACGAGAATGTTTGTCGGCGACTTTAAAACGGTCTTCGTCGAAGAGGCTCGCAAACTAGTTGATCTAATGCTACCGATTCATGATCGTATGGCTGCGGTGGAATTCTTAACGGATCAATACATTAAACAGGTCGGAAAACCGCCTGCGGACGTACGACTACGCAACGATAAAAATAAAATGATCGGCGTACTTGAATATCTAGCGGATCATATTCTATACGAATCGCTAGAGGGCGATACACGCGTCGATAAAATGACTTTAGAAGAGTACCCAGTAATGACGGACAATCAGGCAAAAAACCGCATCATCAGTCGTGGAGAAATTACGGTAGATGTACAACGCGCATGTAGAACGGTTGGTGCTGACGATATTAACTATCGCAAACCTACACGACGTATTCTGCGCCCGTACGAAGAGGATAGCGTAAATAAGCGTAAAGACGCAAAGTTAGCGAGCGAGAACGAGGCGTACCGCAAGGCGACGCAATCTAGCAAGATCACACGATCAAAGGTAGCTGCGTAATGACACTAGGACAGTTACTCGCGTATTTCAGAAGAAAGCCGCACGTACGAAAAGTTCTTAAAGCTAACTATCTTGATCTAACGAAAGCCGAATACGCTAACTTATGCGACTGGGAAAACATTCGTGTAAATAGTAACCCGATCGATGGAGATTATCGACTCGATGACGGTGTTAATATAGTCGAAGTATATAGTAATACCCAACCATTTAAATTGTGGGTAGAAGTCAGTAATAAGCAAGTAGTTAGAGCCTCTTTAATGTAGGTTCTAACTTTTTATTGACATCTTCAAGATATCATATCGCTTATTTAATTAAGCAACATGCGAAATAACAAAAGGAGAGCGGTCACTATGAAGAAAGAGCGAGTAAAACAAAGTGTTGGCGCGCTATTACAGGAAAACGACGAGCTTTTAGTATCTGAGATCACAACGAAACTAAATACGCGTTATCACGGCGGTTATGCGCAATATACAAACGAGTATGTACTGGATCTATTGAAAGAGATTCAAGTAGAGAATGACATACACGGCGGCTCAATCGAATTGACCGCACCGATGCAAGAAGCTGCGGCACAACCTGACGTTATCTTCGTTCCGATGCCGTACGACTTATTCTACAAATTGAAACCGTGGAAACGATATACGCCTAGAGCGATCAAAAGACGTGCGGTTCGTAAAATATTCTATTAAATCGAAAGTGGTCGATCATATGTTAAAGAAAATCACGAAATTGACAACTGCTGCAATCATTGTCCTAACGATCGGAGGTTGCGCAAATACGGACGTATATGACGGCAATTTTACGAAAGAACAATATACAGTATCCGCATTAAATCATACAGATTCCGAAGTCTGGGCGGAAAACGAAAACGGCGACGTAGTGTTATATGAAGACGACATCTTCGAGGTCGTTCGTACATTAGAGGTAGGCGATAAGATCGAAGTTACATTCTGCGACGGACACGACGAAATTACTAACGTGAGATTAATCGAAGGAGGTAACGTAAAATGATCGAAAAGTACATGAAATTGCTAGAGCGTGTATATGATCTATTTGAAAATCGTAAATGTACCGCTGCATGGTTCGATGATATTGCGAATCACATACATAATGAATTATGGAAGATCGAGACAAGGGACGCCGCGTAGGGCGTCTTTTTTGCGTTTATGTACATGTAAGCACAAACGATAAGGAGGCGGATATATGAGTAAAATCTATATCGCGGTAAGCAAAGAGACAGGGCAATTATTGACGGGCGCAAAAGGACAAGCGGCATTTTTAAATCGTAGTTTCTTAGGTCGTTCGATGGGACAAACGAGCAATCGGAAAGGCACGTACGACGTAATCGAACTAGATTCGCAAGAATTGATCCGAACGACGCTTAATGAACAAGAATTTAAGATCGTAGTAAGACATACAGAAGGCGGAATGTGGAGCGGATCACATGTAGAAATGGAAATGCCGAAAGGGATCTGCGACATTAGTATCGGCGATCTACACGAATGTCCCGAAGACGCAAATCTAGAGCGTGATCTAGACTTCGTTTTAGATATTCCCGACATGATGGAAGCTGCGTATAAAGCTGGCTTACGTGGTGATAAATTCGTCGTAACCTATGAAGAAGAAGAAGGCGAAGAAGAATAATGCCAAATGTAAAGAAACGACTGATACGAGGATATGCGGTATTGGCCACAATGGCCGCGATCCTTATGTATGTATTAATTACACAATAAAAGGGACGCCGAATAGGGCTTCTTTTTAATAGGAGGGCGTTATATATGTTCAAAACAGGCGACAAGGCAATATTAAAGATCTCATTCGAAATGGTAGAGCGCGGCGGTGACTATACATTCGACGATCACGAAGATGTAGAACGACACGTACGCGGCGATATGGTCGAGATCCTGCGAGTGATCGATAATAAGACGGACAAGCGCAAGCACGATAAACTGGCGGTTATTTATAACCCGAAAACATTCGCATCGACTACGGTAGCAATTAACCACCTAGAGCCGATCAAAGGCGAAATCAATATAAATGTACCTGTAAAGATAGAAGTAGATGCGAAGAAAATCGCGGACGCACTAACGAACATGAACGAAGCAATTAAAAAGGGCGTAAAGGTAAATGTAGGCGATCCGAAGAAAATCGAAAAAGGTACGTTAGGATCGTACGATATGAAGGCGACTGGCGTAAGGACTTATTTAAAGATACATCGATACACGTTGGCGGAATGCTGCGACCAAATAACAAAATAACATTCTAAGAGGTGGGCGGAAATGGGGAAATTACAAACGAAAAAATCGAAAGTCGAATATATACTGCGAAAATATCCTGCTACGAGGATCAACGATAGACTACTTATTCTTATGTACTGGAAGCACTTCGATAACATTACGACGATCGACGATTGCGCTACGGCGACGCCTTCGGAAACGATCACGAGATTAAAGCGTAAGATCAACGAAGAAGGGCGATACGTGGTATCGGATCAGGAACGTAAGGAGATCTTAAAAGCTGAATTCGAAAAGGCTGCGGAATTTAAAGAGAAACTACGAAATAACGAATACGACGACGGCATGATCGCAATACAACCGCCTAGCGTACGAAAAAGTGTGTTCGTAAAACACCTAAAAAGCGATATGAGAGCGATCGCGGATCTACAATATGTAGGCGGTGTATATGTATTCTATGATAAGTTCAGCAATCCGTTATATGTCGGCATATCAAACGACTTATTAAAACGGACAGGACAACATATAAATCATGCGAGTTCTAACGAACGATTACGTGAGTTAATCGCAAATGGTACGGCACATCGTATCGACTATATGTACGTTAACAAGATTAGTCATAGAGAGATTTACGAGACATACTTAATTAAGGCGTTGCGCCCTTTCTGTAACTTCGGAAAGACTGGGCTGCGCCGTAATGGTAACGAAGACATACAAAGCGAATACATGACTTATTATAGGAGCGCTTAACGGCGCTCTTTTTCTTTTTGACCTGCTGCGGCTGCGTTTATGTACATGTAAGCAAAAATACAATTGAAATGAGGCGTTATATATGGGATTAGACGTACAGGTAAAACAATTTATACCTACGGTTGGCGACATCGTATCGATTAAATGGCGTGGGGATTCGAAGTCGAGCGGTTATATACTATCGGATCAGTCGAGTATCGGCGAAGCAATCGCATTCGAGGTATTTCCGAAAGATAAATATAAACTATCGTTAACGCCGATCGGAGGCGCTAAATAATGAAAGTAAAAGTAAAAGTAAATAGTAAAGAGAGAACGAGAACTATACGAGGCGGTAACATTGTATCGCTGCGACATACGGGATCAATACGATCTAGCTACTATATCGTATGTAACGATAACTACTTAATTAATATGGGAACTGGTAGTTTCCGCTATAGAAACGACAAACCTGCGTCGTTAGTCGAGATATACGATCGTGACGATTACGAGTTAAACCTAGTAGAGAAGGGCGGTAACTAATAATGATTAAAGGACAACCGAAAATCGGCGATAGGGTAGTAATTAGATGGAGCGCCCCCCTGCTTATAGAGTGAGAGGGCGCAATGATTTAGATATCTGTAAGATTGTAACGGACGGTAAGCGACTATACATCGAAGGACATAGCGCATATACGGGCGTAAGTATGGACTCATTCAAACGTAAGCATTGTAGAACAGTGGGCGCATTATTTACGGCACTAGGGCAATACGTACACATGGGCGTCATTAAGTCGTTTCATGTGAGACGGAAGGCGTAAATATAAATAAAAAAGGCGGGGATCTCTTGACAGATCGCCGCCTTTTATGATTCGTGCTATTATTCGCCTTGTTTTTATGCCTTGCGTTCCCTCTTTACCATATCGGTAATTACCGCTGCGGCTACTGATAGGGCGAAGATTACGCCGAATGATGATACGTATAGGTTTCCGAACGCTTTCGCTGCGCACATAAAGACGAATGCGAATACAATTAGGAACGTTACATTTCGATTCTTTTTCATAGTATATTCGTGAATATTTCGTGTTATAATTAAGTAATAGATAGAGCGTGCTGTCACACGCCCTACGCTATTTTACTTTCTTGAGAATCGACTAGCGATTTTGAATCTACGCTTTTTCTTACCATCTTCGTTTATGTACTCAAATTCCCACTTGACTGCAATGAACGGTAGTAAGTATTTAGCGATATCAAATCCGTATGTCGATATGAAGTGTAACACGATATCCACTTCGTAACCTCCTTTCGAAAGTATTGTACTCTCTCAAGCACATATTCATTATAACGTTGATATGACAAACGTTTCAATAATATTTTTAAATTGCAAGAAACGGCGTGATTGATACTATTATTATAAGCCGATTTAATCATATTTATTCGCTATATATATACGTATAAGTGTGCGGTATATGTTCGATAAACAATCGACAAATGTACGATATCACCGCCGTTTCATTTGTGCTTACATTCTATTAACGTATGTACGTACAATAGAAGACATGCTTTATATGTAATTTTTCGATAAATGTATCGCTAAATATAACGACAAATGTAGCGTTAATTAATACATAACTACTTCGATCGAATGGCGATAGATACACGTCAATGTAAACTATTTAAATGTGCGGTAGATATACGTTACCAACACGCATAATGTACGTTAAATAGAGCGGTATATATAGTCGATTTCTGTACGTTTATAGCGCTATATACAGGGCGGTATATAACAAGGCGTATATAGGTCGGTAGTAATAGGCGGTATGTGTACGTACGTTTACGTATAATAGATATCTCATACGAATAATAATGTACGTTGTGTGTACTGCATATGTCGATAGTGCATACAGTTATATAGTGGTAGGTGTACGGTGCACTACGGTACGACATGATATAGTATGGCGGTATATGTGCGCATAGATATATTAGTAGTGTGTGCGTTGTGTTATCGAATGTTTATCGAAAAGTATTTGCGATTGAATTCATCAACAAACTTCGCTGAGAAAGAAGAACTTCAAAACTCAGGGGGTTGAAAAGAAGAGTCGAAAGTTTTATTCATTCTTTTATGCATTCGATTGAAAATTCTTGCGTTAAAAGAATGGCATTAAATCAACGTTTCTTTTTGTGCATAAAACTTTTATCGAATTAAATTGATTGTGAAAGTCTTTCGAATGCTTTTAAATCAACGTTTAAAAGAGAAGTTTGAAAGTAACAAAATATCATTCTGTTGCATTCTTTATTCATCTAATTGAATATCACATTCACAAAACCGAATCCCAAATCGAAAATTTTCGAATCCCCCCAAGCCCACGGGCGACCACCCCCGCAGCAATGGTTCTCAAAAAGCGCGCACCATTTTTAACTCAGGGCGTTGATCCTAGCGCAGCACCTTCCGATCTCATACACACAACCTACTTCAATATAATTTGTGAAATCCTATCGAATCCCAACGATCCCGACGGCTTCCTACCGAAAATCCTCTTTTTATGATCCTATCGACTTCCTAACGATCAAATACGCATATCTATCGTTTATAATTACGCAACTAGCTAAATTAGCGATATTAACTACATTTCGAGACCTATCGTATTCCTAGTGCATAAAACGTCATACAAGCGAATATGAGGAATTTAAGAGATATATCGTATTTTCTAGCGCATTCTTTTCTATCGTAATTAACGCATAATCTATCGCCCATTATCTTTTATTACTTAATATACGCAGTCTAGTCGGCCTTTCTTGCCTCATTTATGTACTTGCTGCGTAATCCCTGAGAGTAATTTATTACGATCAGATATATTTATATACTAGCTATCGTTTATTAATAGTTCTAGTTAGTGTGACGTCTAGCCATGTTACACCAACGTCACATGGATTATTATTTAAATAATACAATATACATAAAAGCCCGAGATTGCTGGGTAAATAGAATAGTTTACACGATGTATACAATTAATTCGTAGCTAGTCGTACCTATATTATGAAGAGATAAACGCAAATAAAGCGCCGCCCGTCGTGGGTAGCGCTTTTTCTATTACAACGATAGTGAAACCGTGTTATACACTTCGTCGATTGTATCTTGCGTGATTCCAATATAATGTAGCGTAATTTTTTCGCTCGAATGATTGAAAATGCGTTGCAATGTCGCAATATCGACGCCGCCTTTATATGCGTGGTAACCGAATGTTTTACGTAGTGTATGCGTACCGATCTCGCTTAATCCTGCGCGATCCGCAGCATCGTTAAGAATTCGATAAGCCTGTACGCGTCCGATCGGCTTCGATCCCTTGCGTGAAGGAAACAGGTATTCTTCGCTATATCCCTTAATTCCTGCATCTTTGATCTCTTTTTTAACTGCGTCGCTGATCGTCAATTTGCGGCGTTTTTTCGTTTTGGCCTCGATCAATTCGATATGAGACTTAAAACGGCCGCTAGGCGTATAAATGTCCGACGCTTTTAACGAAAGCAGATCCGAGATTCGCAGACCTAAATTAATTCCTAAAACGAAAAGCAATTTATTACGACCGTGTAGGGCGCGTTTCATTTTGTTGATATTGCGTTTATTTCTGATTGGTTGTACTTCTTTCATATTTGTTGACCTCCTGAATGTATCGTGTTCCGTTTTTTTGTGACATTCATTATTTCATGATATCGCGAGGGTGTCAACGGATTTTTAAATAAAATTAAGGGGGTTTTATAATGGCAAGTAAAAAAGAACTAGAATCAAGGTTAAATCTAAAGCAGCGCGAAGCCGCTTTTATGTTAGTCGAAAACGAGTTAGCGATGGACGAAGATCGCAAGACGCAGGAGGAAATCGCGAACGAACTAGGGATTACTCGCATGTGCCTGTACAAATGGCGCACGAAAAACAAAGCATTCATCGACTATAAGAACATTATCGCGGACGAGTTTCTAGCCGAAATGAGACCGTTCGTATATAAACAGTTAATGCGTACGATCGGCGGCGCACAACCATCGATCAAAGGTATCGACTTATACTTCCGACGTCATGCGTTACTTACTGATAAGAAAGTTATCGAAGACAATACGACGGACGGCGCTCGCAGCAACGCGGATCTAGCGAAAGAATTAGAGGAAATCAAAGCTATGACGCAGAGCGCGAAAGAAGGCGATCTATAATGTGGATCGGCAGCAAGTTTTTAAATCGCGAAGAAAGAGCGGAAAGGATTGCGATCGTAAAAGATCGCCTTTCTTCTCTTTTAGATCTTTACGAATCGGGAAACGCAAGCGAATACCATATCGATATGATGATGCGGGAGAAAAACGAACTCGTTCGACTAGAGCGCGTTCACCGCGCCGAAGTAGATAACGCATTCTTTACGATGGAATATCTATCGGATCAATGCAACCCCGAAAATGATGATAATATTATTCAAAATTCTGACGATGGTACACCGCATCAAGGTCTTGACGAAATGGCGGGAATACATCGCGAGTTCTTCGGATTATGTGACGATGTAGACGCGGGAACAGGTACAAACCTAGCGATCGCCGCGCCTCGTGGACACTCGAAGTCGGGTATCTTCTCGAATGCGTACGTATTGAAGGGCTTAGTATTTCGTCAGTTATCGCATCGTTACATACTAGTAATTTCGGAAACCGACGATCTATCGAAAAAGTTGATCGGGTGGTGTAATAAGCAGCTTAAATTCAATAAGAAGCTGATCGAGGACTTCGGATTACTTCTATATGAAAACCCAATGGCAAACGAACGCGATAATGAGTCTTCTTTCATTACGCGAGCGAATCAATTAGTCGAGGCGAGTTCATCAGGGAAGCAATTACGTGGTAAACGTCACGGCGCGCTGAGACCGACAACGTGCGTGGTCGATGATCCATCATCTATGAATAACGAAGGTACTAAAGAAGCTCGACAAAAGCTGATCGACTGGTATAACGCCGTTGTATTACCGATCGGCGGGAAAACTACGAATCACATTCTAGTAGGTACGATGGTTTCTGCGACTGGATTACTAGCGCACGTATTAAAGCGCCGAGATTTCCGACCGTGTTTCTATGATGCGATCGTTTCCGAGCCAAAATTTCCGAAGATGTGGGAAGAGTACATCGATAAATACCTGCATGGTACGGACGGCGAGGCCGAAGAGTTTTACGAAAAGAATAAAACTGCGATGATGCTAGGCGTTGAAACCGCGTGGGAATGGCGTTGGACGTATAAAGCGTTAATGGAGCGTAAAGCGAATATGGGTACGAAGACGTTTAACTCAGAGTATCGAAATCGCGCATTTAGCGAAGATGAAAAGTTCTTCTTTACGGATCAATTCGGGTATTACGTATACGACTTCGATCACTTCACGGGCGAAAGAGCCTGCGTATACGACGGGGAAACGTATAGACTACGCGATATGTCAATATCGGCCGCGTGGGATATCGCAATGGGTAAAAGCGCCCGCTCGTGTTACAACTCGTTAGTAATAACGGGACGTCACGAAGCGTCAGGGCGTATTTTTGTGTTGGACGAGTATGCAACCAAAGAGCCGCCGCACAAGTTCATGAAGGGCATTATCGATCGTGTGCGAGCATATCGACCAAACCTACTCGTCGTCGAGACGATCAACGCGCAGCACGAGTTCTACCGTCAATTACAAGAAGAGTTGCCACGTCAGGGATTGTATTCTACGAAAGTAATCGACGTTAAAGGGCACAAGTCTTCGAAAGAGCAGCGCATCGAGTCACTAGAGCCGTATTGTGTTAACAAAACGTTGATCTTTAATAGACATCACAAACTATTACTAGATCAGCTAGACGCATATCCTTACGGTGACTATGTAGATTCTGCCGACGCCCTTCAAATGTCTGTAGAGCACGTCGCACGTCCACGATCCGTTATGCGAGATAAGCCTATTTGGTTATAGTCTAGCGTTTATGTACATGTAGGGAAGATACGCCTTCGGGCGGTCTTCCCTAACATGAAAATCGGAGGTTGTTAAATATGGCAAAAATCAAAGCATCTTACGTTAATCATAACAATGTTCTTAAATTACCGAAACGACCGTTAAAAGTCTACCTGGCATCGCCGTTCTTCAATGACGAAGAGATCGAATGCGTTGCATTCGTAGAAAAGGTATTACGCGATAAAGGCCTAGAAGTATTTAGCCCTCGCGAACATCAAAATGAACATTTAGAATTCGGATCGGTAGAGTGGCGAAAAGCTACGTATTTAAACGACTGTCATGAGATCTTAAAGTGCGATATCGTTGTCGCAGTTCATTCGACTGATAGCGGCACAAACTGGGAACTAGGAGCAGCATCGGCCGTACAACGTCCAGTAATCTTATTCGACGATAATACGGATCTACCACGAAATATCATGTTAACCGAATCATGTCATGCATTCTTAGAAGGTCGCGAAGCATTAGAGAAGTATAACTTCGATGTACATGTTCACGAACTGGAAAAGGTGTACTACGAAGGCACGGTTATTTAATTGCAGCGCTCTATAAGGGCGCTCTTTTTATATAGGAGGCGATAGAATGACGAATCATAATTTTCATGACAAGCACGATAGCACACAAGAAACGGAATTCAAACCGAATGACACCTTATTCGAAGTCGGGAAGCTATTTCCGCCGACGGACGATCTAGAGCGTCTAGCAGATTACGAGACAGGTAAGCGACTGTATGAAGGAGAATTCAAAACGCTACCTAAGCGAGCGCAGGAAATGTTAAAGGATACACCGCACGCAGAACGATTAAATTCGTTATATCTAGCGGTCAATCTTCTCGACATTATCGTCCACAAGCCCGCTGATCTTATGTTTAACGAAGATCCAACGTTCGAAAGTGGCCTAGATCCCGATTCGATCGAGCAGCAGCGATTATCCGCAATCGTAGAAGAGAACGATCTTTCTGCGTTAGGTCAAGAATTAGTCGTGGGCGCAGGTTTCCGAGGGGATTCGTTCATTAAGACGTATTTCTCATACCGTCAAGACTTTAGCGAACTTCCGTACATTCCGAAGGGCGTCGAAATGGAAGCGATCATCGAGTCGCAAGATCCATCGACTGTATTCCCTGAGTTAGCGCGAGGATCAAAGAAGAAATTCAAGGCCGTAAATATTGCGGCGATCGAATGGGTTATACAAAAGGACGGAAGCGAAACGCCATATCTGAATGTAGAACGACATATCGCAGGATACATTCATTATAGAAGATTCCGACTATCCTCGAAACCCAACATCATTACGAAGTACGGCATTAATCAGCCACAATATGAGATTTTAGACGAAGTACACGAAGGTTTCAGAGTAGTAGAAACGGGCGTACCTATGATCCTAGTACGACATATTCCGTACAAGGCAACCGATACACACTGGCGAGGCATTAGTACAACGAAGAAAGTCAAATCGTTAATCTATGCGATCAATGACCGCTTAACTCAGATCGACTATATCTTAATGAAACATAGCGATCCTACCGCATACGGCGTAGACTTACAAAACGTCAATCTTACGTGGGGTGGCCGTTATATTCCAGTAAGAGACGGAGAAGTCGCACCCGCTTATATGACGTGGGACGGAAAGCTAACAGACGCGTTCAAGCAACTAGAGACGTTAATCAATCTAGTTTTCCAAATCTCAGAGACGCCACAATGGTTATTCGGTACATCGATCGGTAACGTCGGCGGGACTGGGACGTCACATACGGACGGTTCAGCTATCAAAGCAAGATTTATGCCGATCCTATCGAAAGTCAAACGTGTTCGTACGAACGTAGACCGTGCTTTCAGAGACTCGTTATATTGCGCCCAGTTACTAGAGAACTACGCAAACGAAGGATCATTCGAGCATTACGAAGCGATTTACCCGAAAATCAGATGGAGAGACGGATTGCCTGCGAACGAGAAAGAGCAAGCGGAAATCATGCAGATCCGTACTGGTGGTCTTCCTACGATCGATCGATTAACTGCTATCAAAGAAATGGATAGTCTAGACGACATTCAAGCGAAGGCCGTAGTCGATAGAATTCTAGAAGATGAAAAAGCGTTAAAGCCTGCAACGCCTAACGTCTTCAACGAAGAAAGCGAAATCGAACTAGATCTTCCAATGAATGAAGAGGACGAAAAAGTAAATGAATGATAAGCGAATCGAGCCGTCTTACGTATATAACGTTGGGCGGCTTGTCCGCATTTATAGACGGGCATTACAGAACATGCAGGCACAAATCGATCAGATGGAAATCGCTGATCTGAATAGAGCGACTGGAATTGCACTTATGCATAATATTCAATTAGAGCTTATCAAGGTAGACAAAGAAGCGGCCGAGTGGATCAAAGAAAATGTCCCACTTGCTGCGAAAGAGGGAATCGCACAAACGCTACATGCGCTAGGATACGCGGACACGATCGAAGCTGCCTATCGAATTGCTCGATTTAGTCAGACAAACGCAGATATGGCACGAGTAGCAGCAGCGGACACGATGAAAAACGTTCTTGCGATTACCGATAACATGGCTACGGAAATGCAGCGAGGTATACGCGCCGTATCAGCCGAGGTTATAGCGACAGGGATCGCAACGTCTCGTAATTCTACCGTTATGTCGGATCAGATGAAAGAAAAGATCAACGAGCTAAAGCAGCAACTTAAATATTGCGTTGATACTGGGATCATCGACAAGGGCGGTCGCCGTTGGTCGGTCGAGCGCTATACGGAAATGCTAGCGCGTACGAAACTAACTGAGATCCAAAAACAAGCTACGGAAAACGAGGCGATCAGTCGAGGCGCTTATTATGCGACGATCTCATTCAACGGATCTACAAAAGATGCGTGTCGATTCCATCAAGGGCGGATCATTAAACTAAAGGCCGAAGCCGAAGGGTCATACCCCACGTACGACGAGTTGAAAGCAACAGGGCAGATTTTCCATCCGAATTGCAAACATCATATCGTGCCGTTTCGTGATTACGACAAACTAGACGATCACTCGAAGGAACTTGCGAAAAGGCAGCAGATTATCGGAGAAGCTGCGGAAAAAGCAGGCGGACGCGATCCAAATTTAAGAAATGAAGAAAAAAGTTAAAAAGTTTACGCAATGTATACAACAAACGATCGATTAGTCGTACCTATAGTATGAGGAAAGAGATAAGAAACAAGCCTTACGACGGGGTTAAGCATCAGAATTTATAACCGACGGGTTTAAAACGGGGGTATCAGAATGACAGAGAAATTAGATAACCAAACTCACGAAGAGGAAATCAAAGAAGAAATCAAAACGGACGAGCTTAAAGACGACGAAAAAGTTGTCACACTAAAGCAATCCGAACTAGACGCACTTATCGTACGTAATAAGAACAAGGTAAAAGAAAAGTTCGCAGATTACGACGAATTAAAAGCGAAAGCAGAAGCGGCAGATCAAGCAGCCGAAGAAGCACGTCTCGCAAAACTGGACGAGCTAGAAAAGGCGAGAGAGATTGCAGCGAAGAAAGACGAAGAGATCGCAGCAGCACAAGCACGCATCGCAGCATTAGAGAAGGCGGATCGTGACATGAAAGTGACGAACGCATTCAACGCAGCAGCGAAAGCAGCAAACATTCCCGAAGAGTATTTACAAGATGCTCGAATGTTAGCGGGCGTTAATGACGAAACGGAAGTCGAAAAGATTGCCGAGATCGTCGAAAAGCTAGCGAAAGATCGCCCTTACTTAGTTAAGGAAAAAGAAGTAAAGCAGAAGGAAATCGGCGGCGCTTCGAATGGTGCGAAGAAACCACTCGAAAAGACTGACGAGCAAATTCTAGAAGAGTTAGCGGCAAATGTTCGCCGTTACGGTCGCATCGAAGATAAGGTCAAGTATGCGCAAATGAAAAAGAAGTTAGGGCGTTAAGCCTTTAACATAAATCACAAATCAAATCAAGTCGCCTTTTGTGGGCGGCTTTTTCTATTACAAAAATATCAGGGGGTTTTATAAATGACAAAGATCTATACAGAGGACTTAGTAGGAAAGAAAGAATCGGTAGTAGATGAATTTTTACTATTAAATCCACTACAAACACCAATGTTAAACCTAATTCAATTCGGTAGCACAGTAACGAACGTCGAGCACGTATGGTTCGAAGATGAAATGTTCGCACAAGAGAGCGCATTGACAAAAGCTCTAACTGCTGACGACACAACTGTAGAAGTAGAAAGCGGCGAAGCATTCCGATCTCGTCAAGTAATTCGTATCGGCGAAGAGTTGATCTTAGTAGCTAAAGTCGAAGGCGAGAAGTTAACAGTAGTTCGTGGTTACGCTGATACTGCTGCGGGTACTGCGGAAGTAGGCGAAGTGGTAGAAGTAATGTTCGTAGAGGGTGAAGAAGGATCAGACGCTCGCGACGGTCGTCACAAACCACGTAAGCGCGTATCTAATATTACGCAAATCTTCGACGAAACTGTAGAAATCACAGGTACGGCAATGGCAGTCGCTCAATATGGCGTTGACAACGAGTACGAAAAAGAGAAACAAAAGAAACAACTAGAATTAGCGCTAGCATTAGAAAAAGCGGTAATCAACGGTATCAAGTACGAGCAAGGTAACAAACGTATGATGCGCGGTATTCGCTCATTCATCGAAACAAACGTTATCCCTGCGGGTGGTGCTGCGATTTCTGACGAGCACTTAATCGATGCTTTCCGCATGATCTTCGAAGCGGGCGGTTTCAATCAAGGCGGTAACTACAAGATCGTAGTAGGCGCTACGCAAAAGATCGCGATCTCACAATTCGGCAATGCTCAAATCCGTTTAACTCGTCAAGATAACGGACGCGGACAAGTAGTAGACCACTACGTATCTGACTTCGGTAACGCTGAGATCTTATTAAATAACAACATGCCTGCGGGTGAGGTATTAATCATCGATGCAAACCGTATCGATATCCGTCCACTACAAACGCGTGAATTCGCTCACACTTACTTAGGTAAGAAAGGCGATTACATGCAAGGTATGATCGTCGGCGAGTACACGCTAGAGTTCTTACAAGAAGCGGCACACGCTAAAATCGTAGGTCTTGCGACTGGCAAGAAAGCACCTGCTAAAGCAACTACGGCACGCGCAGCAGCTAAAAAATAATCGAAACTGATCGGCTAGGGCTTCGGCTCTAGTCGCCTTTTCGTATACGGGAGGTCGTGATAGATGGATAGAATTGCAGCAGCAACGGAACACATCGACGCTTACGTAATTAGTAACGAAGATTGGCACGATGCCGACGAAGCAAAGAAAGTTCGCCTTATGAATGCGGCAGGTAGGACGCTAGAAAAGAAATTCAAGGGAAATACGATCCCCGACAAAGCAGTTTACGAATTCGCTGCGTACCTAGCTATCGTTTACAATGACACGAACAAGATGCAGCAACAAGGAATCGCATCATTCAGCGTTACAGGCGTAGGTTCTTTCACGTTCAAAGAAAACAATGTATCTAGTGCGGTAGGGCAATCGCTAAAGGATCTTATACCTGACAGTGTAGTAGAGCTTATCGAAGAAGTAAACGACGATCTACACGTATCGGGTCGAAATGTGGGGTGGCTTACATAATGGCAATCGTACCATTAAAACAAACAGTCACTAGACGAAGGGCGGTCGGAGATCTCGATATATGGGGAAAGCCCGAAAGGATTGAAGAAACCGAACTTACATGTCGTGCGGTCGAGGGATCGCACACCACAACGGATCGAAATAGTCAAATGCACGGCGCAACAATCGTTGTCGATCTGAAATTATTGCTAGACAAGCTAGCTGATATCGGTTACGAAGATGAAATTGAGTACGTCAACGAAGCAGGAACGATTTACAAAGGTAATCCGAAAAACATTACAATTCAGCGGGATTTCACAGGTAATCCGTTGCTGACGGTGGTGTTTATTTAATGTCAGGGTTCACAATCGATTTTAGCAGCTTTGACGGAAATATGAATCGGATCACAAACGACGTTAAACATTCGACTAAACAAGCTATGCAGGATTGCGTAGATGATCTCGCTAGGATCTCGTCAAACATTGCGCCTATCGATACGAGTAGTCTACGTAAATCACATAAAAAGACCGTCAAACAACAGGGCGATCAAGTAATCGGAGAAGTTTCGTTCTCAGCGTTCGGACGCGGTAATTTTAATTACGCAATAGCCATGCACGAATGGTCATATACGCCGAGTTCTACGGGATCATTTAACGGTTATGCGGTCGGTAGTAAGTATTTAGAGCGGCCACTTAAAGGTGAGTCACAAAAGTACTTACGATGGTTCGGCGAAGGTGTTCAGAAAGGATTGAGGTAGTATGCGTGCACAAGACGTTATGAATTACGTTAAACCAATTATACCAAATACGTACTACGCCTATACATATCCTACGAAATCGAATGATGAATGCGTTTTGATCGTACTACACGGTGGAATGCCTACACGTGATACAGGCGTAAGGCAGACGACATTACAGTTCTTAGTGCGTGGGAATGTGGGCGACGTCCAAACGGCGGAAGCGAAGGCGTACGAGCTATACGAAGAGTTCAAGTATAAAAAAGACGTTATGATCGGCGATTGGTCGGTCTCAAAAATACAAGCGTTACAATCCCAACCAATATGGACGGGAACGGACGAGGCGAAACGTCCTATCTTTTCGCTAAACTTTCAATTAACTATCAGGGGGTAATTAATATGGCAAAAACTAATACAATCAACGTACCGATCGGTGCTGCAATCGTAGAGTATGGCAAAGGCGAGGACATGGTAGTTTTCGACATCACGAAAGGCGGTATCTCATTCGGCGTATCTACATCAGTACAAGAGGTTACAGTCGATCAATACGGTGAAACGCCCGTAAAGTCTATCATGAAAGGACGTAAGGCTGAGACGACAGTACCATTCGCATTACACGATCTAAAACGATTATCAAAAGTAATGCCAAACTCTAAATTCGTAGAAAACGGCGATAAGCAAGCGTTGTTCGTATCTGCGCAAGCGGGATTCGATATGTTATCGACTGCGAAGAAAATGGTTATTAAACCGACTGCGCCTGACACTACGCCGAATGACTGGATCACTGTACCAAACGCAGCGGCGTCAGCTGATCCTGATTACACGTACGATCCTGACAACGAGCGTATCGCGAACATTACGTTCAATGCGTTCCCTGAGGCGGACGGCACTCTATATATCTTAGGTGACGAAACTGTCAAGGAAAAAGAAACGGTAAAGGCTTCCGTAACTAAATAAGCACGATAAATCAGGACTAGGGCTACGGCTCTAGTCTTTTTTGTCGTTTATCGGCGTTTATGTTCTTGTAAAGCACATTTTTTGTGTTTCGTCAAACTTGACAAGGAGGAAGATATATGATTAGAAAAATCACCAATGTTTTTACAAAGAAAGAAGCGAGTAAGGCGATGTTAGCGCCTGACACGTTAACGCTAGGTATGAAGAAGGTTCGTATCAGAAAGGTTACGCCGAAAGAGTTCAAAGAGCTGATCGCCGTATCGGGTAACGTTCCGAATCTAATTATTCAAGTAATTAACGCACCTGCGGATCAGTACGCTGCATATGCGATCGCGGCCGTAGAAGCTGCGACAGACGACTTCGTAACGATCACTTCGCAATTAACGGGTATCGATGTTGAATACCTGCAAGGCGAAGCGGGAATGTCGGAGATCGTAGAATACCTCGTACAAATGGTTAAATACAACGATCTAGAGCGTATGGTAAAAAACCTGATAAGCCTGTTACCAAAAGCGAAGAAGACGGAGGAAGCGACGGAGACGATCGAGGCTACGACGGAAGCCTAGACGATCCCTTCGAAGATTTCCTTCTCGAAATGGCTTCGGTAATGGGCGTTACACAAAGACAGATCGAAGAAGACTATTACCTTATCGATCTTGCTGCGTATGCTGAGAAATCAAGAAATCGAAAAGCTGCGCGCAAACTGGATCTACTAACGATCATAAATGCTAGAAACCTAGAGCAAAAAGAGTACCGCGAATTAATCCGCACATGGACGAGAGAAGCGGGAATCAAACCGAAAACAGAAAAGTTCAATCGTAGCAAATTCGAAGAGCTACGAGCACTATCGTAAAGGAGCGTGATTGTATGGCAGCAAATGCAGGCGAAGTACGGGCGCGGCTCGTACTCGATAACGCTCAGTTTAGGCAGGGCGTAAGTCAAGCAAGACAAGATATGCAAGGATTAAATCAGGGAGCGCAGTCGTCTTCGGAAGGCATGTCGGCGTTAAGCAAGGCATCGGCAATGGCGGGAAATGCCGTAGTAGCTGCGGTAGGTGCATCAGTAAAATCTGCGGCAAACTTCGAACAGTCAATGGCGAAAGTAAAGGCGATCTCAGGGGCGACAGATTCCGAATTTAAACAGTTAAGCGATACGGCGAAACATTTAGGGGCGACAACGCAGTTTAGCGCCTCGCAAGCGGCGGACGGACTCTCCTTCCTATCGTTAGCGGGTTTCAAAGCGCAAGACAGTATCGACGCAATACCATCGGTATTAAATCTAGCTGCAGCAGGCGCGATCGATTTAGGGTCTGCCGCTGACATCGCATCGAATATCATGACAGGTTTCGGATTATCCGCGAAAGACACGGGACATGCGACAGACGTATTAGCGAAAACCTTCACAACTGCGAATACTGATATGAATCAACTAGGTATGGCGATGAAATACGTTGCACCAGTAGCACATTCTCTAGGTTGGGGAATCGAAGATACGGCAGCAGCAATCGCGAAAATGTCCGATGCAGGTATTCAAGGATCGCAAGCAGGTACATCTTTACGTGCTGCGTTACTATCTTTAGCGAATCCAACGGGACAAACGGAAAAGGCATTCGAGAAACTGGGAATTTCGGTAGTAGATGCAAACGGACAGTTCAAGCCACTTCCTGAATTGATCGGTCATATTAGTTCGAAAATGGAAGGCATGACAGACGCACAAAAAACCGTAACTGCAGCACAATTAGTAGGTACGGAAGCGTCGGCGGGATTCTTAGCGTTACTATCACAAGGACAACCCGCGCTAGAAAACTATAAAAAAACATTAGAAGAATCGGGCGGAACTGCGCAACGAGTAGCGGAAATTCAGCAAGCTACGTTACTAGGCGCGTGGACTCAGTTACAATCAGCCGCCGAAGGTTTGGGAATCAATATCGGGCAGCAATTAATACCTGCACTTACTGCGGTAATGCAAGTCGCAGCATCACTAGTCGGATCATTAGCGCAATTAGATCCTGCGTTCTTAGTGGCAGGATTGGCGGCAGCAGGTTTCGCAGCCGCGGCGACGCTCGTATATTCAAATCTCGGTAAGATTAATGCGGCGATAAGACTTATGGGAGCTACGCTTGTTTCGAATCCTGCTACATTATGGATTGCAGGAGTTTCGGCAGCAGTCGGCGCATTGTCACTAGTTCTCATGAAAGCAAAAGGCGCTACACGAGAGTACAAAGAGGTTTCACTAGATACGTATAAATCGTTAGGTGAGCAGGCGCAAGGAATGTACGACCTAGCGGACAAGCACGACCAACTAAAGGGCAAGATTAACCTTACTACGGACGAGTTATTACGCTATCGAGATCTAACTAACGAAATCCAAAAGGCGGAAGAGGGCGCAGAAAAGCAAAAACTTATCGACGAATACGATCAGTTACAACAGAAATCAGGCGCTACGAAGGACGAGTTAAAAGAGTATCTAGATGTTAACGCGGAAATCATTTCGAAAGCACCTGCGACGGCACAAGCCTTCGACAAGAAGGGGAATTCGATCGCTAAAACTTCGGACGAGGCGCGAAAACTGGGCGACTCATATAAGGAAATGCAGCGTATAGAGCTCGAATTACAACAAACGCAACTTATGATTAACCAGAAAAAAGATCTAGAAGATATGGTAAAGGCTTCAAAGAACTATCAGGAATCGTTAAAAGAGCGTAAAGGACTCGAAGAAGCACAAGCTGAAGCTCAAGCTCGCTACAATAGGGCTAAAAAGGAATTTAACGAAGCCGTAAATCGCGGTGAGGAAAGGCAGATCGAAAAAGCAGGCGAGCATTTAAATCTTCAACGAGAGAGGTTACAAACTGCAAACACCGAACTAGCGATAAATAAGTCTGCGGGTACGGAATTAAGAGGGCATCTAAACGCAGCGCAACAAAAATTACAACTGAGCGAAAAAACTACGAATAAAATTATCGAAGAGCAAGCCGCAACCGTAGGCATTACGGGGGCAGTCGGAGAATTGTCAGGAAAGGTTAACGAGAAGTTAGCCGCCGAAGAGAAAGTACTAGCGGAATTAGAGAAACAAAAAATCGCTAACCACGGACTAGAGGGCGAGCAACTAGCGCAGTACGAGGCTTCATCTAAAAACGTCGAGAAGTTAAGAGAAGCGAAAACGGCTATCGATCAGGCGAAAGACAACCATAATCTCTACAAACAAGGAATCGAAGATACTACGGGATCTATCGAGGATATGAACGAAACACTAGGAAAGCCCGTCGATAAAAAGGTGAGCACGAACACCGACGAAGAGAAACAAAAAGCCAATGAACTGCAAGAAAATCTCGAAAAACCTGCGACGAAAGAAACAAAAGGTGATATCTCGGATTTCGAAGCGAAAGACGCCGAAGCCAATAAAAAGGGCTCGAAAGAAAACGTTAAGAAGACGAAGGGCGACACGTCAGATCACGATCAGAAGAATGCGGAAGCCGACAAAAAAGGCTCGAAAGAAAACGTCAAGAAGACGAAGGGTGATACCGCAGACTTCAATCAGAAGGACGCAAAAGCGAATGCAGATGCGCAAAAGGAAAACACGAAGAAGACGAAGGGCGATATTTCCGACGTAGAGAAGAAGAACGCAGACGCCGAAGCGAAAATGAAGGAAGAGGTTACGAAAAACCTGAATATGGACCCATCACAAGCAGATGCGGAACTAGATCGGGTAAGGGAAAAGGCGACAAAGACTGAATTCAAAGACGTCATTGTCAACATCAAAGAGTCGATCACACGTACAGTATCAAACATATTTAGGCATAACGGCGGGACATTATCACAAGAAACGAAACGTCCGAAGTACCATAACGGCGGATCTCCTGCGGGACTGGTCGCACATCGACCGAAGTTCGACGAGATAGACGCAAGATTACTCAAAAATGAAATGGTACTAACGCAAGCGCAGCAGGCGAGGTTATTTAACTTTATTCGTACTGCGAATCGACCTACTACGGTAGCAGCATTCGGACAACAAGGGGATCGTGGTAATCAAAGCGGCAACGTATACAACTCTACCGTTCAAGTAGCGGAGCTACATGTGCGCGAAGAGGCGGACGTAGAGCGCATTGCAGCGGAATTAAAGCGCATGGAACGAGCGAAAGAAAGATCGAGGGGGAGATAGAATGTCATTCATCTATAGAGGACGACACGCAAGCAGATACATGTTAGTAAATACGATCGAGCGGGATCTACTACCGCAAAAAACCGCAAATCTATTAAAAGCGTCGGGTAAAATCGGCGCTTACGATTTCGGATCAGAAACGGACGTAATGCGTTATAACGTTGTCGCTACGATAACGGCAGATACGGAATTAGAGCGAGAAACGAAGCTAGATGACATTCGGCGTTGGTTAAACGTACCTGACGGCGAATTAATCTTCGATTTTAAGAATCACGTAAGTTACACGGCAAAGCTCGACGGATCAACGCCTATAACGCCAATCGGAACAAGCTGCATGATTCAATTCACATTACTATGTTCTGATCCAGTAGGTGACGGACTAGAGAAAGAATATAAGATAGAGCGCGGAAATATGAAAACCGAAGTCGTGAACGACGGAACGGCCGAAGCGTATCCGAACGTACGTATTACATTCGCCGAAGATACACCGACAGTTTCCGTTATCGGAAAGGATTATGCGGTAACTGCGGGACAAGCGCCTGACTACAATAAACAGACAGTTCCATACGAAGAGCGTGTTTTATACGACGAGCTGATCGATGTACGACAATGGACGGATGCGAGCGAGATTTACGACGGGATCGTGTACGGTACATTCGAAAGTAACGGCTATCTATTCCACCAAAAGGGGTGGGACTACGGCGGAAACAAAGACAAGCCCGAAGATCGCTTCGCAGGTTGGCACGGCGCATCTATGTATCGTAACATTCCTGAGCCGATCGATAACTTTATGGTCGAGCTGCATTCTACGTTTAGATCGTGGGATCGTCGAGATATGGGAAGAGTCGGATTCTACCTACTCGATCAGAACGGCCGCAAGTTCGGTAATGCGCATCTAAACGATGTTACATGGCTTAAAACGCAGCAGATTGCGACAGTTAAGTTCGGCGACAATAAGAACGGTATCGCGATGGTTTACGATCGCGGCGGCTTCGATGGGGTTTGGTCTGAATGGAATAACGGAATTATCCGATTCGGACGCAAAGAACGCAAGGGCTACGTTACATGGTTTACGTACTTTGCGTTACAAGATGCGAAAACAGGACGATTCCATACCGAACTATATCGAGAGTATGCGGATTACACAGGGCGCTACCTTAACAAATTAGCAGGCATACAACTCGAAACATCGGCGCTAGGTAATGGCGACAAACGCTACTACATGACGTTAGATCACGTCAACGTATACAAGTACAACGAGAATCAACGCGAGCAGGTTAACGATATGGCGTTTAAGCGAGGCGACACGTTAGAGGTCGATATGGCTTCGGCGTCTATCTACAAAAACGGAATTCTAGCAAATGATATGTTAGATCCGTCTAGTGATTTCTTTAGCATTCCGACGGGACGATCAGAGATTGCGATCTACCCACCATCGGCAGGAGAAACAAGCATCAAATTCACAAATCGATATCTATAACCTAAAAACGCGAGTCTGTCAAATTACGATAGGCTCGCGTTTATGTATATGTGGGGATTCCACGGAAAGGCGGGATAAAATGACAAACGATGTTAACAGCATGATTATCGTAACGGATCAATACGGAAGACAATTAACGATCCTTACAAATCACCTACCGAAGACGCCGCAGTTTTTCGAAGACGGCCACTTCGAGCAGTTAGACGGACTACTAACATATGAGTTTAGTACGCTAGCAAGCGATCCTGACACAAAACACTTAGTCGCAGGAAATAACGTAATCGTACGAAACAAAGATCGTAAACTCATGTTATTTACGATTATTCGTACGGTAGAAGAGCGAAAAGACAACAAGTATGTGCGTCGAGTATTCGCAGAAAATGCGGCCGTAGATGATCTATACAACCATATCGTAGACGGTCAAGCACTAGTCGCAGTTACGGCGAAAGATGCAGCGGAGAAAGTACTAGCGGGTACAGGTTGGAAACTAGGTATCGTAGATTATGCGGGACTACAAAATGTCAATCTACACGAATATCCTACCGCACTAGCTGCGTTACATCAGATTCGCGATCAGTACGGTTTAGAAATGGAATTCACCGTTTCATTTATGGGTATGAAAGTGCGAGATCGTTTCGTACATCTAGTTAAGCGACGCGGTAACGTTACTGGGAAGCGATTCACGTACGGAAAGGATCTAACAGGCGTAACGCGAGAAGTAGATCGATCCGATATCGCAACGGCGGTTATTCCGATCGGTAAAGCTGACGAGACAGGGAAGCGCCTGACGATCGAAGCATTCGAGAATATCCACGACGGCTATGTATCACCTAAAGGGCAAAAGTGGGTAGGCGACGAGCACGCAATGCAGCTATACGGAAAGAACGGAAAGCACCTATTCAAACGATTAGATTTAAGCAGCGTAGACAACGAGTACGAGCTAATGAAAAAGGCAGTCGAAGAGCTAAAGCGCGTTAAGCAGCCGCGAGCAACATACGAAGCTAGCGTCTTATTACTGGAATCGTTAACGGGCTATGAGCACGAAAAGGTACGTCTAGGCGATACGATCTTAGTAAAAGATACAATGTTCGAGCCTGCTCTCGCAGTTAATGCGCGCGTTATCGCAATCTACCGATCATATACGAATCCTACGAAAGACTACGTATTACTGGGCGAATTCGTACCGCTAGTGATCGATAAGAATAGACAAATCGAAGCGATTCAAGAAACGATTAATCAAAATATGACGAAGTGGGAGCAAGGCGGCGAATTCGTTTATAAGAGCGCCACTGAGCCACTACCTAGCAAGAGAACACCCGATATGCTATGGCTAGATACTTCGAAGCAACCAAACGTTATGAAACGTTGGGACGCTGAGAAAAAACTATGGGTTAATGCGTCGGTAACTACGCCCGAAGAAATCGGAGCAGAAACGCCAAAAGGTGCGCAGGACAAGGCGAACAAAGCCGAAGAGACTGCAATCGCAGAAGCAGCGGAAGACGCGGCGATCAAAGCGAAGAAGGCCGAAGAAAAGGCGATCGAAGTAGCCGAAGAAATGGACGAAGAGATTAAGATCGAAATGAAGTCATATGTCGAAGGACTAACGGAAGAAGTCGAAGCCGAAGTCAAGAAACATGCGGATCAAAAGGCGAAAGACGCCGAACTGAATGCGAAACTATTCGCGGAAGGTTATGCGGAAAAAGAGTGGCATTACGGTGAAACACCGCCCGAAGATCTCACGCAGATATGGTTCGATATGTCAAGTACACCAAACAAGATCCGCAAGTATAACGAAAAAACAAAGAAATGGGAAGCAGCTTCGCCAACATCGCCGAAGGATATCGGAGCGGAAACACCTGCGGAAACATTGAAGAAGGCGCAGGACGAGGCAAAGAAGGCACAAGACGCAGCGATCAAGCAAGCCGAAGAAATGGACAAGGCTCTAAAAACAGAATCCGAAAGACTAGCGCAGCAGGCGCAAAAGGATGCAAATGCGCATACTGATAGTGTTACGAAGCTAGTCGAAGAGGCGCTTAAAAAGGATTCGCAGGATAAGGCGAATGCAGCTAAAGAGGGCGCACTAAGCGAAGCTGATCGCCGCATCTTAGAAGCAAAAAAGGAAGTCGAAAGAAATGCGGCAGCAGACGCAAAACTAAAAGCCGATGCAGCACAAAAAGCCGCTACGGATAGAGCGAATGCAGTTAAGAACGAAGTAGAAAACTTCGCTAAAGATGCGGGGAATATTACGCAAGGTACACTCGCAGCACAAAGACTACATGGTGTTACGATCAGCGGTAAGAATGCGAAGATCGTCGATATCGATGCGGGGAACATTACCGCAGGTACACTCGATGCAGCTCGATTAAAGGCGGGATCTATTAAAGCGGAATTACTAGAGTTCGGCGGTCGTGCTAGAGACGTAGCCGAAAATCGTCCCGTTACTTATTCGGGTGGGAATGGATTTAGTGTAAACGGCGGAATGACTTCGAGATACAACGGAGCGGGAAGTAGTAGGGCGGATAAATTCCCGTGCACTATGTCTCTAGATTTCGGGACTGTTATCGGCGAGTGTGTACGCATTCAGTGGACTTCGTATTATTCGAATGATGCACGTTATGCAGCACGTAGTTATAAGTTAGAAACTTCGCTAGACGGCACGAACTGGACGACGTGGGCAGATGTTACAAACAACACAAACCCGATCGTAAGTCATGGCGTAGTAGGTAACGGACAAGTTCGATATGTTCGACTAACTGTACGTGCACCACAAGAAGGGCAGACAAGCGTTAATGTGGCTAACTTCGAAGTACATTCGGTACAGGCAGGAACGATCGTTACGGGGGACGCAATCATAACAGGTCGCATCGATGCTACGAAAGTAAATGTAGATAATCTTAATGCTAATAACATTACGTCGGGTACTATGACTGCTGATCGAATTAATGGCGGTACGATCAACGCAGCGAATACGAATATTATCAACTTAAATGCAGGTAATATCACGAGCGGTACGATCGATGCAGCGAAGATCGGCGTTACGAATCTAAAGGCGGAGAATATTACGTCAGGGATTCTAAACGCAGCTAGAATCGGGGCGAACGCAATTAATGCAGACAAACTCGCAGCGGGTTCGATCACTACCGATAAGATTGCGGCGGCGGGTATCTCAGCAGATAAGATCACGTCGGGTACAATCGATGCACGTAAGATTACTGTAATCGGAATTAATGCGGCAAACATTACATCGGGTACAATCGACGCAGCGAAGATCGGTGTTACGAATCTAAAGGCGGAGAATATTACGTCAGGTATCTTAAATGCAGGTCGTATTGGAGCTAAGTCGATCTCCGTCGATAAGCTAACCGTAGGTGATTTTACAAATATGTGCCCTAATCCGAATTTCGATAGAGGGTCGGACGCAGAGTGGAACGGAATAACTGTCAAGGCATGGAATGCTACGGGAATCCCTGCGGGATCACCAACCCCTAACGTCGGGTCTATGAAAGATAGAAGAGACGCAACATGCGGGCAATTAATCCCAGTTAACGGCGGCGATCGTTTTCTGATCGAATATTCATCGTGTCATATCAGCGGCAACAATCAATTCGCAGTCGGGTTCTTCGTATTCGATCAAAATAGAACGGTATTTAATTACCCTGCTATACGACGCAATGCGGGCGATTGGTCGAAGATGTCGGGCGAAATTCAACTACCTGATAACGCTAGATATATACAAGTATGGACGCAGATTAATGCAACGGAAAAGCACGGCGAGTGGGTGTTTACTGACGTAACGATCCGACGAATGACTGACAACAAACTACTCGTAAACGGATCTGTACATGCAAGTAAAATCGCAGCAAATGCGGTTACTTCCGATAAAGTGGCAGCGAATGCGGTAACTGCGGATAAGATTGCAGCCAATGCCGTTAACGCTTCGAAGATCGCAGCAGGTTCGATCACTACCGATAAAATCGCAGCAGCAGGGATTACGGCGGATAAAATCACGTCAGGTATTCTCGATGCGAATAAGGTACAAGTACGAAACCTAAGCGCAGCCGTTATCACTTCGGGAACGATGTCGGCGGATCGTATTACGGGCGGAACGAT
>NZ_JBBOXT010000004.1:0-57557 GCF_038007725.1 Bacillus sp. FSL W8-0640
GAGTGTGGGGAACCCTAAAGGGTTTCCCAACACTCTGAAAATAACACCTACATTGTAGGTGTTATTTTTTTAATGGCCACCGCCACCAGGAGTATAATTAATGTTCGAAGGAATATAAATTCCTGTTCCTGGATCAAGAAATCGATTGTTTTCTTTGTTACTTGTTTTAGAATTCAATTAATATTTCACATTCATTTTATCTCCATTGAATAATTAACGATTACTCCTTTATCAGTATGCCATATATCTTTGACTGTTTTTTTCTTAATATCATAATAAGAAAGCACACTTTCCTTTGGGGACCCCAATGTATTATAATCTTTTTTACTATCATAAAGACTTGATAAAAAAAAGAAACCTTCACTTTTTTCACTATACTTTAACGCTCTTATTTTAAAGTGTTTTTCCGTATCGTCAAATAGTGGCTTTATTTTTTTGGAATTCAAATTTATTTCTGCAATATGGGAAGTAGGGTTGGTCAAATTTTCATCATAACTGAATATCACTGAACTTTCATCATCGGCAAATGAAGCCCCGCTAATAAATTTTTCCACTAAGCTAACATGTTTTTCTTTATTTCCATCCACATTATAAATATCTAAACTGTATTTAGCTGGACGCATTGTGATTTGTTTTTCATTTGCTTCTTCAAGCTTCTTTTTATCCTCAGCCTCAGAAAAGGAAACTATAACTAATTTATTATTAATGGGATTGTAATCAAAATCCAAAATACTTTTATCCTTATCGTCTTTTTCCCATATTTCTAACTTATCCTTTTCAATATTATAAGTGGCAATATGAAAATTACGATACTCATCTTTTAATAAAACTCTCATGAAAACCGTTGTTTGTTTGTTATCTATTTGTATAAGATCTACATTACCTAATTCCTTAGTCAATTGCCTTATTTGATTTTTTTGTAAGTCCTTAACAAACAATTGCATTGTACCGTCTTCAGATTTATCAGCAAAGTACAATTTGTTATGGAGTTTTGAATAAGAAAAAGTAGTATAATCTGGTATCTTTTTCTTTAATAATACTGTATTTTCTTGTAACGTTGGATCATATTCATAAAATGTATTTGTAAGAAGCTTAGGTTCAAATAGGTTTATGTATAATTTTTGAGAAGGTGTATCATTTTTATTAACAACAACGCTCCCAGATGTAAGGAATTTGTAACTAAGTATGATACACAAAGATACAGCTATTAATGAAAAAACTATGGTTTTCTTCATTATATCCCCCCTAAAAAAAATCCAGATATAAAGTATTATATCCGGATTTTTTCGAAAATTATTCGGTTATCGCTATTCCACCGGATCTTTCAGTTCGACCATTCTTAATCTGACCATCACTTAGTTTTCCCCCTAATGCCACAAATGTATTAGGAAGTACATCCACTATAACACCAAATTTTTTAAACTCGCCATAATCCCATTTCTCAAGAACTCTAGATTTCCCTTTATCTAAGTTCGTTACTACAATTTTGGTGCCCTTTCTAATATATGCCTCACTTGAGTCAACAGCGCAATCATTATCCGTCATCCACTTTCCGTCAGACCCTGGTTTGTAAGGCGTGTAATTACTTATCTTACCGTAACGGGTTATCGTATCTGCTTTAGCTGTTTGTCCTCCAAATACATTGACTGTTGTTAATAAAAACGTAGCAATAATAAAAATGAAACTGAATTTCTTCTTCATAATATTTTTTCTCCTTTTCATTTTTTTTGAACTAGTTCTTTTTAATTTTATAACATGGGAACAATTATTCAACATTATTGTTAAATAATTCCAAATTGTATTCATATATAGATTTATAGAGAAAATGCTAATAGCCTGGATACAGTTAAGTAAGTATTACTACAATTTATAATTTTTTTCTTGGGTTTAATATAAGAGAAGTAAAAAAATCTAAGTTGATGGGCATGTATGGTGACCCCTAATAGTATAATTTTTGTTGATTTGGTTAGGATGGTGACATCAGGGACATGAAGAGGTGACATTTTTGGGAGTAACAATTAAGATAATGAAATATCAAATTTTATGTCCAATGAATGTCGATTGGACAATATTTGAAAAACATTTACGAAACTTAACATATCAGGTCAGAACGATAAGTAATCGAACCATTCAACAATTATGGGAGTTTGATGCTTTATCCTTTGACTACTTTAAAGAAAGAGGGACATACCCTACTGTCCAAGATTTGTATGGGTGTACACAGAAGAAAATTGATGGTTATATATACCATACATTACAAAGTAAATATCCAGATATACATAAGGGAAACATGTCTACCACTCTTCAAAAAATTATAAAAACCTGGAAGAGTAGAAGAAATGAAATTAGAAAAGGTGAGATGTCAATTCCTTCTTTTCGAAATCGCATACCAATTGATCTCCATAATAATTCAGTAGACATAATAAAAGAGAAGAATGGAGATTATATTGCTGGTATATCTCTTTTTTCACGAGATTTTCATAAGGAAAATGGCGATGTCCCAAAAGGGAAGATTTTTGTAAAGTTAGGTACCCAAAAACAAAAAAGCATGAAAGTTATTTTAGACCGATTAATCAATCAAACATACAGCAAAGGCGCATGTATGATTCATAAATACAAAAATAAGTGGTATTTATCAATTACTTATAAATTCAATGCTATAAAAGAAAATAAATTTGATAAAGAATTAATCATGGGAATTGATATGGGTGGAATAAATACAGTTTACTTTGCATTTAATGAAGGATTTATTCGTAGCAATATTAAAAGTGATGAAATTAAAATGTTTAATGAAAGAATTCGACAGAGACGTATCAACTTATTGAAACAAAGTAAATATTGTAGTAATAGCAGAACTGGAAAAGGTAGGACGAAACGATTACAGCCCATAGACGTGTTAAGTAATAAAATAGCTAAGTTTCGAAATAGCACTAATCATAAATATGCAAACTATATAGTGAAACAGTGTCTAAAACATAATTGCGGGCGTATTCAAATGGAACTTTTAAAAGGTATATCAAAAAATGATAAGGTTCTTAAAGATTGGACTTATTTTGATTTGCAGGAGAAAATCAAAAATCAGGCAGAGATTTATGGAATTGAAGTTATTAAAGTTGTCCCAGCGTATACGAGTCAACGATGTAGTCAATGCGGATATATTTGTAAAGAAAATCGTTGTACACAAGCTATGTTTGAATGTAAGCAGTGTGGATATAAAACACATGCTGATTATAATGCGGCGAAAAACATTTCCACTTATGACATCGAAAATATTATAAATAAACAATTAGCGGTACAAAGCAAATTGCATTCAAAAAAATGTATGGAAGAGTATATAGAAGAGTTAGGATACCTGGATTAATGTAGATAATTGAGTCCATATTAAATAATTTGGTGGATTTACACGCCATAAATGGAGAAGTAGCACATAAGAAATTTACCAAGTGCCAACACTCCGTAAGGTAGTATCAAATGTAAATAAACATTGATGCGTGGGCATTTTCATGCTCTGAAGGGTGTAACACAAAAACCGTTACACAATACATCTATTTGCTGGTAAAATAATGTTTAATATTCATCTTATCAGGTTTTTTCCATATTTGTTAAAGTATCTATCTGTATTTCATCGGGGTTTAACACTAACATAAGATGTATTTAAATGGGACACTTTTCCATAATTCCAATATTCCATGAAAGTTTAACACTAACATAAGATGTATTTAAATAATGAGGTCAAACGGTGTCATTCACGGACATTTTCGTTTAACACTAACATAAGATGTATTTAAATTCATGAGTTCGATAAACTTTTTAGCTCCGTCTCGGAGGTTAATACTAACATAAGATGTATTTAAGTATGTATAAAATCTTTGCTCCAAAGAATGTTGACCATGTTTAACACTGACATAAGATGTATTTAAATTTTAGCATGGACGGACTATATTTGTTTTTTAATGTGTTTACACCATTAATATGATGTATTTAAATGTTACGGTTACTAATTGTTCAGCACTCAAACGATAAGAAAGTGAATTTTATCAATACGAATTTTTTCTTTTACATATTAAAATGGAAGGCCCATTTCAATGTATACTGAACCCTTCACAAATCGTGAAGGGATTTTTTTATTCAATAAACGAGTTTTACAAAAGATACAAAATGTTAAACTCATAAGAACCAGTGATATCATGCGTTTTTCTATGGTATTACTGGTTTTTTTCGCTATAAAATGAAAAGAAAAAGATTGTAAGTTTAACAAATTATAGTTATAGTTAAACTAAGTTTTACATATTATAGCTTACAACATAGGTTTAGGAGGTCATGTTTTATGACGAAAGGGGGACGAAAACCTGGGGCAAAAGAGCCAATTCGTTCAATAGAAAAAATTGAAGAAATGAAAGATTGGCTTTTGCAAAATTCCTCATATCGAAATTACTTTTTATTTTATTTTGGAATTAACACAGGTTTACGCATTAGTGACATTTTACGGTTGCGTGTAAAAGATGTTCGAGGGAAACATGTTATAAAAATTAAAATGGAAAAAACAGATACAACGGTAGAAGTATATTTCAATACTGTTTTACAACAAGAAATTGCGAAATATACAAGTAACATGGCAGATTCCGATTGGTTATTTCCAAGTCGTCAAGGAGATAAGCCAATCACAAGACAAATGGCTCATACGTTTTTGCATAAAGCAGCACAGGCTTGTGGGATTGATTCAGAACATTGGGGAACTCATAGTATGCGCAAAACGTTTGGCTATCAGTATTATAAAAAAATGAAAGATGTGTATTATTTAATGAAGTTATTTGGTCATGCGACACAAAGACAAACACTACAATACATCGGTGTAGAAGCCGATGAAATTCGTAAAACAATGGAAGATTTTACGCTATAAGAGCTAAAGGGGATGAAAAAGTGAAATTTCACAATCAAGGGGAATATGTTTCTGATTCACAATTAAATCAATTGTTTGAGCTTATGCCAATAGAAATGAGGACATTACGAGTTGATGTTTATATTGCAAAATCAGAAGAATTTTTTATAAGTAACCGTTTGACGCCAAAATTTGAAAAAGATGTACGGGCAGTTTTAAAGACTGGGGCCGACGGTGGTTTTTTTGGAAAAAGTAATAAAAAGAATAAATGGGATAGAGACACTGTTATTGTATTTGAAGATTTAATTGTAAATAGATATGACGTGGATCAATTACATTGGACTATTGTATTCATGCTAATTCATGAATTGAGACATTGTGAACAGTTGAATTTCTTTAAAGAAAGATGGGCACTCTTACAAAATGATTATCAACTAAATTATATAGAGACTGCGAATACTCTAGAGGATTTACATTGGTGTGAACAGGATGCTTATACTTATGCGTATCGCTTTTTAGAGAATAATAAAAGTAAAATTATATTTATTTTTCAATTGAAAACAATACATGATATTCCACAGATAGATTTTGATATAGATATGGAGATGATGTGGAAAGCACATAAGAAGAAATTAAATGTAGTTGCTCGCACTCTATGGTTTATTGCTGATTTGAGTTGGCCAGTAAGGCAAATGAGTAAACAACATAAACCAGAGGTCCTGTCAATCACATGACATAAAATCCACGTAATACATTTTGTGAAATTAAAGATTTTAAAAAAGATATTAGAAATATTCTAATTTAAGTAATAAAGAATAGGAGGATTATAGATGAAATATGTGGAGTTTGAAGCATTAAAGCAATGTGGATCACCAATGGTTTATTTTTGTGAACATGAAATGAAACATAGTTGTTTGATTGCAATTCCATCCTGGAATTGGAGTTTCTTAATGGATTATGCGATTGATTTTAAAGATGAAAAACCAATGTTAATGAAGTCATTGGAAAAGCATGTTTCTTATCATCTTGTGGAAAATGTTGCAGATGCATTTTATGATTATGTGTTTAGTGAACTCAATTAAGATTTTCATAAGGGGGAATATGATGAATTTTAAAGGGTTGGTAAGTAGTTTTTTAGTGATGGGATTATTATTTTCGGGATGTTCAGCAATTCAAAATCCAAATCACGCAAAACAAACAAGTGGATCACAAGATATTGCACAAGTTATAGAGTTTCCATCGAATAAGTATCCAGAAACAGCGGCACATATTAAAGATGCGATTGCAAATGGCAAGACAGATATTTGTACAATTGATCGGGCTGGAGCCGCAGAAAGGAGAAAACAGTCATTAGCAAATGTTCCAACAAAAAAGGGATATGATCGGGATGAATATCCCATGGCCATGTGTTTTGAGGGAGGAAAAGGTGCAAGTGTTAGGCATATAAAACCAGCTGATAATCGTGGTGCTGGTTCGTATATTGGGAATAAAGTGGAGAAATTACCAGACGGTGCAAAAGTGAAGATCGTTGTGAAATAAAGGGGATAGGGCTATGACAATTATAAAACTGTCTTGTATTTTCGTTATAGTTACATTCCTGTTATGGCGCCTTATAAGACTTTCATATCGTTTTTTAGAAAAAAGGGCTCAACAAATAGAGGAAAGACAGGAAAGTAAAAAGGCTCAACTTAGAGAATTACGAAAAGACGCATTTGAAAATCGATATGATGAAGTTTGTTACAATGATTCACCACTATTTAAGAGTAAACAACGTAAGAAATCCGCAAAATCTTCTACTTATACAGATGATAATTCAGCTTATGTATCACCTGTTGCAACTACATCTACATTCCACTCACATCATGATAATTCATCAAGTAATTGTGGCGATTCTTCTTCTAGTGATGCTGGAAGTTCAAGCTGTGATTAATTAATAAAGAGCTATCTTATTTCGTATAAAAAACAAATGATAAAAGGAGAGGGAAATCAAAATGGAATTAAATCAAAGACTGCATATTAACAATAAATATTTGGATTACTTACTGTTTGGCGATTGGCCTGAATTAAAAGGGGTGTTCGAAAACATATCTTCATGGGTTGGTGGCAGTAATGATGAACAGGAAGCAAAATTTTTACTAACTGAAATGGTATGCTCTATTTTTGGGGCTCCATTTAACGCAACATTTGGTTATCGAGAACACATTATTAACAAAATCAAAAATAAACCAGGTTATAAAATGATTGAACAAGAAATGAAAATGGAAATTGCTCGGCTATATAATGTAACACAAGAAAAACTAAAAACAGAGTTTAAAACAAACAATGTATTACTATATCGGGGGTTAAATCGAAACGAGCTAGATCATTTTTATAAAGACTCATCTAAAATAAAAACTAATATGTTATCTTCTTTTACTATTGATCCTAATCGTTATTGTACAGAGGTTCAAGTCGCAGTAGAAGTTCCAATTAAAAGTATTTTATTTTATGAGAATTTATGTCCTATGAAAGAAGTAATAGAGGATAATTATGCTTTTTCCTTAGGCTTACATGTGGAAAGAGAAGTGATTGTTTTTAATAAAGAAGAGTTTTTGGAAATTAAAGAAGTCACTTATACAGATGAACGAAGTAAAAGAATAAGAGAAGCCGAAGAATCATTTTAACCTTGTGCAATTTTCCATATATTAAAAGTCCTACATTCATAGGGCTTTTTTATTTGTCGAAAAAATACGAAATAAAAAAACAAAAAGCGGTTGATTATAGGACTTATAAGTCCTATAATGAGGTTATAGTAAAACTTAAAGAAGGAGGATAAATAATAAAATAAGCCATTATCAATGTGATAGATGGCTTTGAAATGAATTTAGGATTTATTATAGGGAGCCTGTCAATTCCCTTCAATCCTTCTACAAATATTATAGCAAAAGTATTGTGGAGGGAAAACAATTATGAAAGCAATTGATAACTACATGACACCAAGTGAAGCCGCATTCTATTGGAAGATACCTGATTCAACTTTAAGGAACAAGTTACAAGAGGGAATTTCTAAAAAAGCGGATCAAGAAAGAGAAGTAATGATTAAACAGGGATTAATTAAATGCTTTATTAAGCCGAATGGAAAGAGAAAAGAATGGATTATTACTTCTGAAGCAATGATAAAGTGGTTTGGAGAAAGAAAAAACTAATATTTTAAAAGAAAGATGTTCCCTAGCCTGCCAGCTCAAAAACATCTTTCTCTAATACAGAATCATAATTTAAGAAAGGAAGAATGGCTATGAAACAAATCCTTATTAAAATTACGTCTGGTGAGCCTATTTTAACACAACCTCACCTTAAATTTAAGTTCCTCAAAAAATTTTACTCATCCATTTCAGAAAATTACAAAAAGTTAAATCGTTATTTTGGTATTGAAGAAAATGTTTCCGATCAGATTTGGTTTTATGGTTTCTTTGCAACCTCAATTTTCATGATGCTTTTCACCTACTTATTTTCGGGTATCCTCTATGGGTTTTAGAGGGAAGTCATATGGAAGAACGCCTATTTTTAAAATCATTACTCTAGAAAGGAGAGAAAGCATTGATCCAATCATTAAAAAATACCATGCAATTTATTGGTTTGATCTTAATTAGTGCGTTGATTGCTGTCGGCTTAGTGAATTAGTCCTTTAAGAAAGAAAGGAGCAATCACATGGAAGATTACAAATGTAGAGCGTGCGGAGAGAGTGCCGCGGAAGGATTTGCGTTAGGAAGACTATGTTATTACTGCATTGAAGAAGTTGTGATTCACATAAAAAAACAGTTAGAAAACAAAGAGATTTCTTGTACACATGGAGATAATCAAACAATCGAAATAAAGGGAACAGATGAATCTATAACGGTTTGTCATGAATGTGGAGAAGAATTATAAAAGGGAGGCAAGAAAATGAAAATCGGTGTATCTGTATGGAGAGTTCTTTGCAAAGAAACAAAGTTGAAATTACTTCAAAATGCTATGCAAGAGAGTAAAAGCCGCTTTACAAAACAATCCCTTTCCATTGCTATAAAGCAACAGAAAGGGGAAGTGTGATGAGTGATCGTATTGGTGAAGGGAACAAGAAATAAGATGCCTTCAAAAATATTTTAGCATGTTCATTTAAGAAATAAAGGGGGAACTTAATGTGATGAAAACAGTCCAATTGTTGAAAAGTGAAGAGTTTGAAATTGGTACAACGGATAAAAACGGGCACAAATTAAGACAGTCTGATTTTGTTGTCACACAAGATGATTTTGAAGGGATTAGTATTTGTCAAATTCTATACAACAGTATTGCAAAAGAGTTTGTGGCTATGAGTGATTCTAATTGGTGGATACCATATCATGATTTATCTGTTGCAACAGAAAGGCTAGATTATGTCATTGCGAAAGAGTTTTTGGGGCTAGAAACATGCGGTACATATTGGGGTAAGAATCGCACACCATTTATTAGAATGCCAGTTGAATATTTTAATCCCGTTGAGGAATCCACTTTTATTTTAGAAAAATTAGGGAGGCAATATGACGATCTATTGAGCGTAAAAGAAAATGGGTGCTGGTACCTAACAGTGAACAAGAAAATATATAGTGAAAAACGTCTAGGGATAGCCGCCTGTTTAGCCGCTGTTGATACTGTAAGAAACAATAAGTAGGGATTTAATTGTAAGGGAGAAATACAAATTTAAATTATAAATAGGGGGAATTAAAATGTTACATGCAGTTATGCAAGAGCAAAATTATTGGAAAGGCCAAAAACAGAAATTCCGAAAAAATAATAAGAAATTATTAATTTCATTAGAACCACATTTATATGAAAGATTGGAAGAGTTCGCATTGTATAACGAAAATTTAGATCAAATTGCATCGGAGTTAGTAACAGAAGGCTTAGATTATATCTATATGGAGGATATACCTGTAAGGCAATCTCATGCTTTTCAACATTTTGTAGAAATTGAATTATCACCATTTCAGCAAAAACTCTTACAACAATTAGCACTCAAACGAGGATGTTCAACAAGAAAAATGGCCTATACAGTATTACACTTTATGCTCAAAACAAAGTAAAAGAATCCAATCATAAAAGAAGGATTCTTTTACCAGGTATTCGTTGGCAAATGACTTCACCTAAGGAATTGAGTCTCGTACACTCAATTCCTTTTTTATGTTATAAAAAAGGAGATCATTTGTCAAAAAGCATTTGCTATAGAATAACAAATGCTTTTTGTTGAACTTGAATTGAACACTTTCAGAAAGTATTTATATTGTTTGCCTTTTTTTCTTGAAAAATTGTGCCCTCAATCACTAATTTTACCATAGAATATAGAAAATGTAGCGTCTTAATATAGAAAAACCCATTGGTTTTATATGGATTTTTTCTTTATAATAATAAAAGGCAGTTCCCGAATGTAAATAGGCTCTCGTGCTCTTCTTGCATGAGAGCCTATTTACATGAAAAAAAGATTGGATATTTACCAATATTTTTCGTGTAAGGGGTTTAATGATAGATCGTTTTTAAATCTACCTAATTTTTTTCGTGCTTTTTACTTGCATCCGATCCTTCTTTTACCTGTTCCGCAATCAAATTTCTTTCTAATTCTGTGATAACACACATTATTTGTAACTGTTTATAAAATACATATGAAGCTAACTTTGATTTACTATTTCATGGTATGTACAAGCCATACAATGAATAAATTCTTTAGAGAGAAGGAGGTGTATACATGTCAAATAGAAGTGAAAATAATTCAAAAGAATTAAATCCAGAGGATTTCATATCTACTGGAGCACTTGATCCTAACCTTGTAGGTCCTACATTGTCACCAATTCCATCATTCACATTACCCACCGGACCTACTGGAGTTACGGGACCTACTGGAGTTACGGGACCTACTGGAGTTACGGGACCTACTGGAGTTACGGGACCTACTGGAGTTACAGGGCCTACTGGAGTTACGGGACCTACTGGAGTTACAGGACCTACTGGAGTTACAGGACCTACTGGAGTTACAGGACCTACTGGAGTTACAGGACCTACTGGGGTTACAGGGCCTACTGGAGTTACAGGACCTACTGGAGTTACAGGGCTTACTGGAGTTACGGGACCTACTGGAGTTACAGGGCTTACTGGAGTTACGGGACCTACTGGAGAGACTGAAGGTTGTCTGTGTGATTGCTGTGTTTTACCTATGCAGAATGTCTTACAACAACTTATTGGGGAAACTGTGCTTCTTGGAACTATTGCAGACGCGCCAAACGTCCCCCCTCTTTTCTTTTTATTTACTATTACTTCCGTAAGTGATTTTTTAGTTACAGTTACAGATGGTACCACATCCTTTGTGGTCAATATTTCTGATGTAACAGGGGTAGGTTTTTTACCGCCAGGACCACCTATAACATTACTTCCACCTGTAGATTTAGGATGCGAATGTGATTGTCGTGAACGACCAATTAGGGAATTACTAGATACGCTTATTGGTTCTACAGTGAATCTTTTAGCAAGTACTGGTTCTACTGCAGCAGATTTTAATGTGGAACAAACAGGTCTTGGTATAGTGCTAGGTACTTTACCTATAAGTCCAGATACAATCGTTAGGTTTGCAATTTCAACTTGCAAAATTACAGCTGTGAATATTCTCTAAAATTTAGATTTCTTAGGACAATATAAGTTTGAGGGATTGCATGTAATAAGTTTATATTCCTTACGTCTTTTAAATAACAAAGAGCCAATTTACCCTTAACGGGGAAAATTCGGCTCTTTTCTTATTCAAATTTGCCTAGCGTGGGGTTTTTCCAAAATGCTGACGATACCCCATGCCCATCAACTTAAGAGTGTAAACAGGATGAACTTTCGTTCATATAATCAAAAAACTCTTAGAATATATGGTATCTTTAAAAATGAGCATACCAAATAAACCTAGATAGGTATCGTTTTTAAAAATTATGCAGCTTTCTTTTGTTTTCTCAATCCATTATATTCATAGATAACACCCAAAATATCAAAGACTGTTTTCTTCTCATATCGATGAGATTTCCGGCCATTCTTCTGGAGCAAGTGGAACAGGCGGATTAAAATCTTTGTTATTTCTTGGGTGTTTTGTTGTATGACTTGATACAAAATCGATAAATGATCTTGAATCATTCCAATTGCTTTATATTCACTTAATTCCTGTTTCTTCTTTTGCAAAATTAATTGTCGCATCTTAAACATAATAGAAGAGCATAAAAAAATGGTAATGAGTTTTCCATAAACATGGCATTCTAATCGCTCTTGTTTAATATTTTGCCAATGATGAATTTGAAATAAGGATTTCCAAGTTTTAAAGATGATTTCAACTTGCCAGCGGAGAGAGTAAAAATCATGGATTTGTTCCATCGGGACAATCTCCCAAGGTGTGTTGGTAACATACAGGTTCATGCCAGCTAATCGTTTACTTTTTTCCGAATATGTAATGCCTTTTTTACTTTCCGTATACACTTGTTTTTTCATACGCTCACGAAGCTGTTTTTCCGTTAATCGATACATAATCACCCGAGTGAATAGTTTTTTATCCTTTCCAATATACGCATCTTTTATTTCATAGACTTGCCCTGGTTTTAAGGTATCCATAATGTGCTCTAAATCAACTTTGATGTACTGAGATTGTTTTTTTATTGTTCCATTTCGAAAGTATTCAGGAGATTCATTTTTGATATACACCCTATTGTTTAATTTGAGCCGTGATATATAATACACGCCACGTCGGTCCATTTGATCTAAATCATCCAGTGAATAATAGCCTAAATCCCGAATACATAGATCACCAGGACGTAATGTTGCTAAACACTCTGTTCCAAAGGTTTTATCATTATTTTTCCCTGCTTCCACTTGGAAATTTAAAAACTGACCACTATGTAAATCATATTCTAACTGAATTTTTATACCCGCTGTTTGGGCACAGCCACCTGACCCAGGGTACACACTAGCTAAATGCTTTGGTATCTGGAAAATCGTTGCATCTAAAATACGAATTCTTTGAAAATAAGTGATTGAAGAACTTGGAATTACTGATGTTTCACAAATTTTACTTTTTAATAATGTAGAGAAAATGTGTTTTAAAAAGCAAACAGCTTTTTTATTGAAATGCTTATTGAGTCCTTCTGGACTCATAAGAGTCCCTGTAACAGCATGAAGTTGACTACACAGTCGTACTAAAGAATCACTCGCTACCCGTTGACTAATCCAGACACAGATAGTAACTAAATCATGACCTGAAAACTTCCGTTTCCGTTGTACAAACCCTAGTTCTCTAGCAAGGTTTTCTAAAAGTGAAGGAGTAAGATGTTCATATAATTCTTCAGCAAATAATTGTAGTTCACTTTGAATCGAACGATTCATAAAAAACATCATCCTTTCTATATCTCCAATTAGGTATTTTCTACAATGCACTTCGAATTGTCCTTTGTAAATGCCCTTATGCGATGTTGTTTGAGGGGTTTTGTCCCCACACAATTAGCTAGCACCTACAACCGAGGCAATAAAAAAACAGTAGTGTATAAAATCACTACTGTTTTTTACAATTAAATTATTTAAATTCTTTTCTATATAATCTAACAGAATAAATAGCTCCAACGAAGAAGACAATGCCTTCAAATAATATGAAAAATTGACGGAAATACATATCTTTACTCACCAAAGAAATAAATATGGCATTCGTTACAATTTGAGTACCAAACATACAAGAAATAATTTTAAGATAAATAGCATTTGTTCTTTCATCCGGTTGACCAAATTTTTTCATCATAATAAAAAGCACAATTGCTGAACCTACAAGTAGAAGTGATATAAATCCTACAATGATATTAAAATTGTCTGTGCTTTCTGACATCCAGTTATTTAATAGATCAAGCATTATTATCTTCCTTTCCTACATAAGAGAATATTTCTTTTATATCAACCTCAAAATAATTTGCTATTCGATATGCCAACACCAGTGAAGGAGAATAATTATTCTTTTCCATAACAAATATCGTTTGCTTAGAAACTCCAACAGCATCAGCTAAATCTTTTTGTGACATTCTTCTTAACACTCTATGTTCATACACTTTATTCAATACGGAGTCCCCATATTTTTCCTTCATAGTTAACACCTTCCTTTCTTAATACCTATATTAAACCTATTTTATAAAAAGTAAAGTTTAATTATACAAAAACATTTTTTTCTTATATAAAATATAAGTATATTGGATAGTTTCAATAAAATAAAAAATCCATTTTGAAAAAAGTCTAATCAAAATGGATGCATTACTTTTTAAATAAACATTTAGTTTTATAAAAAAATTCAATCAAAACTTCGCGTCTATCTTAAAAACATCGTAACTTTATTTCAAACCCACAAAGATAGCTTGTTTAAAAAGAATAACGTTTTTTTACACTTAGTGGGTAGTTAATGTGCTTAAGTTGATGGGCATGTATGGTGCCCCATGCCCATCAACTTTATCAAACTTTAAAACAAGGTAATATTATTTTCGGAAGATTAGATCGGATAAAAAGAAAGCAAGGTGTTTCGAATAGTTAATTATAACCGTAAAGAGCATTTAAAACAGCTTCATCAAGAAAGAAAAGAGAAGACCTATATAAAGGTCAATGAGGCTATTAAAAGGCTCGTAAGAGCTAATGAGAACATTAATTTTAATAGCGTTGCAAGTGAAGCTGGTGTAGCTAAGGCAACATTATATAACCATTCCGACCTTAGGGAACGAATCGAGACATTACGTCAGCAACAATCGCAATCCTTAACTCAACAACAAATAAAACGTAAAACGAACGATAACAATAAGGAAGCTCTTATTGAATCGCTTAAACGTAAGAATAAGAAGTTAGAAGAAGAAAATAAAAAATTACGTAAGCAATTGAAAGTTGCTTATGCAGAGGTTTATAAAAAGTTCTAGTTTATAAGGAATTTATTATTAAACAATCGACCATTTAATTGAATAAGACTACACAAAAAGTCGCTTTCCCTTACGTAAGGGAGGTGACTTTTTCGATTGATTTCCCCCTTGTTATCAAGCTTTTTACTTTAAGTTCCTTTGACTAATTTTGAAAATGTTGTTGACTATTCAGTTGAACTGTATTAAGTTATTATTAAGTTGAACTATATAGTCAAACTGAATAAAGGGTGAGTATATGAAACATAAATTATTACCGTTGTCTGAAACCATGCATTATATTTTATTAGCCATGCGTGAGCCACTCCATGGCTATGCCGTAATGCAGAAGATAGAAAAGATAAGTAACGGTACTGTTATTTTAGCAGCTGGTACATTATACGGTGCGATTGAAAACTTGAATAAGCATGGTTGGATTGAACCTGTTGGAGAGTCCGGTCGGAGAAAAGTTTATATGATAACTGCAGAAGGAAGCGCTATTTTGAAAATGGAACAAAACAGGTTATTGCATATTTTATCCCTGTACGAAGGAAGTGAATCGAATGAAGAAATTTAGTAAGATGTTTTTTGATATTGAAAAAGAGGAGCAATGGCTGAACGAGCAATTACAAAAAGGCTATCGTTGTACAAATATTAGTGGATTAGGAATATACACTTTCGAAAAAACTGACAAGAGATATGTTATACGACTTGATTATCAAGATTATTTACCTAAGAAAAAGTTGGTTGAATACAAAGGGATATATGAGGATTTCGGTTGGAACTATATAAAAGGGCCCTGGCTTAGTGGAATACGGTATTGGCAAAAAGAAGATGATGATCAAAATGAAATCTTCTCGGATCGCCAATCAAAGGATAATCATTATAAAAAATTAATGAATTATTCATTTTGGTTGGTTATGCTGTGTTTAGCTTATTCTTATATGTTTTACAAGGATTCGGGATTATATCATGAAGGTCTTTGGAGTATGAAAGGTTCATTATTTTGGAAGGCATTTTTATTTGAAACTCCATTTGTCCTTTTGAAGTTGTCTTCCACACTTCTGTTTGTTTTTTTGGGTATCAATTTCTATAAAACTTATCGAAAGTATTCAATGTTAAAAGAAAAATAAACGTTTTTTAAATTTTCCAGAATCGGGTGCGATTGTGGAGCAAGAAGTAAAGGAGTGATACATATTAGTCAATGACTAATATGTATCACTCCTTATTTTTTATGACTTTTTTGATTTAGGTCTTGATAATGTAAATTAAACAACTATATTATCTCCGGACATCTTATTGTATAATTTCCCTAATAATCGGTACCTTCTATATAATCATTAGGTTAAACTTTTATAATGCTTTCAGAATAAAAACGTGATGTCTTTTATGGCAACCAAGTTTATTTTTATCGTTTTGGGGGGACATTAAAAACTTAAGTTGATGGGCATGTGACGATACCCCTACAAGATAGCTCGATTCTTTTTTCAATCTTCTATCACGTCATGTAGTAATCTCATATCCACTTTTTCTTTTAAACTCCTATATATATAGAATCTCGAAAAAAATGTATCTAAAAAATTGCAAACAAAAAAACAAGGCTGAAACCAGCCTTGCCCTAAAGGAAAAAAACTAACTCTTATATCTAGAGTACATTATGTATGTAACTTTTGAAGTGAGATGTGTTTATAAAGAAACCGTTGAAATTGCTTGTTTATAAATGAACTGTTGCTTTCCGTTGCTTAAAACTAGTACCGAAAATTTATCAACAGCGATAATTTTTCCAGGTACTCTGACACCGTTTATTAGAAAAATTGTCACTTCTTTCTTTTCTTCTATAAGATTTTCATAAAACTTTTCTTGTGTATACATCATTTAGACGGTTGCAACTCCTCTCCTTTTTTGGAACGGTTCATAGCTTCTAAGAATACATATTCTTTTACTGTTAGCTCAACCGTTGGGCAATATTCAACTTTCGATAATTCGTGAAATAGAGAAAGGTTTTTGTGTAGTTTTTGAATCATTTCATCTAAATTGATTTCTCCTACACCATACTCGATTACTGGATTTAAAAATATGTCTATATCTATTAAACTTGGTTCAATTAGAGAAATAATTTCTTGTACTTTTGGCAAAATAATTGTTTCATAACGTTGTTTGAATAGTTCTAAGTCTTCTGGTGCGGGTTCATTTTCACATAGCTTTTTGAAAGATAGTACACGAATATCATTTTGTAATGAATCGATACGCTCATCATAAAAAGCCTTGTCGAACCCTTCTTTGTCAGCAACATCATAATGAAGTTCTGTTTGTGATCTACGCTTTTTCTTATAAGAATCCATGAGGATTTTCTCTTTTGAATTAAACATCATGATAAAAACAGTACGTTCTAAATTCATGATTTGGTTTGCTACGCTTAATGTTTCATCTAATACTTTTGCGCGTTCTTCTTCACTTAACTTTTTTATAGAGGATGGAACCAGGTTTTTGACATTCTCAAATGACTCTGAATTTGTAATGTGTTGAAGAGAAAATTGAGCAACCTCTGGTAAACAAGAATCAGTTGTTTTGTCTAAGAGTAACAAATCTTTAATCGTTCGCACTGTATTTTTGATCTCTTTTTGAGCTTGTCGAACTTTTTCTATGCTTCTTTCTATGTATTCTGGTTGTTTAAGACGATTGAAAATGTAATCTCTTCTTTCTTCAAAATGTTGCTGTAAAAGTGACATAGTTGTTTCCCCTCTCTAAGTGTCTTACGGTTTTAAAATCCTTTTCATGGATGCAAAAGGAACAGTATAATTATAACATTTTATACTTTAATACGATTTTAAAATTCTTATATTTCGGAATTATTGCAAGGATGCTTCTTTTTCGTGTTGTACTTGCACAAGTTTCATATTGTCGGCATATAGCTAATAGCGTAAAGCACGCTGATAGCTAATGATTAAAAATGTGGCCTAAAAGGGTCATTTTTTTATGGGAAAAGTGATATTACCGCTCATATCGATTAAATAAAAAAGTAGAGAATTTTTTTGTATAAAAAGGTGAATAACGTACAAACAGAAAGGAATACGTTTTAGTAATACCGATATTATCGGTCACATCGGGGAGGGTGAACAGAATGGAAAGATCAAAGTTTAGTAAACCTGTAGCATTTAATAAGAAGAATGAAAAGGATCGGATTATGTTACAGCATGTAAAGCGTAAAAATTTTTCGGGTTATGTAAAGAAATTGATCTGGAACGATATACCCGATAAACATAAAAAAATAACATGCGAAGAGGATAGAAAACAAGTACCTTCACCAATTCGACAAGACGAACAGAGTGTAACAGGAAAGAAGAAATTAAGTGCCGCGGCACGTATTGAACAAATTAAGGCACAAACAAAAAGACAGGAGCCTTCAAAAAGCTCACTGCCTGTATTTTTACCCAACAAAAACATTAACAAGTGATCCAATAATCGCGCCTACAGCGACAGCAATTGCAACATGCATATCGTTAGACCTCCTACTTTTCATTTATAAGTAGTATGTGTAGTTCTTTTAAAATTATACGAGGGGTGTTGCATCATGACTAAGACAGAAACGATTTCTTTTCGCTCTTTTATGGACCAAAGTTATAAAAAGAAAGCACATAAAGAAACAAATAGTAAGAACGTATTTAAAAAGGTTTTTACAGCTACAGGGAGTTCATTAATATTAATACTTCCAAAAGTAACATTTGCCGCGGGAGTTAACGGGACGTTTGGCAATGTTCATAGTGCCATTATGAACGGGTTTGATGCGGGCGTAGTTTTAGTTATTATCTTTTCGGGCGCGGCCTGGGCATTGGGTCACCGTACAAAGGCAATAGAAATTTTAATTGGTGCATGTTGTGGATATATCTTGGCTAGACATGCGGTTGACATAAGAGACTTTTTAAAGGGAATTTAAAAGGAGGGGTCCTTGTGAAATTCATTTTAGAAGGTGGAAAAATGATTGCGGCTAATACAGCTGGGTATATTGGAGAAAAGGCAAAAGAGGGTTCTTTTTTAGATCAATTAAATAATTTTAGTGATGCTATTGTAGGGAAGGAAATGGAATGGATTTTCAAGCCAGTTGGTGAATTTATGGTTGATATAGTAGGCGAATTAGGTCATTGGTTTATTCTAAATTTGCCCGATATTATGGGATATGGTGCATTGGTGACAGCTGGATTTATCATGATAGGTTCAATGACAAACAAAGGCGGAATGATGAAGCCGCTTGCCTATTTTGCAGGCGGACTTATCTTAGCAATATGTATATTAGGAGGGGCCTAAAAATGATACAGGGAGAAGGCTTTATTATATGCGATAAAGAAAATACAAACCTTCCTGTTTTGGCACAAAATGAATATTTGCCAGTATTATATGAACCTAAGAAAATAAAAAAATCCTGGTTTAAAAGAAAAGAGATATATTCTTTAAAACAATTTTTACAAGTAGAAAAAAACAAAATGGTTGTATATCGGATTATTCCTCATGCGGATGTATCTAATAATACAAAGCGTTTATGGCGGGCGATCCATAAGATGTATGAAATGTACGAAAGTATGGGAAGTCGTGTAGAAAGAAAAGGGATTACATTTCATTATCGTGAAAAGGACTATTTCTGGTTTGATGTTGTTTTCAAACAGGAAAAGGGCCAGAAGAAAATTGAATTTTATGTAGCAACTAGCGAATATCAAGCATTAAAGCTCAAAAGAAAACTAGAGAACAAAATGAGTGTGACAATTAAGGAAGCCGAAATATCAGATTTGCAAATTTCTAATGAAAATACAATCGTACAAGAAATGCGATATTTGAAACATGACATCTTTTCCTTAAATACAAATAGCAACGATACAAAAACACCTATTGGTAATATTTTAAGTGTTATTGATGAACTAAGTTATGATGGAGACATTTGCCGATTGAGTATCTGTAATGAAGCGGAAAACCGTCAGAAATGGGTAAAAAACGCTTCCTGGGCCATTGAAAAGCTAAAGAAGGGGAAACCACCTCAACGGATTAATATGAGCGGCAAACGACTTGTAACAGGGGCTAAAATTGGTGTTGCGGCTGTTATTAATGAAATAAATGATTTATTAACTGATACATTCCAGGCGTTCTCGAACGCTTTTTTTAAATCAGATAAAAAATTTAGCAAAGAGCACATCATTAAAAAGGCACATACAACCGCTGATGAAGTTGGAACAAATCGTGTGAGCTATGACAAAGGAAATCAGCCTGTTTTTAAAACGCGTATACGGGTGGCCTCACATTCCCATGATCGGTTAACCAGGGAGACAATGGGGGAAACCTTAGCACTTTCTATGATGGATTTATCAGAAACGAATGAACTACATGGTGTAAAAATAAGAATGAGAAAACGCCAAACAGAAATATTACAGGAATTAAATACATTCGAACTATCAAGCAAGACAAAGTTTGATCCGAATGTAAATTTGATGAGTACCGATGAAATGAGCAAATTAGCTTTGCAAATGCCTGTAAAAGAGTTGCAACGAAAATATGCCGATGCATTGAGTGTAAAAAAGAAAGTTGAAATTGAGATACCAGCGATTATGCGGGATGAGAAAGGAATATTTTTAGGATATTCGGAATTGAAAGATCAAAAAATACCAATCTATATGCCAATAGATAATCCAGATAATTTTTATAGAGGTTATGTCTTTATAGGAGGACAGGGGGCTGGTAAAGATACAGCAATTAAGAATTTTGTTATTGAAGGAAATACAAAACATAAGATTAGTTTTATCATACCAGATGCAATTGTAGAAGAAGGTGGGCGGGGTATGGCAGACGGGATTCGTGATGCATTACCACCAGAAAATATTATTGATCTGGATTTAAACGACAGTGATTATATTCCACCTCTAGATTTAACAGAAGTAATTACAAAGCTAGGGCGGAACGGTGCTTCAAGATTTGCGGATGAAATGATTGATTTCATGCAAATTGAAGGATTAAGCCGAAGTGAAAAATATTTAACGGATGCGGCCAAAGCAAGTAAAGGAAGTCTATTTAATATAAAACGTATTATAGAAGATGAGGACTTTCGGGTAAATCGTATTCAAGAATTAGTGAATGAAGGGAATTTGCGTCTTGCGAATGAGCTGATACAGTGGGGAGATAATGAACAATTAGGGAATAAGTGTGATCCCATCATAACCAGATTAAACCGCTTTTTTGGGAATGAAAGATTGTATGATATCTTTGCACAAGACCCATTGAAAGAACTTGATTTTGGTAAATGGATGCAAGAAGGAAAAGTTATTATTTTGAGGGTTCCAAATGCTAGGGGATTGGGGGAACATGCAGTAAAAACCCTGGTTCACTGGATCACATTAAAAACCTTCATGACCAGGTTATTAATGACTAAAAAAGAGCAAGAAAATGGGGCATTTATCATCTTTAATGAACCCGAGCAATATGAAAGTGAAGGATTAACTAAATTGATGGGTAGAGTGGGTACAGAAGGCAGAAAAGAAAGACTAGGAAGCATATATGCATTTCACCATTGGAACAAATTGAAACCGTCATTACAAGAGAATTTACAAGGCGGCGGCGTACAGCAATTCCTATTTATGAACGATCATACAAAGACATTTGAATTATCTAAGTATCGATTTGAGGATACAATTTCACTAGAACAAGCATATAAAATACCAGCACATCACGCGATTATCAGTGTAAGAGCTGGGGGAGAAATGCAACCATCGTTTATTTGCAAAATGGCATCACCACTAAAACCTAAATATGATAATAGCCTTCTAACAAAAAGGCATTCTCGTATGTATGGCCGATTGTGGATTGAATTACAAAGAAAATATGGATAAAAAAGGTTGAGCAAATTGCCAGCCTTTTTCTTAATATCTTTCTAAAACAGTTTAATAAGATCGGAATAAGTATTTTTCTGTGGGGCAAAATATCAAAAAAATAGGGAGTGAAAAATTATATGGAAATTATAGAAATTATTGCGGCAGGTGTTAAAGCTTACTTAGAAAGAGAAAAAGCCAAAGAAGAACAACAACGTTCGATGGATATTATAAATGCCATTAATAATCAAATACTTCAGAGCCGTAATGCCATTATAGATGCAATCAAGGATTTGGAAATTAATAGGTTAACAGGTCTATATTTGGGACAAGTAGAAAATTTTAAAGAATATGAACCAAAACCAGAACACCAACAGTTATTAAATAATATCGCTTATGATCTAAACGAAGAAATTTACGGACCTCTTATTCAATATTATCATGATGAAGATAAGGTGGAAAAAGTTAGACAAATTGTACGTTTAATGAGCCTTGTTGTTAATTTACGTGCACTTGTATTATCTGAATTAAAATTTAAGTATAACGATAATAGGGATGATCATCTTTTAGAACAACTAAATCATGTAAAGTCCTGTTGTGCATGGTTGACACAAAAGCAAGATGAAAGAAATGTAAGGCCATTGTTACAAACTTGGTTAAATTGTGAAAGGTCAGCGCACCCTGATAAGATTTGTTTACCAATATGGGATGAATCAGGCGATTTGGTAAGCCCTACAACTTGTTGTGCGCAAGAATTTTATGCCTATAAAGCGCCACGTGTCCTTTTAACAGAGGATATTGAACAAGGACACAAAGTAGATGATCTGATTAATCATTTACAAGGAGTATTATTTTTAGCACATTGGAACTTTATAAAATCTAAACAAAAATAAAATTGACGAATCATATTAAATAAAAAGAATTCTCAAACGTATGAAGTAAAGGCACAAGGGCAATAGTTCTTGTGCGTATTTACATTTTCCAAAAATCATGTGGTTGTGCATAGGGGTCTATTTTTCTAATAACTTTCAGGAGTTTTTTCATTACAAGGGGTGTTGGAATATACGTTTTGTCACGACAAGCCTTTGTCATTGTTGGTAAAGAAATACCCGCAGTACGTGCAATTTTTTGTTGTTCTATTCCATGACGATCCAGCCACTTTTTTAATATGGTTTTATTATCTTTGAAAAACACTGTTCATCTCTCCTAAACTTGTATAATTTGGTTACAAGTTTGGACAGATTTTTTGGAATCTATTCTATAGAGTTTAATATTTTTTTAAATATAGGGAGAAAGTAGAATTTTTATGAAACAATCCAACGAACGATTCTATTAATTTTTAGCTAGTAATCTGGTATACATATAATGCAAAGATTTGACTTACGCATCATACAACAAATCTTTGCAAGGCGGCTTCCAAAAAAAAATTGACATTTACATGTAAGAAAATATAAAAAAAGATTTAAATTGCAAACAGCAAATTAGAATTTAGTTTTGAAGAAAAATAATTTGTGTAGTGGAACAAAAATAAAGACGCATGATGTAGTTTTTCATCATACGTCTTTATTTTTTGAAAAGAACCTAGACCAGAATCCTTGTTTTTGCTCTTGGGTGGACGCTATAAGTTTTTGTGATTCACGCATTTCATCAAAATCTCGTTTCAATTGTTCATATTGCAATAACAGAGTTTTATTTAACTCGTTAGCAGACTGTAATTCTTGGAGAATTTGTTGATTCGTTTTCTCTTGCTCTTGAAGTTGTCTCATGAAAGTTTCTAAGGTTTGAGCGACTTGTGAGCTAGTTAAAGTTAGTTCATTTTCTTGATGAGCGGGGGGCGCCCAATCGCTCGTTTTTTCTTTAAACTCTTCTACAACAGCTGTTGCGGCCTCTTCTTTTTTTACTTTTTGTTTTTTGGTCAAATACCTATACTTTTCTAATGCTTGTATATCTTGAGCGGTAAATGCACGACTGTCATTTGCACCTTTTGCGAATTTATACCCGCTCACTTCTAGTTCATTCGCCCAGCGCTTTAAAGTGCTATCAGATATTTGTAGTTTTTCAGATACTTCATGTGTCCAGTAAGCGCGTTCTTGTGATGTTGTATCATTCATATGTTTATCCTCCCTCGCTCAAAGGTCGTTCAATTCCAATTTTGAAGTGTATTTCTTGTTTAATCAAGTCTTTGTAAGTATTTTCTTTAATAATCTTCATAGCTTTCAAATCAATACAAAAATAATCCTAATAAAAAAAGAGTTGCTCTTAGGAAAGAACAACTCTTTTTTATTAATTTAAAACTTCTTTAAATGTTGAGTGTATTAAAGAAGAATCAAAAATTTGTTGATGGGTGTATTTATTTTCGGATAGCGCTTTCGAAAAGTTTGAGGTTTCCATGATAAATAGATACATGGTTTTATCAATTGACATTGGTAATATACAATGATCTACGATTTCTTGTGCACTAATAATATACGATTTTACAGATTTTTGTCGTGTATTTATTTTCGCTGTTAATCGATGGTTTCCATCAATTAATAGGTATTCATTCATGCCGAATGGAAACTGTGTGCATATAATCGGTTTTTGGTTATTTACAGAACCCTTCCAATTGTCAGTAGGGGTCCAATCTAAGGGAAATGACTTATTCTGTATACTATCCAATGAGATTTTTTGGATTCTTGGGTTTGTTTTTTTTATGAAAAGGCGGGCACCTGTGATTACAAAATTCAAATAAAATGTAAATGAAGGAAGAATTATTTTTTTTTGAAAAATTTCAAACCCTTCAAAAGAGAGGTTGTTTTTATATTTATTTTCGATTTGGATATTTGTGTCTTGATCCGCTTTTTTTAATATTTCTAACCAACTATTAAGCCATTCATCTTGATGCTCAAAATTCAGTAAATTATTTCTTTTAAACATAATTTCTAATTCTTCAAAGTCAACACTATAAAGTTTGTCTGTAACGAGATTATAAGCCATGAACTTCTCTCCCTTTTCTTTGATATTTTTATTATAAATTAAAAGAAAAAGAGTTGCTCTTATAAAAGAACAACTCTTTCTTTGCATTATGCATATGGATCATCTTCTAAATCATTCAGTTTATTCCATGATGTATTTTCCTCTTCATCATGGGATTCCCCAGGATTCGTTATTTCTTGACTTGTTTCGATGTGTGTTTGATCCGAAACAGGTGTATGAACAGTTTTTGAACCTTCATTGTGTTTGATTGGTAAAGGCTGTGTTTCGTTATCCAATGTAAATGTGTATTTACGTGGTAAAATTTCCGCTACATCTGTATTACCAATTTGTTTATGGAGTTGTTGCGCCGCATACAAAAAGAACATTGTAAGATCACTTTGTTTGTTAATAAAATCGATCATTTCTGGTGAAATGTCTTTTTTAATATAGACATTTGCTCTATCACCAGCTTTGTATATTTTACGAGCCATTATTTTTCACCGACAGGAGCAAGCGCTTTTTCTTTTAATTCTTCAAATCTTGGAGAGCATGTGTACACAAGTAATCCGCGTGCATTTACGAAAAGTGGGTCTTTTAAGAAAATGACATTTGTTAAACGTCCTTTTTGTTCTAAAATTTGCTGTAGGCTTTCTTTTACAATTGCGGCACCGCCACCATAAATGAATACATACGGATCATCTTTCATATCATCAATTTTATTAATAATATCAGTTGCAATTCGATTTGCTAAACCTAATAATGCGCCGCGTGACGCCTCTTTTAAACGAATATGACGAGGATGCTCAGAATCAAGATAAATTGCATTAAATTCAGCAATGCTGTCTATTGTCTTTTGTTTATTGTTTAAGTTCCAAACCTTGATAATATCAAGTAAAGTTTCTTTCACTCCATATGGTAAACCACGACTCATTTTATGTTTAAAGCTAACACCATGAGAAACAACTTCTTCTGTTGTACCAGCGCCAATATCGAAAGATAATATAGTTTTGTCAACAAAGTCTATTTCCGTAGTTTTTCCTTCTGTAGCTTCTACTTTTCTTTTAATGGTTTTACCTTTTTCATCATAAACGATTCCCCATGAACCCGCCGCGCCTTCCGGTAAACACTTGCAAAATTCAATTTGGATATTAACTACTACTTCACGTCCGCTTGGATGGTGGAATTTCACCGTATGATGATTCATATAACGTTCTACAAATCCCTGTGCTGTTTGAGGTGTGATTGTTGCGACAGGTAATGCAACAGAAAGATCATAAGTAACATCAATTTTATCTTTATTTGGTAGTTTTTTCATAGCTGTAATTGCTAAACCAGCTAATGTAACAAGTAACACAAGATCATCTTTCGATTTATCCGATTTCTTTTCCATTTCAATACCTTTAATGTTTTCATCAATCACTTTTTGACCAATAATGTAACGCAGATTGTTTGCTTTTAAGGTAGGTGATGAAATTGTAACATCAATGTTGTTTTCTAAATCTTCAACAGAAATATCCTCATCACTCAAAATGTTTGTTGTTTCTCCAATGTGATGTGAATAAATACTTGGTATGAATAAAGGATCAAGACCTAATACATTTAATTTTAAACCACTGTTTCCCGCATCCGCACCAGCTTTAAGAATTGCCATATATAAAAACCTCCTAAAGATTATTTTTTATCGGTTAACTTAATTCCATTATATGCTAAACTCTTTTAAAAAGTCAATACAATTACACATAAATTAATACAGTTTAATACAAGTCAATACAAAATTATTGGTGAAAATCTATAAGAATAATTAAAATGCAAGTGTTTTTTGTATTGATTAATATTCACTTGTATTCATTTATATTGACTTTTGAATGATTTAATTGTTTTTGAATTGTAGCGTTATAAAAAAGCATGAAACGATGTGCTGCGAATTTTTTATTACGATGTATTACCTTAATGATTAAGGACAACTAAGGTGTTTAGTAATAATAGTGTTAAAATAAGGTTAAAAAGATATGATTGAATGTGGAATGGAGATGTATGTAATGATTGGACCGATTACTTTGATGGATGAATTATATGTTCATAGTGCTCGAAAAATAGAAAAAGATATAGATGAGTTCATGGATGCCACAAAAGGAGAAGATGAGCTTCAAATAGTTTTACGCGCTCACCTTTATATTGAGTATGAAATTGAAAAAATGCTGAGGAATTATTTTGTAGAACCGAAAGTTTTTTTAGACAAAAATCCTTCGTTTAATAGCAAATTAAATTTAGTTGTTGCGTTAGGGTTACTACCGAAAGATAAAATGAATCCTTTTGAAAAGTTTAATACTTTAAGAAATAGATATGCTCATAGGCTTAGATTTAGCATCACAGATGAAAAATTAGATGAGTTAGCAAGTTCTTTGGATAAAGAATTGAAGAGAGACTTTTTTGATAGGGAATGGAACAAAAAGAAACAAGATAAGGCTGAGAATTATAAACTTTTAAAATTAAAGTGGTCATTGTTAGCGTTGTGGGTTTATGTTTCTAAGTTGGTGTATGACCAAAGTATAGGGAAGTTTGAAAAAAGAAGAGATGAAATTGAAGAGATGTATAATAAAGCTGTTGATGATGAAGTTAAGAAAGCTTATGTTGTAGAATGTACAGAGATGTTCAATAAGCTGAAAAAAGATTTAGAAATAACGGAAGAATCTCTCTTGAATTTATAGGTATTAAGCCCTATTTAACTGATTTGGAAGTAAAGGATACAGATTTTGAAGATAAGACCCTGGTTTTGATTGTACCAGGGCTTTTTCATGTTTACTTTAAACGCTAGTTATTGCCGCTTATTCCAAAATTGAACGTATCTATGCAAAGCTTCAATGCTTTTTAATCCCAAATATGCTTTAATCTCAACAGGGTTCATGCCATTCTGTAGCGCATTTAATATAAAACGGTTCCGTAGCATAGTAGGCGTTATATGGATTTCAGCGCGTTTTGCTTCTTTCTGTAACATGCGTTGTACAGCGATTCGAGTTAAAGCGGCGGGGTGATCTTTTTCATAGTCCCAGCGGAACGTTTGCGGGCCGAAATCAAACGCTACAAAGAAAGGGTCGCCCGTCTGTTGGCGCGGTCTTACAAGGTTAGGAATCTTGTTGTAATACGATAAGGCAAGTTTTACATGCTCTTTTGAAAGGGTGATAGATCGTTTATAAGCGTGTAGTCCTCCTGGAGTAATGGCATTCGTTCCAAAGTGTATATCATGCATAGAAAGCGTAAGAATGTCCTGGATAGATAGTCCATAATCTAACATGAAATGGACCAATAAAAGGTTACGTTCCAGAATAAACTTTCTTCCTGACGCCTGGTAGTCGGTTAATCCGTTATAACTACGCATGACGCGGAATAGCTTTTTAATTTCTTTGTCCGATGCAAAGTGTTTAGAAGTTAGTTCAGGAGGGGAGACATTACTTTTTAAATCCTGGGCCGCACCATGAAATCGTAAAAAGTTAATCAGAATGCCTCGTACACGTTTGACATTAGAAAACGACGCTTCACGTTCCTTTTTAAGAGCTTCTAAGTATCTGTCTAATATATTTGTATCAAAAGAACAAAAAAACGATTCTGGAGGCGATTTAACGTATCTCTGAATCCATGATGTAAAAAGTGTGAGATCGTAACGGTATTGTTTAACGGTGGAAGATTTACGGCCATGTTTTAACAGATCAGCAAGGAAAACATCAACAGAAAGTTCCCAAGTCATGTTTATATACTCCTTTGTCTTAAAAATTGTGTACCGCAATTATATACGAGAACCACACAAACAAGCAATAAGGGATTCTAGGTCGCAGTGTTTTCTTTGGGGCTTGGTGGGATTCCAGGGCCAAGACATTGCGGGGCTATACGGAGACATATGGGCAGGGCTAGACAGGGCGTGGGGTTGTGGTATAGGTGGATATATAGATGTGTAGGAATGAGTGGAAGGCGAATGATGGGCCGATGTTGAGGAGGACGATATGCGAGGAATGGGAATGGCCGCCGCCCCGCCTACGTAGTTTTATGAGAATCTGCCTGGCAACGGAATCTGATTCATAGCTGAATCAAGATACCCTTACCAGGAGAGCTTCAAGGTAAATCTAAGTTTCTAAATATTCCGCGGAACCTAGTTCTATCAATGAGTTTAAGATGAGAATAAGTTCAGAATAACCTAAGTATGTTGTCGCAACTAATTCTGTAGATTTATCGCATATTATTCTGAATTAATTCTGAGGTTATTCTTTTTACTGAAATGCTCATAATGAACAGAAATGATTCTTTGTTTTTAAAGTGCTGTACTATATATTTATGGTGAAAATCACGAATATTAGTATTTATACTGTCTGCAGATATTCGGTGTTCCGTAGATTTGTATATTAAATGATAAGAAGAGTTCTATTTTGGTATTTAGTTTGATTTGAGGGTTTATGTTTAAAAATCTAGAAAAATATAGTTCCCAATATGGGATACTTTTTATAATAAATCTTGTTTTATAAAAAATTAAAATGATTAAATACATTAGGATTTATTTTTGCTCACTAAGCCTTACTCTCACAAGGGATTAGAAAATTCTTCTTATTTAATTACTGATTTAAGAGCAGGTTCAATTCGATTATAAATTCATAGTGGATTTGTTGTGAAAAACGCCCTTAATTTACGAAAATATAATAGATTGATAATATGTTTAATCTATTAAAATAAAGAATGGCATGACAAAAAGCCTTGTTAGGGGTGAATTTTTTGAACAAGGCTATAAAACAATTATTTTTTTGTGGAAAATGAGATTTAGGCGTTTGGATCAGTCATTTTTTTGAATAAATCCATTGATGGTATGAGACTCTTCATTGGTTTTCCAAATGCCATGTTTGTTCTACGTTCTTTTGCTTGTTGCTCTCTACGCTTTCTGTTTGCAGTTAGCTGTTGTGTGTAAATTTTCATGAAATGTGCAGGTGTACTTACTTGCGATTTGTTTACTTCAAACATCTGTACACAATCCTCAAAAGACTTTCTTTCTTGCCAATCTACGTTTGTTGGCATACGCAATGCGATTGTATAAGCATCTTTTTCAGTAATGTTTGTGTCTTTACTTAAGATGTAGATATAAAGTTTCTTTTGATCTTCACTCATAAATTCATCCATTTCGTGGAATCGTAGTTCTAACTTTTCACCCAAAGTAGGGGCATTCTCTGGCTCTTTTTCTTCTACTTCTTCATTTATAGGAGCAACAGAATCCAATATATCTATTCCCTGGCATGTAGGTACAGTTGGTTTTTCGGCTTGTTCTGTAGATTTCTCCTGTTTTTTACTTAGTTTTTTAGATAGAAACTTTGTAAATGTAGAAAAAATATCAATTGAAAACGCCCATTTTTGCTTAAAATATTCAATGATTTTTAAATAATTGGTATTGAGGCTTAATATGTAAATAGATGGTGCAATCTTACCATGACGTCTTGTTTTGATTTGATGGCATACTTCAAGGTCCTCTAACCAATTCAGAATAAAGTTGATGATCGGGACAGAAATACCCGATTTTTCACTGATTTGATTTTGTCTCATTTGAGAGTAGCCTTCTTGTACTAGGTAAGATAAAACAACTTCTAATGCCTTATAGCGGCGTGGTGTTTGTTCGAAGTATTCTTTAGTGGTTTTACCTTCATACTCGAACAGAATAATATCAATAGCTTTAATTACTTTTTTAACAGATTTATTGATAGCACCTGTAGGAACATGAACAAGGTTTGGACTTAATTCTCGTTTTGCTGTACTTAGCAAAAAGTTATTTAGTAGCATGAAAAAACCTCCTATTTTTCCCACCTAAAATAAACAGAAAAATGCTGGAAAAACAGAGGTTCTATATTCACATTACATATACAATATGGTATAATTTCAGTATCAAGTATGATACTAAAAAAAATCATATAAATTTTTTATGTGAATGAACCCTGTTAGGGAGCTTTTATCTGGTGTCGTCGCCAAACTTCAGCCAGATAAAAGCTCGAGGTGGGTTTATTTTTTTTGTTGTTATACTTGTATTGTAAAACGTTCCTCGCAAAATATCAATAAAAGATGAATAAAACCTATTCGAAATTCCAATAAAAATTTTCATAATTTTCAGAATATTTAGTATTTATTTTTTCAACCACGCCGGCGAAGATTCTTAATATTCTAAAATAAAAAACATGAAGATATGTTAAAATTTTGTAAAGGGCTAATAGGGTTTAGTGAGGAGGAATTGTCACTATGAACGAGATCATTACAAAAGAAACTACAATGAAACATCTTATGGATGAAATATCGCAAAAAATAAACGAAAAATATACATTACGTAAAATAGCCAAATTATCAGGGGTAAGTAGAGAAAAAATAACTAGAGCAATTGAATGTAAAAACAAATATGAAATGAAATTAGACAGCTTTTTAAAAGTGGTTAGCATCTTATATGACAATTTAGAGGTAAGACGTCAAAAAATTAATACCTTTATACTCTTAATAAAAAGTCCTTTGAACATTAGGAAATCCTTGTGTTATTCGCATGTTTCTGGTGATTACGAGATTATAGATGTATTAATAAAAAAACATATTAATACCGATAGTGTGAGTCAGTACCTATTAATTTATGATTTATTTAATCGAAGAAATAAAAATGAAATTAAGGGGCAAAAAATAGTTGATGAAATTAAAAATTTAAAACTTTCTTCTAACGCTGAGTGTCAAGCGTTATCAAATTTGCTTTATACTGTGGCTATGTATGATGAGGACGAATCAAATGCAGTTTCTCCTTTCGCAAAAGACGCGGAAAAATCTATAAAAGAGATTAAACAGACATATATAAAAGATCATTTATATATGCAATATAAAGAAAGGCTTGCTTATATATACTTGTTGAGTGACAAAATTGATAAATGTAGAGAAGTCTGTGAATCAATCTTAAAATCAGACTTAGAAATTCCGATGATTAAGGCTGTTGCAAAAGGGTGTTTAGGAGAGAGTTACATATATGAGGACCCTTTGAGGGCAGAAATGCACATGGAATCAGCATTGGAGCTTCTTGATAATATCCATGTCCCTAGAAAATCTCAAAAATATTTTGCTTTTAAAACAACATTGGCACATCTTTATATTGAAAATAATTTTAATCTTCATAAGATTGATTTTGATTATATTCATATCGGTGAACACGCTCATTATGAATGTTTACATGGAGATCGAGAAAAAGGGCTTGCAATGTATAAAATTTTGGAACAAAATGGATTTAGTGCACATCAATTATATTCTTATTCAAAAGTAATTGGGGACATACAAGGTTTAAAAGAGGCATTAATATCTTTTGAAAGATCTGGAAACTTGTTTTATGCTAGAGGTGTGAAACAAGCGCTATTGAAAAGCGAGGTGAATTTAGTTGACTAAATATCTAATGTGCATACTACTTGTTTTAGGGATTTCAGTAACTTCTTTACATAATGAACCTGTTGAAAAGTTTGCTAAGGTTCAAGATAATCCCTCTTTAACTCCATCTTATATGATGGTAGACCCTGGGACTGGTTGAGTCTAAATTTAAAAAACTGAATTTTAAAATGATTAGACGCTACTTATTGTAGCGTCTTTCGTACTTTTTAGGGGGTGGTGCGATTTTTGATTCTGTAAAAAAAATACACCACCTTGACGCTGATTCTTAAAATATAAGAAAAGGACGTGGCATTGTCATGGAATTAAATATTCATTGGTTAGAGCAAAATGTTAAGAATAATTGTTGTACAACTGATGTATATACTATTTTTAACCTATATATGGATTTAATCCAAATATGTAAACAAGAAAGTACAGGGGAAAATATAGAAAAGACAGGCTAATTTAAACATAATAATTTTAACTAAACTTATTTGATCTTTTTTTGAGATTTAAATTCATTCATATAGGCAATCAATTTTTTCTCTAATTCAGCTCTATGCTCATCTGGAACGCTTATGTATGTTTCAAATAAATTCTTAGATAAGCGCGAGATGAGCTTTAATGTATCTTCATCCCTAACGGCCGCATCTGGATTCAATAAGTCATTTATACTTACTTTATGGTATGAAGCTATATTATTGAGCGTGGAAATATCAGGTTCTCTGAATCCATTTTCCCAGCCAGCATATGTACTATAGGGAGTATTTAATTCTTCGGCGATTTTTTTGCGACTTAGTCCCTTTAATGATCTTAGTCTTTTTAAGTTTTCTTCAAGTGGTTTTAGTACATCTTTTTTTTCTAGATTTTTTATCATATTTAGTTTGTGATTTTGTATCTCTATAGAATCTAATGAAATTATTTGTGTATTAACTAATTCATCAATAAGAAGATCATAGAAAATAGAGAACTTTTTTAAAGATAGCAAATCTGGTTCCCTTAAATCATTTTCCCAATTGTTATAAGCATAATAAGAGATATCAATTTTGGAAGCTAGCTCTTTTTGAGTTAGCTTTTGTAAGTTTCTGAGATGTTTAAGGTTTTGTCCTAGAAATGTATTGGTCATAATTAATCTCCTTTGCACGGATTTTAAAATAAAATTGCGTTTTTGAATAAAAATTATTCGTTTCGTGTTGACTTTCGGCTTTAAGCCGAATACAATGTAATTAAGGGAAGGGAGGGTGAAAAAATGCTAGCGTCACATGAAAACAAAACCGTTGTACGAGAATACAGGGAATCCAAAGGTTTAAGTATTAAGGAAGTTTCCAAAGGCGCTAAAATTCCAATCGGCACATTATATGATGTTGAAATTGGAAGAAGGAGTCTGAAAGACAATAAAGCTAAAAAAATAGCTGATTTCCTTGAAGTTCCAATCGAGAAACTTTTCAGACCAACATATTATCGTGCAATACCCATCACAGAATGAATAAACCTCATGTTATTGATTACATCTATCTAAGTGTATTGTAAATGAAATTCGGCTAAAAGACGAAATAATTATGACTAAAGTATACTGTTCTATATTTAGAAAGATAAAATTCTAAATATTCTGCCCTTTGAAAACTGAATAATCCTAAAGGAGCTGTAAAAAATGGTTTTGAAACGATCGTATCAAACACTACTACTCTTTACGAGTGTACTTTTATTTGTGATGAGCTTCTTGATTCCACTGAATCAAGCTAGTGCGGAGGTAATCAATCGTGAAAGGTATCAGATGGATTGGGCCTATAGTCCGCAGTATGGGAAAGATGTTCGTACAGAGCTACTAAAGAACGCCAGTGGTCAAATCGCGTATTGTCTGGTATACGGTTTAAAATCCCCAAATGGAGAGGATTTACCAGAAGCAGGCAAAACAGATGATGTATCCTATCGCGTCTTAATGAATGGATACCCAAAGAAAACACCAGAAAGTTTAGGTGTTTCTAATTGGGAAGAAGCCCACTATGCAACGCAATTAGCTCTTTGGAATGCACTTGGCCAGATTTCCGTTGATGAATTACAGTTCAAGAATGCGGCAGTTAAAAAAGCAGCAAAGCACATTATTCACGCGGCAAATCAAAGCCAGGATACACAAGATGTCTGGATGAATGTCATTCCAACGGATAAACAAGAAGCCCAATTAAACGGTGAATATTTCGAAACAACAACATACAACGTTCAAACAAATGCAAAAAAAGGTACATTTCAAGTACAAATGAACAATGCACCACAAGGCACACGTATTGTCACAGAACAAGGTGAAGTGAAAGAAACATTCCAACTAGGAGAAAAGTTCCGTATTCAAGTACCAAAATCCTCTAAGAGTAGTGAACTATCTCTAAAAGTCGTTTCAAATCTAACGAATGTTCATGCAATCGTATATAAAGGAACAAGTACGATTCAAGATGCAACTGTATTATTAGAGCGCAGTACAGAACAAGTAAGCACAGACTTACAAGTATTATGGAAAGCAAATGGCGCCTTAAAAGTGATGAAAGTGGATGAAAACAAAAAGCCACTACCGGGCGCAGTATTTGAAATCGCAAACAGCAATCAACAAGTTATGGGAACGATTACAGCTGACAAAAACGGTATCGCTGAAATGGGTAACTTAGAACTTGGCACATACACTATAAAAGAATTGAAAGCACCTGTTGGATATGTGTTAGATGCTACACCAAAGCCTTTTGAAGTGAAAACAGGTGAAATTGCTGTTGTTGAAATGAAAAATGTACAAATCAAAGGCAATATTGAAATTAAAAAAGTAAGTGATACAGGCAAGATTCTCCCAGGTGTTGAATTTACAGTATTTACGCCAGAAGGAAAGGCAGTTACAAAAGTAACTACAAATCAAGAAGGGATTGCGAAAGTAAATTCTCTTCCGTTTGGAAAGTATTACTTCCAGGAAACGAAAGGATTAGAAGGTTACTTATTAAATCAAACAAGGTATCCATTTGAAGTAAAAGAGCATAATCAAACACTTACATTCGAAGTGAAAAACAATCAAGTAAAAGGAAATGTACAGCTTGTAAAAGTAGATGAAGATGGGAAAACAAAATTAGAAGGTGCAGTTTTTATCCTAGCTGATGAAAAAGGCAAGAAAATCAGTGAGCATAAGACAGACAAAAACGGGTTAATCAAAATTGATAATATCCCATTTGGAAAGTACCAATTCATTGAAAAAACATCACCAGCGGGCTATGTGCTGGTAAAAGACCCGATTCCGTTTAGCATTACTGAAAATGGAAAAACAATTGAGCTAGTTGCAAAGAATACAAAGATTAAAGGCTCAATTGAAATTACAAAAGTAGACGTAGCGGATGGAAATAACAAGCTACCAGGTGCAGAGTTTGCAATCTATAACGAACAAGGCCAGGAAGTCGTGAAGGGAAAAACAAACGAACAAGGCATTGCGAAGTTCGATAAACTCCCAGCAGGGAAGTACACATACAAAGAAACACTTGCACCACAAGGTTATGTGTCACATGAAGAAACTTTCTCCTTTGAAATTAAAACAGATGGTGAAATTATTAAAAACACCGTAAAAAACAAAAAGATTGAGGGTAGCTTAGAAATTACCAAAGTAGATGTAGCCGATGGAAACAATAAGTTACCAGGTGCAGAGTTTACAATCTATAACGAGCAAGGCCAGGAAGTCGTGAAGGGAAAAACAAACGAACAAGGCATTGCAAAGTTTGAGAAATTACCAGCTGGTAAATACATGTATAAAGAGACATTCGCACCAGAAGGATATTTAATTAATGAAGAAACATTCTCTTTTGAAATTAAAACAGATGGTGAGATCATCAAACATGTTGTAGCAGATCAGAAAAAAGAAGTTCCACCAACACCAGAAACGCCACAACCAGAGCAACCACAGCCAGAGAAACCACAACCAGAGAAGCCACAAACACCACAGGTTATTGAAAAACCTGTACCAACACCAGAGAAACCACAACACATTGTAAAACAGCCACAACCGATGAAAGAACAAACTAAGAAAGCAGAAAGCCATTTACCAACAACAGGCGGCAAAGCTGAAAATCCATATTGGAAATGGATCGGTGTTACATTTGTCGTTCTTGGTAGCATCCTAGCTGTTTACGCATTTAGAAAACGTAAGAATCAAGAAGTTTAAAAAACTCTCAACTGATAAGGGAGGGCGGGATCAAATGTGCATATTTGATGTACATTATCAAATCAATGATAGGAAATATACGAAATCATATTTACTTGCATTGGTGGAAGATGGGTTTCAGTTGCGAAAAAATATCCAACATGTTCTGTTCAAAGAGCACCAACAAGAAATTACGATCCTTTCTACAGATTTAGAAGAATTAGATTTAGTAGCTTCATAATGAATGAAACCTCTTAGATGTACAGAATATTTCTATTTAGCGATATAGAAAGATAAAACAATACAGGAGGATTTCTTATGAAACCAATTAAGCATATGCGAAGTAAACGTGGTTTTTATATCGGTCGAGTTCCTCATACAACACATACACCTTCAACAAATAAGCGTACAGAAGAATGGGCGGGAAGAATGGGAAAAAGCATGATTTTCTCTTCTCTCTTGGTCACGCTAGACCCTTACAAAAAAGCGCGCAAATCATAATATTCATGGGAGGACATTCTTTCACTGAATATCCTCCCCACTTAAAAGGAGGAAGCAAGATGGGAAAACAAGCGTATCAAAATCGTCAAGAATGCTGGGAAACGTTCTGGAAAGAACAAGTAATGATAAATGGTGAATTAGATATTGAACAAGTGAAACAAGAACTCTTCAACTATAAAACACTCTTAGATCAAATTAACAAACCTCAAAACGGGATCATGCAACCTCAAATTCTGATTCAACTAGCCGCTGAAGAACGAACACAAAAGCATCGTGAAAAATTAGTAGCCCTTGCATAAGGCCATTTCAAGGATAGAAAGGAAGTGAAGAAGTGGCGCACAGCAAGCTCGACAAAGAAATTGAAAACTTCATAGAAAAGAACTGGAAAATGCTTTTAGGTATAGGAGCTGTTGCATTTGTCTGGTTTTCTAAAGAAAAAATCCTCACAGAATTGATGAAGCTGGTGCCAACTGTAGTCGGTGTGTTTCGTGGGATTGCTTTATTGATCCTGTTGGGAATTGTCATAAGGATTGTCTTACATGGCATCTATTTATATCTAGAAAAGAAGCGGTATCGATATGTATTATTCATTCCGCACATAGATGATGAAGTCACACCAGATAAACTAGGGCAAATGATTCGGCATGTACATGGTTCGGGCCGAAAGCCTTTAGAACGCCTGTTAAAAGGGCGCGATTGGTACCGCATGACGATGTATCGTCCAGAGGGAGAAAACGAGCGTGTTCGCTTTTATGTAGGTGGTCCAGAAGATAAAATCAAACAGGTTATGCAAGCCATACAAAGCGCCTATACCCACAGTGAAATTTATACCGTCCCAAAGAAAGAAATGCCATTTCCAACAAGGAAAGCGGTAGGAGGACGGATGGTATTAAAGAGAAAGCGGCTAGATGCCACGTTATCACTAGCACGCTATACACGTGATGTATTACCGATGTTAGGAAGTGCAATGGAAGAAAAGACATGGGTTGATATTGCTTTTACACCAGATAACGGATATCAGCTGACAAAAGGGATTCGAAAAGCAGAAAAGACCATTCGAAAGAAGAAAAAGCATGGGCTAGATGCCTTTGAAAAAGAAGAGATTCGCGCATTAAATAAACGGTTTGCAAAAAATGAAGTGGCATTTCAAGTATCTGTTTCATTTGCAAGTGACTATTATCCTGGTGTACCTGTTATTAAAAATTTAGGGCATATGGTAGCAAGTATTATGGCAGATGTGAATGAGCTTAGATACAGAAGGTTAAGACGTAGTATGCCAGCTGTACCACATCCCGTATACGGGAAAATGATATGGACGGGATCAGAGCTATTAAACTTGTTCCATCTTCCTAACGTAACAGGGGATAAAAATAGCAAGACAGAGCGCAACATCCTGTATCTAGATAAAGGGGAAAACATGATACCGAATGATTTATTAGCCGAAGGTATTTCAATTGGCCATGTGATGCATCCCTATATCAAGGATCGATTAGTAAAAATTCGAGAAGACTTTTTCAAGAATCATGGTTACATTACGGGGAAAGTTGGGTCTGGTAAAAGCACCATTGCCATGAGATTGATGCAAAGTGTCATTGATAAATGGCTAGAAAATCCGAATGAAGCGGGTGGATTGTCTCTATTTGATCCAACCGAAGATTTGGCATATGTAGCAATGAATAGACTCTTAAAAGCGGAAAAGGATGGGAAACAAGTTGATTGGAGTAAAGTTCATTTTATCCGTTTTCGAAATACAGATCATCCACCAGCCTTGAATTTGTTTCATCGCTTTCCAAATGAAGATATCCAAACAGTGGTTGAATCCATTATGGAAATGATTAAGTTAATGATTCAAGGGCAAGCACAACAAACAGAACGATTACTAAGGGCCATTATCGGGACGTTACTTTGTGATAAGAGTCAAATTCATACGATTTTAAGTATCCCACTCTTCATAAGTGATGAACTGTTTCGAGCAAATGTAATCGCCAATTTACAAGGACCAGAACAAAAATATTACTCTCACTTTTGGAAATATGAAGTAGGAAGCGCATTAGAAGACAGCACACAGGCAATTTTAAACCGATTAGATATCTTCCGTAATACGTTGTATTTAAAGCGTATGTACGGGCAAACAGGCTTTTCCTTAGAAATTCGGAAGTGGATGGATGAAGGCCACCTTATCTTTTATGATTTAGCGGGCATGGGAAAAGAAGATACATTACTAACAGTCGGTTACATTTGTAATCAATATCACCGTATCGCCCAACAGCGGCCGCATGGTTCAAAACTACATTTAGGCGTGATAGATGAAGCCCATGACGTGCCAGTACCCGTTCTTCCGAAAATTATTGCGAAGGATCGGAAGCATGGATTTGGATTATGGGTGATTACCCAGCAAGTTTCGGGACAGTTAGACAGAGAGCTAACAGATATGTTAACAGAGGCGGGCGGAAATTACTTTGTATGTAGGCAAGGTCATAATTCCGCGAAAACGTTAGAGGGCATTATGCAAAAGCAATTCCGTACAGAGTATTTGCAGAACCTTCCTAACTTAGTTGTAGCGATTCAAACGCAAGATTATATCAGAGGTGAGGCAAAAAATGTGTGGTGTACTATACGTGTTCCACCATTAGACCGATACCTACCAAATGGAAAAGCGGCGAATTATAAAAACGAAAAAGAAATTCATGCATCAAATGAATGGACCAGAGCAAAGATTCATTCTTTAGAGCAACAAAATGGGAAAGCAGGATTAGAAATCGACAAGGAAATTGATGAGTTTCTATATGGAAAAGGCAAGTATCAACAAGCCGAAAAAGTCAATTTAACAAAAGAAGAACCTGTTGTGACATCGGGGCTAGACGAATTAGAAGAAAAAGCACCTTCCAATGAAGAAGTGAAAGAACCTGTTTCCGAAACAAAGCCAGTTGAACCCGCATATCAAGCGCAAATTATCCCATTTCGAAAACAAGCTACCGAAGCGGTAAAAGTGAAAGAAGAAAAACCAGAAGTGAAACAGCCAGAAACACAAACAAAAGAATCCGAAATAGAACTTCCAGAAGAAACGCCAATCATCGAAACATCAAAGGGTGAGGATGAAATGGAGGCAGTTATGAAAGGAGAAAAAAGCATTTTCGATATGTGGGAAAAGGAGTAGAGACTATGTGCAGTATGTTGTTATTGGAAGAAGACCAAAACTTACTTATGGATATACACAATCACATCTATATTGATATGGAGTATATAACAGAAAAAGTATATCCGAACCATAAGAAAAAATCAGTATACTACCGTTTGAATCGTTTGGTACAAGAAAAATATTTAAAAAATGAATTACTTCCCATACCTGTTTCAAGAAACCAGGTTCGTAAATCTGGAAGACCGCAAAACGTATATACGCTTGCGGCAAAGGGAGTAGAAACAGTTTGTGGATTAAGAGGGAGTGTACATTGGAAAAGTAGTTGGTCCCAACGTTCGGCATCCTTTGTGTATCACAGTTTAATGTTAGCAAAGATTGAATGTGCCATGACATTAATATCGAAGAGAGAAGAAAGATTGGAACTAAAGGAATGGATTAACGAACCGCGGGCCACATTCCAATATGCAAAAGGAAAAAATCGTGTCATACGCCCAGACGGGGTTGCGGTAATTGGATTAAAAGAAGCGATTGATAAAAACATTGGTGTATTCATGGAAATGGAACGTTCTTACGGATCAAAAGAAGTATTAGAAAAAAAGATCATCCGTTATAACGATTTCATGACGCAAGAAGGAAAAAAGGCAGATTATCGGACACATGCTGGTATGGGATATGAAATACCAATATGGCGCCTGGTATTTGTTGCAGGTAGTGAAAGTAGGGAAAAAGAATTGATTCGCTACTTAAAAGGGGTAAGCAGTCCAGAAATTCCAGTTTATATCACACTGTTTCAAGATATATTGCAAGACCCATTCGGGAATATTTATCGGAATATTCAAAATCCAAATGAGAAAGTGAGGTTCTAAGAATGTGTTTCGGTTTATTTTATCGATAAGCGCCAGTATTTTTCTGTTAGTTGTCTTTTCAGATTGGTTATTTGAAAGAGTACCAGGATCACGAGAAGCCTGGGAAGCGGTGAAAAGTAAAGTGGTGGAAATTTACTATACGCAAGGATGGGAAGGTGTCTTGCTTTTCTTCCTGGTCGTAGTGGGAATATGGAAGATGGTCGATAGTCGATCGTAAGGGGGATGAAAATGGATACATTGGAAGGTTTAGAGTTTGTAAGGGAGTTTCGGGCTACAGATGGAGCGTCCTTCGAAGTAGGGAGGGATACAGGTAAACGGTATGTGGTTCATGCTAGATTCCCATATATTACAGGCAGTCAAACCAAACTCAACAATTTTATCAATTATGCAAGAAATGAAATAAAAGATGAATCAACCGCGGTTGGTATGGCTTCATTCGCTTGTGATTGCTACGAACGATCTTTACGCCAGTACCGAAATTGAAAGGGGGATGAATATGTTTCAAAAGGTGAAACAGTGGTTTGCAAAAACATTTGAAAGTAAACAAGGGAAGGCAAGAAAAGCCACAAGGCTTCCTTCCTATAAAGGCCGCTTAATTGGAAAATGGGCCTTTTGGCTCCTGTTTAGTTGGATGCTGATTGTATCCATCACAACCGTAGTAAAAGGAAAGGGAGATACACAAGCAAAGGCCAGCACCACTCCAAAGGAAGTTACGCAAAAACAAAACCTTTCTACACGTCCAGAAGCAATTGAATTTGCGCGCGGATTCGCAAAGGAATACTTTACATGGCAAAGAGGGGATGAAGGCAAGAAGAAGCGTTCAGAGCGCTTACATCCCTATATACCGAAAACGTTTGATCCGCAAGTTGGTTTAGATTTTGTAAGTATGCAATGGGATTCCAATTTTCTATACGCAACTGTATTAAGAGTAAATGAGGTTACAGATAAAGAAGCAAGCGTAATTTTTAAAGTGAAATACAAATTAAGCCGCATGAAAGCAGATAATAGCGGGCCAGAGGATAAGGAGGTGATCCAGCAAGTGTCGGTTCCTGTTCGGACAGATGGAAAGGCTTTTGTAATTAGTGGATTCCCTCAAATCGTCAAGGTAAATGAAAAAGCAGAAGTACCAGAAGAAAAAACAGGAAAAGAACGAGAGGAAATTCATGAAATCACTGTAAAAGAAGACATTCGAGAATTTTTACCAACCTTTTTTAAATCCTATACCACCGCAACACAAAAAGAACTCGCGTATGTTTTAGCCAATACAGATATTAAAGGGTTAGAAGGAGCCATGAAATTTGAAAATGTACTTTCCTCTAAGATTTATCCAGGAAAAACAAAAGGCACATATGAGGTACAAACAGAGGTATCTATGATTGATCCACATTCCGAATCGAAAATGAAAACAGGTTATACGTTGTTTGTAAAACAAGATGGAAAGCAATGGATTGTAACAGATTTAAAAACAAAATAGGAGAGGGGCATGTATATGTTCAATATAAATCATTTTGTGTTAGGAATCGGGTTAGAAGGATTTTTCGAAATGATGAAGACACAAGGAACATACGCGTTATATTGTGCGTTTATCATTGTTATTTTGATCGTAGCGGCAAAGCGCGCATGGGGAAAAGCGATTACGTTAATTGTTGGCGGCGGGATTGTTGTATTCTTCATTAACAAACCAGATGCATTAAAAACAATCGGAACGTGGTTAGGCGGATTATTTGGCGTCTAAGTAAGGGACGGAAAGGAAGAGGGCTACATGAAGGAAAAAGAATCAAAATCTATCATTGTCTATTGTTTCGGAAGCTATATGAACTATATGCGAAGACAGTACGAAATTATGGGGTATCGTCTTCCGCGTGCGGTTACATGGAGGGCACTTGGTTATTTTGCGGCGGTAGAAGCGGGGCTTGTAGCCTTCCGCTTCCTTCCTCCCTCTAAATGGATATTTGGAGATATGATCGATCAAGTTTGGCTTATGTATTATGGTGTGATTCCTCTTTTCTTGGTATGGGGCGCAGATAAATATAAAACAGATGGAAAATCGCTTTTCTCTTTTGTTCGGTCCTGGATCACATTTCGTTTACGTAAGCATCAAAGTAGCCGATTAGTGGCCTTGCCGAAATTAAAAAAACATGTGATTCGTGGTCATGTGTGTGTGCAATATGATGTCAAAGATATACCAACCGTACATTCATCTAGTGAAGAAGAAGAAAAGGACATACACGCTTATGACCTAACATTTTTACCCCAAAAGGAGGAAATGAAAGATGTTGAAAATGATGAACAGATCACCATTAAAGCACGTTGAAAAGAATTTAGCGTTTAGTACAGACGAAAAAGTATCCGCAGTATATGAAGTAGACGGATTCGAATACGATCATCAAGACGAAAGCACGAAAAAAGTATATTATCGAAATCAACTCGCTCTTTTTACCCATCAAGAATATGATGTCCACTTGCTTGTGATTCCTCGTACAACAAATTCAGATGAAATTCTGGATGAACATATTTCCACTTTAAAAGGACCAATGGCCCCAACAGGACGCTTTCTTTTTAAAAAAGTAAAAGAATACTTACGAAATGCGGCCATTGCGAAAGAGAACATGGAATATCGCTTTTTCGTTTTAGTACAGCTGAACATGGAACAGAAAGAAAGACAAATTCGTAACCCTGTTGTAGAAACATGGAAGTTTATGAAGAAGATAAGAGAAGGTTTTGCAGAGACAGCCCAAAACATATCGGGTATGAATGTGACAGATATTTTAGAAGAGGAAATCGAAAATTATTTAGAAGTAGAAGACGTGTTATTTAGCCAGGTTAGAGGGGCATTTCCTAATACAAGACGTGCGAAACCGTCTACAACGCGCTTTTTATTCCATCATAACTTTAGTCGTGGAATGAAAGAACTGAATCGTGATCAAAACTGGAAGGTAGGTTCTACAGTTACGTTGCAAAATGAAGAAGGAAAGGCGGTAAAAGTACGCCGTCCCGATTTACAAGAAATGATCAAATTAACAGATACGGTGATTGATGAAAGCCCAGGACGTTCTCTTATACTAGAAAGACAAAATGAAGAAGGAGAAATCGAAACCTCTCATGTTGCTTTTCTTGCGGTGAAAGATATGCCTGAAATATCGGCTTTTCCTGGTGGAGAGTGGATTTATCGCATTCAATCACATTCATTAAAGTTTCCTGTTGAAATGAGTATTCGAGCGTATCATTTAGAAAACCAGATGGTTACACAAAAGCTCTCGAATAGTGAACTAGAATTAAACGATCAACGCCAACAAGCAATGGTAGGCGGCCGCACAACAGATTTAACAATTGACCGTAAAGCAAGAGGCGTCAAAATTGTAAAAGATCGATTTGAAACAACGGGAGCACCTGGATATGAATTAAGTGTACTGTTTTGCGTGTATGCCGAAGATGAAAAAACATTAAAATCACGTGTAAATACGCTCATTACAGAATATCGCAAAATGAAAATTGAGTTAGTTAATCCATATGGAGAACAGTTAGCGTACTTTTACGAGTTCTTACCAGGTTCTAAACGTTATAATACGGACTTCAAATTGTTTGTGGAGCCAGGTGTACTTGCAATGGGAATGTTCGGGGCCACAACACAAATTGGTGACAATCAAGGGTTTTACATTGGAAAGACAAAGAAATTAAATCGACCTGTTTTTGTTCGTCCCGAACTCGCGGCGAAAGCATTAGATAACATTGTAACAGCGTTTGAAAGTTTATCGGTTATGTTTGCGGGGCAAACAGGGAAAGGGAAATCATTCTTAATGAACTTACTCGCTTTCTGGATTGTTATGAGTGGCGGAAGAGCATTTATCATCGATCCAAAAGGGGACCGCACACGATGGCCCGAATTATTGCCAGGATTCAATGAGGATACCTTGCAAGTATGGACGCTTGGGAAGAATAAAGAAGATGCGGGCTGTTTAGACCCATTTCGAATCAGTGCAACGATAGAAGATGCGAAGAGTTTAGCACTTGAAATTTTGACGTTCCTATCGGATGTAGGTTTAGAGGATATCCGATATGACTATTTATATAAAGCTATTGAACGAGTGGCGGAAAAAGAAGACGCATGTTTAACTTTGGTTCGTAAAGAGCTAGTGGAAATGAAGAAAGAACCTAACTTATTGCCAACTGAATTAGAACGGTTAAACGCTCTTACAAATCGTTTAGCAACCTTAGAAGGCATCCAGCTAGGGGATTTATTATTTGGTAAACAAGGTCAAGATTACCGCGTATTAAGTCTAGAACGTCCATTACAGGTATTACAAATTCAACATTTACGCATTCCGAAATCAGAGGAAAAGAATGAAAGTGTTACAGATAAATTATCTCGTAGTATCTTAATTGCATTAGCGGCATTTGGTAAATCCTTAATGCATTCTGATCGTAGTATTTTCAAAGTATACCTACAAGATGAGGCATCAAGTATTTTGAAAAATAAAGAGGGTGCGGCGTCTTCTGACAAAATCATTCGAGAAGGACGTTATCACAATATCGGCTTGTATTTAGGAACACAAAATGCATCCGATTATCAATCAGAAAACAAAGAGGTTGCAAATGTGGGTATGAAGTTCTGTTTTGCACTGAAATACGATAAGGAAGCGGAAGAAATGTTGCGTTACTATAACTTACCGGTCACAGAAGAAAATATCTTAATGTTACGCCAGCTTAGACGCGGAGAAGCCTTATTCCAGGACATTTTTGGGCGAACCGCTGTTGTAGAAATTGATCCTGTTTTCCAAGAATTAAAGACAGCATTTGATTCCTCTACGAAAACAGACGAAGAACGCGCACAACAATTGGCGTAATTCGTATTACAATACAGATAAGAGTATTCTAAATTATCTGTATATGGAGGGTGGAACGATGAAAAAATTACGTATGTTATCGGGATTATGTGTAGCAGGAATGTTAATGGTAACGGGGGGTGCGGGTTGCTCAAATGAAACGAAAAGTAATGCAAATCAAAAAGAAAGTCAGAAAGAGCGTGATATGAAAGAAGCGGATAAAGCCGCAGTTGAGTATTTAAAGGCTTATATTGAAATGGATACAAAAAAATTAAACGATCTTCAATATAAAAAATACAAATTTATGGAAGAAGGAGTCGAGCATCCAAATATTAGCCAAGAAATGAAAGAAAGATATGACTTGTTTAGATATGATTTGAAAGAAGATAAAAATGAGTATTATTACAGAGTTAAATATTATGATCCTGTAGAACAGGCCCAAATGGGGCTATATCTTAGAATGGTAAAAGACGAAAAGGACGAGAAATGGAAAAATTACGAATGGAACTGGAACAATTTAAATTCAACTGTAGGAAGTATGGAACCAGTTCATGTTCATAAATGGGGGCAAAAGGAATGAAAAAACTTTTCTCTATTTGTATGATTCTTGTATTCTTTTTACTACCGTTAGGGCCTCATGTGGCCCTAGCGGAAGATACAAAAACAGAAGAAAAACAGGAACAAAAGGGAGCAAGAATTTCTGAAAATCTATTTAGTGGGTACACAGATGGGATTTACAAAGATAAGTATTACGAAATCGACACATATCAACCAAAGGAAGAAGATAAGAACGTGTTTCAAAAAGTTGGTGGATACTTATTTGGTGATGATAGTGTAGGAAAAGACTTGCAAAGAATGTTGTATACAACATGTCAATGGCTTGCCAATATGGCGTTTCAGTTAAATGTAATTCTTGGCCAGTTAACAATTTTTCTAGTCGATCAAGCATTGAACCTGGATATTGTAGATACCGTAGCGGATAAATTAGGTGCGGCTATGCAAAATATCGCTGGTATTGGAAAAGGCGGTTTTTCATCTTCTGGACTATTCCCAGCAATTATCGGCATTGCTTGTGTGTTATCGGCTTGTTATGCGGGCTATATTTTCTTTATTAAGCGCCAGCCCTCAAAAGGTTTAAGTGAGTTAGTGAAAACAGTTTTGGTTATTGCTTTTATTGTTACGTACATTGGAAATGCAGGTGCGATTTTAAAGAGTGCAAATACGATTAGTTCTGAAATTAGTGTAACGGTATTAGCAAAAGCAACAGGAACGGTTGCGGGTGATCCAGGACGCTCCAAAGCAGACGCAATCTTTTCAGTGAAAAAGCAAATTTGGGATTTGCTAGTTGAACGGCCATATTTATTTTTACAGTATGGTGAAGATTCAAAAGAAAAATTAGGTGCTAAACGAGTAGATGAATTATTAGCGACAGCACCAGGAAAAGATAGGGAGAGCAAGGTACAAGAGGAAATAAAAAAAGGAAACCAAATGATGATTGTTACGTCTGTAGGAGAGCGCCTTGTATTTACAGTTATGTACTATGTCGTGAATACATTCGCAGGTGTTCCAGTGATTGCATTTTGTTTACTGATTGTAGCATTCCAATTATGGTTTCTTGTCATGAGTATTATCTCACCAATCGTCATGGCGGTGGCTCTATTGCCAGGATATCGTAGAGTCATTGAAAGCTGGGCTTCACAATGGATTCGCCCATTAGCATTAAAAATCTTTATGTCTGTTATGCTGGTGATCATCTTTACAATAGCAGAATTACTATATGTGTTACCAGAAGCGGGCGTTGCAGGATATGTGTCTACAATGATTTTCCAAATTCTTGTTTTCGTTCTTTGCTACCTGTTTAGAGGAAATATTGTTGCGGCCTTTAGTCGAGCACGTGGCGTGTATGAAACGGTCACAAATATATCTCTTATGACTGAAAACTTTGTAGATAAGGGGAAAGAGTACGCTGGAAATACAATGTCTTATATTGGAGACAAAATGGGAGCACATTTTAACAGCGCGGCTGAATTAGCGGCGGCAGGCGGCCAGTTAGAAAATGCAGGGACAGACGACGAAAAGACAAAAGCCAACCCGTTAGTGCAAGCGAATATACCGAATGATTTACCAAATAATCAAACGGAACAAGAAAAAGAAGAGAATCAAAAGAAAGGAAATCTTATCTCCTTACAAGATCGTGATAAAGATGGGAATTTACCACAACAGGAAGAGGAAGGGAAAGAACAAACGACACCAGGTGAAGAAGAGGCACCAATGCAACAAGACCTTATCAGCTTAGATAAAGAAGCATTAGAACAAGAAGTAGAAGGACAACAAGAAGGAACAGAGGTAGAAGAATCAGAAATGGATGTTCAACCAGAACTTGTATCTTTAGAGAATGAGGAAATTCCGACAGGGGAAGAAATACCAGCTGATATAGAGGGATATGAAGAAATTCAACCAGAAGTACCAGAACAAGAGGTGCCATTAGAAGACATTCCGACTGATATAGAAGTATATGAAGAGGTACAGCCAGAAGTAACAGAGCAAGAAATACCACTAGAAGAAGTTTCAAGTGGTATGGAGGCATATGAAGAAATCCAGACAGAAGTACCAGAACAAGAAATACCACTAGAAGAAGTTTCAAGCGATATGGAGGCATATGAAGAGATTCAAACAGAAGTACCAACACAAGAACTTCCATTAGAGGAAGTTTCAACAGATCATGAAGCATATGAAGAAATCCCATCCGATATCCCACAACAAGACATCCCAACAGAAGAAATTCCGATGGATATTTCAAGAGAAGAAATACAATCAGAACAGGAAACTTCAACACATATTCCACAACAAGAAATCTCAACACCAATTGAAACAGATGCAAATGAACCTTTAATACCAGATACAATTCGTGCAGATGTAAATGAAGAAGGTGTCATTGTACCTCATACACCAGAAACAACAAGTGCAGATATTCCAGATGCTATTCCTGCAGAAGTGAATGAAGCGGGGGAAATTGTTGCAAAAAAAGATGATATAGATGTCGAGTCAACTGTACAAGTAACAAATTCTTCTGACTCATTTATCCCGACGGAATCCGTTTCCTCTTCTGATTTAACACGAGTAAATGAGAAAGAAGTGAGCAAAAATGAACCGATTCAAGGAGAAGCGGAAACAATCGATACACCAGATATACAATATGGAGCTGTAGCCGCTGGAAGTGAAAACTGGATGCCTTCTACTGATCCGCAAAACTTAGATAACTTAGATGATTTGGAGCCACCAAAGAAAGATGAGTAGAGTCCTAGACTTTTAGGACTTTACTATTTTTTTACGAAAAAAGGAGCGATATAGCTATGAAACACTGGGGATTAACGTGTATGAAAATGGTGAGTATCAGTATTTTTCTTTGTATCGGATGTTTTGGGTGGATGAACATAATCATTCTTTTCATACAGAGAGAATGGCCGACAGATTTATTAGGATGGATTGGTTTAGGATTACTTATCTGGTATACACTCATTCTTCTCACTCTTCAAATTATCCATAATGAGTTACGTTGTCGTATAGATGATAGAGCGAAACTAGCCTTTTTCATGTGGTTTGTAGGAATCGGTCATTTTGGATTACTACATTTTATACAAGACCAGCAATCTACTGTTTTAACGTTACTATTTCATGTTTTTACGATTATACCCATTCTTTTAGCCCTTATATATGGGCTGATTGTTCGAAGATATTCTATTCAATCTTGATACATGTTGTAAGGGGGGAGGGATGATATGAGACCAGAAATAAAAGAAGTCGTAGACAAAACGATACAAGAAGAGATTGCACAAGAACAAAAAAAGAAGAAGAAAAAGAAATCCTGGTTACTGACACTTCTTTTTGGAAGTTCCACTTTCACAATAGGATTGTTCGTCTGTATTGGATTTATTTTATTTATCGTTTTGGCGCAAGGCATTGGCAAAAAAGAAGAGGAAGCGCCAGCAACCATACCAAGTAATGGAATGACGGTTTGTCGTCCAGGTGGAAAAACAGTGGCGCCAGAAGAACTACAACCCCACCTGGGCGGCGTTTTTACAGGGAAAGCACAAGCATTTTTAAATGCAGGAACACAAAACCAAATCGATCCCGTTTTACTAGCGGCCATTGCGAGATTGGAAACGGGGAACGGTACTTCTAATGCAGTAAAGAACTATAACAACCCAGGCGGACTTATGGACCCTAGCAGTTCACAAATGAAAGGGTTCATGAAATTTGCCACTTTAGACGAAGGAATCAACGCTATGGCCCGAAACTTATATAAAAACTATATCGGTATGGGGATCACAACCATAGAAGCAATAGGTGCTAAATATGCACCGCCAGGGGCGGCAAATGATCCGCATGGCACAAATGGTTTATGGCCTGTATTAGTAACAAAGTTTGTAGCGCAAATGGGCGGTCTTACTTTTAATTGTGAAGCGGGAAAGCCAGGCGGCGTTGTAGATACGGGATCAGCAAGCTCACAAGGGTTTATTCGTCCAATCGCTCAAACAACGATTACAAGCCCATTTGGACCACGCTGGGGCACCATTCACAAAGGTATTGATTATTCATGCCAGGACGGTGTCACCCCAATTGCCGCGTCGAAAGGTGGCGTTGTAGAGTGGGCGAAATTTGGCGCTTCCGGTTCGGGTTTTGGCGGCTATGGAAATGTAGTTGTCATTAATCATGGGAATGGATATTGGAGTTTATACGGTCATATGTCGTCCATTACTGTACAGGAAGGACAAAACATTGGAGTTGGTCAACAGGTGGGAGTTTGCGGAAGAACAGGGCAGGTAACAGGGCCGCATCTTCACTTTGAGATCAAAACATCTTTGACGTTTGGTCAAGTCGACCCAGCACCGTATTTGCCGAAATAAGCGGAAAGAAAGGGAGGAATAGGGATGAAACAGGGAATCGTTGGTTTAGTCATACTTGTACTGGTGGGTATCAGTGTATGGTTATGGAATCAAAATCGCACTTTACAGCATAAAGTTGAACAAACGGAAAAGAAATGGACGGAACAAGTAAAAGAGCTAAAAACAGAGAATCGAGCATTGGAAAAGCGCGTAACAGTTTTAACAGAAAACACGCAAGATAAAGGGCAAGAAGTAGCAAAACAGTTCGTAGAGTTGTTAATACAGAATGATAACAAGCAAAAAGAAAAGCCAGGATTTGAAAAGATCAAAGAAATGATAACGGGAGAAGCAAGAAGCAAATTATTAAATGCGCCAGAGGATGCACATAACCATATAGAAGATGATGGCTCTATGCACATTCAAACGAAAGCAAAGATAACAGATGTGTACTACATTAAAACCGCTGATAATAAAGCGGATGTAACGGTTAAATATGATTATCTTGTAACGATAGATGGAACAGAACAACAAGAAAAACACACCATGAAATTAAATTTACTATTAGAAGGTGAGAAATGGTTTGTAGAAAATTATGAGTTCCAGATCAATACAGGAATTGAAGGGCCATAGTGAAAGGAATGAGGGGAGTTGGTGAATCAAAATGTATTGCATCACATCGGTTATGAAATATTGCAAGAAACGTTTGTATTGATTCGAAATGTATTTTCCTATTCAAACCAAGATGAATCCAGTGTGACATATGTGCGAGAAATTGCGGATGCCTTGCATAATATTCCGTATTCGATTCAGAAACAACATGATAAATTCCTAGAATTTGAGTTCAAACTGTTAGAAGAAACATTAATGCCAATGGATTTTGGAAAGGTTGCCGCGCAAAACATTCCCTATTTTAAAATGTATGCGGCACGTGTACAGCAATTGTTACAGAAGCGCTATAAAGAGGTGTAATCGAGTGGAAATGGGGCGATAAAAAATGATCGTATTGGGAATTGGGCTGTCAGTTTTGCTGATAGCCTTTTTATTTATCCAGGTATATCCGTTCCAGGAACAAAAGTTAGAACAGAGAAAATACGATGAATATGGAATCTGGATCATTATTTGTACAGGGGTATGTCTCTATGTTTCGCACCACTTTTTACAGGAAAACACATGGCAATGGGGATTGAAAATCATAGGCGCAACTTTTTTTACAGGGTTTTCAATTGGATGTGTCGGAAAACAAAGTATATATGATTTTCAACATAAAAAATTTCCCTTTCAGAAAAAATGACGTTTCAGATTCTCTTGTAATTGATTTTAAAGAAAGTGCTAATACATTTGGTATCGAATAAGATTACACTCTTTATTCGGCTTTTTAAGTGCTTTAAATGAGTTTTTAGAGAGGAGGGGGTATGAAGATGCTTTTTTTTAAGGTTATTGCATATATTTTGCTAAGTATAGGAGTTTGTACAGTTGTTTTAGCGGGGATAGCCGCGATTGTAAAGAAACAAATGCTAATTGCAAATATAAATCTATTATTGGCCATGTATTATTTTTGTTCGGGAAGTCTTCTTTATTTGTGCACGTTGTGGGAAACACAAGATATTTTCCTACAAGCCTTTTTGATTTTAATTGTAGGAATTACGATTATCCGATTAAGAAAAAGCTGGTATGTACCGCAAATGCGTACTCTACAAAAACTACAAGAAGAAGCAACAAGTAAGAATAATCTGTGAGGAAATGTAAGAGGAAAAGGAGTGGAGGAATCTTGATACATCAATATGAATTAAACTTTTCAGTGATGTACAGTGGCAAAGTAACAGACTCACAATCTACGATTATTCCAGCACAATCTTTAGAGGAAGCAAGTGAGAAATTACAATCAGAAGTAAAGCGGCGGTTAGGAAAATGTAGTATAAAAGTGAACTCCGCCAGTTTATGTATTTCAGAAGAAGTTCGATATACAGTCTTAAAAAAGTGAAAATCAACATCGTGCGTAAAAAGGAGGGAATGAATATGATATGTCCAGTATGTGTCAAAAGAGAAAAAAGGGAAGTTGAAATGATCCCAATGTATGACGAATACCCAAATTGGATTCTTTTTTGCAGAAAATGCGATCATCGACATGAAAATGAAGAAGTAAGCCCTCTTCCTTACTGAAAGCAATAAATTAAAAAGTCCTGTTTTTACAGCAGGACTTTTTTCTTTTATGTAAATAACTGTTATTGATTATTCCATTTATCATAAAACGTTTTTTCTTACGATTCAATCAAACGAGAGTTCTCTAAATCGTTCCATTTTAAAAGTTTAGTTAGTATTTCGTCCTTTTGTTTTTCTAAATGTTCCATTTTATCTAGGATAATTTTTTGGGCTTGCTGCCATTCTTTGGAGTGCTTTAGAGAATCATCAAATTTAGCCAATTGTGACACATTCATATAATCTGAATGTTTAGAGTTATGCCATATATGCTCTTGTTGTAACCTGAAAATTGGAGCAAATTCGAGAGTATCTACATTTTCTACGTGCTGATTATATTCTGTAAATAGTAGATGTCTAACAAAAGATACATTTTTAGACTCTTGATTACTAGCGTTATTGAGTAATCGATATTTTTGGTCTTTTATAAGTGCGTAATATTCATCATTTGTTGTATTTTTGACCTTCTCTAAAGAAATGTGATCTGTAATTTTAATTGAATCATTACTCATAGACATTCTGAATTTGAAGGGATGGAAATGACAATCACCATGTATATGAGCTTGGAGAGCATTGATGTTAGAGTTGTGAACTAAATCAATTAATACATTACCTGTTCCGTTCCCTTTTTTCATCGTACGAAAAACGAAAATGAATCCATAAATATAATCGTTCTGATAATCAATCCCTACAAAATCATATCGGTATCTTGGACTTAAATCTAAAGCCCTGTCATATTCTAGCCCTATTGTTAAATCGTACATAGTGACCTCCTATAAATAGTTTTTACCCCTTATTAGAACCATTGTATCAATTAGGAATTGCAATTGACTAATTTTATTTGGAGTGGCACCAGCATTTTACGAATTTTGTATGCTAAAGTTATATATGTTTTTTTATCAGTTGAATTTGAAAAATGTCATTATCCGTAATACCAAGCACCCTCATTTCCTCTTTAAAAGAGCGCCAGGGTTCAACCCTAATGGATTTGGTGCTTTTATCTCGTAATGTGTATTCTCTTATATAATATGATTTTTGTTTCTCATGTTCTTTCATTGTTAATCCTCCATCATAATAAGGAGATAAAGCACTTGAACAAGTGCTTTATCTCTGTTGACCTACAGTTACTCTTCACCTAAAAGTATACTTGATAAATTTAAGATTTACTAAAAGCATGACCCTATAAGTGTAATAATTGTTAACAATGTGTCCTTATCAATGTCAATTTCAAATTTGATCTTCATTTACGTTGTCCCTCCTTTGTTTTAAAAATAGCTTAGTTTTTCATGTTACCTCCCAGCAAAAAATAAACTGTGTAACATTCTTACCTTTAATATAAGAGAAGCTAAACTAAATTTTTGTTTTTCTTAAAAAATTTGAAATGGATTTTTCCATTTAGTATGTATTACTGCTATCAGGTACACTTTCACTATCAGGTACACTTTCACTATCAGGTACACTTTCACTATCAGGTACACTTTCACTATCAGGTACACTTTTACTATCAGGTACACTTTTACTATCAGGTCACTTTCACTAACAGGTGCACACCTAATAACAGACCTTTTTTAATTTGGGTGTTTTTGCCCAAATCCCCGAAAAGGGGGAATAAGCTTATGCTATTTAGACGTTATATCCCGTGTCAAAAAGTACACTTTATGACATAGCAAAAAACATAGTGTTTTTCGTTTCAAAAGTACAACTTAAAAACATTTGAAACATATCAATAAAACTGTATATGTTTTGAAATACCTATTTTTAAAAGTAATCAAAAAGCCTATTTATGGTAATATAAAACATAGGGAATAAATGCATAAGTGTGAATTTTTAGAAACATATAGAGGGGGATTTTACAATTTATGGTGCAGTCAATTAAAAAAATCGTTTTAACTGTAGTTCTTATCGGTATGGTTGTTGGAATGGTCATTTTATATCTTTACATTAATGCTCTTCAGGAGACAGTGCAGAAAGTTACTGAAGATCCGATATATGGTAGTGTAATGAGTCAAGATTTTGCTATGTTATCTGAAAAAGATGGCAGCTATGTATACACTATTATGAATGATAATGAGAAAAGGTCATTGGATCAAGCGAATACGGAAAACAAATTTAAATCTTACCCTTTTCAAACAGGGAAAATTGCAACAACACAAGCGATGACAATTAAGAAAAATAATGTATTGTATCATATAGTTTCTAAAGATGAAGATTCAGATAAACCATATTTAGTACAGTATCAAGAAGAAAATGGTGTATTAAAAGTTGTAAAGGTAGATGAATATCAAGAAAAATTAAGTCAAGAATTAGAAATTCCAGCATTTCATTTTCTTGAAGCAAAAGAGATGAAGAGGTAATCAATAAGTTTTACAAAAGATACAAAATGTTGAACTCATAAAAAGCAATTGATATCTTGTGTATGTAATTTTATCAATATTAGTGTAAGTCCTTATGTATGTTGTCATAAGGACTTGTTTGCATACGTATTACTCTTTTATGTACAATGAAAGAAAAACATCTTATGAGATGGGGAGAGGAAAACCCATGTCCAACCAACAATTAGTGAATTTACGCATTGATTTTGCTTTTAAACAATTATTTGGCACAAGTGGAAATGAAGACATTCTAATTGCTTTTTTAAATGCTATGTTACAAAATTCTTTAGAATCACCCATTGTTTCGTTACAATTAGAAGATCCACACTTACATCGCGAACATGAAGAGGATAAATTATCGATTTTAGATATTTCCGCAACGTTAGATACGGGAACAAAGGTAAATGTGGAAATACAGCTAAATAATAATCATGATATGATTAAGAGAAGTTTATATTACTGGGGAAGGCTATACACATCCCAACTTCAAAAAGGAATGCCATATAGTTCTCTTCATAAAACAATTACGATTAATTTATTAAACTTTATGATGTTTCCAGAATATGAAGCATTTCATACAACAGGAATCCTATGGAATCAGCAACAACAGAAGATATTGAGTAGTGATATTGAAGTTCACATCGTAGAGATTCCAAAACTCATGCAACAATGGCGGAATGAACAATTAAATCCCTGGGAAGATTCATTTGTTCGTTGGTTGTTATTACTTCCAGCGAATGAGGATGAACACTTAACCCAAACATTGGAGGATATTGCGATGAACCAAGACCCGATTTTACAAAAAGCGATGAATAAATGGGAACGTATGAGTCAAGATTCTTCCTTCCGACAAGCGTATGAAGCAAGGGAGAAAGCTTTGATGGATGAAGCCGCGAAGTTCGCTCATGCTCGTAATGAAGGAAAGAAAGAAGGGCGTCAAGAGGGAATTGAAGAAGGGAAAATCCAATTAATTCGTGGAATGCATAAAAATGGAATGCCAATTGAAGATATTGCAAAGTTTACAAATTTACGCATAGAAGAAGTACGGAACATTTTACAAATCTAAATGATTAAAAAAATAACACCTACATTGTAGGTGTTATTTTCAGGCTGTGGAGAAAGTCTTCTCCACAGCCTGTTTTTGTGTCTGAACCTCTTTTTATGTGTCAACACTGATAAAAAGAGGTAAAGGAGAGATTTTTTATGATGGGTGCTTTAAAAAATCATCGTGATGAACGTGTATCTGTTTCTGTAGAAGAGTTGGTTCCACAAGATCATTTCCTTCGTGCGATCGAAGCGACAATTAGTTTTGATTTTATTGAAGAGAAGTTACGCCCTTATTACTGTGAAAACAATGGACGTCCTTCAATCCATCCTATCGTTTTATTTAAAATGATGTTTATTGGATATTTTTACGGTATTCGTTCGGAGCGTCAATTGGAAAAAGAGATTAAAACGAATATCGCCTACCGTTGGTTTTTAGGGTTTTCTCTATCAGATACTATTCCGGATCATTCTACAATCAGTTGGAATCGTCGTACTCGCTTTATTCATACAAATATTTTCGAAGAAATTTTTGATGAGATCGTGAGGCAAGCGACAGAGCACCGGATGGTGGGAGGACGTGCGCTGATGACAGATTCTACGCACATTAAGGCCAATGCTAATAAAAATAAGTTTGTACATAAATATAAAAAAGAAAAGGCAAAGTTTTATATAGATGAACTAGAAGCTGCGGTAATTGAAGATCGTGAGGTACACGAAAAAAAGAATTAAAACCCAGAAAGGAAAGTGATACTCCCACTAAAAAAACTCGTATAAGTACTACGGATCCAGATAGTGGATTTTTAATGAGAGATGGAAAACCAAACGGTTTTCATTTCTTAGACCATCGTACGACTGATGCGAAGTACAATATTATTACAGATACTTATGTAACGGCTGGAAATATGGCAGATTCCGAGCCATATTTAGCGCGTCTACAAGCTCAAATTGATAAATTCGGATTTAAAGTGGAAGCTGTAGCTCTTGATGCAGGCTATTTTACAGGGTATATCTGTAAGAAATTATCGGAGAGAAATATATTTATGGTGATGGGGTATCGCCGATTTGGAAAACGAAATAAAGAAGTACCAAAAAGCCAATTTAAATATGTAGAAGAAATGAATGCATTTGCTTGTCCGATGGGGTGTATTTTAGAGTATGCGACAACGGATCGTGAAGGATATCGTCACTATAAATCCAACCCAGAAGACTGCGCTGTTTGTCCGCTACGTGAGGTATGTTTTTCAAAGAAACAAAAACAAAAAGTTATCACTCATCATATATGGGAGAAATATAAGGATATCGCTAGAAAAAACAAACTAACAGTTACAGGGAAAAAGTTGTACAAAGTACGCTGTTCAACTATAGAGCGAAGCTTTGCGGACGCCAAAGAACTACATGGCTATCGATATGCTCGATTTCGGGGGCTGAAGTCTGTCCAAATGCAGGCTTATCTCACCGCAACTTGTCAAAACATGAAAAAATAGCCCTCCATCTGACCAAAAAAGGTCTGGTGGAGGGCTATTTTTTTGAAACTCTATTATTTTATGTTGTTTTTATTCGCTAAAATCAAAATGATTCCA
>NZ_JBBOXT010000005.1:0-18234 GCF_038007725.1 Bacillus sp. FSL W8-0640
GAAACCACGAATTTTAACTTGATGGTCAATTCTTCCTAAAAACTCAATATTTCCATCAGGTAACATTCTCACAAGGTCTCCTGTTCGATACATTCTCTCTCCTAGAATGAACGGATTTGGAACGAATTTCTGAACTGTTAATCTCTCGTTATTTAAATACCCTTTACTTAATCCGTCTCCAGAAATACATAGTTCTCCAGGCACACCAAGTGGAAGCAGGTTAGAATTTTTATCTACTACAAAAACCGAAGTATTTGCTAACGGTTTTCCTATTGGGATAACCTCAGTTACTTCATTAACAAAATAATAAGTAGCATATACCGTGCTTTCAGTTGGACCATAAACATGAATAATTTTATCTTTGCCCAATTTCTCAAGGGCTTTGTTCACATGTGAAACTGAAACTCTTTCACCACCGAATAATATTTTTCTTATTTTATCTAAACAATCTATTTCTAAATCTACAAGCGCATTAAATAAAGCTGTGGTAATAAACATAATACTTATTTGTTCTTCCTTTATTAACTTAGCTAGTTTAACAAGACTTAATACAGTGTCCTTCTCAACCATTATTAACTTTGCACCATTTAGAAGCGCACCATAAATATCAAATATAGACCCATCAAAAGCATAATTCGAAAGTTGTAGTATCGTATCATTCTCATTAATTTCAATATAATTTGTATTCTTAACTACTCTAATTGCACTATAATGCGGAATAACTACTCCTTTTGGTGTTCCTGTTGATCCTGAAGTATAAATGATATAAGCTGTATCACTTGAATGATTTATCAAATTCAAATTATCTGTACTTAGCCTTAAAAAATTCTCTTGATCTAAATTAATTAACTCCACATTCAAATTAAGTTGACTTATACATCTATCTTGAGTCAATAAAACTTTTACATTACTATCTTGTAACATGTAGTCAATTCTCTCTTTAGGAGTCTCAGGATCAATTGGTAAATAAGCCGCTCCGGATTTTAAAATCCCCATAATTCCTATAATCATTTCTAAAGAACGGTCGACCATGATTCCTACAATTGTGTTTGATTGAACACCTTTTTCTCGCAGTAGTCTAGCTATTTGATTTGATTTTTCATTTAATTCCCTATAAGTTAGGTTATTACTTTTAAAGCTAACTGCCACACGGTCAGGTGTCTTCTCAACCTGTTCCTCAAACAATTGATGTATCAACCTATCTTTAGGATATTCAACGGTTGTTTCATTAAATTTATAAAGAAGGATGTTTCTTTCCTCTTCTGAAATTAAATCTATATCGATCAATTTCTTAGCATCATTTTCGATAACTTGCTTCGTTACATTTTGAATATGACACTCTAGATTATTGATTAGTCTTTCTTCATATACATTTTCATCATATACAATTGTTAGTTTCAAATTCTCTCCTATTCCTACAGTAAGGCTTAGGCTATAATTACTTCTCTCTTCGTCGGTTACAGATACAACTTCGAACCCTAATCCACTTTCCTTTTCTTCCAATCCTTTTTCATCAATAGCATAATTTTCAAATACTAATATATGATCAATAAGATTACTTTTTAAGTTGCTAAGAGCTTGAACTTCGGCTAGATTAATATAATTATAATCATTGCCCTCTATTGCATCATGTTGAGTTGCTTTTAAAACTTCTTTAAATGATTTTTCACTTTGTAGCTTTATTCTAGTTGGTATTGTATTTATAAATAAACCTAACATATTCTCAATACCTTCTACAGCTGCATCTCTGCCTGAGACAACTGTTCCAAAAACAACATCCTCACTATTGTTATACTTCGCTAGAATAAGCCCCCAAATACTCTGCATCACTGTATTTAAGGTGACGTTATTTTTATTTGCCAGTTGTGTAATCTTATCAGTTAACTCTTTTGAAAACTCTATCACTTTTTCTCTTCTCTGATACTTTCCAGCACTAGAGTTATTAAATTTAGGGAGGGTAGCATTTAACTCATACCCCTCCAGATACTTACTCCAATACTTCAATCCTTCTTCATTATCCTGATTATTTAGCCAATTTATATAATCACTATAGGGTCTAGGATCTTCTAATTGATGCTCTTCACCTTTCATTTTATGTGAATAGATAGTAAATAACTCATCTAATATAATCCCAATACACCAACCATCAAGTAATATATGATGAAAGCTCCAAATTACTTTATATGAGTTATCATTTGTTTTGATCAAACAAATTCTCATAAGGGTTTCTTTTGTTAGGTCAAAGCCCTTCACCTTATCATCTACTATATATTTTTCCACATATAAATCTTTAGTGTTTAAATCTAAATCACTTACATCATTATAGCTAAACTTAATTTTTCTATCCCTTAATATTACATGTAATGGCTCGTCCAATTTATAATTAAATGATGCTCTTAACACTTCGTGCCGTTTCATAATCTCGTTGAAACTTTCCTCAAAAATAGTTTCATCTACATAACCTTTTATATCTAATATAATTTGTTCAAAATATGCATCTGAATTTTTATCTTCAATAGCATGAAACAGTATCCCCTTTTGCATATTTGACAATGGATAGATTTTCTCAACTTTATTAACTTTCATAAATTTATCCCCCTAAATAGTTTCCGTCGGAAAAGGCACAAAAATTATAAATATGATTTGTACAATTAAGTAGTCGCTATGATTGTGTTTTGCCTCCAGGCTTTAATTATCGATGAATTCATATTCACCTAGTAACTCATCAAGCTCTTCTAGTGACATTTTATTGTAACCATAATCGGAAGCTGTTTTTTCTGATTCCGTTTGATTAATACAATGATCAATTATCATTTCAAGATTCTCTTTATACTTTTGGTTAAAATCAGCGATTAAAAATTCGGAATATTCCCCTTCGTTGAAGGTAGTGTTTATTATTAATGTATCCTCTACAATTATTGAATTAATTTCTATAGAAGCATCTCTTGCATTTTCGCCACCTATACTTTCGCCAGGTGATAGCCACGATGCAGAAAATTCTTCATTGGTCGCTTTTTTACTCATTTCTCCCAAATAATTAAATAATATAGGTGCCGGCTCATCATTTAACAAATCTTGATCCTTTTTTAGGTATTTTAAAACCCCATATCCTATTCCGTTATTAGGGATTTTTCTTAAAGTCTCTTTTACCAATTTTATACTCATAGAAATTTCTTTTTCTTTACCTAAATCAAAATATACAGGGTATATTGTAGTAAACCACCCAATAGTCCTACTAACATCTATGTTTTCAATGACTTCTTCTCTTCCATGACCTTCCATGAGAATTTTCAGCCTGTTTTCTCCTGTTAAATCTCTTACTGTTACTAACAAAGCCGCTAAAAGAATATCATTTATTTGAGTATTATATGTTTTGTTTGTTTCTCCCAATAACTTTTGAGTGTTCTCCTTATTTAGTGAAATGGTTAAGGTCTTGCTATTTTTATAATCGGTCACATCTATTTCTTCATTTTTCGCTAAAAAATCTACTTTCATTTTAGATATGTCTGCCCAATATTTTTTTTCTTTTAGAAGTTTATTACCTACCGCATAATCCATTAACTTTTCTGAAAACTCCTTAAATGAATCCGTTTTAAAACCTATATCAAGTTTTTCATTGAGATATGCTTGTTTGTATAACATTTCGAAATCTTCGAATAATATTCGCCATGATACTCCATCTATTACAAGATGATGGATAGTAATAAGCAAATGATCACCCTCATTTGTTCTAAAAATGCAAAGTTTTAACATTTTACCGTCAGTAATCGAAATTTCTTTTTGTATATTTGTTGCTAGTTGACCTACTATCTCCTGTTGATTATCTTGATTCTTAATATCATGGACATATAAATCAAAGAAATCCCCATTCAAATCACGATTATATTGGATAATTTCACCATTTTCCTCTTTATAAATCATTCGTAAGGCATCGTGTTTTTCACAAATTTTACGAAACACCTTTTCTACAATCTGTTCTTCAAATCCATTTTTTCTATACAGCATAAATGATTGATTATAGTGATTTAGCTCTTTATTATTTAATGCTTCGTTTAATACAAAATGTCTTTTCTGTATTGGCATTAAAGGAACATTTCCCTGAATTATTTCATAGTTTTTCTTTACTCTCGATTCATTTTTTACATACTTACTAAGATTTTTAATTTTCGGGTTTTCAAATAAATCTTTAATTTTGAGTTTAAGATTCACTTTCGATAGTTTAGAAACTATTTGTAACGCTTTTATAGAATCTCCACCAACCTCAAAAAAACTATCGTTAATTCCAATTTCTTTAATACCCAAGACATCCTGCCAAGCTGATACAAGATGTTCTTCCACTTCATTTCGAGGCGCTTCATAATCTGTTCCCTTAGAAAGATCCCCCTCTTGTACAAGAGGCAATGCTTTTCTATCTATTTTTCCATTCGGTGTAAGAGGCATTTTATCTAATTGAATAAAAAATGAAGGGATCATATAATCTGGTAAATAATTTGACAAGTAGTCTCTTAATTCACTTGTAGTTAGCTCCTCTTTAGCTATTATGTATGCACATAAATAGGTAAAACCAGCATTATCTTTCCGATCAATTACTACCGCCTGATTTATATTTTGATTACCTAATAGTTTAGCTTCAATTTCTCCTATTTCTACCCTAAACCCTCGAACCTTTACTTGATTGTCTATTCTTCCTAAAAACTCAATATTTCCATCTGAAAGCCATCTTGCCAAATCTCCTGTTTTATACATTTTTTCACCAGGTATAAAGCCATTTGAAACAAACCTTTCATGAGTAAGGTCTGGTTTGTTTAAGTATCCTTTTGCAAGGCCTTTTCCACCAATGTACAATTCACCATACACCCCTATAGGTTGTGGTTCTAATAAAGAATTTAAAACATAATATTTTGTGTTATTTAATGGCTTTCCTATAGGAGTATTTACCATTTGTGGTATATAATCGTACTCTTCTTCATAATAGCTAGAATCAATAGTTGCTTCTGTAACTCCATAGCTATTAATTACTCTCATATTCTCCCCATATCTTTTAACCAAATTTTTGTACTCATGTATAGGGCAGCTATCAGAACCTAATATTAATAATCGTAATGTCGTGAGATCAAAATTATTTTCATATACATAATTCATAAAAGGTATAATAAGACTTGGAGTAGATTCAAAAATATTAATCTTATACTTCTTAATTGTCTTATATAATAAATCCAGTTCTAGCTTGATATCACTCGGTACTATATACATTGTCCCACCATTTAATAAACTTCTACATAAGTCCCCTGCAAATACATCAAACGACATACTAGCCATTTGTAGTAAATTGACTTCATACTTTGACAATTCATAGTGATCTCTCCAAGTGTAATGGGCATTAACCAAATTTTTATGCTCTACTAACACACCTTTAGGGTTTCCAGTTGTTCCTGATGTATATATGATATACACTAAATCATCTGGTGAATTGATATGATTTAAATTATCTTCATCAATATCATATATATCTATATGATTTATATTTACTACTTCACCGTAGGAACCATTTTTATCCGTTAGATGTTCTTGGGTAATAATAATGTCCGCATTACTATCCTCAAGCATAAATTCTATTCTCTCTGTAGGGTATTCTGGATCTATCGGCAGATATGCTCCTCCAGCTTTTAGAACCCCCAATATTCCTACAATCATTTCTACTGATCTATCCACCATTATTGCAACTATGCTATTTTGTGCAACACCTTTTTCTCTCAAAGTTCTAGCTAGTTTATTTGCTTTTTTATTCAATTCCTCATAGGTCAACTGCTTTTCTTCGAACACTACAGCTATATGATTTGGTGTTTTTTTAACCTGCTCTTCAAAAAGTTCGTGTATAGTACCTACTGGATATTCAACAGCAGTATCATTAAACTTGTTTAATATCATTTCTCTTTCTTCTTGTGAAAGCAAATTTATTTCACTTAATTTTTGTTCAGGATTATTAACAATTTCTTTTAAGATATTAACTACATGATTTCCAATTCTTTCTATTGTTTCTTTTTTAAATAATTTTGTGCAATACTCTAAAATAAATTCTATATGATCTGTATTTTCAATTGCCGATAAACTTAAATCAAACTTTGCCGCTTTAAAATCAATGTCATACGGTTCGATTTTTAAGCCTTTTATATTCAACTCTAGATTATCTAAATTTTGAATAGAAAACATCGTATCAAACAATGCGTTTCTACTAATATCCCTTTTTAAGGCTAGCTTTTCAACTAACTCATCAAATTGATAATCTTGATTTTCATAAGCATTTAAGGTATTTTCTTTTACTTTCTTCAAATAATCAATGAATCTACTGTCTGTTTTAGGACGATTTCTCATCACAAGAGTATTAACAAACATACCAATAGTATTTTTTAAATCATCATGTTGTCTTCCTGCAGTTGGTGAGCCAACTATAATGTCTTCTTGTCCCGTATATTTCGAAAGTAGCGTTGTATATGCTGCTAAAAGTAGCATATACATAGTAACTCCATTTTCCCTTGCAAACATTTTAAGCTTGTTTGTTAGTTCAGAATCTATTTCAAAACTTAATCTATCTCCCTCGCTACTTTGTATTTGTGGTCTTGGAAAGTCAGTTGGCATATTCAGAACTGGTATCTCATCCTCAAATACTTTAAGCCAATATTCCTCCTGTTTCTTTATATTATCACCGTTACAAAACTTTTCTTTCCATTCTGAATAGTCTTTATATTGAATTTCTAATGGCGCTAATTTTTTTTCTCCAAATATATCTGTTAACTCTTTCATCAAGATGCTCATTGATACTCCGTCTGAAATAATATGATGCATATCAAGCATCATGATATGCACATCCTGACTAACTTGTACGATTTCTACCCTTAGAAGAGGAGCTACCTCTAGATTAAAGGGTCTTATGAATCGCGCCACTCGTTCTGATACATTCTCTTTCCCTAATTCACCATATTCAATTTTAAAATCTATTTCTTTTTCTATCTTTTGAACTGGTTCTCCATCAATCATTACAAAAGAAGTTCTTAATGCTTCATGTCTATCAATTAATGCTTTAAAGGCTTTTTCAAAAGTGTCCAATTGAAAGCGCCCCTTCATTTGTATAACAACTGGTAGATTGTAAGTAATTCCACTATCCTCTATTTGATTTAAAATATATAACCTTTTTTGAGCCGATGAAAGATTATAAAATTGCTTTTCCTCAGCTTTCTTTATTTTTGAGTAAGTACTCGTTTCTTTCCCTTTTATATATTCACCAATGCCTTTGATAGTAGGAAAATTAAATATTTGTTTTAATGGTATTTCAACATTTAATTCTTTGTGTATCTTTGATACCAATGAAAAAGCTTTTAGTGAATGTCCTCCAGCTTCAAAGAAGTTATGATTTATTCCAATTTTCTCTATACCCAAAACGTCCTTCCACACTAAAGCCAACTTCTCTTCTACTAGATTTCGAGGTGCTTCATAATGATCTTCTATGAATTTATTGAAATCTGGTTCCGGTAATGCTTTCACATCCACTTTTCCATTAAGTGTAATCGGCAATTTTTCCATCTCTATGAAATGCAAAGGAATCATGTAACCAGGAAGCTCTTTGGCAAGCAACTCTCTCACTTTATCTATGTTCAGTTCTTCATTCAAATCATTAACTGTAATAAATGCGCAAAGATATCTGTTTCCATCTATCCCCTCTTTATCAATTACTTTAGCTTCTTTTATGTTCGATTGTCTTAATAAGTGATATTCAATTTCTTCCAGTTCAATTCTAAAACCGTGAATTTTTACCTGATTATCTATTCTACCTAAAAATTCAATATTTCCATCAGGTAGCCATCTTACTAAATCTCCAGTCCGATACACTCGTTCTCCTAAACTAAAAGCATTAGACTTGAATTTTTCTTCAGTTAATTCTTTTTTATTTTTGTATCCTCGCGCTACACCTTCTCCACCTATATATAATTCACCAGGTATTCCTATCGGCAGTAATTGAGCGTTATTATCCAAAACATACAATTTATAATTGCTTAGTGGTTTACCTATAGGTACACTCATTCCCATACAATCATTGAAACTGACCTTATAATATGTTGCGCAAACAGTTGTTTCTGTAGGACCATATGAATTATAAACATCGGCAATCTCAATAATATTTTTTATATATTCATACTTTAAAACATCTCCACCACTAATAAATTTCATATTTTTATTAAGTATTAAATGCTTATTTTTATCAATTTCATTGAGTAACATTGGTGAACAGCTTACTAAAGTCACATTATATTTTTCAATATTTTTAACTAGCTCATCTATGTTCAGATCACCAATTTTTTTACCAATGATTAATTTCCCTGAATTAGCCAAAATAGGAAATATTTCTTCCGTAAAAGCATCAAATGAAAATGAAACTACTTGTAATATAGAATCTTCTTCATTTAAAGGAATTTGTTTTGAAAATGCATAAATATAGTTAATAACGTTACGATGTGTAGTCATAACCCCTTTAGGCTTTCCACTAGAACCTGACGTATATATTAAATAAGCTAAATCAGATGAATGATTTAAATTTTCTAGGTTGTCCTTATTTAAAGAACTAATTTCTTCATCATTAAATAAAATACTTGGAACTGTTCTTACTTTGAATTGTAAGTGCTCCTGAGTAACAACTAATTTTGCTTCACTATCTTTTAGCATATATTCAATTCTTTCTTCAGGATACTCAGGGTCAATTGGTAAATATGCTGCTCCAGCTTTTAAAATCGCCAATATGCCTATTATCATTTCTGGGGATTTATCCGCCATAATTCCTATTACAGTATCCGGCTTTGCACCATTTTTTCTAAGCAACCTCGCCAGTCGATTTGCTTTTTCATTTAGTTGTGTATATGTTAATTGTTCCTCTTCAAATATAACTGCAATATGATTTGGTGTTTTTAGAACCTGCTCTTCAAATACATGGTTTAAGGTCTTATTTTTAGGGAATTCAGCCATAGTATCATTAAATTTGTGTAATATGATTTCCGTTTCTTCTTCTGAAAGTAAATTTATTTCTCCTAATTTAAGCCCCGGATTATTGGTAATTTCCTTTATTACATTTACTAAATGACCTGCAAGTCTTTTGATTGTTTCTTTTTTAAATAATTTTGTGCAATATTGCAAATCAAATTTCAAATGATCTGTATATTCTATCGCCGTAAGACTTAAATCAAATTTCGCCACATTAAAATCAATATCGCAAACCTCAGTGGTTACTCCATTTATATTAAACTCAAAATTATTTTGAGTTTGTATATCAAACATCGTATCAAACAATGCGCTTCTACTTGTTTCTTTTCTTAAATTTAGTTTCTCTACTAATGTATCAAATTGATATTCTTGATTCTCATAAGCATTTAATGTGTTTTCTTTTACTTGTTTTAAATAATCAATGAATTTAGTATCTGCTTTTGGATGACTTCTCATTGCAAGGGTATTGACAAACATGCCAATTGTATTTTTTAAATCATCATGTGTTCTTCCCGCAATTGGTGAACCAACTATTATGTCCTCTTGCCTTGTATATTTAGAAAGAAGCGTTTTATATACTGCTAAAAGAAGCATATACATAGTAACTCCATTTTCCCTTGCAAGAAATTTAAGTTTATTTGTTAGTTCAGAATCTATTTCAAAACCAAGCCTATCTCCCTCACTACTTTGTATTTGTGGTCTTGGAAAATCAGTTGGCATATTCAGAACTGGAATGTCACCCTCAAATACCTTGAGCCAATATTCCTCCTGCTGCTTTATGTTATCTCCTTTATAGTATTCTTTTTGCCATTCCGAATAGTCTTTATATTGAACTTTTAATGGTGCTAATTCTTTTTCTCTAACTAAATCAGCTAACTCCTTCATCAAAATGGCCATTGATACTCCATCTGAAATAATATGATGCATATCAAGCATCATGATATGCTCATTCTGATTAACACGTAAAATCTCTACCCTTAGAAGCGGCGCTATCTCTAAATCAAAAGGTCTTATAAATCGTGCCACTCGTTCTGATACGCTATCTTCTCCTAATTCACTATATTCAATTTTAAAATCTATTTCTTTTTCTATCTTTTGAACTGGTTCTCCATCAATCATTACAAAGGATGTTCTTAATGCTTCATGTCTATCAATTAGTACCTTAAAAGCATTCTCAAAAACTTGCATTTGGAAATCGCCCACGATTTTGATAACTAAAGGAATATTATATGTCGTACCTTTAGATTCCAAATTATTTAAAATAAGCATCCTTTTTTGTGCCATTGATAAGGTATAACAATCATTTTCTGATTGTTTCGCTTTTGGAATTTCATTCTTTTTTTCTATATCTTCATTTTTTAAAGCTATAATAATTTTTTCTTTATATAACTTTATTTTTCCCTTTAATTCAGCTGTTATTAGTTCACGAGGTCCAATAATTTTTATCTTCCCTTGATTCTGATATAAGAAAATGTTTGATTTTTTCAAATCATTTATAAACCCTTTAATATCCATAACTAGAATCATTCCCTTCGCGGTGCCCATTCAATTTCTCACACTGTTAGTAAATAACTAAAACAACTATCAAATTTCATATACATCTTTGAAATTTAAACCATTGGGCCTAGTTTAACTGCACAATCTATTCCCTTTTCTCTGCTGAGAAGAAGTATAGATTGTACAGTTTTCCTAGGATAAATCCCCTTTTCTTATAATTGAATCTTAAATCTCAAAACAATCAACATTATAGAAAATGTGCCTTTTTACACCTAGTACTAATATCTTTTACCTCCAAAAGAAATGAATTTCATTTTAAACCGTTATACCTCTTCCTCAACATAATCATAAGAACTATTTTGACGATCATGTTCAGTTGATAGGATATAATTTGCTAAACCCATTACACTTGGATTCTCAAAGAAATTGTGAATGCTTATATCTGTATTTAAAACTTTATTAATAGCAGCAACAGCACTCATTAACTTCAGTGAATTTCCTCCTATTTCAAAGAAGTTATGAGAAATTCCAATAGATTTGATGCCTAGGATTTCTTCCCAAATTGAAATAATAGTCTCTTCTACAAAATTACTTGGTGCTACGTACTCTACCTCAGTTGTTACATTCCCATCAGGCTTTGGTAATGACTTTCGGTCTACTTTCCCATTTGTAGTTAGCGGTAGCTTATCAAGTTGAACAAAAAAAGCAGGAATCATATACTCTGGAAGCTTTTTAGTTAGATACTTTCTAATTTCTTGAATTATTAATTCATCTTTCCATGTTTCAGAAGTAAAGTAAGCGCATATATATTTTTCACCATGAATATCATCTCTTACGATAACAATAGCTTCTTTTACTTTTTTATATTTAAGTAGCTGACTCTCTATCTCACCAAGTTCAATCCTGAAACCACGAACTTTCACTTGATGATCTATTCTACCTAAGAACTCAATATTTCCATCAGGCAACATCCTAACAAGATCCCCTGTTCGATACATTTTTTCTTCTGGTATAAATGGATTTGAGACAAACTTTTCTGCTGTCAAATCTGGTCGGTTTAAATATCCTTGAGCCAATCCTGCTCCACTTAAACAAAGTTCTCCAGCTACGCCGATTGGAAGTAGTCTCTGATTTCCATCTACTATAAATGCTGAAGTATTTGCTAATGGCTTCCCAATTGGTATTGTGTCGAATTCTTCCTTGATTTCATTTATACAATAATACGTAGCAAAAACAGTACTTTCTGTCGGACCGTATACATGAATCAGCTTATCTTTCCCAAGATACTCCAATGCTCGTTTTGTATGTGATACTGAAATTCTTTCACCACCAAAAAGGATTTTTCTTATATTAGATAAACACTCTATTTCTAAATCAACCACCGTATTAAATAAGGCTGTAGTTATAAACATAACACTAATTTTTTCTTCTTTTATTAATTTTGTTAGCTTACTTAAATTCAATACTGTATCTATTGATACCATCACTAATTTTGCACCATTTAACAATGCACCGTAGATGTCAAATACGGATCCATCAAAAGAATAATTTGAAAGCTGTAAAATAATATCATCTGCATCAATCTTAATATAGTTTGTGTCACGAACAACTCTTACTGCATTAGAGTGTGATGTAACCACACCTTTTGGTATTCCAGTAGAGCCCGATGTATATATGATATAAGCTATGTTCCCAGAATCATTGATAGGAGCTAAATTCTCTTTACTCAATTGAAAATTCTCACTCTTATCTAAACTAACCATCTCTACATCCAATGAGGAATCATTAATGAACTTCTCCTGCGTTAATAGAATTTGAATATCACTATCTTGTATCATAAATTTGATTCTATCCTGCGGAGATTTAGGATCTATCGGCAAATAAGCTGAACCTGATTTTAAGATACCCATTATTCCAATTATCATCTCAGGGGATCTCTCAACCATAATTCCCACAATTGTATTTGCAGTAATCCCTTTATCTCGTAACCATCTAGCAACTTGATTAGACTTTTCATTTAATTCTTGATACGTCATTTTAGTGCCTTCAAATTCAACGGCAATATGATTAGGCGTTTTCTCTACCTGTTCCTCAAACAACTGATGTATAGTCTTATCCTTCGGATAATTCGTCTTTGTATCATTAAATCCATACAATAATGCATTTCGCTCTTTCTCTGGGATTATGTCTATCTCATTTAATTTCTTATCCTCATTTATAACAACTTGTTCGGTTACTTTTTTAAGATGCATTTCTATATTGTCTATTATTTTCTGTGGATAAATCTTTTCGTTATAAGTTAATTTTAATACTAACTGTTCTCCAGGAATTGCTACAATGTTGAATCCATAATTGGTTTGCTCTTCTCCCCTTATATTTTGACACATAAAACCTGTATTACTTTCTGCATGATTAAAACTACTATCATCCAGTGAATAATTTTGAAATACCATTACATGATCAATTAGATTTCTTTTTAGATCATGTAAAGATTGAATTTCAGCTAAATTTATATAGTTATATTTATTATTTTCTATTGATTCATCCTGGACATTTCTTAAAACCTCTTTAAAACTACTATCTTTTTCCAGTTTAACTCGAGTCGGAATTGTATTAATGAATAATCCTACCATCGCTTCAATTCCTTCTACTTTTGCCTCTCTTCCTGATACGACTGTTCCAAATACAACATCTTCTATATTATTGTACCTCGCTAAAAGAATGCCCCAAATTGTCTGCAGTACGGTATTAAAAGTAACTTGATTTCTATTTGCGAGTTGAATAATGTTACGAGTCATTTCTTTTGAAAATTCTATCATTTTTTCTTTTCTTTTATACTCATTAACTTTATTCAAGATTTTAGGAACCTGTGCTTGTTCTTCATATCCATCCAAATAGCTCTTCCAATGTGCTAATCCTTCTTCTTTATCCTGTTCTTCCAACCATCTTATATAATCACTATATGGTGTTGGCTCCGCTAAATGGCTATCTTCATCTTTCATCTTTCTTCCATAAACATCAAATAACTCACCTAATATAATCCCAAGACACCATCCATCTAACAATATGTGATGATGACTCCATACCAATTTATATGAATCCTGATTCATTTGAATTAAGCTAATTCTCATTAATGTGTCTACACTTAAATTAAAGCCTTTTTGTTTATCATTTTGTAAATAATTCTCTATAAACTTTGTTTTCTGCTCAATGCTTTCGTCTTGAATATCATAATATTTGAAACCTACTTTTCTATCTTGAAGTATGACGTGTCTTGGTTCCTCCACTAATTCATACTCAAATGCTGCTCTTAATATTTCGTGTCTCCTCATTATTGTATTAAATGATTTTTCTAAAATATCTACATCTACAGTCCCTTTTATATCCATTACAATTTGTTCGAAATACATACTTGAATTTTTATCTTCTAATGCGTGGAATAACATCCCTTTTTGCATATTTGCTAACGGATATATTTTCTCAATAATAAAACCATTGTATTTTTCTTTTATTTCTTCAAGTTCTTCTAATGTTATATTTATATCTCCATAATCAAAAGGTGTTTGATCTGGTTCTACTTTATTCGCACAGTGATTAATTATCATTTCAAGACTTTCTTTATATTTCTGATTTAAGTCCTTTATCATTTTTTCACTGTATTCTAATTTATTAAATGTTGTATGAATAACCAATTCACCATTTAAAACCATTGAATTCATTTCTATAGATGTATTCCTATTAATTTTCTTACCCACTGTTTCACCTATAGACCATTTCGATGCAGAGAATTCTCTCCTGTTAATATCTTGATCCAATTCACCTAAATAGTTAAATGAAATTGGTGCCTTTTCTTCATTCATAAATCCCTTATCTTTTGCTAAATGTTTTAATACCCCATAACCTATTCCTTTATTTGGTATTTTCCTCAAAATTTCTTTAACTGTCTTTATGTTGGTCGAAAGTTCATTTTCATTCCCTATATCTAAAAGCACTGGATACATCGTCGTGAACCATCCAACAGTCCTATTGATTTCGAAATTCTCTATTACGTCCTCTCTTCCATGCCCTTCCATATTTACTTTTAGCTTGTATTTCCCCGTCAATTCTCTGGTTCCAACTGCTAAAGCTGTTAATAAAATATCATTTATTTCTGTGTTATATGCCCTATTTGTATTTCTAAGTAAAGATGTAGTGAGTTCTTTATCTAATGTAATACTTACTGTACTACTATTTTCAAAGTTGTTTTTTGTGATTTCTTTCTTTTTAGGGATAAACTGTACATTCTCTTTTGATATACTTGTCCAATATTCCCTTTCTTTCATTAATTCCCTACTCACGCTATAAGCTTTTAACTTTGATGCAAATTCTTTATAGGAATCTGTTTTGAATCCTATTTCTAGCTTTTCACCCTTTTCTAGTTGTGAATATAAAGTCTCCAAATCTTCGAGTAGGATTCTCCATGATACTCCATCCACTACAAGGTGATGAATCGCAATCAGAAGATGATCTCCTTCATCCGATTTAAATATACAAAGCTTTACAAGTTTACCTTCTTTAATATCCATCTCTTTTTGAATATTTGTAGCAATTTCATATACCTTCTCTTCCTTATTCTCAACGCCCTTAACATCATGAATATATAAATCAAATAGGTTCTTGTCATAACTCCTATTATATTGAATTATTTCTCCCTCTTTTTCTTTATATATCATGCGTAAAGCATCATGATGTTCCATAATTTTATTAAATACTTCTTCTATCTGTTTTTCATCAAATCCATTTTCTCTAAATAGCATGAACGATTGATTAAAATGATGTATCTCTTCTTGGTTTTTCTCAAAATACCAGCTTTGTATCGGGGTTAATTCTACTTCCCCCTTTACTATTTCATGAACCTTTTGTTCTTTCTTTTCTCGTTTTATATATTTTCCAAGATTTTTAATTTTTGGATTTGCAAATAAATCTTTCATTTCTAGTTTAAGACCAATTTTAGATAATCTAGATATAATTTGGATTGCCTTAATGGAATCTCCTCCAGATACAAAGAAATTATGATTAATCCCTATATCCTCTATCCCAATAATACTTCTCCAAATTTCAACGAGCTTTTCTTCCACTTCATTTCTCGGTTCCTCATACTCTACCCCAGTATTAATACTTCCATCTGGTTCAGGAAGTGCTTTTCTGTCTACTTTCCCGTTCGTTGTCAACGGAAGTTTATCTAATTTCACAAAATATCCAGGAATCATATAATCCGGAAGTTTCTGTTCTAAATATTCTCGAATTTCCCTTGCATGTAATTCTTTTTGTGAAACAATATACGCACATAAATATTGATTACTTTCCTTATCTTTTCTAGCTATAACAATCGTTTCTTCGATATCTTGATGAGTTGACAGTTGACTTTCTATTTCTCCAAGTTCAATTCGATAACCACGTATTTTCACCTGATGATCTATCCGTCCTAAAAATTCTATATTCCCATCAGGTAACCACCTTGCAAGATCTCCAGTTCGATACATAGATTTACCGTTATTAAATGGATTTTCAATAAACCTTTCAGCTGTTAATTCTAGATTATTCAAATATCCTCTTGCTATCCCCTCACCTGATACACACAGTTCTCCAGCTACTCCAATTGGCTGAAGATTATTTCCCTTGTCTAATATATATATATTAGTGTTTAAAATTGGTTTTCCAATCGGAATTACCTTATCACCGCTTATTTGATCAAACTCAATTCTATAACTTGTGGAATCTACACAACACTCTGTAGGCCCATAAACATTTGTGATATTAGGTTTAAAATCAGCAAATTTTTCAAATAAACCTTTGATTAAATAAGGCGTTAATGCCTCTCCTCCTACAATAAATTCTTTAATTTCTAATTCTTGTTCTATTTTATTTACATAGCTAAGCATTGTTAAATGTGCCGGAGTAGCATCGGATACATGTATTTTATTTGCTGCATAATACTCAATTAAACTCATTGCATTCCAACTTACTTCCTTTGGCACAACAAATAAGGTATGTCCTAAAAGTAATGTTGCAAATATTTGTTTCACCGATGCATCAAATATAAATGGTGCTAGCAACGCGACATTAACATTAGTATTGAATCTTTTATAAATTACATCATTTAACCCATTGACTAAGTTATTTACACTATTTTGTTCTATCATTACACCTTTAGGATTCCCTGTAGAACCCGATGTATATATTACATAAGCTAAATTTCGGGGACTATTTATTTTACTGATATTCGTTCTATTTTCTTTATATTTTAATTTATCTAATTGTATAATTTGTCCATGAAAAGATATATCGCTATGAACCTCATTCGTTACGCATAGTATCTCTATATGGCTATTACGTAACATATATTCTTTTCTTGTCCTAGGATAAGTTGGATCAATCGGTAAATAAGCTCCTCCAGCTTTTAAAATCCCCATTATACCTACTATCATTTCAATAGAGCGTTCCACCATTATTCCCGTTACTACGTCAGGACCAACTCCTTTTTCGCGAAGTATATGCGCAAGGCTATTTGCCCTTTCGTTTAGCTCTTTATATGTTATACTTTGATTTTCAAAAACAAGTGCCACATTATTAGGTGTCTTCTCTACCTGTTCTTCAAAAAGCTCTGGAAGTGTTTTTTCTTTATCATATTTTCCTTTTGTATTATTAAATTCGTTTAATAACTTACTTTTTTCTTTCTCTGTTAATATATCTATTTCACTTAATTTCTGTTCTGGATTTTCTACTACTTCTCTTAAGATATTTATAAAATGCTCTAAAAACCTCTCTATTGTTTCCTTTTTATAGAGAGCCGTACAGTATTCAATTTCTAATCCTAATCCGTCCTCTAACTCACTTACATGTATAGTAATATCAAACTTAACTATTTTCCTCTGATCTTCTAACATGCTAACCTTTAGTCCATCCAAATTTAATAGCATATTATCAGTGTGTTGAAATACAAGCATCGTATCAAATAGTGGATTTCGTGAAATGTCTCTTCTCACATTTACCTTTTCTACCAATTCTTCAAATTGATAATCCTGATTTTCATATGCTTTCAATGTATTTTCTTTTACTTCTTTTAAGTACTCTCTAAAAGATCTATTGCCCTTTGGATAATTTCTCATCGCAAGGGTATTCACAAACATTCCCATTACGTTATTTAAATCTACATGTTTTCTTCCTGCAATTGGTGATCCTACTACTATATCCTCTTGCCCTGAATATTTAGAAAGCAAAGTCGTGTATCCTGCTAACATCAGCATATACATAGTAACTTCATTTTCTGTAGCCAACTTGTTTAACTGATTATAAGTTTCACTATTGATTTTTAAATTGATTCTATCTCCAGCAAAACTTCTTCTTTTTGGCCTTTTATAGTCCGTTGGCATATTTAGTACTGGTACTTCTTCATTGAACACATTCATCCAATACTTTTCTTGCTTTGTGATTTCTTCTTGAGTAAACAAGCCTCTTTGCCACGCAGAATAATCTTTATATTGAATGCTTAATGGAGATAATTTTTGACCATTATATAATTCAGCTAATTCCTGCATGAAAATCCCCATTGATACACCATCTGAAATGATATGATGCATATCTAATACCATCACGTGCTCATCATCTGTAACATGTATGATTTCAACCCGTAAAAGAGGAGCCTTCTCCAAATCAAACGGTTTAACAAAT
>NZ_JBBOXT010000006.1:0-14515 GCF_038007725.1 Bacillus sp. FSL W8-0640
AACTAACAAACAAAACACAAACGAAGAAGAAGATAGCATATAGCTATTCAGTGCCCCACTCTCTCACACGCATTAGATAGTTACGGTTTGGTGTGGTGTGGTGGTATCAACCCCATATAGCATTGCGTGTAGTCTATTAGGTATAGAGTGCCTAGGACTCCGATAGATAGTTAATAAGAATACTAAATACAATATTATTATAAGAGCACATAGAAGACTGTGTATGACTACCCCATCACCCTACTGTATAACAGGCTATGTATATCAGGGTATTGTATATAGGTAGTTACCTATTGGTAATATAGTGCGGGCTATTGGTCAAACGATATGGAGGTTTGGTACGCATAAATATAGCCACTATATAGCCCCCTGTTTTATATATTAACGCCTCCGTGGGTTAACTACAATATACCCTATCTAGTTATCTAGAGGTCTATTAGAAAAGAAGTGGTCTAATTTTATGCTTTTTTAACCAAATTTGAAAAAAGATGAAATTTGTTGTTGACTCAAGCAAACTAAACTGATATGATAGAGATATCAAAGGGAGGTGATAATATGAATTGGGTAATCATTGCAGCAGTTATTACAGGTCTTAATCAACTTTCGGGATTAATTAAAAATATCTCGGACGTGTACTTCAAAATTAAAGAAGAAGTACAAAAGAGTCGCAACCGCCAAGACGACTCACAGTAAGCGATAGGAGAGGATTTCCTCTCCTGTTTTTTTATAATTTATAAAGTATTTATAGTAGGCAATCCCTTATAAGATACTGCGTTTTTATTTTGAAACTTTTAACCAAATTTTAAAAAAGATGAAATTTATTGTTGACTCAAGCAAACCAAACTGATATGATAGAGATATCAACAGGAGGTGATAACATGAACTGGCTAATCATTGCAGCAATTATAGCAAGCCTTAATCAATTATCAGGATTGATTAAAAACATCTTAGATATGTATTTCAAAGTTAGAGAAGAAATACAAAAGAGTCGCAACCGCCAAGATGACTCGGAGTAACACAAAGGAGAGGGAAACCTCTTCTTTTATTTTTTTATAAACCAAAACGCATTTATAGTGGGCAACCTCTTATGAAATATTGCGCTCTCGTTTCATGATTTTTAATAACATTTGAAAAAAAGATGAAATTAGTTGTTGACTCATGTCAATAAAAGTGATATGATAGAGATATCAAAGGGAGGTGATAATATGAACTGGTTAATCATTGCAGCAGTTATTACAAGTCTTCATCAACTATCTGGATTAGTTAAAAATATCTCAGATATATACTTCAAGATTAAAGAAGAAATGCAGAAGAATCGCAACCGCCAAGACGATTCAGAGTAAGCACAAGGGAGAGGGAAACCTCTCCTATTCTTTTTTATAGATTATAAGATTTCATATAAGATTTATCTAGAATATAATAACGCATATTTTTATTGATAACTTTAAGGTGTCAATAGAACGCAACCCCCCGAGTTTTGGAAGGCGTCCCCGCCCGACCTCTCTTGCTACTGAAACGAAACATTATGCGTAATAAGTCGCCACCATATCGAAGTCTGTACGCATCATATGCGGGTTTATACGAAGTTTCAATACTATTTATCCTATCGAAACACTATCGTCCTTATATCGCAGTGCTAGGCGTCTTATATAGCGAATTACAAACGCCTTGAGTTTACATATACGTAAATATGCGTAAACACTTTCATCGCACATTAAAACGTAACCATTACGATTACATCAACGTTTCTTATACGCCAAAAGGATAAACGAAAAGTTTACATCGTGTATAATTGTTCGTAAATATAACTTATTTAATATCCAATTATTAGGAGGTTTATGCGCACTATATAGCCCGATACATTGCGATACACTACCGCAAACTCTACAATAAATACCGTAAAATCTATCGTTAAATTTAATTGTTAGTGTGCGACATTTATTACGTGAAAGTCCGCCATGTACCCGCTATGCAGTCGCAGAACTCTCGTATACATCGTAATTACCTCTCTAGACTTCGTACTACTATATCCACGAGTAACTATTTCGAATTAACGACATTGGATATATATCGTAAATTGTTACCGTTATATCGTGTGTGCGCCGTATATACACGACTATTTAGTGTAAGACTGTATTGATTCATATAATGATTTATGTTATAATATAAGAACAAGGAGAGGGTTTCCTCCTCTTGTGCTTACTCTGAGTTGATATCTTGGCGGGTGCGACTCTTTTGTACTTCTTCTTTAACTTTGAAGTACACATCTGAGGTGTTTTTAATTAACCCTGATAGTTGATTAAGAGCACTGAGCACGGCTACAATGGTTAGCCAAATAAAGGTATCACATCCTTGTGGTATCTTTATTTTTTATCTACAGTTGACTTAAGTCAATTAAAAAGACAAAAAATAAAAGCGCTAAGAAGTTCATTCATTCCTAACGCTCCCAAAATTTATACCATTTTTTATCTCGACTAGCCGCAGCCGTTTCTAATAAAACTCGTTTTTCTTCTTGCATATCTCGTATAGCTTCCATCAATTGATAGTCCCGTTTCTCTAGCTTCTCGTCAATATAACGTTGTTGCTCGTCTAATTTTTTCGCCATACTCTTCAATAATTCATTCTGTTGCTGAATCATTTCTTTAAGCTCGTTATATCGCTCGTCATGTTGCGTATCTTCCGTTATAACATTCGTATCAACCCTCGATACATCTTTATCCTTAACCCACGTCATAATTGCGTTACAAGCCTGTTTTAATGTCATATCGGGGTGTGATTTAATCTCGATTAATTTTTTTAACGTTATAACATCGTTATCAAGGAATCCACGGTGTCCGTGCTCGTTCTTGTGAAAATGATACCCTTGTTCTTCGAGCATGATACAGTACTTACGCAAAGTAGACTCTTGGATTTTTAACATCGTCGCTACGTCTTTGCTTATATATATGGATTGAGAGCCATCTGTTTTATCTGACATAACGCATCACCTCGTACAATATTTTCGTTATAACGCTATTATATCCTTTTTAACGCAGATTTTTATCGTTTTTAAAAATATCGACACTTTTATATCCTTTCGAATTGGTTAAAAGAACAAAAATAAAAACGCTAGGTTGGTTAGTCCTAACGCTTTTTTCGTTCATTTTGTTTTATGTCGCCATAATGCGGTGGTGGTGTCGTCCGTTCCGCTCATTTCGGTCAGTTTGGTTAGTCCTGACGTCGCTTTCGAACGCACCGCATGTATTTCGTACTCTCTTCGTTTATAAGCCCGCTCGTTTCGTTAAAAGGGATATATTCGCATGTACAATATTGTCCGTTGTATGTAGTACTCGCCTTGTGGCAGTTGCTTTATAGTGTAATAAAATCTATTGCGCAATCACGCAAATATACAACGAATGCGTCGTCTATCTCGTTATTGTTATAGCTTTCGTTATACTCTTCAAATTTGTTGCGTATGTCGTGTTCCATATACTCGCGCTTTAGCGTGATAACTGTAACAATATCCTCTACATTTCCATACCCGTATAGGTCTATCGTAGTAGCAGCGAATTGACGACCTAACGCCTCCCATATGCGCCTAGATTCGAGTATGTCACCTCTAACCCCGCTCATTTTGTTGCGCCTCCTTTCAGTTATTAGCAGATTCCCGTACTCATAACATAATTTTGCGAGTACTGACTTTTTAGTCAGTACTGACATTTTATTACGTACTTAAATAATAAACTACTAATGAATCAAAGGCAAGTAGTTGTTTGTAAATTCTTAAAATGATTTCGGTAAACAAATGTTTGAGGGCATAAAAAAGACACCTATCATTATTGAGCTCACTAAGTCTTGATAGATGTCTCGTACTATTCGAATTAACAAGTTAATTATGATTTATTCAATTTTTATATTCCCTGTTTATTGTGTAACCTAGCGCCTCTATATCTTTTAGTGTCTTTGGTTTTAAAATAACATATAGATTAAGATGCCCACTTTCACGCAATGTTACGATTAGTCCTAATTTTTCCAAAACATGCAGGTGTCGGTATACTACCCTTTCAGACCTACCATACTTCTCCACTATTTCTTTTATAGGCGTGTAGACGCAACCAACTTCTTCGTCATAGTCGCGAAGTAGTACCATATATAAAAATGCGTACTCTGCACGCCACTCATCGATATGTACATAATTATATAAATTTATTGGCATTTCAATGCCATTTTCCAAAACTGTTGGCGTGTATATATCGAGACCGCTCTGTACCTCTTTAACCCGCTTTCTAACGTTAATCATTTCGTTAGCCGTTAATCTCACCGCTTACCCACCTCATTTCCATTGGCAACTCTACTTTTAACAGAGTAGACACATATTCGACGCTTCAACCCCTTAACTCAGATACTAAAGATCGCACTTGTTGCTTTTGTTCATCTGACATATTGCGCAAGTGCATTGCTAGAATTACAACCGCCCGTTTCGTGAATAGCATAACTTGCGAGTGAGGTATTGTTGTCATTTGATTATCGCCGTTTTCCGCTTTCCACTCAACTACCATATGTCCTCGCTTATATGTAATCGCCGCTGGCGTACTTCCTTCTGTAATCCGTTGCACCACTTCTGTTCCCGTAAGCGAGATTACACCCGCGTGTTTTAACTCGACCGTGTTACGTTGCTGAATTTTGCGTACTGTTGATATGTTAATGCCTAGAAAATCTGCGACTTGTGTTGCAGTTGCCATATGAATATTAGGCAGTACAAGACTAGAATACATTAGACACACCTCCTTTGCGTTAAATAAATCGCTAGGGAGATTATAGCATACTAATAATGCCCCAGTAATACCGCGGTTTAACTCAATTTAAACCTCATTGAATGTTAGTGTATGTATTAAAAAGGCAATTCCTCGTTGTTAAAATTTGTAAAAGGTATAGGCATACTAAGTTTAAAGTCCGTAGACGCTTCAGTATGGTATTTTAATAGATTGGCGGCTATTTCATTGTTAACAAGGTCTAGTGGCTCACTAATAATGTCCCTTGCAGCCTGCTTTAACGATAATATGTTATTAAATAGCTTTTCAGCAGATTTGTAGATATAGCCCAATAGAGTAGTGTGGATACTACCATTACGATGGCGTTTTATACAGTTTTTAACTGTTTGTACAATTTCTGTTGCTAAATCTTTATGTATTTTCATTAAATCTTGTAATGTGTAGCCTGATTCAAATGCGAGCCCTGTATTTTTATATGCTGACACTAGTCTTTTAGTGATTTTATTACCTGTTTTATTATCCAAGCCTGCGTATACTTGTTTTAATTCTTCGTGAGTATCTGAAAACAGTACTTCTCCGTATTCTAACCCCCTATTATCATCATTAACTAGATTATGATTATTATTCTTATCGATATATTTAATATCTTTAATAGAGTTTTTAATAGAGTTTAAAGAAATAAGAGCTTTATTTTCTAATTTGCTACTCTCGCCCTTACTCTCTGTAGGTGTCTCCGTATTTTCGCGGCATGACATTGACGGGGTGACATCCGCCGTGACATCGGATTTAAATATGTATAAATTCGCGCCGTTTCCGCCTTTTTTCTCGCGCATTAATTCTACCTTTTTAACGATTCCAATCGCTGCGATTTTTTTCGTTACACGTTGGATCGTGCGCACAGACTTTCCGATAGAATTCGCGATAGTTTCCGCCTTTAAATAAGCAACGCCTATGGCTTTTACTGCATGTTGTGATAGAAAGTCTAATACTTCGATATCTGTCGTATTTAACTCGCTGCGTTTCGTTTCGATTGCCGCTGCTTTAACTTCGTTAAACTCTTCAATACTGCTAAACTCGCTTAATTCGTTATACTTGTGTATATACATTATGTAAATCTCCTTTACATACAAATAAAAGCCAATCTATTGATTGACCCCGCAAAGAAGATATACACACATAGTACTGACAAAATAAACGGGAGTTACATTTTTATATCTACCGTGATATTATTGCCTTAGTTGAATTTAGTTGTGTGTTTTTTCCGATTGGGGTCGGTTAAAACAGATTTGAAGCGTTTTGAGTGGTCTAGACTCGAGCGCTTTTTTATTTGCATTATTTTCCGCAATTATATCACACCTGCCACAGCATGTCGAACTAAGTTTCGCCGTACCTCGCTGAAATTCGTCATTTAATAACCCTACCATCCACGAATGAAAAGATAATTCGCTTAAAATCGCAATCTCGGTATCTTATTTTTTGAATATAGTCGATAAATAAGAAAAAATGACGAAGCCGCGTCGGGTTTCGCCAAATTTCGTTCTATCATTTATCTACAAGTTCCGTTCTTTTTTTAAGAAATATTTCTCGTTCCTTTTCATCTAAAAGGTCTTGGAATGAATCGTGGTAACTAAAATATTTCATCCTTTCCTCACTGCTAAAAACGTCTAATATGGAGTCTTTACTATTGAGATTTCCTTTGGCCTTTTCAAGTGCTTTAATCTCTAAATCTAAGATTTTAACATACTCTTTATGTACTTCCTTAAATTCGGAAGGAGCAGCAAGGTTTTTTGTCTCTTTTAGAATAGAAACACGGTTTTCAATGTACTTCTTTTTTTCATCTATTGAAAGTTTGTAATCACCTATTTTTTCAAAATCCTCATCTGCATTACTACTTTCTTTTGCGGCTGCATTCAAGTAATCCTCTTTTGATAGCGAAGAACATGCGACCAAAAACAGAATAGAACATAGCAAGGTCACAATTACCTTTTGTAATTTCATATATTTCCCCTTCCTAATATACACATTATCAATAAATTTTTCTCCTCCCTAATATACACAGTATTCATGAACAGTACAACTTCGTTTCTTTTTTCACCATTCTATTACGTAATTCCCTATGAAATAGCAAGGGAATACAGTCCTCGCTATTTTATTAAGAAAAAAGGGCGACCATACGCCGCCCTAGATCGGCACGGATCGCAGTTTCGTCCGTATTAACTTATATTTGTACTTGATTAGTTTTGTGGCTCATTCACTTCTTTCCACTCCCTCACGTATTTTTCTAACTCTTCGTAAGTCAAGATTCGCCCTAGACTTACCTCGTAATCTACTAGATCCTGCTCACGAACCCACGGCGGCAGCATTAGTCGCAACCCTAGGTATTCCTGATACGCATCGAATTCCGTTGTTAACTCATAGATTAATAACCATTTCGAATGTTTTTGACGGATCTCTAATCGACGTTTGAACTCGGCATCGTCTCTACATCTAGAACATAAGAGTTTACCGTAGTATTCGTAAGTTCTGTAATTTGCTCGGCAGTTTTCGCATCGTGATTGCGTTGTGCCAACGCGTACGAACTGATCTGCGCCGCCGATCTCCACTTCGGTGATCCATTCGTCATTCGGCGGCAGCTCAATGCCCGCACGCTCTAGAACCTCTTTCGGAAGTTTGACATTTCCTTCGTGATCCACTAACGCGAATAGTGAGTTTTCCAACCCGCGCTTATCGTTAGGCATTAACTTTTTACCTGTAATCGGATCTCGTTCGATCGGCTTTACAGATTGCGTTGTTTCGTTTTGATTTTCCATATTGCGTATCCCCTTTCGTTAAAGTTGTACGTACATGTAGCGCCGTACATGGACATAAATGCTACACATACGTGAATTAGGTGTTTGTATCGTTAAACTATCGATCAACCTTTCGCCCAACGATCTTCGAACATTAGACGCCAACCACCGCCCATGAACACATGAATTCCGAGTTTTCCACCCCATGCGCCGTACCACATTGTACCTTCGCCTGCCCATATCGGCGCTTCGGGTTGCGTGAATGTGAAGCCTGCGGCTTTTACTGCCCAGTTCGTAGTGATATCGCCGCTATTCGCTCGAATGTTTCCGTTCCATGTGTTAATACTTCCTGCTGCATCGATCGCGTTACCTGCTGCGTTTTTACCTTGAACGTTGATACCTTTCTGCGGCATTAACGGCGAATTGACGAAAGTCTGCACCGTATGCTCGTAACCAATATGCAAGTTACCGTCCGCTGCCGATAGTGTTACGTTGTTGTTTTTGTGATCGATTAAGATGTTTCGTTGTTTGTGACCACGCAGATACTTAAAGTCGTACGTATCCGATTCCATGCGATTTGCGTAGATCGTACCCGCATTAATATACGGCGGCGATAATCGCTGCTGCGAGAACTTCCAAAACGAATCTTCTGCGTCGTATGGCGCTGCTCGATTGCCTGTTACCGCTTGTACGCCGTCGAATGCGCACCAATTCGCATTAGTTGTTAGGAAACGTACACGGATCGAAGACGTGCGCCCGCCCGCAATTCCTGCGTTTGCCGTGATCGTTACGCCGTATCGTACAACTTCGCCGACGTTTGCGTTTGGTACTGGGAAATCTTTTGTTTCTGATGCTACGACGCTTTCGTCTTTCATGTGTTCGATGATTAAGCGCGGTGCGCCCGCTGCTAATCCGCCGTAGGGCTTGCCTGCGTGGAATGAAATCGTATATTGCTTACCCGCAGTAGCTCCGAATCGCTGCGCTACGTAGTTCGATTGGTTAAATAATCCTGATCGCAATCCGAACGGTGCTGCTTCCGTTGGTACGTCGTAGCCGAGTGCATCGATCATTTTCGGCGTACCTACTCGCGCCCACTTATAGAATGAGTCATTAATATTTGGGCTGATCGATGTCCAGTCGATATCTAGGTAGTACGTACCTACTGGGCTATTTCCGCTAGAATTCAGCAGCTCGAATGAATGATCATATAATAGATTCGTAGAAGGTAACGTCGTGTGTAGCAATCCTGTTTTCGCATCTTTTACTAAGAAGTTAGCGTCTGTTACCGTTACGCCGTCTTTGTTTATCGTTACACGTCCGTTGCTGATTTCTACGTTATCGGCGTTTATCGTACCTGACGCGATGTTCTGCGCCTTTAAGTTAATGATATTCGTATTGTTAGCATTGATCGTTCCGCCCGTAATACGATCCGCCGACATCGTTCCCGAAGTGATAACGGCTGCGCTTAGGTTTCGTACTTGTACCTTATTCGCATCGAGAATACCTGACGTGATTTTATCCGCCGTAATCCCTGCTGCTGCGATCTTGTCCGTTGTGATCGATCCTGCTGCGATATTGTTTGCGTTGACTGCGTTTGCTGCGATCTTATCCGCAGTAATAGCATTCGCCGCCACCTTTTCGGCAGTTACCGCATTTGCTGCGATTTTACTTGTGTGTACCGATCCGTTTACGAGTAGTTTCGAATCTGTCATTTTTCGAATTACAACGTCAGTGAATACCCAATCGCCATGATTTTCGAATGCATTGATTTGCGCCCATACTTTGACGAACTTTGTATTTGCAGGTGTCATAAACTCGCCCGTAGTGCGTGACCAACCTCCCGCATTTCTACGTACGGCAGGGTATCCAATTGGCTTCTTATCTTTGTCATAGCAGATCATACCAATAGCGAATTGATTACTTCCGCTAATATGTGCCGATTGGAATTCGACATAAAATAACTCGTCCTGCTCCGCCGTATATAGGTCACCGCATGTAGCGTCTCTTCGTCCAGTCATTCTGCCAACGTGTCCCGTAGGCGATCCCGCAGGTACGCCCGCTGCGTTATGTGCCTGTACGTTGATTCCGTCCCATTCCGCATTTGATCCGCTTTCGAATTTAGGATTAACGCAGTAATTCGTAAAATCCCCTACCGTTAATTTATACGTACTAATTGACTTTGATCCAATATGATCCGCATTTAAGATACCTGACGTAATGTTTGCCGCATTCATATTCGTAACGGTGATCTTCGAAGCATCGATCGTACCGCTCGTGATATTACCTGCATTTAAGTTGATAATATTCGTATTCGCTGCGTTGATCGTACCGCCATTAATTCGATCAGCAGTCATAGTACCCGACGTAATGTTATTAGCATTAAGATTATCTACATTTACTTTCGTAGCATCGATGCGACCTGTTATGATTGCGTCCCCCGTAACGATCGTTCCTGCCTGTACCGAATGTACTTCGAAGTTAGCCACATTAACGCTTGTCTGCCCTTCTTGTGGTGCACGTACAGTTAGTCGAACATATCGAACTTGTCCGTTACCTACTACGCCATGACTTACGATCGGGTTTGTGTTGTTTGTAACATCTGCCCACGTCGTCCAGTTCGTGCCGTCTAGCGAAGTTTCTAACTTATAACTACGTGCTGCATAACGTGCATCATTCGAATAATACGAAGTCCACTGAATGCGTACACACTCGCCGATAACAGTCCCGAAATCTAGAGACATAGTGCACGGGAATTTATCCGCCCTACTACTTCCCGCTCCGTTGTATCTCGAAGTCATTCCGCCGTTTACACTAAATCCATTCCCACCCGAATAAGTAACGGGACGATTTTCGGCTACGTCTCTAGCACGACCGCCGAACTCTAGTAATTCCGCTTTAATAGATCCCGCCTTTAATCGAGCTGCATCGAGTGTACCTGCGGTAATGTTCCCCGCATCGATATCGACGATCTTCGCATTCTTACCGCTGATCGTAACACCATGTAGTCTTTGTGCTGCGAGTGTACCTTGCGTAATATTCCCCGCATCTTTAGCGAAGTTTTCTACTTCGTTCTTAACTGCATTCGCTCTATCCGTAGCGGCTTTTTGTGCTGCATCGGCTTTTAGTTTTGCGTCTGCTGCCGCATTTCTTTCGACTTCCTTTTTTGCTTCTAAGATGCGGCGATCAGCTTCGCTTAGTGCGCCCTCTTTAGCTGCATTCGCCTTATCCTGCGAATCCTTTTTAAGCGCCTCTTCGACTAGCTTCGTAACACTATCAGTATGCGCATTTGCATCCTTTTGCGCCTGCTGCGCTAGTCTTTCGGATTCTGTTTTTAGAGCCTTGTCCATTTCTTCGGCTTGCTTGATCGCTGCGTCTTGTGCCTTCTTTGCCTCGTCCTGCGCCTTCTTCAATGTTTCCGCAGGTGTTTCCGCTCCGATATCCTTCGGCGATGTTGGCGAAGCTGCTTCCCATTTCTTTGTTTTTTCGTTATACTTGCGGATCTTGTTTGGTGTACTTGACATATCGAACCATATCTGCGTGAGATCTTCGGGCGGTGTTTCACCGTAATGCCACTCTTTTTCCGCATAACCTTCCGCGAATAGTTTCGCATTCAGTTCGGCGTCTTTCGCCTTTTGATCCGCATGTTTCTTGACTTCGGCTTCGACTTCTTCCGTTAGTCCTTCGACATATGACTTCATTTCGATCTTAATCTCTTCGTCCATTTCTTCGGCTACTTCGATCGCCTTTTCTTCGGCCTTCTTCGCTTTGATCGCCGCGTCTTCCGCTGCTTCTGCGATTGCAGTCTCTTCGGCTTTGTTCGCCTTGTCCTGCGCACCTTTTGGCGTTTCTGCTCCGATTTCTTCGGGCGTAGTTACCGACGCATTAACCCATAGTTTTTTCTCAGCGTCCCAACGTTTCATAACGTTTGGTTGCTTCGAAGTATCTAGCCATAGCATATCGGGTGTTCTCTTGCTAGGTAGTGGCTCAGTGGCGCTCTTATAAACGAATTCGCCGCCTTGCTCCCACTTCGTCATATTTTGATTAATCGTTTCTTGAATCGCTTCGATTTGTCTATTCTTATCGATCACTAGCGGTACGAATTCGCCCAGTAATACGTAGTCTTTCGTAGGATTCGTATATGATCGGTAGATTGCGATAACGCGCGCATTAACTGCGAGAGCAGGCTCGAACATTGTATCTTTTACTAAGATCGTATCGCCTAGACGTACCTTTTCGTGCTCATAGCCCGTTAACGATTCCAGTAATAAGACGCTAGCTTCGTATGTTGCTCGCGGCTGCTTAACGCGCTTTAGCTCTTCGACTGCCTTTTTCATTAGCTCGTACTCGTTGTCTACGCTGCTTAAATCTAATCGTTTGAATAGGTGCTTTCCGTTCTTTCCGTATAGCTGCATTGCGTGCTCGTCGCCTACCCACTTTTGCCCTTTAGGTGATACATAGCCGTCGTGGATATTCTCGAATGCTTCGATCGTCAGGCGCTTCCCTGTCTCGTCAGCTTTACCGATCGGAATAACCGCCGTTGCGATATCGGATCGATCTACTTCTCGCGTTACGCCTGTTAGATCCTTTCCGTACGTGAATCGCTTCCCAGTAACGTTACCGCGTCGCTTAACTAGATGTACGAAACGATCTCGCACTTTCATACCCATAAATGAAACGGTGAATTCCATTTCTAAACCGTACTGATCGCGAATCTGATGTAACGCAGCTAATGCCGTAGGATATTCGCGAAGGTTAACGTTTTGTAATCCCGCATAATCTACGATTCCTAATTGCCAACCGCTGCCCGCTAGGATTTTTGTAGCTGCATCCTTAACGCTAACTGCGACTAACTCTTCACCGTCTACGACGTGATTATATAAGTCATCAACCGCCGCATTTTCTGCGAATACTCGACGTACATACTTATTGTCTTTTCGTTCTTCTACTGTACGAATAATCGTAAATAGCATTAACTTACGATCTTTGTTTCGTACGATAACGTTGTTCCCTGCGATTAAATGCTGCGTATCGGGATCGCTCGCTAGCGTACTAAATTCATACGTTAGTAGTCCGTCTAACTGCTCGAAGTGCCCGTCATCGAAAAACTTAGGTGTTTTCGGTAGGTGATTCGCAAGTATCGTTTTTTGACGACCGTACGAGTCTGTTACGATAATCATATTATTTATACCGTTTTCCATTATGCTCCGCCTCTCTGTAGGGGTTTCCTACACGTACATAAACGCGAGCATATATAGGTTTATTCTAAAAATATTCCTATAATATCTAAGGATGCTCCCATAATATCTAAGAATACTCCTATAACATCTATCATCCTTAATACTGCTGCTATTTTTAGTAGTTTCTTCGATTCTGTATGCAACTTACTGCCGCTTTGTTGTCTAAGGGTTTAAGTTCAGTATGTGAAATTTTTATAGTGTGGTTTTTAGTATATGCGGAGATTTTGGGTAACTCCGTCACGCTCTACGAGATTAATTGAGATACGACATAATTAGACCTCTCAGATTCGCCTGTATGACGTTCTGATTATCAACCTAATGCGATAGGCCTTTAATGTGTTAAACACCGTTAAAATAGCGTTAGAGGACGTATAAGACGTTTGTAGATAATGAGATATGTGTGCGAATGGTAGGCGATAAGTTCGAATGATAGTCGCAACAATACAATTTAGGGCTTCGTATAAGTCTTCGCATAGTTTGCGGTGGAGGTATCAACGCACCAATTTACCTATAAACTGCGCATGAGTTGGCGGTAAGCTGCATTTCGCATATAAAGTACATTGCGTTTCTTATACGCAGCCTGCTGCAGGTCAACTAGATTTACAAGAACTATAACTAAAAAAATATAACTACGTTCTTTTTTATTCTTCTATTACGCATTAATCCCCGTCCTCTTCAATCCATTTCATTGCTGCGTGATTTCTAAAAGAAGAAAAAACCCTTTTCTTCTCTTTTCTTTTAATAGATCTAATTCTTTTCTAGTTAACTGTCAACTTTAGACAGTAGGCACTAACTACTATTGATTTTAGCACTCACTGTTTCTGTATCGTAGGCACTAACTGTTTTCGATATTAATGTTAGACACTAACTATTATCGATTTAACACTAACTGTTTTACTCTTACAAGCGCACATGATAGCTGATATATCATCTGTCCTATGGCTGATTAATCAGCGGTCTTATAGCTGATGTATCATACGGTATAAAGAATTAGGCTTATAAAGATTTATTTTTATAAAGATAATATATCCGACACGAATTCAAAGGTCGAATTCTATCGGGGATTTTACGCATAAGACAATTACATAAATATATAGGTTCGACTGATTGCGTTAATAGATTTGTATTTAATAACGAAAGATAATAAACGATAACCCTGCGTTAATTTTCGATAGAAAGGACGATACCCCTTAGACGCCTCAGATTCGTTTGTATGACGTTTTATGCGCTAGAAGTACGATAAAACTCAAGGTATAGATAATGCCGTTAATTTAGCAATCTGCGTAATTGTAGGCGATAAGATTCCGTATGAGTTTCGTAAGACTTCGCAAAACTCCGTATAGGCTGCTGCGTGTAAACCCTTCGAGTTAAAAATGGTACGCGCTTTTTGAATACCGTTGTTGCGGGGTGGTCGCCCGTGGGCTTGGGGGGTTTCGAAAATTTTCGATTTGGGATTCGGCTTGGTGAATATCAAATTCATTTCGATGCATAACGAATGTGACAGAATGATATTTTGTTACTTTCGACTTTCTCTTCGAAACGTTGATTTAAAAGCATTCGAAAGACTTTCGCAATCAATTTAATTCGATAAAAGTTTTATGCACGAAACAAAACGTTGCTTTAATCACATTCTTCTTTTGCGTTTGATTTCAAATGAATGAATAAAAGAATGAATAAAGTTTTTGTATTCTCTTTTAATCATTTAAGTTTCAAAGATTCTTTCTCTTCAATTCTTTTC
>NZ_JBBOXT010000007.1:0-13487 GCF_038007725.1 Bacillus sp. FSL W8-0640
CTTTTTGTGCATAAAACTTTTATCGAATTAAATTGATTGCGAAAGTCTTTCGAATGCTTTTAAATCAACGTTTCGAAGAGAAAGTCGAAAGTAACAAAATGTCATTCTGTTGTATTCGTTATTCATCGAAATGAATTTGATATTCACCGACGAGCCAACCCAAATCGAAAATTTCCGAATCCCCCCAAGCCGCCGCCGTCCCCCCTCGCAGCAATGGTATTCAAAAAGCGCGCATCATTTTTAACTCAGGGCGTAGATTTCCCGCAGCAGCTACTAGATTGTATCGCCTTCCTATTACTATCCTACCGAAAAGCCTTACGAAATAGCCCATCGATACCCTAGCGAATCCTAGCGAATCCTTACGAAATCCCCTAGCGAATCCTATCACCTGTAATTACGCAGATTGCTAAATAAGCGGTATTCCCTATATTTCGAGCTCTATTGTATCTATAGCGCATAAAACGTCATACAAACGAATCTGAGGCGTTTAAGAAATATCAGTTATTTATCGGCGTAATCCTTTCTATTCAAAATAACGCATAGAATATCGTTTATTATCTTTCGTTATTAAATACAAATCTATAAACGAAATCAGTCGAAACTAAAATCGTACCGCGTTTATGTACGTGTAAGGGCAAAACAGTGAGTGCCTAACATTAAAATTGAAAACAGTGAGTGCCTACGGTACGAAACCAGTGAGTGTTAAAAATGAGAATAGTTAGTGTGTACTGTCTAAACCTGACAGTTAACTAGAAAAGAACTAGATCTATTAAAAGAAAAGAGAAGAAAAGGGTTTCTCTTCTTTTAGAAATCACGCAGCAATGAAATGAATTGAAGGGGATGGGAACTAATGCGTATAGAAGATAAAACAAAAAGAAAGGGTCAAAAGAATACGGCTGAATTAAAAAGTAATGCGAAGACAGAAGTATATAATCCAAAGGAAAAGAATGCAGGCATGAGTTTCTATAAAGTACCGCAGGATCTCAACTATTATCAATGGATCGATGGTTACAAGATTGAAATGTCGCTTTTATATGCGATCATAGCGAATTGGTACAACGAAAAACAAGGCTACGCCTACCCAACGCAACACCAGTTAATGGAGAAATACGACAAATCTATAAATATTCTTCGCTCACATATTCGGAAACTCGTAGAGGTCGGCTTAATATCCATACAGACTGCGAACACAGGCGGGAATCACTGCTATGTACCGCACGTACCAATGAAGAAGGCGCAAGTCTTCGAAGCATTTCCAAGTGCTGCGGTTAATTATGAGAAGCGTATGAAATGGATCGAAGAGAAAGAAGCGAAGGATCACTCGAAACTAAAAGAGTTACATAAGAAATCGGCAAAGATCAACGAAGCACAGGCAGTAGCGAAGAGAGAAAAGGCTGCGGAAAATACCGAAGGGAATTCGATAGAAATCGCGTCAGATCTTAGCGAAGACCTATCGGTTATGGCGTTTTGATGCGAAGGCAAATCGAAAACAATCGACATACGGAAATTGTACATGATCCGCAGGAAATTATAAAAATGGAGGCTATAAAATGCAAACAAATACGCAAGAACTAGAGTTAATACCAAATTGCAGTGTACTAAACGGCGGTAAGTCGGCTCATCTTATCGAGATACATACCTATTGCAGAAGAATGAAAGATACGTCAGAATTCCACATCTGTAAAAAGTAAATGAACAAGATGTTAGTTTACTATCGCACGTTGTCAATCGATCATGTGCTAGATTTTTAAAAATTTCACATACCATATTAAAAATAATCGGAGGGTTTAAGGATGAAAACAAACAAAACAACGTATTGGAATACTATCGAAGGTAATGCCGAAAATACAAATGCCAAAATAGCCGATCTAGACGCAGCATACGAGGCAGAAGCGACTAAACCACTATCGAAAGGTGAGCGAACATCATACCTAATGCAAATTTTAAGAGAAGCTAGGGTGAAGTATGGGCGTGATTTCGTAGTGGTTAATTTAAACACAGAACTAGCGCCTGATTGGAAGATCATACCGCAAAAACCGCGTGGGAGCGCAGGTATTAAGGATCGATACGACAACGACAATCTGTTTATGTAACAGGCTGCGGGGAATAACTCTATGTATCAAAAACTAAAAAAACTGTAACAAATTCTAAAATGCATACAATTAATACCTAGATAGTCGTATCTATAGTATGTAAGGGATAGGCGACTTGTTATCGATTATTTCTGTATTCCGATACCTCGGATTATTATTCAGTATTGCCGCAGGTTTCTTCATCGCTACTCAGAGCGATAAGATCACATTTCCCGTGCCTGTGGTAGTACACCATTGACGGTTACGTCTTACTTTTTATTTAAGATATCAATACGTAAAGGAGCGATAAGGTGTATCAGCTAAATAGCAGCAAATTAAAATTAATTCGCGGATTAATGGGAGTAACCCAAAAACAATTTGCCGATCTTGTTGGCGTGGACACAAAAAGTGTAAGCGCATGGGAAGTTGGGCGATCAATAGCGAATCAAGATAACGTAAAGCGCGTTGTTCAATTTGTTGGCGAAGAGAATTTCGAACAGATTGATGCTTGGTTCTATAGTACCGACACGCAGCGATTGATGAACGATCTGCAAAGGAAGGTCAGTCCTACATGCGTACACTAGTTGTTTGTAACGTTCACGAACTGCGAGAGGTACGGTTTTTATGTACACATATTTACGAAGACAATTACGCAATAGCACAGAATATTTTACCTTTACGAGACGAGCCAATCGAAGAGAAGATTCGCACGATCATAATGATGAACTGCGACGACGTATCGGCGTTTGACGTACATACGAGTACAGAAGATGTATATAAAGCATGTTTAAGAGCTCCTGACATCATGTGCCACTATAAAGCGCCTGAGGAAACGAGCGAAACGATAAAAGGCTTCGAGGACGAGCGGACACAAGCGGCTTTGATCGATATTTATGGGTTACAAGAAGAGCAACCCGAAGAAGTACAAATAAAACACATACCGAAGTGGCGGGAAATTTTAATCTCACTGCTACGTAAGTGTATCAGATTACTAGAAGGAAATACGAAGGGAGAGATAAAAGATGGAATGGAAACTATATGATGAATTCTCGGTACAAAACGATAAGGCTCACGAGTTTATCGCAGGCTATCGAGAAAAGGTACAAGCCGCAAAAGAGGATGTGACGGCAGCTACGCTAGCATATGAAGATATCCTAAAGCAAGAATTTGCGGGGAAAAAGGTAGCGACGCAAAAGAAAGCAGCACTAGCAGAGATCGAAAAGGCTCAGGCTGCGTTGAGGATCGCCGAGGGCGAATACACAAAAGCTAAGGATTACGCAACGGCGAATCTAGCAGGTACGATAACACTCGATGATCTTGCAAATGATTGGCGTACTAACATTGTGCCGACCGTACGCAAAAATAAAGTCGATCCACTGCGTAAAAAGGCAGAGCAAGGGTTACGTGATTATTTCGAAGCCGTCGTAGGGATCCTACAAATCGAAAGCGAGAATAAGTGGGCAGTAGACTTCATGAACGAGCGTTTTAGAAGTCGAAAGGGTGCTCGTCCTCTTATGCAGAATGCGGCAGGTATCGGAGATATTCCCGTACCGCCAAACGATAACGACTGGAATAAACTTCTAAAGTATAGACAAATACCCACAAGATTCGAGAAGTAACTAATATCTGTAGGCTAATCGCCTACTAATATAAACAAAGAGAAGTCGCCAATAATCGGGCGGCTTTTTCTAATTCTAAGGAGGAAATTATAAATGGTAGTATATTCAAAAGATCTAATCGGTAAGCAAGAGAGTGTAGCAGATGAAATGCTGCTATTAAACCCATTACAAACACCTATGTTAAATCTAGTAGGATTCGGAATCCCAGTAACGAACGTTGAGCACGTTTGGTTCGAAGATGAAATGTTCGAACAAGAGAGCGCATTGACGGCGGCTTTAACTGCTGATGCTACATCTATCGAAGTAGAAAACGGCGAAGCGTTCCGATCTCGTCAAGTAATCCGAATCGGCGAAGAGTTAATCTTAGTAGCTAAAGTCGAAGGCGAAAAGTTAACAGTATTGCGTGGATACGCTGATACGGTTGCGGCTGCTGCGGAAGTTGGTGAAGTAGTAGAAGTAATGTTCGTAGAAGGCGAAGAGGGGGCAGACGCTCGCGATGTTCGTCACAAGCCACGTAAGCGAGTTTCTAACCTTACACAAATCTTCGACGAGACTGTAGAGATCACGGGTACGGCAATGGCGGTCACTCAGCATGGCGTAGATAATGAGTACGAGAAAGAAAAGCAAAAGAAACAACTAGAACTAGCGCTAGCGTTAGAAAAAGCGGTAATCAACGGCATTAAGTACGAAAAAGGCAACAAGCGTATGATGCGCGGGGTACGTTCGTTCATTCAGACAAATGTGATCAAAGCTAACGGCGCAGCAATCTCAGACGAGCATCTAATCGAAGCATTCCGAGCAATCTTCGAGAAAAGTGGTCCTACTGCTAGCGGTAACTACAAAATTATCGTAGGTGCTACACAAAAGATTGCTATATCTAACTTCGATAATGCATCAATTCGCTTAGACCGTATGGACAACGGACGAGGAAGTGTAGTAGACCACTATATCTCAGACTTCGGTAACGCTGAGATCGTACTAAATAACAACATGCCTGCGGGCGAAATCCTAGTAATCGACGCGAATCGTTTATCTATCCGTCCATTACAAACGCGTGAATTTGCTCACACTTACTTAGGTAAGAAAGGCGACTACATGCAAGGAATGATCGTCGGTGAGTACACGCTAGAAATGTTACAAGAAGCAGCCCACGCTAAGATTACGGGTCTTTCTACTAAAAGAAAATAATCGAAACTGATCGGCTAGGGCTTCGGCTCTAGTCGATTTTCATATATAGGAGGTCGTGGTATATGGATCGAATTGCAGAAGCAACGGAGCACATCGATGCTTACGTAATCAGCAATGAGGACTGGCACGACGCTGACGACGACAAAAGGGTTCGTCTTATGAATGCGGCAGATAGAACGCTAAAGAAAAAATTCAAGGGTAATACAATCCCTGATAACGCAATATACGAATTCGCGGCCTATCTAGCTATCGTTTACAACGACACGAACAAAATGCAGCAGCATGGTATTGCGTCATTCAGTGTTACGGGAGTAGGTTCTTTCACGTTTAAAGAAAACAATGTATCTAGTGCGGTAGGGCAGCCACTAAAAGATCTTATTCCTGATAGTGTAGTAGAGCTTATTGAAGAAGTAAACGACGATCTACATGTATCAGGTCGTAATGTGGGGTGGCTTACGTAATGGCAATCGTACCATTAAAACAAACAGTCACTAGACGAAGAGCGGTCGGAGATCTCGACATGTGGGGAAAACCCGAAGGGATCGAAGAAGCCGAACTTACATGTCGTGCGGTCGAGGGATCGCACACCACAACGGATCGAAATAGTCAAATGCACGGCGCAACGATCGTTGTCGATCTGAAATTATTGCTAGACAAGCTAGCTGATATCGGTTACGAAGATGAAATCGAGTACGTCAACGAAGCAGGAACGATTTACAAAGGCAATCCGAAAAACATTACAATTCAGCGGGATTTCACGGGTAAGCCGTTGCTGACGGTGGTGTTTATTTAATGGCAGGATTCACAATCGATTTTAGCAGCTTCGACGGAAATATGAATCGGATCGCAAACGACGTTAAACATTCGACTAAACAAGCTATGCAGGATTGCGTAGATGATCTCGCTAGGATCTCGTCAAATATTGCGCCTATCGATACGAGCAGTCTACGTAAATCACATAAAAAGACCGTCAAACAACAAGGCGATCAAGTAATCGGAGAAGTTTCGTTCTCGGCATTCGGACGCGGTAATTTTAATTACGCAATAGCCATGCACGAATGGTCGTATACGCCGAGTTCTACGGGATCTTTTAACGGTTATGCGGTCGGTAGTAAGTATTTAGAGCGACCAATTAAAGGTGAGTCACAAAAGTACTTACAGTGGTTGGGCGAAGGTGTTCAGAAAGGATTGAGGTAGTATGCGAGCACAAGACGTTAAAACGTACGTCGAATCGATCATACCGAATACATACTACGCCTACACATATCCTACGAAGTCGAAAGATGAATGCGTCTTGATCGTACTACATGGCGGAATGCCTACACGAGAGACGGGCGTAAGGCAGCCGACATTACAGTTCTTAGTGCGTGGGAGCGTTGGCGATGTAGCAACGGCAGAAACGAAAGCGTACGAGTTGTACGAAGAATTCAAGTATAAAAAAGACGTTATGATCGGCGATTGGTCGGTCTCGAAAATACAAGCATTACAATCCCAACCGATATGGACGGGAACGGACGAAGCGAAACGTCCTATCTTTTCGCTAAACTTTCAACTAACTATCAGGGGGTAATAATTATGGCTAAATCAAACACAATCAATGTACCGATCGGTGCTGCAATCGTAGAATACGGTGAAGGACAAGACATGGTTAAATTCGATATCACGAAAGGTGGTATCTCATTCGGTGTATCTACATCTGTACAAGAAGTTACGGTCGATCAATACGGTGAGACGCCTGTGAAATCGATCATGAAAGGTCGTAAGGCTGAAACAACTGTACCATTCGCATTACACGATCTAAAGCGATTATCAAAAGTAATGCCAAACTCTAAATTCGTAGAGAGCGGGGAGAAGCAAGCGTTATTCGTATCTGCGCAAGCGGGATTCGATATGTTATCGACTGCGAAGAAAATGGTTATTAAACCGACTGCGCCTGACACTACGCCGAATGACTGGATCACTGTACCAAACGCAGCGGCGTCAGCTGATCCTGATTATACGTTCGATCCTGACAACGAGCGTATCGCAAATATCACATTCAATGCATTCCCTGAGGCTGACGGCACGTTATACATCTTAGGTGATGAAACTGTAAAAGAGAAAGAAACGGTAAAGGCTTCGGCAACTAAATAATAGCGAAACTGGGCGGGGTCTTCGGACTTCGCCCTCTTTTTTTTGTTGATATGTAAATTGTGTCGCCGAGAAGTCGATTTTAAGACGATTATCTTTTGTTTCGTAGGTATATGGTCATTAAATCGCAAATTTAGATGGAGGTATAACTTGTACAAGTGTAGAATATGAAATAAACAACGTATGAAGGTGAAACGAGTAACGTATGTGTGATTGATTAGTAAGAAGTGGAGGACGTATTTATGAAGATCGGAGACGTTTTGAAGGCATTGGTAACAACGAAGAGTGCCGTATTAGCAAAGGAAATAGGTATAGGAGAGAAGAAGCTGCGAGACACATTAAGAAGCCTCGGTTATGAATATCGTAATAGTGGCGATAAAGGGTGGCACTTCGTAGGCGAGGGTGATCAGCCGCTTGAAAGAGACATACAAGACTTCGTTAACGTGCGTAAAACGCGTGAGCAACGTAAGGTTAACGTGCAAAGAACGATCGATGTGTCAACAAAAGATGAAATGCATAACGCATTAACACCGCATGAAGTAAGTACTTTACGTGATATGATTAATGAATGGGAAACGATTAAAGATGCTATAAATACCGTAGCAACAACGCGCGAAGGCGTGGCAGAGACATCGCATAGTATTAATGATCTGTATATAAGAGTTAAGCAAGAAATAGAGCCTCAAAAGAAGATGCGCAAAACTTTAAATGTCAATGAGGGCGTAGGAAAAGCACTTGACGAATTCGCAGAAAAATTCCGACTAGATAAGCAAGATATAGTAGAGCTTGCATTGTATGATCTGTTCGAAAAATATGGCGAGAATTATAAGGATTGAGAAGAGAAAAAGAAAAGATAATAGCGAAGATACGGGAAGCCTTGGCGGGTTTCCCTATTTTTTTTTTTTTGCACGCAGCGAAGAAAGAGGGCGTAAAAGAGCGATTAATAGGGAAGAAAATACGCTGAGATTAACGATTCTGAGCCGATACCTTTTGGATCGCGGGTAGTAGTCGCGAAGATTCGTCAGAATGCGCTTATCGGCGATGATATGCGACGAATACTGACATCGCGTCGGGTTTAATACAAAAAATAACTTGATTTTAGTAGAAAAATGGCGTTACAATGGATACAACTTAATATTGAACGTAAAAAAGCCGCTCGTAGCTACCAACTTCGAACGACTTGTGGTTGTATTCTCTCGCTACCAACGATTGAATACGGCTTCCAGTACGAACCTACTGGATTAAATTTATGTATTCATTATATCGACTATGCCAACATTCTGCAAGTGGAATTTGCTGCATATACAGTCTATTGAGCGATACTCTTTTAATCCCGTACGGTGGGGGTTACTAGGGTATCGCTTTTTTGTGTTCAATATTAAGTTGAAACGTGGAAGCCAAACCACGAAGGAACGTCGAGACGACGTACTTTAAAAAATCGACAGGTTACGGATTAACCGTTGCAAACTAATCCAACTCGCAGGGGCGTCCTATTCCGTCGGCTGCGAGCACGGCGAGAACTTGCCGAGGCGTGTAGTCTAAAAGGTTCGGGGGGTTATCGTTAGCATTACGGTGCTAGGGAATACGCTCAGCCTGTCACGTAGGGACGATATTACGGGGACAAGCCGAGAAAAAGGGCGTATGCGGTGAAAACCGCTGAGTGAATAGGGTCTTCTGACCGACCAACGAGGTGCGGCATGGTAAAGACGCTTATCTTTCTATTCTGTTAGATTACTTTTTGTAGTCTTTCAGCATAGGGGATAAGTCTGTCAACTTCCCTCCCTGCCTCGGATTAGCATGGTAAAGGGCGTCAAAGAAAAGTCAAGAGATTTTAAGAGATTAAGAGAAAATAACTACCACTATCCGCGGCTAGAGGAAAATATAGATAAATACCACTAACTAGAGATAGAGAAAAATGAATCTAAAGGAAATATAGATTAATAATCTATATAGGGGGAATGGAAGAAAAGGGATATCAAAGTAAATTAAAGAAAAAGAAGATGTGTAAAAGTAAGGAGAAGTAAGGGAAAGCGAGAGTGAAATCATGATTGATAAAAATAAGAAACTACAACAGTTGAATACTTTTACATGGAAAGATACAAAAAGTAATGAAGAAGAAAGAAAGGAAGAAGGCTAGGAAGAGGGCTAAAAAAGATAGTGGAATAGTTAAGGCGGTTAAAAGGGGTAGAAAGATGCCAATAGTTGCGGGAAGCAAACAAATGGCAAAAGAAGAACAAGAGCGAAGAAAAGAAAGATTAGAAATAGATGCGATGAACAACGATAATATACCTGCAAAGTTAGTCCAGAAGGAGGGCGGCTATACTATCGGTACTTCGAATTATAATAAGAAATGGATTCAAAAGGGAGTTGATAGATATAACGCGAGAGTTTGGCGAGGTTGGAGAGAAAAAGAATGATTTATGATTTTTCAAGTAGTGGGCGTGCTGACTATAAGCTGAGAAATCATACAACGGCTTTCCAGATGCTCGTATATGAGTTAATAAGGTGTCTAGTGGTTTATTTATATTTGAAACTATTATCGTCCGTTATATGCCCTATTATGCCGTTATAGATTAATGTGAAAGGGAAAGACTCTCGGAACATTGGGAGTTGTCTTCTAATATTGGAATTTATTGTGTTTGAATTATCTGTATATTAATATATAATATGAAAACAACCTTCATTTTCGAATAGACTACAGTAAAATTTTGTATTTATGTGGAAATTAAAGGTTGCGCAATAAGAGACGAAGTCACATAATGTAATTAATGGAATACCACGGCGATACCACTCGCTAAATGCGACGCCGATATAAGGAACATGCGGACACCACGCAATGAAGTTATATGAAACACCGCATAGAGAATGCTATATTGTAGTTGTGTAGGAATGTATCACCTTTTAGCGAAATGAACGGGCAAGAGCAAGATGAATGCGGAAACGGTCGGAAATGACGAAGGGAATCTCCCCCCCCCCGCTAACGGCATAGGACGGAAACCGACGATACCACAACCGCATTAGATATCTATATAAATATATAGAACAAAAGAAAGTGCTAGGATTAACCAACCTATCGCTTTTTTGTTGTTTATACTTTTTAACCAATTTAAGGAAATTCCGCTTCGGTTGACTTGTGTGAACTTGAGGTTTATTATAAGGATATAAAGAAAGGGAGGTGAAAATATGAATTTGTGGGTAATTTTAGGTGGTTTTGTAGCAACCTTGAATCAATTATCAGCACTGATTAAAAACAGTGTAGATACATACTACAAGGTTAAAGAGAAAAGAGTCGCACCCACCAAGATGACGACTCAGAATAACCACAAGGTAGAGGGAAACCTCTCCTATACCTAAGATTATAACACATTCATACTAATTATGAAAAAATTTATATGGAAAAATATCCCTATAGCTATATTTCTGATTTTTGTTTTAACAACCTTTGATTATAACAACCTAGGTACTGGGGAGTATACCTATATTATCTTTGCTGCAATAGCTCTATTTTTAATGTTGATTAATATGATTATCCTGTATATAAAGGAGAAGAAGAATGTTTAAATTTGAAACAAAAGAACAACTAACAAAATTTATACAAGATGAAGTTTTAAATTCATCGGAAGCATTAGATATTCTCGGGTGTTCTAGACAGTATTTAAACAAACTGGTAAAAGAGGGAAAACTAATACCGATTAAAGAGACAACTCGCGATAAACTATTCTACAAACAAGATGTTGTAAAAAGAAAATCTTTAATGAGAAAGTAAAAGTTTTTATTTCAAATTCCCAATTATTAGTAATGTATAGAGGGAAGAACAAGATATATCTAAAAGAACAAGAAGCGGACGCAAATTGATGCGTACCGCCTTTTTTATGTCCGCATACACGGTGTATATTCGTTTATTTATAACGTGCCCTTATTACCATTTCGGTGATTATCGCTGCGGCTACTGATAGGGCGAAAATAACGCCGAATGATGCGACGTAGAGATTTCCGAATGCTTTCGCTACGCACATAAATATGAATGCGAATACGATTAGGAACGTTATATTTCGATTCTTTTTCATAGTATATTCGTGAATATTTCGTGTTATAATTAAGTAATAGATAGAGCGTGCTGTCACACGCCCTACGCTATTTTACTTTCTTGAGAATCGACTAGCGATTTTGAATCTACGCTTTTTCTTACCATCTTCGTTTATGTACTCAAATTCCCACTTGACTGCAATGAACGGTAGTAAGTATTTAGCGATATCAAATCCGTATGTCGATATGAAGTGTAACACGATATCCACTTCGTAACCTCCTTTCGAAAGTATTGTACTCTCTCAAGCACATATTTATTATAACATTGATATCGCCGTCATGTCAACTTTATTTGAAAAGTTTTTTTGGCGGTGCTATTTTTATGCCTATTTTCCCCTTATTCATCGTATTTTATTACATAAAAAACGCCTAAAATATGCAATTAAGTAGCGATTGGAAGTCTAAAGAACGATAGATATACGCTAAAATGTACGTTAAATGTGCGGTAAATAATCGACAAATATACGATATCATATGTTAGCCGATTCATTTCTGCTATATTTAGCGTTAAAAATATGCGAATATAGGTTGTTAATGTAGCTAAATGTACGTTAAATATACGACAAATATATCGTTATTTAATGCGTTAATCAGTCGATAAAATATACCGATGTAAACTATTAAAAACTATATTCAATATTTACGATATAGGATATAGTCGTTGATATGACGCCGTTCTATCGCTAAGATTTTGTTTACAAATAGCGGAAATATGTATACGAAAGTTTACGAATATTAAATATCATACGGTCGCATAATGTTCGTGTTTTTGCGTTTCATTAGCACAGAAGGGCTGACGGGGACGGCTTCCGAAACTCGGGGGGTTAGAATTTAGTCGCACAATCGTAATATTTTATGGCAAGGACAGGCGACCTTTTTACGCATCATGTAACACATAGACGGCGCTTCCTTCATTTCGCTACCATTCTATTAATACAGTTCGGTAAGTGTGCGTACTGTATAGAAATACGCATAACAGAGCGGAACAATGCGGTTTCATTCGGGATTAATCGCACTAATATACAAAAAATGTAGGTCGCTATATTTCCGTTATTCATAAAGATATACACTCTTTGCTTAAACTATTTAAAAGTATAAAGAAAAGAAAATCATTTTTTAAAAGAATACTTACTATAAATGCGTTATAACTCATAAAAAATAGGAGAGGTTTCCCTCTCCTTTGTGGTTATTCTGAGTCGTCATCTTGGTGGGTGCGACTCTTCTGCATTTCTTCTTTAACCTTGAAATACATATCTAAGATATTTTTAATCAATCCTGAGAGTTGATTAAGACCCGCAATAACTCCTGCAATGATTAGCCAGTTCATGTTCTCACCTCCTGTTGATATCTCTATCTTATCAGTTTGGTTTAACTAAGTCAACTAAAAATTACATCTTTTTTCAAATTTGGTTAAAAATCATGAAACAATGACGCAATGTCTTTTAAAAGAATACTTACTATAAATGCGTTATAACTCATAAAAAATAGGAGAGGTTTCCCTCTCCCTTGTGGTTATTCTGAGTCGTCATTTTGGTGGGTGCGACTCTTATGTATTTCTTCTTTAACCTTGAAATACATATCTAAGATGTTTTTAATCAATCCTGAGAATTGATTAAGGCATGCGATAACTCCTGCAATGATTAGCCAGTTCATGTTCTCACCTCCTGTTGATATCTCTATCTTATCAGTTTAATTAACATGAGTCAACTGAAAATTACATCTTTTTTCAAATGTTGTTAAAAATATGAAACAAGAACGCATCTTTTCTACATGACTTCTAGATATGAGCGTGTAATAGAATATAAAAGAAAAAGTTTCCCGCAGGAGATTACTAAATAACTAGGGGATATATTGTGGTTAGCCCACAAAGGCATTACTATATAAAACAGGGGGCTATATAGTGTCTATATTTATATGTACCAAACCACCATATCTATTAGCCAATAGCCCGCACTATATTACCAATAGGTAACTACCTATATACAATACCCTGACATACATAGCCCGCTATACAATGGGGGATAGGGTGGTCATACATAGTCTTCTATGTACTCTCATAATAATATTGTATTTAATATTCTTATTAACTCTCTATCAGATTTCTAGATGTCTTATACTTAATGGACTACACGCAATGCTATATGGGGTTGATACCATCACACCACACCAAGGCATACCACACTGTTACTATCTAATGCGTATGAGAGAGTGGAGGCAGTGAATAGTTATCTGTTGTCTTCTTCTTTATTTGTGTTTTGTTAATCGAAAAGAATTGAAGAGAAAGAATCTTTGAAACTTAAATGATTAAAAGAGAATACAAAAACTTTATTCATTCTTTTATTCATTCATTTGAAATCAAACGCAAAAGAAGAATGTGATTAAAGCAACGTTT